>NZ_JAAPAU010000001.1:0-1905743 GCF_011636575.1 Pseudomonas sp. OTU750018
GACTTGCATGTGTTAGGCCTGCCGCCAGCGTTCAATCTGAGCCATGATCAAACTCTTCAGTTCAATACTGCTTGGGTTTTGAGAAAACCCTAAACTTAGCTCAGCAATCGTTGGTTACATCTTTGATTTCTCGCGGAGTAACTTGTGATGCTGATAATCTTGCGACTAGCAGTCTTACCTCACAAGCACCCACACGAATTGCTTGATTCAGTTGTTAAAGAGCGGTGGTTAAGCCTTTCGTCTCAACCGAGGCGGGCATTCTACAGCAGCCTCATTCTTCGTCAAGTGATTTCGAAAATTTCTTTTCAATCTCAACCACTTGCGCCTTCGATCAACATCTAGCTTCTCGTCAGCGGGAGGCGAATTCTACAGCGTTTCAAACCACTGTCAACCGCCTCTTTTACCGCCTTCGATCATCTCGACCGAACCCCTTCAGATTCAAACACTACCTCCTGAAGAGGAGGCGCATTCTACGCAGCTTTCGCTGCTTTGCAAGCCCTTTTTAAATCTAACTTCTTGTTTTATAAGAAGTTTAAGGAGCTACTTACGCCTGAAGAGGTGCGCATTATAGGGACTGGCAAACGAAGGTCAATCGTTTATTGCGCTTTTGTTTCAATACCCGCGAAATCACTGGCTGTAGCCACACAAACCACTAGCGCGCCGCCTGCAGAAACGATAACCCCCTTCTTTAAGCCCAGATAGGGATGCACACATCCATATATAAAAGAAGCGACGTACCCCCCCCCCCGAAGAAAGCGGCACCAGCCGATCAATAGCATTGCTGCATGCAAACAGCCTGACCAGATCATCAGCATCAGGACCAGAAGCCCCCCCCCCAATCATCAAGCACACAGGTGCGATGCACAAAATTTCGCCATAGAACTCAAACAGCCTGAGATGCAGGCCGACGAACACCCCTTGTCGAATCTAAAAATCACCAGATACTGTATATAAAACCAGTAAAGGCGATTCCCCCATGAGCAACGCTCAGATCCTTAGCGAACTACACACCAATTGCACTCACCTTCCATTTTTTGAGGCGCACATTCCCGCCGGCTTTCCCAGTCCTGCCCTGGATCACATGGAACACAAACTGTCTCTGGACGAGCTTCTCGACATCAATACACCACACACTTATGTCGCGCTGGTAAGCGGCGAAAGCATGAATGGCGCAGGAATCTTTGATGGCGATTACCTGATCGTCAGTCGCGCACTGGAAGCAAAGCCGGGCGACATCGTTGTGGCCTGTCTAAATGGTGATGTATTCGTCAAACGTTTGGGCCGGCACCATAAGTCGTATGTGCTGCAATCCGAGCACCCTGATTACGCACCTCGCTACGTACTTGACGATGACGAACTGATGATTTGGGGGGTTGTGAGTCACAGCCTGAGGAACCACCGCCACCATGCCTGAGCCAGTGTTCGCACTAATCGACTGCAACAGCTTCTACGCAAGCTGCGAGCGAGTGTTCCGGCCTGACCTACAGCACACACCTATCGTGGTACTAAGCAACAACGATGGCTGCGTAATTGCTCGCTCTGCAGACGCTAAACCTTTCGTAAAAATGGGGGCGCTATTCCATGAAATCCGTGGCGAACTCGACCGTCATGGCATTATGACTTTCAGCAGCAACTACGCACTCTATGGCGACATGAGCGAGCGAGTGATGAGCATCATAGAAGCGCGCCTGCCGGCCGTTGAGGTTTACAGCATTGATGAGGCCTTTGCCGACCTTTCCGGGATCACGGAGCCACTAGAGCATCTATCCAGAGCACTCCAAAACGAGATCAGGCAGAAAACGGGCATCCCTGTTGGTATCGGTATCGCTGAAACCAAAACCTTGGCGAAACTGGCCAACCATGCCGCCAAACGCTGGCAAAAACAGACCGGCGGAGTCGTCGACCTACGCGATCCGATCCGGCGCGACAAGCTACTTAATATCGTGCCCGTAGGAGAAGTCTGGGGAATCGGCGCACACATGCAAACTCATCTAAACGCACTGGGCATCAAAACCGCCTGGGATTTGGCTAGACATGATGCTCGAGAACTGCGAAAGCGCTTCAATGTGGTGATCGAGAAAACCGCACGCGAACTGCGCGGTACTGCCTGCTTAGCACTCGAAGAAACTGAGCCAGCCAAACTGGCGATCTGCTGCAGTCGCTCGTTCGGCAAACGCCTGAAAACCATCGAACCGATTCAGGAAGCCGTTACTGCATACGCCACCCGAGCGGCTGAAAAACTGCGTCAACAAGGCTCACTGTGTAGGCAGATTCGCATCAGCCTGCGTACCGGTATGTTCAACCCTGCAGAGGCTAAATATGCCAATGGTCTGATTTGCCAGCTGCCCTACCCGACCGACGACACACGCCTGATCATTTCAGCAGCGCGTGAGGGAATAAGCCGGCTTTATCGTAATGGGTTTAGCTATGCCAAAGCTCAGGTACTGCTGCTGGATCTGTGCCGACGTGACGAATACACAAAAGATCTATTTACACCCGAACAAACCATGAGAACCGAGCACCTGATGAAAACACTGGACGCCATCAACGGACGATGGGGGCGCGGGACATTGAAGCCTGCACGAATCACCAAACACACAGAGTGGAGCATGCGTCGGGAGCTGCTATCACCGGCTTACACGACTAGGTGGCAGGACCTGTTTAAGGTTAAAGCACAATAGATTTTTAATCTCAGTAGAGCCCACCACACGATCTCTCATGCCACGACCACTAGAAGCCATGAGATCTCAAGCTTAAATCACTGTTCTCACACCTGTGTTCAAGCCAGACTCGCCTTTGAACATTCAACCTCGGAGACTTTGCCGGTCGCCAAAACATCGTATAAATAGGCCACTATCGACCTCAACACGCAGATGACGTGCACCCTGTGGAGCAAGTCGCCACTGACTGATCGTTAAGCCGATGTTTCACACTGCAACCTCCATATAAAACGAAGGTCAACCCGATGGCTGTGTCAGCGATAAGCATTTTAGAAAAGGTAAATGTCGGGCCAAACTTACGCATTGGAAAATAACCGCCCACAAAAAAGCCTAATCAGCATTAGATGATTAGGCTTTTTTGTAAATATATGGTCGGGACGGAGTGATTCGAACACTCGACCCCTAGCACCCCATGCTAGTGCGCTACCGGACTGCGCTACGCCCCGACTAGGCGTGAATCAGTTTTCTTATACCAGAAAACGTCGCGGACTATACATTAAGCTCCTGAAATGTGGAAACTTTTTTGAATAGAGCGACTATTTTCTAAGCACCATCAACACGTCTTCAAGCTCGGTAATCATTTGCTTGATCAGCTGCTTGTACTGGGTGCTGTCATCTTTAGCTTCATCACCCGAAAGACGCTGACGCGCTCCGCCGATGGTAAAGCCTTGGTCGTACAAGAGCGCGCGAATCTGCCGAATCATCAACACATCTTGGCGCTGATAATAGCGTCGATTACCACGCCGCTTAACCGGGTTGAGTTGTGGGAACTCCTGCTCCCAGTAACGCAACACGTGCGGTTTTACAGCACAGAGTTCGCTAACTTCACCGATGGTGAAGTAGCGCTTGCCGGGTATGACGGGCAGTTCGTCGTTATGACTTGGTTCCAGCATACGCCTCGACCCTGGCTTTAAGTTTTTGGCCTGGACGGAAAGTCACGACACGGCGAGCCGTAATCGGAATTTCCTCTCCTGTTTTTGGATTGCGACCGGGGCGCTGACGCTTATCGCGCAGATCAAAGTTACCGAACCCCGAGAGCTTGACCTGTTCGTTGAGCTCCAGCGCTTGGCGGATCTCCTCAAAGAACAGCTCCACCAACTCCTTGGCTTCCCGTTTATTCAGGCCCAGCTCTTCATACAGACGTTCCGCCATCTCAGCTTTCGTCAGAGCCCCCATACGCTACTTCCTTAACGTGGCGTTGAACCTTTGTTCCAGGGAGGTGAGAATATTTTGCATTGTGGTGCTCACCTCATCGTCATTAAGAGTGCGCGATGGATGCTGCCAGGTCAAGCCAACGGCAAGGCTTTTTCTATGAGGATCAATACCTTTACCGTGATACACGTCAAATAGCTTGAGGTCGGTCATCCATTCGCCTGCAGCTTCACGAATTGCACCGAGCAAATCCTGCGCAGGCACGTCACGGTCAACCAGCACAGCCAAGTCACGCCGCACTTCGGGGAACTTAGACAACTCCTGAAACTTTGGCATAACGCCTTGAGTGATCTCAGCCAGCACCAACTCAAACATAAAGACGGTTTGATCTAGGCCTAGCGCTTTCGACAGCTCGGGATGCATCGCACCCAGGAAACCGACTACTCGCCCTTCGCGCTCGATGCACGCTGTTTGCCCTGGGTGCAGCGCAGCATGTTCACCCGGCACGAAGGTGAAGCTACCGCCCGCGCCTGCACTGGCCAGCAAGGCTTCGACATCGGCTTTCACATCATAGAAGTCGACATCATCTCGACCGTGCGCCCAACCCTCAGCCAGACGACCGCCACAAATTACGCCCGCTAGCATCGGCTCTTGCTTCAAACCTTCGAGCTGCCCAACAAAACGCAAGCCACTTTCGAACAGGCGCACACGCGACTGTTGACGATTCAAGTTGTGTTCAAGCGCCTTGATCAGACCAGGCCACAAGGAAGAGCGCATTGCTGCCATATCGGCAGAAATTGGGTTCGCCAACATCAGCGGCGCAACACCTGGATTGAACAGCTCGAACAACTTGGGATCAATGAAGCTGTAGGTAATCGCTTCCTGATAACCACGGGCAACCAACAAACGACGCAGTGCAGGCAGATCGACTGCAGCCTCGGCTTTAGCTTGCGGAGCCAAACGCGCTTGCGGATAGCGAACCGGCAAACGGTTATACCCATACAAACGACCCAACTCTTCAATCAAATCGACTTCAAGACTGATGTCGAAGCGATGACTCGGCACATCGACTAGCCACTCACCAGCGCCTTGAGCGGTCACACCGAGCCCCAACGCTGTGAGCAGACGCTCAACTTCAGCGCCCTCCATATCCATACCCAACATTTGGCTGATGCGTTCGGCTCGCAAGGTAATTGGCGCAATATTGGGCAAATCGGTGGCACTGGCAACTTCAATGACAGGACCAGCTTCACCACCGACGATATCCAACAGCAGTGCGGTTGCACGCTCCATGGCATGGCGCGCCAGCTGCGAGTCAACACCGCGCTCGAACCGATGCGATGAATCAGTGTGCAGCCCATAGGAACGGGCTTTTCCAGCTACCGCAATGGTGTCGAAGAAAGCACTTTCCAAGAACAGGTCATGCGTTTTAGCACTTACACCGCTATGTTCACCGCCCATCACACCGGCAATAGCCAAAGCGCGATTATGGTCAGCGATCACCAGGGTGTCTGCTCGCAGGCTGACTTCTTGCCCATCCAGCAGAACCAGCTTTTCACCCTCTTCAGCCATACGCACGCGGATACCACCATTGATCTCAGCAAGATCAAAAGCATGCATAGGCTGACCGAGCTCAAGCATTACGTAGTTGGTGATATCAACGGCAGCATCAATGCTACGAATGTCGGAGCGACGCAGACGCTCGACCATCCACAGCGGCGTAGGCTTGGACAAGTCGACGTTGCGCACAACTCGCCCCAAGTAGCGCGGGCATGCTTGAGGGACCAAGACATCAACCGAGCGTACTTCGTCATGGGTAGCCACAACCGGAGCGACAGACACGGGCACCACAGTCGCGCCGTAGATGGCGCCCACTTCACGAGCCAAGCCGGCCAGCGACAGACAATCACCACGATTTGGGGTCAACCCGATTTCGATGCTGGCATCGTCCAAGCCCAGATAAATGCGTATGTCCTGACCAACAGGTGCATCCGCCGCCAGCTCCATGAGTCCACTGTTGTCATCACTGACCTGCAGCTCGGAAGCCGAACAGAGCATCCCCTGGGACTCCACGCCACGCAACTTGGCCTGTTTGATCTTGAAATCACCAGGCAACTCAGCGCCGATCATGGCGAAGGGAATCTTGATACCCGCGCGAGCGTTTGGCGCACCACAAACGACTTGGAATGTTTCACTGCCGTTACTGACTTGGCAGACACGCAACTTGTCAGCATCAGGGTGCTGTTCAGCGTTAAGAATCTCGCCCACCACAACGCCACTGAACTGACCTGCCACAGGCGTTACCGCATCGACTTCCAGACCGACCATCGATAGGCGGGCCACCAACTCATCGCGCGCAACATCCGGATTTACCCAGCTACGCAGCCATTGTTCACTGAATTTCATACTGTCTGTTCTCCTGAACCAATTCGATTACGGAATGCGAGGGCGCTAGCGAAATTGCGCCAGGAACCGCAGGTCGTTATCAAAGAACAGCCGTAGATCGTTAACGCCGTAACGCAGCATGGCCAGACGCTCAACCCCCATGCCGAAGGCGAAGCCGGAATATTTCTCTGGATCAATGCCAGACATGCGCAGCACATTCGGGTGCACCATGCCGCAACCCATGACTTCCAGCCAACCGGTTTGCTTGCACACGCGGCAGCCTTTGCCGCTGCACATCACACACTGCATATCGACTTCAGCCGATGGTTCGGTGAAGGGGAAAAATGAGGGACGGAAACGTACGCCCAGCGGCTTCTCGAAGAACACCCGAAGGAACTCTTCGATGGTGCCCTTGAGGTCAGCAAAGCTCACACCCTCATCGACCAGCAGGCCTTCTACCTGGTGAAACATCGGCGAGTGAGTGATATCGGAATCGCAGCGGTACACACGGCCGGGGCAAACGATGCGGATAGGCGGCTGCTGCGACTCCATGGTGCGCACCTGGACCGGAGAGGTGTGGGTGCGCAGCAACATATTTGCGTTGAAATAAAAGGTGTCATGCATCGCCCGAGCCGGGTGATGACCTGGGATATTGAGTGCTTCAAAGTTGTGATAGTCGTTTTCCACTTCCGGGCCTTCGGCAATGCCGTAGCCAATACGGGTGAAAAACTGCTCAACGCGTTCCAGCGTCCGGGTGACTGGATGCAGACCACCAGAAGTCTGACCACGACCTGGCAGTGTCACGTCGATTTTTTCGGCGGCGAGCTTGGCGCTCAGCGCGGCCTGTTCCAGAGTTGCCTTACGGCTGTTCAGCGCATCCTGAACCTGATCCTTGGCGGCATTGATCAACGCACCAGCTTGTGGACGTTCTTCTGCCGACAGATTGCCCAGGGTCTTCATCACCTGAGTCAATTCGCCTTTCTTGCCCAGATAGTGAACCCGCAATTGCTCCAGGGCATTCACATCGTCGGTGTGGCTAACGGCCTCAAGCGCTTGCGAGACCAGCACATCCAGATTTTCCATTTACAGACTCCAGATACGAAATAGGGGAAGAGCTTAAAGGCTCTTCCCCTATTGGTGACGTTTAGCACCGGGCGAGCCCGGTGATTGTCGGGGACTTAAGCCAGTACGGCTTTCGCTTTCTCGACAATCGCAGCAAACGCCGCTTTTTCGTTCACTGCCAGATCAGCCAGTACCTTACGGTCGATCTCGATGGACGCTTTTTTCAGGCCGGCAATGAAACGGCTGTAGGACAGGCCGTTAACACGAGCACCAGCGTTGATACGAGCGATCCACAGAGCGCGGAACTGACGTTTTTTCTGGCGACGGTCGCGGTAGGCGTACTGGCCTGCCTTGATCACCGCTTGCTTGGCAACGCGGAATACGCGTGAGCGTGCGCCGTAGTAGCCTTTAGCGAGTTTCAGAATTTTTTTGTGACGCTTGCGAGCGATAACGCCGCGCTTAACACGAGCCATGAGTAATTTCCTCTATCTTGACCGATTAACGAACACGCAGCATGCGCGCCACTTTTGCTACGTCAGACGGATGCACCATGGTGCTACCGCGCAGTTGACGCTTACGCTTAGTGGACATCTTGGTCAGGATGTGGCTCTTGAAAGCGTGCTTGTGCTTGAAGCCGTTAGCGGTTTTGAGAAAACGCTTGGCTGCACCACTCTTAGTTTTCATCTTTGGCATGTTCGGATACTCCGCATTCAGTTGATAAACATAACCGCAAGGCCTGCCGTGCCCTGGTGGTTACTTCTTCTTTTTGGGGGCGATGACCATTATCAGCTGGCGTCCTTCCATCTTTGGATGCTGTTCAACGGTGCCGTATTCAGCAAGGTCACCTTCAACCCGCTTCAACAACTCCATGCCCAGCTCCTGATGCGCCATCTCACGGCCGCGGAATCGAAGCGATACCTTGGCCCTGTCCCCATCACTAAGGAAACGTACCAGGTTGCGTAGTTTTACCTGGTAATCCCCTTCCTCCGTCCCTGGACGAAACTTGATTTCTTTAACCTGAATCTGCTTCTGGTTTTTCTTTGCAGCAGCAATCTGCTTCTTCTTTTCGAAGATCGATTTGCCGTAGTCCATCAGCTTGCAAACAGGTGGCACTGCATCGGCAGAAATCTCTACCAGATCCAGCTTGGCCTCTTCGGCCTTAAGAAGCGCGTCTTCAATTGACACAATCCCAAGCTGCTCACCCTCAGCGCCAATTAACCGAACCTCGCGTGCCGAGATATTCTCGTTGATCGGGGCCTTCGGTGCAGCTCGTTTATCTTGTCTCATTTCACGCTTAATAATGATTACTCCAAATCTTGGCGACCACGCCGGGAAACCGCCTGCGCAAGAAATTCAGCGAATTGAGTGACGGGCATTGAGCCCAGATCAGCACCTTCACGGGTACGCACGGCGACAGTTTTCGTCTCAACCTCCCGATCTCCGATAACCAAGAGATAAGGAACCTTGAGCAAAGTATGCTCGCGGATTTTAAAGCCTATCTTCTCGTTCCTCAAGTCAGACTTGGCACGAAATCCGCTTTGATTGAGCGTTTTTTCTACTTCGAGGGCAAAATCGGCCTGTTTATCCGTGATATTCATCACCACGGCCTGAGTCGGCGCCAACCACGCCGGGAACGCACCTTCGTAGTGCTCGATCAAAATCCCGATGAATCGCTCGAACGAACCGAGAATCGCACGGTGCAACATAACCGGCACTTTACGGCTGTTGTCTTCGGAAACGTAGCTCGCTTCCAGGCGCTGCGGCATGTTCGGATCGTACTGCAGCGTGCCGCACTGCCAAGCGCGACCCAGACAATCAAGCAGCGTGAACTCGATCTTCGGACCGTAGAACGCACCCTCGCCCGGCAGGTACTCCCAAGGTAGGCCGGCTTCATTCAGCGCATTGGCCAGCGCCTCTTCGGCGCGATCCCAGAATGCATCATCACCCACACGCTTGGCTGGGCGTGTGGAGAGCTTCATTTTGACATCACTGAAGCCGAAGTCCGCGTAAACCTGCAAGGTCAGCTTGATGAAATCCGCCGCCTCTTTCTTGACCTGCTCTTCTGTACAGAAGATATGCGCGTCATCCTGCGTGAAGCCACGCACGCGCATGATGCCATGCAGGGCACCAGAGGCCTCATTGCGGTGACAGGAGCCAAACTCAGCCAGACGCAGCGGAAGCTCGCGGTAGCTCTTGAGCCCCTGATTGAATATCTGTACGTGACATGGGCAGTTCATCGGCTTAATTGCGTAATCGCGACTTTCCGACTGAGTGGTGAACATGTTGTCAGCGTAATTGCCCCAGTGCCCGGATTTTTCCCACAGCACACGATCAACCACCTGCGGCGTACGCACTTCCTGGTAACCGTTGTCGCGCTGAACACCACGCATGTACTGCTCAAGCACCTGATAGATAGTCCAGCCATTGGGGTGCCAGAACACCATGCCCGGCGCTTCTTCCTGGGTATGGAACAGATCGAGGCGCTTACCGATCTTGCGATGGTCGCGCTTCTCGGCCTCTTCGATACGCTGGATATAAGCCGCCAACTGCTTCTTATCAGCCCAAGCCGTGCCATACACGCGCTGTAACTGCTCGTTCTTGGCATCGCCGCGCCAGTAGGCACCGGACAACTTGGTCAGCTTGAACGCTTTGAGGAAGCGCGTATTCGGCACATGCGGGCCACGGCACATGTCGACGTATTCTTCGTGGTAGTACAGACCCATGGCCTGCTCGTCCGGCATGTCTTCAACCAGACGCAGCTTGTACTCTTCACCACGAGCGGTGAAGACATCAATAACTTCAGCGCGTGGCGTCACTTTCTTAATGACGTCGTAGTCCTTCTCGATCAGCTGCTGCATGCGCTGCTCGATTGCAGCCACATCATCTAGAGTGAAAGGACGCTCGGATGCGATGTCGTAGTAAAAACCTTCTTCAATGACCGGACCGATCACCATCTTGGCAGTGGGAAACAGCTGCTTGACCGCATGACCAATCAAATGCGCGCAGGAGTGGCGAATGATTTCCAGGCCTTCCTGATCTTTTGGCGTAATGATTTGCAGAGTTGCGTCGCTATCAATCAGATCACAGGCATCAACCAACTTGCCATTGACCTTGCCAGCTACCGTGGCCTTAGCCAGGCCAGCACCAATAGATTGCGCCACCTCGAGTACGGATACCGGGTGATCGAACGAACGCTGACTGCCGTCGGGAAGAGTAATGATGGGCATGGCGCCTCCTCTCCTAGTGGTGACCTCTACCAAAGGCCACATGGGTTGGGATGAGCCAGTAAGCGATGCGGCGGTAAACCTGCCTTACAATGGCAGGAGCTTTTCAGCCAACCAAAACCGAACCGGGGTCACTGGAGGTTTGAAACAACGATTAACCGCACGAATGCTTGCAGAAAGCCGGGCCTGCTGGCAAGAACCCAATAAAAAAGGGCCGCCTAAGCGACCCTTTTTCTACCAAATTTGGTAGGCACGATTGGACTCGAACCAACGACCCCCACCATGTCAAGGTGGTGCTCTAACCAACTGAGCTACGTGCCTACGATGGGTGCGCATTCTACGGCCGCGCAAAAAACTGTCAACCTATTTTTTACGCTAACTGTCTGAATAACTGAATTTTTTACTGTTCTACAGCGCGTTTAATATTTCGCACAGGCCACTAGCCGGGCATTTTCAACTCAGGTAGCATCTGCCCATTCGTAAAAAATAAAGAACAGAGGTTGCAAAATGGCGCACACAGCTTATCCACAATCCTATTACGCGGCCTCCGCCAATCCGGTACCGGAGCGCCCAGAATTGAATGGTGAAGTCGAGACTGACGTGTGCATCGTCGGCGCGGGCTACACCGGTCTATCCACCGCCATCGCCCTGCTTGAGAGTGGCTTCAAGGTCAGCATCGTCGAGGCGGCCAAGGTCGGTTTTGGCGCATCGGGTCGTAATGGCGGTCAGATCGTTAACAGCTACAGCCGCGATATCGACGTGATCGAACGCAGTGTCGGCCCCAAGCAAGCAAAGCTGCTGGGCGATATGGCGTTCGAAGGCGGCCGCATCATTCGCGAACGCATCGCCAAGTACAACATCCAGTGCGACCTCAAGGACGGTGGCGTCTTCGCTGCTAACACCCCTAAGCACATGAAACACCTGGAATCGCAGAAAAAGCTTTGGGAACGCTACGGCCATACTCAGTTGGAACTGATGGACGCCAAGCGCATTCGTGAAGTGGTGGACAGCGACGCCTATGTCGGCGGCATGCTCGACATGAGTGGCGGCCACATACACCCGCTCAATCTGGCCCTGGGTGAAGCGGCTGCCGTTGAGTCGCTGGGCGGCGTGATCTATGAACAATCCCCCGCTATCCGCATTGACCGCGGCGCCAACCCTGTTGTGCACACGCCCAACGGCCGGATTAAAGCCAAGTTCGTGGTCGTCGCCGGTAACGCCTATCTGGGCAACCTGATTCCGGAGCTGTCGGCCAAGTCGATGCCGTGCGGCACCCAGGTGATCACCACCGAACCCCTGCCCGCTGAGCTGGCGAAAAGCTTGCTGCCGCAGGATTACTGCGTCGAAGATTGCAACTACCTGCTCGACTACTACCGCCTGACCAGCGATAAGCGCCTGATCTTCGGCGGCGGCGTGGTCTACGGCGCACGCGATCCGGCGAACATCGAGGCGATTATTCGCCCGAAAATGCTTAAAGCCTTCCCACAGCTGAAGGACGTGAAGATCGACTACGCCTGGACCGGCAACTTCCTGCTGACCCTGTCGCGCCTACCGCAGGTCGGCCGCCTGGGCGACAACATCTACTACTCGCAGGGCTGCAGCGGCCACGGCGTGACCTACACACACTTAGCCGGCAAAGTGCTGGCTGAAGCCCTGCGCGGCCAGGCAGAGCGCTTCGACGCCTTCGCCGATCTGCCGCATTACCCCTTCCCCGGCGGCCGCCTGTTCCAAGTGCCATTCAGCGCTCTGGGTGCCTGGTACTACACCCTGCGTGACAAGCTGGGCGTCTAAAGCACAGCCCGCAAACAGAAACGGCACCTTAAGAGGTGCCGTTTTGCATTATATATTTCGACGATTTTACAGCTGCGCATCCGGCCAAACCTGACGCGCCGTGCGCAACGCCCGCTGCGCCGCAGTCGCACGACCTTGCTTTTGCAATTCCTGCGCGGCCGCCATCCACGTCTGTTTGTTTGGTTGCGCAGGCAACTGATCGGTAGGCATGACCAATACAGCCCAGCGCCCCGCCTCACCCCACGCATCGTCGAAGCTAGCAAAGCTGGTGTACCAACGCCGGGTGTTGCCAGAGCGCAGCACCAGTGTGCGCTCACGCTGGTCATAGCCAACCAGCAGAGCAAACTGCGCGCCCGGCCCGCCAAATAAACGATCCTGCATCACCAGCACTGGATGCCCTGCCGACACTTGCTGCATCAGCGCATCCAGATTACCCGGCAAGGGGTAGACCAGCAGATCATAAGAGCGAGCCGCCGCTTCAAGGCTGACTTGCGCGCTTTGTCCCTTGGCCAATTGCTGAATGCGCTCATCCACCAGGCCGGGGCTACTGATCACACCATGATGATTGAGTAACGCCGCCAACGCCGAAGGCCCGCCCTGCGCATCACTGAGTTGAAAAAACGGCACATCAGCCAACTCGACCCGCTCGGGCAAGCGCTTGGTCTCAGGCTGCAACTGCGGCCCACCAGCACAGGCAGCGAGCAGAAAAAACAGGGCTACTGGCAGAAGCTTTACTACGCGCACAGACTGAAACATCACTCACCCACTGGCTTGTTTGTGGCGCAGAGCATAACGATGAAGTGCCGATGCCCCAACCTATCTGCGCAAAATGCCGAGCTTCCGGCAGACAGTGCTCAAGTCACACGCACAAACGAAACCATCTCCAGGCCGATAAACAGCCCGGCATTGCAGCCAACGCTGCCTTTACCCCGCACACCACCGATTTACGACCGCCGCCCTTGCGCTCGCCGTCAAACAAACAGCCCCCCAATACCCAATAACTTTACACCTGCCAGCACGCCTCTAACCGCGCTTTCTCGGCGCGTCTTCGTTGCGTCGATGATGGATTGGGCATATTCACTCATGCCGGGAAACCGTCCTAGATCCATAACCACCAGCCTTCAGCACCTGTAACCGGCCAGAAGCGGACGTTTTACTCGTGGCGGGATAACCCTTTAGAAGGATGCATTGCGATAGACCTCCTCGCCGCCAAGCAAAGTCCAAAGAACCTTGGCTTTGCCGAGCTGATTAATTGGCAATTTAAAGATGTTCTGATCGAGCACAATAAGATCGGCTTGTTTGCCCACTTCCAGCGAGCCGGTGTCCTTTTCTTGGCGCAGGGTATAAGCCGCATCCAAGGTGTAGGCCTTGATTGCGGCTTCCAGGTTCGGCAGACCACGTTCACCTAAGCTCAGGGCGTTCTGCATGATGCCCAGGGGCGAAAGCGGGTTGACGTCCCAGTCGGAGCTAAGGGTGACACGCGCACCGGCGTCATACAGTTCGCGCATGGGCAGCATCGCGTAGGCGCGCTGGCCGATCATCGGCTCGTTGCTTTTCAGAAATGACGGCGTGAAGTACGGGCTTGGCTGGAAGTCGGCGATCACCTCGAGCTGTCCAAAGCGCGGGATGTCTTGCTTGGCCACCAGTTCGACGTGGGTGATGCGGTGACGGCCTTGGCCGCCAGTGGCATCGATAGCGTCCAGGGCATCGCTGACGGCCTGGTCGCCAATGGCATGGATATGCATATCGAAACCGGCCTTGGCCAGTTCGCGGCTGTAGCGTTCGAGACGCCCAGGACTGAAGTAGTACAGGCCTTTCGCTTCGACCCCTGGCAGATTCTGGTTATAGGGCCGCTGCAGGCGGGCGGTGGTGTTGTGGATGATGCCGTCGACATAGAACTTGATCTGGGTGACGTGCAGCAGGCTGTCGGCGGAGCCTTCGTCATACAAGGCCTTGAGCTCGGCCAGCTGTGTGTCATCGTCCCGCGTCGGGTAGGCCCACAGGCCCAGCGTGGTGCGCGCCGTCAGCTCATCATTGCGCGCCGCCCGCTGCCAGGCCTGCATATGCCCGCGCTGCCAGAACACCCGTGCATCAGCCACCGAAGTGATGCCATTTTTTGCCAGCTCGTCCTGCCCGGCCAGCACCGCCTGGTAGTAGACCTCTTCGAGCGCCTTGGACGGCGGCAATGCCCTGTCCAGGGCTAGATCGCCAGCGTTATCCAGCAGCACACCGGTGGCCTCGCCAGCCGCGCCACGTAGGATGATGCCACCCTCCGGGTTCGGCGTATCGACAGTAATGCCGGCCTGCTCCAGCGCCTTGGAGTTGAGCCAGTAGGCATGCGAGGTTTCTTCCATGATCGCCACCGGGCGGTCGCTGACAATGCTGTCGAGCAGTTCGCGCGGAGTTTTCTGCTGATCCAGCAGGCTGTGCAGGGAAAAGCCCCAGCCCAGCAGCCAGTCGCCGTCGTCCTGTTTATTGCAGGCGGCGATCGCCTGCAACCACTGCTGCACGTCATCCGCTGGCTCGACCTTGCAGTCGCCCTGGGCCTCGGAGGAGGCATCCAGCACGTGGGCGTGGGTGTCCTGGAAGCCCGGCAGCACCAAGCGGCCTGCGAGGTCGACGGTTTCGGTCTCGTCATCGACATAGTCGGCGACATCCTCGTCATCGCCGATGGCGACGATGCTGCCGTCTTCATCGATCACCATAGCGCTGGCCCAGGGCCGCTCTGCATTGACGGTGTAGATCGTGGCGTTGTGCAGCAATAGGGTGGCGGATTGATCGGCCAGCGCCAGGTTGCTGCCGAGCAGCAGAACCAGCGCCAGGGAATGTGAGCTGCGCATGGGCAAGGCCTCGTCGTAATGCGCACCAGCCTCGTCAGCCGGCACAGGGATAAAACACAAAGCCGCTACCGCCAGGGCTGGCGATAACGGCGGCGTGCTGCAGAAAATATAGCCGTGCACGCACGGCTGTGCCGGGCTTAGAGGATATCCAACGGGTAGGAAGTGATCAGGCGGAATTCATCGTTATCCGCCCCGGAGTTGGTGGCGTTCATAGCGTCATTACCGCGGTAAGTGGCTTGGCGCAGGGTGAAGGACAGGTCCTTGGCCGGGCCGTTTTGCAGCACGTAGGCCACCTGGATATCGCGCTCCCACTCCTGGCCATCCTCCAGCTCGTTGTAGAACGCGTAGGCACCTTCGGCGTCGGCCGCGCGGCCGTCGGCACCGCTACCGCGGACGTAGCGAACCATAAAGCTCAGGCCTGGCAACCCGAAGCTGGCGACGTCGAGGTCATATTGCAGCTTGTAGGACTTCTCGCCCGGGGCGTTGAAGTCGGCGAACTGCGAGGAGTTGGCCAGCCAGATGGAACCGGCCGGGTTGAACTTGCCGTCGCCGGTTTCCACCCCCAGGTAGTCGAACGGCGTATCACCGTTTACCCGCTGGTGGGCGAAGGTAAAGCTGTGCGCACCAGCGACCAAGGCCAGCGCCACGCTGTAGGCGTCGGTGTTAATTTCGCCGGCCGTGGCATCGCCACTGTCGTCGGTTTTGTAATAGGCGATGCTGGTATTCAGCGCAGTCTCTTCGCCCAGCGGCAGGCTGTGGTAGAGGTCGGCGTAATACTGCTGCCATACGTCTTGGTACTTGGAGGCATGCAGGCCGCCAGACAAGGTGTCACTGAAGCTGTAATCGGCACCGACAAAATCGGCACGCTGGAACGCGGTCTGGCCGTAGGTGGTGCCCAGATTACCGTCCTGGTTGGTACTATTTTCAGCATTGCCGGAAGTGAAGTGACCGCCTTGCAAGGCCAGGCCGCTGATCTCGTTGCTGGTGACCAGGCCACCGGTAAAGTGCTGCGGCATCAGGTACAGATCGCTGTAACCGAACACAGGGCTATTGGGTTGCAGGTTGCCGACTTTCAGCTCGGTTTCGGAAACCCGCAGTTTGACTGCACCACCGGCCAGACCGTAGGCGTCTTCACCTTGGCAACTGCCGGTCAGATCGTCGCAATGATTGCTGCCCGGAAACACGTTAACCCCGCCCACACCGCCAGTGCCACCGGTACCCGCGCCGCCGGTCAGGCGCACCGCGCCATTGGCAAACGCGTCCACGCCGAAGCCCACGGTGCCCTGGGTAAAGCCCGAGGTGTAGGTGAGCATGGCGGCATGCCCCCACTCGTTGATCGCGCCTTGGTTGGTGTTGACGCCATCGTTAAAACCGTCGGCAGCATTAGCGGCGGCGTTATTGTTGTTTTTGAAGTTGCGATTGATCGCCACGTTGCGATTCAGCAGGTTCAGCTGGCTGTCTTCGATAAAGCCCTTCGACTGCCCCTGGCTGGAGTCGGCCAGGCCGCGCGCCAATTGCTCGACGGCTACTTCATCGGCGGCGTTCGCCAACTGCAGGGTAGCCACCGAGATGGCCAGCGCCATGGCGCTGCACGTCTTAATTTGCATGAGAGGTTGTTCCTTATTATTGATTTGGATACGGGCCGTTCACGGCCTCAGGCACTCAATTCGAGTAACCGCTGGGCCAGCGCCATAAACCCGGGAATAAAAACAGCCATGTCGCGGCCAAAATCCACCTGTACTGACGGTAAGCAGCCAAGCGCGTGCACCAACTCGCTAGCCTCCGAACGACCTAGCGCACAACCACGACACAGCTAAATAAGGGGCTACACAAAACCCCTCAGGAGCAAAAACGCACTCAGACCGCCGGCATGTTCTTAGTCACGCAGTGGATACCACCGCCGCCACCGGCGATCGGGTCGATATTCACCTGTACCACCACGCGCCCCGGATACAGCTTGGCCAGCAGGTCCTTGGCGAATTTGTCGGCGGCACTGTCGCCAAACTGCGGCACGATCACCGCGCCATTGATCGGCAGGTAGTTGATATAGCCGGGGGCGAAATCCGGGTTGTTCTGGGTGTAGACGTTACTGCGTTTTTTCAGGGGCGGCGGGAGGGTATGCACCACCAGCTTGTTGCCATCGGCATCGGTGGCGGCCTTGAGGATATTCAGGTGGGTGCGGGTCACCGCGTAGTCGTAGGACTTGGGGTCGTTATCGAGGTTGGCGATCACCACGCCTTTAGAGGCGAAGCGCGCATAGAAGTCGACGTGGGCATCGGTGATGTCCTTGCCCTTGATCCCCGGCAGCCAGATGATCTTGCGCAGTCCTAGGTTGGCTTTCAGCTCAGCCTCTATCTGCGCCTTGCTCATGCCCGGGTTGCGGTTGCTGTTGACCCAACAGCTCTCGGTTATGATCGCCGTGCCATGGCCATCCACCTCGATACCACCGCCCTCGCCGGTCAGCTGGCTAGCGATATAGGTGGCATAGGTTTCGTAGCTCAGCGCATCGGCAACCTGGGTGTCGTTGCTCGCCGTCTGCTTGCCACCCCAGCCGTTGAAGTTGAAGTCGACCAAGCCGCGACCGCCCTGACCGTCAACCACGAAGCAGCCGCCGTAGTCACGTACCCAGACATCGTCCAGTGGCATGGTGAGGAACTTGATATTGGTGGTGCCGCACTTGCTCTTGGCCAGCGCCAGCTGGTTGGCCCGGCACAGCACGGTCACCGGCTGGTACTTGGCAATGGTCTTGGCCAGTAGCGCGATGCAGTTGTTTACCGGGGTCGCCCAGTCATCCCAGACTGCCGCGCTGGCAGCGAACGCCAGGAAGATTCGCTCCTGCAGTTCGTTCTCGTCCGGCATGTGCCAGCTGTTGCCCAGCGCGGCGCGCACCTGCGGCGCGCTCAGGCCGATGCCCATGGAGGCGACGACGCCCAAACCTGCGGCGGCCGTCAATTGTTTGATGAAATCACGACGTGTAGACATGGTGCTGCACCCTCTCTTTTTTATGATGGATACCCGCCGGTCAACGCCCTTCGCAGCGTCCGGCAAGGCCCTCCATGGCGTGCTGCTCCTGCCCGCCACAGGCGGTTGCAACGCGTTGCTCTTGCTGCCGGCCGCAACGGCCTTGACTTCTGGTTTGGCGGCAACTCGCACCTGTTGTTATCTCCGTTGCGGCCGCACGCTACCGCCTGACCGCGCCGATGGCGCGGCAGTTGGCAACAAGGAACGGGCGACGGCTAACAGGCAGGCGGTAAAGCCTAGAGATCGGTCTTGAAGGTGCTCCAGGTGCGCATGCGTGCGCGCATGTCGCGCTGCGGAATGTCCTTGCCGGGAATCAGCCGCGCATAGGTGGCCTCATCGGCATAGATATCCGGGTTGTTGCGCATGTCTTCAGCCACCAACGGCCGGGCCTTGGCGCTGGACGTTGGATAACCGGTGGCATTGCTGATCGCCGCCATGTTCTCCGGACGCATGATGAAATTGATCAGCGCGTAGGCATATTCCGGATGCTGGGCATCGGCCGGGATGGCCATGGTGTCCATCCAGATGGTGCTGCCCTGCACCGGGATGCGGTAGCCAAAGGTCCGACCCGCTTTCGCCTCATCCGCCGTGCGCTGGGCCTGGGTCATGTCGCCGCTGTAGCCGAGCGACAGGCAGATTTCACCGTTGACCAGCTGGGTGACCGGCTGCGACTGGAACTTGCGCACATAGGGCTTGATGCTTTTCAGCAGCGCCAGCGCCTCAGCCAGGTCTTCCGCCTTGCCGCTGCGAGGCTCATGCCCGAGGTAGTTGAGCACCACTGCCAGCACTTCGTCCGGCGAGTCGATCATCGAGATGCCGCAGTCGGCGAACTTGGCGGCCAGCTCCGGCTTGAACAGCATGTCCAGGCTATTGACCGGGGCATTGGGCATGCGCTGCTCGATCATCTGGGTGTTATAGGTCAGGCCAATCGAGCCCCAGGTGTAGGGCACGGTGGCATGCCGCGAGTAGGGGTACTTGGTCTGCAGGTTGCGCAGGCCCCGCTCGATGTCATCTAGGTGTTCGAGTTTGGACGTGTCCAGCTTCTGCAACGCACCGGCACGCATCAGCCGTTCGGCCACGGTGTCACCCGGGAAGATCAGGTCATAACCGCTGCGCCCGGCCATCATCTTGGCCTCCAGCGTTTCGCTGCCTTCCATGACGTCGTAGATCACCCGGATGCCGGTCTCCTTGGTGAAGTTGTTTAGGGTCTCCGGTGCGAAATAGTCAGCCCAGTTGTAGAGGCGCAGAGTCTTTTCTTCGGCCCGGCCCCAGGCCTGGGCACAACCCAGGGCGAGGCTCAGCGAAGCGATCAGTAAGGCATTACCAGATTTCATCATCAGACTCCTTGGTGATTCCAGCGCACGTGGGTTTGCCGTCCGTCCAGGCCCAGCAGCGGGCCGTACATTTCCGGGCGACGATCTCGGTAGATGCCCCAGGTCTGGCGTTCTTCGCCCATCGCGGCCAGATCGAGCTCGCGTACCAGCACACCCGTGCTGTCGCGATCAGCCTCGGCGAGCAACTTGCCCTTGTGGTCGGTGATAAAAGACGAGCCGTAGAAGCTCATCTGCAAGGCTGGATCAGTGGTCGCCACCTCTCGGCCGACGCGATTGGCGGCGATCACCGGCATGATGTTGGCGGCAGCATGGCCACGCTGAGTTAGCTGCCAATGGTCGCGCGAGTCCAATGCCGCCGCGCCCGGTTCGGAGCCGATGGCGGTGGGAAACAGCAGCACCTCGGCGCCCTGCAAGGCCAGGCAGCGCGCAGTCTCGGGAAACCACTGGTCCCAGCAGATGGCCACGCCGATGCGACCGAAGGCGGTATCCCAGACGCGAAAGCCGCTGTCACCGGGGCTGAAGTATTCCTTCTCCTGGTAACCAATGGCGTTAGGAATATGGGTCTTGCGGTACACCCCAAGCAGACGGCCATCGGCATCAGCCACGCTCAGCGAGTTGAAGTAAGCGTTGCCGGCCTTCTCGAACCAGGACAGCGGCAGCACTACACCGAGCTCCTTGGCCAAGGCGGCGAAGCGCTTGAGCACGCGGCTCTGGCTGTATTCCTCGGCCAGCGCCAGGTGCTTGTGGTCCTGCTCGATGCAGAAGTACGGGGTGGCGAACAGCTCCTGCAAGAGGATCAGTTGCGCGCCCTTGGCGGCCGCCTCGCGCACCAGGCGCTCGGCCTGATCGAGGTTCTGCTCAAGGTTCCAGCTGCAGGCGAACTGGGTGGTGGCGACGGTCAGTTTGCTCATCACCTCACCCCTTCAACGGCAAGGCCGGCTGCTGCTGAGTGATGCAATGCACCCCGCCGCCGCCATGGGCCAGCTGGTTGATCTGCACCGGCACCACTTCGCGACCCGGGAATGCCAGGCGCAGGGTCGTCGCCGCTTCATCGTCGGCGGCAATACCGTAGGCCGGCATGATGATCGCACCGTTGCAGATGTAGAAGTTGGTGTAGGAGGCGCAGAACACCTCGGCCTCAGTGTCCACCGCATCGGTGGCCTCGAACAGCTCAAGCAGCTCGAACTTGCGGCCGCGGGCGTCGGTCGCCAGCTCGATGGCGCGACGGTTTTCGCGCACTACCTCGGCATACACCGAGCCCTGATCGCGGGTGGCGTCGACCAGCAGCGCGCCGGGCTTGGCGAAGGCACACACGCCATCGATATGGCCGTCGGTCATGTCACCCGTCACGTACTGCGGATCACCCGGCAGCCAGATGGTCTTCTTCACGCCAAGCAGGCGGGCGAAGATTTCTTCCATCTCGGCCTTGTTCATCCCCGGATTGCGGTTGGGGTTGAGCAGCACCGATTCGGTGGTGATCAGCGTGCCGTCGCCGTCGACATGAATGGCACCGCCTTCATTGCTCAATGATGTACCGAAGCAGTCCAGCCCCAGGCCGTTAAGAATGCGCCGGGCCAGACTCTCATCCAGATCATGCTCGGATTTGCCGCCCCAGGCATTGAAGCGCCAGCTAACCCCGGCCACCCCACGCTGCGGATGGCAGACAAAGCTCGGCCCGGAATCGCGGCACCAGCTGTCATTCACGGCCAGCTCAAGCAACTCGATGTTGGGCCCGCACAACTCACGTGCACGCAGCGCTGCCGATGGATCAACCACCATCTTTACCGGTTCGAAGCGAGCAATGGCGTTGGCCACCCGCGCGAAGTCCACCTGCACCTCGGCCAGGGTGACACCCCAGCCGGACTCCCAGAGCGCCTGATTGTGAGGCCAGACCATCCAAGTCGCGGCGTGCGGAACCCATTCGGCGGGCATGAACCAGGAATTTTCTGCGACTGCGCTATGCTGCATACAAGTGCCTTCAGTTAAGTCATTGTTATCACTGAAAACCGCGAATGCGGTGATGTCTTGCATGCTAGGCCTGTAAAAACGCCACAACAAACGATAGATTTTGCGCACATCAGATTAGACAGGCTTATCAATCATGCTTAAACATTGGCCGCCTCTAAACGCCCTGCGCGGCTTCGAAGCCGCCGCCCGCCTGGGCAGTTTCCATAAGGCGGCCGAGGAGCTGCACCTGACTCAGTCGGCGATCAGCCAACAGATTCGCAGCCTGGAGGGATTCCTCGAACAGCCGCTGTTCCACCGCAGTGGACGCAGCGTTAGCCTGACCGATGCCGGACATGACCTGCTCAGCACGACGCAATCGCTGTTGCAGCAATTGGCAGTGGGTATCCGTCGCCTGGAGCAATACCGCAAGCCCAACCAACTGGTGGTCAACACCACACCGGCCTTCGCCCGCCACTGGCTCGTGCCGCGCCTGGGTGAATTTCATCGCCTGCACCCGGAAATCGACCTGTGGCTGTTCACCAGTGATGAGGTGCCGGACATGGCCACTCAGACCATCGACCTTGCCGTGCGTGACGACCTCACTGCCCAGGCCGAGTGCAGCTTTCGCGTGCTGCTGGAAGACCGCCTCTATCCAGCGGCCCACCCCAGCCTGCTGGCGCAACAACCAGACGAGCGCTGCACCCTGCATGGCGAACGAGAGATGGATTGGAGCCACTGGGCCGTACAAGGCGGGCAGGATGTGGGCCAGCAGAGTCACGGGCTGAATTTTTCCGACCCCGGCCTGCTGCTGGATGCCGCCAGCCAAGGCTTGGGCATCGCCCTGGTCAGCCAGTTGCTGGCTGACCAGGCGCGGCGCAATGGTCTGCTGCAGCCCCTGGTGGAACAGACGGTGCGCGGTCCCAACTGGGCCTGGCTGGTGCACCGTGATAGCGAGAGCAGCGAGCTGACGCGCAGCTTTAGTGACTGGCTGACTCACAACTTGGTGGCAGCAAGGCTGACTACGCATCCTTTATAGAATATGGCACTCACAACGCGGTGAGGCGCCCATGCCTTTGTACCCAACGAACGACCTTTTTTGGCCGATTCTGTTGAAAAAGTCCCGCCGCGATTTTTGCCCATGAAAGAGCGTGAGCGACGTTGAAATCTGGTTCGCTCAGAAGGCGGAGCTGTATTGGTTTTACGTAGCAACGCCGAAATCGAGCGTATTTTGAGCTGCCGAAAAGTAGCTCTCTCAGAAACCGACTTTTTCAACAGAATCGGCCGACAGCTGCCTATCGTGCAGTTAGCTAGCAACCCGCCCAGCAACTGCCGCGGTCCTGCGGAAACCCAGACAAAGGGGTTGTCACACGCAACTACACAGGCTTGAACATGGCACGACTGTTCGACCTTCCCCCACAACTCTGTCGCAACACAACGATAAGCAGTTGGCGTGCGAAGCGAAGCGTGTAGAATCCCGCGCCCCAAAAATGCAGGAGACAACACGTTGGCTATTCACTACACCGCGTCCGCGGGAAATGTCGCATGTGGACGCACCGGCTCGAACCTGAGCAGCACCCAGGATGTCACTCAGGTTTCATGCAAGCTGTGCCTGCGCAGCGTTGAAAAAGGCACTGCCGAACCTGTCCGTAAAACCCCCAGTCTTGCTGAGCTTAGGGCCGCCGCAAAAGCGGCGAAGGCTGCTGCCGCAGCGGCTGAAATGGTAAAGCCAACCGCAACCCTGAAACCCCGAGCCGAATGGCAGCAACGCCTGGAGCAACTGCCAGGTAGAAACCGCATCCCGCGCGGGATGGCTCGGCAGGTATTTGTTTAAGCGCGGCGGGCCAATTTCTATTTGTCGCCAACTACTCGCACACCCCGTGGTGGCGTAAGCCCTTGCTGCGCCACCCTCAGGACATCTGTGCCAGCGTCTTGCGAAAGCGCAGCAGCGCGCCGGCAAAGAACAGCGCGCCGATGGCAATGATTGCCAGGAACTGCGGCCAAACAGTCGAAAACCCGGCGCCGCGATAGAGAATCGCCTGGGCCAAATCGACGAAGTGGGTGGTGGGCGCCACCAGCATGATCTGCTGCACCAGCTCGGGCATGCTCTCGCGCGGTGTGGTGCCGCCGGAAAGGATCTGCAGAGGGATCAGCACCAGAATGATCAACAGGCCCAATTGCGGCATCGAACGCGCGATGGTGCCGAAGAAAATGCCCATTGAGGTGGTCGCGAACAGGTGCAGCAGCGCGCCGCACAAGAACAGCGGCAGCGAGCCGGCAATCGGCACGTGCAGCCAGCCTTGCACCACCAGCAGCAGCGACAACGCAGTGGCCAGCAGCACCACCAAGCCCATCGACCAGACCTTGGCCAGCATGATCTCGGGTGGCGTCACCGGCATCACCAGCAGGTGTTCGATGGTGCCGTGTTCGCGTTCGCGAATCAGTGCCGCGCCCGTGAGAATGATCGACAGCATTGTGATCTGGTTGATCACCTCCATCACCGAGCCGAACCAGCTGCGCGTCAGGTTTGGGTTAAACGCGACGCGCACGGCCAATGCGGCCTGCTGCGGCAGATCGGCACGGTAGTTGCGCAAGAACGCGCTGACTTCCTCGGCACCGATCATTTGGATATAGCCCGCACCGGTGAAGGCCATGCTTACCTGTGTGGCATCGACGTTGAGCTGGATCGCGGGGCTATGCCCGGCAAGTACATCGCGCTGGAAACCCGGTGGGATATTGAGGGTGAAGGTGTACTGCCCGGAGTCCATGCCGTGATCCATTTCGCTCAGTTCGATACGTTGCGGCGTACGAAAAAACGGCGGCTGGAAAGCATCAATCAAGCGGGCCGAGAGCGGTGAGCGGTCTTCGTCGACCACTGCAATCGAGGCGTTGTGCAGGCTCTCCGGCATGCTGGTGGCGGCCGTGATGATGCCCAGGGTAAAGGCCCAGATAATCAGCAAGAGCAGCGCAGGGTCACGTTGCAGGCTGCGCAGTTCCTTGAGCCCCAGGTGGTAGATATTCGCCAGCTGTTCCATCTCAGGCCTCCTGCTTTTTCAGTAGGCTGGTGCACAGTGCCAGCAGGACGGGGATGGTAATCAGCAACGCCATGAAATAGCTGTACAGCTCAGTGAAACCCAGCGCTTTGGAGAACACCCCACGGCTGATGATGAGAAAGTGCGAGGTGGGATACACCTGGCCAACCAGCGCGCCAAAGCCTTCGAGTGATGCCACCGGGTAGATCAACCCGGAGAACTGGATGGCCGGAATCAGGGTGACGATGGCCGTGCCGAATACCGCAGCAATCTGGCTGCGAGTAAAGGTCGACATCAGCAAGCCCATGGCCGTGGCGCAGCTGATGTACAGCAGGCCACCGGTTAGCAAGGCCAGCAGGCTGCCCTTGAGCGGGACATCGAATACCCACACCGCCGCTATCACCAGCAGAACGAAATTGAGCATACCCAGGGCGATGTAAGGCAGTTGCTTGCCGAGCAGAAACTCCAGACGAGTGACCGGCGTGACATACAGGTTGATGATCGAGCCCAACTCCTTCTCACGCACCACGCCAAGTGCGGTAAGCATTGCCGGAATCAGCATCAGCAGCAGCGGAATCACCGCCGGCACCATGGCATTCAGGCTTTCCACATCCGGGTTGTAGCGGTAGCGCACTTCCAGGGTCGGCAGGCTGCTACGGGTTGACGCACCGTCCTTGCGGGCCAGCTCCTGCAAGTAGCCGGCATGCAGGCCCATCACATAGCCTTTGATGGTTTCGGCGCGCATTGGCATGGCGCCGTCGAGCCACATGCCGATCTGCGGTACGCCTCCCCTCTTGAGGTCACGGCCGAAGTTGGGCGGGATTTCCACCGCCAGGCTGATCTCGCCACTGCGCATGCGCCGGTCCAGTTCATCGTAGTCGCGCAGCGGCGCTTGCTCGATGAAGTACCGCGAGCCAGCCAGGTTGAGCGCGTAGGCCTGGCTGGTGGTGGTCTGGTCCCGGTCGAGCACCGCATAAGTCAGGTTCTCAACGTCCAGGCTGATGCCATAGCCGATGATAAACAGCAGCAGCAGACTACCAAGCAACGCCATGCTGCCGCGAATCGGGTCGCGGCGCAGTTCCAGGGCTTCCCGGCGGGTATAGCTGAACAGACGCAGCAGGCTGAAGCGCTTGCGTTTCAGCGTATTGGTCTGCGCTGCTGGAGCCGCCGCTTCTGGTGCGGGCTGTTGTGCTTTTTCGCCGACGGCATCCTGCAGATAGGCGATAAAAGTCGCCTCCAGGGTTGGCAGGCCACGCTTGGCCATCAGGGCCTTGGGCGTGTCGCTGTCTAGCACCTTGCCAGCGTGCATCAAGGAGATGCGGTCGCAACGCAGGGCTTCGTTCATAAAGTGGGTGGAGATAAATATCGTCACGCCGTCATTACGCGACAGGTCGAGCATCATCTGCCAGAACACATCACGGGCAATGGGATCGACGCCTGACGTCGGCTCATCAAGAATCAGAATTTCGGGCTTATGGATAACCGCTACAGCCAGTGAAAGACGCTGGCGAATACCCAGCGGCAGGCGCTCGGGTAGCTGCTCCATAACGTCGCCAAGGCTGAAACGCTCAGCCATGGCAGTCACCCGCCCTGCTATCTCCGTGGCCGGCACATGAAACAGCTGGGCGTGCAGCACCAGGTTCTGCCGCACACTCAGTTCGGCATACAGCGAGAATGACTGCGACATATAGCCGACCCGCTTGCGCGTGGCCATGTCGCTGGCATTGACCACCTGACCGAACAGCAGAGCTTGTCCTTCGCTGGCGGGCAACAAGCCGGTGAGCATCTTCATGGTGGTGGTTTTGCCGCAACCATTGGAGCCAAGAAAGCCGAAGATTTCCCCGCGTTCGATACGGAAGTCGACGTGGTCAACCGCGACAAAATCGCCGAAGCGCATGCTCAGATCGCGCGCCTCGATGGCAATTTCCTGTTCGCCAGCCGGGCGTGGCGGGATCACCAGTTGCTTATGGCCCTGGCGTTTGGCTTCCGGCATCAGGGCGATAAACGCCTCTTCCAGACTTGAGCATTGCGTGCGTTGCAGCAGCTCGGCCGGGCTGCCGGTGGCCAATACGGCGCCGTCATCGATGGCCAGCAAATGGTCGAAGCGCTCGGCCTCCTCCATGTACGCAGTGGCTACCAGCACACTCATCTGCGGGCGCTGCCGGCGAATACGCTCGATCAATTCCCAGAACTGGTTACGCGACAGCGGGTCGACGCCGGTTGTGGGCTCGTCGAGGATCAGCAAGTCAGGGTCGTGGATCAGCGCGCAACACAGCCCAAGTTTTTGCTTCATGCCGCCGGACAGTTTGCCCGCCGGCCGCTCACCAAACTCGCTGAGGCCCGTACTGCGCAGCAGTTCGGCAATACGGGATTTACGTTCGGCTTCGGCCTGGCCAAACAGGCGGGCAAAGAAGTCCAGGTTCTCGATCACCGAGAGCGTCGGATAGAGGTTTTTGCCCAGCCCCTGAGGCATATAGGCGATATGTGGGCACACCCGCCTGCGGTGATCGCGACTGGCCATATCGCCGCCGAGCACCTCGATCTGCCCGCTCTGGATTTTGCGTGCGCCGGCAATCAGCGCCAGCAGGCTGGATTTGCCAACACCATCCGGGCCGATCAAGCCAACCATGCACTGCGCGGGAATTTCCAGGCTGACGGCCTTGAGGGCGCAGGTTTTGCCGTACTGCAGGCTGACATCTTGCAGCCGCGCGACTGGCGCTGCAGGCGCGCTCACTGCGGAACCTTGATCGCCAGTTTTGCAGGCCACTCGGCCTGTGAGTCGAGGCGCAGATAAGCGACGCCGGGTACGCCGGTTTTCACTTGGGTGAGGTGGCGCTGCAACAGTTCTGGATCAATCCGCGCTTTAACCCGAAACATCAGCTTTTCGCGCTCGCTGGCGGTTTCCACAGTTTTCGGGGTGAACTGGGCGACGCTGGCCACATAGCTGACCTCGGCCGGAATGACATACTGCGGTACGGCATCAATCACCAGGCGAACTTCGGCCCCCAGCGCCACCCGGCCAGCCTGCTGCTCCGGCAAGAAAAAGGTCATGTAGACATCGCTCAGGTCGACCAGGTTAAGCACCTTGCCGCCCGCGCCGATTACCTCACCCGGCTCGGCGATGCGGTACTGCACACGCCCTGCGCGCGGGGCCTTAAGCTGACTGTCCTCGATATCGATCTGTAAGCGCTCGACGCTGGCTTGGGTTGCCTCTACTGCAGACTGCGCCTCAATCACCTGGGACTGTGCGGCGGCAATGCCCGCCTCAGCCGAAATAACCTGGGACTGTGCGGCCGCCAGAGCAGCTTGGGTGCTTTGCAACCGGGCAAGGTCGTCATCCAGTTGCTGCTGCGCCATGGCATTGCGTTTGACCAGAATCGCGCTGCGGGCGTGGCGCTTTTGCGCGGCAGACACTTCCGCCTGGCGCTGGCGCACGATGGCCTGCGCGGTGACTTTCTCACTCTCGCGCAGGCGAACCTGGGCACTGGCCGTCAGTTTGCTGTTCTGGGCTTGGCGCATTTGCGCCTGGGCTTGCAGCACTTGCGCCTGGAGCACCTGGGTGTCCATACGCGCAATCACTTGCCCGGCCTCGACGAACTCGCCCTCATCAACCTCGATACTGGCGATGCGCCCCGGTAGCTTGCTGGCCGCGTCAACGTCGGTGGCTTCAATCCGCCCGTTACCGCTGGCGAAGCCATCCCCCAGGCCCTCGGGGTGCAGTGTGTACCAGAGCAGGCCCGCGATAATGGCCACGACGGCAACGCTGGCGGCAGGAAAGATCCATTTTCGACTGACTGACATAATGACCTTGAGTCTCTAAACAAAGGAATTGGCTACAGCGGTACTCGGCGTCACACCGCGCGGGCTACTGCTGCTCGAAGCGGCTCAAGCGGCGCCGCAGGTGGCTGTTTTCGGCGCGCAGGTGCTCAACTTCATCAAGCAACTGCAACGCCAGGGCCACACCCGCCCATTCAAGTTGCAGTTCAACCTGTAAGCGCAACGCCCGCTTGGCGACGGACAGTGCATGGCCGCTAAACCGCCATTGCGCCGGTGTAGCACCACAGGGTTCGACGATGCCGTGCTCGACAATCTCCAGCAGCACCGCCTGCGGCAGCTCAGCGCACAGGCAGAACTCGTGAATATCTAATTGCAGGGTCTGGCTACTCATCACTGGCTCCACTGCGCGCGCGGATTGAAGGCGGCTTGCTCGGCCAGCTGTGCCCATAGCGCACGCACGGGCTCGTCGGTTTGAGCCGGGATGACGATCTTGAACAGCGTATACAGGTCACCCGGCTCGCCGGCTTTGTTGCGCAGCCCCTTGCCTTTAATCCGCAGCCGTTGCCCTGCTTGGGTGTTAGCGGGTATGCGCAGGTTGATTTTGCCGCTCAGTGTCGGCAGCGTAACTTGGCTGCCCAGCACGGCCTCCCAAGGCGCCAATGGCACGGTGAGGACCAGGTTGTGCCCCTCTACGTCGAACAGAGGGTGAGGCACAAAGTGAATGAGCAAATACAAATCGCCATGTGCGCCGCCACCTGCCCCCGGCGCGCCCTGCCCTTTGAGGCGAATGCGTTCGCCATTGCCGACCCCAGGCGGGATTCTCACATTCAAGGTCTTGCTGATCGCCGGCAGAGGCTGACCGTCAGCGCTGTATTGCGGAAGCTGGAAGGCAATGGTCTTGGTGTCATCGCTTAGGGTTTCTTCCAGCAGCAGCGGCAGCGCCATTTCAACGTCCTGGCCTCTGCGCGCGCGAGTGCGGCCGGCGTCCTGGAAACGGCCAGCGCCACCAAACAGCGACTCGAAAAACTCGGAATACTCACTGCCCGCGCGGCTCCCTTCGGAAAAGCTCGCATGGCCTTGCGGTTGCCAGCCCGGTGGCGGTTCGAAGGGGCGGCCTTGCTCGGCGTATTTGCGCAGTTCATCGTACTCGGCGCGTTTTTCCGCGCTTTTCAGCACCTCATAGGCTTCGGCGACATCCTTGAATTTATTTTCTGCGTCGGCTTCCTTGCTGACATCGGGGTGGTATTTGCGCGCCAGTTTGCGGTAAGCCGTTTTCACGGCTTTGTCGTCTGCTCCCGGCTCAAGCCCGAGCACCTTGTAGTAGTCCTTGAAGTCCATCGAGCCACCTTGGGTCGTCTACCGACACGTTGCTTGCAGCAGTAAACGCTGCTCAGGTGCGAGAGGTTTTGTCAGATATCAAGAGAGTTGGCATTGCCGGCTCTGGGGCCATGTCCGCTACCGCCGGACAGACCTGAGTACCGGCGGTGCCGGCGAGCATCTCTTCGATCTGTTCCAGCGAACCGATTACCGCACGCTGACCGGTAGCCAGGACGAAGGCCTGCGCGGCGGCGACCTTGGGGCCCATGGAGCCTGCGGCGAACGAGTGCTCACTCAGTTGTTGTGGCGTGACCTTGCCGAGGGCGCGTTGCGTGGGTTTGCCCCAGTCGAGGTAGATCGCCGCCACATCGGTGGCAATCACCAGCACATCGGCATGTAACTCACGCGCCAGCAGGCTGCTGCACAGGTCTTTATCGATCACCGCCTCCACGCCATGCAGAACGTTGCCCTCCCCCTTGCGCGCCACCGGGATACCCCCGCCGCCGGCCGCAATCACCAGCGCGCCCCGCTCCAACAACCAGCGGATCGCCTGTATGCCGAGCACGCGCAGCGGCTGAGGCGAGGCCACCACGCGGCGGAACAAAGCACCGTCCGCCGCCATGCTCCAGCCCCGTGCAGCAGCGACACGTAAGGATTCGGCCTGGGTGTAGACCGGCCCGATGGGTTTACTTGGGTGGCCAAAGGCCGGGTCCTGCAGATCCACTTCCACCCGGGTGATCAGCGTGGTGATCGCCCGCGTAGCAGGCAACAAGTTGGCCAGCTCCTGCTCAAGCAGGTAGCCGATCATGCCGTCGGTCTGCGCGCCGAGCACGTCCAGCGGGTAGGCTTCCACGTCAATGTAGGCCGCCGCTTGCAGGGCCAATAACCCCACCTGCGGGCCGTTGCCATGGGTCAGCACCAGGTCGTGGTTGGCGGCCACACGCGCCAGTTGCGCAGCGGCACGGCGAATGTTGGCTAACTGGTTTTCCGCTGTGGGCGGCTGATCACGTCGCAGCAAGGCATTACCGCCCAGGGCGACGACGACTTTCATGAGTGGACTCCTGGCAGCGTCATCCGAGGGTCGCTACCAGCACGGCTTTAATGGTGTGCATACGGTTCTCGGCCTGGGTGAAGACGATGGAGGCGTCGGACTCGAACACTTCGTCGGTGACTTCAATCTCGCTCAGGCCATATTTTTCGTGCACCTCGCGGCCCACCTCGGTTTCCAGATTGTGGAAGGCGGGCAGGCAGTGCATGAACTTGCAACGTGGCTTGCCAGTAGCCTGCATTAGCGCCGTGGTCACCTGATAAGGCATCAGTTTGTCGATGCGCTGCTGCCAAACCGCGTCGTCCTGGCCCATCGAGACCCACACGTCGGTGTAGAGAAAATCTGCGCCAACCACGGCCTTCAACGGGTCGCTTTCCAGGGTGATGCGTGCCCCGGTGCGGCTGGCCAGCTCGCGCATCTGCGCCACCAGTTCGGCGGGCGGTTGCAGGTCGGCAGGCGAGCAGATGCGCACATCCATACCCATTTGCGTGCCGCCCACCAGCAGCGAACTGCCCATGTTGAAACTGGCGTCGCCCAGGTAGCAGAAGCTCAATTCGTGCAGTGGCTTTTCGCCAAACTCCTGCATGGTCAGCAAGTCGGCGAGGATCTGTGTGGGGTGCATCTCATCGGTCAGGCCGTTCCACACCGGCACCTTGGCGTAAAGCGCCAGCTCCTCAACCACGCTCTGGTGAAAGCCGCGGTACTCGATGCCGTCGTAGTAGCGCCCCAAAACGCGGGCGGTGTCCTTCAGCGATTCCTTGTGGCCCAGCTGCGAGCTGCCGGCATCCAGATAGGTCACGTGCCCGCCTTGGTCGTGCACCGACACTTCGAAGGCGCAGCGGGTGCGCGTCGAAGGTTTCTCGAAAATCAGCACGATGTTTTTACCCGTAAGGCGCGGCTGTTCGTTGCCCACGGCTTTCGAGCGTTTGAGTTCGGCGGCCAGGTCGAGCAGGTAGCGCACCTCATCGGGGGCGAAATCCTTTAACGCCAGCAGGCTACGGTTGTGCAGGTTAAAGCTCATGGGCTGCTCTCATAGGGGATAGAGGTCAAAGCACGTCACGCTCAATCGGGCAACTCATGCAATGGCTACCACCGCGACCGCGGCCCAACTCCGAGCCGGGAATGGTGATCACCTCAACACCAGCTTTGCGCAACAGCGTGTTGGTGTGGGTATTGCGGGCGTAGCCCATGACCACGCCCGGAGCCAGCGCCAGCAGGTTGTTGCCGTCGTCCCACTGTTCGCGCTCGGACTGCCAGGCATCGCCGCCGGTGGCCACCGAACGCAGCTTGGCCAGGCCCAGTGCTGCGGCCACGCCCTCGAGGAAGGGTTGGCTTTCGCTGCGCACGTCCAAGCTGCCTTCGCGCTCGCCGGGGCGCAGGCTGTGCACGCGGATCGCGTCGACCATTTCAGGGAAGCAGGTCACCAGGTCCACGTCGCAGAAGGTGAATACCGTGTCCAGGTGCATCGCACCGCGCGACTTGGGAATCTGCGCGGCCAACACGTGGGTGGCTGCGCCCTGGGCAAACAAGGCTCGGGCCAGTTGGCTGACGGCTTGCGGTGAGGTCCGCTCGCCCATGCCGATCAGCACCACGCCATTGCCCAGCGACATCACATCGCCGCCTTCCAGGGTCGCACCGCCATGATCGACATCGGGGTCGCCCCACCAGATTTTCGTCTTGCCAGCGAACAGCGGATGGAAGCGATAGACCGCGGCAGTCAGCAGCGTTTCCTGACGCCGAGCCGGCCAGTACATGGGGCACAGCACCACGCCATCACCGATCCAGCAGCTACTGTCGCGGCTGAATAAAGTGTTGGGCAGCGGCGGCAGAAGGAAGTCGTGCGCCGTGGCATAGCGGGCCAGCAGCCCTTCTGGTTCAAACGGCAACTCGGCACGCGCCAACCCGCCGATCAGGTGTTCAGCCAGGCGCATGGGTGGCAGTGCTTCTAGCCAGGGTCTTAGTTGCTGGGCCAACTCGCTATCGACAGTGCCCTGGGCGAGCTTGCGGTCCAACAGCCAGGTGCGGGCCTCTGGGTTGGCCATGCTGGTAGCCAGCAGGTCATGCAGTTCCAGAACCTCAACATCGCGGCTGAGCATGGCATTGGTGAAGGCATCGTGATCATTGCGCGCCTGCTCTACCCAGAGCACGTCGTCGAACAATAAATCGCGGCAATTGGCCGGCGTCAGGCGCTGCTGCGCCAGCCCTGGGCGGCACACCAGTACACGGCGCAGGCGGCCAATTTCAGAGTGCAAACCTTGGGTCGTCATGACATTGAATTCCTGTTCACAAATGCGCAGATGCAAAATGCAGAGCGCTTACAGCCCGAGTCGGCCCATGATCAGCAGCGTCGCCGCTACACCGGCCAGCACCACCAGAGCGGCCAGAATCGCCCACTCCCAAGGGGTAAACATGCGTTCCTGACGCTGGCGCTTGGCCCAGGCATAGAGCACCACGCCCGGTACATAAAGCAGGGCGCTCAGCAGCAGATACTTGAAGCCGGCGGCGTACAGCAGCCATACGCAGTAGGCCGTGGCCAACGCAGCGATGGGCACATCAGCACGCTGGATGGCTGCTTTGACGCCCTCGCCGCGCCAGGCCAGCAACAGGCCGTAGGCCGCGCTGAACAGGTAGGGCAGCAGAATCATCGCCTTGGATAGCGAGATCAACGCCAGATAAGACGCCTTGGAGAACAGCGTCAGAATCAGAAACAGCTGCACCATGCCGTTGGTGAGCCACAGCGCATTGGCTGGCACATGCTTGTCGTTGGTCTGCCCCAGCCACTTCGGCATCACACCACCGCCTGCAGGGCTGAACAGGGATTCCGCCGCCAGTAGCATCCAGGCCAGGAAGCCGCCGCCCACCGAGACAATCAGGCCGACGTAGATCAGCACCGCGCCCCAGGTGCCAACAGCGTTTTCCAGCACGCCGGCCATCGACGGGTTTTTCAGGCCGGCCAGGGTCGGCTGGCTGAATACTCCAAGCGACAGCAGCGATACCGACATCAATAGCAGCAGGCAGATCAGAAAGCCGATGACCGTGGCGCGGCCCACGTCTTCACGCTTGCGCGCCCGAGCCGAATACACACTGGCACCTTCAATGCCGATAAACACCCAGACCGTTACCAGCATGGTGCTCTTGACCTGATCAAGTACCGAGCCGAGGCTGGCATCGCCCCAGAAATTCAGGCTGAAGGTTTCCACCTTAAAGGCCATTGCTACCAGCGCGATAAACAGCAGCAGCGGCACGATCTTGGCTAGCGTGACCACCGCATTCAGTACCGCAGCGCCTTGAATACCGCGCAGCACCAACAGGTGGATGACCCATAGCACGATGGAAGCACCCGCGATGGCGGCCGGCGAGTTGCCACTGCCGAACACCGGAAAGAAGAAGCCCAGCGCACCGAACGCCGCCACCAGATAACCGACATTGCCGATCCAGGCGCTGACCCAGTAACCCCAGGCGGAGTTGAAGCCAACGTACTCTCCCGACAACGCGCGGGCATAGGCGTAAACGCCGTTGTCGAGTTCGGGTTTGCGCAGCGAGAGCATCTGGTAGACCCGCACCAACAGCAACATGCCGATACCAGTTATGGTCCAGCCAATCAAAATGGCCCCAGCACCCGCGCCGGCTGCCATGTTCTGCGGCAGGCCGAAGATACCGCTGCCGATGATTGAGCCGACCACCAGGGCCACAAGCAGACTCAGCCCCAGCTTTGGCGGAACTTGAGTGGTTGCCTTGGTGGTTGTTTCAGAAGCTGTTAACGCTGCTACAGGCAACGTATGGGGGCTGTTCATATCGCCCCGTCCACTTTAGCGTGCACATGGCACAGCGCTTTGACCTTAGCCTGCAGGCTGCTGGCAATGGCCTGTGCCTCAGCCGGGGTGGTGCCATCTTGTAAATGCAGGGTGATGTTCCCGCTGGCACTCGGCTCGCCAGATACGCTAATGGGCTCGCAAACGATACTGAGCGCGGGTTCGTCGGGTTTGTGCGCGCTGGGTGCGAGTTCCTTGACGATGTAGCGATAAACGTCGGAGAGAGGCTGGGTCATAGCAAGTACCTTTGCAGAGGATTACCAGCCATGGCGTACAGCCGTGAGCTGGCTTTTACTTCTCCCAGTCTGCGCGCGCGCCCCAGCGTCGTCTGTTCGACAGCGCACGCAATAACTGCTGTGCTGTGTGATGGCCGAATTTAGGTGTTTGACTGCAGCGTATGGGTGTAGGCAATCACAACGCAGAGCTTCTGGTTGAGGCTTGCTGCTCAGCAATGTCCTTCGCCATGCGGCATTGCACCGAGACGACTAGCGTTTTTCTATGGCTAGATACTCGCTAGTAACGCCAGTTAAAAAGAGAAAGAATGTGGTCGTATTAATGGCGGAACAGGCCGAGGGTTAGCCATGCAATTCATAGCGACGAACGAAGCCCGGCCGTCGCTCAGGGTCAGAAGCGGTAACGGAGGTAACCAATCTCCGGGTCGATCCAGCGCTGTTGCTCTACTTGGTCACTCGCAATGCTTCGAGCACCAGAGCGAAGGCCGGTGAGGGTTGTCTGCGACTGGGATAGTAAAGGTGATAGCCGGAAAATGGCTCGCACCAGTCCTCCAGCACACGAATCAGCCGGCCCTCTTCAAGGTGCGGAGCGAACTCATCTTCGGGTAGATAGGCAATTCCCAGACCACCGACAGCGGCGTCCGCGATATGGGTCGTCGTGTTGAATACCAACGGCCCTTCGACCCTCACCTTCAGTTTTTTGCCTTTGCGCTCAAACTCCCAGGCATCCACCCCACCGTAGGTAGGAAAGCGAATATCGATGCACCGATGCGCCGCTAAATCGTGCGGATGCCTGGGCATGGGGTGCTCGGCAAAGTAGCTGGGTGCAGCCACTGCGGCCATGCGCAGGTCGCCGCCGATGGGCAGCGCAATCATGTCCTGCGCCACCGTGGCGCCGAAGCGCACACCAGCATCGAAACGCTCAGCCACGATGTCACAGAAGCCATAGTTGATATTGAATTCGAGCTTGATATCCGGATAGGCCGCCAGGACGGGGATCAGCTTGGGCAGCAAGGTCGTCTTGATGATGTTGTCGCCACAGGTGATACGCACCGTGCCTGCCGGCTTGTCGCGCAGCTCGGTCAGGGCATCCAGCTCGGCTTCGATCTCATCGAAACGATGGCCGATGGCCTCCATCAGTCTTTCACCGGCCACCGTCAGTGAAACGCTGCGGGTGGTACGTGTGAGGAGGCGGATCTGCAGCCTTGCCTCCAGTCCGGACACCACCTGACTGACTGCCGACTGGGTAACGCCTAAGTGTGCTGCTGCGCGCGTAAAGCTGCCTTCGCGAGCCACTGTCACAAAGGCCTGTAGATCGTTGAAGTTATGTCGAGGCATGCGCCCATCCTCTGATTGAGTAGCAGAGGTTATAGCGGCTTTAAGCATTCATTAGCTAATCAAAGCCTAATTTTTTCACGACAATGCCTTCCACCCATTTGCGTCTTCTCCCGCGAGTGGGGCCAAACAAGCGCCAGAGCCAACTCCGCGATTGATCTTCAACCCATGAAGAGGACCATCCCCATGAACAGACTTTTTGTAGCGCTAGGCCTTCTGCTCAGCTCGATCACAGCTCTAGGAGCCGATATGTCCAACGGTGCTGACAATTTCTTCAAGAGCGACAAGGTGACCATGGAAAAGGTCAGCTTCAACAACCAGTACCACATAAAGGTGGTGGGCAATCTGTTCATCCCCAAGAGCGTAGGTAAGTCCATACGCAGCCCGGCAATCATCGTTGGCCATCCCATGGGCGCGGTTAAGGAGCAGAGTTCCAACCTGTATGCCCAGAAACTGGCGGAGCAAGGCTTCGTGACCCTGGCATTGGACTTGACGTTCTGGGGTGAGAGCGAGGGCTCCCCGCGCAACGCCGTTCTCCCCGATATGTACGCGGAAGATTTCAGTGCGGCTGTCGACTATTTAGGCACCCAGGCGTTTGTGGATCGCCAGCGCATCGGTGTGCTGGGTATCTGTGGCAGCGGCAGCTTCGTAATCAGTGCAGCCAAGATCGACCCGCGTATGAAGGCGATTGCAACGGTCAGCATGTATGACATGGGGGCCGCCAACCGCAACGGCCTCAAACATTCGCAAACCCTGGAGCAGCGCAAGCAGGCAATTGCCGCCGCAGCCGAGCAGCGCTACGTGGAGTTCACGGGCGGAAAGACGCAATACACCAGCGGCACGGTGCATGAGCTGACAGATGACACCCACCCGATTCAGCGTGAGTTCTTCGATTTCTATCGCACCGCGCGAGGCGAGTTCACTCCGGCGGGCTCTAGCCCGGAGCTGACCACCCACCCGACGCTGACCAGCAATATCAAGTTCATGAACTTCTATCCATTTTCGGACATCGAGACGATCTCTCCGCGTCCGATGCTCTTTATCGCAGGCGAGAACGCTCACTCACTTGAGTTCAGTGAAGAGGCCTTCCGCTTGGCGGGTGAACCCAAGGAGCTATTCATCGTCCCTAACGCCGGGCACGTCGACCTGTATGACCGGGTGCAACTGATTCCTTTCGACAAACTTACCCAGTTCTTCAAGAACAGCCTGAAGTGATCCGCAGGCAGACATCATGACGACCCAACTTGCCGCCCAGCCAAGCGCCATAGCAACTGACCAGCCGCTGCCCCGCCCCAGTCATTGGGGTGGGGTCTTCGCGATGACGCTCTGTGTCTTTGCCCTGATCGCCTCGGAGTTCATGCCCGTCAGTCTGCTCACGCCCCTGGCAACGGACCTTCAGGTCAGCGAAGGCACTGCAGGACAGGGTATCGCCATATCTGGGGCGTTCGCCGTGTTGACCAGTCTGTCGATAACCAGGCTGGTCGGAGGCATGGATCGCAAGATGCTCCTGCTTATCCTGACAGTCCTGATGGCGATCTCCGGTGCCGTTGTAGCGCTTGCGCCGAGCTTCACCCTCTACATGGTAGGGCGAGCATTGTTAGGCGTGGTCATCGGCGGTTTCTGGTCAATGTCGGCGGCCACGGCCATGCGCCTGGTGCCCGATGATCAAGTGCCCAAGGCGCTGGCCATCTTCAACGGTGGCAATGCCCTGGCCACGGTGATCGCGGCGCCACTGGGCAGCTACCTGGGCTCAGTAATCGGTTGGCGGGGAACGTTCTTCTGCCTGGTGCCGGTGGCGCTCGTTGCACTGGCCTGGCAGTGGTTCAGTCTGCCGAGCATGAAGCCCTCGGTGCGGAACAGTCCTGCCCCCTGTGTGTTCAGGCTGCTCAGGACTCGTTCGGTGGCGTTCGGCATGGCGGCTTGCGGCGCCTTCTTCATGGGGCAGTTTGCTCTGTTCACCTACCTGCGGCCCTTCCTCGAAATGGTGACCCTGGTTGATGCCACCACCCTGTCATTGATCCTACTTTTTATGGGTCTAGCCGGTTTGAGTGGAACCCTGCTGATCGGCGCACGCCTGGAAAAGGACCTGTATCGCACGTTGACTGCTATTCCAGTGCTCATGGTGGTCATTGCTCTCGCGTTGATCCCCACCGGAGGCTGGGTCGTTCCAGTGGCGATATTGCTGGGCTTGTGGGGGCTGATGGCTACGGCAGCGCCTGTTGGCTGGTGGAGCTGGATTGCACAAGCGATGCCCGATGATGCCGAGGCAGGTGGCGGGCTGATGGTAGCTGTGGTGCAGTTTGCTATTGCTTCGGGCTCAACACTGGGCGGCTGGTTGTTCGACCACAGCGGCTACCAGAGCACCTTTACTGCAAGTGCAGCCATTCTGCTACTTGGCGCTGCTCTTACCGTTCTGGCCATGCGTTCGCAGGCGGTTCAACAATCTGGAGGACGGCGTCTTCAAGATGAATAACGTCAGCCAACACTTCTGCCTCTCGGGCGTTCGGTTATGCCTGCTGTTAATCCTCAGTGAATGCACATTCGCGGAGACAAATTTGAAGGAGGATCGTATGTGGATGACCATTGGGGCACAGCGCTTCGCAATCACCCTCGACGATAGCGAGACTTCACGGGCACTTGAACAACTATTATCCCTGACCCTGGACATGAGCGAACTCAACGCCAACGAGAAATATGCAAGCCTGCCGCAACGGCTGCCAACCCGCGCAGTAAGGCCCGGCACGATCCGCAATGGTGATCTGATGCTGTACGGCACGGATACGTTGGTGATTTTCTATCAGACGTTCGAGTCAACCTACTCCTACACCCGGATTGGTCGTGTCGATAGCCCCGATGAGCTAGCTGAAGCGTTAGGCCGGGGCGATGTGACTATTCACTTTTCTGTGAACTAGGAGCGGCGCAAAGCAAGCACAGTGAATGTCTACTTTTGGCCGCTTTCAGCCATTCACGACTTGCTAAAAACGAGTAAGAACTGCGTGTCGTTAATTACCGAAGAACTCAAAGCCACAAGCGGACGTGGCATAGCGTAGGCTGATAAAATCACCTGATACTTCTTTACCGGCATCTTCAATGCAGCAAACTATTCCCCTTTCCCGCCGTTTTTCCTGTGCCCCCATGATGGATTGGACTGACCGTCACTGCCGCTTTTTCCTACGCCAGTTGTCCAAGCACGCCTTGCTGTATACCGAGATGGTCACCACAGGGGCGATCCTGCACGGAGATACCTCACGCTTTCTGCGCCACAGTGTGGCGGAGTACCCGCTGGCTCTGCAGCTGGGCGGCAGCGTAGCGGCAGATCTGGCAGCCTGCGCCAAGCTGGGTGAGGCTGTCGGCTACAGCGAAATCAATCTGAACGTCGGCTGCCCCAGCGACCGCGTGCAGAACAACATGATCGGCGCCTGCCTGATGGGCCATCCACAACTGGTCGCCGACTGCGTGAAAGCCATGCAGGACGCGGTGGATATCCCGGTAACGGTAAAGCACCGCATTGGCATCAACGGCCGCGACAGCTATGCCGAGCTGTGCGATTTCGTCGGCACCGTGCGTGATGCCGGCTGTCGCAGTTTTACTGTGCATGCGCGGATCGCCATCCTGGAGGGCCTCTCGCCCAAGGAGAACCGCGAAGTGCCGCCGCTACGCTACGAGGTGGCGGCGCAGCTCAAGCAGGACTTCCCCGAGCTGGAAATCATCCTCAATGGCGGCATCAAGACCCTTGAGGATTGCCAGCAGCACCTGCAAACCTTCGATGGCGTCATGCTGGGTCGCGAGGCGTACCACAACCCTTACCTGCTGGCCCAAGTGGACCAGCAGCTGTTTGGCTCAACGAGCGCAGTGCTGAGCCGTTTCGAGGCCATGCAGAGCATGCGTGGCTATATCGCCGCGCACCTGGCCGAAGGTGGCAGCATGCACCACATCACCCGCCATATGCTCGGCCTGGGGCAGGGCTTTAATGGCGCGCGGCGCTTTCGCCAGCTGCTCTCTGTGGACATTCACAAGACCAACGAACCACTGGCGCTGTTCGATCAAGCGGCGCAATTGCTGCAAGGCCGCTGACTCGGGTAAGGTCGGTGCATCTGCAACGACAAGGCTGTGTCATGACCTCCAAGCTGGATCAACTCAAGCAGTTCACCACCGTGGTCGCCGATACCGGCGACCTCGACGCCATCGCCCGCCTGAAGCCGGTTGATGCCACCACCAACCCTTCCCTGCTGCTTAAAGCTGCTGCCATGCCTGGTTACAGCGCACTGCTGAAAAGCGCAGTGACTGCCGGAAAAGGCGATCTAGGACTGGCCTGTGACCATTTTGGCGTCGCTGTGGGCGGTGAAATCCTCAAGATCATCCCGGGCCGTATCTCTACCGAGGTGGATGCCCGGCTGTCCTTCGATACCCAGGCCACACTGCAGCGTGCCGAGCGCTTGATTGGCCTGTACGAAGAAGCCGGTATTGGACGTGAACGCGTACTGATCAAAATCGCCTCGACCTGGGAAGGTATCCGCGCCGCCGAGCAGCTGGAAAAGGCTGGTATTCAGTGCAACCTGACGCTGCTGTTCTCTTTCGCCCAAGCTCAGGCCTGTGCCGATGCCGGTGTGTACCTGATTTCGCCCTTCGTCGGGCGTATCTACGACTGGTACAAGAAGGCCGAAGGCCGTGATTTTGTCGGCGCAGAAGACCCCGGCGTGCAGTCGGTTACGCGCATCTACAACTACTACAAAGCCAACGCCTACCAGACCGTGGTGATGGGCGCGAGCTTCCGCAATATCGGCCAGATCGAACAACTGGCTGGCTGTGATCGCCTGACCATCAGCCCCGAGCTGCTGCAGCAACTGGCCGATGATCAGCAACCACTGGTGCGTGTGCTCAGCCCTGGCAAAGCTGCCGAAGCCAAGCAGAGCCTGAGCGAAAGCCAATTCCGCTGGGCGATGAATGAAGACGCCATGGGCACAGAAAAGCTGGCCGAAGGCATTCGTCTGTTTGCCCGCGACCAGGAAAAGCTGGAAAAACTGCTCACCGCTCAAGCCTGAATGGCCTGAACGCAAACGGGGCACTCAATGAGCGCCCCGTTTGTTTAGCCACTCGAATCAATGATGCTCGAGGGCATTGACCAGGTCATGGAAGGCTTCGCGGTTGGACTCATTCAACCCCATGAGAATCCGATGGGCTTCCAGCACCTTGGCACGCACCAGCTCTTCTGACTGATCCTGAGACGGCAGGTCGTCCAGACAATCCGGGCACGGCACCGGCGTATCGACAATATTGAAAACCTGATCAAACCCCATCGACTGCAGCAGGCGTGTGATATCGGCGTGCGTCGTTACCACTGTTGGCAACAGGCCAATTTTCTGCCGCGAGAGTATCGACAACTTGGCCAACAGCCCGAGGGTCGTGCTGTCGATACTGCGAGTTTCGGTGAGATCAATCACGATGGCTGAGAAATTCAGCGCCGTGAAAATTTTCTCAATGGTTGCATCCAGTGCCGAACACAGCGTCAGGCGCACTTCACCGACAAACTTCAGGATGAAGGTACCGTTTTGTTCGGCAAACTGGATTCGACCGGGGCTTATCCCAGGGTTCATGCAAGGTTCCTGCTTAACACCAGCAAGGCGATATCATCCGGCATATCCCCCAGATTGGCCAGCCCAAAAGCCTTGCGCAAGCCATCCAGGGTGCCGCCCGCAGAACTGATCAGCTGCGGCAACAGGGTTTCCTTGTCTTTCAAAGTATCGCCCGGCAGCAGATCGAGGATGCCGTCGGAGAGCAGCGTCAAGCTGAAGGCCTCCGGCAGTTCAAGTTCCAGATCGTTGTATTCGGCCTCGACAAACAGCCCAACCGGCAGGCCGCGCCCTTCCAGGTAACGCGCCTGGCCGTCGCTGTAGAGCACCGGCAGCGGTAAATGGCCGCCAATGCTGTAGGTCAGACGGTTGTTGACCTGGTCGATCACACCGCCAAGCATGGTCACGTGCTTGCCCAGCTTGCAGTTGAGCAGACCACGGTTGATATGACCGAGCACTTCAGAGGGCTTGAAATCCGGCAGGTTGCCGCCGCGCCGCGACTCATAGAGCAGGCGTGTGGTCATAAACTTCAACAGCACGGTGATAAATGCCGAAGACGCGCCGTGCCCAGAAACATCGGCCAGATAAAAAGCGATACGGCTGTCATCGACGCGGAAATAGTCGACAAAGTCGCCCGACAGGTACAGCGACGGAATGATCTGATGCGCGAAGCTCAAGCCATCGGCCTGCCACGGCGTCACCGGCAGCATGTTCATCTGCACCTGGCGACCGGCGTTCTGATCCTCCTGCAGCAGGTGCAGACTGGCTTGCAGTTCGCGGTTGGCGGTTTCCAGCTCGTCGCGGTAGCGCTGGTTTTCCAGGCGCAGGTTGGCGCGGTCCAGCGCACGACGCACTGAATGCTCAAGCACAGCGAGATCCGCCAGCGGCTTAATCAGGTAATCCGCGGCGCCCAGACGCAGGGCCTCTACGGCATCGCTCATCACGCCTGCACCGGACACCACGATCACCGGGGTTTCAACCTGCAGGGCGTTGATGCGGCGGATCAGTTCAAGACCGTCGACTTGCGGCATGCGCAGATCGCAGATCACCAGATCCGGCGACTCGGCATGAAAGACTTCCAGCCCCTGCAAGCCATTAGCGGCCTGCAGCACATGAAAACCACTGTCTTCCAAGTAGGCTGCGAGGCTCGCACGCACTACGTCGTCGTCATCGATAATCAGCAGCGTGGCACTGGTTTTGTGCATGAGGTATCCAGGCAAACTGCGCCGGGTATGGGTTGGGTTTAGTGCGTGAGGGCCGGAGCTTACACGCGCGAACTCGGCTTGCTTTAAGGCGCAGACGGTACTCCCATCCGTTATGCGATTCAAGCGTACGCCGGTCGTCGCAACACGACTTTACACCTCAAATCGGCCAAGGTTATAAGAGCTGCAGGACAACCCCCATAACAAGAGGAAAAAGCCCCATGAGCCAGAATGATCGTGCCTACAGTGAGAAACGCGATTACATCCGCATGCGGCTAGAAGCACCTGTGACCCTGCACCACGATGGCAAGGAGATTCCTGCGCTGTGCCTCGACCTTTCCAGCACCGGCATGCAGCTGGAGGCCGAAAGCGCAGTGAAGACGGGCGACAAAGTGCGTGTACACATCGCGTCGGAGCATAACGAACTGCGCGGCCTGGACGCGCAAGCCGAAGTGATGCGCGTCAGCACCCTGGAAGATGGCCGCCAGGCATTAGGCTTGGCGATTATTTCAATGAACTGACACGTTCAAACAACAAAAAGGCGGCCCTCAGTGGCCGCCTTTTTGTTGTTTGCCATTCATGCTTGGGCGTTGCAGAGAGCGCTGAGCAATAAGGAACGGCTTCAGGCCGTTTGCATGGACATCAGCGACTCAGAAGTCGTCCTCGACCTCGCCATCGCGCACTTTGAATTCGCGATTCTGCAGATAGGCATTACGAATAAAGATGTACTTGTCGCCGCTGACCATACGCTCGGCTTTTAGCAAGTTGGCCCGCAGGCTCACGGCTTCAACCCCAGTCACCACATTGCGGGTCGGGACGTGGTCGATGTGCATCGGCGCAGTCAACATCGAATCAGGAACACGGCCAAACGTATCACGCACGGTGCTTGGCCCAAGTAGCGGCAGCACCACGTAAGGGCCGCTGCCCAGCCCCCAAGCGCCTAGCGTTTGACCGAAGTCCTCATCACTACGCTGCAGCCCCATCGGGGTCGCCACGTCGAAGAAACCCAGCAAGCCGAAGGTGGTATTGAAGATCAAGCGACCGCTGTCCACGCCGGCGTTATGCAACTTTCCCTGCAACAGATTGTTAGCCAGATTGCGCAGATCCCCGATATTGCGGAAGACATTACTGACACCGTCTTCAACAAGTTGCGGCGCCACAGCCTGATATCCCTGGGCCAATGGTTTGAGGGTATAGGCATCAACGTTGTCGTTGACCTTGAACATAAAGCGGTTGTAGCCCTGCCAAGGGTCTTCTTCGTTGGCTTGCGCCAGTGCAGGCAGCAAGAGCACGCCGGTACAGGCAATCAAAAGGCTCAGTCGTTCAATCCAACTCGCACCGGTTACACGCATCACAGTCGCTCCTTGAAAATGCTTAGGCGGCCGCAGGCCGTCAAATCAGGCCGAGCAGTATAAGGCGGCAGCCCACTAAATAGGCAGCATAGCGGACGATCAAATAGCTGAAAATCTTACTGGCTGTTGCCATACAACTCAGCATTCAGCGACAACACGCAAAGAAATAAAGCCTTCATCTGCTTGTAACCTGGGACCGTTAACCTGGACTAGACCATTTTCAAGGACGGCCCATGCAAACGCCCACCACCTCGCCCGCCTTCAATGCCATTCTGTTTAGCCTGTCCGGCTGCCTGGTGGACTTTGGCGCTCGCACGGCCCCTCTCACCTTGCAACGCCTGTACCCGACCGCGGTAAACCTGTCGAACCTGCCAAACGCTCTGGGTCGCGAACCGGAGCCAGCAGAGTGGCTGACATACCAGCAAGCACTGTGCGAGACCGCACGCGCACAGGCTGAAGCCACAGCATCTGCCCTGCCCTTGCTTGAACAGCTGCGCCAGCAAGCGGTGCCCTGTGCCTGGTTAGATGAACTGCCGCGCGATGCCAGCATTAGCCTGGCGGGTGCACTCCCAGAATGGCTTCCAGGTTTCCCGCCCCACCGCCATCGCCCATGGCCAGCTCCAGATGCCATCTGGCTCAGCCTGATGGCCATGCACGTTGATCAGGTTGAAGGCTGCGTACTGGTCAGTGGTGAACCGCGCCTGCTGCAAGCTGCGCTAAGTGCCGGCATCTGGACCATAGGTTTGGCCATCAGTGGCCCATTGTGTGGCCTGGCACTGGCTGACTGGCAAAGCCTGCCAATGGGCGAGCGCGATCGCCTGCGCAGCCAAGCCACCCTGAGTCTTTACCGCCTTGGCGTGCACTCGGTCATTGATCAACTCAGTGACCTACACACCTGCCTGGCGGACCTCAGCCTACGTCGGCACAAAGGTGAAAAACCTTGAAACAGCGCGCTAGGCCTGTATTGCCCGGCGCTTGATCCAAAGCAAGCAAAGCCCTCCAGCTTGGATTAACCTGAAGACATGCCGAACCTTTCGCCCCCGCGCAAGGTCAGTCAATCAGTTGATCATCAAAGGGAGAACCTCATGCCTGCAAGCCGCCTGCAGCAACAACTGCAAGACCTGCGCGACCAACTGGCCGAGCAACCACCACTGACTGAAAAAGAACGTGCTGAACTGTTTGTACTGACTCAGGAAATTGAACTGCAGTTGGCCCGCCAGGCTGCAGCTGCCCCTGACGCAACCCTGATCGACGGAGTAAACCTCGCAGTGGAGCGTTTCGAAGCCAGCCACCCGACCCTCGCCGGCACCCTGCGTAATATCGTGCAGAGCCTGGCCAATATGGGTATTTGAACGCATGCAGCATTAACGAAAACCTCAGCACTTAGCTGGGGTTTTGCATTACTGGCGCACCAAACGCTGATTATCTGGGCTGATCGGCCCGCTGCTGCGATAGGGATTGATATCCAACCCGCCACGGCGCACATAACGCGCATACACCGTCAGGTGCTCAGGCTTGAGCAGGCGCTGCAGGTCGAGAAAGATTCGCTCCACGCACTGCTCGTGAAAATCCGCATGCTGGCGAAAGCTCACCAGGTAGGCCAACAGGCTGGCGTGATCCAACGCCAAGCCACGGTACTCCACTACCAGCGTGCCCCAATCCGGCTGGCCGGTGACCGGACAGTTGGATTTGAGCAGGTGGCTGTGCAGACTTTCCTCGACCACTCGCGCGGCATCACAGCGCAGCAGCTCAGGCTGCGGCTGCGCATAGTTGCTGATGGCTACATCCAGTTCGTCAATGCAGATACCTGGAGCGGCCTGAACACCATCAGCCGTTACCTCTGCCAGACTGCGCACACGTACGCCAACCGGTTTGCCGGCAGCTGCCGAGAGGTCCTGTACCAGTACCGTCACCAGTTCGTCAGCGCTAGTGAACACTGACTGGTTCAGCGAGTTGAGGTACAGCTTGAAGGATTTCGACTCGATGATATTCGGCGAGTCGGCGGGAATGGCGAACTCGCCCATGGCCACCACCGGTTTGCCCGACGGCAACAACCAGGACAACTCGAAACAGTTCCAGAAATCCACGCCCTGATACGGCAGCGTCTCGGCGCTCAGGCCCAGCTCGGCCCATTTCGCGGCACGCGGAATCGGGAACAACAAAGACGGGGTGTAGGTAGCGATGTATTCGCTTGATTTGCCCAGTGGCGAATCTTCGGCGGCGGGATGCATGGAGAAAACCTGGCTAGTCGAAATGCAGCGATTGTATACAACTTTTAAAGCAGATTCAGTGTGGCAAGACCGAGGCCGGCCTTGCCACAGCAGCATCAGGCCAGCTCAGCCACCACCGCTGCCAGCGCCTGAGCGGGATTGGCAGCCTGGCTAATCGGCCGGCCGATCACGAGATAATCCGAGCCCACATCCAACGCCTGACGCGGAGTCAGAATACGGCGCTGGTCATCCTGGGCGCTGCCGGCTGGACGAATGCCGGGCGTCACCAGTTGTAGCGCCGGGTAAGCGGCCTTCAGCGCCTGCGCTTCCTGGGCCGAACACACCAGGCCATCCAGACCGGCCTGCGCCGCCAGCCCAGCGAGACGCAGCACCTGCGCCTGCGGTTCGAGATCCAGGCCAACGCCCGCAAGGTCTTCGCGCTCCATGCTGGTCAGCACGGTCACCCCGATCAGCAACGGCCTGGCCCCAGCGAGCTTGTCCAAAGTCTCGCGGCAAGCCGCCATCATGCGCAGGCCGCCCGAGCAGTGCACATTGACCATCCACACGCCCATTTCCGCCGCCGCCTTGACCGCCATGGCCGTGGTGTTGGGGATGTCGTGGAATTTCAGGTCGAGAAACACCTCAAAGCCCTTGCGGGCCAGCACGTTGACGATCTCCGGCCCGCAACGGGTGAACAACTCCTTACCCACTTTGACCCGGCAGAGCCTAGGATCTAGCTGATCAGCCAATGCCAGCGCGGCATCACGGGTCGGGAAATCCAGGGCAACGATAATTGGGGTCTGGCAAGCGGACATTGGCGGGCTCTCGGGCAAGACAAATTCGGCGCGCATTGTAGCGGATGCGCCGCAGGCTTGCCGCTCCGATGATCCGCCCGCGTCGATATGCTAGGACAATGCCTAAACCACAAACGGCTAGCAGCGACTTGGCAGGCGCCACTGCCTCTCAACGAGCGTAATTAGCGCCTGCACGTTGACCCAAGCGTGTTTGCATTCGAACAGCACGCTGTGGACGATTTTTAGCCACCGGAACTCAAGCCCAGACGCTCACAGCCTCGGCATGTAGCCGTCCACCAATCAGCGCGCCAGCGGATCATCCCAGAATGAACGTTCGCTTTCCTGGATAACATCCGCACGGCTTAAACCCAGATCCTTCAACGCTGCATCATCAAGCATCGCAAGGCGCCGCCGCTGCTCGGCCAACTGCCACCAGCGGGCAAACTGGCGACCAAGCGCACGCAGTATTTCAATCGGCCGACGGCTCTTTAAGCGCCCAGCACTGGCTATTGCATAACCTTTTTGACCTTTCATCTCGTCGCCCTCCTTGTGGGGTTGGCGACAGTCTCGCGCTCGACTTATGATCAATCCAACGAATGTTACTTATGCAATGCATTTCGGAGATTGATGTATGGCCAGTTACCCGAGCATCGACAGCGAACTGCTGCGTACCTTTGTCGCGATTGCAGATCACGGTGGCTTTACACGCGCAGCGGAAATGGTCAACCGCACCCAATCAGCGGTCAGCATGCAGATGAAGCGCCTGGAAGAAGACGTGATGCAGCGTCCACTGTTCATTCGCGACGGCCGCCAGTTCAGCCTCACAGCCGAGGGCCAGCTGTTGCTGAGCTATGCACGGCGTATTCTCAAGTTGCACGCCGAGGTGATGAACAGCATGCGCGAGCCGCATATGGTCGGCACCGTGCGCATCGGCACCCCGGACGACTATGTGATGCGCTTTATGCAGGGCATTTTGGTGCGGTTCGCCCAGTCCTATCCGCTGGTGCAGGTCGAGCTGCACTGCGAACCGTCCTTCCAACTGCTGCAGCGCCAGGACCTCGACTTGACCATCGTCACCCGCGAGCCAGGTACCGAAATCGGCCAGCTGTTGCGCCAGGAACACCTGGCCTGGGCGCAAGCGCGCAACGCCAACCTGCATGAGCTAGAAACCCTGCCTCTGGCGATGTTCAACTCGCAGTGTTTCTGCCGTTCCTGGGCCTGCAACGGCCTGGAAGCGCTGGGGCGTAACTTCCGCATTGCCTACACCAGCCCCAGTCTGTCGGCGATCATGGCAGCGGTCAGCGCCGGCCTGGCGATTACCGCCCAGCTGCAAAGCCTGATCACCCCAGACTTGCAGATTATTGGCGAGGCCGAAGGCATGCCGGCCCTGCCCTCTGCCAGCATCGTGCTGCTGCGCAACAGCAACACGCAAACCCAGGTCACCGAGACTCTGGCCGAACAAATCGTCGAAGGTTTCAGACTTTAAACGCGAGCAATACCGCGCAAAGCAGCAGGAAGCCGGCAAACAGCCCGCGCAGAACGCGCTCTGGCAGCGCATGCGCAAACTTCACACCCCAGCTGATACTTAGCAAACCACCCAGAGCCAGGGGCGCACCCAACAGCCAGTCGACATGATCATGCGCGGCATAAGTCGCCAGCGTAACGGCCGTGCTCGGTGCGGCCAGAGCCAGGGACAGCCCCTGCGCCATAACCTGGCTGGTGCCGAATAGCGTAGTCAGCACTGGCGTCGCCAGTACCGCGCCGCCAACACCAAACAACCCGCCGAGCAAACCGGCGCCACTGCCTAGCAGCGTCAGCCAGGGCCAGGGATAACGCAGGCCAACCGAGAGCATGGCCGGCTTGCTGTACAGTCGAGAGAAGTTGTAGGCCGCCAGTAACACCAGGAAGACCACGAACCCCAGGCGCATGCGCTCGGCGTCCACAGTGACTGCCCAGCCCGCCCCCAGTACGGCAAATATCAGGCTGGGCACCGCCAGGGCCAACGCATGCCGCCAGTCGATACGGTTGCGCTGGTTATAACGCCACAGCGCCAACAGCACATTCGGCACCACCATCACCAGCGCCGTACCCTGAGCCAGCTGTTGATCCAAGCCAAACAACACGCCGAGCGCCGGAATGGCGATCAGCCCACCGCCAATCCCAAACAGACCGCCAAGAGTGCCGAGGGCCAGTCCGAGCAGAAGGTTCAAGGCAAAATCGAGCAAGGTCATCGGTAGGCTCCAGAATGAAGCCGTATAGCCTAATTATTCGCCACTAGCTGCGAAACGCACAGCAACGCAAAATGGCTATGCATACAACGCACAGCAGACCTTGACCATGAACCCCGATAGCCTGACCGACCAGCTCAGCCTGTTTCTCGATGTGCTGGAAACCGGCAGCTTTTCCGCCGCAGCCCGGCGCCACCCGCTGACGCCCTCGGCTGTGGCCCGGCGCATCGATGCATTGGAACGTTCGCTGGGCAGCAACCTGTTCAGCCGCAGCACCCATGCCGTACGCGCCACCTCCGCCGGCCTGGCGTTTGCCGAACGAGCCAGACGTATTCTTGCCGAGTTACATCTGGCCCGTGCCGAAGCCGTATCGCTGAGCAGCGCACCGGAAGGGCTGATCCGCATCGACGCCCCGGCACCGTTCGGCCGGCGCCATCTGGCCCCCGCGATAGCTGAGTTTCTGGTCGCTTATCCTGGGCTGGATGTGCAGTTGCGCCTGATCGACAGCTTCGTCGACCTGCATGGCACGCACCTGGGTGAGGTCGACCTGGTGCTGCGCATCGGCCCCCTTGCCGACACACGCCTGGTCGCCACGGCGCTGTCGCCGATGGTGCGGGTCGTCTGCGCCAGCCCTGACTACCTGGCACGCCGCGGCGTACCACGCAGCCCCGGCGAACTGCTGGAGCATGACGGCCTCGATTGGGACAGCCTGGCCCCGCCTTATGCCTGGCGCTTTGAACAGGATGGCAAGCTCCAACTGTGCCGCCCCAAGCGCCTGCGCATGACTGCCAACAATGCCGAGGCGCTGTTGTTCAGCGCCCTCGCAGGCTTGGGCATTGCCCATCTACCAACCTGGTTGATAAGCGACTATTTATTGCGTGGTGAATTACGGCCGCTGTTCTGTGAAAGCGGCCTGCCGGCGCCCGAACCCAGCGGTATCTACGCCCTGCGTCTGGAGCGTGAAACCGACTCGCGCAGCCGCTTGTTGCTGGAGTTTCTCAAGGCCCGCTTCGGTCCAGTAGCGCCATGGGACCTGGCACTGCAAAGTGGCCTGCAACGTAGTTAAAGGCTGATACAGCAAGCATAAAAATAGTCGGAAGCCTTGATCAGCATCGCGCAGCGACGCCCCAAAGACTGGCCGCCCTGGATGGCTGGCCATAAAAAAGCCCGACGCTAGGTCGGGCTCTTTCTTCTCGCCGTTAAAGCCGATCTTAGACCGGTGCTTTAGCGCGGGATTTGTACTCACCGGTACGGGTATCGATTTCGATCCAGTCGTCGATGTTGCAGAAGTCAGCAACTTTGATCTCGGTGCCGTTGCTCAGCTTAGCTGGCTTCATCACTTTGCCAGAAGTGTCGCCACGGGCGGAACCTTCGGTGTAGGTGATCTGGCGAACGATGGTAGTCGGCAGGTCAACCGAAACCACTTTACCTTCAAAGAATACGGCTTCGCAGACGTCAGTCATGCCATCGACGATGTACGGCATTACGCTTTCCAGATCGTCTTTGTTTAGCTCGTACTGGTTGAACTCTTGGTCCATAAAGACGTAGTTAGGCTCGCTGTAGTACGAGTAAGTCACGTCTACGCGATCGAGGATCACCGGCTCCATTTTGTCGTCGGCTTTGTAAACAGTTTCAGTCGAAGAGCCACTCAGCAGGTTCTTCAGCTTCATTTTAACGATGGCGCTGTTACGACCGGACTTGGTGAATTCGGCCTTCTGGATCAGCCAAGGTTGGCCGTCAATCAGGGCCACACTGTTGGGCTTCATTTCTTGTGCGGTTTTCATACGAATATCCGGGTTTGGATGGAATTACAAAATTCTTGGCCGCGTATCATAGCCAATTTAGGTAAAACTTCACCAGCGCCTCGGCAAGATCAGCCTGAGAAGCCCGTTGCAGACACCACTGTTCGGCGTGTGTCTGCTGCTCGGGCCAGCGTTGCAGCAGCTGACTCCAGCTTTCTTTGACCGATTGACCGGTATTCCAGGCATGCCACAGCTCGACCAAGGCACGCTGCCCATCCGCTGATAAACCCGCTTTATAGTGCGCAAGAAACGCATCGAGCTTTTCCAAGTGGATGTCATCAGCCTGCTGGTAGATGTGCCAGAGCAGCGGCCGGCCAGCCCATTGCGCACGCACAAAGGAGTCCTCGCCGCGCACCGCATTGAAATCACAACTCCACAGCAACCGGTCGTACTGGTCCTGCTGGATAAACGGCACCACCTGGATATGCAGCTGACCGCAATGTTTCATATCGCCAGCGCGCAAGGCTGAGCAACCAAGCCACGTTTGCAGGTCCTGCAGAATGCGCCCTTCCGGCACAAGCAGCTGATTGATCTGGATATCGGCAGCCAGCACGTCCAGCCAGCTGGCCAGCGCGACGTTCTCATAGGCAAACAGCGAAATCAGCCGCGCACCGGGCAATGGCGCTACGCCGATACTGCGCAGAAATACCTCGCGAGCACCGCTGTCCACCTGAAACGCACGACGCTGCTCAAGCAAATCACGTTCGCGCAACAAACCACCGCTGCCGGCTGTAAACCCAGGAAAGAAGAAGAACTTCGACAAGCCGTTGGACTGGAGGGATGGCAAACCGTGGCAGCCCTCAACCCACTCCTCGGCGCTCAGGTATTCAAGGTTGAGCCAAAGCGGTTTCTGCGCACGCCGCACCATCGCCGCTATATAAGGAGCGGGCAACTCACACGCAAAAGCCTCGATCACCACATCAGCGGGGTCTACGGCCTGCCAATCATCGCCCCACCGGCGGACTTCGACGCCTTGTTGGTGTTGTCGTAGCGCGGCCACATTGGCCTCCGGGCACAGCCGCGCAAACGCACTCAAATCATCCACCCACAGCCGCACAGCCAAGCCATGCTCGGCCACTAACTGTCGAGCCAAGCGCCAGGTAACCCCGATATCACCGTAGTTATCGACAACGCTGCAGAAAATATCCCACGTGGGACGCATGGGTGGCTCCGTTATGTAGTGCACTCACCTTAAAGACAGCCAAGCCTTCAGCAAATGCCAGAAACGAAAAAGCCCGACACAAGGTCGGGCTTTTCGTCAATCAATCTGGCGGTGAAGGTGGGATTCGAACCCACGATACGATTTCTCGTATACACACTTTCCAGGCGTGCTCCTTCAACCGCTCGGACACTTCACCGGGTCTCGACACACATTGCTGTCTGTCGAGGCGCGCAAATGTAGCCGAACAGCCCGCCAAAGGCAAAATCTTTTTTCAAAAGATTCATGTGCTTATGCCAAATGCTGGTCCTCGGGGGAGAACTTAGCGGGATTGGGTTCAAATCGGTGTTGGCCGAACAGAATAAAGCCAAGCGAGATAAACAGGCTGAAAGCAAACAAGCCCAGCACGCCGCCAGGGTTTTGGCTGCGCGGCTCACTGGCCAGCCAGAGCAGCCCGAGCATTAGCAGCAAGGCCAATGCAACGCGCCAGCACCTAAAACAGAGGGTTAAACCACGCATAGCGTCATCGCTCATAATAAAGCGTCGACGGTAGCGGTGCATCCGCACAGCCGACCAATTGCCGATATTGATCAAGGTCATAGCTGAAGCAGCCGCACTCGCTGACCAGCCAGTCAGCCATCGTGCTTTACCTGGCCAGTGCGGATGAGTAACGTCTGCTGCACTTCAGCACAAGGAACCCGACCATGAGCGACCTGATCAGCTACCAACTCGACGATGGCATTGCCACACTGACCCTGTGTAATGGCAAGGTGAATGCCATCTCCCCGGATGTGATCACTGCCTTCAATGCAGCCCTGGATCGCGCCGTACAGGACAAGGCCATCGTTATCATCACCGGCCAGCCGGGCATTCTGTCGGGCGGCTACGACCTCAAAGTGATGACTTCCGGCCCGCAAAATGCCATCAACCTGGTGGCTTCCGGCTCCACTCTGGCGCGCCGCATGCTTGCTCACCCCTTCCCTATCATCGTTGCCTGCCCAGGTCATGCGGTCGCCAAAGGTGCCTTTATTTTGCTCTCGTCCGACTACCGTATCGGCGTTGAAGGCGCGTTCAGCATCGGTCTCAACGAAGTGCAGATCGGCATGACCATGCACCACGCTGGCATCGAGCTGGCCCGTGACCGCCTGCGCAAATCAGCCTTCCACCGTTCGGTGATCAATGGCGAGATGTTTGACCCGCAAAGCGCTGTGGATGCTGGCTTCCTCGACAAAGTGGTGCCAGCCGAACAGCTGCACGCCACAGCCCTGGCAGTTGCCCAGCAGATGAAGAAAATCAACATGACGGCGCACAAGAACACCAAGCTTAAAGTGCGCAAGGCGCTGCTCGAAGCCCTCGACCAAGCCGTCGAGCTGGACAAACAGCACATGGTGTAAACGCATCGTGCAGCACCAGGAGCCCGGCCTTTGCGCCGGGCTTTTTGCATTTAATGGCTAAACAGTGGCAAACCGGCAAGCAATCTGCCCAGGCTGTATTACTTTTAATAAGTATGGCCAAGGAGCAGAGGCACTCACCAATCGATTCGAAATTGCCGCCGGGAGCGTGTTATGAAGATTGCCCACAAGGTTGGTCTGGCCGCGGCCATCGTGTTGTTCCTCACCACCAGCCTGCTGTCGCTGGCGCAAGTCACCCAGGTTCGCGCCACCCTCCAGAGTCAGGTGGCAGCCAGCATCGCAGAATCAAGTAACGCACTCGCCAGGCAGATCGAGAACTGGCTCAACGCCAAGCTCAAGCTGATGGACCTGATGGCGCAGAGCATCGACAGCAACTACAGCCCCGAAGAAACCCAGCGCATCGTCAACACACCAATGCTGAAGAACGAATTCATCCTGGTCTTTGGTGCCCTGCAAAGCGATGGCAAGCCGATCAAGAACAGCGATGAATGGAAGCCCGCCCCTGAATGGGATGGTCGTCAACGGCCCTGGTACGCGACGGGTAAAGACGCCACACAAGCCGTACTGACCGAACCCTATGTGGATTCCACTACGGGTGAAATCCTGATTTCTGCCGTTACGCGCATCACCAATGCCGGCGAATTTCTGGGGGTAATGGGCGGTGATATCCGCTTGAAAACTGTGGCGGATGCCGTCAACACCCTGGATTTCAACGGTGCCGGCTACGCATTTCTACTCACCCGCAATGGCAACATCATTTCCCACCCCAATACCGAGCTAAACGGTAAAAGCTACAGCGAACTATTCGACGGTCAGAGTCCTGCGCTGAACAAGGAACTGCAGGAAACCAGTGGCGGCGATAAGGACCTGCTGGTGTCTTTCACCCCGCTGCCTAACCTCAAGGGCATGGACTGGTACATCGGCGTGGTGCTGGACAAGGGCATCGTTATGGCCGAAGCCAATGCCCTGAGCTGGCGCGCGGTGATCGGCACCATACTGGGGGTGATCATCAGCCTGATCGTGCTGGGTGTGCTGATGAACAACCTGCTCAAGCCCCTCGACCACCTGCACAACTCTCTGCATGAGGTAAACAGCGGTGAAGGCGACCTGACTCGTCGCCTGCCCGCCACCGGCAACGATGAAATTGCCCTGGTCTCCAAGGAGTTCAACAGCTTCCTGCAAAGCCTGCAGAGCTTGATCAGCGAGGTGATGGGCAGTTCCAGGCAGGTGCGTGAAAGCACCACACTGACCTCCAGCGAAGCCAACCAAGCGGCCAATCGCTTGCAGCAACAGCTGCAGGAGCTTGATCAGCTGGCCACCGCCATGCAGGAAATGGCCTCCACCGCCGAAGAAGTGGCGCGTAATGCACAGGCTGCGGCACAAGCCGCGTTGGCGGCCAATGAGGAGACTGAAAATGGCGTACGCGTGGTGTCGCGCTCTACCGAGGCGATCAAACACCTGGCCGATGAAATGGACGAGACCAGCCACGCGATTAACGAATTGGCCAAGCTTAGCCACAACATCGAATCGATCCTGTCGGTGATTACCAGCATTGCCGACCAGACCAACCTGCTTGCCCTTAACGCCGCTATCGAAGCGGCACGCGCCGGTGAATCCGGCCGTGGCTTTGCCGTGGTGGCTGATGAAGTCCGCTCACTGGCCTCACGTACCCAGCAGTCGACCCAGGAAATCCGCCAGATGATCGACCAGCTGCAATCCGGGGTGAAACAGGCCGAATCGCGCATGCAGCAGAGCCGCGACACCGCCAGCAAAACCGCCGAAGAGGCCGGCGCGGCCAACGACATGCTTGGGCGCATCAGCGATGCGATCACCCGGATCAACGACATGAACCTGCAAATCGCCACCGCTGCTGAACAGCAGAGCGCCACCACCGAGGAAATCAACCGCAACACCACCAATATCCGCGACATCAGCCATGAGGTCGCCGCCGGCGCCGAAGAACAGGTGCGTCAGTGCGCCGTGATGGTCGAGCAGGTCGGCCAACAAGATCATCTGCTCGGGCGTTTCAAGGTCTGAGTTTCCCGACATCGGGCGGCACCTTCGCGTGCTGCCAGCGCCAATCGATAAAGCGATTGGGCACACTCGTCGCGTGGCTCCTGTGCCTGACCTCGCTTAGCATCGCCCAGGCGAAACGTATTGATGTGTATATCAATGATCGCCTATCGATTCTCTGGAAGCTGCAGCAGATGCGCAGCGAAGGCATCTTTGCCAGCAGTGGACTGAACTGGTTGGTTGAAAGCCCTACTCTGTCCAGTGAACACGGGTCACATGGGCTATACACGTATCAATGAGCAGGCCTAACCCTGTAGATAGGACTTTATGCAGCAGCTGGATCAAGCCCTGGTTGCTCTTGAGCAAGATGGCAGCATCATCCGCATGGCACATGCGTTACGGCTCGGTTGACCTGCTACCTGCTACCTGCCACTGGCAGCGGCTCTAACAATGGCGCAACAAGCGGTAACGACCTCTGATCAGCATCAATTGCCGAAAGCAGTGCACGCCCGTACACTGCGCGCCTTTTTCCTATGACGGGCGTACCAAATGCTTTTTCTTCTGCGCATGCTGGCGATGGGCGTGCACTTTATCCTCGCCGGCATCCTGGGCCTGCTGCTTGGCATCTGCCGCCCGTTCAATCCGGATAACAGCCGCTTGTGCGCACGCCTCTACAGCATCCCTGCGCAGTGGCTATTGCGCTGGAAGTTGACGACCGATGTACAGCCACTGCTCGACCATCAGCGCTCCTGCGTGATCGTCGCCAACCACCAGTCCAACTATGACCTGTACGTGCTCGGCCGCGTGGTGCCCAAACGCACCGTAAGCATCGGCAAAAAGAGCCTGAAGTGGGTGCCATTCTTCGGTCAACTGTACTGGCTGGCGGGCAATGTCTTGCTCGATCGCGGTAATGCCGTGCGTGCCAAGCAGGCCATGCTCACCACTACTGAGACGCTCAAGCACAAAGACACCTCGATCTGGGTATTCGCCGAAGGCACCCGCAACTTGGGCAAAGGGCTACTGCCATTCAAGAAAGGCGCGTTTCAGATGGCCATTGCCGCTGGTGTACCGATTATTCCGGTGTGCGTCAGTACCTACGTTAACCACCTGCACCTCAACCGCTGGAACAGCGGCGAAATCATGATCCGCTCACTGCCGGCCATTCCTACGGCAGGCCTGACGCAGGATGATCTGCCACAGCTGATCGACAACTGCCGCACGCAGATGCAACAGTGCATCGACGCCATGGACCAGCAACTCAGCCAACGCGCCTGAGACTGCTCGCAGCACCTACATAGCCCAGCCATATGCTGGGCTTTTTCTTGCTGGCAGTATTTCGTATCGTCCACTGGCAGCGACTAAGCCGCTAAGCTGCGTGCTGAGTTCACCACCAATAAGAGAGATTTTATGGGTCGCGTTGTGGCTGCCGCCGTGTACAGCAAGGGCAAAAAAGTCACCACTATCAGCCTCGACGAAGGTAAACCGTGGTCGAAAAAACCGGGGCACTTCGTCTGGATTGGCCTGCATGACCCCTGCTCCGAAGAGCTGACCAGCCTGCAGCAGCAATTCGACCTGCATGAACTGGCGCTGGAAGACGCCCTCCAGCGGCACACCCGGCCCAAACTGGAAACCTTCGGCGATGCGCTGTTTCTGGTGCTCTACTCGCCCATCCGGGTCAAAGACGAACTGACCTTTGTCGAAACCCAGCTGTTCGCCGGCAGCGGTTACATCATCAGCGCCCGTTACGGCGAGTCCGCGCCCTACTCGCAGGTGCGCCAACGCTGCGAGGCCCGCCCGCTGCTGCTCGAGCACGGCGAAGATTTCGTGCTCTATGCACTGCTCAGCTTCGTGATCGAGAACTACCGCCCGCTGATGGACAGCTACCACAGCGAGCTTGAGGAGGTGGAGCAGCACGTGCTGAAAAACCCGCTGAGCCAGGCCGATGTCGAGCGCATTCAGGGTTTGCGCCGTGATCTGCTCCGCCTGCGTCGCTACATCGGGCCGCTGGCAGAAATCTGCCAGGAGTTGCAGCGCCTAGAGTTTCCGTTTATCGACAAGAACATGCGGCCCTACTTTCGCGACGTGGCGATTCACGTCAACCGCCTGCTGGAAGACCTAACCGCCCTGCGCGAAATGGCTGATCACGCCATCGAAATTGGCTTGCTGCTGGAGTCCTCACGGCAAAGCGTGACCCAGCGCAAGTTCGCCGCCTGGGCCGCGATTCTGGCCTTCCCCACGGCGGTAGCCGGAATCTACGGAATGAACTTCCAAAACATGCCGGAACTGACCTGGCACTACGGCTACTTCGGGGTGCTCGGACTGATCACCACCGGTTGCGCTGGACTCTTCATCAGCTTCAAACGCTCCGGCTGGCTGTAATCATCGTCTGGAAGGCTTTTTAACGGTGCGCAACAGCGGCCCGTACGGTAGTGCTCATGGATGACACGCCATAAAAAAGCCCGGTCACTGACCGGGCTTTTTTACACAAACGCCGCTTATTCGGCCAAACCGGCACGGCCCTGGGCGACAAAGCGCATCATCCATTCAGCCACGGTGTGGCCCTGATGATCGCGCTGCAGGCTGTCGACGCCCTTGGAGTAGGTCGGCTCACCAATGTGCTGCTGGCGTAGGTCAAGCAGCGCGCGCGAATAGTCATGCACGAACTCGGGGTGGCCCTGGAAGCACAGCACCTGATCACCGATGCAGTAGGAAGCAATCGGGCAGAACTCGCTGCTAGCGAGCAACGTGGCTTTTTCCGGTAGTTGGGTGACCTGGTCTTGATGGCTGATCAGCAGAGTCAGGTCTTCCAGATCAGGGCTCATCCAGGTTGGCTTGTTCGCCATACGGTACTGATGAATACCCACACCCCAGCCCTGCACCGCCCGCTCAGCCTTGCCGCCCAGCAACAACGCCAGCAGCTGATGGCCGAAACACACGCCGAGCAGCTTGTCGCCCCGGTTGTAGCGCTCCAGCAGGTAGGTTTTAAGCGTCTGGATCCAGGCATCGCTGCCGAAGGAGTCTGCCTTGCTGCCCGTCACCAGATAGGCATCGTAGCGCTCGCTGTCCGGCGGGTAATGCCCCTCCATCACGTTGTACACCTTGAACTCGGCAGCAATCGGCTGACGGGCGAACAATTGCTCGAACATACGGCCATAACTGTCGTATTGGTCGACCAATTCAGGGCGAAGAACATCGGTTTCCAGGATGCAGATCTGCAGCGGCATATGGGCGGTTACCTAGGGCGCAGGAGGGTTGTTTTTCCAGCGCGCAAGCGTGCCTGCTGACAGGCTGCAAGGCAATAGCCACGGGGCAAACCCGACCAATTACCCGAGTCCTATCAGCGCCCTCGATAGTCACCATAAGCACCATTCACTTCTGTCGATAGCGGTACGCGCAGATGATCTGGCCATCGGGCACTGCGCCCCCCCACCAGAGGACATCAGCATGACCAGTTTTTCCGCCATCGCCAGCCTGCTTGCCGCTTCCGCCTTCAACAGTAACCACAGCGCGAGCAACCAACGCCAAGCCGAGAAAGTGCAAGCCGCACAACTCAAGGCCGACCAGAACGCCGCTAGATAACTGCGCCCCGCAATCAGGAGAACGCCATGAGCATCGCCCAATCGCTGAGCAACCAGAACGTCTATGGCGTGACCTATGCCACTGTCGACGGCAGCGGCATCCACTTCGAGTCCGAGCTGGCCATCCAGCTTAGCGACGGCACCTTAACCACCCTGCGCATGCCCACTCACCTGAGCGAGCGTCAGGCTATCCAGCAGCTGGTCTGCGGCCGCCAGGCCTGCTGACAGTTATTGCGCTGGCATCGGGCAGCTGAGGTCGCCTTCTTCACAGACGGCCAGCTGCTCCAGTTCCTTGACCCGTGCGGCAGTCTTTTGCGTCAGGCAACCATTTAGCACCATCGGATAGGCCGAGCCGCCCTCCACCGACGCTGACTCAAACGCGCAGGCCAGGTCGCGGAACTTGATCCAGGCCAGCTGGACGTCTTTGAGTTGCTGCTTCTGCCCATCATCCAGACGCTTGCGATAATCGCCGTAGAGCTGATTCAGACGTTTGTCCTGAGTGGCATAGTCCGCCGCCGCGCACTGGTTAAGGGTGAGTTGATCTATGGCATTAGCGCAGTCATCCGCCCACACCGGCGCGGCCAATAACCCCAGGCTGATTGCCAGCGCACTGCTTATCCCGATTTTCATAACACCTCCTTGCGCCACACCCGCGTGGCTGTTGCAGCAGTCTAGTGTCATGCCCATAAAAAAACCGGCTCACAGGGAGCCGGTTGTCAGTACATCTGCTTTAACACGACAGGTTTAGAAGCTCTGGTTCTTCGCCGCCTTCTCCAGCAGCAACGCCGGCGGTAGGAAGCGCTCGCCATACTGCTCAGCCAGGTACTTGGCACGGGCGACGAAGTCCTTCACCCCGTACTGGTTGATAAACTGCAACGCCCCACCGGTCCAGGCCGCAAAACCGATGCCGAAGATCGAACCAATGTTGGCGTCAGCAACCGACTTGAGCACACCCTCTTCCACGCAGCGCACGGTTTCGATGGCCTGGATAAACAGAATGCGGTCCCGTACATCGATCTGCGAGATCTGCGCATCGCGCTTCTCGAAACGCGCCTTGAGTTCCGGCCACAGGTGCTTCTTGCCACCCGCCGGGTAATCGTAGAAGCCCGCACCCGCCGCCTTGCCCGGGCGCTTGTACTCGTTGAGCATCATGTCGATCACGGCAAATGCCGGGTGCTCAGGAATCTGCTTGCCTTCGGCCGCGAGGTCCTTGATGGTCTGCTGACGGATATGGTTCATCAGGCTCATCGACACTTCGTCGCTGATCGCCAGTGGGCCGACCGGCATGCCGGCCTTGCGCGCTTCGTTCTCGATCATCGCCGCGCTCACGCCCTCGCCCAACATGGCCAAGCCTTCGTTGGTGAAGGTGCCAAACACCCGTGAGGTGAAGAAGCCACGGCTGTCGTTGACCACGATCGGGGTCTTCTTGATCTGCATGACGTAGTCGAAGCCGCGCGCCAGGGTTTCGTCGCTGGTGTGCTCGCCCTTGATGATTTCCACCAGCGGCATCTTGTCCACCGGGCTGAAGAAATGCAGGCCGATAAACTTATCCTGCTGCTGCACCGCCGTGGCCAAGCCGGTAATCGGCAGGGTTGAGGTGTTGGAGGCGATCACCGCGTCAGCCAGCGCCGCGCGCTCAGCAGCTGCGGTGACGTTGGCTTTGAGGTCACGATCCTCAAACACGGCTTCGATGATCAGGTCGCAGCCTTCAAAGTCAGCATCACTGACGGTGGGTTTGATCCGCGCCAGAATGCCATCGCGCCTCTCAGCGCTCATCTGGCCACGGCCAACTTTCTTCTCCAGCAGCTTGGCCGAGTAGTCCTTGCCCTTCTCAGCGGCTTCGATGGAGATGTCCTTGAGCACTACGTCGATACCGGCGACCGCAGACACATAGGCAATACCGGCGCCCATCATGCCTGCGCCTAGCACACCGACCTTCTTGGTCACATAGGGCTCGAAGCCTTGCGGACGTGAGCCGCCGGCGTTGATTTCATTGAGCTGGAACCAGAAGGTGCCGATCATGTTCTTCGCCACCTGGCCGGTGGTCAGCTCGGTGAAGTAGCGTGCTTCGATGATCTGCGCGGTGTCGAAATCAACCTGCGCGCCCTCAACGGCGGCGCACATGATCTTCTCAGGCGCCGGGAAGCAGCCCTTGGTCTTGTCACGCAGCACGCTCGGCGCAATTGCCAGCATTTGCGCCACATTCGGGCTGGACGGCGTGCCACCGGGAATCTTGTAGCCTTTCACGTCCCACGGCTGCACAGCGGTCGGGTTAGCGGCAATAAAGGCGCGTGCCTTGGCTAGCAAGTCATCGCTATCGCTGGCCAGTTCATGGATCAGGCCGGCCTTGAGCGCCGCATCGGGACGCACTTTCTTGCCTTCGGCCAGGTACGGCAGGGCTTTTTCCAGGCCGAGGATGCGCACCATGCGCACCACCCCGCCGCCGCCCGGCAGCAGCCCGAGGGTCACTTCCGGCAAACCGAGCTGGATGCTGGAGTTGTTCAGGGCGATACGGTGATGGCAGGCCAGGGCAATTTCCCAGCCGCCGCCCAGGGCCGCGCCATTGATCGCAGCAACCACCGGCTTGCCGAGGCACTCCAGGCGGCGCAGTTGGCCCTTGATATTGAGGATCATCTGGTAGAAGGCAGGCGCATCGGCCTTGGTGACCTTGATCAGCTCATTGAGGTCGCCGCCGGCGAAGAAGGTTTTCTTCGCTGAGGTGAGGATGACCCCGGCAATGGAATCCTTCTCGGCCTCCAGGCGGTCAACAATCTTGCCCATGGCTTCGCGGTACACCGCGTTCATGGTATTGGCGCTCTGGCCAGGCATGTCCATGGTCAGAACGACGATATTGTCCTGGCCTTTTTCGTAACGGATGGCGTCAGTCATTTTTCTTATCTCCGCCTCAAACTCTTTCAATAATCGTGGCAATGCCCATACCGCCGCCCACACAGAGGGTGGCCAGGCCGTAGCGCAGTTGGCGCTTCTCCAGCTCGTCGATCAGGGTGCCGAGAATGGCGCAGCCGGTTGCACCCAGCGGGTGGCCCATGGCGATGGAGCCGCCATTGACGTTGACCTTGTCCTCGCTGACGCCCATGTCCTTCATAAATTTCATCACTACCGAAGCGAATGCTTCGTTGACCTCGAACAGGTCGATGTCATTGACGTTCAGTCCCGCCTTGGCCAGCGCCTTGCGGGTGGCCGGCGCCGGGCCGGTGAGCATGATGGTCGGGTCGGTGCTGGTCACGGCAGTGGCGACGATGCGCGCACGCGGCTTCAAGCCCAGTTCTTTGCCTTTGGCCTCGGAGCCGATCAACATCAGGGCAGAGCCATCGACGATGCCGGAACTGTTGCCCGGGGTGTGCACGTGGTTGATCTGCTCAACATGGCTGTAGACGCGCAGCGCGGTGCTGTCGAAGCCCATTTGGCCCATCATCTCGAAGCTTGGCTTGAGCTTGCCCAGGCCTACGAGGGTGGATTCGCCACGGATAAATTCGTCGTGGTCGAGCAGCACGATGCCGTTCTGATCGGCCACCGGAATCAGCGATTTTTTGAACGAACCGTCCTTGCTGGCGCGGGCGGCCTTTTGCTGCGATCGCAGGGCGAAGCTGTCGACATCCGTGCGGCTGAAACCTTCAAGGGTGGCGATCAGATCGGCACCGATACCCTGCGGAGTGAAGTGGGTGTGCATATTGGTTGCCGGGTCCATCACCCAGGCGCCGCCATCGGAGCCCATGGGAATGCGCGACATCGACTCGACGCCGCCAACCACCACCAGGTCCTCAAAACCGGAACGCACCTTCATCGCGCCGAGGTTCACCGCTTCCAGGCCCGAGGCGCAGAAACGGTTGAGTTGCACGCCCGACACGCTGACATCCCAATCGGCGACCATGGCTGCCGTTTTGGCAATGTCCGCGCCCTGATCACCCACCGGCGTTACGCAGCCGAGCACGATGTCATCGACCTGGCTGGTGTCCAGGTTATTGCGCGCTTGCAGCGCCTTGAGCAGGCCAGCGATCAGGTCGACAGGCTTAACGCTGTAAAGCGCACCGTCCTTCTTGCCCTTGCCGCGGGGCGTGCGCACGGCATCGAAAATATATGCTTCGGTCATGGCGTCCTCAGACCTCCAATGGAGGGTGGCTGATGGCGCAGGTGAGGCCCGCGCCTGTTTTTGTTGAGTGGGCCTACCATACGCCGAGCCGAAGTAGTCTCAATGACCGAAGTGCTCAGGCCCATTGACCGCTCAGCTCAGACAAACGGTCAATCACTGGACGAAGGCCCACAAGCGCGTCTAGATCAAGGGGCGCTTGCCTGTTGCAGGCCGCGCGTCATAACCGCTGGCAACTAGCCAACGCACCTTAGTAATCAAGGCGTCTATAGCCAGGTGCTGCACGCCCCTACAGTTGAATCAAGCCACCGGCAAATAGAGCGCAGGTCGGCTGTAGTAGGCGTCGTCGCCGGGTTTTGCCGGGACGGCTTGAATGATCAACACGAGGCGTGGCGTCGCATCCGCACATTACGCAGGACAGCGACGACCACCCGCAAAAAACAACAAGGCCAACCGCCATGTTCAATCCAGTGAAAATGCGTCAGGCAGGCATGATCGTGTTTGCCACCACCGTCATTCTGATTCTTCCCAACCTGACCCGTTTGGTCAGCTAACCCCCTGATTTCCTGCCCTGCCTGCCACCGTGGAGTGAGCCGGCAGCGGCAGCGTTACCTCAACAAACACGTGCAAAGCAGCGCCTGTGCTAGGGTGATTTCAATCAACCCAAGGAGCACACCATGCGCACACTATTTGCCACCCTCGGCCTGCTGGTCAGCCTGCCTCTGCTGGCCGGCGAAGCCGAACTCAGCGCCGCAGTTGTCGCCCTGCAATCACCGGAAAGCGTGCTGATCGATGTCCGCACCGCCGAAGAATTCGCCGCTGGCGCACTGCCCGGAGCCGAGCAGATCGAACACGAACAGATCGCCAGCCGCATCAGCGCTCTTGCCCCGGACAAGGACACCCCCATCGTGCTGTATTGCCGCAGCGGCCGCCGCTCCGGCATCGCCGAAGAAAGCCTGCGCGCAATGGGCTACAGCAACCTGATCAACGCGGGCGGCTATGACGAACTGAAACTCGCCCTGGAGTCGCAGGATTGAACAAACGCACTCTCGGTATCGCCCTGCTCGCCCTCCTACCCTTCACCCACCTGCACGCCGCCGAACTGACCCTAGAACTGGGCAACGGCAGCCAGCGCCTGAGCAGCGCGCAACTGCTCGCCCACCCGCAGGCGCAAAACGTCGAGATCAGTGACGACGTCAGCTACAAACACAGCATGCACTACCGCGCCGTGCCGTTGGCCGCGCTGCTGGAAGGCGTGCAGCCGGGCGACCACCTGCAACTGGTCGCCAGCGACGGCTTTGCCGCCGAACTCTCCGCCGCCCCCGCGCTCAGCCAAGCTGGCAGCAAAGCCTGGCTAGCCATCGAAGATCCAGCCCAACCCTGGCCCGCCCTGGGCAACGGCAAACCCAGCGCCGGGCCGTTCTACCTGGTCTGGCAAAACCCGGCCGCCAGCCAGATCGGCCCGGAGCAATGGCCCTTCCAACTGGCCACCATCCGCAAACTGGCCCCGGTAGCGCAGCGCTTCCCGCAGCTACTGCCCGCCGCCGAAGCCAGCCCGGCGGTGCAGGCCGGTTTTGCCCAATACCAGAAGAACTGCATGGCCTGTCATCGCCTGAATGGCGCAGGTGACTCACAATTCGGCCCGGACCTGAATATTCCGCACAACCCGACCGAGTATTTCAGCGGCGACTTTCTAACCCGCTATATCCGCGATCCACAAAGTTTGCGGCGCTGGCCGCAGGGCAAGATGCCGGGATTTTCGGTTGAGGTGTTGAGTGACAAGGAATTGGGGGAGTTGGTTGAGTATTTGCGGCATATGGTGGGGAGGAAGGTGCAGCCTTAGAGGCTTCACGGAGGGTGGTCAACACGTTGTTTATTCACCAACGCAGCTTCACAAAACTCTCTAGTCGAGTCGACCTACGCTTTTCGCCTTTACGGCGAGTTACTTTCTCTTGCTTCGCACAAGAGAAAGTAACCAAAGAGAATGCGCCCCTGCATCCGGGTTTCGCTGCGCGAAACTCCCCTCGCTCCGGTATTGCTCCAGGGGCCGGCTTACAAGGGGCGTCCCTGCCCCTTTAAGCCTCTCGCCGCATCCATGCGGCTCGTCCCCCTACGCAACACCTCCACTCGGCCTCCTGACGGGGATTTTTCGCGCGCCTGTGGGATATGTGGTTTGTAAAAGCGATCCTTAGGATGGGTTGAGCAACGCGATACCCATCAAATCGCTGTTGGTTGAACCACGCAAAACGCGCAGGCGACGCCAAACGCCCCTTCAGGAGGGTGAACAGAATTGTTGTGTAGAGGGGTGAGCCGCATGGATGCGGCGAAAGGCGTAAAGGGCCAGGGACGGCCCTTGTACGCCGACCCTCGGAGCAATGATTCTGTTCACGAACCCTGCCGCAGGCAGGGCCGGATGTCGGGGCAAGCGTTTTTGGTTACTTTTTCCGCGACTGGAAAAAGTGACTCGCCCGTAAGGGGCGAAACCAGAGCTAAAGCCGACCGCCGCAAGTGAATTGCACAGCGACCGCTAAAAGCGTCAGCAGGAACAACGGCGACCACCGCTTGGCGGGTTACATGGCGCTCAAGCACCGAGCTGAACCATCAATCTCGGATCAGCGCCACTAACCCACCCTACGAAGCAGGCTTCATTTAATACCGGCGTCCTACGCCATTGAAAAGCCCTCTCCCCAACCCTCTCCCGCAAGCGGGCAGAGGGAGCTTTAAAAGCTACTGCTGTTGCACCCGCACCAGCGGTGCAACCTCCACCTGCGCATGCATCTGCTCGATGCCACCGCCCCGGCGCATGCCACGCACCGGGCAGGCATCCAGGTAGTCCAGGCCCACGGCCAACTTCAAATGCCGCTCCGGCTTGGCCAGACAGTTAGTCACATCAAAGCTGTACCAGGCGTCGTCCAGCCAGGCTTCGGCCCAGGCGTGGCTGGCCAGGTGGTCTTCGCTGTCGGTAAACAGATAACCCGAGACATAGCGCGCCGGAACGCCCAGGCTGCGCGCGCAGGCCAGGAAGGCGTGAGCGTGATCCTGACAGACGCCCTTGCCGCCGGCGAAGGCTTCACTGGCGCTGGTTTCCACGGCGGTGCTGCCCGGCTGGTAACGGATATGCGCATTCAACGCATGCATCAGGTCGATCAGGCCGCTGCGGTCCGGGCGGCTGCGGCTTTGCAGTTTGGCAAACTCGCGCAGGGCTTCGTCGGCTTCGGTCAAGCGGGTAAAGCGCAGAAACGGCAGCGCCGACTGACTTTCGTGCTCGGCTTCCCGCGCTTCGTCGATTTCCACCTGGCCACGGGCGCCGATAACGATGGATTCATGCGGCTCATCCATGGTCAGCACATGCAGGATATTGCCGTAGGGATCGAGCTGGGCGCGCACCGGACGCGGCAGGGTCAATTCCCAGCTGAGTACCTGCTGGCGTTCGCTGTCGTGCGGGGTCATGCGCAGGTACTGGATGCTGGTACGCACCTGGTCTTCATAGTGATAGGTAGTGTCGTGGCTGATTGACAGTCTCATGCGACCTCCAGGTAGGAACTTTGGATGGCTTGGCCCAGCTGGCGAACCAGCAGGATGAAATCGGTGAGCCAGGCGTGCAGGCCCTCGTCGAGTACTTCTTCGATGCTGGTATAGCGCAGTCGCGCTTCCAGTTCGGCAGCCAGGCGCTGGGCTGGGCGGCCGTTGTCGCCTGGCAGGCTGGCGAGCATCAGGCTGAGTTCGTCCATGCAGGCGCGCAACGAACGCGGCACGTCAGCGCGTAGCAGCAGCAGTTCGGAGACTTTGCGCGTACCGGGCGAGCCACGGTAGATCTCGGCAAACGCCTCGAACGAGGACAACGCACGGAGTAACGCGGTCCACTGGTAGTAGCTGCGTGCCGGTCGGCCGTCTACTTCGTCGATGTCTTCGCCGAGCATCTCGTAGCGCGCATCAAGCAGACGCAGGGTATTGTCGGCGCGCTCGATAAAGGTGCCGAGACGGATAAAGCGGTACGGGTCGCCGCGCATGATGGTGCCGAAGGTGGCGCCACGGAACAGGTGCGAGCGCTCCTTGACCCATTCGCAGAAACGGCTGATGCCGTAGCGGCTCAGGCCTTGCTGGGCGATACCGTGGATTTCCAGCCAGGTGGCGTTGATGTTTTCCCACATGTCGGCGGTGATCCGCCCGCGCACGGCGTGGGCGTTGCTGCGCGCGGCCTGCAGGCAGCAGTAGATGCTCGCCGGATTGGTCGCATCGAGGGCGAAGAAGTGCAGCATGCGCTCGGCGTGCAGCGGGCCGTGGCGCTCCAGGTAATCGTCGAGGGTGCCGGTAATCAGCAGCGGCAAAGCCAGTTCTTCCAAACCATCGCCGCGGCCGTCCTGCGGCATCAGCGACAGCGAGTAGCTGACTTCAAGCATGCGCGCGAGGTTTTCCGCGCGCTCCAGGTAGCGCGACATCCAGTACAGATCAGAGGCAGTTCTTGAAAGCATGGTTAGTCCTCCACCACCCAGGTGTCTTTGGTGCCGCCACCCTGGGACGAGTTGACCACCAACGAGCCTTCGCGCAGCGCGACGCGGGTCAGGCCGCCGGGGACGATGCGGGTTTCCTTGCCGGATAGAACGAATGGCCGCAGGTCGATATGCCGAGGCGCGATGCCGCGTTCAACAAAGGTCGGGCAGGTCGACAGGCACAGGGTCGGTTGGGCGATATAGGCCTCGGGACGGGCAATCAGGCGGGCGCGGAAGTCTTCGATTTCGGCCTTGGTGGCTGCCGGGCCAACCAGCATGCCGTAGCCGCCGGAACCTTGGGTTTCCTTGACCACCAGGTGTTCCAGGTTGGCCAGCACGTGGGACAGCTCGGCCGGTTTGCGGCACTGGAAAGTCGGTACGTTTTTCAGGATCGGCTCTTCGCTGAGGTAGAAGCGGATCATGTCGTCGACATAGGGGTAGATCGATTTATCGTCCGCCACCCCGGTGCCAATGGCGTTGGCCAGCACCACATTACCGCTGCGGTAGCAGGCCAGCAGGCCAGGCACGCCGAGCATGGAATCGGGGTTGAAAGCCAATGGATCAAGGAAGGCGTCGTCGAGGCGGCGGTAGACCACATCCACTTGCTTGGCACCGGCGGTGGTGCGCATAAACAGCTTGTCGTCGCGCACAAACAGGTCCGCGCCTTCTACCAGCTCCACGCCCATTTCGCGGGAGAGGAAGGCATGCTCGAAGTAGGCACTGTTGAAGCGCCCCGGCGTCAGCACCACGACGTTGGGGTTATCCAGCGGGCTGGAGGATTTGAGCGTATCGAGCAGCAGGTTCGGGTAGTGATCGATCGGCGCCACGCGCTGCGCAGCAAACAGCTCGGGGAACAGACGCATCATCATCTTGCGGTCTTCGAGCATGTAGCTGACGCCGCTGGGCGTGCGCAGGTTGTCTTCCAGCACGTAGTAGCTGCCGTCACCGTCGCGCACCAGGTCGACCCCAGCGATATGGGCGTAGAGGTCGCGGTGCAGGTTGAGGCCCTGCATGGCGATCTGGTAACCCTCGTTAGCCAGCACCTGCTCGGCGGGCACGATGCCGGCCTTGATGATGCGCTGGTCGTGGTAGAGGTCGGCGAGGAACATATTCAGCGCCTGCACGCGCTGGATACAGCCGCGTTCGACGATGCGCCATTCGCTGGCAGGGATGCTACGCGGGATGATGTCGAACGGGATCAGCCGCTCGGTGCCCTGGTCGTCGCCGTACAGGGTGAAGGTGATACCGGCGCGGTGGAACAGCAAGTCGGCTTCCCGGCGGCGCTGGGCCAGCAGTTCATCCGGCGTATCCGCTAACCAGCGGGCAAACGCTTGGTAGTGCGGGCGGACAGCGCCACTCGCGTCGTACATCTCGTCATAAAAGGTGCGGACCATGCCGTACTCCTTGTCACCCGGACATAGAGACAGCTTTGCAAGGCCCGCGCCATACAATAAAAATGTTTTAAATCAATAACTTGAGTATTTACGACACAAGCAACGCACCAAGCCAGGGCGCAATCGTGACCGCCGAGTTGCAGGGCGCGCCATTTTAAGGCGCCCAGTCCGTAGGGTGGATAACGCTCTTTTTATGCACCGCACGGTAACCATTGGTGGATGGGAAAGCGTCATCCACCCTAGCCGAGCATCAGAACCCGGCCAGTTGCAGCCAGTGGCGATAGAAGCCTTCTGCTACACGGTTCAGTTCGGCAACTTTGGCGGGCAGTTGGTCGAGCATCTGCGCCCTACTCTGCTGGCTGGGCTGGCTTTCATCCAGCAGGTGGTGCCAGTCGCCGAGCCACTGGCGCACCAGGGCTTCATCCATTTCCGGGTGGCCTTGCAGGGCCAGGATTTTATCGCCCCAGGCAAACGCTTGGTTGCTGCACCAGGGGCTGCTGAGCAAGGGCTGGGCGCCCTCAGGAATAGCAAAGCTGTCGCCATGCCATTGGAAGATCGGGAACTGTTCAGGCAAATGCTGCAACCAGGGGCTGGGCGCCGCCTGGTCAAGACGGGTCAGCTGCTGCCAGCCACTTTCGGTGTAAGGCATGCGGCTGATGTCCGCGCCTAGCGCCTTGGCCAACAGCTGGCCGCCCAGACAGTGGCCGATCAGCGGAATATCGCGGCGGATAAAATGCTGCAGCGCTGCGACCTCGGTGGCCAGCCAGGGCAGCGGATCATTGACGCTCATCGGCCCGCCCATGATGGCCACGGCCTTGGGTCGGTCCAGATCAATGCCGTCCAGCTCGCCTAGATCCGCGCGCAGCACGTTATAGGTGTGGCCAGCCTGCTCAAGCACCTTGCCCAGGTGGGCCGGCGGGCAGTAATCGATATGGGTAAGAATCAGGATGTCAGTCATGCGCCAAGTCTGAAGCAAAGCACGGCCTGGGGTCGAGGGGCGATTGGCTGGGGGCGCGTCGACGAGGTAGAAATGACACGGGCCAGCTTATGGCCGGCCCGTGTTTGGATTGCAGAACCTGTTTACGATCTCGCGAGCTAGAGCCATGCAAGGCAAAAACAGGCGAGGAAGCGGAGTTTACGGGCTGTAAATGAGCATTCCGAGACGCCGCGTCCCAGCCTGTTTTTAACACAGCAGGGCCGACGCGCAGTAGACCGTAGACAGGTTCTCAGGGCTGCCTTACCTCCTGGGTAACACCCCACCCATCCAGTTTGCCGCCAAGCGGGGCCACGACTGACTCCAGGTCATGCTCGAAGTCGTCGATGCCGTGGTATGTCGCGAACATTACTTTACTGACTTGCAGGTGCCAGACACCGTCATCACGCTCGGTCACCAGGGCGTGTAAAGACTCACCTCGAAATTTGCGGGTGGCCATGCGGGCCCGCTCTTCATCAGGGAAAAGGGCGTAGAACTCGATGGGATGGAAGCTGGCAAAGTCGAAGCCACCCTCCTTCATCCGCCGTAAAACCCCGTTACTGACATCATCGTGCAAGGCTGTGCTCATGAAGTGACCTCCTCAGGCGATGGACAAATTTACAGGACGCTAAAGAACCAACTAGGTGTCGATACTGCAGTGCTACGACCTGGTAAACGCTTTCCCATTGCTACCGCCAGAGCCTCAGCGGTGTTGCGGCACCGATTGCAGTGCCGCCCGAGAATCAAGCGATGTGCTGCTTGATATGTCATAAGCCAGACCTGAAACCAGGGCTGGTCAACGCAGGCTTGTTCAGAGCGAACAAGTCAGAAGCGTTAGTTGCAGACTAGTCCCATCAACGCGCATTTGCCCAGCGAAAGTTGTTTCAGCCATACAGCCAATCAATCAGTCGCGACTAAGCCAGGCCATGATGCGCCGGGTCAGCCAGGCGGGTGTCAGCTGGCCGGACCAGTACAGCAGCTTGAATTGTCGGCTGATAGGCCGGTGTACCGCACGGCTGCGAGTTTGCGCCAAAACGGCCTGAGCCACGGTTTCAGCCTCAAGATTGACGCCCAGACGGCGCAATACCGGGGCCTGGAAGCGTTGGTTGTTAAGCATCGGCGTGCTGACAAACGGCGGCATCAGGTCGCCGACGCGGATACCATGCTTGGCCCACTCGAGGTCCAGCGCCTCGGTCAGCCCGCGCACGGCGAACTTGGAGGCCGAATAGCTGGCCAGATGCGGCACGCCATATAGCCCGGAGGCCGAGCCCATATTGATCACCTGGGCGTCGGGCGTGGCTTTCAGATAAGGAAAGGCCGCGTGGGTCATATTTAGCAGCCCCTGCACGTTGATCTGCAGAATGCGCGCATGCTCGCTCAATTCGATGTCCTCGAAGTGCCCGCACCGCAGAATCCCCGCGCTGTTGAACAGCAGGCGCAACTGACCGCCATGCAGGGCGCAGAAGTCCGCCAGGGCGACCTTGACTGCCGCCGGGTCGGCCACATCCAGCTCGGCATGCCAGACGTTACCCAACTCACCGGCCAACTGAGTCAGCGCCTGGTGGTTGATATCCAGCAGCCCAACCTGCCAGCCGTGTTGATGAAACAACCTCGCGGTGGCGGCGCCGATCCCTGACGCGGCGCCGGTAATCAGAATATTGTTCACTCAGCAGCCCCGCTCGCGCAGAAAGCTCACCACTTCGGCAAGGGCAAAATCAGCGGCCTTGAGCATGCCCGCGTGGGCCTGGAACACGTGCCACAGGTTCGGATAACGCTGCAGGCGTACATCCACACCCGCCGCCTGGGCCTTGTCGGCAAAGCGCAGGCTGTCGTTACGCAAAATCTCGTCTTCACCGACCTGAATCAATACAGGGGCCAGGCCATGCAGATCGGCAAACTGCGGCGACAAGCCAGGGTCGTCGTGGGCCAAACCCGCCGGGCAATACAGCGCCAGCGCCTGCTCCACCCATTTGCGGTGGATGAGCGGGTCACCGGCTGGCGGCTCGTGCAGCTGCGTACCGGTAAAGTCAGTGACCGGAGAGAAGCACACCAACGCTGCCGGTTGCGGCAGATCCAGATCACGCAAACGCAAACTGGTAATCAACGCCAAGTTGCCACCAGCCGAGTCGCCGCCAATCACGATCTGCTCGGGCGTATAACCCAGCGTCAGCAGCTCCTGAAACGCGGCCAACGCATCCTCGCGAGCCGCCGGATATTGATGCTCAGGTGCCAGGCGGTAATCCAGCGCGCACACATCCATCTGTCCGCGTTTGGCCAGGGTCGAGCAGATCGTGCGGTGGGTATTCGCTCCGCCGATCAGGTATGCACCGCCATGCAGGTACAGCAGTACCGTGCCGCGACCACTCTGTGGTTTATGCCACTCACAGGATCGCCCGCCCAAGGTGCCGGCGCTACGGGTGATACCGCGCGGCGCCGGGCTGGCGGCTGTCAGCAGGCGCAGCACCGCGCGCTGTCCGGCAATCGGCATGGGTGGGCGTACCAGACCACGGAACAGCAGGCGCAGGCTGGTACGCAAAACGCTGCGCAGAAGTGCCTGATCGGCCGCCGGCGCGGTGAATTCAACGGGTGCATTCATAGTCATCAAGCTCCGGTGCGCGGGTCTGCTGGCGGTAAGTGAAGGTATAGCCCGGCCAGTTATTGGTGCTTTTGCCGGAGGCGGTTTTGTACCAGCTTGAGCAGCCCTGCTCCCATATCGTTCGATGTGAGCTGGCTTGAATTTGCTGGTTGTAGCGCTGCTGTACTGCGGCTTTTACGTCGACATAACGGGCGCCTTGCTGGCGCAGCAAATCGATGCAGCCGAGCACGTAACGGAACTGACTTTCGAGCATATAAATGATCGAGTTATGCCCCAGGTTGGTATTCGGCCCGTAAAGAATAAACAGGTTGGGAAAACCGCTGACGCTGATGCCCTTGTACGCCTCGGCGCCGTCGCGCCAGGCCTGGTTCAACTCCTGCCCGCCGAGGCCGCGAATCTGCATCGGCGCGAGAAAATCCGTGGCGGCAAAGCCGGTGCCGTAGATCAGTACATCGCACGGGTGCTCGCGGCCATCGGCGGTGATGATGGCGCGCTCGCCGACGCGGCTGATCGCCTCGCTGATCACCGCCACATTGGGCTGCGCCAGGGCCGGGAAATAGTCATTGCTGATCAGGATGCGCTTGCAGCCCATGGGGTAATTCGGCTGCAGCTGAGTGCGCAGCTGCGGATCACTGATGTGCTGATTAAGGTGCCGTTCGAAGCTGAAGCGAAACAGCTTCATCAGCCACGGCATGCTGATAAACGCCAGGCCGCGCACCTCGTGTTGCAGGTACTTGAGGCCGCGGTCGATGCGTTGCAGCCAGGGCAGCCGGCGCATTACCGCTAGTTCCCACGGCCGATAGGCGCGGTCCGGCTTGGCCAGCACATAGGCCGGCGAGCGCTGAAACAGCTGCAGCTGCTCGACCTTGGGCTGGATTTGCGGAACAAACTGGATCGCCGAGGCGCCGGTGCCGATCACCGCCACGCGCTTGCCGTTGAGGTCCAGGTCATGCCGCCAGCGCGCCGAGTGAAAGGCCTCCCCGGCGAACTGCTCAATTCCCGGCAACGCTGGATAGGCCGGCTGATTGAGCTGGCCGCAGGCGCTGATCAGCACCTCGGCGCAGAGTTCTTCGCCAGTGCTCAGGGTTACCCGCCACAGCGCTGCGGCCGCATCGAAAGCGGCAGACGCCACTTCGGCATTGCAGCGAATACGCGGCCGCAACTGGTACTTGGCCACGCAATGCAGCATGTAGCCGTGGATTTCCGCCTGGGGCGCGAACTTGCGGCTCCAGTCGGTTTTCGGCTCGAAGGAAAACGAATACAGGTGCGACGGCACATCGCAGGCCGCCCCCGGATAGCTGTTGTCACGCCAGGTGCCGCCGACTTCTGCGGCCTTTTCCAGGATCAGAAAATCTTCGATCCCGGCTTTCTGTAACTGGATGGCCATGCCCAGGCCGCCAAAGCCGCTGCCGATAATCAGCACGCGCAACGGGGCCTGGTTCTGGGAAGTGTTGTGCATTGTTATATCCCCAACCGCAAACAGTGCGGATACCAAGATGCTACTTGCACGGCACGTGAGAGGTTATGGCATAGTCGGCCAATCGGTTGTGACTTTCGGACAAATCAGCGGATAACTGCATGTCGGCTCTTCCCTACAGCCTGCCACGACGCAGCATCACCAGTGTGCAACTGCTGACCCAGCTGGGCCTCGACCATGGTTTGAGTGTCGAACACTGCCTGCGCGACACCGGACTCAGCCCCCTGCAACTGGCCGAGCTGCACAGTGAAATCGAAGGTGCGCAGGAGCTGCAGCTGATCCGCAACCTGATCGAGGCCCTGCCTAGCCGGGATGACCTCGGCCTGCAAGCCGGTTTGCGCTATCAACTGACCACCTATGGCATCTGGGGTTACGCCCTGCTCAGCAGTCAGAGCTTCCGCCAGGCTGCCGACCTCGGCCTGCGCTACCTGGACCTGACCTTTGCCTTTAACCGCATCAGCTTGCGTGAAGACGCCGACCAGGCGCATCTGCAGCTGGACGGCAGCCATTTGCCGGATCAGGTGCGCGACTTTCTCCTGCTGCGCGACACCGTGGCAGTGATGGTGATTCAGCGCGAACTGACCGGCAACCGCATGCCCCTGGATCGCGTACAACTGAGCATGCCGGCGCCAGCTGATACTGCACGCTTTATCGAGCAATTCGGCCTGCTGCCGGAGTTTGCCTGCGCAGAGAACCGCATCAGCTTTTCCCGTCACCTGCTTGATCTGCCACTGCCCCGCGCCAATCCGCACAGCGCTCAGCTCTGCGAGCAGCAATGCCAGGCCCTGCTGGCTAAACGTCAGGTGCGCAGCGGCCTGGCCGGACAGATTCGTGATCGCCTGCTGAGCACACCGGGACGGCTGGCGGACATGGAAGTCATCGCCTGCGAACTGAACATCAGCAGCCGTACCCTGCGTCGCCGTCTGGAAGAGCAAGGCAGCAGCTTTCGCCAGTTGCAGGAAGAAGTGCGTCAGGCCCTGGCCGAGGAACTGCTGTCCATCGCCAGCCTAAGCCAGGAGGAGATTGCCGAACGCCTGGGCTACAGCGAGGTGTCGAATTTCCTGCATGCCTTCAAACGCTGGAAAGGCCTCACGCCTGGGCAGTACCGCCAAGGATTGGTGTGAAAGAGCGACTGACAAGTCGTCGGCGCAGATGGCACTTTGCTATTTCATCCGCCAAATTGGCACTTTCCACCCTCAAGCTGGCGACCATTTGCGCCGATACTGCTGAACAACCTACTGACTGGAGTTTTCATGCGACAGGGTTTTCTTGGGCAGTTCCTGCCACATGATTTGACCGACCAGGCCAGCATCCTGTTGGCCCGTACCCTCGCCTTCAGTGCCCTGTGCAGCGTGGTCATTGGCCTGTACAGCTGTATCAAGTGGGGCCGCCTTGGCAACGACGCATTGATGTATGGCTCGTTGCTGCTGGTGCTCGGCATGCCACTGATGTTGCTGGTACTGCGCAGTGCCGTGCTGCCGCTGGCGGTCGCCGCGAACATGGCCCTGGCCTGCATGGCCAGCTACTCGATGCTGCTGATCTATCAACTGGGCGGCCTGCATTCGGCGCATATCTACTGGCCGGCGGTGATTATCGTATTCGCTTACCTGCTGGCCGGCGCCCGCAGCGCCATGGTCTGGAGCCTGGTTCAGGTGCTGTTCGTGTTCTGGCTGATCCGCCTGGAACGCAGTGGCGCCAGCCTGCCGGTGTTCGAACTGAGCCCACGGGATGCTGCCGTCAACACCTACTCGGGTTACATCCTGCCCGTACTGACCGTCTGGTTGGCGCAGTGGTACAGCGCGCAACTGCGTAATCAGGCCCTGGCCGATGCCGAACAGGCTCTCAATGAATCCCGCGAGTTCGGTCAGCGCGCCGCGCGTAATCAGGATCAACTCGGTGGCATCGTCGATGACGTGCGCAGCACCGCTAGCGACTTGCTACAGATGGCCGGCAAGCTGCAACAGACCCTCGGTGGTATCCGCCAGCGCTGCCAGAGCATCGATACAGATGTGCAACAGCAGGCCGATGCCATGCACCAGCTGGATCTGGCCCTGCATGAAGTGCTCGACAGCCTCGCCGCTAGCACCGGCCATATGCAGCAACTCAGCCAGGACACCCAGCACAGCAGCAGCCAGGTGAATGTCTGCGCACAGCGTATGGAAGATGCCCAAGCCAGCATGCAGGCCATTCAGCAGAGCAACCAGCGCATCGCCGAATCCATGCAGATGATCAGCGCCATCGCCCAGCAAACCAATCTACTGGCGCTTAACGCCGCCATCGAAGCGGCGCGGGCTGGCGAGCATGGCCGCGGCTTTGCGGTGGTGGCCGATGAAGTACGTAACCTCTCACAGCGCAGCAATGAAACCGCCGACACCGTACAGAACGTACTGGGCCAGTCGCAGCAGATCATCGACACCGGGGCGATGCAGGTCAGTGAAGTAGGCAGCGCGCTGAGCAGCAACGCCGGGCTGACTGACAACCTCTCCAGCTCGATCTTGCAACACAGCCAGGCGCTTACCCAGGCGCACCAGCAACTGCTGCACGTGCGCGACAACAGCGCCGCGCAACGCGATGCCAGCCAGCGCCAGCGTGCCGCCAGCGCCGAACTGCTGGATGCTCAGGAGTCGCTGGTGCACCTGGGCCAACAGCTGGAGCAGCTGTCGCATCAGTTGCATCAGCGCGTGGCCAGCGCCTAGCTAGCACGCACCCTCTCCCAAGCCTGGGAGAGGGTAAACGCCAGTTTGAAAGTCAGTTCTGCGCTGACAGCCAGCCGAACGGCGGTTATTGTTCGGCCATGAACCAATCACCCCACACTCTGCTTCTGAGCTATCAACGGCCCTGGCAGTGGCAACAATTCCACGCGCACTTTGCCCTCCGTGCCCTGGCTGGGGTGGAAAGCTTGCAAGCGCACAGTTACGCGCGCAGCGTGCACCTGGATGGCCAACGTGGTTGGTTCCGCGTGCAACCCCTGGCTGATCAGCACGCGCTGCAGCTGCACTACAGCGAATCGCTGCAGACCTGTCTGGCGACGCTTACTGCGCGGGTGCGCAAAATGTTTGATCTGGACTGCCAGCCGCAGCAGATCAGCGCGCACTTTACCAACGATACGCAGCTCGGCCCGCTGGTTGCGCGAAATCCCGGCTTACGCCTGCCGACTGCTTTCGAGCCGTTCGAGCAGGCCGTTCGCGCCATTGTGGGTCAGCAGGTTACGGTCAAGGCGGCAGTGACCATCACCGGCCGCCTGGTTACGCGTCTGGGTGAATCACTGCAGTTTGCCGATGCGACCGATATTCAACGGCTGTTCCCCACAGCCGCAGCCATTGCTGACGCCAATCTGGACGGCATTGGCATGCCCGGCAAACGCGTGCAGACCTTGCAGCACTTCGCTGGGCAGGTGGCCAGCGGGGCACTGCGTCTGGATTTGCAAAACGGCTACACAGCCTTTGTCGAGCAGCTGTGTGCCCTACCCGGCATCGGCCCGTGGACGGCGGAATACATTGCCCTGCGCGCCTTTGGCGAGGTCGATGCATTTCCCGCCAGCGACCTGGGCCTGCTCAAGGCGCCGGTGTGGGGGCCAGAAGGCATCGACGCCAAACAGCTCAAGGCCCGCGCCGAAGCCTGGCGACCTTGGCGCGCCTATGCCGCCGCGCACCTGTGGCACAACTACTCAGAGGGATGACGCCGGATGTTCTACCGCTACCACGACAGCCCGATTGGCCGCCTGCTGTTGGCCGCTGACGAAACCGGCCTGCAAAAGCTGCTGATGGATATCGATGACAAGCCCTGGCATATCGGCGAACACTGGCGCAGCTCCGCCGATGAGCTGGATGAAGTGTGCCGACAGCTGGATGAGTATTTCACCGGGCGTCGGCAGCGTTTCGAAGTACGCCTGGCGCCGAAAGGTACGGCGTTTCAGCAAGCCGTTTGGCAAGCGCTGCAGACCATCCCATTTGGCCAAACCAGCTGCTACAGCGCCCTCGCCGCCGAGATCGCGCGGCCCAAGGCGGTGCGCGCCGTCGGCGCAGCCAATGGCGCAAACCCGATTGCCATCATCATTCCCTGCCATCGTGTAATCGGTCGTGACGGCAGCCTCACCGGTTATGCCGGCGGTCTGCCGCGCAAGGCGCTTTTGCTTAAGCTCGAAGGGGCGCAGCTGCCGGAACAGCGCTTGCTGAGTATTTAGCCTAGGGTTGAACCCGCGCCAGCACGCGCGCCGGAGCCTCTAGCGGCAACGCCAGAATCAGACCCTCGCCAGATGCCGGGTAGATGCCAGTTAGCGCAGTGATATTGACCTGATGGGAGACCAGCACCAACGGCGCACCACGCGGTTGTGAATTGATCTGCTCGATCAGCGCGGCAGTTTGCTCACGGGCGGTGTTGGGTGTTTGAAAGAATGAATCCAAGGCAGGCAGCGCTTCGACTGCGCCCAAGCCCATTTCGCGGGCTGTGTCCTGAGCGCGGCACCAGCGGCTGCTGAGCAGAAGCGGCTCGATCCACTGACTACGCAACAACTGTCCCCAGCGCTGCGCCTGCTCACGGCCAACTTGATTGAGGTTGCGCTGGGTGCGGCAATCATTCAGCTGGAAATTCGCCGGATCACCCGTACCGGGCGCTGTGGCATGGCGCAATAGCAGTACGGCGCGACCTTCACGAAGCGCAGTCCAGGCGTGCTTATCGCTGGCCTGAACCGCGCCACTCAACAGGCAAAGCGCCAACCACCACACGCCGGCCCGCCGCATGACTAGAACTTGACCGTACCGCGAGGCCCCAACAGCGCCCAGATGATCAGACCGATCACCGGCAACAGTACGATTAGCAAGATCCACAACACCTTGATACCCGTTTCGGCGTTGCTTTTGATGACGCTGAGAATCGCCCAGATATCCAGCGCCAGAATGACCAGACCCAGTAAACCGTTGAACATTGAACCCATATGGTGTCGCTCCTATGCGAAGGGATCGCTTAAGTAGGATAGACGCTGGCCTGAAGAGTTCAGCCGCTTTACCTATCAGCAGTCATCCAGCCCCGCAAAGGCGGCGGCAAACTCACCCGCGACAGGCACAAAATCAGGCACCTTCGCGCTGTCAAACAGACGCAGCACGGCAAACCGTGGATGCTCGCCGCCATCGAACCAATGCGCCGTAGTGGCGGGCAACAGCAGCAGATCACCCTTCTCGCACAACAGGCTGTAGACGTACTCGCCGAGATGCAGCGCCAGCAGGCCACGCCCGGCCAGGTAGTAATGTAGGTGGGCCGGCTGACAAGATTGTTCTGCGCGCAGGCGGCGAGCCAGCTCACTGCCCTCACCACGCTCATCACACAGGCTCAGCACCTCGGCAGTGGCGTAGCCATGCGCGGTCATCAGCTGGTCGACCTGTACGCGGCTGGCCGCCAGCAGTTCGTCACTGGCTGTACCAGCCGTGACCGCCTGCTGAACCGGCACCTGACTGAATTGCACGCCAACAGCCGCCAGAGTGCTGGCGATGTCCTCGGCGTGAGTCAGCAGCTTGTTCGGGTACTCGGGCGAAGACTGGTGGTAGACGGTCAGGCTGCTCATGCTCAAGGCTCTCGTACAGTCGGTTTCAAGTCAGCGGTTCAATTCAACAGCTAAAGGTTCAGGGCCGCTCATCGCGCATATAGCGCGCGGTAATCACCGCAGCCGCCAGGGCAATCAGGCTGGCGATGGCAAAGGTCCAGGCCGCACCGAGGCCGTGCCAGCTATAGCCCGAATACAACGCGCCGAGTGCGCCGCCCACGCCCGCCAGCGCGGCATACAAGGCTTGGCCTTGCCCCTGTTGGCGATCGGCAAAGCTACGCTGAACAAAATGCATGGCCGCCGCATGGAAACTGCCAAAAGTCGCCGCATGCATCAGCTGAGCGAACAGCAGTACCGGCAAGTGCCCAGCCAGATTACCCAGCAACAGCCAGCGCACGGCAGTAATCAGAAAGCTCGCCAGCAGCACGGTACGCAGGGAATAGCGCGCCAGCAACCGGGCCATGACCATAAACAGCACGATTTCGGCCAATACGCCCAGCGCCCACAACTGGCCGATCACCCCGCGCGAATAGCCGAGTGCTTCCAGGTGCAAACTGAGAAAGGTGTAGTACGGGCCATTGCTCAACTGCATCAGCCCGGCGCTGAGGTAGAAGGCGAGAATCCCCGGCCGCCGTAGTTGCTGGAGAAAGCCGCCCTGCTCCAGGGTGTTGGGGCGCAACTGCGGCTGTGCATTAGGCACCCACCAACTGCTCAAGACGATACCGCTCATGATCAGAATCAGCGCCCAGGGATAGGCATCCAGGCTGAGCAACTCGAACAGCTTGCCGAGGCCCACCACTGCGACGATAAAGCCGATGCTGCCCCACAGACGGATCTGGCTGTAGCGCGCGGCCTGCTCCTTGAGATGGGCAAAGGTGATGACTTCGAACTGCGGCAGCACCGCGTGCCAGAAGAACGCATGCAGCGCCATGATCAACGCCAGCCAGGCGTAACTCTGGCTGACAAAGATGCCGGCAAAACACAGCAGCGTGCAGATCGCGCCAAAGCGCACAATGGCCAAGCGCTGGCCCGTGTGATCGCCCAGCCAACCCCAGATATTCGGCGCAATGCAGCGCATCAGCATGGGAATGGCGATCAGCTCACCGATCCGCGCAGCGGAAAACCCCAGGTGATCGAAATACAGCGCGAGAAAGGGCGCGGTGGCGCCGAGCAGCGAGAAATAGAAGAAATAGAAACCGGACAGACGCCAGTACGGCAAAACCGGGCTCATGCTGAGCACAAACCCGGCAGCGTGCTGCGGAGCGCACGTGGCCGCGCAGCAGCGCTGATCACAGCTGTGGCAGCACCGGCGTGCTGACCCGCACATCGGCATTCTGCGCGCGATGGCGCAGCAGGTGGTCCATCAGCACGATGGCCATCATCGCCTCAGCGATTGGTGTAGCGCGGATGCCCACGCAAGGGTCGTGACGGCCCTTGGTGATGATATCCACCGGGTTGCCGTGAACATCGATCGAGCGCCCCGGCGTGGTGATGCTCGAGGTCGGTTTGAGCGCCAGGTGCGCAACAATCGGCTGGCCGCTGGAGAGCCCACCGAGAATGCCACCGGCATTGTTCGAGAGGAAACCTTCAGGGGTCATCTCGTCACGGTGCTCAGTGCCACGCTGCGCCACGCTGGCGAACCCCGCGCCGATTTCCACACCCTTGACCGCGTTGATGCTCATCAGCGCATGGGCCAGTTCGGCGTCCAGGCGGTCGAAAATCGGCTCGCCCAGGCCGGGCATCACGCCCTCGGCAACCACGGTGATCTTCGCCCCAACCGAATCCTGATCACGGCGCAGCTGGTCCATATAGGCTTCCAGCTCCGGCACCTTGTCCGGATCGGGGCTGAAGAAAGCGTTCTGTTCGACGCTGTCCCAGGTCTTGAACGGGATTTCAATCGGGCCGAGCTGGCTCATGTAGCCGCGAATGACGATGCCCTGAGTCGCCAGGTATTTCTTGGCGATGGCACCGGCGGCCACACGCATGGCGGTCTCGCGCGCCGAACTGCGGCCACCACCGCGGTAGTCACGTACGCCGTACTTGTGGTGATAGGTGTAATCGGCGTGGGCCGGGCGGAAGGAGTCCTTGATCGCCGAATAGTCTTTGGACTTCTGGTCGGTATTGCGGATCAGCAGGCCAATCGAGCAACCGGTGGTCTTGCCCTCGAACACCCCGGCAAGTATTTCCACCTCATCGGCTTCCTGGCGCTGGGTGGTATGACGGCTGGTGCCCGGTTTGCGCCGATCAAGATCGCGCTGCAGGTCTTCCAGGCTAATCTCCACCCCCGGCGGACAGCCATCGACAATGGCGACCAACGCTGGGCCATGGCTTTCGCCGGCGGTGGTGACAGTGAACAGCTTGCCGTAGGTATTGCCGGACATGTGCAAAACGCTCCGCGAAAATCAGCTCCGAGGCTACGCCAGCCGGCGCAAAGCCTCATTTGGATAAAGGCGGCGAGTATACCCGTGGCGTCCGCACAGATCATCCTCGAACCTTCAGGGCAGATAAACGTCCAACATGCTCACCCCCGGCAGTTCCTTTCCATGACCCGAGCTCTTCTGTTGCCCCTTCTTTTCTGCAGCGCCCTGCTAAATGCCGCGCCCAACGCCGCCCACACCACCACCGCACACAGCAGCGTGCAGCAACCCATGCGCCTGCAGACCGGCCAAGGCACGCTGCACGGCACGCTGCTCAAGCCCAGCAGCACCAAGCCGGTGGCCGTGGCGTTGCTGATTGCCGGCTCAGGCCCTACCGACCGTGACGGCAATAACCCCGAAGGCGGCCAGAGCGACAGCCTCAAGCGCCTGGCGCAAAGTCTGGCCAAACAGGGCATCGCCAGCCTTCGCTACGACAAACGCGGTGTAGCCGCCAGCCGCGCCGCCACCCCGGATGAACGCGACCTCAGTGTCGAGGGGTATGTCAGCGATGCCGTGGGCTGGGCACAGCTGCTCAGGACTGATCCAGCGTTTGACCGGCTGATTCTGATCGGCCACAGCGAAGGTGCGCTGATTGCCAGCTTGGCGGCCGAACAGGCCCAGGCCGATGCCCTGGTGGCGATTGCCGGCAGCTCGCGGCCGATTGATCAGTTATTGCGTGAGCAACTCGCCGCTCGCTTGCCCCCACATTTCATGGCGCAGAGCAATCACCTGCTTGACCGCCTATTGGCCGGGCAACTCACCCCGCAAGTGCCCAAAGACTTGCAGGTGCTGTTTCGTCCCAGTGTGCAGCCTTATTTGATTTCGCTGCTGCGGCAGAACCCCGGTCAGGCCTTTGCTCGCCTGCAGATTCCGGCGCTGATCGTACAAGGCAGCCACGACATTCAGGTCAGTGTCGCCGATGCCCATGCCTTGCAGGCGGCCAAGCCTGATGCCGAGTTGCTGATCATTCCCGGGATGAACCATCTGCTGCGCATCAGCGCGCTGGATTTACCGGCGCAACTGGCCAGCTATGACAATCCTCGGCTACCGTTGGCACAGGGGCTGGGCGAGCAGATCGCCCAGTTCATCCAGCGCAGCGGCAAAAAGCCAGCCTCCAGTTAGCCGAGCGGCGGCCGATAAGCGCATCAGACGACACCTGAAGATGTCGCGCACAGGATCGCCGTGTATGACTGACAACCCAGAACCACAGAACGATACCGACGCCGCTTCGCAGGATGTCGTCGAGCAAGCCCACCCGTGGGCCGATCTTGCGCCCGAGCACTTTCGCCTCTTGCGCCTGACCGCCTTGCCCACCGACCGCCACACTGGCGCACGCCCCTTGCGCTTTATCCAGTTCGGCCGCGTCGAGCGGCTGGGCAAGCAACACAGTTTGCTGCGTTTAAGCTTGCAGCTCCCCGGTCAGCGGGTGCGTAAGGAGCAGAATATTCTCGAAGTCTGGGCCGATCACGAACAACGCCTGCTCAGTTTCGGCCCCGACAGCGCACTGCAGGTGCAGCCGGAAAACCGAGGTTTAGGGCGCTTTATGCTGGCCCAGGGGATTAGCTGGGCGCGTCAGCACTTCGCCCACTATCAAGTGGCCAACACCATACTGCCCAGCAAGGACGCCTTCAGTGAAGAAGCCCGTGCGCGTCGCGACCACTGCCTGCAGGCCCAGGGCTTTGTCGTCGAGTACCTTGACCCACTGAATATCAAGGCGCATTGCGTCGCACCACGGGTCAGCTCACTGCATGGCGACTGGCATACGGAAAAAGTGCAGATCGTCGAGTTGCTGGACGCCGCCAGCATGCTGCAGCAGGCTGACCAGAGCCTGCGCGAGCAGGAAGTGAAAGTACGCAAACTGGAAGAGCGCATTGAGGTTTTCAAACGCGAAGACAACGGTCTGCGCTTCACCATTACCTGCCTGGTGGCCTTCTGCGTGTTTCAGGCGGGGTTGCTGATCTGGATTGCCACGCGCTAACGGATGGCGCGGGCCTGGCGATACTGCCCTGGCGCCACGCCATAGGCCTGTTTGAACTGCCGACTCAGATGGCTCTGGTCGGCAAACCCCAGCTGCATCGCCACACTCAGCGGCGCACAGCCATTCCTTAATAACGCCCGAGCCTGTTCCAGGCGGCGCTGCATCAGCCAGCTATGCGGCGGCAGGCCGGTGGCGCGGCGGAATACGCGTGCGAAATGAAATGGCGACAAGCCCACCACCTGCGCCAGTTCCTCCAATGAAGGAGGCGACGCCAGCTGGCTGCTGAGTAATTCTTTGGCGCGGCTGACCGCATGCGGCTCATGGCCTGGTGCCAGGACCTCAGGCAGATGCGCATGGCGCTGAAACAGCAGCAGAATCGCCTCACGCCAGGCAGTTTGCAGCTGCAGCGCCGACGCCTGGCTGTCCAGTAATTGATGCAAGGTGACGAACTGGTGATGCAGCTGTGGATCATGCAGCACGCTGAGCGCGAATGACGGCATGCCCTTTTGACCCCATTCCAGCTCCGCGAGCACGCCGCATACCTGCGTATTGTCCGGGTAAAAACCGCGGTAATGCCAACCCAGATCATGAGCTTTGGAGCCGGTATGCAGCTCGTCCGGGTTGATCAGCACCATGCTGCCGGCCGGCGCCAGATGATCGCTGCCGCGATGACGAAAGCGCTGCGCACCATGTTCAATAACGGTGAAGACAAACCCTTCATGCACATGCGGGGAAAAGCGCTGCTCAACATAATGCGCCTGCAACAGCTCTACCCCGCCCAACTCGCGTGATTGCCAGAACCGTGTCTGCTCGCTGTGTGCCTGCGCCATGAGTCAACCGCTGAAACGCGCCTCCAGCTGCTGCTTGATCGCCGGCCAGTCGTGATCCGTGATGCTGTACAACACGCTGTCGTCCAAACGCCCGTCGGCCAGGCGGCGATGGTTACGCAGCAGACCTTCGCGCTGCGCGCCGAGCTTTTCGATGGCACGTTGCGCGCGTAGGTTACTCGCAGCGGTTTTAAGCTGTACGCGCACCAGCCCCCAGTGCTCAAAAGCGTGCTTGAGCATCAGGTACTTGATGGTGGTATTGAGGCCCGTGCCGTGCTGGCTGCGATCCAGCCAGGTCCAGCCAATCTCCGCGGCGGGCAAGCTGTTCATGAAGTCGCCGAAACGGGTAGTGCCCACCAGCTGGTCGCCCAGGCGAATCACAAAGGGCAAGGCCCGCCCTTCGCGCTGATCAAGCAACCCTAGGCGGTACCAGTCCAATCGCAGGCTGCCACTCATGTAGATCAATTCTTGGCGATTGGCTTCGGCCAGGCTGATCAAAGCCGGGATATCGGCATCGACCATTGGCTCGATGCGCAAACCACCACGTTGCAGGGTAATCAGTTGCGGCTTGAACATAGGGTCCCTCCTCGGACAGAGTCGCAGGCGCGACACGCTAACAGGGCCAACACGTGTGCACAATCCACAACAGCAACAGGTTCTACGCCAGTGCGACCTTGGTCGTGCCTGACGCATCGCGACTTTGCTGCGAGACTGACACCCATCATCTGCCGTGGACGCTGATGCGGTAGGCTCTGGGCAGCCGCTGCGCTGCCAGGTAAGACCCCGGCAGCCCCCTATAGTTTGTTTTCGGAGTTTGCATGACCCTGTCTAGCGGGCTGATCGCCGCGGTTGCGCTGATTTACATGGCCCTTCTGTTCGCCATCGCCTTCTACGGCGACCGCCGCGCCACCCCCATGCATCCGAAGGTTCGCGCCTGGGTGTACAGCCTGTCGCTGGCGGTGTACTGCACCAGCTGGACGTTTTTCGGCGCGGTAGGCCAGGCCGCTGAGCAGCTGTGGTCATTCCTGCCGATTTATCTAGGACCAATCATCGTTCTAGTCTTCACCCCCTGGGTGCTGCAGAAGATGGTGATGATCAGCAAACAGGAAAACATCACCTCGATTGCTGACTTTATCGCCGCGCGTTACGGCAAATCCCAGACGCTGGCTGTAGTAGTGGCGCTGGTTTGCCTGGTGGGCGTATTGCCCTATATCGCCTTGCAGCTCAAAGGCATCGTGCTCGGTGTCAACCTGCTCAGCGGCGCTGGCGCCGGCGCCAATGGCACCGGCGCTCAGGACACCGCGTTAATCGTCTCACTGGTGCTGGCACTGTTCACAATATTGTTCGGCACACGCAACCTGGATGTCACCGAACACCACCGCGGCATGGTCCTGGCAATTGCCTTCGAGTCACTGGTCAAGCTGCTTGCCTTCCTCGCCGTCGGCACGTTTGTGACTTACGGCTTGTACAACGGTTTTGGCGACTTGTTCAGCCAGGCTAAAGCCAGCACTGAACTGGCGGGCTTCTGGGCAGAAACCGTGAACTGGCCGGCGATGATGACCCAGACGGGGCTGGCGATGATCGCCATCATCGCCCTGCCGCGTCAGTTTCATGTGGCCGTGGTGGAAAACATCGAGCCCAAGGACCTGCGCCTGGCGCGCTGGGTGTTCCCCGCCTACCTGATACTCGCCGCGCTGTTTGTGGTGCCTATTGCCTTGGCCGGGCAGATGCTGCTGCCGGCCGGTATCACTCCGGACTCCTTCGTGATCAGCCTGCCGCTGGCCGAAGCCCATCCGGCGCTGGCCATGTTGGCCTTTATCGGCGGCGCATCGGCGGCCACCGGCATGGTAATTGTCGCGTCAGTGGCGCTGTCGACGATGATTTCCAACGACATGCTGCTGCCTTGGCTGCTGCGCCGGCAGAACACCGAACGGCCCTTTGAAGCCTTCCGTTACTGGATGCTCACCGCGCGACGGGTAAGCATCGTGGTAATTCTGCTGTTGGCCTATGTGTGCTACCGCCTGCTCGGTTCCAACGCCAGCCTGGCAACCATCGGCCAGGTCTCCTTCGCCGCCATCGGCCAGCTGGCCCCAGCGATGTTCGGCGCATTGGTGTGGAAGCAGGCCAACCGCCAGGGCGTATTCGCCGGGCTGTTCGTGGGCGCGCTGATCTGGTTCTACACCCTGGTCATGCCGCTGGTATCCCGCAGCCTGGGCTGGCCGGTGGATGCCTTACCGGGCATACACACCCTGCTGTACGGGCCGATTGGTTTTCAGGTCGACCCGCTGACCCGTGGGGTGGTGCTGTCCCTGGCCGGCAACTTCCTGCTGTTTGCCTGGGTTTCCTACTTCTCGCGCACCCGGGTGGCCGAGCACTGGCAGGCCGGGCGCTTTATCGGCCATGACCTGGGCAACAAACCGAGTAACCGCAGCATGCTCGCGGTGCAGGTCGGCGACCTGTTGCTGCTGGCCAACCGTTTTGTCGGTGAAGACCGCGCACGGCAAAGCTTTATGCGTTTCGCCTACCGCCAGGGCAAAGGCTTCGACCCCAACCAGACCGCCAACAGTGAATGGATCGCCCACACCGAACGGCTTCTGGCCGGTGTGCTCGGTGCCTCATCGACCCGCGCGGTGGTCAAGGCGGCCATCGAAGGCCGCGAGATGCAGGTCGAGGATGTGGTGCGCATCGTCGACGAAGCCTCGGAAGTGCTGCAGTTCAACCGCGCACTGCTGCAAGGCGCCATCGAGAACATCACCCAGGGCATCAGCGTGGTCGACCAATCGCTGCGCCTGGTGGCCTGGAACCACCGTTATATAGAGCTGTTCAATTACCCCGAGGGCCAGGTGTATGTTGGCCGCCCGGTGGCTGAACTGATCCGCTTCAACGCCGAACGCGGCCTGCTCGGCGGCGGAGATATCGAGGAGCACGTCAGCAAACGCCTGTACTGGATGCGCCAGGGCACGGCGCACACTTCAGAGCGACTGTTCCCCAACGGCCGAGTGATCGAGCTGATCGGCAACCCGATGCCAGGCGGCGGTTTTGTCATGAGTTTCACTGATATCACCGAGTTCCGTGAAGCCGAGCGCGCACTGAAAGACGCCAACGAAGGCCTGGAACAACGCGTCAGCGAGCGCACCCAGGAGCTGTCACAACTGAACCAAGCGCTGACCGAAGCCAAGGGCGTAGCCGAAGCCGCCAACCAGTCGAAAACCCGCTTTCTTGCCGCCGTCAGCCATGACCTGATGCAGCCATTGAATGCTGCGCGGTTGTTCTCCGCTGCCCTGTCCCATCAGGACGACGCCCTGCCCGCCGATGCCCGTGAACTGGTGCGCCACTTGGACAGCTCGCTGCGCTCGGCCGAGGACCTAATCAGCGACCTGCTGGACATCTCGCGCCTGGAAAACGGCCGCATCACTCCGGACCGTCATGCCTTTATGCTGAACAATTTGTTCGACACCTTGGGTGCGGAGTTCAGGGTGCTGGCTGCCGAACACGGCGTGGACTTCCGCCTGCGCGGCAGCCGCCTGCGGGTCGACAGCGATATCAAACTGCTGCGGCGCATCCTGCAGAACTTCCTGACCAACGCCTTCCGCTACGCCAAGGGCCGTGTACTGCTCGGCGTACGCCGTCAGGGGCAGCAACTGCGCCTGGAAGTCTGGGATCGCGGACCGGGAATACCGGAAGACAAACGCAAGGTGATTTTCGAGGAATTCAAACGCCTGGACAGCCACCAGACCCGTGCTGAAAAAGGCCTGGGCCTGGGCCTGGCGATTGCTGACGGGCTGTGCCGAGTGCTCGGTCATCAGCTGGAAGTACGCTCTTGGCCAGGCAAAGGCAGCGTATTCAGCGTCACCATTCCCCTGGCCTTGCACGCCGAACCGCCGGTGCTACTCAGCCAACCCGACCACAATGGACAAGCACTGGCCGGCATCCAGGTGCTATGTATCGACAACGAGGACAGCATCCTCGCCGGCATGCACAGCCTGCTATCACGTTGGGGGTGCCAGGTATGGACGGCACGCAATCGCTTGGAGTGCGAGCACCTGCTGAGTGAAAACGTGCGGCCGCAGCTGGCACTGGTGGACTACCACCTGGATGACGGCGAAACCGGCACCGAGCTGATGGCCTGGCTGCGCACGCGCTTGGGCGAGCCGCTACCGGGTGTGGTGATCAGCGCCGACGGCCGCCCCGAGTTGATAGCTCAGGTGCATGCCGCCGGCCTGGATTACCTGCCCAAGCCAGTCAAACCGGCCGCTTTGCGCGCCCTGCTCAGCCGCCATCTAGCGCTGCGCTGAGAACCGGCTCTTAACCTTGCAGGCGCTGGCGGAACAGCGCCTGATGCTCACGGCATTGCGCAGCTGCTAGCAGGAATACGCCGTGACCGCCACGCTCGAATTCCAGCCAGGTGAAATCGACTTCCGGGTACAGCGCCTCGACATGTACCTGGCTATTGCCGACTTCGATAATCAGCACGCCCTTTTCGGTCAGATGATCCGCCGCCTCGGCGAGCATGCGCCGCACCAGGTCTAGGCCATCGTCGCCGCAGGCCAGGCCCAGCTCAGGCTCGTGCTGGTATTCGGCCGGCATATCGGCGAAATCCTCAGCATCCACATAGGGCGGATTGGAGACGATCAAGTCAAAACGCTGCCCCGGCAGTCCGGCAAAACCATCGCCTTGCACGGTGTACACACGTTCCTCAAGGCTGTGGCGCTCGATGTTCTGATTGGCCACTTCCAGCGCCTCAAACGATAGATCACCCAGCACCACTTCGGCCTCGGGAAACTCGTAGGCACAGGCAATGCCAATGCAGCCCGAGCCGGTGCACAAATCGAGAATCCGCGCTGGCTCCGTCGCCAGCCAGGGCTCGAAGTGCTGCTCGATCAACTCGCCAATCGGTGAGCGTGGAATCAGCACACGCTCATCAACAATGAACGGCATGCCGCAGAACCAGGCCTCACCCAGAAGATATGCGGTCGGTACGCGCTCATCGATACGCCGTGCGAGCAAAGCATACAGGTGCGCATGTTCGGCGTCTTCCAGGCGGCAATCGAGGTAGCTGTCGGCGATTTCGTAAGGCAGGTGCAGGGCACCGAGCACCAGCTGACGGGCTTCATCCCACGCATTGTCGGTGCCGTGGCCGAAGAACAGCTCCTCGCCATGAAACCGACTGACTGCCCAGCGAATGTAGTCGCGCACGGTACGCAGGCGGGTTGGGTAGGCAGGTGTAGCGTCAGTCACGGCAGCTCTCCACAAAAAAAGTGCGCCATTCTAGCAGCCTGGCGAGCCCACCCGCGCCGGGTGTGCGTTCGTTAAGCCGCGCGACGCATTGCTGACTATATAGGCCGCCACAGTCACAAAGTAGGCCTGCACAAGCCTCATGCGCATCAGTATAATTTTGTTACCAATTCCAAACCCTTCCCCTCCCTTCTCAAGACATTCCTAAAAATGGTCATAGATCCGTTCTCGATCACGGGCTTGCTCGTGCTGGCGATATTTTTGATTGGCATGACGCTAATCGTTTTTGAAGCACAACTGGAGATGGATAAGTTCAAGCCGGCGATGTTCATGATGTCCGGCCTGGTCGTTATCGGTGCCCACTACGCGCTTTACGACCCCAATGGTTTTCAGTTCTTTCTGCATGCGCAGAGCGAGATCAAGGAAGAACTGTTCGGCCTGATCGCCTTTATGGCGTTTATGTGGATGGTGGTCGAGCTGCTCAACGAGAGGAACGTCTTCACTGCCCTCAATGGCTACCTGATGCGTAAGGGCCTCGGTGCGCGCGGTATGTTCTGGGCCACAGGCGCGCTGTCGGCGCTGCTCTCACCGTTTCTCAATAACATCACCACGGCGATGATCTTTGGCAAGACGGTAAAAAACATCTCAACCAATCAGCGCTATACCCATATCTCGCTATGCAACATCGTGGTCGCCTCCAACTCCGGAGTGTGGTTCCTTGGCACCTCGACCAGCCTGATGGTGGTGCTGGCCGGCAAGATCAGCATCGCAGGCCTGCTGTTGCTGATCCCCTCCGCCTTGATCGGCTGGTTGCTGTTTGCCGCGACCCTGCATTTCTTTTACCTGCGCAAACTCACTGGCCAGGACTTGATTCAAGTGGCCGACCAGGCCGAATCCGCACTCAAACCCGGCGGCGCGGGCCTGGCGATAGTCGGTTTCTTCGCCGTGTTTGGCGCGGTGCTGTGCAATATCGTGCTGAAAGTCAGCATCGAGTTTGCCATCGGCATCGGCCTGGGCATCGTCGCCCTGTATGCCTGGCTGCTGATGCGCCGCGGTATTGAGCTGCCCTGGCAGGATCAACTGCAAAAGGTCGAGTGGAACGCCCTGCTGTTCTTTATCGGCATCATCACTTCGGTGGCCTGCCTTAACCACGTCGGCTGGCTGTCGTATATCTCGCGGCTGTTCGAAGTGCTGCACCCCACCGCAGTCAACGTGGTGCTTGGGGTGGCGTCTGGGGTGATGGATAACGTGCCCGTGGAAGCGGCTGCGCTGATGTCCAACCCACAGCTGGGGCTCAATCAGTGGGCGCTGAATGCGCTGATGGTGGGGATTGGCGGCTCGCTGACGGTGGTCGGTTCCGCTGCGGGAGTCATGGCGATGTCACTGGACAAGACTTACAGCTTTGCTGTGCACCTGAAGTTTCTGCCGGCCATTCTGGTCAACTTCTTCGGCTCGCTGGGTATCTGGTACCTGCAGTTCGAACTGTTTGGCCTCTATTAAAACGAAAGCGCCAGGGCATGCCCTGGCGTTTGTCGATGAATGCGGCGTTGGCGCACACCACCATTAGTCTCGTTTAAGGTGCAATTCGCGCAGCACAGCGATGGAAATCGCCACGGCAAACAACAGCCAGAAATGTTCGGAAAACAGTGCAATCAGGCTCATATTGCAGCTCCTTTGCTTGAAATAGCCGTTCCTCGGCAGCCCCTCGATTCTGCTCGCCGTATAGGCAGCACGCAAGATCATCGACCACAAAGGTTCACAGCAGTGCAGCACAGGCGGACAATAGACCCACTGTCCATGCCAGCCTGGAGTTCCTGCCATGTCCGCCCCTAAAACCATGTTCGCCCTCACTGGCCGCGGCCATGCCCCCGCCAGCCTGAGCAATGCGACCTTGCTGATCATTGATGCGCAAGAGGAATACCGCAGCGGCGTGTTGCAACTCCCGGGGCTGGATGCCGCGTTGGAAGAAATCGCCAAACTGCTCGCAGCCGCTCGCGCACAAGGCAGTGCCATTGTTCACGTCAAACACCTGGGTATTCCTGACGGCCTGCTCGACCCACGCGGCCCACGTGGCCATCACCTGCCGGAAGCTGCTCCGCTGCCGGGGGAGCTGGTCATTGAGAAACGCATGCCCAACGCATTCAACGGCACCGACTTGCACGAGCGCCTACAGGCCTTGGGGCATCTGGACCTGATCGTCTGCGGCTTTATGACTCATTCGAGCATCAGCACCACCGTGCGCGCCACCAAGGACTATGGTTACCGCTGCACCGTAGTCGATGCTGCCTGCGCCACCCGTGACCTGCCAACCCCAGACGGCCACGTCATCAGCGCGGCCGACATGCACCGTGCCGAGATGATCGCCCTGGGCGACAATTTCGCGGCCGTGGTGCCGCGCGCCAGTGCGCTGATCTGATTCACCGCCAGCGCGCAGCAGTTCGCAACTTGCACAGCGCCTGAACGGCGAAGTTGAACCCCGCCAGCCCGGGCCGGTCATACCGCCGATAGCCACCGAGGAACTTGGCATGAGGAAATCGGAATGAAACACGCCGATGGTTTTGATGCACGCCGCCTGCGCCCACGCAATGCCAGCAACTGGCGCCTGCGCCTGGGCGCTGGCCTAGCAGCGTTGTTTGCCACATTCGGCATACTGCTGAGCATGGCGGGCATCGCCACCCTGCTCGGCCAGCCTGCTGCGCTCGGCCCCCTGAACGAATCGCCAGCCGCCGCCAGCGTATTTGTCGTGATCGGGCTGTTGTTGCTGACCTTCGGCGTGCTGCTCTGGCGCCGCTGCCGACGCCGCCTGCGCCGTCCCAGCGACCTGAGCATGGCCCCACATCTGATGAAAAAGCGCGACTGAGTGCCGGGCAGCTTGGTTACACTAACGGCCTTCGCGGATATCTAGGGTCTGTTACCGTTTTGTCGCGAGCCGCGTTGCCGCGTAAAATCTCGCCAGGCTAGGCGGAGGACGCAGGTAATGGTCGCTCCCTTGCCAAGACCTCCAACACCGCATGGCGAGATTTTTCGCGCAACCCGAAGGGCCGGGCCTGTTTTAGCGCGATACTGCGTTTCTCGACACTCATTTGGAACACCAAACTTCGCGTCTCGTGCCTTGCCTCGCGCTAAAACAGGCTCCGGCGCAGCCACGACAAAACGGTAACAGACCCTAAATGCAAGACGACGATTTTTCCCTATTCAAAGCCGAGTTGCGCGGCGTCAAACCGATCAAGCATGACCGCGCCGACACCGGCAAACCAAAACCTAACCGCGCCCAGTTGGCCACCCTGCGCCAGGCGGCTACGGCGCGCGTGGATTCAATCAAGGTCGACGGCCTGTCCGACCAGTTCGTGATCGATGTCGGCGCCGAAGACCCGCTGTACTGGGCCGGCAACGGCGTGCAGGACGGCCAGATGCGCAAGCTCAAACTGGGCCAGATAAGCTTCGAAGGCAGCCTTGACCTGCACGGCATGAGCGTGGAAAAAGCCCGCGACACCCTGTGGGAATTTATCGCCGAGGCCAACAAACTGGAGGTGCGCTGCGTGCGCATTACCCACGGCAAGGCGGTGCGCATGGACGGCCGCAAGCCGATGATCAAAAGCCACGTCAACACCTGGCTGCGCCAACACCCACAGGTGCTCGGTTTCACCTCCTGCCTGGCCAAACATGGCGGCACCGGCGCGGTGTATGTGATGCTCAAGCGCACCATGATGGATGGCCGCGACGAATAAGCCCCTGCGGCTGGCGGGTTGCGCACTTGCCAGCCCGACCCTCGCGGCCTAACCTGCGCCCTTCAGAAAGACCTACGAGATTGTCCATGTCCCTGGAACAGCAATACACCGAGATCCTTGGCCAACTTGGCGAAGACGTATCCCGCGAAGGCCTGCTCGACACGCCCAAGCGCGCCGCCAAAGCCATGCAGTACCTGTGCAAGGGCTATCAGCAAACCCTCGAAGAAGTCACCAACGGCGCGCTGTTCAGCTCCGACAACAGCGAAATGGTGCTGGTAAAGAACATCGAGCTGTACTCGCTGTGTGAACACCACCTGCTGCCTTTTATCGGCAAGGCCCATGTCGCCTATATCCCCAACGGCAAGGTGCTCGGCCTGTCGAAAGTCGCCCGCATCGTCGACATGTACGCACGCCGCCTGCAGATCCAGGAAAACCTCAGCCGGCAAATCGCCGAAGCCATCCAGCAGGTCACCGGCGCCCTCGGCGTTGCAGTGGTGATCGAAGCGCAGCACATGTGCATGATGATGCGTGGCGTGGAGAAGCAGAATTCCTCCATGGTCACCTCGGTGATGCTCGGCGAGTTCCGTGAAAACGCCGCCACACGCAGTGAGTTCCTCAGCCTGATCAATAACTGATCAAGCTCTGAGTCAGAAGAAACCGGCCCCACGCCGGTTTTTTTCTGCCTGCACATCCTCAAAGCAAGCGGCGAGATTCCGCCAAAAGTCGCAATAAATCCGCCCGAGCATGGCGAGATCACGCCACCTAGAGCCGTCGAGCAACCCAGTGCAACTGCGGCAGCGCGCCGCAGTCCAACGCTTTGCAGTGGCGGGCATGCTTCTTGCGATTAGCCCAGGCAACGCCAGTCGCCGCGCCTTGGGCCGCTGCCGTTATGCACACGACGCCCTGCACACCCTGCCCCGCGCCTGTCGCTCGCCGACGGGCCAGCACGCTATTGCCACACGCCTGATCCCGTGTCGGCGCAGGTCGTCACTTTGACTTCACCGATTGAAATGGTTGGTTTAATGAAAAAGCTCCTATTGACCCTGCTGTGCCTGAGCGTGATCGGCTGCGCCAAGCACCCCGAGCCGGAAAAATCCGTGGATGTTCTGCTGATTGGCGGCGGCATCATGAGTGCCAGCCTGGGCACCTACCTCAATGAACTGGAGCCCGGCTGGAGCATCGACATCTACGAACGCCTCGATCGCGTCGCCGATGAAAGCTCCAATGCTTGGAACAACGCCGGCACCGGCCACTCGGCCTTCTGCGAGCTGAACTACACCCCCGAGCTGGCCGATGGCAGCATCGATATCAGCAAGGCGGTGGCAATCAACGAGTCCTTCGAGATTTCCAAACAGTTCTGGGCCTATCAGGTTGAACGCAAGGTGCTGAACAATCCGCCTTCGTTTATCAACAACGTGCCGCATATGAGCTTTGTCTGGGGTGATGACAACGTCGAGTTCCTCAAGAAGCGCCATTCCGCCCTGCAAGCCAGTTCGCTGTTCCGTGGCATGGAATATTCCGAGGACCCGCAGCAGATCAAGCAGTGGGTACCGCTGGTGATGGAAGGCCGCGAGCCTGGGCAAAAGCTTGCTGCCACCCGCGTATCGATCGGCACCGACGTCAACTTTGGCGAAATCACCCGCCAGCTGTTCGATTCGCTGAGCCAGCAGGACAACGTCAGCCTTAACCTGCAGCATGAAGTGCGCGGAATCGAGCGCAATGCCGACAACACCTGGAACGTGCAGGTGGCAGACCTGGTCAACGGCGGCGCCGAGAAAACCATCAACGCCAAGTTTGTGTTTATCGGCGCCGGCGGCGCCGCGCTGAAGCTGCTGCAGATGTCCGGCATCAGCGAGGCCGAAGGCTATGCTGGCTTCCCGGTCGGCGGCTCGTTCCTGGCCACTAGCAACCCGGAAATCGTCGCGCAGCATCAGGCCAAGGTCTACGGCAAAGCTTCGGTCGGTTCGCCGCCGATGTCCGTGCCGCACCTCGACACCCGTGTAATCGAGGGCCAGAAGGTGTTGCTGTTCGGACCGTTCGCCACCTTCTCCACCAAGTTTCTGAAAAACGGCTCGCTGCTCGATACCTTCAGCGCCCTGACCACCGACAACATCCTGCCGATGACCCACGCCGGCATCGATAATTTCTCGCTCAGCACCTACCTGATGGGCCAGCTGATGCTCAGCCAGGAAGACCGCATGGATTCGCTGCGCGAGTACTTCCCCAATGCCAAATCGGAGGATTGGGAGCTGATCCAGGCGGGTCAGCGCGTGCAGATCATCAAGAAAGACGCCGAACACGGCGGCATTCTGCAGTTCGGCACCGAAGTGGTCAGCGCCGCTGATGGCAGCATCGCAGCCCTGCTCGGTGCCTCGCCAGGTGCCTCAACGGCCGCGCCGATCATGCTCTCGGTGCTGGAGAAGACCTTCAAGGACAAGATGCAGAGTCCAGAATGGCAAACCAAGCTGAAAGAAATCATCCCGTCCTACGGCCAAAAGCTGAATGACGACCTGGCGCTGACTAATCAGACCCGCGCCTGGAGCAGCGAACGCCTGCAACTGGAGTTCGTTGAAGTGCCACCGCTGGCCCTCACCCCAGAGGTCAGCCAGGCGCAGTAAAGCGCCTGCTGGGCAATGCAGATTGCCCGAAGCACTGTTTACCGTCGCGACGGCGACACACCCTGCCGCCATGGATGGCGTGCAATAAAAAACCGGCCACAAGCCGGTTTTTTATTGCACTGTGAAAGCCTACTGGCCCTTGAACGGCACGCGTGGCTTGGTGCGTAAAGGGTCGAGCAGGCCCGACAGGCCGTTATGGTCGATCTCCTGCATCAGCGCCAGCAGCCGACCGATTTCACCCTGGGGGAAACCTTCACGGGCAAACCAGTTGAGGTAGTTACCCGGCAGATCGGCGAGCAAACGGCCTTTGTATTTGCCAAACGGCATTTCGCGGGTCACCAGCAGCAACAGGTCTTCGGGTTTCATCGCAGGCTCAGCAGGGTCAGGCAATCGAGCGCAAATTATGCCGTTCGACCGGGAGCACGGCCAGCGCCGGGCCAAGCGCAGCAAACTCGGGTAAGCTGCGCGCCCGTATTTAGCTACCCAAGGTTTGCCCCCGCATGATTATCAAGGCACTGCGCATTGGCCTCGGCCAGTTGATCATATTCCTCGACTGGATCAGCCGTCCGGCCAAGCTTAAACGCACCCCAGAAGCTCAGGCTGCGGTCGAGCAAAGCGCCAGCAACCTCGCGCTGTACCAGTTCCACGCCTGCCCGTTCTGCGTAAAAACCCGCCGCACCCTGCACAAGCTGAATGTGCCAGTGGCCCTGCGCGACGCGAAAAACGACGCCCAGGCGCGCAGCGAGCTGGAACAGCAAGGCGGCAAGATCAAGGTGCCGTGCCTGCGCATCGAAGAAAACGGCCAGAGCACCTGGCTGTACGAGTCCAAAGCGATCATCGCTTATCTCGATGAGCGCTTCGCTGCAGTCTGAACAAACAACCGGGGCCGCTTAGCGGCCCCGGTTGTTTCAGCGCTATAGCTGATCACTCAGCCCAGCCATTCAGTTCGCCAACACGCGTACCTTGCCGACCATTCCGGCCTGGTAGTGCCCGGGAATCAGGCAGGCAAAGTCGAATTCACCGACACGGTTGAAGGTCCAGATAACCTCCTCGCGCTGCCCCGGTGCCACATGCGTCATATCCGCTGATTCATGCTGCATGCCCGCGGATGTCGCCATCATCGCAGCATGCGCCTGTAACTCAGCCTGGGTACCGAGCACGAACTCGTGCATAACCTGCCCCTCGTTACGATGAACAAAGCGGATGGTTTCGCCCTGCTTGACGTCAAGCTGATCGGGGCTGAAACGCATCTGATCACTCATACTGATTTCGATGGTACGACTGACCTGCTCCGGCTCGCCGGCAATCCCCCAGGCCTTCTGCTGCTTTGCCGGTGCTGCCGCGTGATGCCCGCCGTGATGCTCGCCAGCGGCCCACGCAGCGCCGCTGCCCAACAGAAGGCCCAGACTCAATAGCAACGCAACAGCATTTGAAGATGCACTCATGGTTAATTTCTCGGAATAAAAACTGAATAAACGCTGTGAGCAGGCCGCTCCAAAGAGCAGGCCACACACAACAACACGGTGTTCAGACGAGAAATAACCGAGGCGGACGTTCGAGGGGGTCGCTGATAAAGCCGACAAACTGATCCAGTCGCGCCAGGGAAGGCTCGACTGCTTGCAGTGGAGAATTACTGACAATCACCGTGCTCAGGGCCACCGCACCGACACAGAATGCGCAAAGGCTGCACAGGCTGTTATCGGCGGCAGTTAGGGACTTGCTGGAGTTATCGCCGGAGTGATGTTGGCCGTGGGCAGACGCCTCAGCCGGCTGAGCCATGACCATCGCGCCCGGATGGTGCGCCGCCATTTGCGCATCAGCCTTGGCCATCGGCCCGCTCTGCTGGGTTACCGCGCATAACTGCATGCTGAGAGCGGCCATGCTCTGCGCTGGCAAGGCGAGCATCAGCATGCAAATCAGGGCAGTTCGCAGTGAGCGCATGGCGTTGGATGTTGTCGTAGGCAAAGACATGGAGGCGGATTATCCGCCCAACAGCAGCTTTGTCCATGCCTGAGCATGGGCAAAAGCCCCCGCAGCTGGCTATGATCGGAGCCCATGACCAGTACCCCACCCTTGCGCCAACCCTGCCCACCCGGTGCCTGCGATTGCGGGCGCGAGCAGCTGTTGCAGCAAGCCAACAGCGATGTGCGCATCCTGTTGCTTACCCGCACCGAGGAAAAGCGCCTGCTAGAGCGCCTGGAAAACCTTGAGAGCCTGGCGGACCTGGAGAAGCTGCAGCGGCGCATCTACGAACAACTCGGCGTGCGTGTTGCGGTTGCCCCAGGCTTCAATGAAGTACGCAGCATGCGCGGCATTGCGATTCAGATCGATGAGTTGCCCGGGCTGTGCCGCAAAACCCGCCAGGCCATTCCCACCGCCATTCGCCGCGGGTTTGAAAAGCGCCCGCAGATCGCCTACGACCTGCTGAACGCCCATGACCTGTTTCGCGATATTTGAGGGGCTGGCTAAGAGGGTCGTGAATTGGCAAAAAGGGCTAACCCCCGGTCGACTGCATGAGCCGAAGACCGCGCGGTTGACAGGCTGGTAAAAATCAGCAGAATCGCCGCCCCTTTTCCACGGATGGAAGTCCCTCGTGCAACGGATTGTGATTTTGGGCAATGCCGGCAGCGGCAAGTCCACACTGGCGCGGGCCTTGGGCAAGCGCCTCGGCGTAGCCGTCGTGCATCTTGATACCCTGTTCTGGGAGCCCGGCTGGGTCGAGCCCGACGCGGCGCAGTTCCGTGAAAGGGTCCGCGATGCGCTCACAACGGAGGCCTGGATCTGCGAAGGCAACTACGCCCGCCGCACCTTTGACCTGCGCCTGCCCAGCGCCGACCTGATCATCTGGCTGGATACGCCGCGCCTGTCCTGCCTTAGGCGCGTCATCGTACGTAGCGTCTTGAACCGACCGCGCCCCGACCTTCCGGCTGGCTGTAGAGAGCAACTCGACCGGGCATTTCTGGATTTTCTTAAATTCGTATGGCAGTTCGACCATGGCTACCGCCAAGGTATCGAGGCAGTGCGCATGGCCATCGGCCCGACGGTGCCAACATTGCATCTACGAGGCGGTCGAGAGATTACCGCCTTCCTGGCTCAGTTGCCCGCAACACCTGCAACCCGGCCCAGTTCGATCAACTGACGACCCGAATAAAGGGATTATTACTCGTGGCAAAACACTTCATTCGCCCGCTCGCGCTGTGCATTTTTCATCATCAGGGGAAAATACTGGTCAACCAATTCCACGACGCCGATGAGAACCGGACGCTCTTTCGCCCCATTGGTGGCGGCATTGAATTCGGCGAAAGGAGTCACGACGCCATCGTCCGCGAAGTGCAGGAAGAACTGGGTCGCTCGATCAGCGACATTCGCCTGATTGGCACGCTGGAAAGCATCTTCACCTACGCAGGCAAGCCGGGGCACGAGATTGTTCAGGTCTACGATGCCAGGTTTGACGACGCAGAGGTCTATGAACAACCCTGGCTAGACGGCCACGAAAGCGATGGCGCGCCGTTCAGAGCCGCGTGGCACTCCAGCGCCAGCTTCACCCCGGCATCACCGCTGGTACCGGAAGGGCTCTACGACCTGCTCAAGCGCGCAATGCTGCTGTGACGGCGCAAAAGTAGGCCGGGGCTGGCCGTATGCCAATCAAGGTGATGCGGGCATACGGCGCAACTCTCGAACGCTCTCAAGGTACTTCCCTGCACTCTCGCTTCGAATGGCAACACCGCCTGGCGCTGACATTCCCCGAATCGACTACCGCCCTCGCCCCGCCAGAATGCGCGTTGCGCCCTGGGTTTTCTGGCAGTACCAAAAGACGCGGCTGACGCCACGGGTGATCGCCACATAGGCCAGGCGCAGGCTTTCATCCTGCATGGCCTGGTCGTAGCTGTTGCTGAAGAAGCCCGAGTGGGCGTACAGCGCATTGCGCAGCGGGTGCGGCTCGGGTGGTTGGCAGTCATCGAGGATGATCGCCACTTCGGCCTGCAGGCCCTTGGCGCGGTGGATGGTGTAAGCCTTGACCGGCAGCTGCTTGTCCAGCTGCGCGGTAATGGCTTGCAGGGGCTCATTCCGCCGGCTCAGTAGCAGCACGGCATTCCGTTCGCGGCTGTTGCGCTCGGCGGCGTAAGCGCACTGCGCGCGGATCTGTTTGAGCAGCTCCGGCAGGCGTGCCTTGCTGTCGAAACGCTGAATCAGGCGCACGCCATGATCGCCCGGCTGCGCGGCTTTAATCGCCTGGCTGGCCTTTGCCTGTTTGTGCTGCACGTCGCCGAGCAGCGCTTCAGCGTCACGAATAATCGGCTCAATCGAACGGTAGTTGTTGGCCAGGGTCAGCACGGCGCTGCGCTTGGCTTTACCTTTCCCGGGAAAGTGCCGATCAAAGTCGATAAATAGCTCCGGCGAACTGCCGCGCCAGCCGTAGATCGACTGCCAGTCATCGCCGATGGCCATCAGACTGACCGCAGACCCCTGCCCGGCCAGCGTGCGCTGCACGGCCTGCAGCCACTGTACGATCTGCGGCGAGATGTCTTGAAATTCATCGATCAGCAGATGACTGAACGACGCCAGCAGTGACGCTGCCACGCCCTGCCCGTCTGCATTCAGCCTTGCCGTCAGCTGGGCAAAGGCGGCGTTAAAGGTCAACAGCCCCTGCTCCTGCAAAGCGCGCTGAAAATAGGGCCAAAACAGCAGCAGTGCCTCAAGAAACTCACGCAATGGTATTGCAGTGTCGAGGCGTTGCGGCTGCATAGTCGACAGCTCAACGCCGATGCTTTCGGCAAACCCGGCCTGGGTATAGAACACCTCATACAGCGGCGCAGCACTGAATTCGCCTGCCAGCTTATAGGCATCCAACGGCGCCTTCGGCAGACGCTTACTCTCAGCCGGCGGCAAGGGTAATTGCAGCAGGCTATGCACCCGCTTGCGAAATTCCGGCTGCTCGGCATAGCACTGCTGGTAAGCCTGCTTAAGCAGACGCTGTTGGGCCGGCCGCAGCCGTCCGGCGCTCAGCGGGTTATCCAGTTCGCGGCTCGCAGCTTGTGGGTCATCCAGTTGCTCAAACCAGCGCGGGTTGTTCAGCAGGCTCTTGGCCACGCTGCCCATGGCCGAGTGAAACGTACGCACAGACTGACGCGCCTGGGCGGCATCAAAGGGGTAGTTGAAGAAGCCCAACACCTTGAGAAACTGCTCACGCAGCTCGGCACAGGAGGCATTGGTAAAGGAAATCACCGTCAGCTGCTCGGGCTTGATGCCCAGGTGACAGAACATAAACACCACCCGCAGCACCAACGTGGTGGATTTGCCCGAACCGGCCCCGGCGAAGATGCGCGTCAGCGGATGATTGCTGAGGATCATCGCCCACTGTTCATCCGATGGCGCACTGAGCAGCCCAGCCGTCACCGCCCGCGCCACCTGCTCGCGCATGGCCTGAGCTTGCGCGGCCTCGACTGTCAGCATGGCCGGCCCGTAAATGCCTTGAGAGCGTGGTTTACTGGCAGCGCGGCGCGGATTAGCCGGCGGCTTCGCGCCAGCAGATTGACCCTTGCTAGCCGCTTTTTTGGCCCGTGGTGCAGGCTTTTTTAACTGCACCGCCGCTTCACGCTCGGCACGCAGATAAGCTGTGGTGTGGGGAAAGTAGCGCGCCAGTGCAGCGGACAACAGCCGCTTATAGCGCTGAACAGCAGATGGCATTCGCGACCCAGCCAGAAGATAGATCGTTGAATGATAAGTGCTTTTTACGGCGAACTGGCGACTGAGCGGTGAGAAAGCGCAGCGCCTCTCACCGCTCAGCTGATCCGACAGCTATCAGTCGAGCATACCGACATAACGCGGATGGCTGGCAACCCGCTCCAGCCAAGCGCGAATGGCCGGATAGGGCGTCAGATCAAAGCCGCCTTCATCCGCCACATGGGTGTAGGCGTACAGGGCGATATCGGCAATCGAGAAATTCTCGCCAACCAGATATGGCGTGCGCTGCAGCTGCTTCTCCATCACCTTGAGTGCCTTATGACCGCGCACATGGCACTCTTCGTACTCGCTGCGGCGCGCTTCGGGCAGGCCCTGATACAGCTGGATAAAGCGTGCCACCGCGACGTAAGGCTCGTGGCTGTATTGCTCGAAAAACTGCCACTGCAGCACCTGAGTGCGCAGACGCGGCTCGCTGGGCAGAAACGCGCTGCCGTCGGCGAGGAAGTTGAGGATGGCATTGGACTCCCACAGGCAGGTGCCGTCGTCCAGCTCCAGCACGGGAATCTTGCCGTTGGGGTTCTTGGTCAGGAAGGCGTCGCTCTGGGTTTCGCCCTTGAGGATATCGATCGGGATCCACTCATAGGGCTGATCCAGCAGGTGCAGCATCAGCTTGACCTTGTAGCAGTTGCCCGAGCGGTAATCGCCATAGACCTTATACATATCGCCCTCCTCCTAACCTGCTTAACGCGTGGACTAGCTTGCTTGTGCCTGGCGAATCACCTCTGCCAGGCGCTTGAGGCCTTCACTTAGGCGCTCCGGCGCAACGTGGCTAAAGTTAAGCCGCAAATGCCCAGGGTTAGCGTCCGGATCAATAAAGAACGGTTCGCCCGGCATAAACGCCACGTTCTGCGCCAGCGCCGGCGCCAGCAGCGTACGCGTATCCAGCGGCTGCTTGAGGGTCAGCCAGAAGAACAGCCCACCTTGAGGAATCTGCCAGTCGGCCAGGTCGCTGAAATGCTCGACCAGCACGTCCTGCATGGCATCACGGCGCACCCGGTAAAAATCACGCAATTCGGCCAAGTGTTCGCGGTAATGCCGCGTGCCCAGCCATTGCAACGCCTGCCACTGACCAATACGGTTGGTGTGCAGGTCAGCGGACTGTTTCAACCGCAGCAAATAGGGGTACAGGTCTGGAGTGGCGATCAGGTAACCGACGCGCAGGCCAGGCAGCAGGGTTTTCGACACGGTGCCGGTGTAGATCCAGCTGGCCTGCTTAAGGCGGCTGACAATCGGTGTAGCGCTGCCATCATCAAATACCAGTTCACGGTAGGGCTCATCTTCGATCAGGGTCACGCCAAACTCATCGAGCAAGGCTGCCACCGCATCGCGCTTGGCTTCGCTGTAGCGCACCGCCGATGGGTTCTGGAAAGTTGGGATTAAATAGGCGAAAGCCGGCTTGTGGTTCTGCAGCCGCTCGCGCAACGCATCGATCTGCGGGCCATCGGCTTCCTGCGGCACGGCGATGCAATCGGCGCCGAACAACTGAAAAGCCTGCAATGCCGCGAGGTAAGTCGGCGCCTCCAGCAACACCTCGGTACCCGGATCGATAAACAGCTTGCTGGCCAAATCCAGGGTTTGCTGCGAACCGCTGACGATCAGTACCTGGCTGGCGTCGCAGGGTACGCCCAAGGCGCGCGCCTCTTCAGCAATCGCTTCACGCAGCTCAGGCTCGCCTTCGCTGGTGCCGTATTGCCCCATGCTGGTGGGCATATCCGCCCATTCCACCCGCGGCAACATCGGCTCGGCCGGCAGACCGCCGGCAAACGACATCACTTCTGGACGCTGCGCGGCAGCCAGGATTTCACGGATCAGGGAGCTTTTCAGGCGGGCAACACGTTCGGAGAAGGCCATGGATACACCGGTAGCGAAGGCAAATAAAAATAGGTCAAACTGTTTGACCAAAGCTCTGTTTGACAGAAGCTACGACGATCAGCCTGGATACGTCAACATGCTTGACCTTAAAAACCCAAACACTCAACAGACCGCCATGGAAGCGTTCTTCTTCGGTTACCAGGCGTTTACCGCCAAGGCCGATGAGATGCTGGCGCGCCGCGGCCTGTCGCGCGTGCATCACCGCATTCTGTTCTTTATCGCCAAGTACCCCGGCTTGAGCATGAAAGAGCTGCTCGGCTACCTGGGTGTAAGCAAACAAGCGCTAAACACCCCGCTGCGTCAGCTGCTGGAAATGAACCTGGTGCAGAGCCTTGCCGCTGAAGACGACAAGCGCAAACGCCTACTCGGCTTTACTGCTGAAGGCGCCAAGCTGGAACAGGCTCTGCGCCGTGAACAGGCCAAGCTGCTGCAGCGGGCGTTCAGTGAAGCCGGAGAAATAGCCGTGAGCGGCTGGTTGCAGGTCAATCAAACCCTGCACAACAGCGCAAATGAAGGCTGAGAGAGCACCCACGGCAAAACTGTACTGACGCTACAACCGAGCCAACTAAAACTGTACCGCCCATTGCCTGCATCGCTGTACCGCGACGCTCTGAGCATCTCCCCCTAGGCTGATCAGCACTGCCCCTGAGTGCTGCGCCATGACCACCGAACTGCTGCTCGCCTTTATCGCCTTTGCCTTTGTCACCTCGGTGACGCCGGGCCCTAACAATATGATGCTGCTCGCCAGCGGGGTGAATTTCGGCCTGCGCCGCAGCCTGCCGCACATGTTCGGCATCAGCCTGGGCTTTATGCTGCTGGTGGCTTCGGTCGGCCTCGGCCTTGGTCAATTGTTCGAGCAGGTGCCGCTGCTCTACAGCGTGCTGCGCTATCTGGGCGCCGCCTACTTGCTGTACCTGGCCTGGAAGATTGCCGGCTCTGGTGCGCCGCAGGATGGCGGAAAGCCGGTGGGCAAGCCGTTTACCTTTCTGCAGGCAGCGGCCTTTCAGTGGGTCAACCCGAAAGCTTGGATCATGGCTATCGGCGCTATTACCACCTACACCCCGCAGGAAAATTTCGTAGTCAATGTGCTGCTAATCGCGGCGCTGTTCGCCCTGGTCAACTGCCCTAGCGTCGGCCTGTGGACGGTGGCCGGCAGCCTGCTGCGCAACTGGCTGAGCAACGCCCGAGCGCTGCGCATCTTCAATATCGGCATGGCCATGCTGCTGGTAGCCTCGCTGTACCCCATCTTCGCCGACACCGGACTGCTCTGATGCACGACCTGCCGCAAACCCGCCTACGGCCGCTGGCCGACACCTCGACCTCGGCGGTAGTCGCCGGGTTTATCGCCATGCTCACCGGCTACACCAGCTCGCTGGTGCTGATGTTCCAGGCTGGCCAGGCCGCAGGGCTGACCAACGGGCAGATTTCATCGTGGATTTGGGCGCTGTCGATTGGTATGGCGATCTGCTGCATCGGCCTGTCGCTGCGCTACCGCGCGCCGATCATGATCGCCTGGTCCACCCCTGGCGCGGCCCTGCTGATCACCAGTCTGCCCGGCGTGCCGTATAGCGAGGCAATTGGCGCCTATATCTTCGCCTCCGGGCTGATTGTGCTGATCGGCCTGACGGGCACGTTTGACCGCCTCATGCGGCGCATTCCCGGTTCAATTGCGGCAGCGCTGCTGGCGGGCGTGCTGTTCAAAATCGGTCTGGAAATCTGCGTGGCCGCCGAACAGCAGCCGCTGCTGGTGGTGGCGATGTTGCTCGCTTACTTGTTGGGTAAACGGCTGCTACCGCGGTATGCGGTGCTTGCGGCACTGATTGTTGGCAGCGTGCTGGCTGCGGTCTTCGGCCTGCTCAATTTCGAGCACTTCGAGCTGCAACTGGCGGTGCCGGAATGGACCACACCGAGCTTCTCCCTGGCAGCGGTCATCAGCATCGGCATTCCACTGTTTATCGTCGCCATGGCCTCGCAGAACTTGCCGGGCATGGCTGTGCTGCGCGCCAATGGCTATGACGTTCCAGCCAGCCCGCTGCTCACCACCACCGGGCTGACATCCATGCTGCTGGCGCCCTTTGGCAGCCATGGCATTCATATGGCCGCTATCAGCGCAGCGATCTGCGCCGGCCCGGAAGCCCACGAAGACCCGAAAAAACGCTACACAGCCGCCATCTGGTGCGGGGTGTTCTACGGCATCGCCGGCATCTTCGGCGCCACCCTGGCGGCGTTGTTTGCCGCGCTACCGAAAGCCCTGATCCTGTCCATCGCAGCACTGGCGCTGTTCGCTTCGATCATCGGCGGCCTGACTCAGGCCATGAGCGAGCCGAAAGAGCGTGAAGCGGCGCTGATCACCTTTCTGGTAACCGCCTCGGGCATGACCCTGTTTTCGGTGGGCTCGGCGTTCTGGGGGATTGTTGCGGGCTTGCTGACCTTGGCGATTCTTAACTGGGGCAAGCAAGACGCGTAATTAGCAGGTATAAAAAACGGGCTTATGCATACACATAAGCCCGTTTTTGTTACAGCCGGTGCAATCAGCCGCGCTGACGCTTCGGCAGCACATCCTTAAGTTTGGCGTGCATGCCGCGCAGGGTTTTCTCGGTGCTTTCCCAATCGATGCACGCATCGGTAATGGACACGCCGTACTTGAGCTGGCTGAGGTCCTTGGGAATCGACTGGTTGCCCCAGCCCAGGTGGCTTTCCACCATCAGGCCGACGATCGACTGGTTGCCTTCGAGAATCTGGTTGGCGACGTTGTCCATCACCAGCGGTTGCAGGGCCGGGTCCTTGTTGGAGTTGGCGTGGCTGCAATCGACCATGATGTTCGGGCGTATGCCGGCTTTGGTCAGTTCCTGCTCACAAACGGCAACACTCACCGAATCGTAGTTCGGCTTGCCATTGCCACCGCGCAGCACTACGTGGCCGTAGGCATTGCCTTTGGTGGTAACGATGGACACACCACCTTCCTGGTTGATACCGAGGAAACGGTGAGGGCTGGAGACCGACTGCAGGGCGTTGATCGCCACAGTCAGGCCGCCATCAGTGCCGTTCTTGAAGCCCACTGACGAAGACAGGCCTGAGGCCATCTCGCGGTGGGTTTGCGATTCGGTGGTGCGCGCGCCGATGGCCGACCAGCTGATCAGGTCCTGCAGGTACTGCGGGGAAATCGGGTCGAGGGCTTCGGTAGCGGTCGGCAGGCCCATTTCAGCCAGGTCACGGAGCAACTGGCGACCGATATGCAGGCCATCCTGAATCTTGAACGAGTCATCCATAAACGGATCGTTGATCAGGCCTTTCCAGCCGACAGTGGTACGCGGCTTCTCGAAATACACCCGCATAACCAGATACAGACTGTCCGAAACCTCGGCAGCCAGAGCCTTGAGGCGCTCGGCATACTCGTGGGCGGCCTTGATATCGTGGATCGAGCACGGCCCGACCACCACGAACAGGCGATGATCCTTGCCATCGAGAATATTGCGGATCACCTCACGACCGCTGGCAACCGTGCGCAGAGCAGCATCGGTCAGCGGAATTTCACGCTTGAGCTGTGCGGGAGTTATCAGGGTTTCGTTGGAGGCAACGTTCAGGTCATCAATCGGTAAATCAGCCATCGTGCTATTCATCAGTCAGAGTCATCAGGTCACGGGTGCCGGCCGCCAGCGATCCCCGTGTGGCGGAGCACAGCAATATGAGCACAGCGGGGAAGCCGAACCTTAGCGCGTATAGGCCTGGCTCGACAATGGGCTTTGCGGCTTAAGCCGCGCCGAGTGGACGATTCAACTAATTCAGGCTGGCGCGGGAAAATTCGGCGGCATGCTGGCTGATCCACTCCTGCGCCACCACCTCGACCGGCAAGCTGCAGCCCAGTTCCTGCTCGCGTTGATGGCGATAATGCTCAATCTGGCAGACCTGTTCGACCATACGCGCGCGAAACAGCGTGTCCTCATCGACAAAGGCGATACCCACCAGGTATTTGTCTTCCTGTTTGCGGCACCACGCCACCAGGCCTGGGTAACGCGCATGCTCGCCGAACAGCGGAATACGCAACTCGATGGCCGTACCGCGGCGAAAAGCACGGTTGGAGTTGCAAGCCACACCGCCGAGACTGATATTGTTCAGCCGCTGCTTGGGCACGAACGCCTGTTTACGCAGCACTAACTCAACGGGCATATCACTGGGATGACGCAAAAAGTGACGCATCTTATGACTACCTCGGATGCCATCAATTTGATACCACATTGGCCAGTATAGTGACTGAGCTGGAACTGACCGATTTAGATGCAGACCGCTACTTGCTCGACGCGCCTGGCATCTCATTGCTGATATTTACCAGCATAGGTTGTGCCAGTTGCCGCTGGGTGAAGCGTGAGCTGCCTAAGTTACCCTTAGCCATCCAACGCTTGGCCTGGGTCGATGCGGCCGACAACGGCGGTTTAGTGACGCGTTATGAGGTATTTCAGCTCCCGGCGCTATTCGTAGTGCGCGATGGTCAGTTTTATGGCGCGTTGCAGAGCCGTCTGCAGCCCGCCGCACTTATTCAGGCGCTGGACACTGCCCTGTCGCGCCACGCAGAGGACTTACCCTGATGACCCCAACTCCCCGTATCGGCATTATCGGCTCCGGCGCCATTGGTGGCTTCTATGGCCTGATGCTGGCCCGCGCCTGCTTTGATGTGCATTTTCTGCTGCGCAGCGAGTTCGCCGCAGTCGCCAGCCAAGGCTTGCACGTCAACAGTGCCCTACACGGCAACCTGCACCTGGATAACGTGCAGGCGTATCAGTCAGCGGCTGATATGCCGCCGTGCGACTGGCTGCTGATCGGCGCTAAAACCACCAGCAACGCCGAACTGGCTCCACTGATCAGCCAGGCCGCTGCGCCCGGCGCCAAGGTGGTGCTGATGCAGAACGGCCTGGCCGTAGAAGACGAGTTGCGCCCGCTGCTACCGGACTCGCTGCACCTGTTGGGCGGCCTCTGCTACATCTGCGCCCATCGCAGTGCGCCGGGAGTGGTCGAGCACCAGGCGCTGGGTAACGTCAATCTGGGCTATCACTCAGGCCCGGCTTGTGATGCCGAGAGCCGTCAGCAGATCCTCGAACAAGGCAGCGCGCTGTTCCAGGCTGCTGGCCTTGACTCCACCGCCATGGCCGAACTGAACCAGGCACGCTGGCAGAAACTGGTGTGGAACGTGCCCTACAACGGTCTGGCCGTGCTGCTGAACAGCGCCACCACGGCACTAATGGGCAACACCGACAGCCGCGCGCTGATCGAGGCGATCATGCAGGAAGTGGTGGATGCGGCCGGCGCCTGCGGCTATCAGCTACCTGCCGGGTTTGCCGGCAAGCTGCTGAGCGCCACCGACCGCATGCCGGATTACCTGCCGAGCATGTACCACGACTTTGCCCTGCAGCGCCCACTGGAGCTGCATGCCATCTACGCCGCGCCGTTGGCTGCTGCGGCGCAGGCCGGCTGCGCCATGCCGCGCACCGAGATGCTCTATCAGACCCTACGTTTCCTCGAACAACGCGCGCAATAGGACACAGCCATGAGCAAGGGATTAGGCGACAAACTGGTGCTGGCGATCTCCTCGCGGGCGCTGTTCGACCTGCGCGACAGCCACCAGATTTATGAAAGCCAGGGCGTCGAGGCCTATCGCCAATACCAGATTGAGCATGAGGACGAGATACTCCCGCCAGGGGATGCCTTTCCGCTGGTCGAGAAGCTGCTGGCGCTGAACACGGCCCTCAATCAGCAGCGCGTTGAGGTAATCCTGGTTTCGCGCAACAGCGCCGACACCGGCTTACGTGCGTTCAACTCAATCCAGCACTACGGGCTGGGCATATCCCGCGCAGCCTTTGTTGGCGGGCGAAGCCCCGACCCTTATCTGGCCGCATTTGGCTGCCACCTGTTTCTCTCCACCCACGCCGAAGATGTGCGCAGCGCATTGCGTGCAGGTTTCGGTGCGGCGACCATTCTTTCCGGCGGCGCGCGGCGAGCGGCCAGCAATGAACTGCGCATCGCCTTCGACGGTGATGCCGTGCTGTTTTCCGATGAATCCGAACGGGTCTATCAGCAGGCCGGATTGGAAGCCTTTCAGAGCCACGAGCGGCAGTCGGCACGTGAGCTGCTCGGCGGCGGCCCATTCAAACCCTTCCTTGCCGCCCTGCACCGTCTGCAACAGGAGTTTCCTGAAGAGCAGTGCCCGATTCGCACCGCATTGGTTACAGCGCGTTCGGCGCCGGCCCATGAGCGGGTGATTCGCACGCTGCGCGAGTGGAATATCCGCTTGGATGAGTCGTTCTTCCTCGGTGGTCTGGAAAAAGCCGCAATTCTGGAAACCTTCGGCGCCGACGTGTTTTTCGACGACCAAACCGGCCACTGCGAAAAAGCCAACAAGGTCGTACCTACCGGCCATGTGCCACACGGCATCAGCAACGAACCGCAGCTCTAGTTCCCGCGCGAGGGCGGTCAATCGCCCTCGCCGCTAAGCACTCTCTATCTCCCTGCCTATATAACCATTCGTCCTCAAAACCTCGGCTTTCTTTGACTTATCGAGGGCACTGCTAAGCTCAGATCAGGCCTGCCAGTCTGGCAGTCAAGGAGGCCGAATGATTCGCTCGATTCTCTATGCAACCGACCTAGGCCTTTACGCCCCCTACATCCTGCAGCATGCGCTGGCACTCACACGTTCCTTCAACGCCAGCCTGTATGTGGTGCACGCCGTGGAGCCCATGGGTCTGTTTGCGGAATCAGTGCTGCAAACCTACCTGGATGAAGAGCGCCTTAAGGACCTGCGCACCAACGGCCTCAGCACAGTGATGGCGAGTATCGAGCAGCGGGTGTTAGAGGGCTTTCGCGATGAGATTGGCGAAGCGTTGCATGACTTGGATCTGATCAAGGCGGTACGCGTGGTACAGGGCGATCCCCCCTTGGTGATACTCGATGAAGCACAGCAACTCGGTGTGGATTTGTTGGTCCTAGGTAGCCACAGCCACGGCACGGATATGGACATTCCACTGGGCCGTACCGCGTCGCGCCTGGTGCAGTTGTCAGAAGTACCGGTGTACTTGGTGCCGATGTTGCAGCATCGCAGCCGAGGTGATCTTTAGAAGAAGCGCAGCACATTTCTATTTTTGGTCTAGATTTAATGCTTCAATCATCATTATGGTTATATAGAACGCCGGTAACCTGAACGGCCGTCTTTTTGCTTTGAGGGATTTTTATGAAGCTTCAGCAACTGCGCTACATCTGGGAAGTCGCGCATCACGACCTCAACGTTTCTGCCACGGCACAAAGCCTCTACACCTCACAACCCGGCATCAGCAAACAGATCCGCCTACTCGAAGACGAGCTGGGGGTTGAAGTCTTCGCCCGCAGCGGCAAGCACCTGACCCGCATCACCCCCGCCGGCGAACGCATCATCAACACCGCCGGGGAAATCCTGCGCAAGGTCGAAAGCATCAAGCAGATTGCCCAGGAGTTCTCCAACGAGAAGAAAGGCACCCTGTCCATCGCCACCACCCACACCCAGGCGCGCTATGCCCTGCCGCCGGTGATCAGTGCCTTTATCAAGCAATACCCGGATGTATCCCTGCACATGCACCAGGGCACGCCGATGCAGATCGCTGAAATGGCGGCCGACGGCACCGTCGACTTCGCCATCGCCACTGAAGGTCTGGAGCTGTTCAACGACCTGATCATGATGCCCTGCTACCGCTGGAACCGCTGCGTCGTGGTACCTCAGGGTCATCCGCTGACCAAGCTGCCGAAGCTGACCCTGGAGGCCCTGGCCGAATATTCCATCGTCACCTACGTGTTCGGTTTTACCGGCCGTTCCAAACTCGACGAAGCCTTCAGCCATCGTGGTCTGACGCCGAAAGTGGTGTTTACCGCCGCCGACGCTGACGTGATCAAAACCTACGTACGCCTGGGCCTGGGCGTGGGCATCGTGGCCAAGATGGCCGTCGATCCCAAACTAGACCCGGACCTGGTGGTGCTGGATGCCGGGGAGCTGTTCGAAGCCAGCGTGACCAAGATCGGCTTCCGTCGCGGCACCTTCCTGCGCGGTTTCATGTGCGACTTTATCGAGAAATTTGCCCCGCACCTGACCCGCGACATGATGGCCAAAGCCGTGCAGTGCCACAGCAAGGTCGAGCTGGAAGAGCTGTTCGAAGGCGTTGAACTGCCGCTGCACTGAGCCAACCTGCAGATATGAAAAAGCCCGTCCAAGTGACGGGCTTTTTCATACTCGGCGATACCTATTCAGTGGCTTTCAATTCTTTGCCATGAGCAAAGTTCACCCACCAGCCGAAGGCCGCTGCGGTAAAGAACATGATGATGCTGTAGATCGCTGCGGGGATCGACATGGTGGCGTTATTCAACAGCATCGGGCTCAGTGCCAGGGCTATCGCCAGGGTGCCGTTGTGGATGCCGATCTCCATGCCGATGGCAACCGACTGACGCAGGCTTAGCTTAAACAAACGCGGCACCCAGTAACCTACCGCCAGGCTGATCAGGTTGAACGCCAGCGCCGCACCACCCACCAGCGGCGCGTAGTCGACAAAGGTCTGCCAATCCTTGACCACCGCCAGGATGATGATGATCAACAGAAACAGCGCGGAGATGATCTTCACCGGCTTCTCCATACGTGCGGCAAATCCAGGGAAGCGGCTGCGTATCCAGATACCAATAGCCACCGGGCCGAGGACGATGACAAATACCTGCACCACCTTGGTGAACTGCAACGGCAGGGCCTGATCACCTTCCATAAAGTAGGCCAGCGACAGATTGACGATCAGCGGCATGGTCAGCACCGCGATCACCGAATTGACCGCCGTCAGGGTGATATTCAGTGCCACATCACCATGCGCCAGGTGGCTGTACAGGTTGGCAGTGGTGCCGCCAGGCGAGGCTGCCAAGAGCATCAGACCAACTGCCAGCGCCGGGGCCAGACCAAAGGCCTTGGCCAGGAAGAAACACACCACGGGCAGCAGCAACAGTTGGCAGCTCAAACCGATCAGCACCGGCTTGGGAAACTTCACCACCCTGGCAAAATCGGCCAGGGTCAGCGACAGGCCCAGGCCAAGCATAATGATGCCCAAGGCGATGGGCAGGAACAGGGTCAATAACGGGTCAGCAGTCACGGCTTTCTTACTCCTTGATCAAAGCGCTGGGCGATCTTGAACAACGACGTAGAACACTGCAGTGACTTTAGTGGCCAACGTGGTGAAAGAAATGGCGAGGTATAAAAAAAGCGCTCAGATGGGCGCTTTTTTTATTACTGAAGGAAATCAGATGGCGGTGGCCCCACCATCCACCGCCAGCGCGTGGCCGGTAGTGAACGCCGCGTTATCGCAGCACAGGTACAGCACGGCAGTAGCGATTTCCTCGACCTTGCCAATGCGCCCGACCGGGTGCATGGCGGCGGCGAATTCGCCCTTCTTCGGGTCGGCTTCATAGGCGCGGCGGAACATGTCAGTGTCGATCACCGCCGGGCATACGGCGTTGACCCGCACTTTCTTCTTTGCGTATTCAACAGCAGCGGACTTAGTCAGGCCGATCACCGCATGTTTGGATGCGCTGTAGATGCTCATCTTCGGCGCAGCGCCCAAACCGGCGACCGACGCGGTGTTAACAATGGCGCCACCGCCCTGGGCCAGCAGCAGCGGGATCTGGTGCTTCATGCACAGCCACACGCCTTTGACGTTGACGCCCATGATGGCGTCGAACTCGCTTTCGCTACCCTCGGCCAGCTTGCCCTTCTCGATCTCGATGCCCGCATTGTTGAAGGCATAGTCCAGGCGGCCGTAGGCGCCCAGCGTGCGCTCCATCAACACCTTGACCTCAGCATCGCGGGTCACGTCGCAACGAACAAACAGCGCATCGCCGCCCGCTTCACGGATCAGCGCGGCAGTCGCTTCGCCACCGTCGACATCAACGTCGGACACCACCACCTGCAGGCCTTCGTTGGCGAATGCCAGTGCCGTGGCACGACCAATACCCGCTGCACCACCGGTGACCAGGGCAACCCGGCCGGAAAAGCTCAAGCTCATCTGCGTGTCCTCGCAAGGATTAAAAACTGCATTGAGTCTAATCAGCTGCTGCGTACCAAGGCAGCACTATCAAATTGCTGGTGATAGCCCCATCGAAATGAGTGATTAACACCCCGGCATGGCTATCACTCGAATGGATTTACAAGCATTCGGCCCACGGGCAAACCTTGCCCCGCTGACCAGCACGGGCTATCAACAGGCTTTCCGTTCAGTGAGTACCTGTCATGACTGCCCCACTCAACCGCCAATTCCTGCTTGCCCAACGCCCAGTCGGTCTGCCCAGCCGCGAAACCTTCAGCTATGTCGAAACCAGCGTGGGTGAACCCGGCCCCGGCCAAATTCTGGTGAAGAACGCCTACCTGTCGCTGGACCCGGCCATGCGCGGCTGGATGAATGATGCCAAGTCCTATATCCCGCCCGTTGGCATTGGCGAAGTGATGCGCGCACTCGGCGTGGGTGAAGTGGTGGCCTCGCAGCACCCTGACTTTGCCGTGGGTGATCATGTAAATGGCGCCCTTGGTGTGCAGGATTATTTCCTCGGCGAGCCCAAAGGCTTCTACAAGGTCGACCCCAAGCGCGCGCCGCTGCCGCTGTACCTCTCGGCACTGGGCATGACCGGAATGACCGCCTACTTCGCTTTACTGGATGTCGGCGCGCCGAAAGCGGGTGAAACGGTGGTGATTTCCGGTGCGGCCGGCGCGGTCGGCAGCGTCGCCGGGCAGATTGCCAAGCTCAAAGGCTGCCGTGTAGTTGGCATCGCCGGCGGTGCGGACAAGTGCAAGTTCCTGGTTGATGAACTGGGCTTCGACGGCGCCATCGATTACAAAAATGAAGACGTGATCGCCGGCCTCAAGCGCGAGTGCCCGAAAGGTGTGGATGTCTACTTCGATAACGTCGGCGGCGACATTCTGGATGCCGTACTCACCCGCTTGGCCTTCAAGGCACGTGTGGTGATCTGTGGCGCGATCAGCCAGTACAACAACAAACAGGCCGTAAAAGGCCCAGCCAACTACCTCAATCTGCTGGTTAACAGCGCACGCATGGAAGGTATGGTGGTGATGACCTACGCCCCGCGTTTTGCCGAAGCAGCGTCGGAGATGGGCGGCTGGATGGCCAGCGGCAAGCTGAAATCCAAGGAAGATATTGTCAGCGATCTGACCACCTTCCCGGAAACCTTGCTCAAGCTGTTCAGTGGCGAGAACTTCGGCAAGCTGGTGCTGAAAGTCGACTGAGGCAATTTCGTAGGAGCGGCTAAGCGCTGCTCCTACGAAAACCAGGCATCAAGCAACTGCCATTGCCTCACTGTCCTGCTTTATCGGCCGCCAGCGGCGCAGCAGCATGTACAGGGTCGGGATTACAAACAGGGTGAAGAAGGTGCCTACCAACAGGCCGCCGACGATCACCATACCAATCTGCTGACGGCTTTCCGCACCCGCCCCGGTGGCAATCGCCAACGGCAGCGAACCCAGCACCATCGCCCCGGTCGTCATCAGAATCGGCCGCAGACGCTGCACCGACGCCTCAATCACCGCCCCTCGCAACTCATGCCCTTGTCGCAGCAGCACGTTGGCGAACTCGACGATCAGGATGCCGTGCTTGGTAATCAAGCCAATCAACGTCACCAAGCCGATCTGTGAGTAGATGTTCAAAGTGCCGCCGAACATCGTCAGGGCCAGCAAGGCGCCAGCCATCGACAGCGGCACGCTGAACAGGATGATCAGCGGGTCAGTAAAGCTTTCAAACTGCGCCGCCAACACCAGGAAGATAAACGCCAAAGCCAGCGCGAAGATCAGTGCAATGCCCGCACTGGACTCCTTGAAGTCTCGCGACGTGCCGGTGTAGTCGTACTGCGTCTCTGCCGGGAATACCGTGCGCGCTGTGCTTTCCAAGTGTGCCAGGGCTTCACCCAGGGTGTAGCCGGATCCCACGTTGGCACTCACCGTCACCGCACGCAGCTGGTTGAAGTGGTTGAGCTCGCGCGGCGCCACGGTTTCGCGCACTTCAATCAGATTGGACAGCTGCACCATGCTGTCATCGCGGCCGCGCACATACACGCGGTCAAGATCCTGCGGGTTGCTGCGGTCCACATCCTCCAACTGCACCAGCACGTCGTACTGCTCACCGTTCTGCTTGAAGCGCGTCACCTGGCGGCTGCCGAACAGGCTTTCCAGGCTGCGGCCGATGGTTGCCACATCAGTGCCCACGGCTACGGCCTGTTCGCGGTTAACCGCGACCTTGAGCTGCGGCGCGTTGAGCTTCAGATCGCTGTCCAGGCTTTCCAGCCCAGGATAATCGCGCAGTTGATTGAGCAACTGATCGACATAGCCCTGCAACTCGCTGTACTCCATGGACGAGCGAATCACGAAGTTAACCGGCTGGTTTCGCGCGCTCTGCCCGAGCGGCGGCCGGTTGACCGGGAAGGCGCGCACCCCGGCAACATCCTGCAGTTTGGGCAGCAGCTCATTACGAATCTCGAACTGGCTGCGCGAGCGGTCCGCCCAGTCCTCCAGCTTCATAAAGGAAATGCCCTGAGCCACAGTCGGAAAGCCAGCGATGACCATGTAGCGATTGGTTTCCGGGATGCTGTCGTAGGCCGCTTCGATCTCGCGGGCATAACGCCCGGTGTAGTTGATAGTGGCGCCGTCAGGGCCGTTGAACACACCGACAATGGTGCCGGTGTCTTCGGTCGGCGCCAGCTCGGATTTAAGCCCTGAGAACAGCAGCACGCAGGCCACAATAGTCAGTAACAACACGCCCACCACCAACATCCAGGCACTCAGTGCTTTGGCCAATAGATGCTTGTAGCTGTAAGTCAGGCCATTGAGGAAGTTCTCGATCAGGTTGTACACCCGGTTGTGCCGCTCACCGGCCTGATGCGGCTTAAGCAACAGCGCGCACATCATCGGCGTCAGGGTCAGGGCGACAAAACCTGACACCAGCACTGCGCCGGCCAGGGTCCAGGCGAATTCGGTAAACAATTTGCCTGTGGTGCCCTGCATAAAGCCGATGGGGGCAAATACGGCGGCCAGGGTCAGGGTCATGGCGATGACCGCAAAGGCAATCTCGCGACTGCCCTTGAGCGCCGCCTGCAGCGGCTGCATGCCCTCCTCGATATGCCGGTGGATGTTCTCCAGCATCACGATGGCATCGTCCACCACCAGGCCGATGGCCAGCACCATCGCCAGCAGCGTCAGGGTGTTGATGGTGAAGCCCATCAGGCTCATCAAGGCAAATGCACCGATCAGCGACACCGGGATGGTCACCAGCGGGATGATGGTGGCACGCAGCGAACGCAGGAAGATAAAGATGATCAGAATGACCAGCCCCACCGCTTCCCAGATGGTGATAAACACGTTGTCGATCGACTCGCGAATAAACTGCGAGTTGTCGTTGGCCACTGCCATTTCCATGCCTTCCGGCAGCAGCGCGCGTACATCGGGCATGGCCTCAGCCAGGCCGTCGGAGATATCCAACGGGTTGGCGGTAGCCTGCTTGATCATGCCCATCGACACCGCCGGCTTGCCCTTGTAGCGAACAATACTGCGTTCGTCCGCCGCACCGATTTCGGCATAACCAACGTCAGCCAGGCGCAGCAGGTAACCGCGCGAGTCATCGAGAATCAGCTGATTAAACTGCTCCGGGGTGTTCATGTCGGTTTCCGAGAGCACGGTGAATTCGCGTTGCTGCGACTCAATACGCCCCGCCGGAATCTCGACATTCTGCCGGCGCAGGGCATCTTCCACGTCCTGCACGGTGAGGTTGTGCGCGGCGAGCTTCTCCGGATCGAGCCAGATGCGCATGGCGAAGGTACGCGCGCCGCGAATCTGCACTTCGGAGACGCCGGGGATGGTCTGCAGGCGATCCTTGATCACACGCTCCAACACGTCGGTGATTTCCATGGCGCTGTAGCGTTCGCTGTAGAAGGCGATCCAGATCACCGGCTGGGCGTCGGCCTCGACCTTCTGCACAATGGGCTCGGCAATTTCATCCGGCAGCAGGCCACGCACCCGGCCCAGGCGGTCGCGTACATCGTTGGCAGCCTCATCGGAGTTGCTGCCCAGACGGAACTGCGCGGTGATCTGGGTGTTTTCCGAACGGCTGATGGAACTGACGAAGTCCAGCCCATCGATGCCCGACAGCACATCCTCGATCGGCTGGGCGACCTGGGACTCCATGATCTCCGGGCTGGCGCCCGGGTAGGTGACGTTGACCGTGACAATCGGCACGTCGATATTCGGGTACTCGCGCACGGCCAGGCGGTCATAGGCCATTAAGCCAAGCAGCACCACAATCAGCGACAGTACGGTGGCGAATACCGGCCGCCGGATGCAGATATCCGACAGGGTCATGACGCTTGCTCCGCCACCTTGGTGCGTACCGGCGCGCCGGCCCGAACCTTCTGCCAGCCGGCGCTGATCAGGGTTTCATCACCCTGCAGGCCTTCTAGAACCTCGACCTTGCCAGCCAGGCGCTTGCCCAGTTTGACCTCACGCAGCTCGACCTTGCCCTCCACAACCAGATTGACCAGCAGCTTGTCGCCCACCGGCATGATGGCTTCTTCTGGAATCACCAGGGCATTCGGCCGCTCGGCGAGAATCACCGAAACCCGCACGAACTGGCCTGGGCTCAGGCGACCATCGCTGTTGCTGATATGCGCGCGAATCGCCTGGCTGCGCCCGGCTTCGTCCAGGCGCGGGTTGATGGCGAAAATCTCACCGTTAAACCGCTCACCCGGGTAAGCATCCAGGCTGACTTCAATGAGCTGCTTGAGGCGAATCTGGCTGACGGCTTTTTGCGGAATGCGGAAATCCACCTTGAGCGGATCGAGCACTTCCAGGTTGACGATGTCCTGGCCTTCGCTGAGGTAATCGCCGGGGCTGACAGCGCGCAAACCCAAGACACCGTCGTAGGGGGCGAGGATGCGGGTCTTATCCAGGCGCGCCTGAGACAGCGCCAGGCTGGCGCGTGAGGCCTGCTGCTGCGCGCTGGCTTCATCCAGCGCCTGGGCGTTACTGGCGCCGCGCTTGAATAGCATCTGCGCGCGCTGAAAGTTCTTTTCTGCCAGGTTCAGGTTGGCTTGCGCCTGGGCCAGCTCGGCGCGGGTAATCGAATCATCCAGGCTGATCAGCAACGCACCAGCCTCGACGCGTTGACCTTCACGAAAATGCAGCTGCGCCACTCGCCCGGCGATTTCCGGTCGGATCATCACCGACTCGTCAGGACTCAGCGAGCCAAAGGTCACCAGCTCATCGCGCACCAGGCTTCGTTCGACCTTGACCACCTCGACCAGCGGCCCTTCATTGGCTTGTGCGTGCACATTGGCAAGCGAACACAGCCAGAAAACTGTACCGAGAAGAGCAGGTGCGCGGGCAAACATATACAACCCCTAATTCTTTGTAGAGGCTGAGTCTAACGGCCGAGCCGCGCAGATCAGCCGTTAAAAATGTTTCCCGATGTTGGCTGCCCGGTTACTGGCGCATGCCCCGACCGCTAACCAGCAAGCGGATGCACACGCCATACAGCACAGCAGTAGCGACCAGCATAAAACCGATGGCCACGCCGATGCGAATATCGGACACCCCGAGAATGCCGTAGCGGAAGGCGTTGACCATATGCAGCACCGGGTTGGCCAAGGACACGGTTTGCCAGAACTGCGGCAGCAAGGTGATCGAATAGAACACCCCGCCCAGGTAGGTCAAAGGCGTCAGCACAAAGGTTGGAATGATCGAAATATCATCGAAGTTGCGCGCGAACACCGCGTTGATAAAACCGCCCAGGGAGAAGATGGTCGCGGTCAGCAACACCACCAGCACGGTCACGCCGAGGTGGTGCACCTGCAGCTTGGTGAAGAACAGCGAAAGCAGAGTGACGATAAAACCCACCGCCAGGCCGCGCAGCACACCGCCGACCACATAGCCGGTGAGGATGATATGCGGCGACACCGGCGAGACCATCAGCTCCTCGATGGAGCGCTGGAACTTGCTGCCGAAGAAACTCGACACCACGTTGCCGTAGGAGTTGGTGATCACCGACATCATGATCAGTCCCGGCACGATGTACTCCATATAGGTGAAGCCCCCCATGTCGCCGATCTGGCTGCCGATCAGGTTGCCGAAGATCACGAAGTACAGAACCATGGTGATTGCCGGCGGTAGCAGGGTCTGCGGCCAAATGCGGGTAAAGCGGCGGATTTCGCGGTAGACGATGGTGCGCAGCGCCACCATGTTGGCGGTGAATTCGGAGTTCAGATAAGCCGTGCTCATACCGCCACCTTCGCCAGATTCTTCTCGACCAGGGAAACAAACAGCTCCTCCAAGCGGTTGGTTTTATTGCGCAAGCTGAGCACCTCGATGTTCTGCAAGGCCAACTGGCGGAACAACTCGGTAATGCCCTGAGCCTTATCCACCTGCACTTCCAGGGTATGCCCGTCGAGTAACTGCGCCGGGTAGCCGATCAGTTGCGGCGCCATCAGCAGCGCCTCTTTGAGGTCGAGCAGGAAGGTTTCCACATGCAGTTTTTTTAGCAGGTCCTTCATGCTGGTGTTCTCGACGATCCGCCCGTGGTCGATGATGCCGATGTTGCGGCATAGCTGTTCGGCCTCTTCCAGGTAATGGGTGGTGAGGATGATGGTGATGCCCTGCTCGTTCAGCTCGGTGAGAAAGCTCCACATCGAACGGCGCAGTTCGATATCAACCCCGGCCGTCGGCTCATCGAGAATCAACAAACGCGGCTGATGCACCAGCGCACGAGCGATCATCAGGCGGCGTTTCATCCCACCAGACAGTTCACGCGACGGCACATTGTGCTTGCCCCACAAGCCGAGCTGGTTGAGGTACTGCTCAGCGCGTTCCTTGGCGATTTTCGCTGGGATACCGTAGTAACCGGCCTGGGTTACGACGATATCGAAGGCCTTCTCGAACTGGTTGAAATTGAACTCCTGCGGCACCACACCCAGGCAGCGCTTGAGCGCAGAGGGCTGTTTGTCCAGGTCATGACCGAAGACGTTCACCGTGCCGCTGCTTTTGGTCACCAGGGTGGAAAGAATGCCGATGGTGGTGGATTTGCCGGCACCGTTGGGGCCGAGCAAGGCGAAGAAATCGCCTTCAGCCACGTCCAGGTCGATACCGTGCAGCGCCTGGAAGCCGTTGCCATAGGTCTTGGTCAACTGGCGAATGGACAGAGCAGTACTCATAAAAATGCGCACACCTGATCAGATAAAAAGAAATTCGAGAGGGGCTGCGCCTGCAGCGCGAAGTGGCCCAAGTCTAGCGCCTGGAAGCTCCCCACCACAGCATCTTTGCGCAAAACTGCCGCCCCCAGGGCTGGGCAGCAGCCTACCAGCGCCAGGCGCAGATTAAACCCGGCAGTTTCCGATGGTGCTTATCAACCCTGTCGATAAATCATCCAGGCACGGCCTCGGCGGCGAAGTCGCCACTGATCGACAACGCGTCATCGGCAAACAGATGTGGGTAACACGTAGCCAGATGACCGAAGAACAGCGGCTCCGGCACATCGGCAAACTGGCCGTGGTCATGCAGGTATTCCATATAACGCTCGCCCTGCTGGTTGAACGGGTGAAATACGCTGTCGCTCAGGCCATCGAATTCCAGCGGCGCGACCTTGAATACCCGACACAGCGCCAGGTTGAACGCCGGCGTGGCCTTGACCCAGCGGCCCTCAAGGTACAACTCGGTGTAGCCGTGCATGGCGAACACTTCACTGCGCAGCATTTCCAGCAGTCGTGGAGTGGCCAGATGATTGCGTACATCGGCCAGGCCGATGCGTGCCGGGATGCCGCAATGGCGGGCGCAGGCAGCCAGCAAAGTGGCTTTGGGCACGCAGTAGCTTTCGCCCGCCTGCAGTGCGTGACTGGCCTTCAGGGTGTCGGGGTCGCGGCTGAACACATAGGGGTTGTAGCGAATTTCATCGCGCACCGCGTAGTACAGATTGATCGCCTGTTGATGCGGGTCACGACTGGCCCCGCGAAACTTTTCTGCGAACTCCACCAGCGCAGGGTGGTCACTATCGATGAAGCGGCCGGGCTCGAGGTATTCACGCATCAGGGTTTCTCCATGATAGAGACCCAGTCTAACGACGCGGCTCCGGCCAATGTCACGACGATTCGGCCAAGCTCACCGCTCTTGTCGCCATCAATGACGACTACGCTCGTGATGGTGCGTAACAACGCATTGTCATCATGGAGGATTCTGCATGCTCGCTCTCTGGTTACTCGCCCTGCTGCTTAGCACGGCCTTTCTCGCTCACCGCCGCACCGCGCCTCTGCCCGCACTGGGCATGGTGGCCGGCTTGCTGATTCTGATGGGCGTGTTCAGCCATGCACCGGTCTGGCTGATGGGCCTGTTCTGGTTGCTCCTGCTAGCCGTGGCTTTGCCTCTGCTGCTGCCGCAACAACGCCGTAGCCTGTTCACTGCGCCGCTGTTTGCCTGGTTCAAGCGCGTGCTGCCGCCGATGTCGGCCACCGAACGCGACGCCATCGAAGCCGGCACGGTGTGGTGGGATGGCGAGCTGTTCAGCGGCCGCCCGGATTGGGACACCCTGCTCGCCTACCCCAAGGCGCAGCTCACCGAAGAAGAGCAGGCGTTTATCGATGGGCCCACCGAAGCGCTGTGCGCCATGGTCAGTGACTGGCAGATCGGCCAGCAGATGGACCTGCCCGCTGAGGCCTGGGCGCATATCAAGCAACACGGCTTCTTCGCCCTGATCATTCCCAAGCAATACGGCGGCAAGGGCTTTTCCGCCTATGCCCACTCCCAGGTAGCCATGAAGCTGGCCACCCGCTCCGGCGACCTGGCCTCCACCGTGATGGTGCCCAACTCGCTGGGCCCGGCCGAGCTGCTGCTGCACTATGGCACCGATGTGCAGCGTGACCATTACCTGCCGCGCCTGGCCCGCGGTGAAGACATCCCCTGCTTCGCCCTCACCGGCCCCCTGGCCGGTTCTGACGCCGGCGCCATGCCGGATACCGGAATCATCTGCAAAGGCCAGTGGCAAGGCGAGGAAGTGATCGGCCTGCGTCTGAACTGGGAAAAGCGCTATATCACCCTCGGCCCGGTCGCCACCCTGCTTGGCCTGGCCTTCAAGGCTTATGATCCCGAGCATCTGCTGGGTGAAGAGGAAGATCTGGGCATCAGCCTCGCTCTGGTACCCACCGAAACGCCAGGTGTCGAAATCGGCCGCCGTCACCTGCCACTCGGCGCCGCCTTTATGAATGGCCCGAACTCCGGCAAGGATGTATTTATCCCACTGGATTACTTGATCGGCGGCCAGGAGATGCTCGGTAAGGGTTGGATGATGCTGATGAACTGCCTGTCCGTGGGCCGCTCCATTTCCCTGCCGGCCGTCGGCACCGGCGCTGCCAAGTTCACCAGCCTGACCACTGGCCAGTACAGCCAGGTGCGTGAGCAGTTCAACGTGCCGCTTTCAGCCTTTGAAGGCATTCAGGAAGCCTTGGCGCGCATCGGCGGTAACGCCTGGCTGATGGACAGCGCGCGCATCCTCACGGCCAATGCGGTGGATCTGGGCGAAAAGCCCTCGGTGCTCTCGGCTATCCTCAAGTACCACCTGACCGAACGCGGCCGCGAATGCATCAGCCACGCCATGGACGTACACGGCGGCAAGGGCATCGTCATGGGCCCGAACAACTACCTGGCGCGCTCGTGGCAAGGTGCGCCGATCTTTATCACCGTGGAGGGGGCCAATATCCTCTCGCGCAACCTGATGATCTTTGGTCAAGGCGCGATTCGCTGCCACCCCTACGTACTCAAAGAAATGGCCCTGGCCAGTCGTGAAGACCAGGATCAGGCGCTGCAGGAATTCGATGAACTGCTGCTGCAACATATCGGTTTTGCCGTGAGCAACGCCGCCAGCAGCCTGCTGCTCAGCCTCGGCTTTGGCGTTTTCAGCCAGGTGCCGGGCGATCGCATCAGCCGCCCTTATTTCCGCGCGCTCAACCGCCTGGCAGCGTCCTTCGCCCTGCTCGCCGACACCAGCATGATGTTGCTCGGCGGCGAACTGAAACGCCGAGAACGCCTGTCGGCGCGACTCGGTGACGTACTCAGCCACCTTTACCTGGCCTCTGCCGCGCTCAAGCGCTACCACGACCTCGGTTATCCGGAGCATTCACAGCCCATGCTGCGCTGGGCCGTGGAAGAAAGCCTGGGCAAGGCCGAACAAGCGCTGGAAGAGCTGCTCAGCAACTTCCCCAGCAAACTGCTCGGCTGCGCTCTGCGCGTACTGGTATTGCCGCTGGGCCGCCGTCACAAAGGCCCAAGCGATGAACTGGACGCCGAAGTAGCCAGCATTATCGGCCGTAACAGCGGCGATCCAGCGCTAGAGGAACTGCTCGAAGGCTGCTATCGCCCACAAGCTGAACAGGACCCGGTGGGTGCTCTGCAATATGCGATGACCCTGCTGCAAGACGTACAGGGCCTGCAGAAGAAACTGCACAAGGCCGTCAAAGCCGGCCAGGTACAGGAACTGCCAGGGCAAAGCCTGATCGATGCCGCACTGGCTGCTGGGGTTCTCAACCCGGAAGAGGCGCACAGCCTGCATCAGGCTGAAGCGGCGCGGCGGGTGGTGATCGATGTCGACGACTTCGCCAAGGAGGAACTGACCTTGGGCTCCGGCAAGGTGCGTTAAACCGACGGGACAGCGGGCGACGCGAGCCTTATACTTGCGCGCCCGTTTTACCTACAGGATTGCCCCATGGCTAACACTCACATCGACCATCACCTCGCCCTGCTGCAGCACCTGCGCACCATCCTGGTCGCCTTGGGCGAAGCAGAGCAGATTCTCGATGACAGCCACGCCATGTACCTAGAGCGCTACGACGAGCTGCTCAGCGATCTGCCGAGCGATCCGGAAGCCAGCCTCTACCTGGGCCAGGACTTGATCAGTCAGATCTTCCAGCGCTACCCACAAATCGCCCACCTGGTACCGCGCGACCTGCTGTGGTTCTTCGGCGGAGACTGCCTGCACTTCATGCCGGACGAAGAAATCGAGATGTACCAGACCCTCGAAGAACGCCGCTTCTACGCCGAAGAAAACGACGAACCCTTCGACTGGAATCAGGAAAAGCAGCTGCTGAGCATGCCCGCTCAGGGCGGCAAGCACTGAGCCTAAGCCAGAAACAAAAAAGCCCGCACGGCATAACCGGCGGGCTTTTTTGTGGGCACTAAAAACAGCAGAAACAAAAACGCCGCTCAATGAGCGGCGTTTTTGACTATTTGGAGCGGGAAACGAGACTCGAACTCGCGACCCCGACCTTGGCAAGGTCGTGCTCTACCAACTGAGCTATTCCCGCATACAACTTGGTACAACAAAAATGGCGTCCCCTAGGGGACTCGAACCCCTGTTACCGCCGTGAAAGGGCGGTGTCCTAGGCCACTAGACGAAGGGGACCTTGGAACTTGTCGGCTACCTGCCTGAGCAGATCACCTTAATTTGGAGCGGGAAACGAGACTCGAACTCGCGACCCCGACCTTGGCAAGGTCGTGCTCTACCAACTGAGCTATTCCCGCATACAACTTGGTTTTTAGCAGCACACTTCATAAAGAAGTGGCGTCCCCTAGGGGACTCGAACCCCTGTTACCGCCGTGAAAGGGCGGTGTCCTAGGCCACTAGACGAAGGGGACGCAGCCCGGAAACTACAACTTCTATCCGGCTTCTACACGTTTTGCCGTGAGGCATTGCGCTACGAAGTGGCGCGCATTCTATGGAGCCTTGTAAGGCCCGTCAACCTCTGTGTAAAAATTTTTATAAATCAACGACTTCAGCCTCGAATGTGAGGCAGCTCTATCAGCCTCCCGGCTAACGCACTACACTCGGACGAAAAACCGGTGATCGAGAGGCTGCACCCATGTCCCCACTCGTGATTACCATATTGATTGTGTCTGGCATCGTTATTTTGATCGCCATTGCTTACATCAATCATATGGTCGAGAACAACAAACTGGAGAAGGCGCGCATCAAGGCTGACCTCAATGATCGCCTGCGCCGTTGTACGGACCTCGCCGAAGCACTCCCCGGTCAACTGATGACGCCAGCATTGAAGTTATTGCTGAGCCGCCTGCAGCTGCATTTCAGTGAACACGTACTGCCGTATGACAAGGGCAACAATGCCCTAAAGGCGCATATTGAAGAGCTGCGCAAGATGATCGCCCAAGGCGAGTCAATTACCGTAAACAATCCGCCACAACCCATCATTAATGAACCTAAAGCGAAGGAAGTACGCTTTCAGCTGGAAAGCCTTCACGGTCAACTGACCCGCTGTGCAAAAGACGGAATTATCCCGACCAGTGAAGCCAAGCATTGGTTGAAGGAAGTGCGCCACATGCTGACTCAGGTGCATATCGAATTTTTCGGCAACCTTGGCCAACAGGCCTTGCAGCAGAACCAGCCTGGCCAAGCACGCCTGGCGTTCGAGCGCGGCGCACAATATTTGCGCAAGCAGCCTGACCCAGCTCCTTATCAAAAAGCCCTGAAGAAATTCGAAGAGCAATTGGCACGCGCCAACGCCATGGTCCTAGAGAGCAGTAAACCCGTCACGGAGCAGCCCAGCGAACTGGATGCCGGCCTGGAGTCTCTCGGCGGCGACGAGTGGAAAAAGAAAAACATCTACGACTAACCCCTCCAGCGCGCAACCTGCGCGCTATCCATCTGCCCACGAGTGCCGCGCATGAGCCTGACTGTTTACGGTGCACCGCTGTCACCCTTCGTTCGTAAAGTGCGTCTGTTTTTGGCTGAAAAGAGCCTGGACTACCAGCTGGAAATCATCCTGCCGTTCGGCCAACCAGCCTGGTACCGCGACATGAGCCCACTGGGACGTATCCCCGCTCTCAAAGATGGCGATTTCACCCTCGCCGACTCCAGCGTGATCTGCCAATACCTGGACGACAAGCACCCGGAACACCCCACCCTGCTCGGGCAGAATGCCGAACAACGCGCGCAGGTACGTTGGCTGGAGAAATACGCCGACTATGAACTGGCCCCGCTCTGCACCTTCAGCGTATTTCGCAACCGCGCACTAAAACCAAGCATGGGCCAGAGCTGCGATGAGGCTGCCGTACAGAAAGCCCTGCACGAAAAGCTGCCTACGCATTTCGACTACCTGGAACAGACCCTCGGTTCAGCTGAATACCTGGTCGGCGATAGCCTGACCCTGGCCGACCTGGCCCTGGCCTGTCAGCTGATCAATATGCAGCACGGCGACGAGCAACTGGATGCACAACGCTGGCCTAACCTGAGTGCGCACTATGCGCGAATCACTGCGCGCGCCTCGGTGCAGGCTGTATTGCCGGGCGAGCTGAAGATGCTCGCCAAGATGGCCGCCAAGGCCTGAATAATCGCTGGCCATCCAACAAAAAGCCCGGCTATTGCCGGGCTTTTTTGCCTTGCCTTTAGCGCTGACTCAACAATCGGTCAGGTCGATAAACATTGCGACCAACCGCTCGATACCAGCCTGATCCGCTGCACTAAAACGTGCCAATGACGGACTGTCGAGATCCAGCACGCCGAGCAAACGGCCGTCCTTGAACAGCGGCACCACCAGCTCACTGTTGGACGCACTGTCGCAAGCAATATGCCCGGCAAAGGCATGCACATCGTCAACTCGCTGAGTCTGCCCAGTGGCCGCGGCGGCGCCGCAGACACCGCGACCGAAAGGAATGCGCACGCAGGCTACTTTGCCCTGGAAAGGCCCGAGCACCAGCTCCTCACCACGGGCCAGGTAAAAACCTGCCCAGTTCAGGTCGCTCAGCTCCTGAAACAGAAACGCCGAAAACTGCGCCGCATTGGCAATAAAGTCGCGCTCACCCGCCAGCAGCGCCTGCAGCTGCGCCACCAGCAGTGGATAGCCATCGAGCCCTGGCCCGCTGTGTTGTAAATCAATCATCGTGCTTACTCAGTAATTGCAGGCCCACCCAGTCACGGGCGAATTGATAGGCGCAGCGGCCGTTGCGGTTACCGCGACCCAAGGCCCAGCGTATGGCCGCTTTTTCCAGCTCGTCGTCCCATTGCCAAGCCAAACCGGCCTGCGCGGCATGCACCTCGACCCAGTGCCGGACCACGTCGAGGAAGTGCTCCTGAGTGAAGGGGTAGAACGACAACCACAGGCCAAAGCGGTCAGATAGCGCAATCTTGTCTTCCACCGCCTCGTTGGGGTGAAGCTCACCATCGACTCGCTGCCAGCTTTCGTTATCGCTCTGCTTTTCCGGCAACAGATGACGGCGGTTGGAGGTGGCATACAGCAACACATTGTCCGGCGCACGCTCCAGTGAGCCATCGAGCACGGTTTTCAGCATGCGGTAATCGCCCTCGCCGGCCTCGAACGACAAGTCATCGCAGAACAGCACAAAACGCTGCGGCAGCTCGCTCAACTGCTCGACGATGCGCGGCAGATCGGCCAGATGGTCACGCTCGATTTCAATCAGGCGCAGCCCCGCCGCCGCATGCTCGGCCAGCAGTGCCCGCACCAGCGATGATTTACCCGTACCCCGCGCGCCCCAGAGCAACGCATGGTTGGCCGGCAGGCCCTGGATAAACTGCTGGGTATTGCGCGCCAACTGAGCACGCTGGCGATCCACCCCGATCAGATCAGCCAGCTCCACATCCAGACTGACCTGCAGCGGTGCCAAATATCCGCTGCGCGCCTCACGCTGCCAGCGGGCAGCCAAGCTCTGCTGCCAGTCAATAACCGGGCGCTGCACCGGCAGCAAAGGCTCCAGACGCGCCAACACAGCCTCAGCACGCAACAAAAAATCACTCAAACGCGAATCCACAACACACTCCAGGGTTTTCGAGTTGTTCTGCCACTGCCGTCCGGCAAAACAGATGGGCTATGCTTGGCAAGCGATTCAACATGAGATCAACCGGCCAATATGGATATAGCGCTTACCCAACGCCTGTCATTCAAACAGGCCGGTTTGACCGTATTGGTAGCCTTCATCCTCGGCACTGCGCTCAGCTTGATACAAGTGGGCATCGATTATGCCAGCGAAGATGCCTCCATCAACCGCGAGATCAACGCACTGATGGAGATCAGCCACAACCCGGCTGCGCGCATCGCCTACAACATTGACGCTGAACTGGCGCAGGAACTGGTGCTGGGCCTGCTGCGCTCACCGGCCGTGATCAGCGCGCAAATCATCGACAACAACCAGCTGACTTTGGCCAGCGTCAGCCGGCCCGCCATGGAAAGCCGCTATCGGATAATTAGCGACTTTATGTTTGGCGAACGCCGGCACTTCGAGACCGCGCTGTTCGTCAGCCACTCGCCCAGTGAAGCCCTCGGCAAGCTGAGCCTGGAAGTAGACACCTATGCCTTTGGCAGCCACTTTCTCAATCGCTCGCTGCTGACCCTGCTCACCGGCTTTGCCCGTAGCCTACTGCTGTCACTGATCTTGCTGGTGCTCTTCTACTTCATGCTGACCAAGCCACTCACTGGCTTTATCCGCGCCCTCAGCGAACGTGACCTGCGCAGCCCCAACAACGCCAAGCTGCCCTACCCGCCCAGCCATGAACGCGATGAAATCGGCGTATTGGTCGATGTCACCAACCGTCAGCTAAGCAGCATTGCCAGCGAGATCGAGCAGCGTCAGCAGGCCGAAGCCCGCCTGACTCGCTACCTGGCTGAATTGGAAGACATGGTCTCGGCGCGTACCGAGCAACTGGAAGCCGCCAATAGCCGCCTGCTCGACTCCAACCGCGAACTGGAGCAGGCCAAACGCACGGCATTGGACATGGCCCAGGCGCGCTCAGCCTTCCTGGCCAATATGAGTCACGAGATCCGCACCCCACTGAATGGCCTGCTCGGCATGCTCGCACTGTCACTGGACGGGCCGCTGAATAACGAGCAGCGCCAACAGCTTTCGATCGCCCACGATTCCGGCAAGGTGCTGGTCGAGCTGCTCAACGACATTCTCGACCTGTCGAAATTCGAGGCTGGGCAGCTGGAGCTGGAACACATCCCCTTTGACCTCGGCAGCATGGTCGAAGACACAGCCAACCTGCTGTCGCAGAATGCCGCACCCGGCGTTGAACTGACCTGCCTGATTGATCCCCTGCTGCCCAACCAGCTGCTCGGCGATCCAACGCGGGTCAGGCAGATTGTCAGCAACCTGCTGTCCAACGCGCTGAAATTCACCCGCTTTGGCCGCGTAGACATCAGTGTCAGCACGCATAACGGTGGCGTCAGGATCATTGTGCGCGACACTGGCATCGGTATTGCCGAAGACGCTCAAGCACGGATCTTCCAACCGTTTGCTCAAGCCGGCGTTGGTATCACCCGGCAATTTGGCGGTACCGGCCTGGGCCTGGCCCTGACTCGCCGGCTTTGCGAAGCCATGCGCGGCCAACTGAGCCTGGAGACACAGGAAGGCTTCGGCAGCACCTTCTGCGTTGACCTGCCGCTGCCCAGCCAGAACCACACCCAGCAACTTCCCGTGTTACACGGACGCGTTATTGGCCTCAGCCCGGCGAGCTCAGGCCTGAGTGAACAGCTGAGCCAATTGCTGCCCGCTTGGGGCCTGCACTATCAACACCAGGATGCCGACAGCGTGCTGGGCCCGCTTGATGCGGACGTGCTGATCAGCGACAGCCCGCAGCGTTTGAATGAGCTGCGCGCGCACTCCAGCCTGCCCATTCTGGTGGTCAGCGCCTACGGTAATTTTCTCAGCAGCGAACAGGTGGAGAACCTTTCGCCTATCGAGCAACTGGCCCGGCCGCTGTCACGCCAGGTGCTGCTGCAGGCCTTACGCCGCATTCTCGGCCAGGACGCTGTACAAGCCGCCGAGCAGCACAGCGAACCGCAACGCAGCCGCCGGGCGCGCGTGTTGCTGGTGGAAGACAACCCAGTCAATCAGCTGGTAGCCAAGGGCATGCTGGGCAAGCTCGGCTGCGAGGTGTTATTGGCCAATCATGGTGGCGAAGCGCTGACCTTGCTGGAAACCCAGACGGTCGATCTGATCCTGATGGACTGCAACATGCCGGTCATGGACGGCTATGAAACCACCCGACAAATTCGCCAGAAAAGCGAATTCGCCGAGTTGCCAATCATTGCCCTCACCGCCAATGCGCTGTCCGATGAACGTGAGCGCTGCCGCGCTGCGGGGATGGACGACTACCTGGCCAAGCCCTTCCGTAAAGACGAGCTAGCGGTGTTGCTCGATCAGTGGTTAAGCGCCATAAACTGATCCAGCAACATGCCCACCTGACTGCGCAGCGCCGCGACCTGATCCAGGTCAACACCGCGCTCGCACAACAACTGGCTTTTCAGCGGCAGCACCTGCGTACGCAAAGCGCCGCCGGCCGGGGTTAGCGCCAGGTGTACCTCACGCTCATCACTGGCCGAACGCTTACGCTGCAACAAGCCTTGCTGCTCCAGGCGCTTGAGCAGCGGCGTCAACGTGCCGGAGTCGAGCAACAAACGCTCACCCAACGCCTTGACTGTTGGCAGCGCCGGCGGTTGCTGCTGCCACTCCCACAGCACCAGCATGGCTAGGTACTGCGGGTAGGTCAGACCGAGCTGATCGAGCATCGGCTTGTAGGCGCGGATCACCGCCCGTGAAGCGGCGTAGAGTTTGAAACACAGCTGGTTGTCCAGCTGCAGCCCCTCGTCCACGTGCTGACTGGCCTGGCTCATTTCAGCAGTGCTTCGATCTCAGCAGTCAGGTCTTCAGGCTTGGTGGTCGGGGCAAAACGCTTGATCACCGTGCCGTCGGCGCTGAGCAGAAACTTGGTGAAGTTCCACTTGATACCCTGACTGCCGAGCAGGCCCGGCGCGCTCTTCTTCAGGTTGACGAACAGCGGGTGGGCATCGCTGCCATTGACATCGACCTTCTTGAACAACGGGAAGCTCACACCGAAGTTCAGCTCGCAGAACTCACTGATCGCGCCCTCATCACCTGGCTCCTGCTTGCCGAACTGGTTGCAGGGGAAGCCCAGCACCACCAGACCTTGATCCTTGTACTGCTGCCAGACGTTTTCCAGGCCCTTGTACTGCGGGGTGAAACCGCACTTGCTGGCAGTGTTGACCACCAGCACGGCCTTGCCGCCGAAATCGGCCAGGGTTTTCTGCTCGCCCTTGATGGTGGTAACCGGAATATCGAAGAGTGCGTTGCTCATGCTGGTCATCCTGAGGAGTGGTAATGGACGCAAGATAGCGAGCAATTAAATTGTACGCAATTTAATTAAAGCAAAATAAGGCCCGCTGATAGCGGGCCTGTGCAATGGCATTAAGCCTTCGGCACCAGCTTGAGCGAAGCCGAGTTGATGCAATAACGCAGCCCCGTCGGCGCCGGCCCGTCGGGAAATACATGGCCCAAGTGAGCATCGCACTTGGCGCATTTGACTTCGATGCGGTGCATGCCGTGATTGAAGTCATCCAGGCTGGTGATGGCCTCGCTGTTGACGGGCTGGAAGTAACTCGGCCAACCGCTGCCAGAGTCGTACTTGGCGTCCGAATCAAACAACTCAGCCTGGCAGCAGGCGCAGTGGTAAATACCTGGCACCTTGCTGTCGTGGTATTGGCCGGTAAACGCGCGCTCGGTGCCGCCCAGGCGACAGACATGAAACTGCTCCTCGGAAAGCTCTTCGCGCCAGGCTTCCAGGGGTTTTTCCAGCTTGTCCACAGGCAAGTCTCCTCTATATGAAAAAATCGCCGGGAGCGATTTTTAACGTCGCGCAGCGACGGCCCAAAGGGTGGCGGCCATGGATGGCACGCCATAAAAAAGCCCGACCAGTACCTTTGCCAAGGTCGGACTGCCACGTATCATTCGACCCCAGTCTGTCACCGGCGTTACAACCTGCCAAGGCTCGTCAGATCGCGACTTTTTGCAGGGTAATTCAGCGGCGTCCACCATTCGGGATCACATACATGCAGTTCAGCAAATCGAACAAGCTTGCCAACGTCTGCTACGACATCCGCGGGCCGGTGCTCAAGCACGCCAAACGCCTGGAAGAGGAAGGCCATCGCATCCTCAAGCTGAACATCGGCAACCCGGCACCGTTCGGTTTTGAAGCGCCTGAAGAAATTCTGCAGGATGTAATCCGTAACCTGCCCACAGCCCAGGGCTACAGCGACTCCAAGGGTCTGTTCAGCGCACGCAAGGCGGTCATGCAGTACTACCAGCAGAAGCAGGTAGAAGGCGTTGGTATCGAAGACATCTACCTGGGCAACGGCGTATCCGAGCTGATCGTGATGGCCATGCAGGCGCTGCTGAATAACGGTGATGAAGTACTGATCCCGGCACCGGACTACCCGCTGTGGACGGCGGCAGTGGCTCTTGCCGGTGGCAAGCCAGTGCATTACCTGTGCGACGAGCAGGCGGGCTGGTTCCCCGATATCGCCGACATGCGCGCGAAAATCACACCAAATACTAAAGCCCTGGTGCTGATCAACCCGAACAACCCGACTGGCGCGGTGTATTCCAAAGAAGTGTTGATGGACATCGTCGAACTGGCCCGTCAGCACAACCTGGTGCTGTTCTCCGACGAGATCTACGACAAGATTCTCTACGACGAAGCCCAGCATATTTCTACCGCATCGCTGGCTCCAGACGTGCTCTGCCTGACGTTCAATGGCCTGTCCAAGTCCTATCGCGTGGCGGGTTTCCGCTCCGGCTGGGTGGCGATTTCCGGGCCCAAGCACCGCGCACAGAGCTACATCGAAGGCATCGACATCCTCGCCAACATGCGCCTGTGCGCCAACGTGCCAAGCCAGCATGCGATTCAGACCGCCCTGGGCGGCTACCAGAGCATCAATGACCTGGTGTTGCCGCAAGGCCGCCTGCTGGAGCAGCGCAACCGCACCTGGGAACTGCTCAACGACATCCCCGGGGTCAGCTGCGTCAAACCGATGGGCGCGCTGTATGCCTTCCCGAAGATCGACCCAAAGGTCTGCCCGATCCACAACGACGAAAAGTTTGTGCTCGACCTGCTGCTCTCGGAAAAACTGCTGATCGTTCAAGGCACCGCGTTCAACTGGCCGTGGCCGGATCACTTCCGCGTGGTCACCTTGCCGCGCGTGGATGAGCTGGAAATGGCCATCGGCCGTATCGGCAGCTTCCTCAAGACTTACCAACAGTAATCGGAGCGCACATGAACCAGAGCAAACGCTACCTGCTAACCGGTGCCAGCTCTGGTATCGGTGCCGCTCTGGCCCGCGAGCTGGCGGCCAAGGGTTATGACCTGGCCCTGTCCGCACGCCGCGAAGACAGCCTGCACCTCTTGGCCGCCGAACTGCAGGCGCGCTTCAAGCGCAAAGTGGTGGTCTTGCCGTTGGATGTGACCGACTACGACGCATGCCAGGACGCCGTAGGCCTGGCCGCCAACCTGCTCGGTGGTCTGGACGGAATTATTGCCAATGCCGGTATCGCACTGACCGGTAAAGCCGGCGGTGGCCACTTCAAGCGCGCACGTTTGACCGTGGAAACCAACCTGATCGGCGCGATTGCCTGCCTGGATGCCGCCTGCGCACTGTTTCGTCAGCAAGGCCACGGCCACCTGGTTGCCGTCGCCTCAGTCGCCGGCAAACGAGGTTTGCCGCATACGGCGGCCTATTCGGCGAGCAAAGCTGGCCTGATCAGCTATATGGAAGCCACCCGTGCCGAGCTGCTAGGTAAGAACATCGACACCACCCTGCTGCTGCCGGGTTTTATCGACACGCCACTGAACAGCGATATGGCCAGCCGGCCATTTCTGATTGATGTAGAACGCGGCGCGGCGCTGATCGCCAAGCACATCGACAAACGCCATGTTAGCGCCTACGTGCCTGGCTGGCCCTGGGCGCTCCTGGGCCGCGTGCTGCCTTATCTTCCAACCTCAATGATTGGCAAATTCTGATGGACCTGCAGATCGACGACTTCTACAAGGATGCCGCCGCCGGCATGCTGACTCTGTACCAGGCGTTTCCGAGTAAATCCGCACTGTATGTGGAAGACCTGATCGGCCGCGAAGAGCCGGATGAGTTCGGCCTGCCCACACCACGTCATCAAAGTTGTCTGGGCGCCCTGCTGTGGCTGGCCGAGGAAGGCTATATCCGCTTCGACTCCACCATCGGTTACGACGCACTGGATCAGGCCGTGCTCAGCGAAAAGGGCTTTCTGCGCCTGACCCGCGGCGTGCCTCACGCCCTGCCAGAGGGTGACGCCCTGCCGCCCAGCGTGCGCCGCGTGCACGCCACCCTGGCCTTTCAGCTGCGCGAAGCGCTGGGCCAAAGGCATGGCGAGCGCATAGCCCGCCTGACTCGCCTGCTGTTCGAATCCAGCCTAAACGGGGCAAGCGACATAGTTTGAAATAGTCGCCAGGTTGAAGTGCCTGGGGGTGCGCCCTTATATAGCCGTCATATCCAAGAGTGGTCGTTGAAAACCCGGCGAAACAGCCAAAACAGGGTTTCAACGACCTTATAGAACGTTCTCGTGAGGAGTCTCAATACACCATGATGCGCATTATGCTGTTCCTGGCCACCAACATTGCGGTGTTGATCATCGCCAGCATCACCCTGAAATTGCTCGGGGTTGACCGCTTTACCGGCCAGAACTATGGCAGCCTGCTGGTTTTCTGCGCCGTGTTCGGTTTTGCCGGCTCGCTGGTCTCGCTGTTCCTGTCCAAGTGGATGGCGAAGATGAGCACCAAGACCGAAATCATCACCCAGCCACGCACCCGCCACGAACAGTGGCTGATGCAGACCGTGGAAGAACTGTCCCGCGAAGCCGGGATCAAGATGCCAGAAGTGGGTATCTTCCCGGCCTACGAGTCCAACGCCTTCGCTACCGGCTGGAACAAGAACGATGCCCTGGTAGCCGTCAGCCAGGGGCTTCTGGAGCGCTTCTCGCCTGACGAAGTACGTGCGGTATTGGCCCACGAAATCGGCCACGTGGCCAACGGCGACATGGTTACCCTGGCGCTGATTCAGGGCGTGGTGAACACCTTCGTGATGTTCTTCGCACGGATCTTCGGCAACTTTGTCGATAAGGTCATTCTGAAGAACGAAGACGGCCCAGGCATCGGTTACTTCGTTGCCACCATCTTCGCCGAGCTTGTTCTGGGCATCCTGGCCAGCATCATCGTTATGTGGTTCTCGCGTAAGCGCGAGTTCAAGGCTGACGAAGCTGGTGCACGCCTGGCCGGCACAGGTGCAATGATTGCTGCTCTGCAGCGCCTGCGCGCCGAACAGGAAGTGCCGGTCACCATGCCTAACAGCCTGACCGCGTTCGGCATCAACGGTGGCCTCAAAGGCGGCCTGGCTGGCCTGCTGATGACCCACCCGCCACTGGAAGTCCGCATTGAAGCCCTGCGTCAGCGCAGCTAAGTAGCAAAAGCAAAAAGGGCGACTCTTGAGTCGCCCTTTTTTGTGGCTGTGATTCAGTCTTTACGCAGCTGATAGACCCGCTCATCCAGGCGCTCAAGGCCGCGCTTTAAAAACCTCCAGTTATCGCCCAGCACATCGCCGCACACCAGCTCCTGCAAATGCCATTCAGGCGTATACAGGCGCTGCACCTCCTCATCTGCCACAGCGAAGGGCGGACCATCCATGCGCGTCTGGTCATAGTCCAAGCTCACCAGTAACCCCTGGCAGCGGCTGGGTAAGACTTGCGTCAAATGCGCCACATAACGCGCGCGCATTTCTGGCGGCAATGCAATCAGTGCGGCGCGGTCATACAGTGCGGAACAGCCAGCAAGCTGGTGAGCCGTCAGGGCGAAGAAATCACCGCAGTAGATTTCCACAGCGCCAGCCCGATACAGCCTGAGCGCGCCGACCTCACTGACCTCCGGCAGCAGCTTATGCTCGTCGAAGAAATCTTCCACTGCACGCTGCGCCAGCTCAACACCGACGACGTGATAACCCTGCCCCGCCAACCAGGCCAGATCCAGGCTCTTGCCACACAGCGGCACCAACACGCGCGTGCCCTCCGGCAAACCCAGCGCCGGCCAGTACTGCTGCAGATAGGGATTGACCTCAGGTAGATGAAAGCCGATTTCACTGCGCGCCCAACGTGCCTGCCAAAATTCTGCGTGCATACCCACTCCTGAAAAGACTCGACGAAAGATCGTGACGCACCCGGCCCATAAGACCAAGAAGCTCCACCCACGCAAACCATCTATTTAAGCGATTTAAATACCCAGTCTTTTACGCTTTTATGTACAGATTGACTGATGGAAGATGCAGGAAACCGATCAGGAGCCTGTCATGTCACTGCCCAGTTTATTTATCTCCCACGGCTCACCCATGCTGGCCCTGCAACCCGGCGCCAGCGGCCCCGCTCTTGCCCGCCTGGCCAGCCAACTACCCAAACCGCGCGCCATTGCGCTGGTTTCGGCGCACTGGGAAAGTCGTGAGTTGCGGGTTGGCAGCGCCGTATACCCACGAACCTGGCATGACTTTCACGGGTTTCCCGCTGAACTGTATCAGGTGCAATACCCAGCACCAGGCGAGCCCGAGCTGGCCGCCGAGATCGCCAATCTGCTGGAGCAAGCCGGCCTTCCGGCCCAGCTGGACCCTGAACGGCCGCTGGATCACGGCGCCTGGGTACCCCTGGCGCTGATGTACCCACAGGCGGATATACCTGTGGTGCAAATCTCCCTGCCCAGCCACCAGGGTCCAGTCTTGCAACGCCGTGTCGGCCAGGCATTGACCAGCTTACGCGCGCAAGGCGTGCTGCTGATCGGTTCGGGTAGCATCACCCACAACCTCGGCGAACTGGACTGGCATGCGGGTCCAGATGTCATCAAGCCCTGGGCGCAGGCTTTCCGCGACTGGATCGTGGATAAACTGACTACACAGGACAATGCCACCCTCGATGATTATCGCCGGCAAGCCCCCTATGCTGCGCGCAACCACCCCAGCGATGAACACTTGCTGCCGCTATTTTTTGCCGCAAGCACCGGCGGGCAGTTCAAGGTCGAGCACAGCGGCTTCACCCTGGGCGCACTGGGGATGGATATCTACAGCTTCACCTAAGCCCTATGCCCACAGAGTTACAGCAATAAAAAAGCCCCGCATTGAGCGGGGCTTTTTTATTCAGCGAAGTATCAATCTTCGCGATAACGACGCAGTTTCAGCGGCTTGCCACCGACGCGGGTGTCTTTCAACTTACCCAGCAGACGATCAAGACCTTCTTCCGGCAGCTCGACCAGGCTGAAGCTCTCGCGCACCTGAATGCGGCCGATGTCTTCACGGGTCAAACCACCTTCGTTGAGGATCGCACCCAGCAGGTTCTTCGCGGCAATCCCGTCACGCGCACCCAGGGCGGTGCGGCAACGCGCGCGGCCTTCGGCCAACGGCACCGGTGCACGGCGCTCGCGGCTGCCTTCACGATCAGGACGCTCACTGCGCTCGCTGCGTTCACGCGGAGCGCTGCTACCACTACCCGGAACCAACGGCTGATCACGTTGAACTTCAGCCAGGGTCAGGGCTTGGCCATTGGTGGCCTTGCGCAGGAGTGCTGCGGCCAGAGCACGTGGGCTGCAACCGATATCAGCCGTCAGGCGATCTAGGAGATCACCATGACTGGCTTCGGCATCGGCCACCAGTGGCGCCAAGCTGTTGGTCAACTTCTTGATGCGTGCGTCCAGTACTTGCTGAGCGTCCGGCAGCTTCACCTCACCCACTTTCTGCCCGGTTACACGCTCAATCACTTGCAGCATGCGGCGCTCACGTGGCGTTACCAGCAACAGGGCGCGACCGGTACGACCCGCACGGCCAGTACGGCCGATACGGTGCACGTACGATTCTGGGTCATATGGCATGTCCACGTTCATAACGTGGGTGATACGCGGCACATCGAGACCGCGAGCAGCAACGTCGGTGGCGATGACGATGTCCAGACGGCCATCCTTCAAGGACTCGATCACGCGCTCACGCTGGTTCTGAGCGATATCACCGTTCAGTGCAGCAGCCTTGTAACCCTTGGCTTCCAGCGCAGCGGCCAGGTCCAGGGTGGCTTGTTTAGTGCGCACGAAACCGATCAGCGCGTCGAACTCTTCGACTTCCAGCAGACGCAGGACAGCCGCGTGCTTCTGGTCGGCGTGGACCATCAGGTGCGCCTGCTCAATCGCAGTCACAGTCTGGGTCTTCGAAGCGATTTTGATATGTTGCGGATCGCGCAGGTGTTTTTCTGCGATGGCGCGGATCGAATGCGGCAGGGTCGCGGAGAACAGCACACTCTGACGGCTGGCTGGCATGGCTTCGAAGATCACTTCGAGGTCATCCATAAAGCCCAGCTTGAGCATTTCGTCAGCTTCGTCGAGGACCAAGTACTGAATGGTCGACAAGACTTTCTCATCACGACGCAGGTGGTCAACCAGACGACCCGGCGTAGCCACGATGACCTGTGCGCCCTGACGGATAGCCTTCAGCTGCGGGCCCATCGGTGCGCCGCCGTAAACGGCAACCACATTCAGACCTGGCATCTGCTTGGAATAGGTTTCAAAGGCGGTGGCCACTTGCAGGGCCAGCTCGCGGGTTGGCGCGAGGATCAGCGCCTGCGGTTCTTTCTTGGCTGGGTCGATCTTCGACAGGATCGGCAGCGCAAAAGCAGCGGTTTTACCGGTACCGGTCTGGGCCTGACCGATCATGTCCTGACCGGACAGAATTACGGGAATGGCCTGCGCCTGAATCGGCGACGGCTCTTCGTAACCAACAGCGGTCAGTGCAGCGAGAATATTGGAGTTGAGTCCGAGTGCGGCGAAGCCGCCGGTTTCCTGGGTCATGGGTCTGCCTCTAGTGCATCCGCAAAGACCCATGTTCCAAAGCTGCGCATGCCGTGTAAGACCCGAGAGTCACCCTGGCAGCCATGTCGGCGGGGATTTGCGAAAACGTGTGATAAATGAATCGTCAAGGGTAGTCCGCAAAACGGACTAACTGCCAAAGTAAACCTTCGGGCGAGTTGTACTACCTGAACGTGGCCAAGAATTGACCGGCGCGCACTATACCGGAAAACCTGGCCGATGTGCCTGTTTTTCCATCAACCAAGTATAAAAAATGCATAAGCAGCACCTATAACGTGCCATACAGCCATCCTCTGATAGCCTGCAACTGCCATGCTGTAACGGCCTCAACCCCAGCTCACCTACCTGCGCACAAGGACTCCCAGCCATGACCCAAAGCACCAGCGGCCGCGTCAGCCGTGAAAAACGTGGCCAGATCATGTTGATCGGCCTGGACCGAGCGAGCAAACGCAACGCCTTCGATATGCCCATGTTGGATGATCTGTGCCGGGCTTACGGCGAGTTCGAGCGCGACAGCGATGCGCGTGTGGCGCTGGTATTTGCCCATGGTGAACACTTCACCGCTGGTTTGGACCTGGCAAACGTAGCGGCGCAATTTGCCGCCGGCTGGAAGATCCCTGACGACGGCTGTGACCCTTGGGGCGTGTTCGGCGGGCCGCGAGTGAGCAAACCTGTGATCGTCGCTGCTCAGGGTTACTGCTATACGATCGGTATCGAACTGATGCTGGCCTCGGATATCAACCTGTGCGCCAGCAATACCCGCTTCGCGCAGATGGAAGTGCAGCGCGGGATCTTTCCGTTCGGCGGCGCCACCTTGCGCATGCACCAGAGCGCGGGCTGGGGCAATGCCATGCGCTGGCTACTGACCGGCGATGAGTTCGATGCTCACGAAGCCTATCGCCTGGGGTTGATCCAGCAGGTGGTGGCCAGTGAAGAGCTGCTGCCCAAGGCACTGTGGCTGGCTGAACGCATTGCCGCACAAGCCCCGCTGGGTGTGCAGGCTACCCTGGCATCGGCGCGCCAGGCGGTGGTCGAAGGCCCGGCTGCCGCAGCCGCCAGCCTGCACCCGACCGTGACTCGCTTGATGGCCAGTGAAGATGCGCAGGAAGGCGTGCGAGCGATGCTGGAACGCCGTCCGGGCGACTTTAAAGGGCGTTGAGCGTGATCAGGTCGCAGGACGCACCGCTTTGATCAACGACTCCAGCGAATAACCGAACTGCGGCGCCAGCAGCTCATTGCGGCGCCGCAGTTCGGTAAAGTCGATGTTCTGCTCAAGATCCGCCGGCACCAGCAACACGACATTGCCCTCCTTCACCGGGCACTCCCAGTAATGCCGGTGGTAGAGACCGCGCAGCAGCGGCGCACCCAGTGGTTTGCCGTCGTTGCCGGCCCACTGGTTGATAATCAGCCAGCCGCCAGGGTTAAGCTGCTTTTGGCAGTTTTCCAGAAAACGCCAGGCCAGATGCCCAGTCGCCGGGCCATGGTCGGTGTACAGGTCGACAAACAGCAGGTCGGTCTTTTCCGCGCTTTCCAGCAGTTCCAACGCATCGCCGATACGAATGGTCAGGCGCGGATCATCGGTCAGCCCCATGTGCTCCATGGCGAGGCGCGGCACATCGGCGCGCAGCTCGATCACCTCAACATCGTCCAGCGGCAGAAACTTCAGGCAAGCCTGGGTCAGGTTGCCGGCGCCAAGGCCGAGAAACAGCGCACTTTCCGGGTGTTCATGGCACAACGCGCCAAGCAGCATGGCGCGGGTGTAGTCGTACTCCAGCCAGCTGGGGTCCGGCATATAGACGCAGCTCTGCTCAATCGCCTCACCAAATTCGAGAAAGCGATACGCGCCCATTTCGACTACCTGGATAACGCCGAAGGCATCATGCACTTCGGCGATCAACAGCGGGTCCGGCATCTGCCCAACCGGGGGTAAACCTGGCATCCACCACTCTCCACCGTGACATCCCCGACCATTTCGGCCAGAGGAAAGGCGCTAATTGTCATTGAGGCACCCTCCCCTGGTCACGCGATAATTTGCCGCAGTCGGGTGCGCCGGTTTGGTGCTGTGCGACTACAACAATAAAAACAATGATCGAGGTTTGCCATGTACGCCATTATCGGTGCCGGCCCCATGGGGCTGTGTACAGCACGTCAACTGCAAAAGTACGGTATCGACTTTGTCGGTTTCGAACTGCACGCGGATGTTGGCGGCCTATGGGATATCGATAATCCGCACAGCACCATGTACGACTCGGCGCACCTGATTTCCTCCAAGGGCACCACCCAGTTCAGCGAATTTCCGATGCGCGCCGAGGTAGCCCCCTACCCGCATCACAGTGAAATGCGCCGTTACTTCCGCGACTACGCCAAGCACTTCGGCCTGTATGCGCACTACCAATTCAACACTCGCGTGGTGGAAATTCAGCGCCTGGATAAGGGCTGGAAGCTGATCAGCGAGTACGACGGCGTACAGCGTGAGTGGCTGTTCGACGGCGTACTGATGGCCAACGGCACCCTGCATACGCCCAATCAGCCGGCGCTACCCGGCACGTTTACCGGCGAGCTGATGCATTCCAGCGACTACCGCTCGGCAGCGGTGTTCGACGGTAAGCGCGTGCTGGTGATCGGCTGCGGCAACTCGGCCTGCGACATCGCCGTGGACGCTGTGCACCGCGCCATCTCGGTGGACCTCTCGGTGCGTCGCGGCTATTACTTCCTGCCCAAATTCACCCTGGGCCGGCCGACCGACACGCTCGGCGGCGCGATCAAGCTGCCGCGCCCGTTCAAGCAATTCCTCGATGGCCTGCTGATACGCGCACTGGTCGGCAAACCTTCGCAATACGGCCTGCCCGACCCGGACTACAAGCTCTACGAGTCACACCCGGTGATGAACTCCCTAGTGCTGCATTACCTCGGCCATGGCGATATCAAGGCGCGCCGCGATGTGGCCAAAATCGACGGTTTGCAGGTGACCTTCAGCGATGGCGAACAGGCCGAGTACGACCTGATTCTGCAAGGCACCGGCTACAAACTCGACTACCCCTTTATCGACCGTGCGCACCTTAACTGGCCGAGCAACGCCGGCGCGCCGCAGCTGTACCTGAATGTGTTCCATCCCGAGTACGACGATCTGTTTATGCTGGGCATGGTCGAAGCCTCAGGCCTTGGCTGGCAGGGCCGTGACGAGCAGGCTGAGCTGGTGGCGCTTTATATCAAAGGACTGCAAGCCGGCAGCCAGGCGGCCAAAGACTTCCAGGCGCTCAAACGCGAACGCGCCGGCATACGCCTGGACGGCGGCTACCAGTACCTGCAACTGGAGCGCATGGCCTACTACGTGCACAAGGACAGCTATCGTCAAAGCATCGCGCAGCACAGCAATAGCCTGCGCGCCGGCCTGGCTGCGCTGCCTGCTACCGCCAGCCGCACTGTTGAAGGAAGCCTGTGATGGAGCCGGTGAATATCCAGTTCGACCCCAGCAGCCTGGTGCTGATCAACATCATCCTCGCCGTGATGATGTTCGGCGTCTCGCTGGACCTGCGTCTGGATGACTTCAAACGCATTGTCCGCGAGCCCAAGGCACCGCTGATTGGCCTGCTCGCGCAATTTGTCCTGCTGCCGGCGCTGACCTGTCTGGCCTGCTGGGCGCTGCGTATCGAGCCGATGCTGGCCCTGGGCATGATGCTGGTGGCGGCCTGCCCCGGCGGCAGCTTCTCCAACATCATGACCTGGATGGCGCGGGGCAACGTCGCGGTCTCGGTGAGCATGACCGCGGTATCCAGCCTCGCGGCCAGCGTACTGACGCCGCTGAACTTCGGCTTTTACGCCTGGCTCAATCCGCTGACCCGACCACTGCTGACGCAGATCGCCATGGACCCGGTCAGCCTGCTGCTGTTGGTGCTGCTGGTACTCGGCCTGCCGCTGATCGCCGGTATGTGGATCGGCCGGCGCTTTCCTGGCCTGTCGCTCAAGGTGGAAAAGCCACTGCGCATCTTTGCCCTGCTGGTGATGCTGGCCTTCGTCACCCTGGCCTTTAGCCGCAACTTCGACCAGTTTATCGCCCATTTTCATCTGTTCTTCTGGCTGGTGGTGGCGCACAACGCCCTGGCGTTGTCGGTGGGCTACGGATGCGCGCGGCTGTCCGGGTTGCCGGCAGCGGATCGTCGGGCGATCACCCTGGAAGTCGGTATCCAGAACTCGGCCCTGGGCCTGGTGATCATCTTCACCTTCTTCCCGCAGGCCAGCGGCATGCTGCTGATCGCCGCGTTCTGGGGCTGCTGGCACCTGGTCAGCGGCCTGGCCCTGGCCTTTATCTGGTCCCGTCGGCCACCCGCAAGCCTGCCACTTACACCTGCGGCCCTGGCCAACGCTGGAGAAAAATAATGCCCACCATTTTGATCACCGGGGCCGCCAGCGGCCTCGGCTGGCAGCTTGCGCGCGCCTATCACGACCAAGGCTGCAACCTGCTGCTCACCGATATCAACGCAGACGGCCTGAACGCGCGGGTAAATGAACTGGGCGCCGAGCGGGTAATCGGCCTGGCCGGCGATATCACCGACCCGCAGCTGCATCAGCAATTGCTGAAAACCTGCAGCGAGCGCTTCGGCGGCCTGGATGTGCTGATCAACAACGCCGGCATCACCCACCGCTCGCCGACTATGCAGACCGACCCAGCGGTGCTGCGCAAGGTCATGGCCGTCGACTACCAGGCGCCCGTGGAACTGACTCTGAGCGCCCTGCCGTTGCTGCGCCAGAGCCGTGGGCAGATCATCGCCATTGGTTCCATGGCCGGCTGGATGCCGGTGCTCGGTCGCGCCGGCTATTGCGCGGCTAAAAGCGCCCTCGGCCAGTTCTTCGAGGTGCTGCGCGCTGAGGCCGCCCGCGACGGCATCAAGATGCTGCTGGTGTACCCCAGCTTTCTCGACACTCAGATCGAACAGAACGCCCTCGGCGGCGATGGCCAGCAGGCGCAGCACGGCCGCTCAACCGTAGGCCAGATACGCGGCGCCGACTGGATGGCCGCGCAGATTCTCCAGGCGCAAATGCAAGGCCGCGAACGCCTGTTCCCCGACCGTGGCAGCTGGTTGGCCAGCCTGCTCTGGCGCATCGCCCCGGGTTTCTACTACCGCAAGATGAGCGCGCGCTTCGCCGGGGAGATGGGCTGATGGAGGTTATCTGGCTGACCCTGGCCGGTTTTATCCTGCTGGCCTACACCCTGGAGGCGATCACCGGTTTCGGCAGCATCGTGATTGCCCTGTCACTGGGTGCCCTGCTGCTGCCCATCGACCAGCTACTGCCGGTGCTGGTGCCGCTGAATATCTGCATGACCGGTTACCTGGTCTGGCGACACCGACAAATGATCGACCGCCGCCTGCTGCTGGGCATGATCCTGCCCGGCATGCTGCTCGGCACGGCTATCGGCTATGCCCTGCTGCCCTTCCTGGACGCTGCCCTGGCCAAGCGCCTGTTTGGCGCACTGGTACTGTGGTTTGCTGCCCGCGAACTGTGGCGTCTGCGTCATGCGACCGTGCAGCCCATGCGGCCCATGTGGCTTAGCCGCCTGCTCAGCCTGTGCGCAGGCATCAGTCACGGTCTGTTCGCCTCCGGCGGCCCGCTGCTGGTGTTCGCCCTGGCCGGTACGCAACTGGACAAGGCGCGCCTGCGCGCCACCCTGGTCACGGTGTGGTTCACCCTCAACAGCCTGCTGACCCTGGCCTTTCTGCTCGACGGCCGCCTGCTGCCCGCCCTGCCGCAAGTCGCCAGTTACGCGCCGTTGCTGCTGATCGGTGTGTGGCTGGGTGAACGCCTGCACCAACGCTTCAACGAACAACATTTCCGCATTGCCATCTACCTGTTGCTGCTGGTCACCGGCGGCCTGCTACTCGCGCCCTGGAGTCTGCTATGAGCCACGACATCATCATCAAAAACGGCCTGTACTTCGACGGCAGCAACCAGCCAGGGCAGCTGCGGCATATCGGCATCAAGGACGGACGCATCGATGTACTCAGCCTCAGCCCGCTGGATGAAAGCGGTTGCCCCGAGGTGCTGGATGCTGCCGGCAAGTGGGTCACCCCGGGCTTTCTGGAAATCCACTCGCACTACGACGCCGAAGTGATCGCTGCGCCAGCATTGAAGGAATCGGTGCGCCACGGCGTCACCAGCGTGACCATCGGTTCCTGCTCGATCAGCATGGTGTTGGCCGATGCCGAGGACTGTTCCGACCTGTTCACCCGCGTCGAAGCGGTGCCGCGTGAATACGTGCTGCCGATTCTTAAAGAGAAGAAAACCTGGCGCGACGCCGCCGGTTACCGCGCGTTCTATGACCAGCAGCCGCTGGGACCGAATGTCAGCTCCTTCCTTGGCCACTCCGAACTGCGCGTGGCGGTAATGGGCCTGGAGCGCGCCACCAGCCAGGTCAAACCGACCGAAGCCGAACTTGCACGCATGGAGCAACTGCTGGAAGAGGCGCTGGACGCCGGCTGCATCGGCCTATCGGTGATGACCACGCGCCTGGACAAGATGGATGGCGACCGCGCCTGGTCCAGCCCACTGCCCTCGACCTTCGCCAGCTGGACGGAGTTCTCCCGCCTGTTCGCCATCCTGCGCCGGCGTGGTGCGGTGATGCAGGGCGCACCGAACGCGGTGACCAAGGTCAATGTGTTCGCCTTCCTCTGGCAGGCCCACGGCTGGTTCCGCCAACCGCTGAAGTGTTCAATGCTGACCGCCCTGGACCTGAAATCCCAGCCGCTGCTGCATTACTTCACCCGCCTCTCTGGCTGGCTGGCCAACCGCGTGCTGGGCGGCCATTTCCGCTGGCAGACTCTTCCAGCGCCCTTCACCCTGCGCCTGGAAGGGCTGAATGTGAACGCCTTCGAGGAGTTCGGTGCGGGCGAGATCCTGCGCAACATCAAAGACCCAGACGAGCTGTACGCCAAGGTGCTGGAGCCGGAGTTCCGCGCGCTGTTCAAAAAGCAGGTCAAGGCCGTGCTGACCAAGGGTTTGTGGCACCGCGACTTCTCCGACTGCTGGGTAACCGAATGCCCGGACGCCAGCATGGTTGGCCAAAACTTCAAGCAGCTCGGCGCCGCCCGTGGCCTGGACCCGGTGGACGCCTACTTCGAGCTGGCCTGCCAGTACCGCGAGGCACTGAAGTGGACCACCTGCTACGGTAACCAGCGCGAGGCGGTGATGCACAAGCTGCTCTCCAGCCCCTGGACCCAGCCGGGCTTCGCTGACTCCGGCGCACACCTGCGTTCCATCGCCCAGTACAACTTCCCGCTGCGCTTCCTTAAATACGTGCGCGATGCCGAACTTACCGGTACGCCGTTTATGGACATGGGCCGCGCCATTCACCGCCTAACTGGAGAGCTGGCGGACTTTATCGGCATCGACGCCGGCACTATCCGCGTTGGCGACCGTGCTGATGTGGTGATCGTCAACCCAGCCGGGCTGACCGATGAGCTGGACGACATCCATGAAGCGCCGATGGACGTGCTCGGCCTGGAGCGCGTGGTCAAACGCAATGACGCAGCGGTGGACGCTACCCTGATCAACGGTCGCATCGCCTACCGCCGCGGCGCCGAGTTCCCCGACGCGCTGGGCAAGCAAGCCGGCTTTGGCAGCTTTCTGCCGGGGCGTGACGTTGCGCCGCGCACAGCGCCAGCAGCAGGTTTCAAACCCGCCACGGCCTGAGCCGTACGTCACCATGCAGCGGCTCTATCGCGCCTATCGGCTTGCCGGTCATGGCTTATCGGTTACCATGCCCGTCCGCCTAAATTGACTTAAGCCGAGAGCCGCAATGTCGCAACCCTGGAGCCCTGAAAGCTGGAGAGCCAAACCGATCCAGCAACAACCGCAGTACCCGAACGCCGCGCAACTGGCCCAGGTCGAGCAGACCCTGGCCGGTTATCCGCCGCTGGTGTTTGCCGGTGAAGCCCGTGAACTGCGTCGACAGTTTGCCGAAGTCACCCAGGGTCGCGCGTTTCTCTTGCAGGGTGGCGATTGCGCCGAGAGCTTCGCCGAGTTCAGCGCGGCAAAAATCCGCGACACCTTCAAGGTGCTGCTGCAAATGGCCATTGTCATGACCTTCGCCGCCGGCTGCCCGGTGGTCAAAGTCGGGCGCATGGCCGGCCAGTTCGCCAAACCGCGCTCGGCCAATGATGAAACCATCGACGGCGTGACCCTGCCCGCCTACCGCGGCGATATCGTCAACGGTATCGGTTTTGACTCGGCCAGCCGCGTGCCAGACCCGGAGCGCCTGCTGCAGGCCTACCACCAGTCCACGGCTTCTTTGAACCTGCTGCGCGCCTTTGCCCAGGGCGGATTCGCCGACCTGCATCAGGTGCACCAGTGGAACCTCGACTTTATTGCCAACTCGGCGCTCGGCGAGAAGTACAGCCAGCTGGCTGACCGCATCGACGAAACCCTGGCCTTTATGCGTGCCTGCGGCATGGACGGCGCGGCGCAAGTGCGTGAAACCAGCTTTTTCACCGCCCACGAGGCGCTGCTGCTGAACTACGAGCAAGCCTTTGTGCGCAAGGACAGCCTTACCGGCGGCTGGTATGACTGCTCGGCGCATATGCTGTGGATCGGCGACCGCACCCGTCAGCTGGACGGCGCGCATGTCGAGTTCCTGCGCGGCGTCGGCAACCCGATTGGGGTGAAAGTCGGCCCGAGTATGGGCAGCGAAGACCTGATTCGCCTGATCGATATCCTCAACCCGGACAACGATCCCGGCCGCCTCAACCTGATCGTGCGCATGGGCGCCGACAAGGTCGAAGCCGGTCTGCCGCGCCTGATCCAGACCGTGCAACGCGAAGGTCGCCAGGTGCTGTGGAGCAGTGACCCGATGCACGGCAACACCATCAAGGCCTCAAGCGGCTACAAGACCCGCGACTTTGCGCAGATTCTTGCCGAAGTGAAGCAGTTCTTCGCCGTGCACCAGGCCGAGGGCAGCTATGCCGGTGGTATCCATATCGAGATGACCGGGCAGAATGTCACCGAGTGCATCGGCGGCGCGCGGCCGATCACCGAAGACGGCCTGTCGGATCGCTACCACACCCACTGCGACCCACGGATGAACGCCGACCAGTCGCTGGAGCTGGCCTTCCTGATCGCCGAAACCCTTAAGCAAGTACGCCGCTAAAGGCGGCTACCAACCCCCGCTGCTACGTCGCAAATGGCGCAGCAGCGGGATGCATTCAGGCAATCAGGCGTTCACGCAAACGCCCGAGCATGCCGAGCAAACTGCCAACCTTCTCCCGATCCCGCTCTTCACGCGGCTGCTGCGCCAGGCGGGTAACGACCTGCGCCGGCTGCGCACGCCAGATCTGCGCCTGTTCGGCCGCTGCCAACAAGCCCTTGTCGAACAGCCCGCGCCGAATCGGCTTGGGCAGGTAACGGAAAATCTGCGCTTCGTTGATCAATTTGAGCAGCGCCTGGGTATCGCAGAACGGCGTAACCACCAGGCTGAGCAGACGTGGATGGGCCTGGGCTAGGCTTTTCAGCAGTGGTGCAGTGTCTTCCCCAGCCACTTGCAGGTCACTGACCAGCAGATCAATCGGCTGACTGTTTAGCAGCATCACGGCGTCGCTCAGCGAAGCCGCGCGCAGCAGACGATGACCGCCGGCCACGCAGAACTCGGCCACCACATCCAGAGTCGACGCATCCTCATCCAGGAGCAGCACATTGAGCGCCGCCTGCGGTATGACTGCCGAGACTTTCGGTGCCTGCAACTGGCGTGCAGCTATCTGCGCTGCCTGGCGCAGGGTGAAGGCCATTTCCTGCTGATCCCAGGGCTTGGTCAGGTAACGGAAGATACCGCCACTATTGAGCGCCTCCACGGCGGCATCCAGGTCTGAGTAGCCGGTCAGCAGAATGCGCAGGGTATCGGGGGCAATCTCACGCGCCTGGGCCAGCAGCTCGGCACCGCTCATCTGTGGCATGCGCTGGTCGCTGACGATGATCTGCACATTCTCGCTTTTCAGCCGCTCCAGGGCGCGACGCGGGTCGCTCTCGGTCAGCACTTCATATTCACGGCGAAACTGCAGGGCCAGGCTGCGCAGAATGCGCTCTTCATCATCAACAAACAGAATACGAATCTGCTCACTCATATCAGGCACTCCGTTGTAGTGGCAGCGCCTGCGGGCGCGGCAGGCGGATCAGAAAGCGCGTACCGCGCCCAGGCTCGGACGCTGCGCGGATCTGCCCGCCGTGGTCCTGGATGATCTTGTAGCTGATTGATAGCCCCAGGCCGGTGCCCTGGCCCACCGGTTTGGTGGTAAAGAACGGATCGAAGATGCGCGCCAGCACTTCAGGTGGCATACCACGCCCGGAATCCTGTACGGAAAGGCACACGGCACTGTCGTCGGCCCAGGTTTTCACCAAGATCTGACCGAAGCCGTCGATGGCCTGGGCGGCGTTGTTGAGCAGGTTGAGCAGCACCTGGTTGATCTGCGACGGCGCACAGGGAATGCGCGGCAACTCGCCAAGCTGCAGGATGGTTTCGGCCTTGTCCTTGATGCCGTTGCGGGCAATCACCAGGGCGCTGCGGATGCACTCATTGAGGTCGACCTCCTCGCTCATCGCGCGATCCAGACGGGCGAAATCCTTCAGCCCGACCACCAGTTCGGCAATCTGCTCCAGGCCATAGAGGGTGTCGCTGAACAGCTGAGTAAAGTCCTCCACCAGCAGTTCCGGAGCAGCCTTAGTGCGGGCTTCGGCAGCAACCTCCAGGGCCATGGTCAGGCGCGCCTCATCACAGGTCGGATCGTTCAGGCAATCGCCCAGAACAGCCTGCGCCTCGGCCAGTTCAAACAGCGGCGCACTCAGTTCGCGCAGTAGCTGCACATTGTTTTTCACATAACCCAGCGGGGTGTTCAGCTCGTGGGCGACGCCGGCGACCATCTGCCCCAGGGACGCCATCTTCTCTGACTGCACCAGTTGAGTCTGCGATTCCTTGAGTTCAACAAGCGCCTTGCGCAGCACCAAATTGCGCTGAGCGATGCGCGCCTCCATGGCCTTGAGCAGATCGAGCACAGTGCCCAGACCGCGATATAGGCCCTGGGCGTCGACCAGGATAAAGTCTTCGGTAATCGGGTATTGCAGCTGCCCGGTGATCTGCTTGGCCGCTTCTTCCAAACTAGTCTCCAAGCTGACCACCAGCGGTGCCGCATTCATCACCTCTTGCACCGCGTGACGGCCGCGCAAATCGCGACCGAAGCGCTGCATAAAGATGTCCTGCAAGGTGGTGCGACTGACCAGGCCCAGTGGCCGGCCGGCGCTATCTACAATGGGCAGCGAGAGAAAAGCTTTGAGCTCCGGCGTCAGAAGACGATCCGCCACATCGGCGATGCTCATGTCTGCAGCCAACGGCGAAACCGGCTTGAGCAAGCGCGTGAGCGCGCTGGCAGTGGTCATCGGCAGACTCCCTGTGCGTTGGAAAGCCGCCATTCAACCAGCGCCAAGTTGCCGCCATGTGACAGTCATCACATTTAACCCCTCACGCCAGAGCCTTGCGCGCCTCCCTTCGAAACGCTGTTGCCGTTTAATTACCGACTGCCGCGCGCTATGGTGGCTGCTCAACTCTGCAAGGATGGTGTTATGACCTGGTATATCTGGCTGTTCATACTTCTGGTATTGGGCTCCATCGTGGGCGGCTTGATGGTGCTGCTGCGCACCGCCAAACCACTGCCCTTGAGCGAGGAACAGCTGACAAAGATTCACCAGCGTGAACGCGAACAGGCAGCCAAGGACGCTGACCAACGCTAACCCCCTCACAAGGATGTTTCATGCCACTGCATCTGCGCCTGCTGCTCCCCGCCCTGTGCCTGGCAAGTGGGTTTGCCCTGGGTTATATCCACCTGGCGGGGTTGGCCGCTGGAGCCGCACTCGGTGCATGGCTGTTGTATGTCGAAAAGCACCTACACCCAGCACTGTGGACCGGACTGAGCCTGCTGGCCTGCATTGCCTTTGCCGCACACCTCGTCCCAGGCTTTAGCGCCACACCGTTATGGCCGCCACGCCAACTCAGCGTCGATGCCGCGCCATACGCGCTGCGCCTGTCCTGGGACAAGCTGCTGGTCGGTGTCACGCTGCTGGCCTGGTGGTTGGGACAGATAACGCCGAGCAAGCCACTGTCCAAAAACATCTGGCTCACCGCCGCACTGACGTTGCTCGGTGTACCGCTGATGGCGTTGGCGCTGGGCTTGGTGGGCTGGCAGCCGAAATGGCCAGACGGGCTTTGGCTGTGGTTGGCGGTCAACCTGGGAGTGGCCGTGCTGGCCGAAGAATTACTGTTTCGCGGCTTGTTGCAGCGCCACCTGGTCAGTTGGCTCGGTGCCTGGGCGGGGATTGGACTGACGACGCTGCTGTTTGCCGCGGTGCACCTGCCCTTCAGTCCTTTATTCTCTGTGGTCGCCGGGGTCGCCGGACTGGGCTATGGGTTGATTTTTCATTTCAGCGGACGCATCAGCCTGGCCATCGCCCTGCATGGTGCAGTTAATGTGCTGCACCTGCTGCTGCTGAGCTATCCGTTGCGCGCGGCATGACCGCAACCTGATAGCGGCTAAAAATCGCTTCCAACTGGCCGCTATCGCGCAGCGGCTCATACAGCGCCACAAACTGCTCAGGCGTGATCGGCGACTGCGGGCGTAACAGCACATGATGGCGATAGCGCTGGTCGGCACGCTCGGAAATTAACAACTGCCCTGCGTATTGCCGATTACGCTCCAGAAAATCCCCAATGTAGGAGCGCGTGACCAAGGCGATCTCCGCCCGTTCGTGCAATACCATCAATAGATTGCTTTCGTGGGAATGGGTCAAGGTGGCGTTAAAGGTCTTGGTCAGGTGTTCAGGCGAGGAATCAAAGCCGGCAAAGGCATAGTGATAGCCATGATAGAGGGCCAAGCGCTTGTCTTTGAGCGAGTCGAAATAGTCTTGACCACGGTTCGCCTTTGCGCGGGCGACAAACACTTCAGAGTCTTCCAGCCCCATGTCCAGAGCCACATGTGGGACGTTCTGCCAGCCCCAACCGGGGTTCTCGAAAATCGCCAGGTCGATACGCTGCTGCTTGAAATCACGAAAGCGCCGCTTAACCGCGGTTGGCACCATGACAAAGTGGAAATCCGTTTGGGCCTGATTCAGTGCCACGACCAACTCTTCGAGCAAGCCGGTGGAGCGCGTCTGCTCGGCTTTGAACACATAAGGTGGGAAGTACACAGAGGCCACGCGCACTTCCTGCGCGGCCATAAGTGGCCCGGCGAGCAACAACGCCAAACCCGTGCCCAGCCCTCTAATTACCCTGCGTCCTAAGAACCCCATTTGACGACAACTTCCTTATTTTTTTGAGTACCAGCAGCCTACCCCAGGAAAATCTGACCGAACAGAGCGTTTTCAGTCATTTATAAGTGCCGATGCGTCACGCAGATGGTAGCGATTAAGCAACTTATCCAGCTGTTTATCATGATTGAGTTGCTCAAGCAGCCGGGCAAAAGTGTGTGGCTGTATCGTCGACTCCGGACGGAAGAGTGCTTGGTGCTGGTATATCTGATCGACTCGCTGGGAAACCAGCAACGCGCTGCTTTGCTCAGGGTAGTGCTGCTGATACGAGCGTAGGTATGAACGTGTCACGACGGCCACATCGGCGCGACCGCGCAGGAGCATGATCAGATTGCTGTCGTGGGAATAGGTCAACACCGCGTTGAATGCATGGGTTAAAAACTGTTTGTCCGAGTTAAACCCGGCAAAACCATAGTGATAGCCGCTGTACAGGGCCATCCGTTTACCCGCGAACTCGTCGAAATAATGCTCATCACGACCTGGCTGCCGACGTGCCACATAGACTTCGGCATCTTCGACACGCAGGTCCAGCGCAGTGTGCGGGGTATCCTGCCAGCCCCAAACTGGGGACTCGAACAGCATCAGGTCGAAACGACCACTTTGCAGATCGCGATAACGCCGCATGGCTGAGGTCGCGACCAGGCTGAAGCGGTAGTCGCTTTGCATCTGATTGAGTGCCTGCAGCAATTCGGGCAGCAGCCCGCCAGGGCGCTCGCTTTCGGGTTTAATCACATAAGGAGGGAAATGGTAGGCCCCCACTCGTACATCTTCTGCGGCCTGCACAGCGCACACCGCAGAAAACATCAATCCGAGCAGTACCCACCGTAACAACGCGGCCACACAGCGAACCTCAGAAAAAACGCAGCGACTTCTTCCGTGACCTAAGACACCAGTAATCCATTGGCGCCAAAATACTATCAATAGGCCATGTAGCGTAGCTGAATTTCCTCAAGCGTCCTTTAGTACCAGCGACAGGGCCTCTTCGGCCAGTTGATCAAGAGTCATGGGGCCTTCAGGACGGAACCAGGTTGTGGTCCAACTCAGCGCACCCGTCAGCAGGCGACGCAGAATAAACGGGTCAGCCTTGAAGTAACCGGCCGCCTTCGCCTCGCCCAACACCTGCAGCCAAAGCTGCTCATAGTTATCGCGCAGCTCCAGAATAAACGCCTGACCAGGCTCCGACAGCGAACGCCATTCGTACACCAGCACCGCCATGGCCTCACCGGTGCCACCCATGATTGATTGCAGCTCGCAGCGGATCAGCGCCAGCACACGGCCGCGCAGGTCCGTCGCTTCGGCCAGCGAAGCCTGCATCAACGCGGTGTTGTAGCGGATGGTTTCTTCCATCACCGAACGCAGGATCTCGTCCTTACTCTTGAAGTGATGAAAGATGCTGCCGGACTGAATGCCCACGGCACTGGCCAGATCACGCACCGTGGTGCGTTCATAACCCTTGCTGCGAAACAGGTGTGCTGCGGTTTGCAGCAGCTTGCCGCGTGCACTGTCCGGATCGGTGATCTGTCCGCTGGCCACCAGTTGCTGCATCACCGCCTGCGCTTGTTGATCATCCACGCTAAGTACTCTCCAACTCTCTTTATGCCTCGGGCCAAGCGGCCCAGCCTGCAATTGCACGCTGGTTCTCAGCTGGTTTACCCAAGTGCTTGTCGTTATTAGTGAAATTTATGCTGCACCAGCCACCCAAGCAAGCGCTTGGCCACACTTTCGGTTAGAAAGATTCGCCCCGGGGCTTTTCAACCAAGCGCTTGCTTGGTAGCCTTCGATTCACCTTATTCATGTGTTGCGGACCTATTCCAATGACTAAAACCGTACGCATCGGCTGCGCTTCCGCCTTCTGGGGCGACACCAGCACCGCCGCCGCCCAGCTGGTAAAGGGCACCGAACTGGATTACCTGGTATTCGACTACCTGGCCGAAGTGACCATGTCGATCATGGCTGGCGCGCGGATGAAGAAGCCGGATGAAGGCTACGCCCGCGACTTTGTTGAAGTGCTGACACCGCTGCTGGGCGAGATCGCCGCGAAGAACATCCGCGTGATCAGCAACGCCGGCGGCGTCAATCCAAGCGCCTGCGCGGCTGCCCTGGCCGCTGCCTGTGAGCAAGCTGGGGTTAACCTGAAGATTGCCGTGCTGCATGGCGACAACCTGCAACCCAAGCTCGGTGAACTGGCCAAGGCCGGCACAGTCGAGATGTTCAGTGGCGCGCCATTGCCGCCCTTCTGCGTGTCGGTCAACGCCTACCTCGGCGCCCCGGGTATTGTCGAAGCCTTGAAACTGGGTGCGGATATCGTCATCACCGGTCGCGTAGTCGACAGCGCCGTGGTCAGCGCCGCGCTGGTGCATGAATTCGGTTGGAACTGGAGCGACTACGACCAGCTGGCTCAGGCCGCGCTGGCCGGGCATATCATCGAATGCGGCGCGCAGTGTACCGGCGGCAACTTCACCGACTGGGAAAGCGTGCCGGACTACGAACATATCGGCTTCCCCGTGGTGGAAGTGGCAGCCGACGGCAGCTTTGTCGTGACCAAGCCGGATGGTTCCGGCGGCTTGGTCACGCCTTTTACCGTGGGCGAGCAGATGCTCTATGAAATCGGCGACCCACGGGCCTATTACCTGCCCGACGTGCTCTGCGATTTCACCCAGGTGCAACTGAGCCAGGTCGGCGACAACCGTGTGGAGCTGAAAGGCGCGCGCGGCCTGCCGCCAACTGATCAGTACAAAGTCAGCGCCACCCACCCGGACGGTTTCCGTTGTACCGCTAGCTGCTTGATGGCCGGCATTGATGCGGTGAAGAAAGCCCAGCGCGTCAGCCAGGCGATCATCCGCAAGACCGAGGAAATGTTCACCGAGCGCGGCTGGGGGCCCTACAAGGAAGTCAGCATCGAACTGCTCGGTTCCGAAGCCACCTACGGCCCGCGTGGCCAGCGCAGCGACACCCGCGAGATCGTGATCAAGATCGCCGTGCGCCATGCCAAGAAAGAAGCCCTGGTGCTGTTCTCCCGCGAGATCGCTCAGGCTGCCACCGGCATGGCACCGGGCCTGACCGGCATCGTCGGCGGCCGTCCTACGGTTTACCCGGTGATCCGCCTGTTCAGCTTTCTCGCTGACAAAGGTGCCTGTGCCATGGAAGTGGAACTGAACGGCGAACGCACACCGGTCGCACTGCCGCAGATCAAGGTGCTGGACAGCGCGCAGATTGCTGCCGATATCGCCGCCCCGCAGCCAAGCGGCCAGGCCGACGCCTGCGTACCGCTGATCAAGTTGGCTGTAGCGCGCTCTGGCGACAAGGGCAACCACAGCAATATTGGTGTAATGGCCAGAAAGCCCGATTACTTGGCCTGGATCGCCGCTGCGCTAACAGAGGGAGCCGTGGCCGAATGGATGCAGCACGCGCTGGATGCGCAAACCGGCAAGGTCAGCCGCTGGTATCTGCCCGGCAGCCATAGCCTGAACTTCCTGCTGGAGAACGCTCTGGGCGGCGGCGGCGTCGCCTCCCTGCGCATCGACCCGCAAGGCAAGGCCTTCGCCCAACAGTTGCTGGAATTCCCGATACCGGTGCCCAAGGCGCTGGCCGCTAGCCTCGAACAAGGACAATAACAATGAGCTACGACTCGGTGTTTAAACCCGGCCTCTTTAGCGGTCAGACCATCATGGTCACTGGTGGCGGCAGCGGCATTGGCCGTTGCACCGCCCATGAGCTGGCCAACTTGGGTGCCCACGTGGTGCTGGTTGGACGCAAGCTGGAAAAGCTCGAAGCCACCTGCGGCGAGATCATCGAAGACGGCGGCAGCGCCAGCTTTCAGGTCTGCGATATCCGTGATGAAGAAGCCGTCAAGGCCATGGTCAAAACCGTGGTCGCCGAACGCGGGCAGATCCATCACCTGGTCAACAACGCTGGCGGCCAGTTCCCTGCGCCGCTGATCGGCATCAATCAGAAAGGCTTCGAGACCGTGGTGCGCACCAACCTGGTCGGTGGTTTTCTGATCGCCAAGGAAGTCTTCATGCAGAGCATGAGCAAACATGGCGGCAGCATCGTCAATATGCTCGCCGATATGTGGGGCGGTATGCCCGGCATGGGCCACTCGGGTGCCGCACGTGCCGGTATGGAGAACTTCACCAAGACCGCCGCCTACGAATGGGGCCACGCCGGGGTGCGGGTTAACGCCGTGGCACCAGGCTGGATCGCCTCCAGCGGCATGGACACCTACCCAGAATCGATGAAGAACATGATCCGCAAACTCAAGGATCATGTGCCGCTGCAACGCATTGGCAGCGAATCGGAAGTGGCCGCGGCCATCGTCTTCCTGCTCACGCCAGGCGCCAACTTCATCAGCGGCAACACCATCCGCATCGACGGCGCCGCGAGCCAGGGCACCCGCGCCTGGACCCTGGGTAAGGCGAAGAACAGCGAAACCTATAACGGCTTCCACCGGGCCTACGTGCCTGACGTACTCAAGGGCGAGGAGTAACGCCATGCCGGTTATCCACTCCGAAATTGACGTGCATGGCGAGGAGTTCGCCAAGAACCGCGAAGCCATGCTCGCCGCCGTGGCCAGCTTTCGCCAGATCGAACAGAACTGCCTAAACAAGGCTGCCGAGGCCAAAGCCAAATTTGAAAAACGTGGCCAGTTGCTGCCGCGTGAGCGCCTTAACCTGCTGCTCGACCCCGGCGCGCCCTTTCTTGAACTGTCGTCGCTGGCTGGCTACAAGTTGCATGACGACAAGGACGGCACCCAGGCCGGTGGCGGGATTATTTCCGGTATCGGTTATATCGCCGGGGTGCGCTGCCTGGTCACCGCCAGCAACAGCGCAATCAAGGGCGGCACCATCTCCCCCACCGGCCTGAAGAAAACCCTGCGCCTGCAGCAGATCGCCTTCGAGAACAAACTGCCGGTGGTGGCGCTGACCGAAAGCGGCGGCGCCAACCTCAACTACGCCGCGGATATCTTCGTCGAAGGCGCGCGCGGCTTTGCCAACCAGGCGCGCATGTCGGCCATGGGGTTGCCGCAAATCACCGTGGTGCACGGCTCCAGCACCGCAGGTGGGGCCTATCAGCCGGGGCTGTCTGATTATGTGGTGGTGGTGCGTGGCAAGGCCAAGATGTTCCTAGCCGGCCCGCCGCTGCTAAAGGCCGCCACCGGCGAGATCGCCACCGACGAGCAACTGGGTGGCGCCGAGATGCACGCCCAGGTCGCCGGCACCGCCGAATACCTGGCGGAAAACGACGCCGACGGCGTACGCATCGCCCGCGAAATCCTCACCATGCTGCCGTGGAATGCCCAACTGCCGGCGCGCCCAGTCAAGGCCTTCAGCGAGCCGCTGTATCCGGTCGAAGAGCTGCTCGGCCTGGTGCCGGCCGACGCCAAAAAGCCCTACGACGTACGCGAGATCATCGCGCGCATTGCTGACGGTTCGGCGTTTCTCGACTTCAAGAACGAGTTCGACAACCAGACGGTCTGCGGCCACTTGCAGATCGAAGGCCAGCCCTGCGGCTTTATCGGCAACAACGGCCCGATCACCCCGCAAGGCGCGGCCAAGGCGGCACAATTTATCCAGCTGTGCGAGCAGAGCAATACGCCGATCCTGTTCTTCCACAACACCACCGGTTTTATGGTCGGCACCGAGTCGGAACAACTCGGGGTGATCAAGCACGGCTCGAAGATGATCCAGGCTGTGGCCAACGCCACGGTGCCGAAACTGACCATTGTCGTCGGCGGTTCCTACGGGGCCGGCAACTACGCCATGTGCGGCCGTGGCCTGGACCCACGCTTTATCTTCGCCTGGCCCAACAGCAAAACCGCCGTGATGGGCGGCGCCCAGGCCGGTAAGGTGCTGCGCATCGTCACTGAGGACAAGCACCTCAAGGAAGGCAAGGAAGCCGATCCGAAGATGCTCGACATGCTCGAGCAGGTCACTGCGCAAAAACTCGACAGTCAGTCCACCGCGCTCTATGGCACCGCCAGCCTGTGGGACGACGGCCTGATCGACCCGCGCGATACGCGCAAGCTGCTCGGCTACCTGCTGGATATCTGCGCCGAAGCCGCTGTTCGCCCGCTCAAATCAAACACCTTTGGCGTAGCCCGCCTGTAACTTTTCGGAGAACAAGACATGATCTTCACCCAAGAACACGAAGAGCTGCGCCGCACGGTCCGTAACTTTGTCGACAAGGAAATCAACCCGCACGTCGAGCAATGGGAAAAGGACGGCCGCTTCCCGATCCACGATATTTTCAAGAAAGCCGGCGACCTGGGCCTGCTGGGCATCTCTAAGCCGGAGAAATTCGGCGGAATGGGCCTGGACTACAGCTACTCAATCGTCGCAGCCGAAGAATTCGGCACCATCATCTGCGGCGGCATTCCGATGTCAATCGGCGTGCAGACCGATATGTGTACCCCGGCGTTGGCGCGCTTCGGCTCCGATGAGCTGCGCGAAGAATTCCTCAAACCGGCAATTTCCGGCGAGATGGTCGGCTGTATCGGCGTTTCCGAAGTCGGCGCCGGCTCGGATGTCGCCGGGCTGAAAACCACGGCCAAGAAAGACGGCAGCGACTACGTGATCAACGGCAGCAAGATGTGGATCACCAACTCCCCGTCCGCTGACTTTATCTGCCTGTTGGCCAATACCAGCGACGACAAACCGCACGTCAATAAATCGCTGATCATGGTGCCGATGAACACCCCAGGCATAACCCTCAGCCCGCACCTGGACAAACTCGGCATGCGCAGTTCGGAGACCGCTCAGGTGTTCTTCGACAACGTACGCGTGCCGCAGCGCAATCGCATCGGCCACGAAGGCGCAGGCTTCATGATGCAGATGCTGCAGTTCCAGGAAGAGCGCCTGTTCGGCGCGGCCAACATGATCAAGGGCCTGGAGCACTGCATCAATGCCACAATCGACTACTGCAAAGAGCGCAAGACCTTCGGCAATGCGCTGATCGACAACCAGGTTATCCACTTCCGCATGGCCGAGTTGCAGACCGAAATCGAGTGCCTGCGCGCCCTGGTTTATCAGGCCACCGAGCAGTATGTGCGCGGCCGCGACGTGACCAACTTGGCCTCCATGGCCAAGCTCAAGGCCGGCCGCCTCGGCCGTGAAGTCACCGACAGCTGCCTGCAGTACTGGGGCGGCATGGGCTACATGTGGGAAAACCCGGTGGCCCGCGCCTACCGCGATGTGCGCCTGGTAAGCATCGGCGGCGGTGCCGACGAAATCATGCTGGGCATTATCTGCAAGCTGATGGGCATTCTGCCGGGGAAGAAAAAATAGCCGGGAGCTATTTTTAACGTCGCGTAGCGACGGCCCGAAGGGTGGCCGCCAGGGATGGCGGGCCATAAAGAAGGGCTAAGAGCGGAAAAGCCGTAGGGTGAACGTCGCGTTTTACACCCACCGTCATGGTGGATCGACACAGCGTGATCCACCCTACGGACACCCCTTGCGCATACATCAAGGAGCCTGCCATGGCCGATCTACCGAACTGCGAAACCCTGCTGCTGAGCCTCGACGCCGGCGTGCTGCACATCACCCTCAACCGCCCGGACAGCCGCAACGCCATGAGCCTGGCCATGGTCAGCGAATTGCGCGCGGTGCTGGAAAGCCTGCGCGTAGACCCTCGCGTGCGTGCCATTGTCCTGCGCGGTGCCGGTGGGCACTTCTGCGCCGGTGGCGATATCAAGGACATGGCCGGTGCCCGAGCGGCCGGTGGCGATGCCTACCGCAGCCTTAATCGCGCCTTCGGCAGCCTGCTGGAAGAAGCGCAAAACACGCCGCAGGTGCTGATCGCCGTGCTCGAAGGCGCAGTGCTCGGCGGCGGTTTCGGCCTGGCCTGCGTCTCGGATATCGCCATCTGCCAGCAGGACGCCAAGTTCGGCCTGCCGGAAACCACCCTGGGCATTCTCCCGGCGCAGATCGCACCCTTTGTGGTGCGGCGCATCGGCCTGACCCAGACCCGCCGTCTGGCCCTTACTGCCGCCCGCTTCAATGGCAGCGAGGCCGAACGCCTGGGTCTGGTGCATTTCAGCGAAGCCGATAGCGAAGCCGTCGACGCCCGTTTGCACCAGGTACTTAGCCAGGTGCGCCAATGCGCGCCCCAGGCCAATGCCCAGACCAAAGCCCTGCTACTGGCCGCCGAACACGAAGCCCTTGGCCCGTTACTGGACCGCGCCGCCGAACAGTTTGCCGCAGCGGTAACCGGCGCCGAAGGTATCGAGGGCACCATGGCCTTTATGCAGAAACGTGCGCCTAAGTGGGCTGCTGAATAAGCCCACTACAACATGACCTGATTGCCAGATTTACGACCCCAGCAGGAGCACACAGATGCCCGCCTTTAACAAAATCCTGATCGCCAACCGTGGGGAAATCGCCTGCCGGGTGATGCGCACCGCCCAGGACCTCGGCTACCGCACCGTGGCCGTCTACTCAGAAGCCGACGCCGGCGCACGTCATGTGCAGGAAGCCGATGAAGCCGTGTGCATCGGCCCGGCCCAGGTCAACCAGTCCTATCTGCTGATCGCCAATATCATCGACGCAGCGCAAAAAACCGGGGCCGACGCGATCCACCCGGGCTACGGCTTTCTCTCGGAAAACGCCGACTTCGCCCGCGCCTGCGAGGCCGCCGGCATCGTGTTTATCGGCCCAACTGTGGAAGCCATCCACCTGATGGGCAGCAAGCGCCTGTCGAAGATCGCCATGCTCGAAGCCGGCGTGCCGTGTATTCCCGGTTTTGAGGGCGCAGCCCAGGACGACGAGACCCTGAGCCGCGAGGCCGGGCGTATTGGCTACCCATTGATGATCAAGGCCAGTGCTGGCGGCGGTGGCCGTGGCATGCGTCTGGTACACGAATCCAGCGAGCTGCTGGCGCAGATTCGCACCGCCCGCTCGGAGGCGCAGAATGCCTTCGGCTCCGGCGAACTGATTCTCGAACGTGCAGTGATCCAACCCCGCCATGTGGAAATTCAGGTGTTCGGCGATCAGCACGGCAGCATCGTTTATCTCGGCGAGCGCGACTGCTCGGTGCAACGCCGCCACCAGAAGGTGGTCGAGGAAGCGCCCTGCCCGGTGATGACGCCCGAGCTGCGCCAAGCCATGGGCGAGGCAGCGGTGAAAGCGGCCGCGTCGGTGAATTACGTCGGCGCCGGCACCGTGGAGTTTCTCCTCGATCAGAGCGGCGAATTCTTCTTTCTGGAAATGAACACCCGTCTACAGGTGGAGCATCCGGTCACCGAACTGATCACCGGCCAGGATCTGGTCGCCTGGCAGATTCGCGTGGCCGAAGGCCAGCCGCTGCCGCTTAAACAGGATGAGATCCGCCTCACCGGCCACGCCATGGAAGTGCGCCTGTACGCCGAAGACGCCACGCAGAATTTCCTGCCGCAAACCGGCACCGCCCTGCGCTGGGAGCCGGCGCTGCGCGATGGTATTCGCATCGACCACGGCCTGGTCGAAGGCCAAGCGATTACGCCGTTCTACGACCCGATGCTGGCCAAGGTGATTGCCTATGGCGCCACCCGCGAAGAAGCGCGGCGCAAGCTGGTGCGTGCGGTTGAGGATTGCGTGCTGCTGGGCGTCAACGGCAACCAGCGCTTTCTCGCCAACCTGCTCAGCCACCCCGAGTTTGCCGCAGGCAATGCCACCACCGCGTTTATCGCCGAGCACTTCGCCAGCGACCCGAGCCTAAGCCCTCAGCCGCCCAAAGCCAGCGAACTGGCCACCGCAGCTACCCTACTGTTCCAGCAATCGGCCAATGCCCGTGCGCACCAACCGGGCCTCTCCGGCTGGCGTAACGCCGGCAGCGCGCCCTGGCACTTTCTGCTCAAGCAGGGCGAACAGACATTTACCGTGGAGCTGGAAGTGCTGGGCGACGGCCCACAGCCCAGCCTGCTGGCCACGATTGGTGAACAGCAGGTCAGTCTCAAACTGCTGGCCAGCGACGGCCGCTGGGCCACCCTGGAGCTGGATGGCATTCGCCAGCGCCTGGCCTATCACCTGGCCGGCGAACACCTCTGGCTGTACGGCCATATCGGCAATCTGCAGCTCACCGATATCACCCACCTGCCGGTCAGCAGCGCCGCCGGCACCGGCTCGGGCAGCGTCAAGGCGCCGATGGACGGGGCGATTGTCGAGGTGCTGGTCGAGGAAGGCGCTACGGTCAGCAAAGGCCAACTGCTGGTAGTGCTGGAAGCGATGAAGATGGAACACCCGCTCAAAGCCAACATCGATGGCGTGGTACGGCGGATTGGCGTCAGCCGTGGCGATCAGGTGAAGAATCGCCAGCTGCTGGTGGAAATCGAAGCCGCAGAGACCTGATCCACCCTACATAAAAATAAAATTGGAGACGCCATATGTCACTGCAAGGCAAAACCCTATTTATCACCGGCGCCAGCCGTGGCATCGGCCGTGAAATCGCCCTGCGCGCCGCGCGTGAGGGGGCCAATATCGTGATTGCGGCGAAAAGCGCCGAGCCTCACGCCAAGCTGCCCGGCACCATCCACTCGGTGGCCGTCGAGGTCGAGGAAGTAGGCGGTAAGGCCCTGGCCCTGCAAGTCGATGTGCGTGACGAAAACGCGGTAAAAGCCGCCATGGTTCAGGCCGCTGAACATTTTGGCGGTATCGATGCGCTGATCAATAACGCCGGCGCTATCAAGCTGGTCGGTGTGGAGAAACTCGAACCCAAGCGCTTCGACCTGATGTTCCAGATCAACACCCGCGCGGTGATGGTCTGCAGCCAGGCCGCACTGCCGTACTTGAAGCAGAGTAAGGGCCATATTCTCAGCCTGTCGCCGCCGCTTAACCTCGACCCCAAGTGGTTCGCCAACTACGGCCCCTATACCACCACCAAATACGGCATGAGCATGCTGACCTTAGGCATGCATGAGGAATTCAAGAAGTACGGCATCAGCGTCAACTCGCTGTGGCCAAAGACGGTGATCGCCACCGCCGCCATCGAGTTCGAGGCTGGAGGCCCGGCGGTAATGAAGGCCGCACGCCTGCCGGCGATCATGGCCGATGCCGCCCACGCCATCCTGTCCAGCAGCGAACGCAGCATCAGCGGGCGCCTGCTGATCGACGAAGAAATCCTCCGAGAGCAGGGCCAGAGCGACTTCGAGCAGTACCGTTATGACCCGGCCGGCAAACTGATGAATGATTTGTTTGTCGACTAGCCGCCCTAGTGCGCAGTAGCCGGTAATAGGTGTTCGGTAAAAAACGCCGAGTACCCCTGCTGCGCTGCCACCTTGGCCTGCGCTCGCTCATAACGCTGCAGATACCGCTCGGCTGCGGCGCGGGAGAATGCTGAGTAGAGCTGCATGCGCTCCTTGGGCAACGGCAGCAGGCGAATGCTGTCTTGCATGCTCAAGTGTTGCACCTGATAGCGCACGGCCAAGTCGTCGGGGTAGTAGAACGCCTCCAGGCGCCCGGCCTGGAGCATTTTTAGGCTCTGGTTCAATACGTTGCTGCTGCTCAGGGTTTGCAGCTGTAAGCGTGGGTCACGCAGCATGGGCGAGCGGTAACCGTCCTGCCAGGCGCCTAAACGCAAGGGCAGCAGTTGTTCGACCGAGTTAACCCGCTGCAGAGGGTGCTCACGGGCCACCAGCAGCAACGGTTGCACCACCACAAAGGGCTGTGCCGGGTAGACCAGCGTCGCTTCACGCTCCGGAGTCTTGGCCAGGATCAGTGCCATATCCAGCTGATCACGCTGCAGCATCTGTAACAGCCGCGACAGTGGATAACGTTGATAACTCAACGCTTTAAGCTGCATACGCTCGGCAATTTTCTCGAAGTAGGCAATCGCCGTCCCTTCAGTATCGGCCTGCCCTGGCAACGGCGTATGAGGCGGCAGGTCGAAGTAGCCAACGCGCAGGCTGTCGGCACTCGCCAACGGGGCCAGCAGGATCAGCGCAAAGAGGATAAACACAGGCGATGTAGCTGAAACACGGCGAGTTGTTCTCATGCACAAACCTTAGGGTAAAACCTGTTGGACCGAACGCTGTGGAGAGTCTAGCCGCAGGCCAGCTTCAGTGGCTTGCCGGCCTGCAAAAAACACCTATCTGGCGTTTCAGCTCAGCCGCCAGGGCGGATTCAGACGATTTTCGCCGGCGTGATAGAGACACAGCGGATTGCCATCTGGGTCCTGCAGGTAGGCCTCGCGCCATAGCCAGGGCTGGTCGGTCGGCAGCATGCTGAACACGATGCCAAGGGCCTGCAGGCGGGCGACAGTCTGATCCAGTGCAGCACATTCAAAGTAAATCAGCGTCTGGCTGGCCGGCACCTTTTCGACCCGACTCAGGGAAAAGCTGGCCTGGCCATCCGGGCAACAGAACCGCGCATAGTCCGGCAGGCTCTCAACAATCAGTTGCAACCCCAGTTGCTGGTAAAAGCGTATCGCGCGTGGCAAATCGGTGACCGCAACAGTGACTTGATTCAGGTTCATCGCCGGCTCCTCAGCATTAAGCATTTCCTGTAATGCCACACCCCGAATGGCTCGGCAACGGCCTGTACAGTTATTTGCCGAGCTGCCTTGTCCGGCATGCGCGACAGCCATGGCAGCGCTATCGGACGACGGCTAGAGTGGCACTTCGCCCCCGCAGAACAACCATAAGCGCGAGAGCCATGAGCCAGACCGATCTGATTTCCCCGCTGCGTTTTCTAACCCGCCTACCGCAGCACCTGCCGCGAGTGCCGCGTATGTTGCGCGGCCTGTATTACGCAGGTATTCGCAACCGCGAGAAGAACCTCTCCCTGGCCTGGGCACTGGAACGGGCAGCGCAGCAACATCCTGAGCGCCCGGCGCTGCTGGATGAGTCGCGCAGCCTCAGCTATGCCCAGTTCAACGCCTGGGCCAACCGCCTGGCATGGGCCTTCAAGGCCGAAGGCGTGCGTCATGGCAGCGTGGTGGCGGTGATGCTGGAAAACCGCCTGGAGCTGCTGGCGATCCTCGCCGCGCTGAGCAAACTCGGCGCGGTCGGTGCGCTGGTCAACACCACTCAGCGCGGCAAGGTGCTGGCGCACAGCCTAAATCTAGTTAAACCGGGTTTTATGCTGATCGGCGAAGAACTGCTCGTCGCCTTCAGAGAGGTTGCCGAGCAGCTCGACAACCCACAAACACCGCGTTACTGGGTGGCCGATCAGGATTGCCTGCAGGACGCCGGCCAGGCCCCCGACGGTTGGACCAATCTGATGCAACTGGCACGCAGTCAGGCCAGCGATAACCTGCCCGAGAGCACCAAGGTGCAGATGAAGGACCCTTGTTTTCTGATCTACACCTCTGGCACCACCGGCCTGCCCAAAGCCTCGATCATGAGCCACGGCAAGTGGATCAAGGCCTACGGCGGCTTCGGCCATTCCGGGCTGACCCTGAACAACCAGGACGTGCTCTACCTGACCCTACCCTGCTACCACAATAACGCCGTGACCGTGTGCTGGAGCGCCGCGCTGGCTGGCGGCGCGGCCATCGCCCTGCGCCGCAAGTTCTCCGCCAGCGCCTTCTGGCCAGATGTGCAGCACTACCAAGCCACCTGCTTCGGCTATATCGGCGAGCTGTGCCGCTACCTGCTTAACCAGCCCGAGTGCGCTGCGGAGAAGCACAACAGCCTGCGCTGCATGATCGGCAACGGCCTGCGGCCCTCAATCTGGGCCGAGTTCAAGGCGCGCTTCGGGGTTGAGCAGATCACCGAGTTCTATGCCTCCAGCGAAGGCAATATCGGCTTTACCAACGTGTTCAACTTCGACAATACCGTGGGCTTCTCCCCCGCCACCTATGCCATCGTGCGTTATGACCTGGAGAACGACCAGGCGGTACGTGGCAAGAAAGGCTTTCTGGAAAAAGCCAAAAAAGGTGAAGCGGGTCTACTGATCAGCGAGATCAGCGCCAAGTGGCCCTTCGACGGCTACACCGACCCGGCCAAGAGCGAAGCGGCGATCTTGCGCAACGTGTTCAAGAAGGGTGATGCCTGGTTTAACACCGGCGACCTGATGCGCGACATCGGCTGCAAGCACGCGCAATTTGTCGACCGCCTGGGCGACACTTTCCGCTGGAAAGGCGAAAACGTCTCGACCACCGAGGTAGAGAACGTGCTCGGGGCCTTCCCCGGCGTCGAGGATGCGGTGGTCTATGGCGTGGAAATCCCTGGCACCAACGGCCGCTGTGGCATGGCCGCGCTGCGTCTGAGTGAAGGCCAGCAACTGGATAGCGCCGCCCTTGCCGCGTACCTGGATGCAGAATTACCGGTGTATGCCGCGCCGCTGTTTATCCGCCTGCTGGGCGAGGTGGAAACCACCGGCACCTTCAAATACAAGAAGACCGATCTCAAGCAGGCCGCCTACAACCCCGCAGCCGTACAGGAGCCGCTGTGGGTGCGGCTGCCGGGCGAGCAGCGCTTTACCCCTCTGGATCAGACGCTGTTCGCAGCCATTGGCGAGCAAGCCTATCGCTTCTGATTGCCGACAGCAGGCGGGCTATCAACGCTGCCTGCTACTGCTTGAACTCGAACTGCAACTGCGCGCCTTCCACCGATTGCCAGTAGTCGTCATCGCGCTCGTTGGTGATCAGCTTGCCATTGAGTTGAAAGGGCTCCTCTTTCTTATCCTTGTCGCCAAACATCGGCGGCAATAACGGGATCGACAGGTCGCTGAGCGGTGCAACTGGCTGCAGGGGATCAAACACATCAGTGCGCAGTTTCAGATCCAGCGGCGCTTTCGGTTCAGCGGGCTCGGGCTTGCTTGCAACCACAGCAGGTTTCGGCTTGGTAGGTGCCGCTGCCGCAGGTTTGGCTTCAACAGCCTTGGGCTGTGCAGGCTTGCTCACAACGGGCGCCGGCTCGGCCTTGGCCGCTTTGCTGGGAACCACGGTTTGCGCGGGTTGCGCCTTGGCGGTTTCAACCTTGGGCTTTGCAGGAAGGTTGGTACTTTGCTCGCAGGCCACCAGTGACAGCATTGTCAGCAGCAGCGCGAGGCATCGAATAGGCAACATGGGCAGGTACAAAGGCAGTGACACAAGTCGCTATGCTGGCCCCTCCCCCCCACGCTGGCAAGCGCGCAATCAGTACGGCAGGTAACAGCGAGCTAAGAGTTAGCCGACGGCCACCGGTGTCGATGGCCCCAGCGACTTACCTATTCAGCCTTATTCAGCCGATTGCAGTTGCTGCAATTGCGTGTCGATATCCAGCTCCGGGTGCTCACGCATCAGATGTAACAGCAAGGCATCGGCCTCGTCCGTCCAACCATCACGGCGCAATTTGAGTAAGCGTTGCAACTCGCTGCGCAGTTGCTGTTCGGCCTGACTGCCAGCTGCGTCTGCGGCTTTTTCGGGGGCTGATACAGCAGGCGCACGGGCTGCTTGTGGCAGTTGCTCATGCATTGCATCGGCCGCCGACTCTTCGCGCAACAGCTGATTAGAGGCACCGGCCGAAAACTTTTTCTCGGCCTTGGCGGCATCAGCACTGTAGCCTTGGATCACCGGTGCAGGCTGCGCCGCACGCGAGCGTTCTGCCTCATCAGCCACCACAGCGGATTCCGCCAGCGGCGCGGGCATCGGCGCAGATTGCGGTGCCATCCTCGCCGCAGGCGGCGCCATCGGTGCGCCGCTGGGCACGGCATCGAAGGCATCCGGTGCCAGCTCGAAGGTGCGCCAAGTCAGGCTCACGCCAATCCCCAGGCAAGCAACCCCGGCCAACGCCACCGACCAGCGTTGCCGACCACCTACGCCGAACAGCCAGTTGTGCAGGCGCGCGCTCAGACCAGGTTTAGCCTCATCTACGGTGGCGTTGCGCACGGCGGCAGTGGCCGCCGCGAGAATCTGTGCATCCAGCTGCGCACTCGGCTCGCCGCCGCTGTGCTGGCGGAAATGCTCCAGCATTTGCCGTTCCTGCTCATCGGGTATGTGTTGATCGTGGTTCATACGGACAACTCCTCGGCGGCCGGGTCAGCCAGCAGCCGACGTAACTTCTGCAGGGCATAGCGCAAACGGCTTTTCACCGTTTCTGTGGGTATCTGGGTCAGCTCGGCAATCTCAGCCAGTTCCAGATCACCGTGGGCACGCAGCAAAAACACTTCGCGCTGCTCTGCCGGTAAATCCGCCAGCGCGGCCTCTAAACGCTGCTGATCGCGGCTCAGGCTGAGCTGTTGCTCAGGCCCCGGCTGCGGGTCGTGCGGGGCATGCTGCTGTTCATCGTACTCAGCATGCCCCGCCTGGTGCCGACCATGCTTGCGCCAGGTGTCGATCAACCGGTTGCGGCCGATCTGGTACAGCCAAGTCTTGAACAGCACGCTATCGCGCTGTTCGCTCTGGCTGCGGATCAGGCTCATCCAGGTGTCCTGAAACACCTCTTCGGCCAGGGCATGGTCGCCGCACAAGCCCAATAGAAAGCGAAACAGGCCAAGCCGGTGACGCTCATACAACTCGGCAAAAGCCGCCGCGTCACCGCGGCGGTAACGCCGCAACAAGGCGGCGTCGTCATCCGTGAGGGGTTGATTCACTGCTGTACTCGTGCGGTAGTTGAACGGTTCGTCGCAGTTTGCAGACTCTGCGCCAGTTCCACCAGCTGTACGAACTCGCCGCGCAAACCGAAGCGGTCATCGCCCTTGGCATTGCGCGCCAGCTCGGCGCTGTCGGCCAGGCTGAAACGCCCGGTGTAGGTATCGCCTTTAAGCTGCTGGGCGAAGGCGGCCACCGCTGCGGCAAAACGCAGATCTTCGCTGGCCTGGCTGACGGCACGTACATCAGCGGCCTGAATCGGTTGCTCCAGCAGCTTGCTGACGTTCTGCCCTGGCGCCTTGTAGCGAATGCGCAGCCAGGCCAGTTCGCCCGCCTTGCCTTTGGTTTTCGGCGCGGCCTGATAGCGCAGCGGCTCCAGCCAGCCCTTGCCGCCCACCGGCACCACTTCATACAGCGCGGTGACCGTGTGGCCTGCGCCGATTTCACCGGCATCGACCTTGTCGTTGCTAAAATCCTCACGTTTCAGCGCACGGTTTTCATAACCCAGCAGCCGATATTCGCTGACCTCGGCCGGGTTGAACTCGACCTGAATTTTCACATCGCTGGCCACCGTCGCCAGGGTTGAGCTGAGCTGATCGACCAGTACCTTGCGTGCCTCGCGCAGGTTGTCGATATAGGCGTAGTTGCCGTCGCCGGCATCGGCCAGCTGCTCCATCAACTGCTCGTTGTAGTTGTCGGTGCCAAAGCCCAGGGTGGTCAGGGACACACCGGTCTTGCGCTTGTCGGCGGCCAGTTGCTTGAGCGTTTCGAAATCGCTGATGCCGACGTTGAAGTCGCCATCGGTGGCCAACAGGATGCGGTTGATCCCACCGTCGATAAAGCCCTGCTGCGCCTGCTGGTAGGCCAGCTGAATGCCCGACTCACCCGCCGTTGAACCTCCCGCCGTAAGCTTGTCGATGGCCGCGCGGATCTTGGCTTTATCACTACCTGAGGTCGGCTGCAGCACCACACTGGATGAGCCGGCATACACCACCAGCGATACCTTGTCCTGGGGGCGCAGTTTCTCGACCAGCAACTTCAGCGTGCCCTGCACCATCGGCAGGCCATCGCGGCGATCCATCGAGCCGGAGACATCCACCAGAAACACCAGATTGGCCGGCGGCAGCTCGTCTACCCGCAGATCCGAGGCCTTGATGGCGATACGCAGCAGGCGGCTCTCCGGGTTCCACGGCGTGGCGGCCAGCTCAGTGTGCACGCCAAACGGCACATCGCCCTTGGGCAGCGGATAGGCATAGGGGAAGTAGTTGACCAGCTCCTCCAGGCGCACCGCATCCTGCGGCGGCAACTGCCCGCCATTGAGGAAACGTCTTACATTGGCGTAGCTGCCAGTATCCACATCGATGCTAAAAGTCGACACCGGGGTCTCGGTCACGGCATGCACGGGGTTGCCTGCCAGTTTCTGATACTGCTCGCGGTTCTGGTCACGGTAGCCCTGCGGCAAGGCATCGGCCTGCACAGACATCGGCATCGGCGCATAGGCCACGCTGGGCATCACCGCACCGCCCACAACCTGGCTTTTGCGTTGCAGTTCAGCGGGGGCAGCGGCCAGCTGTTCATGCAATTCGGCCCGTCCACGCTTATGGGCCTGATCGCTCAACTGCGGGCTGCCAGCCTCGGTAGCCGGAGCCTCGGGATTGGCGGCGCTGCACGCGCCAAGGCTGATCAGGACGCCTGCGGCAAAACCGGCAAGCAGAGGACGGGTAAGCAATACGGGATAAGCAGACATAGGGGCATCTCCTGAGCGATCGAATAAACCATTCGCTCAGGTAGACGCAGTCCTTATCCGACTCGGGTTAAGCCACTGTTAAAAACTCGCAGCGCCTTCCTGACACAGCTGTCCGGCCAGCATGCCCAGGGTCATCAGCGCGCGCTCCGCTTCACGGTTCCACGGGATGCCGCAGTTCAGGCGGATGCAGTGGTTGAACTGCTCGGTATTACTGAAGATCAACCCCGGCGCAATGCTGATGCCCTGCTGCAGGGCTCGTACGTGCAGGTCCTTGGTATTGACCCGCGCTGGCAGGCTGACCCAGAGAATAAAGCCGCCCTTGGGCCGGCTCATCTGCGTACCTTCAGGGAAGTACTGCTGCACCGCCAGCTGAAAGGCGCTGAGGTTTTTGCGGTATTCCTGGCGGATAAAGCGCAGATGGCGGTCGTAACCGCCGTTCTCCAGATAAGCCGCTACCGCCATCTGCGTCACGCTGCACGCTGAGTGGGTGCTGAAGGTCTGCAGGCGCTGGATTTCATCCTGATACTTGCCGGCGACAATCCAGCCGATGCGTACACCGGGTGAGAGTGTCTTGGAGAAGCTCGAGCAATACACCACGCGCCCTTCGCGGTCATGGGATTTGAGCGCCTTAGTCGGCCCTTGCTCAAACATCAGTTCGCCGTAGATGTCGTCTTCGATGATCTGGATATCGTAATCACCGGCCAGGCGCAGCAGCTGGCGCTGACGCTCTTCGGGAATGGTGCCGCCCAGCGGGTTGCTCAGCCGCGCGGTCAGCACCAGCGCCTTGATCGGCCATTGATTGGCCGCCAGTTGCAGGGCTTCCAGGCTGATACCGGTGGTCGGGTCGCTGGGAATCTCGATGACTTTCAGGCCGAGCAGGTCAGCCAGTTGCAGCAGACCGTAATAGGTCGGCGACTCGGCGGCAATCAGATCACCCGGCTTGGTCAGCACGCGCAGGCTCATCTGCAGGGCATCCACGCAGCCGTGAGTAATCACCACTTCAGTCGGGTCAACCACCACGCCGGCATCACGCATGCGGATCGCCACCTGGCGCCGCAGCGGCTCAAAGCCTGGGCTGAACATATAGCTGAAGGCCCGCGCACTGTGAAAACGGGTGACCTTGGCCAGTTGCTGGTGCAACGCGCGCACCGGCAGGTAATCGACATGGGGCACCGCTGCGCCGAGGGGGAACACACCCTCGCGGCGAGATTCGGTGAGCACCTGATTAATGATGCTGCTGCGCGTGACCAATCCAGGGCGCTCTACGCGGGCAATATCGGGAGTGGGCGCGGTCAGGGCTGGGGTCTGGTGCACGTAGAAGCCTGACTGCGGGCGGGCGCGAATCAGGCCCTGATCTTCCAGATTGGCATAGGCCTGCAACACCGTGGCGTGGCTGACACTGAGCTGCGCACTCATCTTACGCACCGAAGGCACACGCTCACCGGGCTGGTAGACGCCACGGCGGATGTCTTCCGCCAGCTGCTGGGCAATGCGCTGATAAAGTAACAGATTGGTCATGACCGCGTTCCTGCTTGACTGAACCGTAACAGTAAACCGGGCATTTATAATTGCACCGGTACAGCCCACTGAATTGTGGGCGATACAGTGTCAATCTGCCAGGACTGTAACGGTTCAATCATTCATTGTGCGGATTGTGCAATTGCACCTGAAAACACCCCGTAGTCGTTGTCTCACCCAAATAGCAGGCAATAAAAAGCCCCGGCTAACCGAGGCTTTTAACGGCAGAAGGCTTAGCGTGACGAGCCTAAGTTACCTTGCTCATCAGAGAACACGATCTCCACCCGGCGGTTCTGCGCCCGACCTTTGGCCGAGGCGTTTTCGGTGACCGGGAAGCTCTCGCCATGGCCCTGTACTTCGATACGCTTGGCATCAATGCCCAGATCGACCAACACATCGGCCACGGCCTGAGCGCGTGCGCGAGACAGTTCAAGATTTTCCTGTGCATCGCCGCGGCTGTCGGTATAGCCCTCAATGCGCACGACACGTCGAGGGTTAAGCTGAAGGAACTGCACCAGCTTCAACACGGTGCGATTGGCCGACGCCTTGAGGTCACTGTGGCCAGCATCGAACAGCACATCGCCCAGAGTCATCACCAGGCCACGTTCGCTCTGAATCGTCGCCAGGCTCACCATCTGTTCCTCAAGCCAGTTGCTCTGATCCTGCACGCTGAGCAGCTTGGCTTCACGCAAGGCCAACTGTAGGCGCTGGCGTTCCAGCTCCAATTTGACTGCACGTTCCTGGTTCAGGTTAAGCGCGCTCTTCTGCTTGGCAATCGCACTGTACTGCTGACTGAGATAAGCATAATGGCTGACATCATCGGCACTGCCCCAGTAGCTCGACAGGCGATCGGCTTTGGCCAACGACTCGCCCGCGCGAATCAGGTCCTTGGGTGCACTGCGCAACACATCGGCATCTTCTTTGACCTGCTGAAAAGCCGTATGCGCGGCCTGCAGAGCCTGATCACTGGAGTTATGCGATGACGCACAACCTGCCAACAACACGGCCGCGGCAAGTCCTAATAGGCTGAGCGGAATAGGCTTCATTGCAAGCCTCCCAGCTGCTTGCGCAAACGATTGATGGCGTTGCTCAACTCAGCCAATTGCTGCTGACTTTTTCCGGTCAGATGTTCCGCTTCGGCCAGACGCGCATCCAACTCAGCCTGCTCGGCATGCACCCGCGCTTGCTTGTAATCCTCGTCGGCCATGGCGGCTTGCGCCAACACAAGCTTTTCCTCGGCCAGACGCAATGAGGACGATTGTTCGGCGGCCATACCCAATGCCTTGGCCTGGCTGAGGGCTTGCTCGGTCAAGCGAAGCTGCTCGTTAGGCGCAGGGTCGGATGCACAAGCGCTGAGCATGAGCGGCAGCAAGGCCGCGCAGATACGTCGATAAATCACAGGTATTCCCTACTGTTCAGTGTCAGCACTGGGTGTGAGCTGTTGATCTTTCCAGCGCTGTAGATTGCGCTGCAGCAAATCGTCCGGCAAACCACTGGCAACTGCCTCGTTCATTTTCTTCGCCAGCATGCCGCGCAGCCACGCGTCATTGCAGGCCGAGTTATGCGACAGCGTCAGGTATAAGCCTTCACTGGAGATCGGCGGGTCAAGCACCAGCAAATCGTCTTGCATGCCGAGACTATCAGCCAGCGCCTGCCCCGGATAACGCTCATACAGCACGTAGTCGGTACGCCCCAGCAAAAGCTTCTGGAACGCCTGGGTCAAGCTGGCAACGCCTTCCAACGTCAGGTTGCTCTTGGCGTACGCATCAAAGGTCTGACCGAAACTGTTATTGACCAAGGTATCGCCTGTTCGATTGCGCAGGTCATCCCAGCCGGCATAAGGGAACTCAGCACCGCGATGTACCCACACCACGCTGGGGGTGAAATAGAACGCGGGGTGTACATAGTCCATGCTTTCTAGGCGCGGCAGCGTCAGAAATGCACCGGCAATCAGATCAACACGCCCGGTGCGCACCTCATCCTGAGCCCGCGACCAGGGCCCGGTGTAGATGATATCCACGACCACGCCCAGCTCTTTGGCCAGGTGTTGCAACAGATCGGCATTGGCGCCAATCAGTTGCTGGGGGTTCTGCGGATCACGCCACAGGTATGGCGGGTACTCCGGATTACCCGTCGCCACCAGGCGCTCGCACTTGCCTGCGGCCACGGCAAACGCTGGCAACAGCAATAAAGCGAATACTTGGAGAACCGACCTATAAAAACCACGCTCAAGCATTGGCGACTTCTCGACTTAACCTTGGATGGGCGTCTGCGGCCACACATCGGGGGGATTTCTGAATCATGCTAGCTTAATACGCATTCATACAAATTCGCGATAAAGACTAGCCATGAAAAAACTGATCGCCGCATTGGTGCTGCTGTTCACAGGCAGTGCCGCCCTGCTCTACCTGTCGCCTGCTGCCTTGTTAACGACCCTACAACTGGTGGAACGGCAGCGTGCCGGGCTGAGCCTTAAACAAATCAGCGTGAGCGATCTTAACATTCATTACTACGAGGGCGGCCCAAGCAGCGCACAAACCATCCTGATGGTGCACGGCTTTGCTGCCAACAAGGACAACTGGCTGCGCTTCGCCCGCTACCTCAGCCAGGATTACCGCGTTATAGCCCTCGACTTACCAGGTTTCGGCGCCAGCGATAAACCTGCTGGCAGCTACGACGTGGGCACCCAGACCGAGCGATTGGCCAGCGTGATTGATGCACTGGGAATTGAGCAGCTGCACCTGATCGGCAACTCCATGGGTGGGCATATCAGCGCTCTGTATGCCGCACGCTACCCGCATAGAACGTTATCTCTGGCGTTACTCGACAACGCCGGCATCACCTCGCCACACCCCAGCGAATTGATGCAACGATTACAGCGCGGCGAACCTAATCCGCTGGTGGTGAAAAGCCCTGAGGACTTTCAGCGCCTATTGGACTTCATCTTCGTGCAGCCGCCCTACCTGACAGAATCGCTCAAGCGCTATTTCGCCGAGCAAGCCATCGCCAACAGCGCCCACTACGACCAGGTATTTGTCCATTTGATCGAGCGCTATATCCCACTGGAGCCTGAACTGCCGAAGATCCAAGCGCCAACGCTGATCATCTGGGGCGCAGAAGATAGGGCCTTGCACGTCTCCAGCATCGAGGTCATGCAACCGCTGCTGCGCAAACCCAGCGTAACCGTCATGGCGGATACGGGCCATGCGCCGATGATCGAACGCCCCCTGGAAACCGCCGAACACTACCGAGCCTTTCTCCAGGCCCAACAGAACTAACGCGAAAGAGCGGGCATAAAAAAACCCGCTCAATGAGCGGGTTTTTCTGCACTAGGGAAACCGGCTTAAACCAGTTTCTCCAGCTCAGGTACAGCTTCGAACAGGTCAGCGACCAGGCCGTAATCGGCTACTTGGAAGATCGGCGCTTCTTCGTCCTTGTTGATCGCAACGATCACTTTGGAGTCTTTCATACCGGCCAGGTGCTGGATCGCGCCGGAAATACCGACGGCGATGTACAGCTGCGGGGCAACGATCTTACCGGTCTGACCGACCTGCATGTCGTTCGGCACGAAACCAGCGTCGACTGCGGCGCGCGAGGCACCAACAGCGGCGCCCAGCTTGTCAGCCAGAGCGTACAGGTGCTTGAAGTTGTCACCGTTCTGCATACCGCGGCCGCCGGAAACGACGATCTTGGCAGCGGTCAGTTCAGGACGATCAGACTTAGCCAGTTCTTCACCGACGAAAGCCGATTTGCCAGCGTCAGCTGCGCCGCCAATGGCTTCAACTGCAGCAGAACCGCCTTCAGCAGCAACCGGGTCGAAACCAGTGGCACGCACAGTGATCACTTTAACGGCAGCGGAAGACTGCACGGTGGCGATGGCGTTACCGGCGTAGATCGGACGCTTGAAAGTGTCAGCGCTTTCAACAGCGATGATTTCCGAGATCTGATCAACGTCCAGCGCAGCGGCAACGCGCGGCAGGATGTTCTTACCATTGCTGGTAGCAGCAGCCAGGATGTGGCTGTAGCCCTTGCCCAGTTCGGCAACCAGCGGCGCAACGTTTTCCGGCAGCTGATGCGCGAAAGCAGCGTTGTCAGCAACCAGTACTTTGGCCACGCCAGCAATCTTGCCAGCAGCATCGGCAGCAGCGCCGCACGCGGAGCCGGCTACCAGAACGTGGATGTCACCACCGATCTTCGCGGCAGCTGCAACAGTGTTCAGCGTGGCGGGAGCCAGGGCGGCATTGGTGTGTTCAGCGATAACCAGGATAGTCATTTAGATTACCTTCGCCTCGTTCTTCAGTTTCTCGACCAGTTCAGCCACGGACTTGACCTTGATGCCGGCGCTGCGAGTAGCAGGCGCTTCGACTTTCAAGGTTTTCACGGTGGAAGCGGTGGAAACACCCAGATCGCCCGGGGTAACGGTTTCCAGCGGCTTCTTCTTGGCTTTCATGATGTTCGGCAGCGACGCATAACGCGGCTCGTTCAGACGCAGATCAGTGGTCACGATGGCCGGCAGGCTCAACGCAACGGTCTGCAGACCGCCGTCGATTTCGCGGGTTACGTTGACCTTGTCACCGGCAACTTCCACTTTGGAAGCGAAGGTGCCCTGGCCGAAACCAGTCAGCGCGCCCAGCATCTGGCCAGTTTGGTTATTGTCGCTGTCGATGGCCTGCTTGCCCATGATGACCAGCTGAGGCTGCTCTTTATCAACAACAGCTTTGAGCAGTTTGGCCACAGCCAAAGAGTTCAGCTCGTCGGCAGACTCAACCAGGATGGCACGGTCAGCACCCAGCGCCAGTGCGGTACGCAGCTGCTCTTGAGCAGTGGCCGGGCCGATGGTGACGACAACGATCTCGCTCGCCACACCTTTTTCTTTCAGGCGTACAGCTTCTTCCACGGCGATTTCGCAGAAAGGGTTCATCGACATCTTGACGTTGGCAAGATCAACGCCGCTGTTGTCCGCTTTGACGCGAACTTTGACGTTGTAGTCGACCACTCGTTTGACAGCTACAAGAACCTTCATGGATTCCTCGTTACTCTCCGGTGAATAAGAATGTCGCCAGAAGCGAACATGGCGGGAACTGCAGACCGGCCGGAACCGGGAGTCAACCAATAACGGCAGACACAAAACCGCCCGTATCTTGACCGCACGACCTAGACTGGTCAATACAACGAAGCGGCCAATCGTCAGCGATGTAGTAAGATTCTAACAGCCCTACAGAAAATTCAAACAAACGTTTGTATTGGCCCATTCGAAGGGTCTGGATATAATGCGCCAGCATCGCTCACGGAACGAGCTCGATCGCCAAATAAAATTAGAGAGCCCTGAGTAGGAGATAGCCTGTGGAACGCGAATTTATGGAATTCGACGTCGTCATCGTCGGCGCCGGCCCAGCTGGTTTGTCCGCCGCCTGCCGACTGAAGCAGAAAGCCGCCGAAGCCGGCAAAGAAATCAGCGTCTGCGTGGTCGAAAAAGGCTCCGAAGTCGGCGCGCACATCCTTTCCGGCGCGGTCTTCGAACCTCGTGCACTGAACGAGCTGTTCCCCGACTGGAAAGAACTGGGTGCCCCGCTCAACACGCCGGTCAAGCGCGACGACATCTACGTACTGAAGAATGCCGAAAAAGCCACCAAGGTTCCGGACTTCTTTGTACCCAAGACCATGCACAACCATGGCAACTACATCATTTCGCTGGGCAACCTGTGCCGCTGGCTGGCCCAACAAGCCGAAAACCTGGGCGTAGAAATCTACCCAGGCTTCGCTGCTCAGGAAGCGCTGATTAACGAAAACGGCGCGGTGTACGGCATTCTGACTGGCGACTTGGGCGTTGACCGTGAAGGTCACCCGAAAGAGGGTTACTACACCCCAGGCATGGAACTGCGTGCCAAGTACACCCTGTTCGCCGAAGGCTGCCGTGGCCATATCGGCAAGCAGCTGATCAAGAAATTCGCCCTCGATTCCGAAGCCGACGCTCAGCATTACGGTATCGGCATCAAGGAAATCTGGGACATCGACCCAGCCAAGCACGAGCAAGGCCTGGTGGTACACACCGCTGGCTGGCCATTGGATATCGTTGCTAGCGAAAACACCGGCGGCTCCTTCCTCTATCACTTGGAAAACAACCAAGTGGTAGTCGGCCTGATCGTCGACCTGTCGTACAGCAACCCGCACCTGTCGCCGTTCGATGAGTTCCAGCGCTACAAGCATCACCCAGTGATCGCGCAGTACCTGGAAGGCGGCAAGCGCGTCGCTTACGGTGCTCGCGCCATCTGCAAAGGCGGCCTCAACTCGCTGCCGAAGATGGTCTTCAACGGCGGCGCGCTGATCGGTTGCGACCTCGGCACCCTGAACTTCGCCAAGATCAAGGGCAGCCACACTGCCATGAAATCCGGCATGCTCGCTGCTGACGCTGTGGCTGACGCGCTGTTTGCAGGCAAGGAAGGCGGCGACCAGCTGACCGGCTATGTCGACGCATTCAAAGCCAGCTGGCTGTACGACGAGCTGTTCCGCAGCCGTAACTTCGGCCCAGCGCTGCACAAGTTCGGCCCGCTGGTTGGCGGCGGCTTCAACTGGCTCGACCAGAACATCTTCGGCGGCAAGATCCCCTTCACCCTGCACGACACCAAGCCGGATTACGCCTGCTTAAAGCCGGCTGCAGAGACGCAGAAGATCAGCTACCCGAAACCCGATGGCAAGCTCAGCTTCGACAAGCTCAGCTCGGTATTCCTCTCCAACACCAACCATGAAGAGGAACAACCCTGCCACCTGAAGCTCACCGATCCGAGCATTCCGCTGAGCAAGAACCTGCCCATGTACGACGAACCGGCGCAGCGCTACTGCCCGGCCGGCGTTTACGAAATCGTCACCAAGGAAGATGGCGAGCAGAAGTTCCAGATCAACGCGCAGAACTGCGTGCACTGCAAAACCTGTGACATCAAGGACCCGGCCCAGAACATTAACTGGGTGGCCCCTGAAGGCACTGGCGGGCCTAACTACCCCAATATGTAAAACGCAAAAAAGGCTCCCTCGGGAGCCTTTTTTATTGCGCTGAATACAACCGCCAGCGGGAGAGCCGATCAGTCCGGCTGCGGACCGATAGGGAAGAACTCACCAGCGCTCCACACGCCCAGCCAGGTCTTGCCATTGATCTCGCGTGGTACTGCCAGCTCGACCAGCTGATAAAACACATTACGGTGGATCAGCGCCTCAAGATTGCTGCGTACCAATACATAGGGCGCCGGTTCTTCGGTCACAGCATCCAGATCGACCCGCAGCGGGTGTTCGGCACCTGCCACCACCTCATCCTCGACATTGGTGACAAAACGCAGCACCTGCGCCTCACCCTCGCCATCCACCTGCAGACTGACCGCGACAAAGGGCGCGTCATCCACCTGAATGCCGACCATCTCCACCGGCGTCACCAGCACGTACTTATCGCCATCGCGGCGAATGATGGTGGAAAACAGTTTGACCATCGGCTTGCGGCCAATTGGCGTCCCCATGTAATACCAGGTGCCATCGCGGGCGATGCGCATGTCGATATCGCCACAGAACTCCGGGTGCCACAGGTGCACCGGTGGCAAGCCCTTGCCCTCGCCTTTGGGTATCTGCGCCAGCAGGTCGCCGGCCTTGCCTGTATCAGTCATCACTCAACGCCCCAAACCCAATAAACGCCGCGCATAATCTTGCAACGCCGGACCGATCAAGTCCTCAGGCTTGGCATCATAAAGCGTGAGGAAGCCTCCGCGGCTACGAATGCGCGTGGTATCGACCAAATAGCGAGTATTGGTCTCGATCAGCATCAACTGAATCACCCCGCGATCAGTACCCAGACGGTCCAGCGCCTCCTGATCTTCCCACCCCTCCACCGTGCCGATACGGTCATCGGCATAGGCGAAACGGCTGTACAGCAGGTAATGTGCACCCGCCTCGCGCGCCTCGGCCAGCGACTCGTCCAGACCTAATGGCGCCTTGGCGCGGCGCACCATGGGGAAGTACTCGACAAAGCCCTTGTAGGCTTCCTCGGCCACCACATTAGGCCGTGGATAGGCACCACCGGGCGGCACAAAATGCCCTTGGGCGATGTATATGACGGAATCAGCCTGCAGACGCCACGGACTGGCCCGACGCGTCTGGCTGTGATCCAGCACGCCCACATCACGCAATTGATAGATCGCCTCATCCGCCAGGTCACTGGCCTTCATGCAACCACTCAGCAGCACCACACCGACTATCAGCAACACACTACGCATCACGCATCTCCCACAGCCGGTGACAGAAAACCGGCGGATAGAGCCTAGATGCAGATTTCACGCCACCCGCTGCGCATCAAAGCCCGCGCTGCCACTCCTGACGTAACCGCGCCTGTTGCGGCTGCTCGATGGCGTGCCGTACCTGTGCCAGCAGACGCTGTTTGTCAGCGCCAAGAGTGCCCTTGAGCACCAGATAGTTGGAGGCATGGTCACTGCGGAATACCGTATCGCGCAGCTCCAACCTCTGTAGCAGTCGCTCCACTTCAACAAACAGCTGCTGCTGACCGAGCGGCCGGAAGTCGGCAAACCCTTCGCGAAACCGCGCCTCACCAGTCGGAAAACTCACCACCAGGGTCGAGAGAAATTCCGGCTGCGATTCATTCATCAAACGCGCCGAATTATCCGCATGCTGCTCACTCAAGCTTGTGCCGCCTAAGCCATTGAGGATCATCACCGAACGGGTGATGCCAGCCTGGCCAAGCTTGTCCAGTGCACTGAGGCTCGACTCGTAGGTTTCGCCCTTGTTGACCCGTGCCAGTACCTCGTCATCACCCGACTCGCAGCCAACATAGGCCATGCGCAGGCCGGCATCGGCCAGCTCCTTGAGCTCATCCACGGACTTCTTGCGCAGGTTGCGCGGCAGGCAGTAACTCGACACTCGCTCGACTTCTGGCATGTGCTCGCGAATCGCTTGCAGAATAGTCAACAAGCGTCGTGTCGGCAGCACCAGGGCGTCACCATCGGCTAGGAAAACCCGCTGCACGATCATCTTCTCGCCGGTCAGGCGAATCTCGTCGAGCACCTGCGCCTCATCGCGGGCGCGGAATTTCTTCTGTTCCTGAGTGTACATTTCACAGAACGTGCACTTATTCCAAGAGCAACCATTGGTCACAGGCAGGATCAGCGAATGGGCTTCGCTGGGCGGGCGGAACACCGGTTCGATATAGCTGATGGGGAAATCTTGCATGGTCTTCACTCAAGGCAGGCGGCGGTCTTAGCCGCCAATAATCTTCATCACAGTCGCACCGCCAGAGAATGCCAGATCCTGTTTGTCGCCCAGCGCCTTGACTAACAGGCCTTGCAACGCAGGCAACGCCTGGTGGCGCGGTTTTTCGAGCAAATCGCCCACATAGTGGCGATTACTCGATGACAGGCAACCATGCAGCCAGCCGGTCGAGGACAGGCGCAGCCGCGAGCAGGTACGGCAGAACGGCACACTTTCATTGGCGATCACACCGAAGTGGCCCACTTCAGGAATGGCGAAACGCAGCGCGGTGGCATCCAGCGGCGCGTGCGCCTGAATATAGTCGTAGCGGCTGCCGATCAGCGCCAACAGCTCCGGCATGCCGACAAACTGGCGCTGGAAGCTGTTGCCGTCGCGGGCCAGGTGGCCCATGCGCATCAGCTCGATAAAGCGCAGCTCGAAGCCATTGGCCAGACAGTAGTCGAGCAGTGGCAGCACCTGATCAAGGTTCTGCCCACGCAACGGCACCATATTGACCTTGATCTGCATCCCTGCCGCGCGCGCTTGCTGCAGGCCATCGAGCACTGTCGCCAGATCGCCGCCACGGGCAATGGTGCGAAATGCCACAGCGTCGAGGGTGTCCAGAGAAATATTCAAGCGGCGGATGCCGCATTCCAGCAGCAGCGGCAGCTTGCGCGCCAGCAGCTGGCCATTGCTGGTTAAGCTGATATCGGCCAAACCGAGCTGACTGACGCCGCGCAAAAAAGCATCGAGCTTGGGGCTGACCAGCGGCTCACCGCCGGTGATGCGCAAGCGCTCGATACCGGCGGCTTCGATCAGATAGGCCACGCCACGCAGCATGGCCTCGGCCGAGAGCTCGTCCTGAGCGGCTACCAGCCGCTTACCATCGGGCACGCAGTAGGTGCAGGCATAGTTGCAGGCGGCGGTCAGGCTGATCCGCAGATTGCGAAAGCGCCTGCCCTGGCGGTCAACGATCATGCATGACTCCAGCAAAGGTAGGCGCCGAGTATAGGGGCGCCGCCAACGCAGCAGATTCGTTATCCACCCGCTGAATACCTCAGCTAGCCGGGGTGTCGCCCTCACGCTTGCGCTTGTTGCCCATGCGCACGCCGATATCCATGAGGAACTGGAAGAAACCTTCCTGATCTTCCAGCACGTTGCTCCAGAACGGCGAGTGATACAGCGCCACAGCGCCGTGCACCAACGCCCAGGCCGCGCAGTAATGGAAGTACGGTGGCACGTCTTCCAGCTTGCCTTCGGCGATGCGGCCCTTGATCAGCTGGGTCAAACGCTCAAAGTTGGAGGCGCGAATCTTGTGCAGCTGCTCGACCATCTCCGGCACTTGGTTGCCTTTAACCACCTTTTCTTCCAGGCGGTCAAACAGGCGGTAGCGCTGCGGATCGCGCATGCGGAACTCGAAGTAGGCGCGTGACAGGGCTTCCTTGTCACGGTCGACATCGGCCGAGTGCAGCAGCTCGTTGAGATCGCGCTCATAGTCGAGCATCAGGCGCAGGTAGATCTCCGCCTTGGACTTGAAGTGTTTGTAGATGGTGCCTTTGCCAATACCAACCGTGTCGGCAATCATCTCCACAGTCACGCTGTCTTCACCCTGATCGAGGAAGAGCTTCAGTGCTGTGTCGAGAATTTCCTGTTCGCGGCGGCGAAACTCACGGACCTTGCGGGGTTCTTTATGCATAAAAGGACTACGGGGTCAAAAAAACGAAGGCGCGTATTATGCCTAACTAACGGCAAATTGCACGGATCATCCGACCATGTACGCAGTTCATGACGAGTTTCCGCAACTTCCCGGCCTGCGCTATCTGAACCACGCAGCCGTTTCTCCTTGGCCACAACGGGCAGTCGATGCGGTCAACCGCTTCGCCAGCGAGAACGTTCGCACCGGCGCCCGCGACTACCCGGCATGGCTGCAGGTCGAGCGGCGCCTGCGTGAACGCCTACAGCGCTTGCTCAACGCGCCCTCGCATAGCGATATAGCGCTGGTGAAAAACACCTCAGAAGCCTTGTCCTTTGTCGCCTTCGGCCTGGATTGGCAGCCTGGCGATCAAGTGGTGATTAGCGACGAAGAATTCCCCTCCAACCGGATTGTCTGGGAAGCGCTCGCAACTCAGGGCGTCGAGGTCGTGCAGGTCAATCTGCATCAGGGTGATGCCGAAGCAGCCCTGCTCGCCGCCTGTGGGCCGCGCACCCGACTGATGGCGATCAGCGCCGTGCAGTACGCCAGCGGCCTGCGTTTGGACCTGCCGCGCCTAGGCCAGGGCTGCGCGGCGCGCAGCGTGCTGCTGTGCATCGATGCGATCCAGCAGCTCGGCGCCCTGCCCTTCGATGTGCAGGCCAGCCAGTGCGCCTTTGCCATGGCCGACGGCCATAAATGGTTGCTCGGCCCGGAAGGTCTTGGGGTCTTCTATTGCCGCAGCGACCTGCGTGCGCAGCTCAAGCTGCATGAATACGGCTGGCATATGCTCGAACATGCCGGCGACTACCAGCGCACCAGCTGGGAACCCGCCCGGAGCGCCCGGCGTTTTGAATGCGGCAGCCCGAACATGCTCGGTGCGATGGCGCTGGAAGCCAGCCTTTCGCTGCTGGAAGAAGTGGGCATGACGGCGGTCGAAAACGCCCTGCAGGAGCGCATGCAATGGCTACTGGATGGGCTGAGCAAAATCTCTGGTGCGCACCTGCACAGCGCCGTGGAACGCCAGCAGCGCGCCGGCATCCTGACTTTCAGCCTGGATGGCTGGGACAATTCGGCGTTGTTCAGTCAACTGAAACAGCAGCAGGTGATCTGTGCGCAACGCGGCGCGGGTATCCGCCTGTCGCCTCATTTCTACACAGAACCTCGGGTTATTGAGGAGGCATTGGCGCTGCTGCAGCAGTTGGCGACTGCTTGAGGACTCAGCAGCGCGATCTGTATTCCAAATCCGTTTAAGAATGACGGCAAACGGCCTGGACGTTCGGCAATCTTCACCAATACTGAGGATTACTGGTGTGCGGCGTATCCCCCAAGCGCCCCGCCAGGCAGGGTACCGTGGACCGCGTACCTTGATTTACTCCTAATGGTCTTAACCCGGTCTCATCCCCCAGAGGCCGGGTTTTTTTTGCCCGCAGTTTTATATGGCTACTGCTATCAAACCACACGGGCCAGCGGAAATAGGCGCTTGAAATTGGCCGTGGTCTGTTCCGCCAATTGCTCGAAGCTCACGCCACGCAGCACCGCCAGGTACTCGGCCACATCACGCACATACTCGGGCAGGTTCGGCTTACCGCGATGCGGGATCGGCGCCAGGTACGGCGAATCGGTTTCCACCAGTAGCCGATCGACCGGCACCTGGCGTGCCACTTCACGCAGCGCCTCGGCATTGCGGAAGGTAACGATGCCGGACAGTGAAATATAGAAGCCGATATCCAGAGCGGCCTTGGCCATTTCCCAGTCTTCGGTAAAGCAGTGCAGCACGCCGGCTTGCGGCAACGCCGCTTCGCGCAGCAGCGCCAGGGTATCGGCGCGCGCTTCGCGGGTATGCACGATCACCGGTTTACCGGTGATCCGCGCAGCATCCAGGTGCAAACGAAATGACGTTTGTTGCAGCGCCGCAGACTCAGGCTCGTAGTGATAGTCCAGACCGGTTTCGCCGATGGCAACCACCTGCGGGTGGTTCAATTCGCCGAGCAGCCAATCCAACGCTGGCGCCGCACCGGGTTCAAGGTCCAGCGGGTGAACACCGACCGAGCAATCGACATCGGCATAGCGCTCAGCCAGGCCTTTGACCGCAGCGGCATTATCGGCACTGACGCCGATACACAGAAAATGACTAACGCCGCGCGCCCGCGCAGCATCCAGCGCCGCATCGAGTGAACCGCCATGGGCGGCCAGATCAAGGCGATCAAGGTGACAGTGGGAATCAACCAACATGGGGAACAATCACTTGAGAATCGGTGCCGCAAAGCGGGCACCGTGATACGGAGAAAAAACCACTTACATGGTGTGAGTCGGACGATCCGACGTCAGCGCACCGGCCAGGTAGGTTTCGATCTTGTTGCGCGCGGTGTTGTCGCCATCATTGAACTGCACACCGACACCAGCGGCGCGGTTGCCTTGGGCACCCTTGGGGGTGATCCAGACCACCTTGCCGGCGACAGGAATCTTTTCCGGCTCGTCCATCAGGTTGAGCAACATGAACACTTCATCACCGAGCTTGTAGCTCTTGTTGGTTGGAATAAACAGGCCGCCGTTCTTGATAAAGGGCATGTAAGCGGCATAGAGCACGGATTTGTCCTTGATTGTCAGCGACAAAATTCCGTTACGCGGGCCCAAGTTAGGAGGCAGACTCATGCGGCATTCCTGATTTTATTCACTTAATGGCCGATTCTAGCCCGGTCCGGGCAGGCTTGCCCACTGCACCAGCAAGGCTTCGAGAAGCAAGACACGGTTAAGGTTAGCCTTGCCGAGGACTTTCTGACGCTGCGCCAATAACCAATCCTGAATGTTCAGCACTTTCGCTTGCGGCGTTTTCTCCGCCAAGTACTGCACCACCTTGCGCATATCGGTTTGCCCGAGGCCGTCTTCATCACGGGTCAGTTGGTAGCGCAGCATCAGCTGCGACCACTGGCAGAACCAGTCGAACAGCAACTGCAGAGATACCGCATTCCAGCTTTCGGCCAACTGGCTGGGGGCAATCTGCTGTTTGAGCAGCTTCTTCACCCCCTCAACCACCTGCGCACGCTGCGCGATAACGCCCTGCTCATGCATCTTCACCGCGGCTAACGGCGAGCCGGCGGCAAGGAAGAGCAACTCGCGATGCTCTTCAGCGCTACAACCGGGCAACGCCTGCTGCAGCCACGCCAGGCTCATCGCCTCACTTGGCAACGGACAGGCCTGTTGCACGCAGCGGCTTTTCACCGTCGGCAACAGGCGGCTGGGTTGATGGCTGATCAACAGCAATACGGTATTGCCGGATGGCTCTTCCAAGCTTTTCAGCAAGGCGTTGGCGGCGTTGACGTTCATCGATTCGGTCGGCTCGACCAGCACCACTTTGCGCCCGGCCAGCTGCGCGGTCTGTACCACGAAACTGACCAGCTCACGCACCTGATCAACCTTGATCGCCTTATCGGCTTCTTCCGGTTCCAGAATGTAGTTATCCGGGTGGGTGCCAGCCGCCAGCAAATGGCAGGACTTACAATTACCGCAGGCATCCAGGCCAGCAGGCTGCTGACACAACAGCTGCGCCATCAGGCGTTCGGCCAGGGCGCGTTTACCGATGCCTGCCGGCCCGTGCAGCAGATAAGCATGAGCATGTTGCGCGCGCCCAGCTAGTTGCTGCCAAAGAGAATCCTGCCAGGGGTAAGCGTCAGCCACGCTGCAGCTCCAGCAGTTGCGGCAGCAAATCGTCCAGCGCGCGCTGAACCTGACTCAGAGATTGCGAGGCATCAAGGATGCGGTAGCGCTGCGGCTGCTCGGCGGCGCGGCGCAAGTAGGTCTGGCGCACGGCATCGAAGAACTGCCGGCCTTCCTGCTCGAAGCGATCCAGTCGACCGCGCGCCGCAGCACGAGCCAGGCCCACCTCAATCGGCAGATCGAATACCAGTGTCAGGTCCGGGCGTAGCGAACCCTGAACGAACTCCTCCAGCAAGGCGATACGCACTTCGGAAAGACCACGGCCACCACCCTGATAGGCGTAGGTTGCATCGGTAAACCGGTCACAGAGCACCACAGCGCCACGCGCCAAGGCCGGACGAATCACCTGCGCCAGGTGCTGCGCACGCGCTGCAAACACCAACAGCAGCTCGGTGTCGGCCGCCATCGGCTCATCACTGGGCGCCAGAAGCAGCTCGCGCACACGTTCAGCCAACGGCGTACCGCCCGGCTCGCGAGTCAACAGCACATCAAGACCGTGCTCACGCAAGCGCTCAGCCAGGTAGTCACGGTTGGTACTTTTGCCGGCGCCTTCTGGGCCTTCCAAGGTGATAAACAAACCGCTCACAGGCTGTCCTTACTGATTATTGGGCACGGCCGGGGCCGGACTGGAACGGTAATCCGCGCGACGCTTGAGCTGATACTCACGCACGGCGCGATTGTGCTGTTCCAGGGTGTTGGAAAATACGTGACTGCCATCGCCACGGGCGACGAAATACAGGCTGCTGCCGGCCACCGGATTGAGCGCCGCATGGATCGCCTCACGGCCGACCAGGGCGATGGGCGTCGGCGGCATGCCATCGATGGTGTAGGTGTTGTAGGGCGTCGGCTCGCGCAGATCGTTGCGAGTGATGCGGCCGTTGTAGCGTTCACCCATGCCGTAGATCACCGTTGGGTCAGTCTGCAGGCGCATGCCGATGCGCAGACGCCGCACAAATACCCCGGAAATCTCGCCACGCTCTTGCGGCACGCCAGTTTCCTTCTCAATCATCGAGGCCATGATCAGCGCGTCATAAGGTTCTTTGTAGGGCAGGTCCTTGGCGCGCTGCGCCCATTCCTCAGCCAACACCTGTTCCAATCGTGCATGCGCCTGCTTAAGCAGCTCAAGATCGCTCATGCCACGGACAAAACTGTAGGTATCGGGGAAGAAACGCCCTTCCGGATTCAGGCCTGGCAGGCCGAGCTTCTTCATCAGCTCGGCATCGCTCAGCTCACTCAGGGTCAGTTCAAGACGGGTTTCACGTGCCAATGCCGCGCGTACCTGGCGGAAATTCCAGCCTTCAACCAGCGTCAGGCTGTATTGCAGCACTTCACCGCGCCGCCACTGACCGAGCATATCCAGCGCCGTAGTGCCGGGAACCAGGCGGTATTCGCCACTGTGCAGCGCTTCATTTCGCAGATTGAAACGCCAGTACAGACGCAGCCAGAAGGCCTGATCCAAGATGCCGTCAGCCTCAAGACGATTGAGCACGCCACCAGGCGTCGCACCAGCCGGCACTTCCACCACAAGCTCGTCAGTGAGATTTAACGGTTGCTGCAGTGCCACATGCTGTTGCCAAGCGGCAAACGCAACCAATAAGCCAGCCAGCAGCACACTGCCTTCCAGCAGCAGCAAAAATTTGCGTATCACGAATCAGCAGTCCAGTAGATCGCGGGCAATGGCCTGCAGTTTACGGGTGAGCGGGCCGACCGGCCAGTCGTGTGCGAGTAAAGCGCGAACTGGCCACACACCATAGACGCTGTTGCACAGCATGACTTCGTCCGCCGCCAGTAATTCGGCGTAGCTGATATCCCGTACCTGGCACTCGATCCCCAGCGCAGCCGCCTGCTCCAACAACTCGGCGCGCATCACACCCGCAACCCCACAACGCGAGAGGTCAGCAGTAATCAGCACACCGGCACTGACCAACAATAGATTGCTGTAAACGCCCTCGATCACCCGGCCGCTGCTATCCAGCATCAGGCCCTCGGCATGCTCGGCGTCCTGCCACTCACTGCGTGCCAGCACCTGCTCCAGTCGGTTGAGATGCTTCAGACCCGCCAGCAGCGGCTGCTCGGCCAAACGCGTAGCGCAGGCAAACAGACGTACACCCTGCTCGGCATAGACTACGGGATAAACCGGCTTCGCGGCCGCCTGCAGCAGCACGCGAGGCTGGGCGGGCTGTGGCGGCGCATAGCCCCGCTGCCCATCACCGCGAGTCAGGATCAACTTGGCCACGCCGTCACCCAGCTGCTGACTGAAGGCCAGTAGTTGGGTACGGACAGCAGGTAGTTCGAGAGGGATTCTCAGCCGCACACAACCTTCGGCCAAGCGCGCCAGATGACGCCGCAACAGAACTGGTTGCCCGCCATTTACGGCAATAGTCTCAAACAGCCCATCGCCGTAGGCCAAGCCGCGATCCTTGACGGACAGCAGCTCGGCCGGCTGGCCATCGACCCAGCTCAGCATCAACCGGCGAACCGGCGGAACACCAGCGAGCCGTTGGTACCGCCAAAGCCAAAGGAATTGGACAGCACGACATCCAGCGCCATGGCCTTGGCCTGGTGCGCAACGAAGTCCAGATCACAGCCTTCGTCCGGGTTATCCAGGTTGATGGTGGGCGGCGCCACCTGATCACGCAGTGCAAGGATGCTGAAGATTGCCTCCACCGCACCGGCAGCGCCGAGCAGGTGGCCGGTCATGGATTTGGTCGAGCTAACAGCCAGCTTGTAAGCGTGCTCGCCGAACACCGACTTCACCGCCGCTACTTCAGCCTTGTCGCCAGCCGAGGTAGAGGTGCCATGAGCATTGATATACTGCACCTGCTCAGGATTCAGCCCGGCATCGCGCAAGGCGTTGGTCATGCAGCGCGCTGCGCCTGCGCCATCTTCCGGTGGTGAGGTCATGTGGTAAGCGTCGCCGCTCATGCCAAAGCCAATCAACTCGGCATGGATGGTCGCGCCACGCGCCTTGGCGTGCTCCAACTCTTCCAGCACCAGTGCACCGGCTCCATCGGACAGCACGAAGCCATCACGCTCTTTGTCCCATGGACGGCTGGCCCTGGCCGGCTCGTCATTGCGGGTCGACAGCGCACGAGCAGCACCGAAGCCGCCCATACCCAGACCGCAGGCCGCCATTTCGGCGCCGCCTGCAACCATTACATCGGCCTCGCCAAACATGATGTTGCGTGCCGCCATGCCGATGCAGTGCGTGCCTGTGGTGCAGGCCGTGGCGATGGCGTAGTTAGGCCCCTGCAGCCCCAGATGGATCGACAGGAAGCCGGAAATCATATTGATGATCGAGCCTGGCACGAAGAACGGCGAAATGCGCCGCGGCCCTTGCTCGTGTAACGATCTGCAGTTGTTCTCGATATTGGTCAGGCCACCGATACCGGAGCCCATGGCCACGCCGATGCGCTCACGGTTGGCATCGGTGACTTCCAGGCCGGAGTTGCGCACTGCCTGAAAACTGGCAGCGAGACCGTACTGGATAAACAAATCGAGCTTGCGCGCCTCTTTGGCGGACAAGTATTCCTCGACGTTGAAGCCCTTTACCGCACCACCAAAACGCGTGGAAAAAGCGGAAAGATCCATATGCTCAAGCAGGCCAATGCCACTGCGGCCAGCCAAAATGCCCTGCCAGCTACTCGGCACATCGTTACCCAATGGCGACAGCATGCCCATACCGGTAACCACGACGCGTCTACGCGACACAGCAATCTCCTTTTCTAGTTATCAACGCCTGGAAAGCGCTTAAAGAAAAGCCGCACGCCTGATGAAGGGAGTGCGGCTTTTCCGAGTCGGGATCCGACGATTACGTTTTACGCGTGAGCGGTAACGTAGTCGATCGCTTCCTGAACGGTGGTGATCTTCTCGGCTTGTTCGTCCGGGATCTCGGTCTCGAACTCTTCCTCGAGAGCCATCACCAGCTCAACGGTGTCAAGCGAGTCGGCACCCAGGTCTTCAACGAAGGAAGCGCTGTTGGTTACTTCCTCTTCTTTGACGCCCAGTTGCTCGGCAACGATTTTCTTGACGCGTTCTTCGATGGTGCTCATACGTTGTTCTCACTCCTAATGGGACAAATCTTGGCCGCTATTCTGCGACCAAGTGTATAGAAAGGGTTTTTAGCATTTCAAGCTGAATGCCGGGGTGCCCCACAAACACTTCAACGACCTGCCTACAAACCTGTTGCAGCTTTATAACGGATTTTAGACAGCATCTATGACAGTTTTCTGAAGCCATCCGTCACATTCAGCTCATGTACATCCCGCCGTTCACAGGGATAGTAGCGCCTGTGACGTAAGCCGCGCCATCAGAAGCGAGGAAAGCGACCACTTTTGCGATCTCTTCGGCCTGCCCTAAACGGCCCAACGGAATTTGTGTCAGCAGCGCATCGCGCTGCGCTTCTGGCAATTCACGGGTCATATCAGTGTCGATAAAACCCGGTGCTACGGCGTTCACAGTAATCGCCCGCGAACCCACTTCACGCGCCAGCGCACGGCCAAAACCTTCAAGACCAGCCTTGGCAGCTGCATAGTTGACCTGGCCACCGTTGCCCATGGCGCCCACCACCGAACCGATGTTGATGATGCGCCCGTAGCGTGCCTTGGTCATACCGCGCAGCACAGCCTTGGTCAGCCGGTACAGGCTGCTCAGGTTGGTGTTGATGACATCAAACCACTCATCATCTTTCATGCGCAACATCAGGTTATCGCGGGTGATACCGGCGTTATTGACCAGAATCAACGGCTGACCAAGATGTTGCTGGATATGTTCGAGGGTGCTGGCGACCGATTCGCTGTCGCTAACATCGAGGACCAGACCAGCCCCTTCAATGCCATTGGCTTTCAGGGTTTCAGCAATACGCTCAGCCCCCGAAGCGGTGGTAGCAGTACCGATAACCACAGCACCCTGACGGCCCAATTCCAGGGCAATCGCCTGGCCAATACCGCGACTTGCGCCTGTGACCAATGCAACCTTACCTTGCAGGCTCATAACGTTTCTCCTTAATCAGACCAGGGCCGCGTTCGCAGCAGCGAAGACGTCCGGGGTGTCCAGGTTATGGGTATTGATGCCTTTGACGCAGCGCTTGTTCAAACCAGACAACACCTTGCCCGGACCGCACTCAACCAGATCCGTCACACCTTGAGTAGACAGGCAGACGATCGACTCGACCCAACGCACTGGACTGTAAAGCTGAGCCAGCAGGTCGCGCTTGAGCCCTTCCAGATCAGTCACTGCCGCAGCGCTGACGTTCTGTACCAAAGCGATTTGCGGAGCCTGCCAGTCAATTGCCGCTACTGCTTCGGCAAAGCACTCAGCCGCAGGGCGCATCAACGCGCAGTGCGACGGCACGCTAACCGGCAACGGCATCGCGCGCTTGGCTCCACGCGCCTTGCACGCCTCAATAGCGCGCTCGACGGCAGCAGCGCCGCCGGCGATCACCACCTGACCCGGGGCATTGAAATTCACCGCGCTGACCACTTCACCCTGCGCAGCCTCGGCGCAAGCCGCCAATACATCAGCATCTTCCAGACCGAGAATCGCTGCCATGCCGCCCTGCCCGGCTGGAACAGCCTGCTGCATCAGCTGGCCGCGATGTTCAACCAGCTTGACCGCAGCGGCCAGCGACAGACTACCGGCGGCAACCAGCGCCGAGTACTCACCCAGGCTGTGCCCGGCGACAAACGCCGGACGCGCGGCGCTCTCAGCAAACCAGGCACGCCACAGCGCAACAGAAGCGGTGAGGATCGCCGGCTGAGTCTTGTCGGTTTGATTGAGTTGTTCTTCAGGACCTTGCTGAGTCAACGCCCAGAGGTCATAACCAAGGGCTTCGGAAGCCTCGGCGAAGGTTTCGAGGATCAGCGGTCGTTGCGCACCATGCTCGGCGAGCATGCTCAGCGACTGGGAACCCTGACCTGGAAAGACGAATGCGAGAGATGCAGACATGGAAACCTGTTCCTAATGATCGTGATCGTCGGTAATACGCGCCCAGCCTAGCCAAGCGCAAGAAACTGACAGTTGGATGACAGGCTGCCCGCTGCGGTCACATTCTAAAGCAGGTGCTCGCCCAGGCGACCGTGCAAACGCTGCGGCAAATCCTCTTCAATCTCCCGCAAAGCTCGGCGAATAGCGCTTTTAAAGTCGTCAGGCCCGGCCGCACCATGGCTTTTCACCACAATACCCTGCAGACCGACAAAACTTGCACCATTGTGCTGCGCCGGGGCCAGCTCACCCTGCAAGCGCCGCAACAGCGGCAACGCTAAAAAACCCGCCATGCGCGCCTTCAGGCTAGATTTAAACAGCGCCTCAATCCGCCCAGCAATCATTGCCGCCAGACCTTCGCTGGACTTGAGCAGGATATTGCCGACAAAACCGTCGCACACCACGACATCGGCCTCACCGCGATACAACCCATCGCCCTCGACAAAACCGATGTAGTTCAGGCCTTCCGCTTGCTGCAGCAGACTGGCTGCCAGCTTGACCTGCTGATTGCCCTTGATGTCTTCAGTGCCGACGTTCAGCAACGCCACGCGCGGACGCACCGTACCCAACGCTTCAGCGGTAACCGAGCCCATCACGGCAAATTGGTAGAGGTGCTCGGCGCTGCAATCGACATTGGCGCCCAGGTCGAGCAGATGACAGAAGCCCGCCTGCGTAGGAATGGCGGTGACCATGGCCGGACGATCAATGCCGGGCAAGGTTTTAAGCACATAGCGCGACAACGCCATCAGCGCCCCGGTATTACCGGCACTGACGCAGGCCTGCGCCGCACCACTGCGCAGTAACTCAAGACTGATACGCATCGACGAATCCGGCTTGCCGCGCAGCGCCTGGGCCGGACGCTCGTCCATGGCGATAATCTCAGCAGCATGCTCAACGCGCAGACGTGCACGATCGACGCTGGGATAGCGGGCAATCAGGGATTCAAGAAGCGAAGATTGGCCAACGAGGACCAGGTGCAACGAAGAGTATTCAGCCAGGCAAGAGATGCAGGCTGGAACAATGCAGTGGGGACCGAAGTCCCCACCCATTGCATCAATCGCGATGATCGGAGCGGACAAGATTTACTCGTCAGCGCCCTTGTCGATCACTTTACGACCACGGTAAACGCCTTCTGGCGATACGTGGTGACGCAGGTGGATTTCACCGGTGCTTTTCTCGACCGACAGAGTGCTGGCCTCGAGAGCATCGTGCGAACGACGCATGTCACGGGCGGAACGGGATTTTTTGTTCTGCTGAACAGCCATAACTAATTAACTCCTAAACGTTTGGGTCACGCTTTAACTGCGCCAATACACTGAACGGGTTGGACCGCGTTACCTCGTCCTCGCTCGACTCGGGCTCTTCGAGGCCGGTCGGCTGCTGGCAATCTTTAGGGTCATGAGCCGGGACAATGGGCAAGGCAAGCAGAAGCTCCTCCTCAACCAGCGCCAGCAGATCCAATGGGTCTTCACCCAACTCAATCACGTCATAGCCTTGCGGCACTGACTGGGTATTCGCACCCTCTTTCACCACAGCGTAATCACATGCACTGTGGATCGGCAAAGTGACCAGCTCCAGACAACGCTGGCAAACCATCTTGACTTCAACCTCAAGCTCGCTGTGAAAAACTACAGCATTGCGCTCGTCGCGCTCGAAGAAGAACTTCGTACGCACCATGCCTTGGTTATCGGCAAGCGGGCCGCAGAGTCGCTGCAAATCTGACAGTAGCAGCTCACCTTCGAGGGTGGCGCTGCGATCTGCTAGTTTGCGCGGATCAACGTGAGGTGGAATCGGGCCATTTGACATAGGCGGCGCATTTTAGGGATGCAACCCGCCGCTGTCAAAGGAAATTCGGCCTGTCCAGCATATGGGCCGACAGCTAGAATCGCCCACCCTCTGCAAACAACTATATATAGAAGGAAATCGCCGTGCTGCCTCTGGTGCTCGCCTCCAGCTCACCCTACCGACGTGAACTGCTCACCCGCCTGCGCTTGCCCTTCACCTGGAGCGCTCCGCAAATCGACGAATCACGGCGACCTGATGAAGACGCAGAAGCCCTGGCGCACCGGCTATCGCTGGAAAAGGCCCAAGCACTGAGCGCTAGCCACCCGCAGCACCTGATCATCGGCTCAGATCAAGTCGCGGTACTCGGCTCACAAATCATCGGCAAACCGCACACCCTGGAGCGCGCTCGCGAACAGCTAATGGCCGCCAGCGGTAACAGCGTGACCTTTCTGACTGGCCTCACCCTGCTTAACAGCGCCACCGGCCAGCAGCAAACCGACTGCATACCCTTCACGGTGCATTTCCGCCGACTCAGCGAAGCGCAAATCATGCGCTACCTGACCACCGAACAACCCTTCGACTGCGCGGGCAGCTTCAAGGCCGAAGGCCTGGGCATCAGCCTGTTTCGCAGCACCGAAGGCAGCGACGGCAACAGCCTGATCGGCCTCCCCCTGATCCGCCTGGTGGACATGCTGCAAGCCAGCGGTATCGATATCCCCTAAAAACAACAAGCCCGATCAATGACCGGGCTTGCTTGCAACAGCTCCAGACCTTAACGCAACGCCGGCCCCTGGAACCCCATCCAAAGGGCAATGCGTTCAGCCATGCTGGCACCTAAAGTTTTGGCAAACTTATCGAAAGGCGATTCTTGCACCGTGAAGTCGACGATTTCCTTCTCGCCAATCACCTCCCGCGCCACGTAGCTGGTATTGCCCAAGGCATCGACCAACCCAAGCTTTAAAGCCTGCTCGCCAGACCAGACCAAGCCCGAGAACAGCTCTGGGTGCTCGGCATCCTTCAAGCGCTCACCACGCCCCTGCTTTACGCTGGCAATAAACTGACGATGGGTGGTTTCCAGAACGCCCTGCCAAAACTTGGTTTCTTCGGCCTTTTGCGGCTGGAATGGGTCGAGAAACGCCTTGTGCTCACCGGAGGTATACACGCGGCGATCAACACCCAGCTTCTCCATCACCCCCACAAAACCAAAGGTTGCCGCAGTCACACCGATGGAGCCGACCAGACTGGCCTTGTCGGCATAAATCTCATCAGCCGCACTGGCGATGTAATAAGCCCCGGAGGCACCCAAATCGGTGATCACTGCATACAGTTTGATCGCCGGGTATTCGGCGCGCAGGCGGCGAATCTCGTCATAGATATAGCCCGACTGCACCGGACTGCCACCCGGGCTATTGATGCGCAGGATCACGCCCTTGGTGTTGGCATCCTCAAACGCCGCACGCAGACTGCTGACGATATTGTCGGCACTAGCCGACTCCTGATCGGCAATCATCCCGCGCACTTCGATCACCGCAGTATGGCTACCGGTGGTCGCGCCTTTTTTCATCGCCAGCATGGGCGAGAACAGCGCCAGTGCGCCGAAGATATAAATGAAGGTCAGCAGCTTGAAGAAAATCCCCCAGCGCCGCGCGCGACGCTGCTCCTGCACACCGGCCAGCAGGGTCTTCTCCAGCAGCTGCCAGCTTTTACCGTCGCCATCAGCCGCTGCCGACGCCTTCCATTCATCTGCCATGCAAAACCACCTCAACTGACTGATTAGACGCACGCTGACCTAGCCAGGCGCGCAACTCGGTAAAACATTCTATTGCCAGCGTTGGCTGACACTCACGCAAGGCCTGCAAAGGCTGCGCGCCATAACCCACCGCCACACAATCCATGCCAGCGCGCTGCGCCATCAACAGATCGAAGGACGAGTCACCCACCATCAGCGCCCGATCAGCAGCAACGCCGCTTTGCGCAAGAATCTCGTGCAACATCAGCGGGTCCGGCTTGCTCGCCGTTTCGTCGGCGCAGCGGCTGTAGTCGAAATAATCCAACCAGCCACGATCCGCCAGCACGCGCTGCAAACCATGCCGCCCTTTGCCAGTCGCTACCGCCAGACGATAGCCCTCAGAACGAAACGCCTCCAAACCTTCAGCAACGCCATGGAACAGCGCCGAAGGCTCGGACTCAAGAGCCAGGTAGCTTTCGCTGTAGCTTTGCCGCAGACGCTGCGCACGAAGCGCGTCATGCATATCCGGATAAAGACAACGAATCGCTTCAGGCAAACCCAAGCCGATAATGCCGCGCACCTGATCATCCGTGCAGCGCGGCAACTCACAGGCATCGGCAGCCAGATGCATCGCGGCGACAATCCGACCGATGGAATCAACCAGTGTGCCGTCCCAATCGAAGATCAGCAGCTGGTAGCCACGTTCCTGACTGTCACTCACCGAGACGCACCATAGTCCGCGCCCACATTTCATCGACCGGCGCCTCAAGCTTGAGCTGACCACCCTCAGGCAGCGGCACAACCAACTCATAGGCATGCAGAAACAGGCGTTTACCGCCTAGATCGCGAATTTCCTTGGTGAAATCGTCATCGCCGTACTTGCTGTCACCGGCAATGCAGTGCCCGGCATACTGTGTATGCACACGAATCTGATGGGTACGCCCAGTGACCGGCTTGGCCTCAACCAAGGTGGCAAACTCTCCGAAGCGGCGCAGCACACGAAAAACGGTCAACGCCTCCTTACCTTCAGGATTGACCTCGACCATGCGCTCGCCCGAACGCAGATTGCTCTTCAGTAGCGGCGCATTAACTTGCTTCTTGGCAGTCGCCCAATGCCCGCGAACCAGCGCCATATAGCGCTTATCCACACCATCGCCACGCAAGGCTTCGTGCAAGTGACGCAACATGCTGCGCTTCTTGGCGAGCATCAGTAGGCCCGACGTATCACGATCCAAGCGATGCACCAGCTCCAGGTCCTTGGCATCTGGGCGCAGCTGACGGAAGGCCTCAATAACTCCGTAATTCAGGCCACTGCCGCCATGCACAGCGATACCCGCCGGCTTGTTCAGCACGATAAGCGCCTTGTCTTCATAGACAATTGCAGCCTCAAGGCGCTGCAAAAGCCCCTGAGCCAGCGGCTCGGGCTCATCGCGCTCAGCCAAGCGCAGCGGTGGTACACGAATAATGTCGCCAGCCTGCAGCTTGTATTCAGGCTTGATCCGCCCCTTGTTCACACGCACTTCGCCTTTACGCAAAATCCGGTAAATCAAAGTCTTGGGCACGCCCTTAAGCTGGGTGCGAAGAAAGTTATCAATGCGTTGGCCGGCAAGTTCCGGCGCAACCTCGAGCAGCTGGACGCCGGAGGTTGGAGGGGAAGGATTTGTCATCGCGCAATCATAACAATTTTTTATGGAATTGAAGCACTTAATCATTGCTGCTATAGTCGGGAACGCCGCCAAAAGCGGCTTGGTTTGCGGATGATCGCCAAAACTGCCATCCCCCAACCAACGCAACCCATTTGGGACGTGAGGCCGTCCGACGGGTTATTCAACGAAAGAAAAGCCTCCAAGGCTGTGAATAACTCGGAAATAAAGCCTATAAGCCATGATGCGCAGCCAGTCCCTTTGGACGGTTGCGGTAATAGTTAACCCGCTGCGGATGTTCGCGAGCGGCACCCGAGTTTCAGCGATACGTGTAGGGTGGAGATGTACAACTGTTGGTCCGCGTAGCAGCTCGCTTTACCAAGACGCTTCATCTCGTCCGCTACCAACAGCTGATTCCTCCTCCTGACTTAGTGCTTTCTGTTATCACAGCGAGCAGGAGACGTCCGTCGCGGCCCAGCACAATTGGCTGACCGCCGCTAGACACTGGAACGCTTTACGACCGTTCCTGACGCACCTGACACCGACCCCTGAAGTCGTGTGTGCCGAACGCCGCTTCCGCCAGCACCGGAAACCGACGGTACTACATGAAAAGAATGCTGATTAACGCAACTCAGCCCGAAGAGTTGCGTGTTGCCCTAGTAGATGGGCAGAAACTCTACGACCTGGACATCGAGTCCGGCGCCCGTGAGCAGAAAAAATCCAACATCTATAAGGGTAAAATTACCCGTGTAGAGCCCAGCCTTGAAGCTGCCTTCGTCGACTTCGGCTCTGAGCGTCACGGTTTTCTGCCACTCAAAGAAATCTCCCGCGAATACTTCAGCAAGGCCCCAGAAGGTCGCGTCAACATTAAAGACGTGCTCCGGGAAGGCCAGGAAGTAATTGTTCAGGTCGAGAAAGAAGAGCGTGGCAACAAGGGCGCAGCCCTAACCACCTTTATCAGCCTCGCCGGTCGTTACCTGGTGCTGATGCCGAACAACCCACGTGCTGGTGGCATCTCGCGTCGTATCGAAGGCGAAGAGCGTAATGAGCTGCGTGAAGCACTGAACGGCCTGGTCGCCCCAAGCGACATGGGCTTGATCGTGCGCACCGCAGGCCTCGGCCGCTCCAGTGAAGAAATGCAGTGGGACCTCGACTATCTGCTGCAGCTCTGGACCGCGATTAAAGAAGCCTCGTTGGACCGCGCTGCCCCCTTCCTGATCTATCAGGAAAGCAACGTGATCATCCGCGCAATCCGCGACTACCTGCGCCAGGACATCGGCGAAGTACTGGTCGACAGCATCGAAGCGCAGCAGGAAGCCCTGAGTTTCATCAACCAGGTGATGCCGCAGTACGCCAGTAAGATCAAGCTGTATGAAGACAGCGTGCCGCTGTTCAACCGCTTCCAGATCGAAAGCCAGATCGAAACAGCTTTCCAGCGTGAAGTGAAATTGCCGTCCGGCGGTTCGATTGTTATCGACCCAACCGAAGCCCTGGTGTCCATCGACATCAACTCGGCACGCGCCACCAAAGGCAGCGACATCGAAGAAACCGCCCTGCAGACCAACCTGGAAGCGGCTGAAGAAATCGCCCGCCAACTGCGTCTGCGTGACATCGGCGGCCTGATCGTCATCGACTTTATCGACATGACCCCGGCGAAGAACCAACGCGCCGTGGAAGAAAAAGTCCGTGAAAGCCTGGAAGCCGACCGCGCCCGCGTACAAGTGGGCCGTATCTCGCGTTTTGGCCTGCTGGAAATGTCGCGCCAGCGCCTGCGTCCATCCCTGGGCGAAAGCAGCGGTATCGTCTGCCCACGCTGCAATGGTCAAGGCATCATCCGCGACGTCGAATCGCTTTCGCTGGCCATTCTGCGCCTGATCGAAGAAGAAGCCCTGAAAGACCGCACTGCTGAAGTCCGCGCACAAGTGCCAATTCCAGTTGCCGCCTTCCTGCTCAACGAAAAACGCAACTCGATCACCAAGACCGAACTGCGCACGCGTGCACGCATCGTGATCATTCCGAATGATCACTTGGAAACACCGCACTTCGAAGTTACGCGCATCCGTGACGACAGCCCTGAAGCGCAATCCACTCAGTCCAGCTATGAAATGGCGACTATTGAAGTGGAAGAAGAGAAGCAGGCCGCCGCAACGCGCACCCTGGTTCGCCAGGAAGCAGCGATCAAAACCGCGCCGCAGCGCACTGCACCAACTCCGGTTGAAGCAGTAGCCGCACAGCCTGTTGCTGCCGCTGAGCCAAGCCTGTTCAAAGGCCTGGTCAAGTCGCTGGTCAGCCTGTTCGCTGGTAAGGAAGAGGAAAAGCCTGCCGTCGTCGAGAAGAAAACCAGCGAACGCCCTCAGCGCAGCGATGAGCGTCGTAACGGTCGCCAACAGAACCGCAACCGCGGTGGTCGCAGCAGCGAAGAGCGTAAACCACGTGAAGACCGCGGCCCTCGTGAAGAGCGCGCACCGCGCGAAGAACGTCAGCCACGCGTTGCCCGTGAAGAACGCGCACCGCGCGAGGAACGTGCGCCACGTGAAGAACGCAGCCCACGCGACGTTGTAGAAGTTCGTCAGCCGCAGGAAGTGCGCCAATCGCGCCCACCGCGCGAAGAGCGTCAGCCGCGCGACCGCAAGCCACGTGAAGAGCGCCAGCCGCGCGAACTGCGTGAGCCACTGGATGCCGCACCGGGTGATAGCGCAACGGTCAGCGAAGAAGTCCGTGCCGAACGCCCACAACGCGAACCACGCCAGCCGCGCGCACCGCGTGAAGAGCGTCAGCCGCGTGCTGAGCAGGCCGCTGTAGCCGCCGATGAAGAAGTACTGAACGCTGAAGAAGCGCTACAGGACGATGAGCAGGAAGGCAGCGAAGGTGGCGATCGCCCACGTCGCCGCTCCCGTGGCCAGCGTCGTCGCAGCAATCGTCGCGAGCGCCAGAACGATGCCAACGGCAACCCGATCGAAGGCAGTGAGGAAGGCGCAGAAGTATCAGCTGATGCCGACAACGCAACAGTTGCAGCAGTAACCGCCGCCGTTATCACCGGCGCAGACGAAACTGCCCAAGCAACCGTTGAAGCAGCACCGGTAGTTGTCGAGCAGGAGCAGCCACGCGAAGTCGCTGCCGCTGAAGCGCCACAAGCCGCTGTTGAGGCAGTAGTTGTAGAAGCAGTAAGCAACCCGGTTGTCGAATCCAGCGAAGCACCTGTATATGCCACCGAAGTCAGCGAAGCTGCACCAGCACCTGCTGTTGTAGAGGCGCCAGCTCCGGTTGCAGAGGTTGTTGAAGCGCCTGCCGTGGTTACCGCACCCGAGCCGGTTGCCGAAGCCGTAATAGCTGAAGTTGTAGCAGCCGAAGCTGCCCCTGTTGTTGCCGTCAGCAGCAGCGGTCGCGCGCCTAACGATCCGCGCGAAGTGCGTCGTCGTCAGCGTGAAGCCGAGCGTCTCGCCCGCGAAGCCGCCGAAGCACCAGCTGCTGCCGTACAGGTTGAAGCTGCTGCACCGGTAGCTGAAGAGCCGGCTGCAGAAGTGGTTGCCGAAGCCGTAGTTGAAACTGCAGCCGAAGCACCTGCGAGCATCGAAGCAGTCGAGCCCAAGGCCGAAACCGCCGCGCAAGTAGAAGCAGAAGTAAGCCAGGAGCCGCAAAGCTCACTGTTTACTGAAGTAGAAGCTGACGAGCAGGATAAAGAAGCGGTCAAACCGCAGGTCTGATCCGCTAGGCAATAAAAAAGGGGATGCTTCGGCATCCCCTTTTGCGTTCTGGCTTTTATTACAGCGCGATCAATACGCTGGTCGCAGCCTGCCGCCAAACGCCTTACAGCACGTTTGGCTCGATCTCCAACTCCACCGCAAAACGCTGGGCGATATCCGCCTGGATACGCTGCGCCAGTGCCAACAACTGCGCCCCGGTGGCTGCACCGTAATTCACCAGCACCAGCGCCTGCAAACGATGCACACCTGCATCACCGTCACGAAAGCCCTTCCAGCCCGCCCGCTCGATCAACCAGCCGGCGGCCAGCTTGACCTGTCCGTCTGCCTGAGCATAAGCCACCAGATCGGCATGCTCAGCGCGCAAGCGTTGCGCCAGCTCACCCGATACCAGCGGGTTCTTGAAGAAGCTGCCAGCATTGCCTAGCTCAGCCGGGTCAGGCAGTTTTTCGCTGCGAATGACGCAGATGGCCTGACTGACATCCAGCGCCGTCGGGACACCAATGCCCTGCTCCGCCAGACGCTGACGAACCGGACCGTAATCCAGATGCAGCGCAGCCGCGCGGCTCAAGGCAAAGCGCACCCGCAGGATGACCCAGCGCCCGCTTTCGCGCTTGAACAAGCTATCGCGGTAGGCAAAGGCGCAGTCCTGCAAAGAAAACTCACGCAGCTCGCCACTGTGCCTATCCAAAGCAGTCAAACCGGCAAACAGATCCTTCAGTTCAACGCCGTACGCACCGATATTCTGTACCGGCGCCGCACCCACGGTGCCAGGAATCAGGCTGAGGTTTTCCAAACCGGCAAAACCTTGCGCCAGCGTCCACTGCACAAATGGATGCCAGGACTCCCCCGCTTCCGCCTCAATCAGCACACGCTCGCCGTCATCGCTGAGTACGCGAATACCGCGACTGGCCATGCGCAAAACCAGCGCCTCAACGTCAGCGGTGAGCAGCAGATTGCTGCCGCCACCGAGCAACAACAGCGGCAACTGCTGCGTTTGCGCATAGCTCAGCGCTTCGCGCACCTGCTGATCATTCTCAGCCTCGGCAAAATGGCTGGCCTGGGCCTGGACGGCAAAGCTGTTATAGGGCTTCAGCGATACCTGGGTGCGCACCTGCAAGCTCATAAGCGCCCCTTGAGTTCGATAACCAGGGCATCACAGGCCTGCTCGATCAAATCCAGCACCTGGGCAAAACCGGCTTCACCACCGTAATAGGGGTCCGGCACTTCATCCAGCTCCAACTGATAACGACGCAGAAATAGGTCCAACTCGGCCGCATCATTGCCCGCACGCAGCTGCTGCAGGTCGTGCAGGTTGCTGTTATCCATCGCCAGAATCAGGTCAAAGGCATGAAAATCCGCCGCTTTGACCTGCCGACCGCGCAGCGCAGACAGGTCATAGCCACGCTGCTGCGCAGCCTGACGCGTGCGCAGATCAGCAGCCTTGCCCACGTGCCAGTCACCAGTGCCGGCCGAATCTACTTCGACGCGCCCTTCCAGCCCGGCTTCACGCAGCTTGTGGCGCAACACGCCTTCGGCCGTGGGTGAGCGGCATATATTGCCCAGGCAGACAAACAGAACGCGCATCAGGCCCCCAGCAGGCGACGAACCCGCTCCAGGTCTTCCGGTGTGTCGACACCCGCAGACGGCGCTTCAAGGGCATCGGCGACATGGATACGCACGCCATGCCAGAGCGCGCGCAGCTGCTCCAGGCACTCGGTGTCTTCCAGCCAGCACGGGCCCCAGGCGACGAAGTCATGCAGAAACTGCGCACGGTAGGCGTAGATGCCGATGTGGCGACGGTATGGCACGCCTGCTGGCAGCTCGTCACGGTTCTTGGCGAAGGCATCCCGCGCCCAGGCCAGCGGCGCACGGCTAAAGGTAAGGGCAAGGCCAGTCTTGTCGCTGACTACCTTGACCACATTGGGGTTGAACAGCGCCTGCACATCCTCAATCGGCTCAGCCAGGGTGGCGATTGCCGCCTGCGGATTCGCTGCCAAATTGGCCGCCACCTGATCAATGATCGATGGCGGAATCAGCGGCTCATCACCCTGTACGTTGACCACGATGGCGTCAGCAGCCAGGCCTAGAGCCGTCGCCACCTCGGCCAGACGGTCGGTGCCTGAATTGTGATCGACGCGGGTCAACACCACCTGCGCACCAAAGCCCTGACACGCCTCAACGATGCGCGCATCGTCAGTGGCGACGACCACCTGCTGCGCGCTGCTTTTGCACGCCTGTTCCCAGACATGCTGAATCATCGGTTTGCCGGCAATATCCTGCAGCGGCTTGCCCGGCAGGCGGCTGGAAGCAAAACGCGCCGGAATCACAACGGTAAAGGCAGTGCTCATTTACTTGTCCAGGCGCTCGTCGACGTTGAGGGTGCGGGCTTCAGTTTCCAGCATCACCGGGATGCCATCGCGCACCGGGAAAGCCAGTGCGTCTGCCTTGCAGATCAGCTCGCTCTTGTCAGCGGCGAGCTTCAGCGGGCCCTTGCACAGTGGGCAGGCGAGAATGTCGAGTAGTTTCGGGTCCATGGGAGATCCTTGAGAGGAAGCAGCTGCTTAGGCGGATGAGGCCGCCGAATGATCAGAACAGTCAGGCGCGCGGCACAAGACGCTGCAATTGCCGATCAAACCAGGCGACAAACGCGGCCGAAGGCTCGGCATCCACCGCCAGGTACCACCAATCGTCAGCCGCAAAGGCACGGCACTTGACCGCATCCTTTTCCGTCATCAGCACCGGCAGCGCCGGGCTGAAATTCAGCAGCTCGGCACTGTACGGCGCATGGTCGGCAAAGGCATGCGCAACAGGCAGCCAGTGTAGCCCTTCGAGGGTATTGAAGAAACGCTGCGGGTTACCAATACCGGCGACCGCGTGCAGGGCCTGTCCGGCCGGGAAATGACTGAGCGGATGCTGCTCGCCACTGCGCAGGTTGACCAAGGTGCGTGGCTGCAGGGTAAAACCGTAGCCATCCTGCGGATCGCTAGACGCGCCGTTATACAGCAGCGCATCCACACTCTGTAGGCGCTCAACCGGTTCCCGCAGCGGGCCGGCAGGCAGGCAATGGCGATTGCCCAAGCCGCGCGCGGCATCGATCAGCACCAATTCGAGATCTCGAGCCAGGCGGTAGTGCTGCAAGCCGTCATCACTGAGGATCAGGTCCAGCGGCTCGGCCACCAGCAAGGCAGCCACCGCGCGACTGCGATCAGGATCAATCATCAGCGGCACGCCGCTGCGTTGCACAATTAGCAGCGGCTCATCACCGGCCACGCTGGCGGCCTGATCGGCCTGCACGCGCCAGGGCAGCTGCGGCGGCTGCGCGCCATAGCCGCGACTGACCACACCGACGCGCAGCCCCTGACGGCGGCAATGCTCGATCAGCCAGAGAATCATCGGGGTCTTGCCGGTGCCGCCGACGGTTATATTGCCGACCACCACCACCGGCACGGGAGCACGGTAGATCTCGCCCTCACCGGCCAGAAAACGCGCACGCTTACGCTGTACCACAGCGCGATACAGCCACTCCAGCGGACGCAGCAGGCCCAGCGCCGGATGACCGGCGTACCAGGCAGCAGTGAGGCGTGCGGACAGGCTCATCAGTGGGCAACCCTCAAGGCGCGGCTTGCGCCTCGATGGTGGTCATGCGCAGATGAGCAAAACCCAGCTTGCCGGCCGCATCCATGGCGGTAATCACCGCCTGATGCTGGGCCTTGGCATCGGCGCTGATGATCAGTGGCAGGCTGTTATCACCTTCCGATTCCTTCTGCAGCGCTGCCATCAGGCTTTCCAGATCGCTTTTCAGCAACTGCTTGGCATTCAGCGAGTAGCTGCCATCGGCGGCAATCAGGATTTCCAGCTGCTTCAGTTCGGTCTGTTCCGGCGGCGTGCCGGTGGCGGCCTCCGGCAGGTCGACCTTGAGCTGAGTCTCACGGGTAAAGGTGGTGGTGACCACGAAGAACAGCAGCAGGATAAACACCACGTCGATCAACGAGGCCAGGTTGATCTCGACGTTCTCCCGCGGTTTGCGCCGGAATTTCACGCCTTGTCCTCGCCCATGTCGACGTCACGGTCGCCCTGCACCACTTCCACCAGGCGAATAGCCTCCTGCTCCATGCCGACCACCAGCTCATCGACGCGGCGCTGCAGGTAACGGTGGAAGAACAGTGCCGGAATGGCCACCATCAGACCCGCCGCCGTAGTAATCAGCGCCTTGGAAATACCGCCAGCGAGCAAGGACGCATTTGCCATGCCCGAGCCCATAAAGGAGCTGAAGATTTCGATCATGCCCAGCACCGTACCAAGCAAACCCAGCAGCGGCGCGATACCGGCAATGGTACCCAGGGCATTCAGGTAGCGCTCCAGATCATGAATGACCCGCCCGGCAGCTTCTTGGATGCACTCTTTCATGATCTCGCGACCATGTTTGGAGTTGGCCAGACCGGCTGCGAGGATCTGCCCCAACGGCGAGTTGGCGCGCAGCTCCTTGAGTTTCTGGTTATTGAGTTTTTTATCCTTGATCCACTTCCACACCTGACCGAGCAGGTTGGGTGGGGTGATGCGGCTCGGCCGCAGCGTCCACAGGCGCTCGGCAATGATGCCGGCCGCAGCGATAGAACACAGAATGATCGGCAGCATCATCCAGCCGCCAGCTTTAACCAGTTCCCACACGGTGGCAGATCCCCTTCACAAAAGTGGCGCCACTCTAGCATAGGGTCGCGGCCTCGCCGACCGCCGCCGTTCTCATTTTTCCCGCCAAAAACGTGCTCGATAGCGCAAACCCTGCGCAGGCTCGAATGCGCCTAAACGAATCCTTACCGCGCCCTGCTCGACGGTGTCGTACAACCGCGCCTCCAACGTCCGGTAACGCTCAATAACTTCGGCATGCGGATGGCCAAAGGCATTATGCGCACCACGGGAAACCAGCGCAGCTGTGGGTCTGACCTTTTCCAGAAAAGCCGCCGAAGATGAACTGCGACTGCCATGGTGCGGCGCCAGCAACCACTCTGCCGGCATGACCAGACCGCTGTTGAGCAATGCCCGCTCGGCATGGCTATCGATGTCACCGGTCAGCCACAGCCGCTCGCCGTTGGCCTCAATGCGCAGCACGCAGGACGCTTGATTGCCATCGCTCGCACCATCCCAGCGCCAGGTACTGAATTGCACGCCATCCCACTGCCAGTGCTGATCACTGGCGCAAGCTTGGGCCTGTAGTGAAGGCTCGAGCTTATCCGCTTCGCCACTGAGCACCTGCCTGACTGGCAGACCGCGCTGGATCGCTGCGGCGCCACCGGCGTGATCGTTATCGGCATGGCTGATCAGCAGCAGATCGAGCCCACGCACATCCAATGCGCGCAACGATGGCAGCACTATGCGTTCGCCAGTATCGAACTCGCCAAAGCGCGGGCCGGCGTCATACAGCAGGTCATGCGACTGGGTGCGCACCAGCACAGCCAGACCCTGACCGACATCCAGCATCCACACCTCGGCTCGCCCGTATTCCGGGCGCTGCTGCGGGCTGAACAACAAGGGCAGCAGCAATAACGCGCCCAGACTGCGCATCGGCAAAGCGGCCGGCAGTAGCAACACCAGCGCACCAAACGCCACCAGCAGCCAGGCCCAGAACGGCAAGGCGCTGGGCAACCAGGCCGGCAGCCACAGGGCCAATTGCGTCAATAACTCGAACAGCAGGTCCAGCACCCAGCCTGCTACCCAGAGCAGCGCAGCCCCCACCACAGGCACGGGCAGCAATAAGGTGCCGAGCAATGCCAGCGGCACCACCAGTAATCCCACCACGGGAACAGCCACCAGATTGGCCAAGGGGCCACTGGCACTCACCGGTAAACCGAGGGCAAGCAGCAACGGCAACAAGCCGATGGCCATCGCCTCTTGCGCGCGCAGGAGGGTGCTCCACCAGGACCAGGCACCGAGCCGACCGCTGAAAATCAGGATCAGCAGCATCACTGCGCCAAAGGACAACCAGAACCCTGGTTGCAAACTGGCCAACGGCTCGCCCAGCAACACTGCAAGTAATGCCACCAACACGGGCAACCACACACCCAGATGGCGAAAGCGCCAGCGCCAGAGCAACACCAGGCCGATCATCACGCAAGCGCGCTGTACTGGTACTTCAAACCCTGCCAATACGCCGTACGCCAACGCACCAAGAAAAGCCAACAGACAGGCACTAGGCAGCCAGGGCCAACTGCACGGCCAAAGTCCTAGGCGCGCCAAATTGGCAACCAGGCCATATAACAGCGCCGCCAACAGACCAATATGCTGGCCGGAGATCACCATCAGGTGCACCGTGCCGGTGTTCTGCAGTACCTGCCAATCTGCAGTCGACAGCCCCGAGTCGTCCCCCAACACCAGAGCCGCCAACGCGCCTTCGCGGCCATGTGCGGGCGTTGCCAAGAGCTGCTGACGCAAGCGGTCGCGCCAGGCCCCTGTTCCACTGGCAGGGGCAATCAGCTCACCACTTTTAACCGTACCGGTGGCGCCGATGCGTTGTGCCAGCAGCCAGGCTTCGTAATCGAATGCCTGAGGGTTGACCAGACCATGAGGGCGTTTGAGGCGTACGGCTAAACGCCAGGTTTCACCGGCGCGCACTGCCGGCCCGCCATACCAGGCCAGACGCAAACGTGCGGGCAATCTGTCACGTCGGGAAACTACCTGCTCCAGCTGGAAGCGCACCACGCCCTCGCCCACTTCGGGCAGACCGACCACCTGCCCTTGAAGCCACAAGGTACGCGAATCCAACTGCTGCGCCAGGCGATCATCCAACGCCCACTGCGCCGATACGCACGCCCAAGTGAAGCCAAATAGAAACAAGGCAATGGGATAGCTGCGAAATGGCAACAGCATCAAACCGGCGACCGGCAGAACAGCCAGCAGCCATAAGGGCGGCAAAGCCGGAAGGAAGCGCAGCACCAGCAGTCCGACCACCAGCGCGAAAATCCCTGTGCGCATAGACTCGCTCCGTGAGTCGAATACAGCATTTAACCTATCGATCAGCTTTTGCTTATTTGCTGTCACAAAGTGTGAAAACAGACTGCCATCAAAGAGTGCATAATGTCTGCGCTTTTACCCGCCAGAGAGCCTTCATGCCGCGTCGTTTATTCAAGCGCTACATGCCCCACCCAGACCGTATCAAGGGCAATAAATCCCTGCGCTTTCTGGGCAGCCTGATCCACGATCCCAACCTCTGGCACCTCAATCGCCATTCTGTTTCACGCGCCATGGCCATCGGTCTATTCTGGGCAATGATCCCCATGCCCATGCAAATGGCCGCCGCCGCCGCCGTGGCGATTCCAGCCCGGGGTAACCTGCCGATTTCGATTGGCCTGGTCTGGCTGACCAACCCGATCACCATGCCGCCGGTTTTCTACTGCAGCTACAAGTTCGGCGCCTGGCTGATGAACACGCCTACCCTGCAAATGCCTGATCACATCACCCTTAGCTGGGTCGGTCATGTTCTGCAAACCCACTGGCAGCCGCTCTATCTGGGCTCGTTAGTACTCGGTCTGCTGTTCGCCCTGATCGGCTACTTCGCCACCAACGCTTACTGGCGTTGGTGGGTGCGACACAACTGGCGCAAACGCCAGGAAAAACGTCGGCAGCAAGACGTACAGCACTGATGCAAAAAAGCCGTTACTGAGTAACGGCTTTTTTGTTTCTGCCAGCGTAGCTTATTCGTAACGCAACGCCTCAGCAGGTTGAATGCGCGATGCTCGCCAGGATGGGTAAACGGTAGCCAGAAAGCTCAGGCTGAACGCTGCACCGCAGATCAACAGCACATCAGACAGCAGCAACTCAGACGGCAGGTTGCTGATGAAATACACATCCGAACTCATCACCTGCTGACCGCTCAAGCGCTCGATCCAACCCACCAGCTGGCTAACATTCAGCGCCGCGAGAATCCCCAGCACCGCGCCAATCACAGTACCGATCACGCCGATCACCGTACCTTGCACCATAAAGATGCCCATTATCTGAGCCGGCGTCGCACCCAAGGTGCGCAGAATGGCGATATCCGCGCCCTTGTCTGCCACCACCATGATCAGCGTGGCAATGATATTGAAGGCCGCCACTGCAACGATCAGCAGCAGCAACAGGCCGATCATGGTCTTCTCCATCTTCATTGCACTGAACAGGCTGCCCTGGGTCAGAGTCCAGTCCGCTGAGCTGTAACCCGCGCCCAGCTCACTGACAATCTGCGCGGCGACTTGTGGCGCCTGGTAGAGGTCTTTCAGCTTCAGGCGCACGCTCTGCACCTGGCCCGGCTGCATACGTTGGATGTACGCCGCATCAGCAACGTGAATCAGCGCCAGCGAGCTGTCCAGCTCAGCACCCACTTTAAAGATGCCGACCACGTTAAGGCGCTGCATACGCGGGCTTATACCGCCCGGCACAGTGCTTAGCTCCGGCACGATTAGCGCCAGCTTGTCGCCCACCCGCAGCTGAAAGCGCCGCGCGGTGATCTCGCCGAGCACCACACCGAACTCACCCTCACGCAGGTCGCTCAGGCGGCCTTGCTGCATATGCTTGTCGATGATCGACACTTGCGGTTCCAGCGCCGGATCGATGCCGTGCAACTGCACCGGCTGCATCGCACCGCGCACCGAAAGCATGCCTTCGAGCTCGGCAAACGGCACTGCCGCGACTACTTGCGGATTGTTCTTCGCGGCTGCAGCGACCTGCTGCCAGTTATCCAGCGGCTGCGTCCCGACGATGCTGGCGTGCGGCACCATACCGAGGATGCGCGTGCTCATTTCCTTCTGAAAACCGTTCATCACCGACAGCACCACGATCATGGCCAACACACCCAAGGCCAGGCCAATCATCGAAGTCATCGAGATAAAGGAAATAAAGTGATTGCGCCGCTTGGCCCCGGTATAGCGGATACCGATAAAGATACTCAGCGGACGAAACATCAGGCGGCCACCAGCTTGCCGTCTTCCAGGCGCAGAATGCGGTCCATCTGCTGGGCCAGCGCCATGTCGTGGGTCACCACCAGAAAGGCGGTCTGCGACGAGCTGCTCAGCTCCTTCATCAGGTCCTGAATGCCTTGCGCAGTGTGATGATCGAGGTTGCCAGTGGGTTCATCGAGCAGCACCAGACCCGGCTGATTGACCAGCGCACGGGCGATGGCCACACGCTGACGCTCACCACCGGATAGCTCGGACGGCTTGTGCGCCAGGCGATGGCCGAGGCCAACCCGCTCCAGCAGCGCCGTGGCACGCTGACGCGCTTCGCTGATCGGCGTGCGACCAATCAACAACGGCATGCACACGTTCTCCAGCGCGGTAAATTCCGGCAGCAGGTGATGGAACTGGTAAACGAAACCCAGGGCGCGGTTACGCAGCAGACCGCGCTGTTTTTCATTCAGCGCCGACAACTCCTCGCCCGCCAGCCAGACGCTGCCGGTGCTCGGCGTATCCAGGCCACCGAGCATATTCAGCAAGGTGCTCTTACCCGAACCAGAGCTGCCAACAATCGCCACGCGCTCGCCGGGGTGCAGTTCCAGCTGCAAATCATGCAGCACCACCACTGATTGCGGGCCCTCGTCGTAGCTTTTACCGAGGTTGCGACAACTCAACACTGCACGATCTTGCATAACCGAATCACTCATAACCTGATCATTCATAACGCAGGGCCTCCGCAGGCTGGGTACGCGCTGCGCGCCACGCCGGGTAGAGGGTGGCGAAGAAACTGAGAATCAACGCCGCGCCACAGACCAGCAGCACATCCGCCAGCATCAGCTGCGAGGGCAGGTAGTCGATGAAATACACATCGGCATTGAGAAACTTGATCCCCAATAACCCTTCCAACGCAGCAATCGCACTGCTGATATTCAAAGCGGCAAGGCAGCCCAGCACCGCGCCAATCGCCGTGCCGAATACGCCGATCACCGTGCCCTGGACCATAAAGATCGCCATGATCTGCCGTGGCGTCGCGCCCAGGGTACGCAGAATAGCGATATCGCCCTTCTTGTCGGTAACCACCATGACCAGGGTGGAAATGATGTTGAACGCAGCGACCGCAACGATCAGCAACAGCAGCAGGCCAATCATCGCCTTCTCCATGCGGATCGCCTGGTACAGGTTGCCGTGGGTACGGGTCCAGTCGCGGGCATAGTAGTCACCCTCACCCAAGGTTTGCGCCAATGCCCAAGCGGTGCGCGGAGCTTCAAATAGATCAGCGAACTTCAGACGAATACCCTGCACTTGATCGGCCTGCCAGCGCTGCAAGCGCGCCAGATCCTGCACATGGGTCAGGGCCAGGTGACCGTCGATCTCGCCGGCGCCGACATGGAAAATACCGACCACGGTAAACCGCTTAAGCCGTGGAAACATACCGGCAGGGGTAACGGTCACTTCTGGCGCTACAAAGGTGACCTTGTCACCCAGACCGACGCCGAGCTTGGCCGCGGCCTTGTCGCCCAGCACCATGCCGAATTCACCGGGCTGCAACGCCTCCAGGCGACCCTGCTGAAAGAAGTTGCCGATGATCGAGACCTTGGCTTCTTCCTGCGGGTCGACCGCATTGATCAGCACTTTCTGCACCTTCCCGTCGTTGGTCAGCAGGCCCTGCATCTGGCTAAAGGGCGCAACCGCAAGCACCTGCGGGTTGCTCTGCGCCTTGTCGGCCAGGCTGCGCCAGTCCTTGATCGGCGTGGCGCTCTCGACAGTGGCGTGCGGCACCATGCCGAGCACGCGGGTGCGCATTTCATGGTCGAAGCCGTTCATCACCGACAGCACCAGAATCATCACCAGCACACCAAGTGCCAGCCCGATCATCGAGGTCAGGGAAATAAAGGATACGAAGTGGTTGCGACGCTTGGCCCGCGTGTAGCGCGTGCCGATAAATACGAACAGAGGTCTGAACATGTCGGGGCTGATTCGAGGGAAAAAGAAACGTCCTTGTGGCGGGGCTTGGCGAGCAGCCTTACACTCTGACCACTACTGCTGCCATGGGTTCGCCATGCCGACTCAAGATGAAGATGATCGCCGCGAATACTATCGTATCGACGATACGATCGCACTGGAATTCACCCTACTCTCAGGCGCCGAAGCCCTGGCCAGTGACGAGCTTCACGACAACTCGCCATTGTTCAACCTGCTCAGCGACCTGCACCTGATGGACTTCGAGTCGCAGCACCTGCTGCGGCACATCACCGAACGCGATCGCACCCTGGCCAACTACCTCAAGGTGATGAACAAGCGCATCGACTTGCTCGGTCAGGCCGTGGCGCAGAGCCTGCTGCGCGACATTGGTACGCCGCGCAGGGTCAGTCTGTCCGAGGGCGGTGTCAGCTTCAATAACCCTCAACCGGTCGCTGCCGGCGCGCACCTGGCGCTGAAAATGGTGCTGATGCCGCAAGCCCTGGGGCTGCTGTTGCGGGCCAAGGTGGTGCATTGCCAAGCATTGCCCTCACAACAATTTGAGATCGGTGCAGAATTCGAGGCCCTGACCGATGCCCAGCGCCAGCTACTTGCCCGGCATATTCTGCAGCGCCAGGCCCTGGAGCGTCGCCAGGCCCGCGAGCAACCTCTGCAACCCTGATAGCGAGCCACCATGCAACGTCTGTTTCTACTTCTCGCCCTGCTCCTGCCTCTCGGCGCTTACGCCGATACCCTGCAAATTCCTATCGGCCAGCAAGGTGGCGGCACACTGCAGCTGCCGCAGTTTGGCGAATCACAACGCGCGGTACTCGAGCGTTTCGGCCTGGCCGATGAAGAACATCCTAGCGTTGGTAACCCACCGATCACCCGCTGGGACTACCGTGAGTTCAGCGTCTACTTCGAGCACAAACACGTGATCAACAGCGTGCGTCATCATCAGCCCGGCGCAACCCTGCCCGACAAGGAGCAACAGTGACAGTCATCTATGGACATCGCGGCGCCAAAGGCGAGGTGCCGGAAAATACCCTGGCCAGCTTCCAGCAATGCCTCAAGCACGGCGTGCGCCGCTGCGAACTGGACCTGCACCTGTCGCGCGATGGCGAGCTGATGGTGATTCACGACCCAACCCTCAAGCGCACCACCGGCCATCGCGGCAAGGTCGTTGAGCATGATGCGGCCGAGCTGGTGACTTACGACGCACGCAGAGGCGGCCCTGGCGCCGTTACGCCATGCCCGATCCCGCGACTGGAAGAGCTGTTCCAGCACTGTGATTTCGAGCACTGGCAACTGGAAGTCAAAAGCGCCTCGAAGGTTCGCTCCGCGCGTATGGTCAAGGCGATTGCCGAATTGGCCGAGCGCTACCAGCTGACGGACAAAGTCACCGTAACCTCCAGCTCCCGCGAAGTGCTCGGCGCCCTGCAACGCCTGACGCCGCACCTGCAACGTGGCCTGGTCGCAGAATACGCCTGGCTCGATCCATTGAAAGTGGCCAAGCACTACGGCTGTCACCTGCTCGCGCTGAACTGGACGCTGTGCACCCCGGAACGCCTGCTCAAAGCGCAGAAAGCCGGCTTGCACGTCTCGGTGTGGACGGTCAACGAACCGACCCTGATGCGCCGCCTGGCAGACTTCGGCGTGGACAGCATCATCACCGACTTTCCCGGCCTGGCCGTGGCGACCCTGGAATAACCTCCCGGATAGCCCAGCTACAGAAACGAAAAAACCGGCCGCAAGGGCCGGTTTTTCGTTAAGCCTGATCAGAAACTTTCGCGATTAGGCCAACGCCAGTCGCTGGAGTCGCTGAACGGGTTCTCCCCGGCCGGCTCAGGCCACCGGCCGGAGCCGCTCAAAAAAGCCGGTTGAGGCCGTCGAACGCCGCCACCCGGTAGGCCTCCGCCATGGTCGGGTAATTGAAGGTGGTGTTGACGAAATACTTGATGGTGTTGGCTTCACCCTTCTGGTTCATGATCGCCTGGCCGATATGCACAATTTCCGAGGCTTGGTAACCGAAGCAATGTACGCCGAGCACTTCCAGGGTTTCACGGTGGAACAGCAGCTTGAGCATGCCCACCGGCTCATGGGAAATCTGCGCACGGGCCATACCTTTGAAGAACGCCTTACCGACCTCATAAGGGATCTTGGCCTGAGTCAGCTCGCGCTCGTTCTTACCAATCGAGCTGATTTCCGGAATGGTGTAGATGCCGGTTGGCACGTCATCAACGAAGCGCCAGCTGCCATTGTCGACGATGCTGCCCGCAGCCGAACGGCCCTGGTCGGCGGCCGCACTGGCCAAACTCGGCCAGCCAATCACGTCGCCCGCCGCGTAGACGTTCGACACCTGGGTGCGGTAATTCTGATCAACCTCGATCTGGCCACGGCTATTGACCTTGATGCCAATATTTTCCAGACCTAGCTGATCGGTATTGCCAGTACGGCCGTTGCACCAGAGGAAGGCGTCGGCTTTGATCTTCTTACCGGACTTGAGGTGCAGGATGACCCCGTTATCCAGCCCTTCGACACTTTCGTACTCTTCATTGTGGCGAATGAGCACATTATTAGTACGCAGGTGGTAACTCAGCGCATCGGAGATTTCCGCATCAAGGAAACTCAGCAGTTGATCGCGGTTGTCGATCAAGTCGACCAATACGCCCAAGCCACTGAAGATCGAAGCGTACTCAGAGCCGATTACACCCGCTCCGTAAATGATGATGCGCCGCGGGGTATGACCCAGGCTGAGAATGGTGTCGCTGTCGTAGATGCGCGAATGATTAAAGTCCACGTCCAGTGGGCGGTATGGACGAGAGCCGGTAGCAATGACGATCTGCTTGGCCACCAGTTTTTCCACCACGCCATTGGCGCACACCACTTCAATGGTGTGCTCATCAGCAAAGCTGCCGGTGCCGAAGAACACATCAATACGGTTACGGGCGTAGTAACCAGTGCGCGAACTGACCTGTTTGGCGATGACCCGCTCGGCACTTTTCAGCACATCCGGAAAGGAGAACCAACGCGGCTCACCGATCTGACGGAACATCGGGTTGGTGTTGAACTGCATAATCTGCCGCACCGAATGACGCAGTGCCTTGGACGGGATAGTGCCCAAGTGGGTGCAGTTACCGCCAACTTCGCGGCGGCTGTCGACCACGGCCACCTTGCGCCCGGCCTTGGCCGCGTTCATTGCCGCGCCTTCACCTGCAGGGCCGGAACCCAGCACCACTACGTCGTAGTTGTAGACCGCCATGTTTACTCCTTCAGATCACACCGGAGCACTTGTACCGCACTCTCGGCAGGGCCAGCACTGCGCACGCAGCCTGACAATCAATTCGTAGCTGCAAGCCTAGCCTTTTAGCCGGCCGCAGGACGATTAGCGTTTGGTCGCGTCGTAGGCCAGGTCTTCGGTTTTGCCTTGCGGGTCGCTGTTGATCTCCTCGCACTTCTCGCGGCTACCACCACAGATCGAGCATTCCTTCTCGATACCCAAGTTGGCGATACCGCCACAAGAACCGGCAATGGGCTTGCGGCCCATGATCACACCCACAGCCATCATGCCGACTACCAGCACCATGACCAGAAACACCACTAAAAACGTCATTGCTCGTCTCCTGCAGCGAATAGCTGCTCGAAAGCCTGAGTTGTCTGTGTGACGAAAGCGTCACCTTCACGGGTCACGAAAAACGCTGCAATCCCCATGCGCTCAGCAAATGCCAGGCCACGCTCAGTGCCCATCACCATTAACACTGTAGACAAGCCATCGGCGCGCAAGGTCGATTTGTCCACCACGGTTACCGCTGCCAGCTTGTGGGTGATAGGCGCACCGGTCAACGGATCGAGTGTGTGCGAATAGCGCTGCCCCTCTTCCTCGAAGTAATTGCGGTAATCACCTGAGGTAGAAATGCCGTAGCCATCCACCGCCAGCACCCGCTGGGCGACACGCTGGCCGTCCTGCGGGGCCTCCAGGCCAATGCGCCAAGGCTGACCGTCGGGCTTTTTACCCGCGGCCTTAAGCTCACCGGTTACCTCAACCATATAACTGGTCACGCCCAGTTCAGTGAAGCGCTGCACAAGCTTGTCCACCGCATAACCGGCGGCAACGCTGTTGAAGTCGACCTGGACATCAACCTCTTTGCACAGCTGCTGCCCGTCACGACGCAGGTGCTGCATGCCCACCCGCGCACGCGCGGCGACCAATTGCTCAGTGGTCGGCACCTTCTCGGCGCGCGCCTTGGGACCGAAACCCCACAGATTGAGCAGCGGCTCCAAGGTCAGGTCGAGTGCACCCTGACTTTGCTCATGCAGCAGGCGTCCGGCGTCGACCAGCTCCAGCACCCCGTCCGGCATGGTCTGACAAGTACCCGCTGGGGTCTGGTTGAATTGCTCGATGGCGGAATCATCGCGATAGGTCGACATCTGCACGTCAACCTCAGCCAGGATGGCGTCGGTCTCGCGCTTGAGTGACTCAACGCTCGGTGAATCCTTGCTGCGCACATATTTGACGGTGTAGGTGCTGCCCATGGTCGGGCCGCCAAACTCTTCTACACGCTCTGAAAACCAACAGCCCGTTAGGGCTGTCAGCAAGCTGACAGCGATAACGGGCCGCAGTAGCACATGGCTCATCATTAACCGCCGAAGTCGTCGAGCAGGATGTTCTCCTCCTCCACACCCAGATCGATCAACATCTTGATCACGGCGGCGTTCATCATGGGCGGGCCGCACATGTAGAACTCGCACTCTTCCGGAGCCGGGTGGTCCTTGAGGTAGTTCTCGTACAGCACGTTGTGGATAAAGCCCTTGAGCCCCGTCCAGTTATCTTCCGGCAGCGGATCAGACAGCGCCAGATGCCACTTGAAGTTGGGATTCTCGGCCTGCAGCTGATCGTATTCTTCAACGTAGAAGGCTTCACGCATGGAGCGCGCGCCGTACCAGAAGCTGATCTTGCGGGTCGATTTCAAGCGCTTGAGCTGATCGAAGATGTGCGAACGCATCGGTGCCATACCAGCACCACCACCGATGAAGACCATCTCGGCGTCGGTGTCTTTGGCGAAGAACTCACCAAACGGGCCGTACACATCAATCTTGTCGCCCGGCTTGAGGCTGAATACGTAGGAACTCATCTTGCCCGGTGGCAGATCGTCTTTACCCGGTGGCGGCGACGCAATACGGATATTGAACTTCACCAGACCCACTTCTTCCGGGTAGTTGGCCATGGAGTAGGCACGGATCACGGTCTCTTCGACCTTGGACACATACTTCCACTGGTTAAACTTGTCCCAGTCGCCGCGGTACTCTTCCTGAATATCGAAGTCCTTGTAATGCACTTCGTGCGGCGGACATTCCAGCTGCACATAGCCACCGGCGCGGAAATCGACGCTTTCACCTTCCGGCAATTTCAGCGTCAGCTCCTTGATGAAGGTGGCCACGTTGGGGTTGGACTCAACGGTGCACTCCCACTTCTTCACGCCAAACACTTCTTCCGGCACTTCGATTTTCATGTCCTGCTTGACCGGAGTCTGGCAGGACAAACGCCAGCCAGCCTTGGCTTCGCGACGAGTGAAAGCAGCCTCTTCGGTTGGCAACATTTCACCGCCGCCGTGCTCGACCACACACTTGCACTGGGCGCAGGTACCGCCGCCGCCGCATGCCGAAGACAGGAAAATATTGTTGGCCGCCAGGGTCTGCAGCAACTTGCCACCCGCAGGAACCACAATGGTTTTTTCGCCGTTGATCTCGATGCTCACGTCACCGCTGGAAACCAGCTTGGCGCGCGCCGCGAGAATAACCAGCACCAGCGCCAGCACGATGCCGGTGAACATGCCGATGGCGATAAGGATCTCTAAATTGATCATCTATGCATCCCTTCCTTACAACTGCACGCCGGAGAAGGACATAAAGCCCAGAGACATCAGACCGATGGTAATAAAGGTGATACCCAGGCCCTGCAGGCCGTCTGGCACATCGCTGTATTTGAGCTTTTCGCGAATACCTGCCAGCGCAGCAATCGCCAGCGCCCACGACAGGCCGGAACCAAAGCCATACACGGTACTTTCAGCCAGGTTGTAGTCACGCTCAACCATGAACAGGGTGCCGCCCATGATGGCGCAATTCACCGTGATCAGCGGCAGGAAAACCCCCAGGGCGTTGTAGAGGCTGGGTACATACTTATCCAGCAACATCTCGAGGATCTGCACGATGGCCGCGATCACCCCGATATAGCTGAGCAGACCGAGGAAGCTCAGGTCCACTTCCGGCAAACCGGCCCAGGCCAGGGCGCCATCTTTCAGCAGATAGGTGTAGATCAGGTTGTTCGCTGGCACGGTGATGACCTGCACCACGATGACCGCGATGCCCAGGCCAATCGCGGTCTCGACTTTCTTCGAGATCGCGATAAAGGTGCACATGCCGAGGAAGAAGGCCAATGCCATGTTCTCAACGAACACCGCCTTGGCCAGCAAGCTGAGGTAATGCTCCATTAGTAAGCCTCCTTATTCGAGACCTGCGGAGCCATCTTGAAGCTTGGCTTCTCCAGCTGATCTTTTTTCCAGCTACGCAGTGCCCAGATGAACAAGCCGATCAGGAAGAACGCCGAAGGCGGCAGCAGCAGCATACCGTTAGGCTGGTACCAGCCACCGTCGTTGATCACCGGAATGATCTCGTAGCCCATCAGTTTGCCCGCGCCGAACAGCTCACGAACAATGCCCAGCACGATCAGCATGGCGCTGTAGCCGAGGCCGTTACCGATGCCGTCGAAGAACGACAACACCGGCGGGTTCTGCATGGCAAAGGCTTCAGCACGGCCCATCACGATGCAGTTGGTGATGATCAGACCGACGAATACCGACAGCTGTTTGGAGAGGCTGAAGGCAAAGGCCTTGAGCACCTGATCGACCACGATCACCAGGGAAGCAATGATCACCATCTGCACGATCATACGGATGGAACTGGGAATCTGGCTGCGAATCATCGAGATAAACAGGTTGGAGAACCCGGTTACCAGGGTCAGAGCAATCGACATTACCAGTGCGGTTTTCAGGTTCGAGGTCACCGCCAGAGCGGAACAGATACCCAGAATCTGCAAACCAATCGGGTTGTTGTTGAAAATCGGGTTGAGCAGAACTTCTTTAATAGTCGGCTGCGACATGATCAGGCCTCCCCTTTTTGCAGATTGGCGAGGAACTGGGCGAAGCCGTTCTCTCCCAGCCAGAAGTGCAGCAAGTTATTCACACCATTGCTGGTCAGGGTTGCACCCGCCAGGCCATCAACCTGGTGAGTCGCCTGCGCGCTCTGCGCGTCGACGTTACCCTTGATGATCTGAATCGCCAGCTCACCCTTGTCATCAAACAAGGTTTTGCCCAGCCACAGGCTTTTCCACTTCGGGTTATCCACTTCGCCGCCCAGACCCGGGGTCTCAGCATGCTGGTAGAAACCGAAGCCAGCCACCGTATTCAGATCGCCCTGCAGTGCCATAAAACCGTGAAGCGTTGACCACAGGCCATAGCCGCGCACAGGCAGAATAACCGTTTCCAGCTTGCCATCCTGCTCCACCAGGTAAACCGTGGTGAAACGCTCACGGCGTTTGATCGAAGCGATATCGTCCGAGCCAGATAGCGCGGCTGACAGCTTAGGATCTTTGGACGCTTTCAGAGGGTCGAACGTAGCCGGGTTCTGCGCATCGCTAAAGGTGCCAGTGTCGAGGTCGACAATGCGCGCACTGATGCGCTCGGCGAACAACGCCTTGACCTGCGCACTGCTCATGCTGGCATCGCCTAGACCAGCAATCGCCAGAATGCTGCGCTGCTTGTCCAGCTGACGGTTTTCCACTTGAGTCGGTTTCAGCGCAATGGCGGCACCGGCAACAAACACCGAACACACCAGACAGACCAACAGGGCCACCACCAACGTGCGGACGGTGGATTCTTTTTGACTAGACATTGCGTGCCAGCCTCCGCTTGATATTGGCTTGAACGACAAAGTGGTCGATCAGCGGTGCAAACAGATTGGCGAACAGGATCGCCAGCATCATGCCTTCAGGGAACGCTGGGTTGACCACACGGATCATCACCACCATCACCCCGATCAGGGCACCGAAGATCCACTTACCGGTATTGGTCATGGAAGCCGACACCGGGTCGGTTGCCATAAAGAACATACCGAAAGCAAAACCACCGACTACCAGGTGCCAGTACCACGGCATGGCAAACATCGGGTTGGTGTTCGAACCGAGCATATTGAGCAACAGACTAAAGCCGATCATTCCCAGCATTACGCCGGTCACAATGCGCCAGGAGGCAATCTTGGTAATCAGCAAAATGCCGCCACCAATCAGAATCGCCAGGGTGCTGGTCTCACCCATGGAACCGTGAATAGTCCCTAAGAACGCATCCATCCAGGAGATGCCGTTGCTCACCACATTCTCAATGCCGCCAGCAGCCGCCAGGCTCAGCGAGGTTGCGCCAGCGAAACCGTCAACCGCGGTCCAGACTGCATCACCGGACATCTGCGCCGGATAGGCGAAGAACAGGAAGGCACGGCCAGTCAGCGCCGGGTTCAGGAAGTTCTTGCCGGTACCGCCAAACACTTCCTTGCCGATCACCACACCGAAGCTGATACCTAGAGCGACCTGCCACAGCGGAATGCTCGGCGGAAGAATCAGGGCGAATAGCACGGAGGTGACGAAGAAACCTTCGTTGACTTCATGCTTACGGATCGACGCGAATAGTACTTCCCAGAAGCCGCCGACGATAAACGCCGTGGCATACACAGGCAGGAAATACGCCGCGCCCTGGATAAAGTTATCCCATAGGCTGTTGGGATCAAACCCAGCCAGTGAACCGATCAGCGCAAAGCGCCAACCTTCCTGGGCTGCCAGCAGTTCAGGGCTGTTCGCGAAAATCAGGTTGGCTTGATAACCGGTGTTCCACATCCCGAAAAACATCATCGGGAAGGTACACAACCACACAGTGATCATCATGCGTTTGAGGTCAATGCCGTCACGCACATGGGCAGTGGTTTTTGTCACGCTACCGGGGCGATAAAAGAACGTGTCGATGGCCTCGTAGAGGGCATACCAGTTCTCGTACTTGCCGCCTTTTTCGAAGTTGTGCTCGATTTTATCGAGGAATGCACGGATACCCATGACTTAACCCTCCTTCTCAATACGGGCGAGGTTATCGCGCAGGATCGGGCCGTACTCGTACTTGCCGGCACACACGTAGGTGCACAGCGCCAAGTCTTCTTCGTCGAGTTCCAAGCAACCCAGTTTCTGGGCCATCTCGGTGTCACCGACAATCAGGTAGCGCAGCAGTTGAGTTGGCAGGATATCCAACGGCATTACGGCTTCGTAATTGCCCACCGGCACCATGGCGCGTGGGCTGCCATTGGTGGTGGTGGAGAACGCGAACTTCTTCGCAGCACTCAGTTTGGAGACAAAGATGTTCAACACCGAATGCTTGTTCACCCCGGCACGCAGGTAATGCATCAGCTCACGCTCATGCCCTTCGGCCAGGCAGGACACTTGCAGGTGATAACGACCAAGGAAGGCAAAAGCACCCTGCGCAGTACGGCCACCCAGCACTGAGCCGGAAATAACCCGGTTGAACCCAGGCTGCAGCTGACCGGCAGTCAGCTCGCTGAGGCTCGCGCCCAGACGGGTACGCAGCAGGCGTGGCTGCTCGACCACGGGACCGGCCAGCGCAACAACGCGCTCGGTCCACAGCTGTCCTGTGGTGAACAGTTTGCCGATGGCAATCACGTCCTGGTAATTGATCGACCAGACACTCTTGGTGGCGTTGACCGGATCCAGGAAGTGAATGTGCGTACCCGGCAAGCCTGCAGGGTGTGGGCCGGCAAAGGCTTCAGTGTGCACATTACCCAACTGCTCGCCAGGCAGGCTCGCACCCTCGGCTTTGCACAGAAACACCTTGGCCAGGTTACTCAGCACCTGCAAACCATGGGTAAAGTCGGCGGCGTACTCGGCAATCACTACAGCCGGGTCAGCGGCCAGCGGATGGGTGTCAATGGCCGTGACGAAAATCGAACTGGGTTTCGCATCAGCAGCCGGCACCTTGCTGAAGGGACGTGCACGCAGCGCAGTCCACAAACCCGATTGCAGCAGCACTTCGCGCACTTTGGCATCGCCAACAGTCGCCAGCTGATCCACTGCTACCTGATCAAAGGTGATGTGCTCATCGCCCTCGACATCAATCACCACGGACTGCAGCACCCGCTTCTCACCGCGATGAATGGCGCTGATCACGCCTGCAGCTGGAGCGGTGTATTGCACGCCTGGCGACTTTTTGTCCGAGAACAGCACCTGGCCAAGCTTGACCCGATCACCGACCTGAACCTCCATCGAAGGCTTCATACCGTGATAATCGAAGCCTATGACGGCGACGCTGCGCACCGGCCTTGCAGCCTCAATGCGCTGCGCCGGCACGCCTGTTATGGGCAAATCAAGCCCATGTTTTATTTTGATCATAGGTTTGCCTAACCACTGATTTATAAACTTTTTTAGAATACGGACGACACCAACGCAGAAAAATGCGGCGCAACGCCAAATAACGCATTAGGCGCTGGACAGGATGTCGGTCGCGGGAAAAAATCTGGCCGATTATAAGTCGCACCTTCGGCCACTGGCCACCCAAGCGCTTGCTTTTATCCGGTTTAACGTAACAGAAGGCAACAGATGGCAACTTGACGGCCAAGCCGCAGCGCGCGACATAAGACTAATAGACCAACCCGGAGCCTTAACATGCGCCTGCTAATTGCGCTTACCACCCTACTGCTGCTCAGCGGCGATGTATTCGCCAACAACCGCGAACGCCTGCAAGAGGCCAACTTCGCCACCACTCACGAACTCGCGCAAAGTAATCTGGAACGCAAAAACCAAAGCGTACTGACCTACCTGTGGGCGGATGTCTACGCTGCAGCCTTCTATGCCCCGACCGAAGCCAGCGCCCGCCAGGCGGTCAGTACGCCGCTAACGCAACGCCTTGAGCTCTATTACTTCCGCAACATCGACAGCCAAGACGTGGTCAAAGCGGCGTGGGTCACCCTTGAGCGCCAACATGACGCTGCCACATTGCAACGCCTACGCCCCGAACTGGATGCCCTGCACGCTACATTCAAGGATATTCAGCCCGGTGATCGCTACGCCCTGAACTTCACTGCCGGCAGCGGCCTCACCTTGGAAATCAACGGCAAAGTCGCCTACACCAGCCTGAACCTGGCACTGGCCAGGGCCTACCTGGGCATATGGCTCTCGCCCGATGGTCTGTCGGATGAGTTGCGCACCAGCTTGCTGGCTGATTAAAGCGCCACACGGCGCGCAATAAAAAACGGGAGCCGAAGCTCCCGTTTTTTTATTCACCCTGCGCTTAGCGCGGGAAGGCTGGCGGGTTAACCCCGGCCATATCTTCCATCACGCGTACCACCTGGCAGCTGTAACCGAACTCGTTGTCGTACCACACGTACAGCACAACGCGATTGTCATTGCAGATGGTGGCTTCAGCATCGACTACACCAGCGTGGCGCGAGCCAACGAAGTCAGTGGAGACCACTTCCTGCGACTGGACGAAGTCGATCTGCTTTTGCAGGTCGGAGTGCATGGCCATCTGGCGCAGGTACTCATTGACTTCTTCACGGGTGGTGGCCTTCTCAAGATTGAGATTGAGAATGGCCATCGACACGTTCGGCGTAGGAACGCGAATAGCGTTGCCGGTCAGCTTGCCTTTCAGCACGGGCAGTGCCTTGGCAGCAGCAGTGGCAGCACCGGTTTCGGTGATTACCATGTTCAGCGGTGCGCTGCGGCCACGGCGATCGCCCTTGTGGAAGTTATCGATCAGGTTCTGGTCGTTGGTGTACGAGTGAACGGTTTCGACGTGACCATTAACGATGCCGTACTGGTCATTGATCGCTTTGAGCACCGGCACGATGGCGTTGGTGGTACAGGAAGCGGCCGAAATGATCTTGTCGTCAGCGGTAATTTCGCCGTGGTTGATGCCGTGCACGATGTTCTTCAGCGCGCCCTTGCCAGGCGCGGTGAGCACTACGCGATCGACACCTGGGCAGGCCAGGTGCTGGCCCAGACCGTCGGCATCACGCCATACACCGGTGTTGTCCACCAGCAGGGCGTTCTTGATGCCATATTGGGTGTAATCCACCTCGGCTGGCGATTTGGCGTAGATCACCTGAATCAGGTTGCCGTTGGCCGTGAGGGTGTTGTTCTCTTCGTCGATGGTGATGGTGCCATCGAACTTGCCGTGTACCGAGTCGCGGCGCAGCAGACTGGCGCGCTTGACCAGGTCATTGGTCGCGCCTTTACGCACAACAATGGCGCGCAGACGCAGACCGTCGCCGCCACCGGTTTTCTCGATCAGGATGCGCGCCAGCAGACGGCCGATACGACCGAAGCCATATAGCACCACGTCAGTGCCTTCACGGGCTTCGCTGTTCTGCTTGCCGGCTACTTCCACCAGTTCATCTTTGGCGAACTGCTCGATGCTACGGCCTTGGCCTTCAACCTTGAACTTGCTGACCATCTTGCCCAGGTCAACAGAGGCAGCACCCAGCTTGAGCTCGCTCATGGCCTTGAGCACCTGGAAGGTGTCGTGCACCGACAGCTCGCTGTCACCGGTCAGGCGGTGACGGGCGAAGCGATGGGCCTTGAGAATGTCGATCACCGAACGGTTGATCAGACCACGGCCGTAGATCGAGGTGACCACGTTGTTGTTACGGTAGAGTTGGCCAATCATCGGAATCATCGCTTCCGCAAGGGCTTCTCGATCGATCCACTCACCGAGACACTGGTCGGGCTTCTGAGTCACGGGCAGTACCTTCCACATGTAGGGGCTGAAAAAAGGGGCTACATTATGACGGCGCACGCGTGCTTGAGCAATGCACGGCTGTCGTAACTGACACCACACATAAACGCCCGCTACAATCGGCGACCTTGTGTCCTGACCGTGAGCCGCCCGTGCCTGTACTGCGTCTACCGTCCCTGCCGGCCACTGCCGGCAAACAACACTGGGGCAACCTGCCCGGTGCCGCGCTGAGCCTGGCAATTGCCGAAGCCGCCAGCAATGCCAAACGCTTCACCCTGCTGCTGACTGCCGACAGCCAGAGTGCCGAGCGCCTGCAAGAGGAGCTGAGTTTTTTCGCTCCGGAGTTGCCGGTGCTGCATTTCCCCGATTGGGAAACCCTGCCCTACGACCTGTTCTCACCGCACCAGGACATCATTTCCCAGCGGATTGCAGCGCTCTATCGCCTGCCGGAGCTCAAGCACGGCGTATTGGTAGTGCCGATCACCACCGCCCTACACCGCCTAGCGCCGAAACGCTTTCTGCTTGGCAGCAGCCTGGTCATGCAAGTCGGCCAGCAGCTCGACGTCAACCAGATGCGTGGCAACCTCGAAGCCGCCGGCTACCGCTGCGTCGATACGGTGTATGAACACGGCGAGTTTGCCGTGCGCGGTGCACTGATTGACCTGTTCCCAATGGGCAGCAGCCAGCCGTACCGCATCGACCTGTTCGATGATGAAATTGAAACCCTGCGCACCTTCGACCCGGAAACCCAGCGCTCGATCGACAAGGTTGATTCAATCAAGCTGTTGCCAGCACGCGAATTCCCGCTGGAAAAGAAAGCCGTCACCGATTTCCGCGGGCGTTTTCGCGAGCGCTTCGACGTGGATTTCCGCCGCTGTCCGATCTATCAGGACCTCAGCACCGGCATCACCCCGGCCGGTATCGAGTACTACCTGCCGCTGTTCTTCGAAGAAACCGCCACCCTCTTCGACTATTTACCCGCCGACACTCAGGTATTTTCCCTGCCAGGCATCGAAAAAGCCGCTGAACAGTTTTGGGTGGATGCGCGCAGCCGTTACGAGGATCGTCGCGTCGATCCGGAACGCCCGCTGCTGCCGCCAGCCGATATCTTCCTGCCAGTGGAAGACTGCTTCGCCAGGCTGAAAAACTGGCCGCGCGTGGTGGTCAGCCAGGACGATATCGAAGAAGGCGTCGGTCGCCTGCGCTTCAACGCCAAACCGCTGCCTGACCTGGCAATCCAGGCCAAGGCCGGTGAGCCGCTGGCAGCATTGCGGCGCTTTATCGAGGAATACCCCGGCCGCGTGCTGTTCTGTGCCGAGTCTGCCGGACGACGCGAAGTGCTGCTGGAGCTCCTTGCACGCCTCAAGCTCAAGCCGAACGAATTCGAGAGCTGGCCGGCATTCACGGCCAGTAAGCAGCGCCTGGGTATCTGCATCGCCCCGCTGGATGACGGTCTGCTGCTTGAGAACCTCGCCCTGGTAGCCGAAAGCCCTCTGTTCGGTCAGCGAGTGATGCAACGCCGGCGCCGCGAAAAATCGCGTGATGGCGGCGACAACGTCATTAAAAACCTCACCGAACTACGCGAAGGTGCACCCGTGGTGCACATCGACCATGGCGTCGGCCGTTACCTGGGCCTGGTGACCATGGAATTCGACGGCCAGGCCGCCGAATTCCTCGCCCTGATGTACGCCGAAGAAGCCAAACTCTACGTCCCGGTCGCTAGCCTGCACCTGATTGCCCGCTACACCGGCAGCGATGACGCCCTTGCCCCACTGCACCGCCTCGGCTCGGAAACCTGGCAAAAAGCCAAACGCAAGGCAGCCGAACAGGTGCGTGATGTCGCCGCTGAACTGCTCGACATCTATGCCCGCCGCGCCGCCCGCGAAGGCTATGCCTTTGCCGATCCGAAGGCCGATTACGCCACCTTCAGCGCCGGCTTCCCCTTCGAGGAAACACCTGACCAGCAAGCCGCCATTGAAGCCGTGTACAGCGACATGCTCACTGCAAAACCAATGGACCGCCTGGTGTGCGGCGATGTCGGCTTTGGTAAGACTGAAGTGGCCATGCGCGCCGCGTTCATTGCCGTACATGGTGGCAAACAGGTAGCCGTGCTGGTGCCCACCACCCTGCTCGCCCAACAGCACTACAACAGCTTCCGCGACCGCTTCGCCGATTGGCCGGTCAAAGTCGAGGTGATGAGCCGCTTCAAGAGCGCCAAAGATGTCAGTGACGCGATGCAGCAACTGGCAGAAGGCAAAGTGGATATCGTCATCGGCACCCACAAACTGCTGCAGGACGACGTCAAGTTCAGCAACCTGGGGCTGGTGATCATCGACGAAGAGCACCGCTTCGGTGTCCGCCAAAAAGAACAACTGAAGACCCTGCGCAGCGAGGTGGATATCCTCACCCTCACAGCCACGCCCATTCCACGGACGCTGAACATGGCCGTGGCGGGCATGCGTGATCTGTCGATCATCGCCACGCCGCCGGCACGGCGCCTGTCGGTTCGCACCTTCGTCATGGAGCAGAACAATCCGACGATTAAAGAAGCCCTGCTGCGCGAACTGCTGCGTGGCGGCCAGGTGTACTACCTGCACAACGATGTGAAAACCATCGAGAAGTGCGCCGCCGACCTGGCTGAACTGGTGCCCGAAGCGCGTATCGGCATCGGCCACGGGCAAATGCGCGAGCGCGAGCTGGAACAGGTGATGGGTGACTTCTATCACAAGCGCTTCAACGTGCTGATCGCCTCGACCATCATCGAAACCGGGATCGACGTGCCGAGCGCCAACACCATCATCATTGAGCGCGCTGACAAGTTCGGCCTGGCCCAGCTGCACCAGTTGCGCGGTCGCGTTGGCCGCAGCCACCACCAGGCCTATGCCTACCTGCTGACTCCACCACGCAAACAGATGACCGACGACGCGCAGAAGCGCCTAGAAGCCATCAGTAACGCCCAAGACCTTGGCGCCGGCTTCGTCCTGGCCACCCATGACCTGGAAATCCGTGGAGCCGGTGAGCTGCTCGGCGATGGCCAGAGCGGTCAGATCCAAGCGGTCGGTTTCACCCTGTATATGGAAATGCTCGAACGCGCAGTGAAGTCCATCCGCAAAGGTGAGCAACCCAACCTCGATCAACCGCTTGGCGGCGGCCCTGAGATCAACCTGCGCGTGCCGGCATTGATCCCCGACGACTACCTGCCTGACGTACACGCACGACTGATCATGTACAAGCGCATTGCCAACGCCGCTGACGAGGATGGCCTGAAAGAGCTGCAGGTGGAGATGATCGACCGCTTCGGCCTGCTGCCGGAGCCGACCAAGAACTTGGTACGCATCACCCTGCTGAAATTACAGGCAGAAAAGCTTGGCATCAAAAAAGTCGACGCGGGCCCGCAAGGTGGCCGCATCGAATTCACTGCCGACACCTGCGTCGACCCACTGACGCTGATCAAGCTGATTCAGGGTGCACCGAACCGCTACAAGTTCGAAGGTGCGACGCTGTTTAAATTCCAGGTGCCGATGGAGCGCCCGGAAGAACGATTCAACACACTCGAAGCGCTGTTCGAGCGCCTGACTCCCTCTACATAAAGGATTACCCCATGCGCGCACTCCGCAACCTGGCCCTGCTGCAGCTCATTCTACTGAGCCTGCTCAATAGCACTGCCGCCCTGGCTGAAAGCCTCTACCAGGTTGAAGTCATCGTATTCCGCCAGGCCGCCACGCCGATTTCCGCCGGCCAATTGCCACCCGATAACTGGGCACAGAATGCGCTGCCAGTAGACGGTAGGAACAGTCGCACACCCGCTTTGAATGCCGAAGCCGGCAAACTCAACCCGTCGAACGGCTATGAGGTCTTGCTGCACAAAGCTTGGTCCCAAAGCCTGGGTGAATCGATCAGCCGCGCCGCTATCAGCGCCGGCGACGAACAGTTCGGTCACTTCCCGATCGAAGGCACCATCGGCCTCAAAGGTGGCCGCGTGATCGAACTAGAGAGCGACATCTGGGTTAATCAGATCGACACCAGTGGCACCATCGCGGACAGCGAACGCATCAAACAAAGCAGTCGCCTGACCAGCGGCGAATTAACCTTTGTGGATAATGGCAGCCTAGGCATGCTGATTCGCGTCAGCCCGCTCTGAACAGTCAGGTACAAAAAAGGGCCGCATTATGCGGCCCTTTTTTGTGAATGCAGGGTGACCAGCTAACTGGTCAGCACCCGTGCTAGCACGGCCTTGACCGTCCCCATCCCCTCTTCCAGGGCGCGCTCGATTTCCGCCATGGTGATCAGCGCACGGGACTTGCCAGCGGCCGGGTTTACCACCAGCGCCAGGCAGGCGTAGGGCAAGGCCAGCTCACGGGCCAGTACCGCTTCCGGCATGCCCGTCATGCCGACAATGTCGCAACCATCGCGCTCCATTCGTGCGATTTCCGCAGCGGTTTCCAGGCGCGGGCCCTGGGTACAGCCGTACAGCCCATGATTGCTGAACGCACAGTGTTCGGCAGTCAGTGCATTGGCCAGCTTGGTGCGCAGCCCAGCGTCATAGGGATGACTGAAATCCACATGGGTGACATGTTCCAGCTCACCCTCGAAATAGGTGTGTTCGCGGCCGTAGGTATAATCGATGATCTGGTGCGGCAGGCAGAAGTGCCCTGTGCCCATAGCCGAGTGAATACCGCCCACCGCGTTCACGGCGATGATGCCCTTGGCCCCCGCCTCACGCAGCGCCCAGAGGTTAGCGCGATAGTTAACCTGATGCGGCGGGATGCGGTGCGGATGCCCGTGGCGTGCGAGGAACAACACCTCGCGGCCAGCATAGTCGCCCTTGAGCACCGCCGCAGAGGGCGCGCCATAGGGCGTGTCGATATGCAGCGCGGCCTTGATGGTCAGACCATCCAGCTTGGTCAGCCCCGTACCGCCGATAATCGCGTAAACCGTCATCCCTAACTCCTCAGTCGATTAATTGCGCATCACGCAGACTGCCCAACGCAGCCAGCCAACGCGGGCTCTGCCGGTACTCAACCCCAGGAAACGCTTGCCGGCGCATGCGCCCCAAGCCTTTCGGCGGTTCCACCTTAAGACGCTGTAGGGCACTCAAGGCCAGCTCTGCCGCTGCTCGGTCGTTACATACCAGGCCCATGTCACAACCAGCAGTCAGCGCCGCCTCAATACGGCAAGCCGCATCACCCACCACATGGGCACCGGCCATCGACAGGTCGTCGCTGAAAATCACCCCATCAAAGGCCAGCTCCACACGCAAAATATCTTGCAGCCAGCGCCGGGAGAAACCGGCAGGCTGACTGTCCACCTGAGGGTAGATCACATGGGCGGGCATCACTGCAGCCAGCTTCTGACTCAACTGGGCAAAAGGCTGTAAATCGACTGCACGAATCTGCTCAAGGCTGCGCTCATCCACAGGGATGGCCACATGGGAATCTGCCTCGGCCCAGCCGTGCCCAGGGAAATGCTTGCCAGTCGCGGCCATGCCCGCAGCGTTCATCCCACGGATAAACGCACCAGCCAGCAAGGTCGCACACTGCGCATCTCCCTCAAAAGAACGGCTGCCAACCACGGCGCTGCGCTGATGATCCAAGTCCAGTACTGGCGCAAAACTCAGATCCAGACCTGCAGCCAGCACTTCGGTGGCCATGATCCAGCCGCACTGCTCAGCCAACTGCTCGGCATTGGCGTTATCAGCCAGCGCACGCATCGCCGGCAAGCGCACAAAGCCCTGACGCAGTCGCTGCACGCGCCCGCCTTCCTGATCCACCGCCAGCAGCAAATCAGGCCGCACCGCACGAATAGCCGCAGACAACTCGCGCACCTGGCGCGGATCTTCAATATTGCGCGCGAACAGAATCAGCCCAGCCACCTGCGGCTGACGGAGGATCTGGCGATCCTCAGCGGTCAACCAGGTGCCGGCGATATCCAGCATCAATGAACCTTGCATGGGTGAACTCACAACTCGTCCTTAAATAAGAGGCGCCGTAGCCCAATCGGGGCAAGCAGCCTCATCAATCTGTACCGCACATTGAACCGGGACACGCGCAAAGAGTTCCAGCACGTCGCTGTTGCGCATGCGCACGCAGCCATGCGACAGCGCCACGCCCATAGGCTCGCTGTCCGGCGTACCGTGTATGTAGATATAGCGGCGAAAGGTATCGACAGCGCCCAGACGATTGCGTCCGGGCTCACAACCACTCAACCAGAGAATGCGCGTAAGAATCCAGTCGCGGCCAGGAAATTGCGCATGCAACTCGGGCGACCAGATCTCACCGGTCCAGCGCCGTCCGCGCAGCACGGCAGCACTCGGCAAGCCCTCACCAATCTTCGCCCGCACCTTGTGCAAGCCCCGCGGCGTGCAGCCGGAACCATTGCGCTCACCGGCGCCATTCAGCGCAGCGGAAACACTAAGGCGCAGCTGCAGCTGCCCATTGGCAAAGCCATACAGGCACTGATCAGCGAGGGAAATATGCAGAAAATCGAGAGCAACCATGGGCGGCTAGCTTAGCGGATAGCATCAACCAAGCCCACCCGCCGAGGTCAAACTTTGCTGGGGATGGCTGGAGTCTTGGTGCGCGGCTTGAGCTGTGCGCTGGCCAGGGCTTCATCGGTCAGGCCGGTTTCCGAACGCATGCCGGCGGCCAGGAATGGCACCATCAGGCGCATCACCTGCTCAATCGAGGTGTTAACACCGAAATCGGTTTCCGACATGGCCCGCAGGGCCTTGATCCCGGACATGCTGAACGCTGCGGCGCCGAGCATAAAGTGCACGCGCCAGAACAGTTCCAGAGGAGGAATGCGCGGAGCGGCTTCATGCACCAGTTGCATGTAACGGCGGAACACCTTGCCGTACACCTCTTCAAGGTACTTGCGCAGGTGCCCTTGGCTCTGGCTAAAGGCCAAGCCCAACAGACGCATAAAGATTGAAAGGTCATTACCACTGCGCGGCTTTACAGCCAGCGCCTGCTCAACCAGTAGCTCAAGCAGCTCTTCGAGACTGACCTTGCTATCCGGCTTCGCCTGACGGCGATCCAGCTCGCGCTCAAGGCTTACACAGAACGGTCCGAGAAAACGCGAGAACACCGCCTGAATCAGGGCTTTCTTTGAGCCAAAGTGGTAATTCACCGCCGCCAGGTTGACCCCTGCCTTGCTGGTGATCAGGCGCAGCGACGTTTCGGCGAAGCCTTTCTCTGCAAAAAGCTGCTCTGCCGCATCAAGAATGCGTTCAACGGTTTCCGACTGGGCCATGACTCTTTTCATCTGAACAAACACTTGTTTGAAACATACGTTTCAGTTGCCCGGCTTGTCAAGCCGGGCAAACCATCTTGTGGCCGGGTGGTCACAGATATCCACCAAGGGCACGTGCTAACCCTAGCTAGACGCCCCATAAGAAGCCTGAGTAACAGGGCACTGCAACACAAGGCATGAAGGTGAATTGAGTAGAGATCAGAACACAAGGATTGCCAATCGCCGATCACTGTATATAATCCCAGTCACTGTACAAAAAAACAGAGCCGACCATGCTAAAACTGACGCCGCGCCAAGCTGAAATTCTCGCTTTCATCAAGCAGTGCCTTGAAGACAACGGCTACCCGCCTACCCGTGCGGAAATCGCCTTGAAACTGGGTTTCAAATCCCCCAACGCAGCGGAAGAGCACCTCAAGGCCCTGGCTCGCAAGGGTGCCATCGAAATGACCCCTGGCGCTTCACGCGGCATCCGCATTCCCGGCTTCGAACCTAATGCTGAAGAGGACGAAGGCTTACCGGTGATTGGTCGCGTCGCTGCAGGTGCGCCGATCCTGGCGCAACAGCATGTTGAAGAGTCCTGCAAGATCAACCCAGATTTCTTCCATCCCAAGGCTGATTACCTGCTGCGTGTACGCGGCATGAGCATGAAAGACATTGGCATATTCGATGGCGATCTGCTGGCCGTACATACCACCCGTGAAGCCCGTAACGGGCAAGTGGTGGTGGCGCGTCTCGATGACGAAGTAACGGTCAAACGTTTCAAGCGTGAAGGCAACAAGGTCTGGCTGATTGCGGAAAACCCGGAGTTCGCGCCGATCGAAGTAGACCTGGAAGAACAGGACCTGATTATTGAAGGCTTGAGCGTCGGCGTTATCCGCCGCTAGTGGAGGATTTATGCAGTTCCCGCAATCACTGAACCGTACACAACTGCCTTTGTTCGATGCATTCCTGGCATCGACGGTGACACCATTATTTGCCGATAGCGCTGAGCTAACCTGGCCGGATGATGAAACAGAGGCTTTCAGTGAGCTATCGCTGCGCGGTGCAGCTGGGCACTGCCTGAACCTTCTAGCGCCGATTTTGCGTGAACTTAGTGACAACCACGATGAACGCTGGCTGACCCTTATCGCGCCGCCATCAAGCCTGACCCAAACTTGGCTACGCGACGCGGGCCTGAACCGTGAACGCATCCTGCTGCTGCATCCCCGGGGCACACAAAGCGCGCTCGAACTGGCCCAGCAGGCCCTGATGCTAGGACGCAGCCACACCGTTGTCAGCTGGCTGCATCCACTTGAGCGTCAGGCGCGGCAACAGCTTGAGCAGGCCGCACGACAGGGAAAAGCGCAAAGCCTAAATATCAGTTTGGGATAATTGGCCTCAGGTCGCACAAGGAGCGTGCGGCTTAGCCGAAAAGAGGTCTAGGCAACAAAACGCTGGCAGATCGTTGTAATTTCAGCCCCCAAGAGAACTGCAATCAATGCAGGATTCGAGGGCCTTCTTCCTGCTGAAAATTATTTTCAGCCAACCGCCCCGCCATCTGTACACCCACATTGAGCATGGCTTTGGCCACCTCAACATGCTGCCCCTGCAGAAAGGCCTTGGCATCGGCAGAGAAATCCAGCACCACCAGTGATTCTTCATCCTCTGCACGACGCAGGGCGATACGCCCGTCGGGCAATTCTACAATTTCCAGGAATGATGTAGGCATTGGCTTAGCTCTCCACAATAGGCCGACAGTGTAACAGCCGACTCGGGCTCGCCCTAGTCCGCCGGTCCAATCAGCGCCTTACCACTCGCTCAAGGTTTCTCGAAACCGCTGCGCCAGAGCCTTCAGCTGCTGACGCCACGTCTCCAGCATTTCCTGCGTCAACGGCATAACTTCTTCATCTAGGCTGACCGCGGTGATCAACGGTGTAGCGGGATCGACCTTAGCCTTCTTGCGAGCCTGCGGCGGCTGAAACAGCTCGGCATAAGCCTTGAGCAGCTGAGCAACCCAGCTGTCGGCGGACTGTGCCAGCTCGACCAGCTCACCCAGCTCCTGGCTAGGCGCCGCCTGCAACACGTCCTCAGTGAGAAAGCGTTCGGCCCGTGGCGCGGCGCTGTCCGGCAAGCGGTAGTAACCGGCAATCTCATGGCACAAGCCCAACAGAGCACCGTAGAGATGAAACAAAGCAGCCTCACGCTCAGCCTGGATCAAAGCCAAGGCATTCATGCTCTGGCTTTGTTCAGCCTTACGCCAGGACTCCAGCGCCAGGCCTGCGTAGAAGATTTTTTGATTGGTGCGGGTATAGAGTTCATTGGCCATTGCGGCTCCCTCCATAACGGATTAGATAAGCATACGCGCGCCGGCCAGCGGCAAGCGCGCATCGTGCTAAATCAGCTGTTGATCAGCTCTTGTCTTCGACTTTCCACTTGCCGCCATCATAGAACGCACGCCAGCCCGTCGGTTTGCCGTCGACTTCGGTCTGCACGTACTGCTCTTTGGTCTTGCGGCTGTAACGGATCACCGCTGCGCGACCTTGCGGGTCTTTCTTCGGTGCATCGCAAAGGAAGTGGTACTTGGGGTCGATCTCATCACGGTGCGGAATCAGCTCGATCACTAACGGCGCACGGGTTTCACGATTTTTCGGGAACTGGCTGGCAGCCAGGAACAGACCCGAAGCACCATCACGCAGGATGTAGGTGTCGTTGACCTTCTCGCACTTGAGCTCCGGCATCTTCACCGGGTCCATTTTAGGTGGCGCCGCTTCACCGCTTTTCAGCAGTTTGCGGGTGTTCTTGCACTCGCTGTTGGTGCAACCGAAGAACTTGCCGAAACGACCAGTTTTCAGCTGCATCTGGCTGCCGCACTTATCGCAGTCCAGGCTCGGACCTTCATAGCCCTTGATACGGTACTGGCCCTGCTCCACTTCATAACCGCTGCAATCGGGGTTATTACCGCAGATATGCAACTTGCGGGTTTCATCAAGCAGGTAAGCGTCCATCGCCGTCGAGCAGATCGGGCAGCGGTGTTTGCCAAGCAGCACGCGCGACTCAGACTCACCCTCGTCATCCGCGGCAATTTCGTCACCCGGCACCAGGTTGACGGTGGCCTTGCAGCGCTCTTTCGGCGGCAGTGCATAACCGGAACAACCGAGGAATACCCCGGTTGATGCGGTACGAATGGTCATCGGTCGGCCGCAATCGCGGCAAGCGATATCGGTCAGCGTCGGCTGGTTGGCACGCATGCCGCCCTCGCCGGCCTCAGCCACTTCAAGCTTCTTCTTGAAGTCACCGTAGAACTCGTCGAGCACGTGCTTCCACTCACGCTCGCCCTGGGCCACATCGTCCAGGTGCTCTTCCATGCCGGCGGTGAAACCGTAGTCCATCAGGTTAGAAAAGCTCTCGGCCAGACGCTCGGTGACGATGTCGCCCATTTTCTCGGAGTAGAAACGACGGTTGTGCAGCGCCACATAGCCACGGTCCTGAATGGTGCCGATAATCGCCGCATAGGTTGACGGACGACCAATACCGCGCTTCTCCATTTCCTTGACCAGGCTAGCTTCCGAATAACGCGCTGGCGGCTTGGTGAAATGCTGGCTTGGGTCGAGCTTGACCAGCTTGAGCACTTCGCCCTGATTCATTTCCGGCAATACATCGTCATCGCCCGGCTTGCTCAGCTGCGGCAATACGCGGGTGTAACCGTCGAACTTGAGAATACGGCCCTTGGCACGCAGCTCGAACTGCGCTGCCGTCACGGTAACTGTGGTCGACAGGTATTCAGCAGGCGGCATTTGGCAGGCAACGAATTGGCGCCAAATCAGCTCATACAGGCGCTCGGCGTCACGTTCCATGCCCGACAATTGAGTCGGCTTGAGGTTGACGTCGGAAGGACGGATCGCTTCGTGCGCTTCCTGCGCGCCTTCCTTGCTGCTGTAGGCAATTGGGTTGGCCGGCAGGTACTTCTTGCCGAACTCGCCTTCGATAAAGCCGCGCACCATGCTCACGGCGTCAGCCGAGAGGTTGGTCGAGTCGGTACGCATGTAGGTGATGTAACCGGCCTCATACAGACGCTGGGCCATCATCATGGTCTTCTTCACCCCGAAGCCCAGGCGGTTACTCGCGGCCTGCTGCAGGGTGGAGGTGATAAACGGCGCCGAAGGCTTGCTGCTGGTCGGCTTATCTTCACGCTTGCTGATGCTGTAACTGGAGGCTTTCAGCGTGGCCAGGGCCGCCATGGCCTGGGCCTCGCTCAGCGGCTTGAACGCAGCGCCGTTCTCACGGGCCACTTCAAAGCGCACGTTAGCGCCTTTGGCGGTGCCCAGGTCGGCGTGCACTTCCCAATATTCTTCCGGAACAAACGCGCGGATCTCTTTCTCACGCTCGACCACCAGCTTCACGGCTACCGACTGCACACGGCCGGCCGACAAACCACGAGCGATTTTGGCCCACAGCAGTGGCGAAACCATATAGCCCACTACGCGGTCGAGGAAGCGCCGCGCCTGCTGGGCGTTGACCCGGTTGATATCCAGCTCACCAGGCTTGGAAAAAGCTTCCTGAATAGCCTTTTTGGTGATTTCGTTGAACACCACGCGCTTGTAGCGGCTGTCGTCACCACCAATGGATTCGCGCAGGTGCCAGGCAATGGCTTCCCCCTCGCGGTCCAAGTCGGTTGCGAGATAGATGGTGTCAGCATCCTTGGCCAAACGGCGCAATTCCTCGACCACCTTCTCTTTGCCGGGAAGGATCTCGTACTTGGCTTTCCAGCCATGTTCGGGATCAACCCCCATACGCGCGAACAATTGGCGCTTGGCTTTCTCCTTGGGCGACAGCGCCGGCACTTCACCTGCAGCGGCCTTGCCACGCTTGACCGGCTCTTTGGCGGTACTCGCCGAACCACTGGTGGGTAGGTCACGGATGTGGCCGATGCTCGACTTCACCACGTACTCGTTGCCCAAGTACTTGTTGATGGTCTTGGCCTTGGCCGGGGATTCCACGATGACCAGCGATTTGCCCATGGATTGGAAAATTCCTGAAATTCGGTAAATAAATGCGGGAGGCGCTGTACTGCCTGCTAGCGCGGCACCGCTATATATAGTGGTGGTCCGGCCGAGGTCAAGCGCAGCAGTGGCCCGATGTCAGCTCAAGGCCGAGTAAACAGTGCGGTTTCAGCCTGAATCAAAGCAAAGCGTGGAACCGTCTCGCCGTCCACCTCAACGCTTTCGCAGAACATCTCCAATGGCCTCACCCATAGGCCAAACTCGCCGTACAGCGCCTGATAGACCACCATCGCCTGTTCCGTTTCGGAATGCTGGGCTACGCCAAACACACGGTATTCAGGACCTTTGTAGTGGCGGTAGAGGCCGGGCTGTAGCTGCATGGGTGAATTCCTTGAAGATTTTCTGCTGATAAACAAAAACCGGGGCACTGGGCCCCGGTTTTTTACCATCTCTTACACCGGTGAAGCTTAGAGGCGTTCGAAGACGGTGGTGATGCCTTGGCCGAGACCTACGCACATGGTGGACACACCGAAGGTGCCGCCATTCTGCTTCATCACGTTCAGCAGGGTACCGGAGATACGCGCACCGGAACAACCGAACGGGTGACCCAGGGCGATCGCGCCGCCGTGCAGGTTGACCTTCTCTTCCATCTTATCGAGCACTTTCAGGTCCTTCAGCACAGGCAGGGCCTGGGCAGCGAAGGCTTCGTTGAGCTCGAAGAAGTCGATGTCATTGATGGTCAGACCAGCACGCTTGAGGGCTTTCTGAGTCGACGGTACCGGACCATAACCCATGATCGCTGGATCAACACCGGCCACAGCCATGGCGCGAACCACTGCCATTGGCTGAATGCCGAGGTCTTGCGCGCGCTGGGCGCTCATGACGATCATGCAGGAAGCGCCGTCAGTGATCTGCGAGGACGTACCTGCAGTCACGGTGCCGCCTTTCGGGTTGAACGCAGGCTTCAGCGCAGCCAGGCTTGCCAAGGTGGTTTCCGGACGAATGGTTTCGTCGTAGTCGAACACCTTCAGGAAACCGTTCTCGTCGTAGCCTTGCATCGGGATGATTTCATCCTTGAACTTGCCTTCGACGGTAGCTTTGTGGGCCAGACGATGCGAACGCTCACCGAATGCGTCCTGCTGCTCACGGCTAATGCCATGCATCTTGCCGAGCATTTCAGCGGTCAGACCCATCATGCCCGAGGCCTTGGCTGCGTACAGCGACAGGTGCGGGTTTGGATCGACGCCGTGCATCATGCCAACGTGGCCCATGTGCTCCACACCGCCGATGACGAACACGTCACCGTTACCGGTCTGGATAGCCTGCACAGCAGTGTGCAGAGCGCTCATGGACGAACCGCACAGGCGGCTTACAGTCTGGCCAGCAGCTGTGTGCGGGATCTGGGTCATCAGCGATGCCATGCGCGCGATGTTCCAGCCCTGCTCCAGGGTCTGGTTAACGCAGCCCCAGATCACGTCTTCCACTTCAGCTGGATCCAGCTTGGTGTTACGTGCCAGCACGCCGCTGATCAGGTTGGCCGACATGGTTTCGGCACGGGTGTTGCGATGCATGCCGCCCTTGGAACGACCCATCGGGGTACGACCGAAGTCGACGATGACTGCATCTCTAGGATTCAGGCTCATAAATTCACTCTCGCTCTAGTCTGTCCGCGATTAACCGAAAAACTTCTGGCCGTTAGCGGCCATTTCGCGAAGCTTGGCAGTCGGGGTGTACAGCGCGCCCAGCTCGGCGTATTTGTCGGCCAGGGCAACGAACTCGGCTACACCGACGGTATCGATGTAACGCAGTGCACCACCGCGGAACGGAGGGAAGCCGATGCCGTAGATCAGACCCATATCGGCCTCAGCTGCGGTATCAACGATGCCGTCTTCCAGGCAACGCACGGTTTCCATGCACAGAGGAATCATCATGAAGTTGATGATGTCTTCATCAGTCACTTCACGCTGCTCGGTCACGATGGACTTCAGCAGGTCGTAGGCAACCGGATCAGAAACCTTCTTCGGCTTACCGCGCTTATCCATTTCGTAGGCGTAGAAACCTTTGCCGTTCTTCTGGCCCAGGCGATCTGCTTCATACATCACGTCAACCGCAGTGCGACCTTCAACAGCCATGCGATCCGGGAAGCCTTCAGCCATTACGTCACGGCCGTGGTGACCGGTGTCGATACCGACTACGTCGGACAGGTACGCCGGGCCCATTGGCCAGCCGAACTTCTCCATGACTTTGTCGATACGCACGAAGTCCACGCCGAAACCGAGCAGCTTGGAGAAGCCACCGAAGTACGGGAACAGCACGCGGTTAACCAGGAAGCCTGGGCAGTCGTTGACCACAACCGGGGTCTTGCCCATTTTCTTGGCGTAAGCAACAGTGGTCGCTACGGCTACGTCGCTGGACTTCTCGCCACGAATTACTTCAACCAGCGGCATCATATGCACAGGGTTGAAGAAGTGCATGCCGACGAAATTTTCCGGACGCTTGAGGGCCTTGGCCAGCAAGTTGATGGAGATGGTCGAGGTGTTAGAAGCGAGGATTGCGTCTTCTTTAACCACGCCTTCCACTTCAGCCAGCACGATCTGCTTGACCTTCGGGTTTTCAACCACGGCTTCGACAACGATATCGACAGCGCCGAAGTCGCCGTAGGACATGGTCGGACGAATAGCGGTAAGGGCTTCAGCCATCTTCGCCGGAGTCATACGACCTTTGGCAACGCGACCGCCGAGCAGCTTGGAAGCCTCGGCCAGACCCATCTGGATACCCTCTTCACGGATATCCTTCATCAGGATCGGGGTGCCCTTGGAAGCGGACTGGTAGGCGATACCGCCACCCATGATGCCAGCGCCGAGTACGGCAGCCAGTTTCACGTCTTTGGCGATTTCGTCGTACTGCTTGGCTTTCTTCTTCAGGTCCTGATCGTTCAGGAACAGGCCGATCAGGCTGGCAGCAACCGGGGTTTTAGCCAGTTTGACGAAGCCAGCAGCTTCCACTTCCAGCGCTTTGTCGCGACCGAAGTTGGCGGCTTTCTGAATGGTTTTGATCGCTTCAACCGGCGCTGGGTAGTTCGGGCCAGCCTGACCTGCAACGAAACCTTTGGCGGTTTCAAAGCACATCATCTGCTCAATCGCGTTGAGCTTGAGCTTTTCCAGCTTCGGCTGACGCTTGGCCTTGTAGTCCAGCTCGCCAGAGATGGCGCGCTTGATCAGGTCCAGGGCAGCAGCTTGCAGCTTGTCAGCGGCAACCACAGCATCCACCGCGCCCATTTTCAGAGCGTCAGCAGCTTTGTTTTCTTTACCACCGGCAATCCACTCAACGGCGTTATCGGTACCGATAACGCGTGGCAGACGCACGGTGCCGCCGAAGCCTGGGTAAATGCCCAGCTTGACTTCCGGCAGGCCAACTTTGGCGCTTTCGGCCATGACGCGGTAATCCGCCGCCAGGCACATCTCAAAACCACCGCCCAGGGCGATGCCGTTGATCGCGACAACAGTCGGAACATTGAGGTCTTCAAAATCACTGAAGATCTTGTTGGCTTCGAGGTTGCCAGCCACCAGCTCTTCATCCGGCAACTTGAAGTTGTCGACGAACTCGGTGATGTCGGCGCCGACGATAAATACGTCTTTGCCACTGGTGACAATCACGCCCTTGATCGAACCATCGGCCTTGATAGCATCAACGGATTGACGCAGTTCATTGAGGGTAAGACGGTTGAATTTGTTGACGGATTCACCCTTGAGGTCGAAATTCAATTCGACGATGCCACTCTCAAGAGCCTTAACCGTGATGGCTTTACCTTCGTAAATCATCAACTGATCTCCACGGTATGGAAGCTGAACAGTACACATCGGAGCCAACCAGCAAGCTACTCCACGGCATAGCCGTCTCAGAGTAGCCCCAATCAGCCTGGCACACCCACCGACGCGATAATCGGGCTGTAAAGGCGGTGCCTTTGAAGGCAAACGCTCAATTCATACGCCCGTTTGATTTGGGTGTGCACACCTTCAAGGAAAAGCCCCTACTTGTCAATTGGCCTGTAGTGACTGCTTGGGCGTACAAAAAATTACGTTCCAGCATCTGCCGACGCACAGATTACTCTGCAGCGAAAACGCCGCTATCCGCAGCGATATGCCGGCAGTTCTCCAACTATGCGAACAGAAGTGTGATCCAGCGCATACCTAGCAAAATGATTTAGCTGCAGGTACAGTCGTCTCAATACGGCCGTTTTAGACCGCCCGTAGCCAAAACAAAAACAATTAGAGCCCAATCAAGGGCGCACGGAGTTTCCCCATGTCGAGCCGCATGCTTGCCATTGCTTTGAGCACCCTGCTCGCAATCACCCTCCACCTTTTCAGCGCCGCAACCCATGCTGCAGATGCCGCCACCAGCTTGCTGAAATTGCACCAGATACGCCTGGCTGCGCAAAAATCGCTTGGTGACTTTTACATGTTTAACGGCATGGAAGGCGATCAACGCTACGCACGCATGATCAACGACTCGCTGAGCGAAGTGAACAACCAGATGACGGCGCTGGTCGACATGCCCGGTGAAGGCTCAAAAGCACTGCGCTCGCAGCTCGACCAGCAGTGGAAGGGTTACCAAATTGATCTCAATAACCTGATCAACGCACTGAAAAGCCAAGGCTATACCGACCTGCAGCCGGTGGCTGACCTGGCGGGTCGCAACCAGCAACTGATGGCTCTCAGCCAAGAGCTGTACACCAAGATCCAGCAGGAAGGCAGCTACAGCGTGCCGACACTGACGCAACGCAGCCGTGAGCAGAGCATTCTGATGCAGGGCATTGCAGTGGATTACGCCTCACGCAGCGCCTCCGTGGGCGCTACGTTTATGGGCGGCGGCGATGCACGACCGATTGAGGAGCTGGTCAGTGAGTTCGCCAGCAAGATGGCGGCGCTAGAGAAGGACCCGAAGAACACACCGCAGCTCAAGCAATCTTGGGAAAGTGTGGCCACGAAATGGCGCTATATTGAAAAGTCGCTGATCAACTATAACGAGAACAGCGTGCCGTTTCTGGTTAACAAGTACTCCAACACCATCATTCAAGGCATTGAGCAGATTTCCGGCCAGTACGCGGCCGCCAACCTCTAATCACGACCGCCGCCATCCGCATTCGTTTTACCGGCCTGCCTGGCCGTACTCCGGCCCAGTGTTCGCACTGGGCCTTCTTTTATTCAGGCTTTGGCCTGGAGAAACGCGACAATTGCCTCCAGCGCCTCGCCAGCACCCCGCTCTCCCCAGCAGACCGACAGCATCTGATCGGTCGCCTCAACCTTGAACGCATCCGCCGGTAAGGTCTGCAATTGCGCCAGCAGGGCTTGATCGGCACAAGGTTCGCGCCATTTATTCACCCACTGCCCCGGCTCCATCTGCCAGAAGCACCAACTATCAACTTGGCCGCGCTTGCGCGCCCGGTGGTATTGCGGGCAGGCGTGCGGCGGCTGCCGCAACAGCCAATGCGGCCATTCCTGACGCGACAACTGCATTGCCACGCCCATACGCCGCGCCTGCAGACGCACATCCATCTGCCCACGCTGATGGCGCGAGGGCACCAGCCAGGCCAGCGGGCTGAGCAAAAAAGCCAGGAGCAAAAGCAGAAACCAGGGACTCATATCGTTATCTCACCGGCAAAAGCCTGTCATCAGCGCTCAGGACGGCCATACTAAAACCATTGAACCACTTGCAAGGAGAGTTACCCCATGCCCTACCAGCACATTCTGGTCGCCGTCGACCTTACCGAGGAATGCGACCCGGTGATGCACCGCGCGCAGAAACTAGCCGCCAGCAGCGGGGCCAAGTTGTCTGTGGTGCATATCGTCGAACCCATGGCCATGGCCTTTGGTGGCGATGTACCAATGGACCTGTCGATGCTGCAACAGCAACAGTTCGACCAGGCCCGCGAGCGCCTGGACAAATTTTCCGGCAAGTACCCCGACCTGAGCGCCGAGCATCGCCATCTGGCCTACGGCCAACCGCGTCAGGAAATTCATCGCCTGGCGGAAGAACAGCAATGCGACCTGATCGTTGTCGGCAGCCACGGCCGTCATGGTCTGGCGTTGCTACTGGGCTCGACGGCCAATGACGTACTGCACGGCGCACCCTGCGATGTACTGGCCGTACGCCTGAAAAAAGCCGAATAAAGCGAGCGATGGGTGAATAACGCGGCTGCGTTATTCACCGCTATCGGGTGAGCTCATGACCAAAGGGCGAATCTTCTGCAGCTGGGTTTCCAGCGAATAGGTCATGCTCGAAGCCATGGAGAAGAAGGTGAGGAACGCCTTGAGGTTGGAATCACCCTCGCAGGTGGCATGAATACGCTGCCAGAACGCCTGATTCACCAGCTGCAACTGCTGGAACATCCGCACCAGCCCCTTCAACTCCCAATCCGCAGCACGTCCTTCACGCAGGTTGAAATACTGCTGCGTCAGGTACAACGATACCGTGCGCAAAATGAACTCTTGGCTATTGGCAAACGGCAGATGGTGTTGCGCCATGGGCTTGAGCTTACCCAGCACTGGACAGGCACTGGTGGCCATGATCACCCCGAGCAGTGCACGCAAGCCCTCTTCCAACCCCACCAGCTTGTTGTACTCGCGTTCGGGCGTGCGTACCCACACCGCTACTTTCTTGAACGCCGGCAGCCCTTGGAAATCCTCGATAACCCGATGCAGGTCAACAGCAGCAGGACAGTGACTGAAGTTATCCTTACTCAAGGGGCAGTTACTGCACTGCTGATACTCCAGGCGTGTCCAGGCTGGTGCGCTTTGCGCAACCTCTACTTCATAGACTCGGTTCGGCTCGATCCTGTAGCTGAACTGATGATTGTCGTCGAGAGTGATGCGGTACTCGATGGCCATGACTGTCTCCGCCAGAAGTCTCAAAATCCTGTTTGAGCACGTTTCCTAATACGGTGGGTTAGCCTTCCAGCTCAGCCCAACGCTCGACCAATTGCTCCAGTTCCAGCTGCACGGCCTGCAGCTTCGCCAACACTTCGGCGGTTTTTTCTGCCGGCTGCTGATAGAAGCTCGGCGAGCCGATCTGCTCCTGCAAGCTGGCAACCTGGCCTTCCAGCAGATCAATCTGCCCTGGGATGGCTTCGAGCTCGCGCTGCAGCTTGTAGCTGAGTTTTTTCTTGCTCACCTCGGCCACAACAGGCTCCGCTGAAACGGTTGCCGGAACCACTGCTGAGGCTAGTTCAGGCTTACCGGCTTTGCTCTCTCCGACGCCAAGCAAGCGCGGCGAACCGCCCTGCCGCAGCCAATCCTGATACCCCCCCACGTATTCGCGCACCAGCCCTTCACCCTCAAACACCAGGGTGCTGGTTACCACGTTGTCGAGAAATGCCCGGTCGTGACTGACCATCAGCACGGTGCCTGGGAAGGTCAGCAACACTTCCTCAAGCAATTCCAGGGTTTCCACATCGAGGTCGTTGGTCGGTTCGTCCAGCACCAGCAAGTTGGCCGGCTTGCTGAACAGCTTGGCGAGCAAGAGACGTGCCCGCTCACCACCGGACAACGCTTTGACCGGCGTGCGCGCACGCTGCGGGCTGAACAAGAAGTCGCCCAGGTAGCTCAGGACATGGCGGTTCTGCCCGTCGATCTCGATAAAGTCGCGGCCTTCGGCGACGTTGTCGATCACGGTCTTTTCCAGGTCAAGCTGGTGACGCAATTGGTCAAAATAAGCCACATCAATGCGCGTGCCTTCGGCCACTTCACCGCTGGTGGGCTGCAAGCCGCCAAGCATCAGCTTGAGCAAGGTGGTTTTGCCGGTGCCGTTGGCGCCGAGCAGACCAATGCGGTCGCCGCGCTGCAGCACCATGGAGAAGTCCTTGATCAGGAACGGCCCACCTGGATGCGCAAAACTGACGTTTTCCAGCACCATCACCTGCTTGCCGGATTTCTCGGCGGTTTCCAGCTGGATATTGGCCTTGCCAGTGCGCTCACGGCGTTCGCTGCGCTCAACCCGCAAGGCTTTCAGGGCGCGTACACGGCCTTCGTTGCGGGTGCGGCGAGCCTTAATACCCTGTCGAATCCACACCTCTTCCTGGGCCAGGCGCTTGTCGAACAGCGCGTTGGCCGTCTCTTCAGCGGCCAATGCGGCTTCCTTGTGCACCAGAAAGCTCGCGTAGTCGCCGTTCCAATCGATCAGGCCGCCACGGTCCAATTCAAGGATGCGTGTGGCCAGGTTCTGCAGGAAAGAACGGTCGTGGGTGATAAACAGGACTGCGCCCTGGAAATCCGCCAAGGCTTCTTCCAGCCAGGCAATCGCGCCGATATCCAGGTGGTTGGTTGGCTCATCGAGCAGCAGCAGATCAGGCTCGGAAACCAACGCTTGAGCCAGCAGGACGCGGCGACGCCAGCCGCCAGAGAGCTCGGCCAGCGTCTTGTCAGCCGGCAGCTGCAAGCGGCTCAAGGTGCTATCGACCAGTTGCTGCAAGCGCCAGCCGTCACGGGCTTCGAGGTCTTGCTGCACATGCATCAACTTGTCCAGATCAGCTTCAGTGACACAGTTCTGCGCCAGGTGGTGGTACTGCGCAAGTAACTCGCCCACGCCGTCCAGACCCTGAGCGACCACATCAAATACGGTGCGATCGTCAGCCACAGGCAATTCCTGCGGTAACTCACCAATTTTCAGCCCGGGAGCACGCCAAACAGCGCCGTCATCCGCCTTCTGGTCGCCCTTGACCAGCTTCATCATGCTCGACTTGCCGGTGCCGTTGCGGCCGATGATGCACACCCGCTCGCCACGGGCGATCTGCCAAGACACCTTGTCCAAGAGCGGCATTGCGCCGTAAGCCAGGGAAATATCGGTGAACTTGAGCAGGGTCATGGCACGCCTCAACAAAAAACGACGGGTGAAAGCCGGTTTAACCGCAACCGAGCAACGGGCTTCGTTGCATCCAGGGCACAGCGGCAACCTGAAACACCCAAAAAATCATCTATGGCTGCCGGAAGCACCCACAAAACAGGGCGCGCATTCTAACCGAGAAGCGCATCGACCAAGCAGGCAATTTCAACGGTGCACGCAGTAAATTCCGCTGCGATTCCTGGCGCACCTGGCGCCAAGCCCTCTAGCACGCTTACCCAGGCTAAAACAGCGGTGCGCGCGATCAATTACGCGTTGAAACGCATTGCACCTTCACCGCCCATAGGCAAACGACTAAGCTAGGGCCATACGCACTATTTGCCTGGAAGTGTCATGCGCGGTCCCCTGTTCAGCTTGCTGTCCTGCCTGTTGGTTTCCACCTTGAGCGTCTCTGCAGCGCAGGCCGCTACCCTGACGCAACAACGTCAATATTACGATCAAGCCAAAGCTGCACTGGCCAAAGGCGACAAAGGCCCTTACCAGCGCTATGCCAGTGCTCTACGTGATTATCCGCTGGAGCCTTACCTGGCGTATGACGAGCTGACCGCCCGGCTGAAGTGGGCCAGCAATGACGAAATTGAGAAATTCCTCGCCGAACACGGCGATCTGCCGCAAATCAGCTGGATGAAGCTGCGCTGGCTGCGCTGGCTGGCTGAACGTGGCGAGTGGCAAACCTTCATTAATTACTACGACCCGAAGCTGAATTTCACTGAGCTTGACTGTTTGTATGGCCAGTACCAGCTGAGCCACGGCATGCGCGCCGAAGGCAACGCCACCGCCGAGAAACTCTGGCTGGTCGGCAAATCACAGCCCAATGCTTGTGATCCGTTGTTCGCACTGTGGGCCGCAGAAGGCCAACTCACCGAACAGAAGCGTTGGCAGCGCGCCAAGCTGGCGGCCGAAGCACGTAACTACGGCCTGGTCACCCACCTGATCAAGACGATGCCAACCTTGGGCAACCAAGGCCAGCGCTTACTAGAAGTGGTGCAGAAGCCTGAGTTGCTGAAGCAGACCTCGCGTTTTACCCAGACCGACCCGGCCATGGCCGATGTAGTTGGCCTCGGCCTGCGCCGCCTGGCCCGCCAGGACCCGGAAAGCGCACTCAAGCTGCTCGATGGCTACGCCCAACGGATGAAGTTCTCCAGCGACGAGCAGGTGGCTATTGCCCGCGAAATCGGCCTGACCCTGGCCAAGCGCTTCGACTCCCGCGCTCTACAGGTCATGGCCAAGTACGACCCCGAGTTACGGGACAACACCGTCAGCGAATGGCGCGCCCGCCTGCTGCTGCGCCTGGGCCGTTGGGATGAGGCTAACCAGCTGACGCGCCGGATGCCTGCGGAACTGGGTAATACCAACCGCTGGCGTTACTGGCAGGCGCGCAGCCTGCAACTGGCGCAGCCCAACAGCCAAGAACCGAAAGCGCTGTACCAGGCACTGGCCAAGGAACGTGACTTCTACGGCTTTATGGCCGCCGACCAGGTGCAGGCGCCCTATCAACTGAACAATAAGCCACTGGCCCTGAGCCCACAGACCATCCAGAAGGTGCGTAATTCGGCAGCGATTCGCCGTGCCCTGGAGTTCCACGCCCGGGGTCAGGTCGCCGATGGCCGGCGCGAGTGGTACAACGTCAGCCGCTTGTTCAGCCGCGATGAGATGGTTGCCCAGGCGCGCCTGGCCTATGAGATGGGCTGGTACTTCCCGGCCATCCGCACCATCAGCCAGGCACAGTATTGGGACGATTTGGACGTACGCTTCCCCATGGCGCACCGCGAACACTTGGTGCGTGAAGCGAAAAACCGCGACATCCATTCCAGCTGGGTATTTGCCGTCACCCGCCAGGAAAGCGCCTTTATGGCCGATGCCAAATCCCACGTCGGCGCCATGGGTTTGATGCAGCTGATGCCAGCCACTGCCAAGGAAACCGCCAAACGTTTTGGCATTCCGCTGTCATCGCCACAGCTGGCCTACCGTCCGGAAGTCAATATCCAACTGGGTGCAGCCTACCTGAGCCAGATATACGGCCAGTTCAACGGTAACCGCGTGCTCGCCTCTGCGGCCTACAACGCCGGCCCAGGGCGCGTGCGCCAGTGGCTGCGCGGCGCGGATCATCTGTCGTATGACGTGTGGATCGAGAACATCCCGTTTGATGAAACCCGCCAGTACGTACAGAACGTGCTGTCCTACTCGGTGATCTACGGCGAGAAGCTCAACGCGCCGCAGCCACTGGTGGCATGGCACGAGCGTTACTTCGACCAGTAACGGCTAAATTGGCACGCTCAACTGCAACGGTTGAGCGTGCATTTCCCGCTTACTCCAGCACCTGCACCGGCATATCCAGACGTAGCTGCCCTTCGCCACAGGCGATCAGGTTCTGCCCGAAATACACCTCGCCTTCACGCTCACGGTAGGTTTTCAGGGTAGCCAGCGGTTCGCGATCGGCGCTGCGCTCGCCCGTCTGCGGGTCGAGGGTGGTCATGATGCAGCGCGAGCAGCCCTTGACCACCCGAAACTCCAGCTCACCAATACGGATGCGCTTCCAACTGTCTTCGGCATAGGGCTCACTGCCACTGACCACCAGATTCGGGCGAAAACGCAGCATCGGCAACGGTCGACCGACGCGCGCCGAGAGGTCATCCAACGACGCCTGACCGATCAGCAGTAGAGGAAAGCCATCGGCAAACGCCACCTTGTCGCCCGCCTCGGCATACGCCGTATCGACCTGCCGCGCCAGCGATTCTGAGACCTGAACCAGACGGCAGGCACGGCCAAGCAATTGGCTAAGCCAATGCGCCGCCTGATCACCGGCGTCCGGCACCTGCAGGCTGTCGCGCCAGATGGTCACACCGCGCAGCGGCGCACTGTCATCCGGCACTGCTACCTGCAGATCAGCAATGCCCGGTGCACTCAGTTGCAGGTGCGTGCTGCCCACCCAGCGCGCCTGCAACTGAGTCATCTGCGCCAGCAAGCGTTGCGTAAGGAAGCGCCCGGATTCAGCATCGACTACCATCCAGCGACGATCACCCTGCACGCCCAAAGCGTCCAGCATCGTTTCGCGCAGGGCTTCGCCCGCCGCCGACTTCAGTGGATAACGGTACAACCCGGAGAGATGCAACATGAGTCCAGCTTCCGTTTGGCAAAACGCACTTATACGAGCAACCCGACGTACCTACAAGCCCGCTTTAGCCCTGCCGCTACTGGTGTTGCTAAGCGCTTGCAGCGGTACTGCGCCGGATAACCTGGGCATCCATGATGGACAACTGAGCGCCTGCCCAGACTCACCGAACTGCGTAAACAGCCAGGCCAGCGATGCGCGACACGCCATTGAACCGCTGCCACTGAGAGGTACCGCCGAAGAAACCCAGGCACGCCTCAAGGCGTTACTCAGTGCAGAGCCACGCGTGAGCGTGGTGGAGGAGGCTCCGGGGTATTTGCGCGCCGAATTCAGCAGCAGGCTGATGCGCTTTGTCGATGATGTGGAATTTATGATCGGCGCGGCCGGGGTGGATGTGCGCTCGGCATCGCGCCTGGGCTACGCGGATTTCGACGTTAACCGCGAGCGCATTGAACACCTGCGCCAGCGGCTAAGCGAATAAACAGAAGGTGCATGCCAGCCTGACGCCCGCGTCAGGCTTATTCCTCGGGGTGCAGCAGGGCCAAACGCTGGTGCACCACATCCACCAGTTTGTCCGGCTGAAACTTGGAGAGGAAGTTGTCGCAGCCGACCTTCTTAACCATGGCCTCGTTGAAACTGCCTGAAAGCGAGGTGTGCAGCACCACGTACAAGTCCTTGAGACGTGAGTCGTTGCGAATTTCGGTGGTCAGCCGGTAGCCGTCCATCTCCGGCATTTCCGCATCGGTGATCACCATCAACAACTTTTCATGCACATCGACGCCGGCATCAGCCCAGCTCTTCAGCAGGTTAAGGGCACGCAAGCCATCGCTGGCGGCATGGCAACGGATATCCAATTGCGCCATGGTGCCCTTGAGCTGACTCATGGCCACGTTGGAGTCATCCACCAGCAGCACTTCGCGTCCTTTGGCATGCTCCAGCAACGGATCGGCGAGTTTTTCCGGAGAGACCTTGGTACTCATCGGGCTGATTTCCGCCAAGACTTTTTCCACGTCGATCACTTCGACGATCTGGTCTTCAACCTTGGTGATGGCGGTCAGGTAATGCTGACGCCCGGCGCCACCGGGTGGCGGCAAGATGGATTCCCAATTGAGGTTGAGGATGCGTTCAACCCCACCGACCAGAAAAGCCTGCACAGAGCGGTTGTACTCAGTGACGATAATGGTGCTGCGCTCATCCGGCACAATCGGGCGCATGCCGATGGCCTGGGACAGATCGATCACTGGCAACGTCTGCCCACGCAGGTTGACCACCCCACAGACAAAACGATGGCGCTGCGGCATCAGCGTCAGCTTGGGCATTTGCAGGACTTCCTGCACCTTGAAGACGTTGATCGCAAACAGCTGCCGACCCGCCAGGCGGAACATGAGAATTTCCAAGCGGTTCTCACCCACCAGCTGGGTGCGTTGGTTCACTGAGTCGAGAATGCCGGCCATCATGCGCTCCTGTTCACTTATCGATCTAGCCTAGCTCAAATAGCCATACCCGGGTGTATCGGCCATCTGCCGTGCATCTGAAGGCAGATGGCGCAGCGCCATCATGCGATAAGCGCGGCGACTAGGCCAGTCAGGCGGCAGAAGCCGCTCGACTTATTCAACCAGCAGCGGCGAGTCTTCCGGCAAATGCACACGTAACGCCTTCGGCCTGGCCGCGAACCGCAGTTTGCGGCTTTCCATCGGCTCACCATCCAGATTGAGATCCAGGCCTTCGGGGGCTTCGACTTTCAGCCAAGGCAGCCGTGCGCTGAGGGCTACACTCTGCAGGCCATTGATTCCGCCAGACAGCAGCGTACCGAGGGTGCCTACCACATCCGCTGCCGCCGGCACGATGCAGACATCCAACAAACCATCGTTGACTCGCGCCTGCGGGCATAGCACATGCCCACCGCCGGCCTGTCGGCCATTGCCGATGCCGAGCGCGAGAAACTCGCCTTCCCACTGAAAATCCGGTCCGGTAAAGCGGCCAAACGACGATTGCACTTCGGCAAAACGGGTCAAGCCCGTCAAAAAATAAGCCGCACCGCCGAGCATGCGTTTGAGGTCTTCCGACGTGTTGGCGGTGACGTTAGAGCCAAAACCGCCCGTGGCCATATTCAGGAACACCTGACCATCCACTTCGCCCAGATCGATCGGCTGCGCCGGTATATCCAACAAGCTCAAAGCAGCCAGTGGCTCGAGCGGAATACCGGCCGCACGCGCAAAATCATTGGCTGTACCCAACGGCAACAGCGCCAGACTGGCCTTGGTTTTTGCCAACGCCATAGCTTCAGCCACGTCACGCAGAGTGCCATCACCACCGCCGGCAATAAGGGTTGGGTAGCCCGCCTGCAATGCCTCATTGACCAGACGCTGTGCATCGCCCCCCTCCCAGGTGACCCGCACATCCACGTGCCAGCCCTCTTCACGACGCGCCTGCACCGCAGCACGCACCTCTGCATTGAGAGCTTGCTTACCATGCAGAATCAGCAGCGCTTTACGTTCTTGCATTCACAGCATCCTTTCACGTTTCAACACAAAGATTGAGCGACAGGGCTTGAGGTTGCACCAACCGGCAAGTGACGAAATAAACATCAACTAAATAGATTATTAGGCTCAATATTTACGCATTTTTAATCGCATTAATTTATTAGATCATCCTTACATCGCCAATGAACACCGCCGCTGAAAGCCGGTGCTCCTTAAATGAGGATATGCAGATGATCGACGTACGCCCCTTCGCCGAGCTCGGCGGTGCCCATCACGGTTGGCTGAATGCCCGCCATCATTTTTCCTTTGCCGAATACTATGACCCAGCGCGCATAAACTGGGGGCCGCTGCGGGTCTGGAACGATGATGAAATCGCGCCGCACACCGGCTTCCCGACCCACCCACACCGCGACATGGAAATCATCACCTATGTACGCCAAGGGGCAATCACCCACAAGGACAACTTGGGTAACCATGGCCGTACCGAAGCCGGTGATGTGCAAGTGATGAGCGCCGGTACCGGGATTGCCCACAGCGAATACAACCTGGAAGACACCACCACCAAGATCTTCCAGATCTGGATTCAACCCAACCAGTCGGGCCTACCGCCGTCCTGGGGCGCCAAGCCGTTCCCCAAAGGTGAGCGCGCGGGCACCTTCGTCACCCTGGCCAGCGGCTTTGCTGAAGATCAGGACGCCCTGTCGATCCGTACCAATGCACGGATGGCCGCAGCCACCCTGCAAGCGGGCCAAAGCACCGAGTATCCGATTGGTGCTTCTCGCAAGGCTTATCTGGTGGCCGCCAGCGGCAGCATTGAGGTCAACGGCGTTAGCGCCCAGGCTCGTGATGGTGTGGCAGTCAGCGATGTAGAAGTGATCCGGGTGACGGCCATCGAAGACAGCGAAATCATCCTGGTGGATGTGGCATAACCAGCAGAGATGGCTTAGCGGCGCAGCAGAACCTGTGCGCCGCTAAGCGGCTTTACGCCGGATACCCAGTAATCTTGCGAATGGTCTGATACAGCGGCTTCAGCTGCTTGTACATGCGCTGATAAACCTGAGTGTACAGCTGCTGATAGGTGCGCTGCGCCTCCGCATTAGGCTCGAACACCTGGCCCACCCGGGTCATCGCGGCAATGGCTGTTGGGTAATCCGGGTAAAGACCAAGCCCCACCGCACAATTGATCGCCGCGCCCAGGCCGCTGGTTTCATACAGATGCGGGCGCTCGGCAGGCAGGCCGAAGATATCGGCCGTCAGCTGCATCGCCGCATCGCTCTGTGAACCACCACCAGAAACGCGCAGGCGGGTGATGCGCGTGCCCGAACGCTTCTCGATCTTCTCCTTGCCCTGGCGCAGGGCATAAGCCAGGCCTTCAAGAATCGCCCGGTAGATGTGCGCGCGGGTGTGCACGTCACCAAAGCCGATGATCGAGCCTTTGGCCTCCAGCCCCGGTTCGCGGATGCCCGGCGACCAGTAGGGTTGCAGCATCAGGCCCATAGAGCCGGCCGGCACGCTGTTGACCAGCTCATCGAACAGCGCCTCGGGCTCTACGCCCAGCTCCTTAGCCCGCTGCATTTCTCGTAGACCAAATTCTTTTTTGAACCAACTGACCATCCAGAAACCGCGATAAATCATCACCTCGGTGTTGAAGTGATCAGGAATCGCCGACGGGTATGGCGGGATCAGCGGGATGGTTTCCAGGTACTTACTGCGGGTGGTGTTGATCGTCGCCGTGGTGCCGTAGGACAAGCACGCCATGGTCGGCTCTACGCCGCCCGCGCCAAGCACCTCACAGGCCTTGTCGGCACCCGCTGCAATCAGCGGCAGGCCTTCAGGAATCCCGGTATGTCGGCTGGCAGCCGCCGTGATGTGGCCGAGCAATTCGCCAGGCTTGCACAGCTCCGGTAACTGCTCGCGACGCACCGGCATGGCCTGCCATTTCCAGTCGCCGGGCTTGGCCCACTGCAGGCGTTTGTAGTCGAATGGCAGATAAGCCACGCAACTGGTCAGCGAGTCGACAAACTGGCCGCACAGCCGGTGAGTAAGAAACCCTGAAAGCAGCAGCACCTTGTGCGTCTTGGCCCAGATGTCCGGCTGGTTCTGGGCGATCCAGTTAACCTCGGCCTGAGCGCGGAAGTAATCCACCGTGGCTTGCACCCCAGCGATCTTGAACAGCCACCCCCAAGGCCCGGTGATCCGCCCTTCGACCTTGGCCTGACGCTGATCGAGCCATAGCATCGCGGGTCTCAGCGGTTGGCCTTGCGAGTCAACATTGATCAGGGTGCCACGCTGGGTGGTGAGTGACACACCCTTGATCAGGCTACGGTCGATATCCACTTGCTGCCATAGCTGTGCGCAGGCTTCACCGAGGCTGGCCCAGTAGTATTCCGGATCCTGCTCGGCCCAGCCGGGTTGCTTGGAGTAGTAAGCCTCAAGTTCCACCTTGCCCTTGGCGAGCAGATTGCCCTGAAGATCAAACAACAGCGCCCGAATGCTCTGGGTGCCATTGTCGATAGCCAGCAGATAACTTTTCTCGCTCAAGACGCCGTCCTTACTCGTGATCCATCTTCCGCCGGCAGGCTGTAGCAACGCTGCCAAAGTTGCCGATACGCCTGTTCTTCCTCTTGCCAGCGCGCGTCATCCCACCCCAGGCGGGCCTGACACAGCGCACGGATACGCGGCAGTTCGGCCGCCGCGCCGCACGCCAACAACAGGCCCAAACGGGTGCGGCGCAGCAGCAGGTCATCCAGGTGCAGCACCAGCTCCTGTTCGGCCGCCCAGGCCAGTTCGGCCCACAGCGTGTCCGTGCCGGAAACCTGCTCGACACCCAGCTCATCGAACAACGCCAGTACTCGCGGCAGCGCCCGACCATAACGACCAATCAGGCGCTTCTGCTGAGCCGGGCTTAACTGCGGCATCGGCTGCTGCGGTACGACAGCAAAGGTCGCCGCGCCCTGATCATCCAGCGTACGGCCAACCATCGGCGCGCAAGCCTGCAGCACTTCCAGCGCCAACAGGCGGAAAGTGGTCAGCTTGCCGCCGGCCAGGGTCACGCAACCGGGCTCAACCCACAGCGCATGTTCGCGTTTTTCATCCGAAGGTTTGCGCCCTTCACTGCCATCCGTGACCACCGGGCGCACTCCGGCCCAGGTCGACAGCACATCCGCCGCGTTGATCGCGGCAGCAGGAAACTGCTGGCCACAGGCGGCCAGCAGGTAGTCAACTTCATCCGGGCTGATTCGCGCTTCTTCGGCTAATGGCGCCGGGTGATCCAGGTCGGTGGTGCCAATCACGGTCGCGCCTTCCCAGGGGAAGACAAACACCGGACGCTTGTCCGCCGCATGCATAAAGCTAAACGCATGTGCCACCGGAAGGCGCCAGGCCGGCACCAGCAGGTGGCTGCCGCGCAGCGGACGGATATGCTCCAGCCCGGTTTTCTGCCGCAGCTGATCGGCCCAAGCACCTGTGGCCTGCGCCACCGCGCGGGTCTTGAAGCGATACTGCAGGCCGCTTTCGCTGTCTTCGGCGAGCAGGCCAGTAACGCGCCCGTCTTCGCGCCGCAACTCGACTACGCGCATGCCGTTGAGCGCTTCGCCGCCCTCGGCGCGGGCCTCACCCAGCACGCGCTGTACCAGGCGCGCATCATCGGTGACCGCATCGAAAAAGCGCGTACCACCAAGCAGACCGTCTTCCTTCAGACCTGGGGCCAGATAAAGCAGTTGCTGCAACGGGTAGTACAGGTGATTGCGCTTGCCGGCCAGGGCGTCATAGACCGCCAGCAGCCCGCCGAACACTCGCGGGCCGGGAAAGCCGCCCTGGTAATGCGCCATGATAAAACTCAAGGGGTCGACCAACCCCGGCGCTTCCTGCAGCAAGCGCTCGCGCTCGCGCACCGAATCGCGGGTCAGGCCGAACTGGCCCTTGGCGATATAGCGCAATCCGCCATGCACCATCTTCGAGGAGCGACTGGACGTGCCCCAGGCGAAGTCGCGCTGCTCCAGCAGCAGGCATTTCCAACCGCGCCGCGCCGCTTCACGCAAAATTCCGGCACCGCTGATGCCGCCGCCGACGACGATCAGGTCCCAGTCGCGTGCAGCCAGCTCAGGCAAGGCCTGTTCACGCCAGGCGGCGTTCCACTGGCTCATCATCAATCCTGCAGCAACACGCCGGGAGCCAGGCGCTGCTCAGGGTCGAAATGCCCAGCCAGCGCCTTGAGGGTGGCCATACCCAGCTCGCCCTTCTCCACCGGCAGGTAAGGCGCATGATCGCGGCCGACACCGTGCTGATGACTGATGGTGCCGCGGTTCTCGGCGATAGTCAGGCTGGCGGCATGCTTGAGCTTCTGCCAGCGCGCCATGGCCTCGGCGTAGTTCGCACCTGGGCGGAACACGTAAGTGGTGTAGATGCTCGAGCCTTCGTTGTAGACGTGGGACAGGTGGGTAAACACATGCACCTGCTCGCCCTCCTCACTCAGGCCTGAGCGCAGGCTCGTTTCGACCTTGTTCAGCAGGTTATCGACATTGCTCCAGTCGGTGGCGGTTTCCAGGGTATCCACCGCGTAGCCGGCGGCCCACAGGCCGTGGCGCAAGTAGGGGAAACGGAAGCGGTTTTCTGCCCATTTCTTGCCCAGCAAGGTGCCGGTAAATACGCCACCAAAGCTCTTCAGCAACTTCTTCGCCTGCTTCAGCGAGGCGGCATTCTGCGTACGGCTGCCGGTAACGCCGAAGGTCAGCATGCACTTGCCCTCGCGGGCGCCGCGCAGGGCCAGGTATTTCTCCAGCCAGGCGATCTGCTGCGGATGGCCGGCCAGGGCCAGCTGGGTTTTGGTTTCAATGGCGTTGGACAGGCGCAGCATCGACAACGGCACCCGCGCCTGGGCCAGGCTGCGAATGGCGCTCAGCGCCTGCTGCCAGTTGGGCAAAAATACCGCGTAGAAATTTTCCTGCTCGGCCAGGCGGGTGATGCGTACCTTGACCTCGGAGATGATGCCGAAGCGCCCTTCCGAACCCATGAGGATTTCGCGCAGGTCTGGCCCCGCGGCAGAGGCCGGGAAGGTCGGAATTTCCAGGGTGCCAGCGAAGGTCTCGACCTTGCCGCCGGCAAACAGCTGCTCGATACGTCCGTAGCGCAGCGATTGCTGCCCGCTGGAACGGCTGGCGACCCAGCCACCCAATGTCGAAAGCTCCCAGGACTGCGGGAAATGGCCCAAGGTGTAGCCCTGAGCGCGCAGCTGGCTTTCCACTTGCGGACCATTGGCGCCAGGGCCGAAGGTGGCAATCAGGCTGTCGTGGTCGATCTCGATTAGCTTGCTCATGCGCGCCAGCGACAGGGTCAGCACCGGTTTGTTGCTGGCCTGTGGGTTGATATGACCGGCCACCGAGGTGCCACCGCCGTAAGGAATGACGATCAGGTCATGCTGGCTGGCCCAGGCCAGCAACTCGCGGATCTGCGCAGCGCTTTCCGGGTAGGCCACGCCATCGGGAAACACGCCAAAATCGCCGGAACGCATCGCCAGCCAGTCCGGCAGGCTCTGGCCGCGGGCGTGACGCACGCGGTCTTCGGCATTCAGGCAAATCAGCGGGTGGGCCTGCAGACGCGAGGCCGGCACCTGTGCCAGAACCTGCTCCAGGCTGGCATCGGCCAGCAACTGACCCGAGCCGACCAGTTCGGCAAGAAAAGCCTCGCCATGGGCCGGCAGTTCCACCACTGTTGCGTCATCACCCCAGCCGTTCCAACGTCGCATCTGTATCTCCCGGATATTTCAGTCACCCTCGATGGCTGCCTATACTAGCTGGCCGTTTCAAGGCGTCACTGTCGTATCGAGCCAGGCGATATCGCCAATCAAGACATTCAGAATAAGAACAGTTCATGGAAAACCTCGGTTATACCTCTGTCCCTTCCCTGCTCAAGTACCTGCGCCACGCCGAGCAATTGGGCCTGGATATCGACCAGGCGTTGGCGGCCGCCGGCATCAAAACCGAGGACCTGGCCGACAACAGCAAACGCATCCCCAGTGAAACCCATGAGCGCCTGCTCGATCACTTGCTCAAGGTGTCGGCTGACCCGCTGTTTGGCCTGCACTGCGCGCGCTTTGTGCAGCCGGGTTCGTGGAGCGTGCTGGGCTATATCACCATGAACTGTGCAACCCTCGGTGAGGCCATGAGCCGCATCGTGCCTTACGAGAAACTGGTGGGGGACATGGGTGTCAGCCGGGTCGAGGCCGGCGCAGACCACGTTCGCCTGATCTGGACCTGTCGCCATCAGGCTGAGCCGATCCGCCGGCATATGGTGGAAAACGTACTGGCTTCGTGGTTGCTGTATGCGCGCTGGATCTCCGACTCAGATAGCTCGCCACGGGAGGTGTGGTTCGAGCACGCCCTACCTGAGGGCGCCGATAGTGCCGAGTACCAGACGATTTTCGGCTGCCCGATCCGCTTCGAGCAAAGCTGCAATGCGCTGATCGTGCCGCTGGAATACCTCGCTGTGCCGCTGCGTCAGGCCGATGCCAACCTGCTGCGCACCCTGGAAGAACACGCCCTGACCCTGATGGCTGGACTGGACGACAACGAGCCACTGCCGCAGCGGGTAAAAAACGCCCTGCGCCTGCTGCTCAAGGATGGCCTGCCACGTAAGGAACGCGTGGCGGAGAAATTCAACATGACGGTGCGCACCCTGCAGCGTCACCTTCAATTGGCCGGCACCAGCTACCAGCAGATTCTCGATGAACTACGCCAGGAACTGGCCGAACATTACCTGCTGCGCAGCGACCTGGCGATTCAGGATATCGCCAGCTATCTAGGGTTTACCGAGTCGCGCTCGTTCCACCGCAGCTTCAAGACCTGGACCGGGCAGACCCCAGGCGAATTTCGCGAGAGCCGGCGCAATAGCTGACTACCTTGGTGGATGGGTAAAGCGCCATCCCCCACAAGGAGGCAGCAAGTACGCTGACCTACCCGAGGATCTCGCTGAGCGGAATAAACCTCAGGCTGTCGCCCTCGGCAAGCGTGGTGCCCTCCAGCACTTCGGCAAAGCCCTCAGCCCAGGCAGCGCTGCGTAGCACCCCGGAGCTTTGATTTGGATAAGGCACCACGCGTCCGTTTTCCAGACGCGCGCGCAGGTATTCGCGGCGATTGCCCGGCTTGCTCCAGGTGAAACCCGCCGGCATCGGAAAGCCCAGCGGCTCGACCCGCTGCACACCTAAACGGCGCAGCAGATAAGGCCGCGCGAGCAGGCCGAAAGTCACCAGCGTCGAAGCCGGATTACCCGGCAGGCCGATCACCGGTACGCCGCGAAACTGCCCGCAGGTCAGCGGTTTGCCCGGTTTGATTGCCAACTTCCACAGCGCCAGCTCGCCTTCTTCACGCAAGGCCATACCCAGGAAATCCGCCTCGCCCACCGATACGCCGCCGGTGGAGAGAATCAGGTCAACGTCGCTCAACGCAGCCAGCGCTGCGCGGGTCTGCTCCAGGTCATCGAGCAGAATGCCGCCATCCACGACTTCGCAGCCCAGTCGCTGCAGCCAAGCGATCAGCACGCGGCGATTGCTGTTGTAGATTTGCCCGGGCCCAAGCGGCTGACCCGGTTCGACCAGCTCATCCCCCGTGGACAGCACCGCCACCCGAGGTCGGCGGCGTACATTCAATTCAGCGCAACCCAAGGACGCCGCCAAGCCCAGCTCAATCGGACCTAGACGCGTGCCGGCGGGTAGAACGCTATCGCCAACACGGGTTTCCTGGCCCTGAGCGCGCACGTTCTGCCCGCGCTTGAGCGGCTCGCTAAAGGCAACGCGGCCGTCCTCACCGAGCACGGCGTTTTCCTGCATTTCCACAGTATCAGCGCCGGCTGGCAGCGGCGCGCCGGTAAAGATCCGCGCACAGGTGCCGGGCTGCAACGGCTGCGGCGCACTGCCGGCCTGAATGCGTTGGCTGACGACCAGCGGCTGGCCATTCCAATCGGCCAAGCGCAGGGCGTAGCCATCCATGGCGCTGTTGTCCCAGGGCGGCAGATCCAACTCGGCCAGCAACGGCTCGGCCAACACCCGGCCTGCGGCGTCGCTCAGGTTGACCCGCTCGCATTCAACAATCGCGCTGGCCTCGGCCTGCGCCAGCAACCGCGCCAGCGCCGCCTCAACGGGCATCAATCCCGGCTTGTCACAGCAGCTCATCCACGGCTCTCGCAGGCGGCCACCGATTTGAGGTGCGGAACGAAATTGCATGGGCGGTGGCGGTTATCCAGCTGCTCACCCAGGATGCCATCCCAGGCGGTGCGGCAGGCGTTGGTCGAGCCCGGCAGGCAGCAGACCAGGGTGCCATTGGCCAGGCCTGCCAGAGCGCGGGACTGAATGGTGGAGGTGCCGATATCAGGCACAGAAATCTGCCGGAACAGCTCACCAAAACCATCGACCTGCTTGTCCAGCAAACAGCTCACCGCTTCCGGTGTGCTATCACGACCAGTAAAGCCGGTACCGCCGGTAATCAGCACCACCTGCACCTGATCCTCGGCAATCCAGGTGGCGACCTGGGCGCGAATCTTGTACAGATCGTCTTTGAGCAAAACCCGGGCGGCAAGCTGATGGCCGGCCGCCTGCAGGCGGTCAACAAACAGCTGGCCGGAGGTATCGGTTTCCAGGCTGCGGGTGTCGCTGACGGTCAACACCGCGATATTCAAGGGCACGAAATGTGCCTCGGCCTTGTGGTTCATGGCAGGCTTCCAGTTATGGGCGATAATGCCGGCCGTTATATCACAGGCCCGCTTTCGGAGACTGCGCATGCCCGCTCCCACGACCCTGCCCCGCTGTTCTGTTTTGCTGCTTGCGGGCGGCCGTGGGCAACGCATGGGCGGCGCCGACAAGGGCCTGCTCGACTGGCAAGGCCGCCCGCTAATCGCCTGGCTGCACGAGCTGGTGAGGCCGCTAACCGATGACCTGCTTATCTCCTGCAACCGCAACGCCGAGCGCTATGCCCCCTTCGCGGATCGCTTGGTCAGTGATGACGAGGCGGACTTTCAAGGCCCGCTGGCGGGCATTCGCGCCGGCCTGCGCGCCGCACGCCAGGCGAATGTATTGATCCTGCCGTGTGATGCCCCGCAACTCGACAGACCGCTGCTGGAGGCGCTACTGAGCCTGGCCGGTGAGCGCGCAGTTGTAGTGCGTCAGGGCGAGTTTCTCGAACCGCTGTTCAGCGTCTTTCCCCGTGCACTGCATGCTGACCTGGAGCAGGCCTGGCAAGCCGGCGAACGCAGCCCGCAACGCTGGTTGCGCAGCCTTAATCCATTGACAGTGGAGTGCCCACTCGGTGACCCTCGCCTGGCCAACTTCAACACGCCCGACTTGTTGACGACACGCGGATAAACATCGGCAAGGGAACTTGACCGGCAAAGTTTCGTCACAAGCAGGGTAAAAACATCTATCCAATCAAGGAGAAACCCATGTCTCAGCGGATTATTCCAGCATTGCTGCTTACCTTGGGCCTGGTCGCGCTGACTGGTTGCGCGTCGCCAACGGTAATCACCCTCAATGATGGCCGCGAAATTCAGACCATCGACGAGCCGAATTTTGACGAGGATTCGGGCTTCTACGAGTTCGAACAACTCGATGGCAAACGCGCCAAGGTCAACAAGGATCAAGTGCGTACCGTCAAAGAGCTGTAAGCCGATAACCCAGGCGTTGCCACGTACTACTTGCTCAGCGCCTGGGCTCTGATCGATATATTCAAAGCGCTTGGCCAATAGAAAAAATTAAAACCTAAGCCCTTGTGCGGTAAAACTTTCTCAGTAAAATTTCGACCCATTCGGAGTGTAGCGCAGCTTGGTAGCGCGTCTCGTTCGGGACGAGAAGGTCGCAGGTTCGAATCCTGTCTCTCCGACCACTTGCTTGTTTCACCATGTACCAGCATGTTTCGAAACACCAATAAAGCCGGCCTCTGTAGCCGGCTTTGTTGTTTCAGATAATCCCATCTTGTTTCAGCTTATCCCTAACAATTTGGTATGCCGATTGGTATGCTGCCGATTCAATAGAACACGGCATACCAAACAGGCATGAAAAGAGCGGATATCAAGCGCCGGCCGATGGCCGACAGCACCCTCGCCGGCCTTGAGCCAGAGGATAAAACCTACCGTGAACACGACGGCCAGGGCCTGTACTTTCGGGTCAAACCGTCCGGCCAGAAGCTGTGGGAACTTCGCTACTCGAAACCAGGATCGAAAGCCCGATCCTGGCTTGGCTTAGGCCCCTACCCCAGCGTCAGCGCTGCCGCCGCACGCGAGAAAGCGCAAGCGGCCAGGACGCTCATTGCCCAAGGCGTTGATCCATCAACCCAGCGCAAGGCAGACGAAGCCACGGAAAAGGCCAAAATCGAAAACACCTTCGAGCTACTGGCACGCGAGTGGTATGCCACGCGCAAAACTGGCTGGGGCGATGGGTATTCCAAGCGGGTGATCGGCGCCCTAGATCTGCATGTATTCCCGAAGCTAGGCAAACGCTCCTATCTCGATATCACTTCCATGGAGTGGATGGATCTGTTCCGTGGCATGGAGAAGAAAGGCATCCTCGATCAGCTGGGCAATGTGCGCCGTTACTGCAAAGAGATTTACGACCTAGCCAGGGTCACCGGCCGCGCAGTAAACAACCCGGTCGACGGGCTCGATAAGTTCCTACAGACCAAGCAATCTGAAAACTATGCCCACGTCAGCGAGGAACGCCTACCCGAGCTGCTGCGTGCAGTGACTGCCTACAGCGGCGCGCGTGCGGTGAAGCTAGGCCTGCGCCTGCTGATCATCAACGGCATGCGCCCGAGCGAAGTGCGCGAGGCCCACTGGAGTGAGTTTGATCTGGACGGCGCCTTGTGGACGGTACCTGCCGAGCGCATGAAGAAAGCCCGCGAGCATCTGGTGCCACTGTCTACCCAATCACTGGCCATCCTGCAGGAGCTAAAACAGCTGTCCGGAGGCTACGGCTTACTGTTCCCCGGGCGTAACGATCGCACCAAGCCGCTCAGCAATATGGTGTTCAACATGGCGCTGCGCCGCATGGGATACCAGGGCGAACAAACCGGCCACGGCTTCCGCCACATTGCCAGCACCTTGCTGAACGAAAAGGGCTTCGACGAAAACCACATCGAGGCCCAGCTATCCCACAAGAAGAAAGGCACGGCCGGCGTTTACAACAAAGCCAAGTACTTGGAGCATCGCCGCGCCATGATGCAGTGGTATGCCGATCACCTCGATGCCCTGGAGAAAGGCAACGTAGTGATAGGTGATTTCAGCAAAAGGGCCTGAACAGGCCCTCGCCGCCACCTACCCCACAGCCCTAAACTGGTTCTTCAATTAACGGGAGAACCAGCATGGCTCAGGTCTACATCGGCGGAATCCTTATGGTGCTTGGCATGTTCTCGCTGCTGGCCAATCCCGTGCTGGGCGGTATCGTCCTTGCAGTGGGTTACGGCCTGTTCGCCACCACTAAAAAGTCTACCCGCGCCGCTGCCGAATCTACCTTCTGGGGCCTTGCCCTGCTCTGCGGCGCCATCGTTACGGTCGTTGCCATCCTTGGCATGATCCTCTAGAAGTCCTTTCCAGCCAGTCGCACAACCCGCTCGGCAATCTGATTCGAGCGCAGCTGCAGCTCGGTCAACCGCTGACGCTTAGCATCACCATCCATCTGCGCATCCCGATACACAGCGTCCATCTGCCGGCGCACAGCACCCAACTGCTGACGTGCCAAGCCCAGTGCCGCACGGTGCTTGAGTTTGTCGCTGCTGCTTTCCAGCAGTTTCGCAGCGGCCTCGACCTTCCCTTCATCCCGGTATGCCTTGACCGTGCGGTGCAGCTGATCGGCTTCCTGCATCATGTCGTAGAACTGCGACTGATACTGAGTCGAACGCACTGCGTCACCCTGGTAGAGCACCTTCAGCACAGGCAGATCACTGGCGCGGGCTGTTGGGCTATCCACCCCATCAAAGGCGCTGGCGATCAGGCTCGACATCCCCAGCACATAACCACCAAGGGTACCGGTGTAACCCTGCACCAGATGGTCAAGTTGCTTGGGTGACAGCCCAAGTGTCGGCCCGGTGACCTGGCCAAGTACCCGGCCCAGTGCACTGGTGCGTTCATCAAAGCGCGCTTCTGGCAGCTTGCCCTCGTCGCTCATATCCTCGATCGGCGAATCGCGGAAGAAGTTGCGGTTAGCCTGCAGCTCGCGGATCGGCTGATAGAACTGCGGTACCGGGTTGAATGCCAGGGTCTGGAACACGCCCTGCGAAACGGCCTTGGCCAAGTCGCCACCATCCTGGGTGCCAGTCAGCGTGTGCAGCAGACGCTCAGGCACGGTACCGAAGATCAGCCCCAGCTCGAACGGCTTGGGAATGCGGAAGTGCTGGTCACCTAAGAAGATGTGCCAATGCATATCCTTGTCCCAGTCCATCAGCGCCTGGTAGCGCTCATCGTCATCATTCAGCCCGGCGAGCATCAGCGAGAACAGCGCGATATAGCCGCCCTTCATGGCCACCTCCTTGGCGATCAGAGTCTTGTCACCCCTAACCGCCCGACCCAGCTTGTACAGGCCCTGCATGCGCGCATTGAGGAATGGCACCACGTCGGTAAACCACTGCGCCGCGGCGAAGTTGCCGCGCAGGCTGTAGTCCATCAGATCCTTCGCCTCATAAGCGGCCTGGCGCGGTGACTTGCCGGCGGCCAGTGCTGCCTTGTAGGTGCTCAACCGGTTGGCGTTCTCCACCTTGTCGCCCAGCGTGCGGTAAGCCTGCCAGCCTTTACCCAACATGCCCGCCACCTTGGCCGGGGTATTCACCAGGCTGCCCATGTAGGCGCTCTGCTGCTCGCTAGTTAAGCCTTTCTTCTCTAGCGCGCGACGGATGATCTGCGCCGAGGCCTCAGGGTCGGTACCGTGAACATAACCGCCCTGGAAACTGCCGCCGGCAAACATCAAATCGCGATAGTCCTGATCCTCACGCAGCGCGTCGCGCATACCCTTGATCGAGTCCTTGCCCAGCACAAAGCCATCTTTGTTGATCATCCAGGCATGCGCCGCATCGCGGATAAAGTTGCGCAGGATAAAATCAGGCGAGGCCGTAACACCCGTGGTCAGCAGGCGCTTAAACGTCCGACCGATGCGGGTGATCGGGTCATTGAACACACTGCCTTCCATAAACTTCAGGCCGCGCAGCAGGCTCTCATCGTTGACGCGGTAGTACTCATTCTTTCCGCCACGCTGCAGCCGGATGATGTCCGGATCAGTCGGCGCCACCCGCGTCCAAAGCTGCTCAAAGCCCTCGTTTTCTGGCTTCATTAGCTGGTTTGCCACCTTGAGGAACTTACTCTCGGCCGGCAGCCCCAGCATTTCAGCGGCCATGGCCAGCGCTTTCCGATCCTTGCGGATCTGGTCGGCAATCTGGCTGCGGGATATAAGCACCTGCTGGTAGCGCGGGCTCTCGTCCGTCAGATACTCGCTGCCCTGCAGGTTATCGACCACCTCCATCAGCGCCTTGTTCTTCATCGAGGCGTCAATGCGCTTGGTCCAGCCCTGCAGCATGTTGGTCAGCAGATCATTGGTCGGCAGTGTGCCGCCCTTCAACGCTTTGATCGCGGCCGACTGGTGGGAAAGGCCTTTTTTCGAGCGCGGGCCACTGAACAGGCCTTCGCTCTCATCAACACGGTAAAACGGCACGTAGTACTCGGTCGCCCACTTCGCCCGGGCGCTCTGGTCAATCAGCCCCGCCTGCTCAGCCAGGTCCAGCACCGCCTCGTTTACCTTGGCATAGTCCTGGTACACCTTTTCGAACAGTACTTCCTTGCCATTACCCATTGCGATCAGCTCGGCGATATCGGCATCGGTCAGGTTGTTCTCACGCCCTTGCGCTTTGAGCATCTGCGCACGCTTACCGCCCAGCCAGGCCAACCAAGGGGTCAGGTTGTCCTGCCCCAGATCACCCAGTATCTCCAGCACGCCGCGAGTGTCCGCTTTGCCAGCAATCACGCCATTGCGCCACTCGGGTGCAGCGTAATGCAGTACGCCATGCATCACGTCAGCAATACCGCTAGCCATCCGTGCGGATACATAACCCTGATTGTTGGCGTCCGTAACGCCTACAGCCTCTTCAGCAAGGCGAATACCGGCCAGTCCATCGAACAAGCCTTCCTCAGAGCGGGTAGACCATTCGCTAAGCTTCGCCTGCAGGCCGCCCAGCGTCATGTTGCGGATCTGCTCGACTACGCCATCAGCATCCTTGCCGCCCAGGCCAAGCTTGCGCAGCGCTTCGGTGGTGGCCGCGTCATCGTTCAGGCTGTAGCGGATATCGGGGTTGGCTGGGTCGAAGTCGCCGTTGTTGCCGGTGGCTGACTTAATCTGCTCAGAGCGGAAAGCAACATACTCTTTGGCTCCGTCGCGATGAGTGAACTCAACCCCGTCGTAGCCTTTCGACTCCAATAGACTCGAAATGTCTTCGAAGCCCATATCATCACCCAGAGCATCCTGCACTTCTGGCGAAAGCATCACCTGATTCGTTGCTGGATTCTTGATGCTAAGAAACACCGGCATCACATTGCCACCGTCACCACTCGCATAGCCATTGGCTGCGTCGGCACGATCGGTGAAGTAGAAACCCTCACCCCAATCAAGGCGCCCATCACCATCACCAAAAAACTCACTGGAAAACGCAGAAAAATCACCAGTAGTTCCGTGATACACCACCAGCGGCCGTCCATCGGCATCTACCACCTTCGAGACGTTATCCGGGTTGACTCGCTCCAGCTCTCGGCGTACAAAGTTCGTGGTCCCAGTATTGGCCGATGTGGCGCGTTCCCCAGCAATGGGGGTATCCCGCGGAGATGCTACTGGGGCTTTTTTTTGCCCGTCATTCAGGGTCACCGCGTTGTAGAACTGCTGCCCATTGCGCAGGGTTTCCACTGTCAGCACCGCCACCATTTCCTGGCCATCGACATTCACCCGCGCAAGCAACTTGTCGTAGCCCATCACATTTGGCTTGCCTTCTGCCGGTTTGGATGATGCGTAGATACTGCCCTCGAAAGCCTTACGCAGATCGCCCAGAACCAGCAACTTCGCCGGGTCTGCACTAGCAGACAGTGCCTTACTGATACCGCGCTTCACAATTCTGACTTCGCCAATCTCAGGGTGCTGCAGCGGCTTATTGGAGTCGCCAAGCGCTTCTAGTGAAGCCTCAACACGACGACGCAGATCCGCCAACGGCAGACCACTCCACTCTGCAGGTGTGCGGATGGTGATGGGCTTCATAGCATCCAGCCTGGCTTCGGCACGGGCGGCCTGCCAATCACCAAACCAACGCACAAACGCTGGGGTTTTGGTCTGGTCGTTGACGTTGTATCGAGCACTGGCGCTTTCGTTGAAGGTTCCAGCATTGCGCTTGGCCTTGATGTTCTTTCCTTCAAACACAACCGGCCAGGCCAGGCCCTGGATGTACATGCCGTCATAGCCTTGGTCCATCAGGGTCTTGCGGTAGGCCTTCACCTTGGTCAGCGACCAATCGCCCATAGCCTCGAACTGGTCTTGGGTGACGACCTTCGGCTTGGCCATGCGGATATAGAACTGCTCAACTACCGGGCCGTAGCGATCGACATTGCCCACATCCTTACGCGCCAGGAAGTGCCCGAGCGTTGCAGTCGGTGTGCCAGTATTTTTGCCAAGGTCGGCATCATTGAAGGTATCGCGCTCGCCGTAGCTGCGGTGCACAAAGACAATCGGCTGCCCCTGTTTGTCGACCATTCGACTCTTACCAAACCAGCGCTGGAAGAATGGCGAATCAGTGCCGCGCGCCTTATAGATTGCTCGAGCAAAGGAGCTGGCCTGCTGATCGCTCAGACTTTCAACAAACTCGGCCTCGCTGGCCTCGGATACATCAGGCAATGCAGCCAGAGCTTCTGCAGCAGCAGATTGGCGGTACCGGGCATCCGCACCACCAGTGCCAGCAGCCTGCCGCGCCTGGGCCAATAACTGCACCAGGTCGTTGCGGCTCCACTTCAGTGCAGCCGAATCGCCGAAAGTCGAGCGGATAAACTGGCGCAACATGGCCACCAGTCGATCAATGATCCCGTTCTTCGGGTCTGTCTCGGCCAGGTGCGCCACATACTCTTCAGCGATCAGCACCTGGGCATCCAAAGTGTTCATGCCTGCAGTTTGCCCGGCATACCGGCGCTCCAGCTCACGCTTCATCGCCGCCGGCATATCACGGTAGATCCCGCGCATCACCGGGTTGATCCGGTTGCCCAGCACGGCTTTCACACCACCATGGCCTACGGCCTCATGCAGCACAGTACTCATGGCGTGTTTCGTGTCGCGCACGTTGCTGGCGATCAGGTAGGAGGTACCGTTGTGGTAAACCCCGGCCACGCGCCCACTCACGCCGTCGCGCTTGATCTGCGCCTGCACCGCCGCCGGCAAGCCTGCCTCATTGGCTACCGTTTCAACCTGCAGGCCGGTGGCTTTGCTGATCTTGTTAGCGATGGCGCGAGCACTGAACAGCGGGATACCTGCTGCCTGGCTTGAACTCAGCCGATACAGGGCTACATTGCCCCCCTCAGTCTCACGGGTCTGAATCACGCCTATCAGCTTGTCGAAGGCGCGATTAATCGACTGCCGCTCTTCACCTGCCGGGAATGGTCGCTTCCACCCCCACGGCGTAAGGATTCCCACATTCTCCGGGCCGAAGTTCAGGAATGGGCTCTGACCGCCACGCTCAGCGACCTTATCTTCCACATACCCCTGGAAAGCTCGCGCTGCCATTTCATGCGGCGTGGTCCAGTAGTCGGTGCCTCGCCCCTGATCCAGCTCTTTGGCGTCCATCGCAAACTGGGTTGGCACCTTCTTGACCTTTTCCTCGCCGTTCTGCGCATCAGCAAGCAGCTTGAGGCGGGATGAATACGCGCTCATGGTCTGGCGCAGCCGATCGAATACACCGTTGTTTTCTGCGTTAAACCCTGTACGACCACGCACCGCTTTGTAGATTTCGCTCATCTTCTCCAGCGCGTCATTGGTCCAACGCATGCTGGTTAGAACAGAGCGTGATTTGCCTGGGGTTGGGCGCAGCTCGGTACTTAGTGCAGTGCCATCGCGCACAAGCTGGGCAACGGTATCGAACTCGGCAAGCTGCTCAGCGCTAGCCGGTTTGTTGTTCCGCTTCCAGTACTTTGGATCTTTCTGCTCGGTCAGGTCACGGCGAATTTCATCAAGACGGTCGGTCAACTCCTTACGTGAGCGCCCCACAAACTCGTCAACGCGAGCCGTGTCCTCAACATAGGTTTCGCCCTTGCTGAACATGGTTTTCATCAAGTCGGTGTACGAATCGCGCAGCACCTCGCGCACACCAGAGTTGTTACGCAAAAAGCCCGAGCTGGCCGCATCGTTCTCGAAGTTGCTCGTAATCTTCAGCGACCGCGTGCCGTCCTTATCAACCGCCCATGCGGACGATGACTTTCCATCCTGACGGGCAAAGTAGTGATCAAGCGCATGGAACCACTCATGCGCCAGCGAGCCGGCGCCGTTCAGCTTGGTCAGGTTGATCACTACCTTACCAGGCTCATAGTGCGCTCTGGCGCCACTCAGGCCTTGACCCCGTGCGCCGAATGCCAGCGCCAAGTCACCATTCAAACTGATGGCGCGCGGCGGGATACCCATCACTTCAGCCAGATCCATCAGGCCATCGTAGGCATCATCCAGAAGCTGCTGACGCTCTTCCTGGTTGTTCCAATTACCGAACTCCACACCACGGAAACCAAAGGCCTCGGTAAATGCACTGTCCTTCACCGGGCCGGTACGGCGCTCAGCACCCTTGCGCACAGTGCTATCCGGCCGCGGCAAGTCAGCCTCACCGAACGTGGTGTTGGTTTCGATGATTGCCTTGGCGTTCCTGGCCATGTATTCCATCCCGGCTTCTCTGGACGGGAATACCTGATCAACAACCTTCACGCGCTTGCGGTCAGTAACATCCCGCCAGATTTCAAAGCCGGTACCATCACCGTCGCGAACAGACAGAACACGATGCTTCTGCGCCACCGCGATTACCGGCAGCATTTGCATGGCTTCTTCTTCGGTCGCGTAGTTACCGCGCAGCTGCTTTGGCTGCTTCTTCCAGTCGAGTTTGCGCGTATCACTGATTACCCAGCGCCCCGCCTCTCCAGGCACAGTGCTGGTGACCACCTGAGTGACCTCGTAGCGGCGCTGCCAGGCTGGGCGGCTGTCCGCTTCCTTGGCTGCCTTCTTCTTGCCTGGGGTAGACGTGTCCTTTCTAGCACCACCGATCTTCTCGCCAAAGTCCTCTACCTTGGCAGCTGAGGCTTTCGGCGCGCTGCTGGCGGCCGGCGCACTGGCTTCGTCGACGGTGGCGCTGGGAAACTCGGCGACCGTGTCCAGCAACTGGCGGATAGGCGCATCCAGGCGGATCACCTTCACATCCTGGCCGGCATCACGCTTGGCCAACCACTGGTGGTGGCCGTCCAGCACATGCCCATCGCCGGAAATCAGAATGGAGCGATCGCCGCCCTCGAAAGCTTTGGCTGCCTCAACCTTCTTGGTCGAGTACTCAGCCTGGGTTGGCTTCAGCTGATCGGCCGCAATGATTTCCTCGGCATGCGCCACACCGCGCGCATTAAGGAAATTGACCATCGCACCGCGGTGCTCGGCCTTGATTTGCGGCATTTCTGCCCGGGGAATATTGAGGGTGCCAGAGTTGGCCGGGAAGCTGACCCATTCGGCCTTAGCCTGGCCACGGGTCGGCGGCGCGAACATATCGTTCTGGCCGCGCGCAGCGGCCATATCAGATACGCGATCAGATCCAGTAAGGGTGAAGTCGCTGCGGTCTTTATCGGCCTGGACCTTGTCCTGCTCGGCTTTTACTGTCGCAGCTTCAGCAGCGCGCGCAGTCGCCTGAGCGTCGGCCTGCTGGGCTAGCTCTTGCTCGGTTTGGCTTCTGAGTTCCAAGGCAGGGGCAACTTGATCTTCGCCTTCTGCTCGGGCGTCAGAGCGTCGTAACGCGCCTTGTTCTCGCGCTCCAGCGCTTCGACTCGATTCAGCTTCAGCGCGTTGTGTTTCTGCAGAGCTGCTATCTCCGCTTTGCGTGCTGGCGACAGGTTCATTGCTGTTGTCCTCAAAGAGCGCATCGAGTTCGGCGGCAAATGCAGCCGCACGGGTCGCGCGTATTTCCAGAATATCCGAATCATCAAGCAAATCCGACTTGATTGATTCCGCCGAATCAAAATCGCCGGCCGCCTCTTCCTGCGCAGCTATATCAGCCTGACGCCGCGCCTCAGCCTGGAGCGCTATTTCTTCCTGCAGCTTAGACCCTGGCGCAGCATGCTTCCTAATACCGCCAGCTTCATCGCGTAAAGCTGCCTGTAGCCAACTCACACCGCCATCGCGCTGCATTTCGCCGGCAGGCACATATCCACGCTGGTCCAACAGCGAAGCCATATCGTCCAAACTGGTGCCGGTTTTATCGCTCCAGAGCGCACCCACACCTGGCACAAATTTATTGCCTTTGCTGTCGCCGGTTGTGTCCTGGCGCCACTCGGTTTTTATCCCGCCCAGGCGGATGGCGGCCTGCATTACAGAGTCACGGTCGCGGTTCACTGGTTTGCGCTTGGGCTGCTGCTTAGACCTAACCTCAAACTGCTTTGGCCCAACCTGAACAGCCTCCAACACATCAGCCTTACCAGACTTTTGAATGGCGTTCTTTGCAGCCAGAGGGTTGCTGTACTTCTTGCCGATTGGCGTTTGCTGGTCCATACCGCGACCGCCCGGTACATAGTCGGCTGGGCGTGGGGTTGGAATTCTGCCGGGTACCGCATTGCCTTCAGCATCCACGGTGATCGAGCTTTCGCGCAGATCAGGAATGCCCTGGCGCTCAGGCTGAGCATCAAAGGTCCGTGGCTCTGCACTGCCCTGCACTGGCGCATTTGGCTGTGCAGCTGGCATCAGCTCACCAGCGACCGGCACAGTGCCGCGCTCAACTTGCTGATCCATCCCCGGGCCAAAGTCACGCACCGACTGTTCACGCCCTGGTACTGGCCGCTGCTCACGGTCCACGTCACGCGCCGTGCCTTGCTCGCTGACATTGCCCTGCTCATCGGCGTACAGGGTCTGGTCTGGCGCCGGCAGTGCCAGGCGCTCAGGAGCTGGCAGTAGTGCCTGTTCGCTATCAACAGCAGTGACTGCAGCTGCAGAAAGCGGTCCAGCATTCGGGTCGAGGCCCATTTCTTCCGAGCGCTTGCGAGGCATCACGTTCACGCCGGCACCGATAGCCGAACCGGCAAGGGTTCCTTCAACTGCAGCCCGCGCCAGACCCTCAGTCAGATCCTTCTCTTCGGCCCAGTTCTGGATCACGGTTTCAGCAGCGGACTGCGGCAGCTCTTCAAGCACGCCCTCGGTCAGCGCACCACCAGCAACACGCCGCGCCAGACCTGGCGCCTCACCGGCAACCTGACCAGCACCACCAGCAATCGCGCTCTCCGCGTCCAGCACGCCCAGGCGCTGCGCTGCTTTTGCGCCCAGCACGCCAAGCGCAGCACCAGCAACGCCAGCACCAGCAGCTGCTGCAGCCGCCCGGCGAGGATCTACATCGTCGCTAATCTGATCCATGGTGCCGCCGGCAATTACAGCACCCTCACCAACACCACCAGCGATCGCACCCTGAGTGGCGGCCTGCGCGGCAGTAGCAGGCGCACCAATAACACCAGTCACGCGGCCAGCAGCCAAGGCACCACGGCCAAGCACACCGCCTGCCAGCATCTGAGGCAGCGATTCAGCAACCAGCCCGGCAACATTCCCAGGATTAGAGGCATACGCGCCGGCCACATCCATAGCGCTGCCATCTTCCCAAGCCTGATCGATTTCAGCGCTGCCCGCCTGGCGCTCTGGGCTGTATTCGTCCCGCGCCTCTTCCGCCCACTGGCTTGGCTGGAAGCCAGTGACTTCCCCTAGCTTGTCGGCGGTTTCGTCAACAAAACGCTTGTTGGTAATGGCAGCAACGGGGATATCGGCAAGGCCGGTGGCAATACCTGGCAGTTTTTGCACACCGCGCTTTAGGTCAGTGCCTAGGTCGCCGGCCAGCGAGGTGTTTTGAATCGGGGCTTTCAGGTCGTCGAACAACCCTTGCTTTCTCGGCGCACCACCCGGGGCGACGTCTTTCAGGTCATCAAACAAACCAGCCATCATCCACCCTCCAAAAAGAAAACCCGCCGTAGCGGGTCAAGTCTCTTGGGGTGGTACTGGAAAGGCGAACCCTACAGGGGGTGACGAGGGACGGAATCGTATACGTCAGAAATGAAAAGCCCCGCATTAGCGGGGCTCAGAAGAACAGGGTCTGGTAGCTGATGCTGTCTCGCAATTCAGCCCATGGCGCAGAGTTTCCATCTTCAAAGTGGGTTTGCACCAATCCTGACAACATGTCGGCAAACTGGATCTGAGAGCACTGCGAGCTATCGCATGGAAGAGTCGTGATCACAGCCTCACTCTTATGCTCAAACCAAAGCTGCGTCTGAAGGTAGTCATGAAGGCTATTACCGCTTTTAACCTTCACGCTTCGCGGATCCGGAACAAAATGAACCTCAGCATGCCGGCTCATTTCGTTCAGCAGCGCCTTAGCGATCATGTAGTTGTAGAGCTTGTTTTCATCTCGACGAATGTGATCCCGCACGTTTTCTTTCTTCACCGTAATGGAGATAAAGCGAAAATGCCCGGGATTATCAGCAAGCAAGCGCTTTGTTGTGCTAGCAAACGCCAATCTCTCGTCAGCAGACATGCCAGACCATTTCTTCTCCTCGCCGGTAGGCCAGTTGAATTTCTGGTAAAGCTTTTTGATTAGCCTTTTGGCAAGATGACGCTTTTCTTCGCTCGCAACCAACGCTGCGATGGTGAGATACCTGCTGGAACCGCCCCGCCTATATGGGGCATCGAACTTCCAGCCAAGGTCGCCGCTTTCGTCTAAATAGATGAATATCTTTGTCATTAGGAAAGCGGTTTGGGGAATTGGTGGCGCAACCCCTAGGCCCGACGCTCTTACAGAGCGCTTACGATACTTACGCGTCGCGGGTTCCCTAGGCTTTACTTGCGCACGCCGCAAATTATAGGGACACAACATATGGTAGTCAACAGCACGCCCGGGCGGATCGCCTAGCGATGGCTAAGTGGTGTAGCCTGATCTGGCTGGCAATTTAATCAAGGAAAGGCCGCGACCTCATCATGAAAAAGCACCTAGCCATCATCGCCCTGCTCGTATGCCCTTCCCTGGCTATGGCGGACAACTACGCAGAATGCCTGCTGAGCGCACTGCCTGGCGTACACAACGACACCACCGCATATGCTGCCGCAAAAGTCTGCCGTGCTGAGTACCCCGGCGGCTATGAATCGATCGCTCAAGGATCAGGCCGTGGGCTCTTTTCATATAAGTCAGGTGCTGAATGTGCACTAGATAAGGCAGCAAAAACCCAAAGCAACACGGCAGCAGGCATGATGCGAGTCGCCTGCAACCGCCTTTACAACAAGCCTGTTGGCTTATTCGATGACTTAAAGCCAGTCGAATAACTTAGATCGGCTCCAACCCCCATTGTTGCAGCCGCTGGTTGATTGCATCTCTGCTCACACCTGAATCAACAGCAGCACGCGCCTCAGCCAACGCAGACTCCCTGGTTACACCCGCTGGCATATTCCCAACCGGCTGCCCACCCGCTACCGGGCGCCCGGTAGTCACATCGATCAGCTGCGTACCACGAATATCTTTACCGCTCTCATCACGGCCCAGGATCACGTCCTGCGACTGGTAACGGTCTTTCGCCTGGGTGCTCAGCGCGGTATAGGCCTCACGGGCGCTGGTGCGCTCTTCCTCGCTCAGGGCTGGGTCGACCATGCGCGCTTGCAACTCTGCGATGCGCTGGCGGTCCTGCACGCTGTATTGGCCAGTAGCCAGATCCTGTTGGAGCTTCTGCTGCTCCAGCTGCGCGGTTGTCATCCGCTGACTGGACTCAGCGCCACTCTGCTGGGTTTGAGATTGCAGTGCTGCTGTCTGGGCCTGACGGCCTTCAAGTTTAGCCCGCTGGACTTCGGCCAAGGTTGGCGCCCGCGAGCTATCCGCCACAACTGTCACCCGGCCACCACCTTCGCCAAGCTCACCGCGACGGCTGATATCGATCATTTTGTCGCGCTCGGTAATAGCCCGCTCGTTGCGGCCGTATGCCAACTGAGCATCACCGGCATTTGCCTGCGAGAACGTACCGACGCCATTACCAACACGGCCGACTCCCAGTCGCGGCAGCTCTTGAGCCCCGGCAACAGCAGATTGATCGTTGCTGAACTCAGGCACCCCACCAGCACCTGCACGGGTGGCAATTTCACCACCCTGACGATCAGCTCCAACGCCGGTCTTGTTCCAGCCAGGCACCCCGAGGCGCGGCAACTCTGGCGCAGCAGGACGCGGTATGCCGTTGTAACCCGGCACACCGCCGACAGGCTGAGTTGCAACAGCAGGTTGTGCAGTAGGCTTGGCCAACGGCTTAACGCCCAACGCTTCGCGTCCTGCAGACTGGATCTGCTCAGCAGCACCTGAAGCTTGCTTCCAGCCTTCACTAGCCAGGCTTGTGGCCATATCGCGATATTTCCCAGCGCCACCCTCAAGGGTTGCTGGGTCACCGCCAGCCAACCGCGCAGCACCAGCACGCACACCATCAGCGATCGCTGCTTGTGGCACCAGCGCGGCACCAACTAGCGCCTTAGCACCGCCTGCCAGGCCATCAGTAAACCCAGGCTTCTGAGGCCGTGCGCCAAACCGTGGCAACTTATCAGGATCATCCACCAGTCCGCCGTCAGCAAAGAACTGCTCTTTGCCCTGCCTCTCCTGGTACTGACGGCGCATTTCTGGGCTTACACCCAGGCGCGGCAGGTTTTCCTTTTCCTGCTTGAACCGCTTGAGCGCTTCCAAATCGACGCCGAGTCCAGGCGCCTCTGGCGAATGGGTTGCATCCTTGACCTGATTGAGCGCTTCCACACCAACTGCATGCACCTGCTCTGGCGGCAGTTCGTACTCACCGTTACTCAGGTTCACCGGCACCTTCTTGCCATATCCAGGCACCCCCAGCCGCGGCAATTCGGCCTCCTTTGCGGCCTGTGATTCTTTGTACTTCTTAATCATTTCGGGATTGAGGCCGAGCTTGGCTGTCGAGTCTGCAGGCATGATGTAACTCCCGGTGGGGATCTCTTTTTTGATCGAGTCAGAAGTTCCAGTGCCTGGGCCTTCTACCAGGCCGCCACTGGCCTTCATCGAATAATGGGGAACGCCGTACATGAGGTAATCCCCCTGATGATGTGCTGCGATTGTTTGCGCCACCGGAAACTGATTCAAACCTTACAGGGGGTTGGCTAAATCACCTCAACAGCCAACCGCAGGTTTGTCCAAAACGCTGGCGGTCCCGGTAACGGCTCGAACGAAAGTCCTAGGCCGGCGTAACCCGGATCAATGTAGTAATCGGCAGGGTCTATACCAGGGGCAGCGTTCAGCACGGCGCTACTGTCAGCGATGGGCACTTCCAGAATGCTCTGCGCCGTCAAGTTTGAACCCGAAAGCACACCGCCAATTGTCACAGCCTGAAAGCGCGCAACACTTTCGAAAACATCTACGTGGTAACCCGCCATCAGCGTCTCGCCACCGGACACATAAGGCGAGCCGATTGCCACGCCGAGCATGTGTTTTGTCTGGCCATCAGCAGATCGGTCTGCACTACAGAAGGTGCAGTACTCAAACGCTCCCATAGCGAATGGGAAAAGCCCGGTGTACCAGTTCAGCAGGTAATCCTCAGATACCTGCCAGGGCGCTGGGCCGGCAATACTGCTGCCATAGGACGGTGCTGCTAACAGATTGGCCGTACCACTTAACGGTGCAGAGAGGTCAACAGTGATAACACGCAGGTCACGGGTTGTATTACCGCGTGTCGCATACGCCACGCGTGCAGTATCACCCTGCCGAGACATTGCTACGGGCCGATAATTTACAGTGTTGCTCAGTGTCAGCCTGGTCGAATACCCAGGACTATCCGGTGTTGTGACATATACAAAAATGCCCTGAGCCACCAGAAACTCGCTGTCGTTGAGCGGCAAGCTCAACACCGTTCCGCCTACCGAAGGCAGGCCAAAATTTTGGGCATCGCCCTGGTTGGCTGGCACCGTATCCACATCGAGCAGCCGGGCACCGCTTAACTCGGCTTGCACGCCACGGTTCTGGGCATACCAATCAGCCGTCCCGAAACTTGCAAATGTCTCTACAACCCAACTCTCCGCATATCTCGTCACAACAGCCGGAGAGGCCGAGGATCTGGACATAACGACGTGGTGATCATCACCAATGCCATAGACCTGAAAGACAGCAGCAACCATGGCTCATCACCCCGTTGTTATTTCCGCAAACAATGCAGACTGGGCATTCAACCCGGAAGATGCGACCTCAGTGAATCCACGAACCGTGTCGCTTAATGCACTGGCAGAGCGGTTGCTGGTGAATGCAGCGATCTTGTTACGGTCAATGCCCAAGGCGGCCTCAACATCAGCCTCTGCCGCCCGCAACCGCAACCCTTCGAAGCCAAGTTGCACGTTGTAATAGCTGCTAAGTGCGCCATACAAAGAGGCCTGCGCCTGCGCCTGCACCCTCGCACGCTCAATGTCCTTGTCGGGTAAGCTGACCCAGGTCGTGTAGAAGGCCCGTAGCGCATCCATCACACCGAGTTTCAAGCGCACGGCCTGTTCCTCAGCGAATTTGATCAGCTCTACTTTCAGCTCCAGCATCCTGCCCGTCTGCTGTCGATTTATGTCTGCGATGGCCTGAGTAGCACGCTGCTCGGCCTCAACACCCAGACGAACAGCAACACCTGGTGGCAGCGGGAAACCACGCTCAGCAAACGAAGCATCAATTGAACGCCGCTCACTTGCACCGACGCGATATGCGCGATCGCGCGCCTCATGCCAAAGCAGGTCAAGCACTGCCTTGCTGTCTGCATAAGGATCACTACCCGACAGGATCTTGCAGGCCCAGGCCTCCGGGCTATCGTTCTGCAAAACAGAAAACTCAGGAAAGTAACGCTCAAACCACTTATCAGTTTCAGAGTCCAGGCGTTGCAGCTCCGCGCTGGTGCCGTCTGCCCCCGGAAACAAGTCGCTGAACTTGGGTGGCGGCGCGAGAACCGGGATATTCGCCTCATAGTTAAGCGAAACACCTTGTAGTGGTACCAGCCCCCCGTTCTGAATGCGAGAAGCTGTCTCCCGCGCCGTCCTAAGCACATCACCAACATTGTCCTGCAGGAAGGCTACAACTTGATCTTGATTGGCCATATGGCACCTCGTTGTGGGGTAGGCATGCTCATTCCTTCATGACGGCAGAACCTGCCCTATTTGGCGGCATAAGCGGATTGGCCAGGTAATAAGCGCCAGCTAGTGGCTGTGGAAACGTCAAATACTCCTGCCACGTCCGCCCGCTGTCTCGGCTGATTAGCACTGCGGTTATCGGTTCACCGCTGACAAACAAGACGCCCTCAACAATCACCTCACCCTCTTCGTCGTAGATGGTGCGCTGCATACAGTTCAGGTGAATCTGCCGCTCATACTGCAGCTTTGGGTCATGCATAAAACCCAGCTCAGACCGAACTTCGGCAACACCAGTCTCAGTGTTCAACACCCCAAGTTTTACGGCTGATGGCAGGTCTGGCGAGAAATCCTGCCACTGCTCGTAACAGACAAACCCTATTTCATGGTCACTGAGTGCCACAAACATCGGGTTCATCGACCAGAGCTTGTAGCTACTGGTTGGCGGAAACATGATGTGCATTTCACCGATAGAAAAAAGTCCGGTGGTCGGCCCTTGAATGCCCGCACCCAACTCTTCAAAGAACACTTCGCGAACAACAGGCGCGATCTCATTACCCTCGGCGTCGAGCTTGGTGATGGTGAACTCCAGCCGCCCACTAGATAGATCTGCTGCGAAGAAAGGTCCATTGCCCAAGTTGTAAAGACCGACGCGCTCAGCCTCCATTCTCCAGCGCACCTCAACCAATCCATTCGGCATGGGGAAAGTCGCCAAAGGGTTGACCCCGTAGACAACATCTTCATCGAGGATGCCGGCTACCCACACGTCATATGGGCGTTTTCTGTCGGGGTAGTCGGCCACGCAATCCCATACCTCATGCTGAACCTCTTGGGCCTCAAACCCGCCATCAAGGTCTATCTCGAAACGCATGTGAGCGCTGCCGCCTGCATCGATGTACGAGTAATCCCAACCCAGGCCAAAGTCTGACAAGGCGGCATTTAGCGCACACAACCGGACGTTGACGACAAACCGACCGTTGAACCAACACATAGACATTGCATCGGTCCAATTGGGCCTTGATCCACCTGCGGGTAGCGGCTTGCTACCGGACGACCAGTTTTCCCAGAAAGTCGACCACGACTCTTGCGGGTTTGTGAACGGGGAACCAATAGGGCTACTCGGCTCGGCAACCCAAGGGCCGTTGTGGAAGAAATCAACACTGTGCTCATCTGGAAGCCACAGTCGGCTCCAAAACACGGTAGATACCCCATCCTCGACCGACTTCTCATAGTTCAACAGCGCAAACAGTATGCCGCTATGCCCCCAATGCACCGCCTCACCTGGATCTAGGTTCTTCACCACAGGGATCGCCATCAGTGTCCAGCCATCGCCAGCATAAGCGCTGCATGGCTGCATCCCCTGGTACTGAAAAGTCATGTAGCCAAGATCCGTTCGGCACATCAGCTGATAGCCAGGGGCGTGATCCTCGATCGCGGCCTCAGCCCACCAGTACCCAACCGATGCGCGCACTTTTGGCCGAGTAACCACTCCGGAGAACACTTGCGACCCGTTTGGGACCTGGTCATAGGTGTCATAGGGATAACCCACACCCTCAGGTCCAGCCACTCTCAACGAGTGGGTTCGCAATAAGTCCTTGTTGGTCGGGATCAGGTCACGCCAAAGGAATGCACGATTCCAGGCACTGGACGGGTTGGTCTCATTCGGATCAAACCCCAACCCGACAAACTCTGTCTGGTCATTGACCGGCGTAATGTCCTCGTAACCAAACGGCCCATTCATCATGCCTGTGCGGCTATCGAACATATCCCGGCTCCCGACGGGATAGGCTCGCCCTCTTGAGTCCAACAAGGAACCGAACAATATCAACTGTCCTGGCGGGTCCATAACGACCCCAATTGCAGTGTTACCGTTGCGCGTAGCCCTAATCAGGTACCCATCTATGGCCATCGTTTTCGAGCGAGTCTTGAACCGCAGTAGGTTCTGCGCCATACGCTTGGCGCGCTCGATCAGATAGGCACCAGATGCCGTGAGCGAACGCCCGATCACCGTCCCCATTACCGGAGTCTCCGGGTGGTCACGCCAACGGATAACTCAACGCTGTCCAGTTCTGCCTGACTGGCTTCATATACTTTGAGACAGAGCCTCCACGCCTTCCCGGTGACACCCTTGGCGGTAACGGCCCTCATCATTGGCTCACGCTTCACCACCGTGTAAGACTGCTCTTTGCCATCATCAGCCTTCAGCACGGCCAAGACCTGGCCATCCGTGGTCAACCCGAAGTAAACCGACTCGACACGCTTACTGAGGTTGGTGCCGAACTCATTAGCACCAAAGTCGACCATCAGGTCTATGCCTTCACCATCGTCACCGCCGCGGCCAATTCGATACACGCCATCCTCACGAACACCTATGGCCCCATATGGAGTACTGGCAATCGCTAAGAAGTCGAAGCCGCTGTAGCGCGTGATTGCCCCGGTCTGGATGTTTGTTGCGTACTGGATTCCCTCGAGCTGCGGAATGTTTGTCTGAGTGGTGAGCGCGACCCGATCTGCAAAGTCGGCATACCGATCGCCGTTCTCAGCGAAAGAGCTATTCGCGAGAATCGAATCGAACCACTCAAACCCATCGCTAACTTCGAGTTCAAGCAGTAGGCCATCGACGATATCGATCGCAGAAATGAATGTGGCGAACATCTCAGCGGATAGCTGAAAACTGTCCTGGGCGATGATCAGTTCATTAAGGTGGAAAGACGATGTGTCCAACCACGGCGCATAAGCTGCGCCGAAATACCGTCCTCTGTAGGTCGCATTCCCAAACGCATACCCATCCTCCCCTGCGGCCCCCTGAGCGGCCGCAATGGTTCCGGAAGCAACCCCGACGCCACCTGAAGGCCCATACCCGAAAGACAAAGCTTTGGGAGCATATGCAGCACCATACGAAAACTCGACCTCTGGAAATCCGCCAGATGCCTGACCGATGTAGCCACCACGGTAAGTGGCCGCGCCAATCGCATAGCCTGCATCTGCAGCCAGGCCAACAGCCGCACCAAGCACACCACTGCCCCTATTGGCCGGCGGCGTGGCACTCCCTGCAACCCCAAGCGCAGCCATCGCCATCGCGTGGTGATTGCTGAAGCCAGCAGCACTTACCTTTATGCCAGCAGCACCGCTGGCCGCGGCATACAACGCATCGCCTGCACGCCCCTGGGCACGACCTGAAACGCCAGCACGGCCTATCGCCCTGGCGCGCTGGTCAATAAAGGCCGTGACACCTGCATAACCTACCGCCGCCCCAGAAATGAAACTCCCCAGTAGCGGGCTGTCGACGTAGTCGCCTGCCATATAGAGCGAGGCATCAAGCCGCGCATACCCGGCGCTTGGCTTGAGACTGGTGTGAATAACCTCACCATTGACCAGGTACCGAACAACCCCATTGCTGCGAGCAATCCGCAAGACAGGTAGCCCTGCCAAGCCGCCAGGCACGGACATGACCAGCGCTCCTGACTCGAATATGTCCAGGCTGCCAGTGCGTCCGTAGAACGCATGCGAGCTATCCCCGGGACTAACCGTATCGGAGCCAGTATTGATACCTACGATCACGCCGATCGAGGCGGGTCCTATCTTGAACTCGACATAGCCATCAACAGCAAAGCCGGCCTGCGAAAGCCCACCACTGTCCCAGCCAGGCTTTGCGCTGTAGGTGATTTGTGGCGGTATTGCAGGCTTGCCAGGAGAGCTTGGATAACATTTCCTGAGGTAATACGCGACGAAAGCACTGGATCCGATTGCTCCACCCGTAAACATCTGGGTCAGCTCGGGGTCAATCGTCTGTATCGCCACTGCCGACTGGTTTTCGACAAACCTGTAATAGACCTGGCCAATGCTTCTGCCTTTCGTAGACCTCGTCAGATCTGCAATCCTCTGCAGATTCGATACCGTCCCATAGTCAGCAAAGACAGGCTCGTCTACACAGAATGCCGGCGATGGCGGCACGCCCGGTACACCTGGGGTGCTACGCGACGCCGGAGCTTTAGAAAGCCGGTTGGCCATTTACCGCTCCCTTAAAACTCGGGCAGAGTGATCGCGTAGGCTTCCAGTTTCTGGATGGCACCAATGACCAAGGCGGTATTACTCAAATTCAGATCCGCGCCAACAATGCCCACGTTGCCCTGAATCCGCGGCGCTGTGGTCGAAGCAACACCGGTATCGGAGGGCAATACAAAGCGGTAGAACGTGGCAGCACCGGCAGCAACAACCGTACCCTGCCAAATCTCCGAAAGATTCTTCGTCAGAGTTCCACCTGGCGCAGCAGCCTCGAATGTCAAACCGCCATCAACATCGGTCCTGATCGTTACCAGCAGCAGGTTCGACGGGCTGATGGCCGAATCAACACTGGCCGGCTCAGGCCCCGAGTAAATACGAATCTCGCCGCTTGCAAGCGCAGATCTTAAAGAGCCGGTGGCCAGCATTGCAGCACGAATAGCGGTACTCAGTTTCAAGCTCATGTCATTCTCCGCGGACGACAATGTCGTTGATGGCAAAGGTGATGACTGTCCCTGCAACCACAGGCAATCCACTGCCATTAACCTGCAAAACAGCCAGGCAGTTTCCTGCAGTCAGCGCATCCCAAATGCAGATGTAAGTGACGGTGTACGTGGCGCCTACGGCGGCAGCGTTGAAAACGATGTCCGCACTGTTGCGACCTCGATAAATTGCGCCATCCAACGACTTCACAAGGGTCACAGCCTTACGGGCATAGTTCGCGTCATCGCCGGTAGTGATTTCGTTTGCACCGGCCGCGCCCGGGCTACCGTCGTGCAACGACACGTACTTGCCAGCCCCGGTAAAAAGCAGGTCAATGATTTGCTCACTGGAATATGTAGTGGTCATGGCCGCCTCAGACGATATTGGTCGGAATCAGGTTGAGTTCAGCGCGCACGCGAAGAACCATGCCGGCCTCCACATCGCGTGGAGTGTCGAATCGAGCGACAGACAGCAGTAGCCCGGTGACACCAGCCTTCTCCGATGACGAAACCAGGAAACCGCCATAAAGACGTTTCGACGCAGTCACCGTGAACGCAGCACGGCTTGCGATATTGGTAATCAATCCGTTGGTATTGACCCGGTTCCAGATAGGCCTGGTGCCTTCGCTGTACCCGGTGAACTCGCCAATAGTTGCTGGCAGGTCCGACGAAAGCGCCCCCGGCACAGGCAGGTAGTTGTTCTCAAACAGACCAACGTAGAAAGTGCCGATCGGCGCTATATCGCCGAATAGCGCCGCTGCCATGTAGTTCACGCCAGCCTGAGGAACGATGTTCACCTGTTCCCAGGAGTCGACAACCACACCATCGCGCTCAAGCTCAAACTCATAAACAAATTGAAGAGGAACGCCTTCGGCTTTCTCCAGATTTGGGCTTTGCATCAGTCAATCTCCAGGCCGAATGAGTCTTCGACGCCAAGGGAATTGGGGCCTGTGGCCCCCTTCATAGTGGTCACCAGCATCTGCACGCCGTTGCTCTCGACAAGTCCGACCGAGGCATTCTGAGCAAGTGACGGGGCATATTTCTTGAGTTGCGGCAGCTCTACTGAACCGTCCGCAGAACCAATGGCTTGCCCGTAGCGAGTCATCCAGGCCGCCTGGCCGTTCGGCAGGGTCACGCCGCTGCCACTGACCGCGCCATGCTCAAGCACGGTAGGGCTGGTGCTGTCTTCTGCGCCGGGATTCGTCAGGAAATAGGTTTTCTGGCCAGCCGCGACAAACACACCACCATCGGTAACGGCAACCATATCGATGGGCGCACCGTAGTGGATGAATCCATAGGCGGGATTTACCAGGTGCGGAGCATACGGCTCGGTTACCCATAGCGCGGCGCCTGCGACCAGAAGCAGTCGGCCTTTGTAGGCATGTACCTTGGTAGCAACTGGGGGCTGCACCAGGTGCGCAGTCAGCAGTCTGGCGCTATCGTCGGCAACGGATACCAAAGTAAAACCGGTATCAGTTCCTGCGTACTGCTGATAAAGCGTTTCACCGTCAGCTGCACTGGCGTACACACGACACTCAACAGCACCTGCAGGGGCCGACCAAAGCAGGTCAATAGCGCCAGGCTCGCTCAGCGTAATGATAAGCGGCGCCGCACCAGACTCAGCGCCAAACGAATCCATTGCGGTGACAGCAACACGGTAAATACCGGCTGGCAGGCTTCCAGGTCCAACTGTGGCGCGAGGGTAAATTTCAGGAAGCCCCCACTCGCCAACCCGATCACCGCGAACACGTATCGAACCGATAGGAGTGCACAGGAAGGCGTCACCGTTCACCTCAGCGCCACAAATACCGCCAGCTGCAGGTGCGCTACCAATCCGGCGCGCTTCGTTGGTCGCTGCGTCATAACGCAACAAGTCACCGCCGGCCGCAATCAACAGCCCGGCAAGATATGGCACCGCACCATGTACGCCTGAAATCTCAGCGACACGGTTGCGCCCTGCACGCTTATGCAAACCGCCACCGCCCACAGGGTCAAAATTCAGCAGATCCCGCACCTGGCCTTCCGGCAAGCGATCGACCTGATCGAGATTATTCATCCCACCAGACCAGGTATCACTTCGAATAGGTTCGGGCATGGCAACCTCACTCCCAGCACCCGGAATACCCGCGTGCTTATGGGGCTGAAGTGTCCATATCGGAAAAAGGAAAGGCGAACCCTACAGGGGGTCAGGCCAGATAGCGCGATGTTAGTTCGCGCCCATAGATTGGGTGGATGACCGTTTTAACCACACTTATAGTGTTCACCCGAACCTAAAAAAGGATGCACGCCCGTGGAAGAACTTCGCTTTGCTGAAACACGCTCAATGAAATCGCTATTTCGGAACATGGATGAGCAGTGGTACGAAATTCAGTCAGGTTTTCTGAGACACCTCAATCGCTGGCAAGAAATCGCAAAGGATCTGGGCCAGAATTTCGAGGTAATCGACGAGCCTAGTAGACACGGCAAAGGCACCATTTTCGGCAAAGAATACGTTGTAAAATTGGGCCTAACAGTTCGTAGCCCTAGCTCACCCGAGGCTTTAGGGATTATTCGTGTAGTAGCAAACCATGCTGTATCTGGGGAGGCTTTAGAGGTTGAATCCTACCTCATGACCCAAGGTCTAAATTTCTTCAGCACAGGCAATATGACCCCCATTGTCATGGACAATTCTGTACGTGCTGAGTACCAAATCATTTGCGAAAGCATATATGCAGTAGCAGCATCTTCTGATGTTTGATTGAGGTAGATATGCACAGCAAATTCCCCAGCAAGGTGCTGGCAAAAGCACTGGCTAACCGGTTTGCAGCCGGGGCCCTCGCCGAGTTCGAGCTAACCCCGGCCGACCTGGCTGATGAACCGCTAACAGCGGAAGAACGAGTGGCGGTATATGCCGAGATCCGCGCAATCTCTGAACGCCTACAGCAGGAAGCCGAGCGGCTGTATTCCCTGGTTTAGGGAACCACCAGGCAACAAAAAGCCCGCACTGGGCGGGCATGGTCTAGGCTGTGGATTGCGCGCAAGGCGCACTCACTTACTTACGCAAGGATGCTATGGATGGGACTGATCATCGCCCGCCGTATTGACGAAGAGTTCGTGCTATTTGCTTCTGAGGATGCCAACCCTGAAAGGCTCGCCGAGCAACTGAAGGAAGGCATCACCATACGCATGCATGATGTCGATCGAGGAAAAGCCTGGCTCGACATCAGCGCGCCGTATGAAATCACCATTCTTCGCAGCGAGCTGATCAAGCCCTGACAAGCAGTCGGCGCAACCTGCCTAGAAGAACGGAAACGACACGCTTACAGGCTGGTCATCACGCGGTTGCCAGTGCCAGTGTTGGCCACGGCGACAAACTTATTCAGTGATGGGGCCCATGATACCCCGCCCCAGTTATTGTTGGCAGCACTGGTTCTTATTGTCCAGTTGACTCCATCAGGTGAAGTCATCACGCGGTTGCCAGTGCCCGAAATTGCGGTTGCTACAAAAAGGGACCGTTCTGGCGACCAACAAACTGCGCGCCAGTCGTTGTTGGCAGCACTGGTTCTTATCGTCCAGTTGATTCCATCAGGTGAAGTCATCACGCGGTTTCCAGTGCCCGTAGCGCCGACTGCTACAAACAAAGAAAGCTCAGGCGACCAACACACTGCTTGCCAGTCGTTGTTGGCGGCACTGGTTCTCGCTGTCCACGTTACTCCATTTGGAGACGTCATCACGCGGTTGCCAGTGCCCGTATCGCCGACTGCTACAAACAAAGAAAGCTCAGGCGACCAACACACGCCTCTTAGCTGGTTGGTAACTGGTGCATCGCTGATTGACCAATCCACACCATTGCTAGACCGCATTATTTGGTTTGAAGTGCTGTACCCGACTGCTACCGCAAGTCCAAGCGCAGGTGACCAGCATACCGAGTTCCAGCTGCTATTCGCCGCGCTGGTTTGAGCTGTCCACGTTACTCCGTCCGGCGAGGTCATCACGCGGTTGCCGGCGCCACTTAGAGCCACTGCAATCAGTTTTCCTATGCCAGCGGCCCAGCAAACAGACCGCCATACGTTTGCGTTGGGTGTTGGCGTGTTATCCCAAGTAACCCCGTCAGTTGAGGTCATCGCGCCGTTACTTGTAGCGCTATATCCGACTGAAACGAGCAACGACAACTCGGGCGCCCAGCATACCCCCGCCCAGCTGTCATCTGCGGGGCTGGTTCTTATCGTCCAGACGACTCCGATGTCCAGATCAAGCCCGCCACCACCTGCAGCTCTACGCTGCGCCAAAATACCCGGAATAATCATGCTGCCACCAATCGGCCGATCAGGCTCCAAGTGTTGGATGCGCGCCAAAGCGCTGTTGCTGCTGCGCCGGCCCCTGCCAACACGTTCGTGTCACTGGCGTGCAGCGTCACGCTGAAGCCGGCCCCAGTGACCGTCACAGCGCCCGCACCAACCTGCAGAACATGGAACATCGGCAGGATGCCGGAAGTGGTCCAGGCGGCTGTTGCCTCGGCGCCGATGGTCAACGTGATGGGCGTTGCGCTGGTACAGATCAGCCACTTACCAGCATCAGCTGGGGTAACAGCGCCGCTGGCGGTGATTGTTCGCGATGGTAGGCCCGCCACCAAAGCGCGAGCTGTCAGCGCAGCCTGCAGGTCGGTCTGATCGGCGAGCGTGCCGCCGATGTCGCCCCAGTCAGAACCGGCGCCGCCGCTTACGACCAGATCGCCGCTACCCAGCAGGCTGCTGCCGTTCACGGTCTTGATGTTGGTGCCGCTGACCAGCGTGGCCTGCTTGCCCGCTACCACTGTAGTCAGGTCGGTGATCTGCTTCTGTAACTTACCGATGGCCACCTGAATCGAATCGGTGTTCACCACAGCGCTACCGGTTACCAGGCTTAGCCCGCCCAGCACTGCGTCGAGCACACGCGCAACCGTGAACCACTTGTTGGTTGTCCCCTCGCTCAAGCTGTCTGTGTCGGCGTTCGCTGTTGCGCCAGCAGCAATGCCAGCCAGCTTGGTTTTCTCTGCGTCGGTGTAGGCGTTGGTATCAGCGTTGCTTTCGTACAGCGTTTTGACCTGGGCGGCCGTAATCGGATCTGCGCTGCCAGCTTGCGCGACCCACTCGCCGTCGCTGTCATCCCAGATGTATCGCTGCACTGGGTCGGCGGTACCGGCGTCTACGTCTGCGTAGTCACCAGCCGATGCAGTCGGCAAGGCTGTCTGCAGGGCGGTCAGATTCAGATAGGTGCCACGGTAGTGAGACCCTTCGAGCCCCGCGAGCTTTGCTTTCTCGGCGGCGGTGTAGTTCTCCTGGCTCAGGCCGTACCCTGCGATCTTGTCGACCTTGAGGTCGAGCTGCACAGTCAGTGCAGCGGGCTGTACCGCAGTGTCTGCCAGCGCGCCCTGCGCTGACGTGGCAGCGCCTATATCACCAGGTGCTGCCGGAATGAATGGCGCGCCCGACAGGTCGGCATAGGCACCACTGAGCGCAACAGCAGCCAGCGATGGCCGACCCGACAGATCCGCGTACGCACCGCTAAACGCCACACCGGCCAGGCTGGCATTGTTGGCAGGCGTGTACGAGAGTGCACCAGTCACATCGGCGCCGGTCAGGGTTACGATCCCAGTGCGGGTGTTGAAGCTGCTAACCCCAGCGCTACCGCCACCACCAGCACCTGGCGCACCACGCAAGCCGGCGGCAATCACCGCGCGACGAAACCCATGCTTGACCACGATTACGCTGCTCACGCGGTCACCTCATCTTCTACTGTCACAGAGCTGATAGCTGTGAGCGGATACACCTCGCCGCCCGGGGCGATCGCTTCGGCGTCGTAAAGGCCGCGCTTCCAATCCAGATCCTTGGCCGTGTCGGCATCCATCTTCAGGAAGAACGCCCCGAGCGCCACATCCACAACAGCTTCACCATCAGGGTTCTCTGCTGGGTCGCTGTGCCAGCTGAACAGGACGTTGCCGCCCACCTTGTCACGCACCTGGGCGCGGCAGGACCAGCCAGTAAGATCAACCGGCGGCCGAGTGATCAGCACGCCAGGCCCAGAAAAGGCCTTCCAGCACGACGCCACTACTCCTGGCACCTCGATCGTGTCCGCATCGATCACCTTTAGGAAGTATGGGTTGGCGCTCATCACCTCATTGGCATCATCAGAATCAACACCGGTATTCAGCTCGGCCGGCGACTTCACACACGACACCCAGAACGGCCAACCATCAGGCAGCCCATGGCCAACCACAGTCAGATGCAGCGGAACCTGGCTCGGCATACCAGTGATCAGCACCTGGCGCGGCTCATCATCGGCATACAGAAAGCCGAACTCGAAGGTCCTGCCGCGGGTGATGGTGATATCGATCTGCTCGGCCATTGCGGGCTCCTTACTCGCGGCTCTCAGCAGCGCGAGTGGTACGCGGCGGGAAAATCAGCGGGACATTGGCTGGATTGGCAAGCACCACCGTGCTGTGATCCAACTCGACCGGAATGCCATCGATCTTCACGACAGCGCCCTTTTCAAGGAAAACGCGCACGCATTGATCCTGCTCGTTCGCCAGGTCGACACCTACAGCGGGCTTTCCTGCAAGCTGGCTTTCCAGAGCCTCGGTTTTCGCAGCTTGGCCCTTCTGATAATCCATCCATGCTGCATAGAAGCTACCCAGCGGAACCGTATCGCCCCCTTGGATCAACTGCACACTGCACACGTCGAACTGCAGGCCGTTTTGATCCCAGACAGTGAGGTTCACCATTTTGTCGCTATGGACATAGGCAATCACGGCAGCGAGAGGCTGTGATGGATCGCCGAACGCCAGCTTGCGGCTCGCCATGTATTGCGTGGACGGGAAGAAATGCAGAACACGGCCAACGGTTGGTTTGATGGTGGTGGTCATTCGGCGCTCCGGTTTACGGTTGCTGTTACGGTTCGTGCTGCTCCTGCAGCATGGTCAGGTAGTCGAGCAACATTGCCCGGACAGCCCTTTCATCCATGGCAGTGAAGGGCTTCCGTCCCTCAATCACCGCCTCAACTAGCGCTACCGGTACGATGTGCAAAGACCGGTCAGCGGCGGCCAGCACAAGGCGTGGCCGGTATTCATCCATCTGTACAACGCGGCTCACTCGCCCCCGATCTTGCACTTGCTGTGCAGTTCAAAAAGGGTCTTCTGCAGTCGCTTTATCTGGGCTCGCTGGTCTTTGATCCCTTGCTGTAGGGCTGAAAAATCCCATCCAGCAGCGGCTGTAAGTTCTGGGGCTCCTGCATCAGATCCTGTGGCAGCGGTGGCGGATCGTCCCACTCGCACGCTGGGGCAGGTGGCATTGACTCGCACCCCGCAAGTGCCATCAGCAAGACAGCGGCGCTGGCGATCGGCCTCATCTTGGGCATCAGTCTTCTCCTTCTGGTATTCCGCTTCGGCGGCCTGGTAGCCGGTGATCAGCTCGCGACTGATGCGCATGGTGACGCGCAGTGACGCAGCCTTAGCGTCACTCACCGTCACAGCGTCACGCGCAACGTCACGCGCAGTGGTGACGGTATCGATGCGCCACAAAGCGAGGATCAGCGCCAAGCCCAGGCCGGCAATCAGATAGCGGGTCATGGCTGTGCATCCATGCACTGCGCGTGGCGCTGCAGCTGCCGCTCCCACACCCCCCAGCAACGCTTGTTCGGCTTGCCGTTGATCGTGGTCGAACAGTCGTATTTGGCGGCGTATCGCCAGTTGAGCAGCGCCTTGCACGCACCGATGTAGTCGCCCTTCAGCAACCAGGTGCGCGGTGACTTCGGCTTGCGCCAGTTGCCAATGCCGTACTGGCCGGTGAAGTCGACGTAGAGGTCGTATTCCTCTTGGAAAAGCTCAACACCAGGGATCGAGGCGCGGAAACGCTGCTCTTCTTCTTCGTGCAGCGCCCTGGCTAGCTCCACGGCACGCTGCCTGGTGATCGGAGGATCTGCGAGCGTCACCCGTGTGCCGTCTTCGTAGCGGGTAGAGCCATGGCCAATGGTCGGCACGTCGCCCTTGGTCGGGATGTGCGGCGCCAGCAACTCAACGCCACCCTGCTTGACCACGGGGCTTTCGCCCTCGCTGGCCTGCCAGGCGCTAAACCCCGCAACACTTAGGCTCAACGCAACAGCGAGCACTCTGTTGCGCATGCTCATGGCTGACGACCATCAATACGGCATTGCTCACGGTAAGCCGCTATACGGGCAGCGCTCTCGGCCTGCTCGCGCATATCGCGGCGGTGCTGGAAGTAGTAATTCAGCGCCAGGCCTGCCAGCGCGATCAGCACGCCCGCCAGGCCTATCCAGTTGACCTGTGCCAGCCAGCCCAAGAAACCGGCAGCAGCACCACCGAACGTGGCCTTGTTGGCGACAGAAGCGCCGATCGCCTCGACAACCCCTTCATGTACCTGCTGCGCCATAACGTGCTCCCGTGCTGGCTAATTCGCTTTGGTCGTATGCTATGGAGCAGGCGCGTTCGGCACGAACCCTACAGGGGGTCAGGGAAAGAACACCTTGTTGGTGTGCGTCTCGTCCTCGCGGGTAATACGACGCAGATCACTGTCAGGGCGCGAGCCGAAGTAATCGGTAAAGGCACGCTCTGCATCGGCAGCTCTGCCCAGATCCAGGGTTTCCGAATCAGGCAGACCGAATGCACGGTGCAGCGCCCACTTAACCAGGTGCCGGTGATGGGCCTGCTGTATCTCTGGCTTGGAACTGGGTGAATCAGCCAACGACTTCAGCGGTAACCGATAACCCTCAAGCAGCAGCGTTCCTGCTGCGTCCGGGGTCGGCACCAGGCGAATTGAGGTGTCTGTCTGGATGGCGTACCGCACGCACCCGGTAAGGTCGCGCCAATCGCACACCGTGCGGTCCAGCTCTTCAGTGGACATAAGCCGAACCGGCTCACGCCGCGAAGCACCAGTTGCCCGAAAGGCAATATGCGTAATCTCGTAGAGCGATTCATGCAGCGGGTACACCGCCTCGCCCACCGATACATCGATCTGGCAAACCTGCTCTTTCTGAGACTCATGCAGCAGGCGGCCACGAATGGCCGCCTCTTGTTCCGCTTCCGCCAACCACTGCGCCACCCACTTAGTTTCAAAGAGGAATGGCGCCACCAGGTCCTGGGTAACAGAGCGGAAGTCTGCAATCAGCTCGTCGCGGGTCATTACACAACCCCAAACCGATCGATAAAGCCGGTGACCTCAACACGCAGATCGCCAACTGATTTGCGCGCGTCCAGCTTCTGGTTGTATTTGGTCATGGCGAACTCTTCCAGACCCTTCTTGGTCATGCTCGCGATCTGATCGCGCACATCCTGCAGTTGGTTTTGCTCCAGGGTCTGTTCGTCCTGCAGCTTTTTGGCTTTCGCCAAGGCCTGGGCAGTTTCATCAGTGGTCTCGGTATCAGCGACGGTCGCTGGCTCACCTACTGCAGCTTCTTCGAACTGGTCGGCATGGCGCAGGAACTTGCGAGCCAATACACCAGGGAATACACGCACCTGGCCCTGCTCAAAGCTCAGGCCGGTACCGAACAAGCGATCCACGAAAATCTCACGCCGGCCGATGTACTTCACGCCGACTTCACCCACGCCAACAACGACCACAGGTTGCGCAGCGCGTGCAGTAGCCTGCGGCTCTGGCTCCTTGGCAACTGCATCCGGCTCATCACGCAGAGCATGCACAACAGCACGGAACAGATAATTCTTGGCCTTCTGCTCGGGCGACAGTTCGGCAAACGGCAGGCAGCAAGGGTGAGTCTTGGCGTCGGCGTCCTTAACGTCGCCGTACACCCAGCCATCGGCGACCTTTTGCGCAAGCCATGATTCATGCGACTGCTCAGGGGTGGCATCTGGGTTCGCCAGGTGCATGTCTACACCCGCCATGGCGCTCTGCTTCTGCCAATCAGGGGCATCAGCCCAAGCAGGCTGCGAGGTGTCACCAAGCGATGCGCAGTACGCCAGATTGATCTGGTGCGCCACTTTGGCAATAGATTCACGATTCATATGCTGGGTGTCCTGTGAAAAAGCGGGAGAGCCCGAAGGCCCTCCCTAACGGGTGGCGAGCAATCAGAGCGAGCCGAGCAGCTCGCCCATCACCAGCACGTCGATCTGGCTGGCCTTCGCGTTAGCAGCAACCGCGGTGGTCAGGATCAGGCGCGCAGGCTTCGGCAATACAACCGGAGCCTTGGCTGCAGCAGCACGCAGGCGCGCAGCGGTTGCCAGGTTCAGGCCGGTACCGAAATACGCCGCGTCTTGCGGCACTGCGGTGTCATCCACACCGTCTTCGTAGGCAAAGCCCAGAGAACCGGTGATGGTGGCGGTCATGCCGGTGCTGATCAGAATCGACGCGTCATCCAAAGACATGCCGGTCGGCAGCGGGCCAAGGTCGACCACGTCACCAATGCCAATGGCCGCAGCAGAGTCAGCGCCAATGGCGCCGCCGTTTGCCGCAGTCACCAACTGGTAACGCAGAGTGGTGGTATTGCCGTATGCGCCTGCAGCACCGCCGAACTGGCGGCGACCGTAGGACTTGAGGGTTACTTTCGCCATGATGGGCTACTCCTGAAAGGGTTCACGAAAGGCGGGCCGGTCTCCCGGCCCTCCCATCACTTACGCTCGCCGATGATCGGCACAGCGGTGTCGAACACCGTCACGCCGTAATCGGTGAACTGGCGACCATCGCCATGCTCGATGTCGAAGCGGATCTTCGACACACCGCGAATCATGCCGAGCAGCAGCTCAACCTTGTCGCCGTGGTCGAGTTCCTTCTCGCTCCAGAAGAACGGAATCTTCGACTTCTCGCTTGCGGCCCACGCCTCGGCCACGGCCTGGCCACCCAGCAGGATGGCGCGGTCGACAGCGTGAGTAGTGCCGAAACCGGACGGCACAGTGCAGGTAGTCTCGGTTTCCGAGGTGTAGCTGGCGCAGTAGCGGATGGTGTCGCCGGCATAGAAGCGGATCGGTTTCGGCATCTTGATGATCAAAATGCCGTTCCACAGGCCAGCGTCACCCAGGAACAGCGGGTGACGGTTAGCCTGGTTAGCACGGGCCATCGCGCTCGCCTGGAACTGACGGAAACTCGGGTCCTTGGCGAAGTCGGTGTACTGCGCTGGGGATACCAGCAGCACGCGGATGGGGCTGTCGGTGGCGGCTTCATCGCCTTCGAAAATGACCGGAGGTGGCGGCAATGCGATCTGCTCCATGTAGGAGCGGATGCCGTCAACAGTGTCCATCTTCAGCAGGTCGGTGGTAGCCAGGTCCACTTCGCCGGCATTCACGGTGAAAGGCTTAACGCCATTCGAGCCGTCAGCGATGAAGTGGCGGTTCTTGGTCGGCGCCTTAACCGGGTTGACCATGATGCTCGCAAACTTCGGATGGCCTGCCACTGGCACACGCCATTCGATGTTGTCGTGGTAACCACGGGCACCAGCCATATGCACCAGCAGCGACTGATCCACATAGGCATCAGCCTGAGACTGAGCCATAGGACGTGCCAGCTTGCGGAAGTCCGCAGGGCTACGGATGCTGGTCATGGTGTTGCCGGCGTCGATCGGGAAACGCGCCTGGTTCACGCGCAGCTTATCTTCCGACAGGTTCATGCCAACGCCGCGGCCTTCGGCATGCTCGCTACCCATGATCGGGTAACCGCCTGCAGGGTTGAGCAGGTGGAAGGTGACTTCGTCGCCCTTCATCTTGCCCAGGTCCTGACACTTCACGATTGGCATGTGCTGGGTAGTCTGCTTGCGCAGGGTAGCCTCAGCACCGGCCTCGCCCTTCGGCATCTTGCCGGTCAGGCGGCTCATGGTGGTGTTACGTTGGGTGTGGTATGCGAACAGGCCTACCGCCTGCTGCACCTGAGTGGCGGGATCGCCGTACTGCATATTGGTTTTGCTTGGCACGATAGGCCTCCTTGATCTTTAAGGTGCCGTTACAGCTGGCTGTTCAGCCAGCGCTCACGCTGTTCAAGCGGGAGCTGTGCAACGGCATCGATCTGCTCATGTGGCGGTAAGTTGGCGATCGCTTCGAACGCATTGGCAGGCCCAACGCGGCCACCCGGAATATCCGAGAGACTGGCGGGTACTGCTGGTTGCGCTTTGGCGATGGCCGCCTGTGCAGCGGCTTTCACGTCCACTTTCGGAGCTGGCGTGTCAGCTGCCGGACCTTTCCCAGTGGCTGCCTTAAACGTGTCGAAAAACTCTATGACTTCCGGCGCCGAGCCCGATTTCATGGTGCTTTCAAAGCCCACACGAACGTAGCCAGGCTGGCTCGCCAACCATTCCTCCAACTCTTTGCTATCCAGAATCGAGTCGATGTCAGGGTGCTTTTCATAGATCGAGTCAAAGTGCGAAGAACGCAGGTCGGATTCCTGCTTCTGCTCATGCGGCTGCAATGCCTGCTTCACCTGCGCTTCAACCAGAGCCGGTAAGCTCTGTGCGATCAGGGTCTGCACTCCCTTGGCAATGGCTTCTTCGGAGAAATCGCCGAATATCTCAGGGTTGATCCCAGCATCGATTGCGGCCTGAGCCGCTGCGACCTGGTTGTCGGTCTGGGTAGGTGCAATCCCTGCATCTGCCCGCTGTTGAGCCTGAGCTTTAAGGTCAGCCAGTTCCTGTTGTGCCGCTGTAGCCGTGTCGCGCCATGTCTTCTCAGCTTCGCGAGCTTCCATCAGCCTTTTGTAAGGGATGGTGTGCTTGCCGTCCTTAGCCAGAATCACCGCGTTATCGTCGTTGAGCTCTGCGTCGCTGGTTTTCGATACGTCGTTTGCTACCTGCTCGCCGGTTGGCTTGTCCTCAGTTGCAGCGGTAGTGTCGGGCTCACCACCATTTTCCAAGGCTGCGTTTGCAGCTCCGGTATCGCCCTCGCCCAACTCCAAAAGCTGGGCAGCCTGCTCTGCGGTCATTTCACCGTTCGGTGCGTGCTGCTGGATAAAGTCGTCTTGTTGGGTACTCATGCCTGTCCCGCCACATATCGCCGTGGCCGCATAGGGGCTCAGCAATGCAGGTCGTTGCCTTCCTGCGCGTCGCTGTGCGCTGTGCGCTCAACTTGCTGGGAAGTGTCAACGGGAGGCCTAAAAACAAAAAACCCTACAGGGGGTCAGCCCTGCAGGGTTCTGGTGGACAAGAGCAATCAGCCCAAGTTGTCAGTCGGCGCGGGCGTCTCAATGCCTTCCATGGGTGATGCGCCTTCCTGCGGTACTGGCGGGAATGCCGGGCTGGTGTTCTGCTCCACATCAGCACCCTGAATGTAGGGTGACTTGATGTTCATCGCTGCCGTTTGGTCAGCTACCGGGAAGTTCGGATCATCACCAGGCTGATGCTTGTAGCCTGCACCTTTCATGATTTCATCGGCGATCGGCGCAATCATCGGCATCTGCGCCACCTGTGCACCAGCCTGCATCGCGCTGTACGCGGCTTGCACGCCGATCTGCACCGCCTCGCGCCGGATCTTCTCGATTTCAGCCTCGGTTTTGCCCTCTTTCATTGCCAGCTCACGCAGCTTCAACTCAGCACCCGACTTGGCCAGGGCGTCCTGCACCGCCTGCTGGATGCGCTTCTCGATCGCCTCCGGAGTTTCCTGCTCGCCAGCGGCGCGAATGGCTTCGACCACATCGCGTTTGAACGGCACATCCATGAGGCTGACCATAAACGGCAGCATGGCCGCCTGGTACTGCTGCGGCAGGCTCTTGACCGCTTCCGACATGGCGTTGAGTTGCTGGCCGCGGTAGCTGGCAGTACTCGGCACATCCTCAAGGGCTACCTTCAGACGAGTACGCTGCAGGTCGTTGGACAGGTATGTGAAGCCGGCGGCGTCCTGCTCGGGCTTGTTGATCACCACTGCGCGATCCTCGCGCACTGCGTCACCCTCGATGATGATGGTCTTCTCCTGATCACCCAGATCCTCGACGATCATCGACAGCAACAGCTCACCCACCATCGACCGGCCGGCGCGGAAATTATCCATGATGCGGGCTAGGCTCTGGTTGCTCTGCTCAACCTGGGTCTGCTCCTGCAGGCCGCTGCGCGCTGTACCTTCCTTGCCCATAAAACCGCTAGTCACAGCGCTTACACGCTGAATCGAGCTGCGGCTGTCGTTGATCAACTGAAAGTGCTGGGCATTCAGCTGAAAATCACGACTAACAGCAAAGCGTGCGCCTGGCTTTGACATGTGATCGGCATCAAGGACGATATCGGCATCGACACGCCCAACCTGCCGGCGGAACTGCGCGTCAGTCATGGCCACAGCACCCTTGGTGCGCTCAGTGCGAACAACAGCCATGCCCCAACGCAGCTTACTGATGCCACTGTTGAGCGCGTCCTGCGGGTAGATCATGCCGCGCACATAGCCATAGGGCACCTTGGTTGCATCCTCACGGAAGCCCCAGAACGGCACGTACGGGAAGTGGGTGTGGCTGTAAGGGCTCGGGCCATCATGCAAGCAGTGCGGACCCAGCCAGTAACTACGGCGCATCCGAGCGACAACTGCCACAGAGTACTGCGCGGCACCACTGGCAATCGCCAGGTTGTGCTTGTCGTTGTTCTCGTCGTACTCAACCACGCGACCATCCGGCGTTTTGATCACTGGCACGCTTACCCAGCGGCGGTACCAGACCTCAGCCAGGCAGACTTCCTTGCTGGTCGGGTTGTACCAGCGCTCTTCCTGCACGGTCCAGCCGCGAGCCTCGGCCCAAGCATTGTTGAGCCCAGTTGACGATCCGCCATCACTCAGCTCAATGGCCTGCTCTGCCCACCAGGAAGGACCATTCTTGCCGATCGCCTTTACCAGATCCTTGTGCTGCGGGAAAACCAGCGCGATTCGATCAGGCGTCAACCACCGCTGCCGGCGCAGCCAGCGCGCATCGCTCAGATCCTTCTCAACCGCGGCGAAGTCCCAGTGAATTTCGCGGCGATTCACCTCAACGCAGCGATAAGGGAACTTGAACGGGTCAGACTCGCGCTTCACTTCCACCCAACCAAGGCCAATGGCGATCTGCGGGCGGAAAGCATCAGAGCACGCAGCATCTGCATGCGACTCACGCTCAGCCTGGTTGAGCTGGTAATTCAGCGCATCAGCCACATCCTGGCCACCGGTACCGCCGTTCGGGGTCACACGCCAGTCAGTTCGAATGGTCGCCTCATAACCCTGGATAGACAGCAAAGCTGGGCCTACCAGATCCTCGACAGCAGGCGGAATGCCCAATTCTCGCTGTCGCTGCAGCAGCTCGCTATCCAGCTGGTTGCCGTCGGCATAGTCCATTTCCTTGTCAGCCGTACTGCGCCAGTGCGGCTGCTCTTCAATCTCGCGCATCAGCTCGGCGTATTCATCGCGCGTTAATGCCAGTTCATCCACCGGCTCATCTTCAGGGTATTTGATCGCTGCGGCGTCCATGGTGTGTCCTCAAGTGCGCCAGTCTGGCGGTGGGGCTTCTTCGTAGTCGCGCGGCGCTTCGTTCACCATCAGGTCAATTGCCTGACCGACGTAACGGAACATATCTGCGCCGTGGCTATATTCGTCATGCAGCGGCCCCATGGGCTCGCCGGTCTTGGTGTGGATATCGCGCTTGTAGCGCTTCAAGCACTCAAGCAGGCGCGTGGCCTTGTTTAAATCGAAGTAGCAGCGCGGAAACAGCATGCGGACAGCCTTGATACCTTCCTCAACGCTGGCCTGCGGCAGGCAGTTGGGATAAGGATTGCGGCCCATAGCGCGCAGATGCTCTTCGGTGCTTTTGCCTGTCAGGAAGTTTCTGGTGCGACCGTCGTGTGGCAAAAAGTCAGTACCCCAGCGGTATGGCAGCTTCTCCAGCTTGGCGACGTACCAGTCCAGGGTACGGTGGCTGTCCTCGATGTAGCCGATGATCCGCACATCCATTGGCCCTTTCTGCACCAGGCCGATCGTCATCGAGTCGTTCCAGCCCAAATCCCACACGGTGTGAACAGGCAGCGTCGGGTCATACGGCACAGGGCATACGCGGCCGTCTTCATATACCGCTTCAATTTCATGCTTATAGATCGCGCCAGCAGCAACACGCCGGGCCTTGCCTTCCCAGATGTGCTCGTAGTCCTCTTCGCTCATCGAGCGCTTGGCCTTCTTACGCTCTTCATTGAGCACTTCCGGAAACCAAGGGTTATCGCGCCAGTTGATCTGGCAAACCCAGGTGTCAGGGCTCGGCGTGGCGATGAATCGGCTGTAGGTGTCGTCAGTTTCCATATCCGGGTTGAGGGTCAGCCAAATCTCGCTGCCCTCTTTCCGGATCGTTGGTATCAACACGTCCCAGCTCTTCTTGCTGACGCCATGGGCCTCTTCGACCCAGACGATATCGACACCCTCAAACGACTTGATCGAGTCGACCGTATGCGCCTGCAGGCCAGAAAACAGGATCAGCGTGCCGTTCTTGCCGCGAATCTCGGTGTCGAGAACGTCGTAGAACGCTGTCAGGCCCAACTTGACGATGTAGTCCTTCAGCAGCCGGTGAACCGAATCACGCATCGACTTCTGGATTTCACGGGCGCACAGGATGCGCAGCGGTGTTCGAGCGCCGAGGTCGAGCAGCACCTGGGCGACGCCATGCGACTTACCGCCACCGCGGCCGCCGTGCATCACCTTATAGCGGCAAGCCTCATACAGCGGCGACAGCTTGAACGGCAGCGTCAGGTTGAGGTTGATCGGCGCGACGAAGGCAGTCACTGATCGTCCTCCCCGCGCTCTGGTGGCCGAACGAAGGTCACGGTGCTATTCACCGCTATCGCACCACCGTTCGCACCGGTCAGCTCAGTCTGCAGCTTGTCGCCATATTTCTTGGGAGCCATCTTGCTGGCCAGCCACTTGCGTGCGTCCACACGCAGCTTGGAACGTGCAATGACATCATGATCGACCTTCACCTGGCCTTCATCGTCCACGTAGGTGTCATTCAGCCCGTAGTCGGCAATTTCCAGTATCTGCTCGGCTAGCAAATCAGCCTGAGCCTCGCGCGCGTGCGCGTACTGGTCTCGAAACGCCACCTTCGAATCATCAGCCAGCCAGCGCATCACTGTTGCAGTACTCGGCATGCCTGGCTGTTTGCACACATTGCGCAGACTCATACCGTCAGCGATGTACGCACACAGCTTGGCCGCTACCAGGTCTGAGTAGACTGTTGGCCGCCCTACTGTCTTCGCCGTATTACGCGCACGCACAGTCGAGCCAGCGGCCTTCTGGGCTACTGGCTTCTTCTTCGCTTTCGGGGTGGCGGGCTTCTGGGCCGCTTGCTCTGTCTTCATGCCGCGAGTGTTCACGGGAGACAGAACGGGTGTCGAACCCTACAGGGGGGCTGGTACTATCAATTCAAATAAACCAGAGGGGCCACGATGGTTGAGAACGAATTTCGCCTTGATGATTATCATCTAGTCGAAGCTGGCCTTACTGGTAGCGGGCACAAGCACTACATAGGGCCTAGATATATCTGCAGATTCTGTGGGCGTGATCGTTCGACTGCGACGTTCAAGCACAAAGCGCACGCGATACCAGAATTCCTAGGCAACCACGCGCTGATCCTCAACTCAGAATGCGACGATTGCAATTCGCACTTCGGAAGCACCATCGAGCCTCACCTTGAGAAGTACACGCGCCCCTTTCGAGCTCTCAACGGCATAACTAACAAGGCGCGAAAAACACCCAAGCACCGAGATGAGCAGATTGAACTGCTGCACATGGATCGTCATACCCGCAATTTAACGATTAAGCTGAGGAATGATGACTCCGTTAAAATGGACGAGGATGGCAAGTCTGTTTCATGGTCCATGAGCCGCGAACCGTTCATACCTTCGCTCGCCCACAAAGCACTCTGCAAAATAGCCGTATCAATTGCGAGCGAACACCACCTACCGTTATTCGAGCCCACAATAAACTGGCTCAATCCTAGATCAGAGGCAGGCCTACGCGTTGTTCCGACACTAGTGGTAGAGACAACAACACCTGGCACCCAATACAGGGGCTGCGCTTACCGACTCTACCTACGGAACACCAACACATTCCCACACTGTCTTTTTTGGATCGCCTTCGGAAGCTACAGCCTACTGACATTCGTTCCAACTCAGCTCGACCGTAATCCTGGGGTAAAGCTGACATCAGAAATCCCATTTGTCCCAGACCAACGCTCGCCTGAGTTAATTGAGGAATTTGGACCTCAAACGCATGAGGAAAGGGACTTATCACCAGACACGCTCACAACCTTTCCACACCGCGTTCAAGTCCATTTTGAAAAAATGGAGCAACACGGCCCACCAACTAGCTAGTACAACAAAGCCCGCACTGGCGGGCTTGTTGACACCGTTACAACGTATCCCGAAGAGGCACAGACTTCTTCCCGGCAACTCTTTCACGACGCTCAAGAATCAATGCATCAGCAATCTTGGCTGAGATGCTAGCCGCGTCATTTCCGTTAATTGGCCGTGACACCAGCACAGATGGCAATGCAGCAGATGCGAACTGATCCCACACGGTTTTCTCTTCATCCGTCAGTACAAGCGTCATACAGGCAACTCCTAGTGGTTGGACCTAAAGCCTACATGCTTGGGAAAAATAAACACAATGTGCAGAAAGCCCGCACTCGGCGGGCTTTCTTTCGTCGCAGGATCGCTCAGGAAGGGGCCGTACTCTCAGACGCAATCACGTCGACGGTACCGTTGAACACAAACCCTGCACTGGCTACACGCATATCACTGCGCAGCAACGGGCTTCGGTAGGCGTCCAGGCTTGGCAGCTGCAGCTGTGGGCCGGCCACCTGGGCCGACACCGCAGCGTCACAGTGCTGAGCCAAAGCCTGGCAATTGTCATAACGATCCAGCGCTACAGCGATCGACTCAGGCGCAGCAAACGCACTACACGCAAACAGCAGGGATGCAGCAATTGAGAGAAAGTACTTCTTCATCAGGTATGCCTCATACAGGGTGAGTGATTGGCATACCGAGTGTTCACGGGAGAGGTGGCGCAGCTCAAACCTTACAGGGGGTCAGCAGCGATGATTAACCACAAGAAGCGGTAACACCGCCGGCTTGATCCTACTTTCCCTTTTTTGGCGCTGGAGGTGGTGCTTTTGGCGGAGTGGCCGGCCGTTGACTTGTCGTCTCTTTGCTCACACCACCTGTTACTGATTTACCAGGCTTCTTAACAGTCTTATCTGTCATTTAGACCTCACTTCTTTTTGGCTGCTGGTGGCGCTGCTGGTGGCGCTGCTGGCCGAGCAATCACAGCCTTCGGTGCAGGGCTAATTCCATCTTGAGCAATAGCTCTACTTGGATCTTTGATTCCTCGCTTTTCACTAGTCATAGATATGCCTCGGAACTAACGACTCGGTGGAGGTGGTGGTGCACTAGGAGGACTCGCAGGTCGCGGGTTAGAAGGCTTGCTATTTCCGCCACCACTTGGCCCGCGCGGTGGCGGAGAAATTCCTCTTTCCTCATACATCGGACACCTCTACTTACTAGGGGCCTTCGGTGGTGCGGGCGGAGGAACTGGCGGGCGCATGTTTGATGGCGCTGGCGGGCTCACATTCATACCCTCATTGACTTGATGACGCTGACTAATCAGCCGTTCAGTTTCGTTACTTTCCTTCGTCATGCTGACTCTCCTACTCTATGAACTCGACCAAATAAACATCTGCGTTAGAGATGAGATAGCTTTCAATCCCGGGCATATCTACCCATTTATTATCTTCATCCATCCAGCAAGGCTGTGTAACCAAAAAATGACCATCCTTCGGGTCGGTTGGCCAGACTGCTGGGTAGCCGAATAACCTCCGACCATCCAGCAGAGTAAGCACCACGCATTTCCCCTCACGCTTGCGGAATGCATATATCCATTCAGGGTAAGATGAGCGCGACGTCAGGGTCCACTTTCTGGCGATGCCGTATAGATAATCGTGGTTTGAAGCGAAAGCGAGCCACAGCCCAAGCAAAACTGCCAGCGTGATACCCCATGCACTCTCAACCTGTTGCGTCCAGTTACCCCAAAGAAACCAATGGCTACCGATGTACTTAAGTACTATCTCTATGCCTGCGACAACCATGGTGATTAACGCTGTGCCTATCAGGGCCTGCACTGTACGCTCGAACTGGCTTGGTTTTTTTACATCTGCTAACCAGTAGAAGATCATCGTCGTTATAAATCCAGGAATGAGCATCTGGACTAACGGAATAATCTTCGTTGCAAGGTCTTCCATAACCACTTCACCACATGCTGTCGTATAGCCAGCAATATAGCCGCATTAAGTTGATTCACAAACCTGCTGCGCCACTCTGCTAGCCATCTAAATCAGTCAACCTTGTAAAAATCCGCTCCAAACGATTCAGCCTTCTGCTCAGTTCTCCGCCCTGCAGGCCAGATTGATGCCCTACTTCAATCGCAGCAGTCTGCATAACAACCCCCGCCATTAGCTGTGCCAACATCCGATCCTCTTTCGGCGTGAGAGTCAGCACCTGGTCGCCGATATCGATCTTCACTGTCCCGTCTGGCAGCAGCATCTTGCTGATAACCCTTGCTGGTGGATGAGTCTCAGCCGGCACGTATACCCCGCGCTGCACACGTACCACCAGCCCATCGTCGACAAGTGCGCCAAGACGATCGTCGATGATGGAGAGTTTGAGTCCGGTCAGCGCATTCAGTGTTTCCCGGGTAACGACCTGCTCCTGGGCGTGCAAGTCCTGCACAGCCTCAAGAATGATCTGCGTCGATGATCGTTTCGTTGTCATGCCCTTTCCCCCACTCAACGTATCAACCCCTGCTCACGCAATATTCGGTACTGCTCGGCCAGCCAGGCCTGGAACACTGGATCTTTCACTGCTCGCCACCCTTCCACTCAAGCGCCTGAGCACTCTCCAGCGCAGCCTGGACGCTGCAGGCTGCATCGTGCTGGTCGACTGACACACAGCTGTCCTCGTCCTCTATCTCGTCGCGCATATAGCTGTCGCGGTAGACGCGAATGGCATCGCGGAGAGTGCGCAGGGCTTCAAGTTCGGCGTATAGGCCGGCAGGGATGCGGTTTGGCTGGGTGGCCTGCCGCTTTTCCTGCTTGGCAATGGCCGCAAGGTATTGATCCCGCATTTCGTCGTGCTCGATGGTGTCAGTCACTTCCAATTCTCCACGCCGTCGCGCTCTGCGCTTTTTGCCCACTCACTGCCGAAGACCTGCATGTCGCCCTCGAAACACGGTGGCTCTGATTTACTCTTGAAGCCGGCCAGCCAGAAGCAACCGCTGTGCTGGGTGGCGCCGCAGTGGTCGCACTGCATCCAGGCGCCGAAGCCGGTGGCGCTCTGGCGCCGGTAGTGGTGCTGTCTCACTCCATCACGCATATTGAAATTTCAGATACTTGCCCTGCGGCAGCGGTATCCAGATCCAGCCGTAATAGTCGTCGCCGGCTGGGCATCCGCCGCTACGCTGGTCGATGTAGATGTAACGGAACGCGGTACCAGACTCGTCCTGGCGTCCGCCGCCATGCGTTTCGGTCAGTTCGAAATCGCACACGAAGCTGTCGGCGCAGTAGTCAATGAACTTCTCGATGCTGGCCAGCTTTCGCGGGCTCACCAGCAACGCGACCTGCGCCATAACCTCGCGCCTGTTCTGCTCAAGTTCGGCATAGTGCTTATGCATTGCGGCGGCGTAGTCGGCTTCGATATCGGCCCCGGTTATCGTCGATTCAGACATGGCTGGCCTCCTGTTGTTTTTTCAGCTCGCGCAGCTTCAGCCGGTACAAGGCCGCTATCTGCTTCAGATCCTCGATGCTGTATTTCTTGGGTTCGTGCGGACCTTCCAGCCAGGCCAGCGCCTCGGCGCCGATCTTCTTCACCAGTCGAATGCGGTACTCGACGATGTTTCCTGACTTCTCCAAATTGCAGTTCTTGTTGCACTGGCGATGCACGTTCAGCGGCTCGAAACGCAGCTCGGGGCAGGCGCCGACGGTGCGGTAGTGCCCGGCGCAGTACTGAACATCGGCGGTGGTGCCGCACGAGATGCAGGGCTGGCCAGCGTCACGCGCTCGGATGTATGCGTTGAAAGCGTCCTGAGCCGTTTTGGCGTAATCGCCTCGGCCTTTCAGCTTTTCCTTGCGCACCTTTATTTCCCGGCGATCGCGCTGCTCAATAGCCATACGGGCCTTCTTCTGGTTGCCAGGCTGATCAGCAACGGCCAGGCCGCACTTCCAGCAGCAGACCTTCTGCCCGAGCTGGGTTGGCGTGAATTTGGTTTTGCAGGCATCGTTTTCGCAGGTCTTCTGGCGCGGTTTGCGCTCAGTGATGCCGCTGGCCTTGGCCTTGAGCGGCGTCGATCGCTTCAGCTCGGTGCGCTTCACGCCGGCACCTCACTAGATTTCTGGAACTCTGGCGCGAAGTCGCCGCGCAGGGGCATGAGCCGGCGCTCTTGAAAGCAGGCATGACCATAAGTGGAAATGATGGTCCCGTCGGGTTTGCGAGATAGCCCACGCACCCTGCCTTGAACAAGCCAGCACTCAGCATCTGCGTACCTTTCAATGCGATCAGGCGCTAGATACTCCTCGTCTTTCCGAAGATGCTGAATCAGCTCAACAACGCAGCCGACGTTCTCCGGAACCAACTTGCACTCAATGACCAAAGCCAGGTCACCAACCTTGAACGGACTCACTGCGCACGCTCCCCTGGCATGAGGTCGGTCATTGCCTCGATCGCCTCTTCGGTAAGGGTCGGCCAATAGTGCTCGATAAGGTGCTGGCAGATGCCACGCCAGAACTCGCGAAAGCGTTCCTCTGGCATGTAGTCAAAGCTGATTGATTCAGGAATCAGGCGCATCACCCGGCCCAGGTCGGGAATGTCGAACGCCTCATAGGTGCAGCAAACTCCGGCATCAAGCTGCAGCTTTTTGATCGTGGTGTGAGCGTCCAGGCCCTGAAACTTGTCGATCTGCTCACTCACCAGGCGGCCGAGGGCGTGCACCAGGCGATGGAATTTGATGTTGCGGGCTTTCTTGATTTCGCAGCGCACCTGGTCGCCGACGCGGTATTCGCGTTCCTTGCATAGATAGCGATCGATGCTGCTGTCAGCCACCAGGGCTTTAATCAGTTCGCCCGTTTCCTGATCAACCACCGGGCGCCAAACCATGTAAATCGGACGGCCTGCGCGCTTCTTGGCCGCTGTCTTGGCTTTCTCTGCCTGGGGCTTTGTCGGTGTTGTTGCTGTCGCTGTGTCAGCCATGGCCCACCTCCCGCTCCATCAGCTCGAGAATCTCGGATACACCACGGGCAAAGCTCGGCGGCTTGCCCACCGCACAGCGGCGCAGCTTGTCCAGCACATCCAGCCGGCCTTTCTGGTGGTTCAGTGAGTGGCCAGCACTGCGCACTATTTCCGTGGCGTGCCGGCGGCCTTCGAGGAAACCGAGCCGGTCGAAGTGGCCGACGACTTCTGCCTGTACCGCCACGGGCACAGGATTAATCGGCGCGGCCGGCTGCACTGCAGTAGCCGGTACCGGTACCGCACCTTTGGCCATTGCCCTGGCCAGTGCTTGTTCAGCAATCGGGTTCACTGAGCACCATCCTTGGCCCAGCCCATCACCTTGTACTTGAGGAAATCGCCAGCGCGTGCAGCCACATCGCAATGCGCCTTGGTTACGCCGTAGGTTGTGACATGCTCGCCATGCGGTTCTGGTGCGTCACCGACCTTACGGGCAACGATGATCACCTGGTCATAGCCGAACTCTTTAGCGATACGCTCGGCTGCTGAAATTGGAATCGGAATCACTGCGCACCTCCCCGGCCGATCACGGCCAAACGTCCGTCGGCCACCAGCACTCGGCGAGTGCCACGGCTTAGCAAAAGCAGATCACCCTCGCGGCACAGCACGTAACCGCGACCGATCAGCCAGTCGATATCGCTCCGCAGGGAGTCCTGCAGGCGGCGTTCAAGATTCATGGGGGGCACCTCGCTTCACGCGCATCTTGGTCAGCAGCTGCTGGCGGGCCTGCTCACCGGTTACAACGTCCAGGCCCTGGCGGCGCATCAACTCCTGCACCACACGCTCGCCACGGCGATCGGCCTGCTCTGGGGTCAATTCACGGCCTTCGCTCTGGTCTTCAATGCCCTGGCGGGGTTCTTCCAGTGGCAGCCCCATCGATAGCCGGCGTCGCAGCTGGTAGTACGCATGGCCGAAACGCTTGCGTAGGGTTTCTTCAGGAATGCTGCTGCATCGCAGGTTGAACCACCCCACAGAAGATCCTGCGAGGCGCACAGCCTCATGGCTCCATGCGTGGTGGCCAGGGTTCGCGCATTTGCGCACCACCTCACGCCAGGCCACTTCCTCGTCGGGCAGGCCAAGATCCTCGGCAGTCGGTACACACAGCTTCACGAACTTGCCAACGCTTGGCGCAAAGTCGGTTTCGAGTGCGCGGCAGGCTTCGATGCCGTACCGCAGCTGGTCGATGGTGTTGATCCCCGAGCGCATGAACCCTTTCACCCAGGAACGCTTGGCGCGATTCTCTGCGGCATCGTTCGGCCAGGCCTGGCGCCACGCAGGGAAGATGCTCTTCAGCTCGTCAAACAGCTTGTTGACGATCTGGGCAGTCTCCGCAGTCGGCTTGCGCGCGCGAATGTCCTGCACCTGCTCAGTTGGCAGGTTGGGCAAAGTATTCAGCACTTCGGTCGCGGGTTTCATACACCGTCGTCCTCTTCAATCCAGGTCGTATCGTTCGGGTCTTTCTTCACCGGCTTGGCCATGCCACGCCTTTCCAGATCGTCCTGTGCACGCCGCATCCAGTTGCGCCAGGTGGCTGGCCAATCGGCCTTGGGCTCACCAGTGCCCTTGAAGTGATCGCTAAACCGCTCGGTCTCACGGTCAAGGTTCACGGCCGGCGCCTTTTCACCGGCCCATGCCAGCATTTCGCTCGTCATCAGAAATGGCAGTTGCAGAGCGTGCTTAGGCTTTGCCCGTGTCGGTTTCTCAGCAGGCGCAGCAGGCTTTACCGGTTTCGTAGGCTTGGCCGGTTTCGCAGCAGGGGGGATAGGGGGGTTATTACTCTTATCTCCTCTACTCTTATCTGAGGCGTCACCGTGCGTCACACCTGCGTCACCAGTCGTCACGCCTGCGGGCTGCTTTTTCCTCTCTCGCCACTCCCGAGTCCGCGCCGTACTTGAGTCTTCGCGTTTTGGCTGGCGTTCATCCCAGCGCGCAATCCGCTGATCCTCGATCAACCCACGGTCAACCAACGCCGCAAAAATCTGCGAGGTTTTCCCGTCGGCAAAGCCCAACAGCACGTCGTGGTCGTCACAGTCGAACCCAACCACATCACCGCGAGTCACCGGCCTGTCACCCTGCGTCACACCTGCGTCACCAGCCGTCACAGAACTGGCCCGCTCAAGCACACAAGCCCACACAGCAATCACCTCACCCACCGTCGCGCCGGCCATACGGGCCACGCGCTGCAGCTTCGGGTCGGTCACTGAGCCGTGCCACCAACGGAACCAATCCATCAGATCGCCTCGGCTTTCATGGCCCGCTCAACGATCTGCACCACGGCCGCTTCCGGTGTGATGCCCAGGCTGGCGGCGTACCGCTCCAGCCTGGCGCGCTCCGGTACCGACATTTCGCTCAGCGACTGCTGCACCAGCGTCTCGCCGTCTTCAGGTGTTCGCATCGTTTTCAACAGGGCCTCCCCAGGGCCTTCAGGCCGCATTGCTAATTGCCTTACGCTCTTCTGCATCCAGCCAGGCCTCGACGGCCAGGCGCACCAGCACTGCACGGCGCAACTTGCGCTGACGGCACTGGGCCAAGATCCGATCCAAGGTTTCATCGTCGAATCGCGCCTTGATTTCGTTCTCTTTCACAAAAACCGGTAGATCGCTGCTCATGGTGAATCCCTATGCCGCTTCATCCCCGGAGACCTCAGCTTTGAAGCGATCCGGGTACAGGATGTGGAGCTCGGTAAGCTCCCCGTCGAAAACCTTGCAGAGCTTTTCTGCCAGGGCTGTCGACGCCTGCTGTTTTTCGTTCTCGATTCGCGAAAGGTTGCCGGTGTCTATGTCGCAATCGACCGCCCGGAGGCGATCAACTAGATCGGCAAGACGCCAGCCTTTGGCTTTTCTGGCTTGCTTCAACGGAGTCATTTCAGGGCCTCTGGTGTGTTCTCCCAATAACATTCTGCAAATTTCGCAGAAGCATAGCAAGAAATTCTGCAAATTCCGCTTTGCGTGAAATGCAGAAGGTTCAGAAAATGGAATCTATGAATATCGGTGAAGCCATACGCGCAGCGCGCAAGAACAAGGGTTGGACTCTGGAGAAGCTTGCCCAGGAGGCAGGCACTGACACCGGTAACCTTTCCCGGCTTGAACGCGGCCTACAGCAAGTTAATGAACACCTGATGCAAAAGCTGATGGGGCTTCTCAACGTCTCCGTTTCAGTGAGCGCACCAGGTGTGTCCAGCAATATCGTGGACGGCCCATCCATACGCGGCATGGTTCCGCTAATTTCCTGGGTGCAGGCCGGCAGCTGGTGTGAGGTGTCGGATATCTACGCCGTTGGCGATGCCGAGCAGTGGCTGCCCTGCCCTGTAACTCACGGCCCACGGACCTATGCTGTCCGCATCCGCGGCGAGTCGATGAATAACCCGCATGAGCGCGTGTCATTCCAAGATGGCGATATCGTCTTCGTTGACCCCGATCGCGACGCAATGCACCGGTCGTTTGTGGTGGCCAAGCTCACCGACACCCAAGAAGCCACCTTCAAGCAGCTGATCATCGAAGGCACTGAAAAATACCTGAAGGCGCTCAACCCTTCCTGGCCTGAACCGTTTATCAGAGTGAACGGCAATGCCGAGTTCGCTGGTGTGGCAATTGCCAAGCACGTCCCCCTGATCTAAGCCCCCGCCCGAACAGAAGCCCGCCGTTGTGCGGGCTTTTTTTTGCCTCTTTTTCAAATCTGCACTTGACGCATATTGAATTCTGCGAATAATGCAATCCATGAATCTGCAAATATCGCAGAAACGAGGCGACCAATATGCAAGCACATCAAATCAGCAACTCAGGCTCGAAAGAGTCAGGCCACTACCAGGCAATCGCCCAGGACGAACACCGCGCACGCTCCATGAGCGAAATGCGCAGCCTGGTGCTGACCGATATCGGTTATGCCGACCCGCAGACCTGCAGCGCCTTCGCTGACTTCTGCGCCGAGCGCCTGACTAGTGAACTCACCATGGCCCTGTGCCTGGCGAAGATCCACGGCGATGGCGGCCTTCTCTCCCAGGCTCTTTCTGACCTTGGTGAGCACGTTAAAGGCTGCCGCAAAGCGTTCTGCGAGCAAGAGGTAGACCGCCGCATCGCCGCTGCCCAGGTTGCCAACGAAGCCATGCTGGAGCGCGCCCATGTCTAGCACTGGCTTGCACCTCATCCGTCGCGCTATCGCCGACCTGCAGCGCAGTACCAGCGGCACTGTCTTCGAGCGCGCCGTAAACACCGCATATGCCAAAGGAATGATCGAACTGGCCTATGCCGAAAGCCTGCTCAACGACACCCAGTACGACGATTTTAACCGCCAGGTAAACGACGTGAACCAGGTCGATCGCCTGCCAGTGGTTGACACCAGCGCTTGGCAGGCATGCAACCCAGCTTGCGACCCCGAATTTGACGGTGCAAAGAGCCGCTTCTGCATGTGCGCGCCAGCCAAGGCAGCAATGCAGCTCGCTGCTAAGCCGCAGGAGGTGGCAAGTGCTTAAGCGATTCACCGGTACTCGCATCAACGACGCACTGCGCAAAGCCATTGCAGCAGGCGTTACCGAGCCTCAGCAAATTCGCAGCACCTGCCGCCGTCACGGCTTCTGGGTACTGCTCTGCGAGGTGTCGGCATGACCCGCTACCAACGTGCAAGGCGCTACGTCTTCTGGCGCGGCCTGGTTATCGCTCTGGTGGTTTTCACCGGCTACATCTTCGCGCTCGGCCTGGCCGACCGCATTACCAACGGGTGAGCCCATGGACACAACAACACCCACAGACACGCTGATCCGCCTGCCAGAAGTAATGGCGCTGACCGGCCTGTCTCGCACCTCGATCTACCGCCGAGTGAAAGACAAGACCTTCCCGAAGTCTTGCCCGCTCAGCGAGTCGGAAGCGCGCAGCGCACCTATTGCCTGGTCCCTCGCTGAAGTGAAGGACTGGATTGAAGAACGTAAGAACGCCCGCACCGCTGAAAAAGTGGCGTAAAGGAGAGCAAACATGGCTCAGGACAAAGCAAATCCGAAAATGGCGGTCTGGAATCAGGTCAGTACCACCCCTGTCCAGTACACCGAAACCGTTCACTTTGACGGCCGCGATATCACTCAGATCGACGGCATGTATGTCGTCATGCGTGCCACCGAGCTGTTTGGCCCAATCGGTAAGGGCTGGGGCTTTGACATCATCGAAGATCGCTTCGACAAAGGGGCGCCACTCCTCGACAAAAACGGCGAAGTGATGGCGTGGGAGCTGATGCATACCCTTCTGCTCAAACTCTGGTACGTGCACGCAGGCAAACGCTGCTACAGCACCCAGTACGGTCACACCCCATTTGTCCGCAAAGGCCAATACGGCCCCTACACCGACTTCGATGCGTGCAAAAAGAGCCTGACTGACGCCATCAAGAAGTGCCTCAGCCTGGCTGGCTTCTGCGCAGACGTATACCTCGGAATGTTCGATGACCCGATCTACGTCGAAGGTCTTGAGCTCAAAAAGCGCCTCGAAGAAGCCGGCGATGCCGACTCGGTACTGGATGAAGCAAAAACCGAGTTCAAGGAATGGCTCTCACGCCAGATCAGCGCCCTGCCGCGCTGCCCAAACCCACGCGCCCTGCACCTCATGTACCAAAAAATCATGCAGCAGGCGCGTGCCAAAGCCGTTGTCGTCAAGTTCAACCCAGATGACGTTGAGGCCCGCATCAACGAGGCCTACGAAGAACGCAAAGCCGAATTAGCCAAAGAATCAAACGGAGCATAACGCCATGACCACCATTGAAAAAGTTGACCTTAAAAAAGGCACCGTCGAGGTAGCCGAGTACACCAAAACCAATGCTGCTCTGGAAATGCTGCGCGAGAAGTACGCAGTTTTGCCGGACGTAAACACCAATGAGGGCTATGAGCTGGTCAAGGCTGGCATCAAAGAACTGACCACCCTCCGCACCACCCTGGAAGCGGCCCGCAAACGTGTGAAAGACCCCTACCTGCAGGCAGGCAAGATCATCGACTCCGAAGCCAAGCGCATAACCAGTGAGTTGGAGAAGCTGGAAGAGCCGATGAAAGCCGCCAAAAAGGAAGTGGACGACCGTGTCGAGCGCGAGCGCCAGGAGCGCATCGCCCGCCTGCAGGTGAAGGTCGACGCCATTAAGGCCATGCCAGGCCAAGTGCGAGGCAAGTCCTCTACTGAAATAGCCGACATGCTCGACCGTGTTGGTGAAATCGACGCTATGCACGACTACTACGACCTCACCAAAGAGGCCGTAGCGGCTCGCGATGCGGCGATGAATGAACTAACTCAGATGCTGACCGACTGCCTTGCTCTCGAAGCAGCAGAAGCTGAGAACAAGCGCATCGAGGCGCAGAACGCCGAGCTGCGCCGCCAGCAAGAAGCCCAGCAGGCCGAGTTGCGCCGCCAGCAAGAAGAGCTGGAGCGCCAACAACAGGAAATCCAGCGCCAGCAGGAAGAAATGCGGCAGCAGCGCGAGGCCCTTGAGCGCGCCCAGGCCGCCCTCAATCAGCCAGCACCAGCAGCTGACCCGGTCGTCATTGACGAACCAGCAGCACCTGTTGCGGTGGCTGCACCTATCGCGACTGCGCCGGCCGAGCAGCCAGCAGCGCCTGCAAGAAAGGCGAAACCAGACAACCGCCAGTGGCGTGCAGTCGTCACCGACAAGAGCGCGCTGATCGCCGCCATCGCCGCCGGCTTCGGTACCGAGGATCTGCTGATCATCGACCAGGCCGCGCTGGACAGCCTGGCCAACGACAAGCGCCAGGCCCTGCAATTGGCCGGCGTAGTCGCTGAGCCGGTACCGGCTTCCCAAGCAGCTTAACCCACCCTGAGTTACCCACCACGCCGGCCATTCGGCGTGGGTTGGGGCTCCTTTTGCCCGAGGAACGTGAAATGCAACCTCTGATCAACGTGTTCGACACCGAAACTTCTGGCATGCCGGACTGGAAAAACCCCAGCGAAGCCGGCCACCAGCCTCACATCGTCGAGATTGCCAGCCTGCTGTGTGACGCCGCCGGCAATGTGATCGACCGCTACCAGGCGATCGTCCGCCCGTCCGGTTGGGAAATCTCCCCGGAAATGACTGCCATTCACGGCATCACCCACGAACAGGCCATGGACGAAGGCATCCCAGAAATCGAAGCCCTCGACGGCTTCCTGGCCCTGCATGCCCGCGCCAGCATCCGCGCCGCCCACAACGCCACTTTCGACGACCGGATCATCCGCATCGCCATGTCGCGCTACCACTCCAAAGAGCTGGCCGACAGCTTCAAGGAAACCACCGAGAAGTACTGCACCTGCTACAGCTCGCGCGTTCCAGTTGGCCTGGGCAAGTTGCCAACCCTGGCTGAAGCCTACAAGCACTTCACCGGCCAGGATCTGGTGGAAGCGCACCGCGCTATGCCCGACACCGAGGCCTGTGCCCGCATTTACTTCGCCCTGCATGGCTTGACCATGCCGGTCGCAGCCTAACCGTTAGCCAGTCGGGAGAGCTGCCATGCACCACCTCACAACACTCAACCTGCCGACCCTGTCATCCAAGGACGCTGATCGCCGCTGGCTGGCAACCATGATGGCCGACGCAGGGGTCGTGCAGGTTATTGAGTCACCTATCGAACCGCGTCCGCTGGCCAACGGCCAGTGGACTGCGGGCGACATGACCGTCATCACCCAGGCACGCCGCGAAGAGCAATCGCAAAAGCAGGCCCGTCGCTCTGGCCGCCCACACGGCACCACTGCCGACGACACCGCCTTGGTGGAGCGCGCCCGTTCCATGGCAACCCTCGGCCTGTCCCGCTTCGCCGCTTCACGCGCACTGAAGATCGGCTGCGACCGCCTCGACCGCATGAGCCGCACCCACAACATCACCTTCAAGAAAGCCGAATAGGAGCATCGCCATGTGGTTCCGTAACCTTCTGGTCTACCGCCTCACCCAGCAAGTAGAAGCACTGCTGCAACGCATTGTCTTCAGCATCACCGACGACGCAGCCGACCCACTTGAGTTCGAGCTGGACAAAGCCCTGGCAGCCAAGCCAGCCCGCGCCTGCGCCACTCAGGAAATGGCCACCTACGGCTTTATCCCGCCATTCGGAAAAGGTGAAGACGCCCCACTGGTGCACTGCAGCAGCGGGTACCTGCTGATCGCCGCCCGCAAGGAAGAACGCATCCTGCCTGGCAGTGTTGTTCGTGACGCCCTCAAAGAGAAGGTCGACGCGATCGAGTCCGAGCAACTGCGCAAGGTCTACAAAAAGGAGCGTGACCAACTCAAGGACGATCTGATTCAAGAGCTGCTGCCACGGGCATTCAGTCGTAAGCGCGTCACCTACGCCGCAATTATGCCCCGCGAAGGTTTGATTCTGATCGACACCACCAGCGCCAAACAGGCCGAGGATCTGCTTTCCACCCTGCGCGAATGCCTGGGCAGCCTGCCGGTGCGCCCGGTCACCGTGAAAATCGCACCGACCGCCACCTTCACCGACTGGCTCAAGCAGCAACAAGCCGCACCAGACTTCCACGTCCTCGACCAGGCATTGCTGCGCGACACCCACGACGACGGCGGCAGCATCACTGCCAAGCACCAGGACCTAACCGGCGACGAGATTCAGGTGCACCTCAGTGCCGGCAAGCAGGTCACCAAACTGGCTGTGGGCTGGCAGGACAAGTTGTCGTTTGTGATCGATGACGGCCTGGCCGTTTCGGGCCTGCGCTTCGATGGCCTGCTGCAGGATCAGGCGGAACAGGACGGCGGCGATGACGCCCTCGCCCAACAAGACGCCAGCTTCGTTCTGATGATGCTCACCTTCACCGACTTTCTGCCGGCGCTGCTCGAAGCGCTGGGCGGCGAAGACATCCCGCAAAGCATCTGACCAGCCATCAGCTAACAGGAAATCACCATGCCTATTCGTCACAGCATCATCCATCTGATCGACAAAAAACCAGACGGCAGCCCGGCCGTGCTGCATACCAGCGAACGTGAACTGTTCGAATCGCAAGCGCGCGACAACCTGCTGACAGATCTGAACGAAAGCTACAACGCCAAGCAGGGCAAGGCTTGGGGCTTCTTCCATGAGGAATCCGGCGCCTACCCTCTCAGCGGCTGGCTGCGCGCCTATCTCGACAACACCCAAGACTTCATCGGCTTCACCTGGCAGGCAACCGAACACCTGCAGAAGCTGATGGAAGAAACGAATCTTTCAGTGGGTGGCCACGTCTTCATCGCCCACTACCAGCAGGGCATGACCGACTACCTAGTGATCGCACTGCTGCATCACAGTGAAGGCGTGACAGTTAGCGCGGCGCTGGATGTGTCCCCGGTCAAGCACTTGGACCTTGGCCAGCTGCACCTGGCCGCCCGCATCAACATCAGCGAATGGCGCAACAACCCGAAGTCTCGCCAGTACATTTCCTTCATCAAGGGCAAGAACGGCCGCCGTATCAACGACTACTTCCGCGACTTCATTGGCTGTCAGGAAGGTATCGACGCACCCAGCGAAACCCGCACCCTACTCAAAGCCTTCAGCGACTTCGTGGAAAGCGAGGATCTTTCCGAAGATCAGGCCCACGAGAAAACCGCCACCCTGGTTGGCTATGCCAGCGCCCAGGCCAAGCATGGCGACCCCATCAGCCTGGAAGAGTTGGCAGCGCTAGTCGACGAAGAGCGCCCGACTGCATTCTTCGACTTTATCCGTAACAAGGACTACGGCCTGTCGCCGGAAATCCCGGCGGATAAGCGCACCCTCAACCAGTTCCGCCGCTTCACCGCGCGCACCGAAGGCCTGTCGATCAGCTTCGAATCGCACCTGCTGGGCAAAAAGGTCGAGTTCGACCAGGCCGGCGGTTCGCTGGTGATTCGCGACCTGCCAACCCAACTCGTAGAACAGTTGAAGCGCGCAGGGGCGTCGTCATGAGCCTGGATCGCCAACCTAAAACTTTTCATGTCAGCTTGGCCGTCAGCTACGTGACCGCCCGAGCGCGCCGTCCGCGTGCCTTGGATGACTTGTTGAACGAGCGCGGTACCGGCCGCCCTATTCCCGGCGAAGAGGTGCTTAGCATCGCCAGGGAGTGCGCAGAGCGCGGATTCACCATGATTCCGTCCTGCGATCACGTCGGGCCAGATGGTGGTTGCCTTGGCCATCCGGTGGAGGCCTCGGCGTGAATCGCGAAGAAGCCTACGACACTGTGGCCAAGATCGCCGCCGAGCATGGCCTGATTCTTCAGGCCTTCGGTGGCGTCATCACCATTGTTCACCCTGATACCCAGCGCCAGCACGGTGTCGAGGCCAAGTGCCTTTACATGGCTGGCATGGGGCCATTCCCCGATGAGTCCAAGCCAGCGCCTGAGCAAAAGTCGACGACGGTAAACGAAGAGCAAATAGACCTCTTCGCCCCGCTCGACGCCGAGCAGCAGGAAGGTGCGGTATGACTGACCGCGCGCCAATAGTTGTCGCCTACGGTGGCGGCACCAACAGCACCGCATTCCTAGTTGAAATGGTGCGCCTGGGCGAACCGTTGGACGCGATTCTGTTCGCTGATACGGGCGGCGAGCGCGCCAGCACCTATGCCTACGTGGCCATGTTTTCGGCGTGGCTGGTAGAGCGTGGTTACCCAGCCATCAATATCGTGAAAAAGGGAGGCCGCCAGGAAACGCTGGAACAGGACTGCCTGCGCAAAGCCATGCTGCCCAGCCTTTCCTATGGCTACAAAGGGTGCAGCCACAAGTACAAGATCGAGCCGCAAGATAAGTTCGTGAACAACTGGCAGCCGGCGCGTGAGGCTTGGGATGCCGGCCTGAAGGTGGTGAAGCTGATCGGCTACGACATGGACGAGCCGCATCGCGCCGCCATTCCAGAAGATCGCAAATACACCTACCGCTACCCGCTGCTTGAGTGGAACTGGGGGCGCCTTGAGTGCGTCGCGGCCATTGCTCGCGCCGGTTTGCCGCAGCCGGGCAAATCGGCCTGCTTCTTCTGCCCATCTATGACCAAGCCCGAAATCCTGCAGCTGCGCAAGGAAGAGCCAGCGCTGCTGATCCGTGCGCTGAACATCGAAAGCACTGCAAAAGACGCCGGAAACCTCAACAGCGTTAAAGGCCTCGGCCGGCGCCTGCACTGGGGTGAGTTCATAGAGCTGGCCGACGAGGCCGAAGCCAACGACCCGTCCGCTTTCTTCCTGCGCCAGCAGGACTTTCCGACTCCACCGCCATGCGGCTGCTACGACGGCAGCCCGGCTGATGCCGACGAACAGGAAAACAACGCATGATCAAGCGAACCCTCAAACACTTCCATATGTGCTGCGGACTGGGCGGCGGCGCCAAGGGTTTCAACCGCGCCAAGCCGGTGGTCGGCAACATGCAGGCCGAGTGGCAGTGTGTCGGCGGCGTCGATGTAGACCCTGCTGGGCTGCGCGACTTCCAGCGCCTTTCCGGCATACCCGGAACCCTGATGGACCTATTCACCCGCGAGCAGTACACCGCCTTTCACGGCGTTGAACCGCCAGCCGGATGGCGTGAGGCAACCGCTGAGGACGTTCGCCGCGCGGCCAACAACCAGGACCCTGATGCTGTATTCATCAGCAGCCCCTGCAAGGGAGCCAGCGGCCTGCTGTCGGAGACCATGAGCCTCACCCCGAAGTACCAGGCACTCAACGAACTGACCCTGCGCTGCGTCTGGCTGATGTGCGAAGCCTGGAAGCACAACCCCGTTTCGCTGATCGTCTTCGAGAACGTACCGCGCCTGGCCACTCGCGGCCGACACCTGCTTGACCAGATCGGCAAGCTGCTGGAGTTCTACGGCTATGCCGTTGCAGAAACCACCCACGACTGCGGCGTCATCGGCGGCCTAGCCCAATCCCGCAAGCGCTTCCTGCTGGTTGCCCGTCATATCGAGAAGGTTCCGCCCTTCCTCTACGAGCCAGAGAAAAAGACCCTGCGCGCCGTTGGCGACATCCTCGGCCGCATGCCGCTGGCCGGCGATATCGAAGCAGCTGGCCCGATGCACCGGGTTCCAGCCCTGCAGTGGAAAACCTGGGTGCGCCTTGCCCTGGTGAAAGCCGGCAAGGACTGGCGCTCGCTGAATGAGCTGGCAATCGAGGACGGCTATCTGCGCGACTTCATCATCGTGCCCGAGGCCTATGCCGGCTACCTTGGCGTGAATGACTGGGGCGATTCCATGGGCACCGTTGCAGGTCGCTCAAGCCCCACCAATGGTGCGTTCTCGGTCGCAGATCCTCGCGCCCGCGAGGGTGCTCTGCAATATCAGCAGTACGGCGTGCGCCGTTGGGATGAAACCAGTGGCGCGGTGATCGGCGTCAAGTCGCCCGGACAAGGCACGTTCAGCGTTGCCGATCCGCGCGACCCGGGCATAGGGCACGCCAAGTACAACGTCGCCCAGTGGGACGGCGTTTCGCGCACTGTTATTTCTGGCAGCACCACCGGCCAGGGCGCATTTGCAGTTCAAGACCCACGCACTGGCGGTGCATCCACACACAAGAATGTTTTCCGCGTAGTCGATTACGACCAGGCTGCCGGCACTATCACATCAGGCCACGGCCCAAGCTCAGGCGGTCAGTCCATCGCTGACCCACGCCCGGGCATGGCCAAGGTCAAAGGCGACCCATACCTGACCGGCGGGCATTACGGCGTTGTGCCGTGGAATGGCCAGGCCGGTGCAGTGTCGGCCAGTGCACGCCAGGACAACGGCCGGTGGTCGGTCGCAGATCCACGCATGCCCGCGGCCAATGAGCGCCTGACCTGCGTTATCCGTTCCCTCGACGGCACCTGGCACCGCCCTTTCACCACCCTGGAACTGGCCGCGCTGCAAAGCCTGGTTGATCCGGAGGAACAACTGGAACTGGACGGCCTGAGCGACCAAGCATGGCGCGAGCGCATCGGCAACGCGGTACCGCCATCTGCAGCCGAAGCGATCGCCCACGTAATGGGCACCACTCTTCTGCTGGCCGGTGCCGGCGAGACATTCATGCTCAGCAACATGCCGGTCTGGGTTCGCCCGGTGGCCGTTGGCTTGAGCGTTTCGCACCAGGACAGCGTATGAGTAAGCGCAAACCCAACAACACCCGCGCACGGCTTGAGCGAACCATGCGCGGCCTGCTGCGCCAGCACAAAGCATGCATCGTCGACGCCAGCGTTTCAGAGGTTCAGGTGATGCTGAACTACGGCAATCTGGGCCAGATCATTAGCCGTCAGGTGGCCAATGCCCTTTGCGACATAGCACACCACTGGACGATCTACCTCCCAGCAATCTGCCAGGACGGCGAGAAGCGCTGGGCGAAGTCGATTGAGTACGAGCTGAGCGGGATACACGTAATCACTCGCATGCCAGACCTGTTCGAACAGCCGATCAAAGACCTGATCGCATCGTGCAACCCGAAGCACGTCATCGGCCATGCATGGATAGCTATTCCCGACAGCGTGTCGCTCGACGAAGAACACGCCCACCGCATCTATGAGCGCGTAGGAGCTTGGGCTGCGCGGGAGGTTGCATGAGCCGGCGCAACCAATTCGACCCAGAAAACAACATGGCAGCCCGCGCCCGGGCCGCAGGTATATCACCGAATACCGTGCGAGCTCGCGTGCGGTCGGGCATGACGGTTGATCAGGCCATCAGCATGGCACGCTGCCGCCAAGCACCGCGCGCCACCCTCGACGTGGCCATCAAGCACCGCATCAACCAGCACACCCTGCAGACCAGGCTCGGTAACGGGATGACGCTCGAAGAAGCGCTATCCACACCGGTCGACGAATCACGCTCGCGCAAGGTGTCACGCGCTCAGGTAATCGAAGAGGAATGGGGCAAGCCGCCGATCGAGGTTGTTCGCGAGCTGCTGGCCGAGAACAAAAGCCAACGCACCATCGCACTCATCCTCGGCGCCTGCCTGAACTGGACGCGCGACCTTATCAAGCAAATTGAGCAGGCAGCGAAACCATGAGCCGAATAGCAGCCTTATTCGGCTCACAACCAGTCCAGCCAGCTCTTCAGGTCGTTGAGCGTGCGACGTATCAGGTCGGCAATCAGGTTGCCGATCACTCGACCCAGAACAGCGATAAGAAGTTGGCGCAAAAAGTCTTTCATGTTGGCTCGGCCCTCAGGGTTGGTCACGCCCAGATTCTGCTGTCACGACTTGAGCAGCGTCCTCTTGGGCTTTTTCCAGACCATTGTTTCAGCGCCAAAAACCACAATTTCTTCATGGTTTCCGATTCTGAAATCCCGTCACGACCAGCCAACCGTCAACCCTCGCCCAGTGGTAACGGCATGGGGCGATTTGCAGCTAAATCCGGCTCAGTCCCAAAGGCCAAGCTGGGTGTGAATCATCGGCCGCTGCTGGCCGGCTGCTCGCTCAGCCTGCAGCCAGTCTCTGGCACGCCGGATGTTGAACACAAATACGTTGGCTCTCATTTCAGCAAGCGCCGAACCGCTGATGCTGTAAGACCCACAAGCCTTGCAGTCCACCAGGTCCGCATCCCGGCCCGATTCAATCGTTTCAGCCTGCTCGTTGCAGATGTAGCACTTCATAAACAAAACCTCGGCCAATGGCGAACTGCCAGCCAGAGAACCTACCCGATAACCCTCGCCCACACCACTGGGCCGGCATTGCTCATGAATACCCCGACCTACTGCAAAGCAACCGGCCGGCGCATCGGCGTGTGCGCTTGCCGGAAATGTGTGCCCGTTCCACCAGCCCCACCAAAGGAGCAGCAGCAATGAAAAACATGAGCCTGGCGGATTTCCACGCCTCACTGAAAGCCCAGGGCGTGCCCCGCGATCACTTAGCGTTTCGCTGCCCTATGTGCCAGACGGTCCAATCAGCCAATGACCTGATCACGGCTGGCGCCGGCAAAGACTTCGAAGAGGTCGATAAATACCTGGGCTTTTCCTGCGTTGGTCGCTTCACAGGTGCTGGCAGCCCGTCCGCCACCAAAGGCAAAGGCATCGGCTGCAACTGGACGCTAGGCGGCCTGTTTCAAATGCATGAACTGGAGGTCATCACCGAGGACGGCAAAAACCATCCTCAGTTTGAGCCTGTCACTCCAGAAGAAGCGCAGGCCCACCAGGTGGCAAAGGCATGAGCACGGCAGCAGCCATCCCGGCCTTACTCAACCAACCAGACCGGCTTGGTTCCTGGCAAAAATGGCTTGGAGAGAAGCTACATGCTCTCTGGGAAGACGTCTTTGAACGGGAGAACACCCACTACTGCTTGGCACTTCAGATCAGCACAAATAATCATGGGGATCGACTGACTAGTACGCTCCACATAGGCATTCGAAACAGCTACAAAATTATCGTGACCGCACTTCGGGCAAGTCGGCCTGAACTCGTCATTCGTCATTTCATCCAGCGACATATCAATCTCCTAGACCCGGCCCCATGCCGGCAATCCGACACTACCCCACAACCACCCATCACGCCAACGGGAGGTATCACCGTGCGCGCTCACACCCTAGACCTGACGATTTTGGAACTAGCCAAGTGCCTACGTGCAGCCCGCGAGCTGCGAAAGGTGCTGAAAAAGGAACCGAAGAAACGCCACCCGTGCCAGTCCGGCCACCTGCGGCGCGCATCCATGGATCTGACCCGAAAGCTCGCCGACTTGCGACAGAACCGTTAGCGCCACCAGCCCGACCACTCCCTGCCTGATGCTCGGCCGGGCCGGTGAAGCGCCAGCAGTATCCCACACCATAGATAAACGCCATGCGGCGAGGTGACAAATGAACAACCCAACTCACCACACCTGCTCCACCTGCGGGCACACCTGGCTCCACGGCCAGCACGGCGGGCACAGCTGCGCCACGCTGATGGCCGTCACCATCGCCGAGAAGGATCAGGAAATTGAGCGGCTGAGCAAACTGGTTGCCGCGGCAGATGGTGTTGCTCAGTTACTGGCAGATACCCGCCAGGCCATGGCGGTGCACTGGAAGCCCAAAAGCATTAACGCCCTGCACATCCGCGCCAGAATGATTGACCGGCTAGATGCAGCTCTATCAGGTACGCCGTCTGGACAGCGCTGGACCTTCATCAGCGAGGGCCTGCCAGCAGCGCCGCTATTCGACTCGCTCGAAGTGATTGTCGCCGTTCAGCGCGCTCACAACGGGAAGGTGTATGTCTTCACCACCGACTATCTAAACCGCTACCCCATCATCCGCATGGATCAAACCGTTCAGGACGATGACAACGCCAGCGATGAAATCACAGGCTGGTACTACCTGAGTGATGACGAAGAAACCTGGCATCGCACCCTGGCCGATGGCGATCGAGTGATTGCTTGGCAGTTGAAGCCGGCAGCCCCTGAAATCCCAGAGCAGGTGATGCCATGACCCAGCGCAAACACAACAGCGGCGGCCTGTACGAATGGGCCAATACCTGCGACCAGTGCTTGAAGCCACGCAGCACCGGCAATCACGCTAAGTGCTCGAAGCTGCGCCAGGCTGCAAACCAGCGGGTGACGCAGGAGGTTTTGCCGGCGAACACCACCATGCGCCGCATCTACATCAGCGGGCCGATGACGGGGCTGCCCGACTTCAACTACCCGGCCTTCAACGCCGAGGCCGCCCGCCTCCGCGCGCTCGGGTACCACGTCGAAAACCCAGCAGAGAACCCGTCCCAGGAAAGCTGGGAGGCCTACATGGACGTGTGCATTCCCCAGCTGCTGACCTGCGACACCATTGCCCTTCTGCCGGGGTGGTCGGAATCACGCGGCGCACTGCGCGAGCGCCAGGTTGCAAGTCATGAGGGAATGACCATCACTGCAGCGGCGCGCATACGCGCCCGGAGTGCCTACCGTGGAAAAAATGACCAATGCCAACGCAGCCCTGAGCAAAGCGATCGACCTGCTGGACCAGGCTCATCGGTACCTCGGTCAGTCCAGCAGCGTCAGGGCAATGGATCTGAGCAGGGAGGTGAAAGAGTTCATAGCCCAACACCGCAGTGCGGTTAATTCAGACAATAGTCCGAAGACATGAATGGCTGGAAGGCCCATTCTAGATAGGGGTTGCATATTTAAGATTGGCTATAGGCTGGTATCCGAACGTGGGAATTGAGCATTTTTTCTGCAAACCGGAAAAAACAGATTCCAGCGCGTTATACCAATAGAGAGAGCTCAGCCTTTAGGAAGCAGTTATGGAATCGCGTGAAGGACTATTGATCAGCATCATCGACACGGCCAGCCATGCAACAACGGGAATGGCTCAGATCGACTTGCTAATTGCCGACCTGCTGGCCGGCGCCGATTTGAACCTGGTCTGCAGTCAGATCCTGCGCATCACCAACGAAACCCGCGCAGCTGTACAATTCGAGCGCAGCCTTGCTGAACGCCAGATGACAGCGGAGGCATGATTACTTGAGCGATCGACACGGAAATGGGAATGGTATGCCAAGAGGTATGCCAGCTTTCAACCAACCTTATAAAACCAATCAATAACAATAGGTTGGAAAGACTGTTCTACTCCTGTCTCTCGACCAGATCACATAAAAAAGCCCGCTTAATCGCGGGCTTTTTTATGCCTGGAGAAAGGCTATTGCAAGCTTTCGAACGCATGCACCAGGGCCTTGCTCAGGTCCACGGTGGAGAACTTGGTCAACACCGCATTGGCGCCCACCGCCTCGGCTTTTTCAGTGTTCATGGTGCTGTCGAGCGAGGTGTGCAGCAGCACATAGAGCTGGCCGATATCCGGCTTTTTACGCAGCGTGCGCACCAAGTCATAGCCATCCATTTCCGGCATTTCGATATCCGACACCAACACCTCGATAGGCTCGCCGGCATCGAATTGACGCTGCAGTAACTCCAGCGCTTCGGCGGCGCTGCGCACCATTTGGCAATCCAGCTCCAGCTTGCGCAGGGTAATCATTGTCTGCTGTAAGGCGACGTGGGAGTCATCCACCACCAGTACACGACGCCCCTTAAGCAGCGCGCGCTCACGCTCGGATAACAGCTGATCATCCAACTCCTCAATACTTATCGGCGCGAGCTCGTGCAGGACTTTTTCAATATCGAGGATCTGCACAATCTTGCCGTCGATCTGCGTCACGCCGGTAATAAAGGCTTTGCTGCCGGACGCGGCCGGCGGCGGACGAACGTCACGGGTGTAGCACTGCACGATGCGCTCGACGCTCTGCACATGCAGGCCCTGCCGAGAGCGACTGAGCTCCGTCACGATCAGACAGCCATCATCATTGCCCGGCACGCCTTGCTCGCCGATCGCCTTACCCAGATCAATCACCGTTAGCGCCGAGCCACGCAAGGTGGCAACGCCACGGACATGAGGATGACGACTGGGCAGTTTGGTCAGCGCCGGGCAGGGAATGATTTCCTGCACTTTCAGGAGATTAATGCCCAATAGACGGCCGCTGTGCAGACGGAATAACAACAGTGACAGTGCGTCACCTAGCACGATGCTCATGCGTATGTGTCCTGTAAAAATGCCATCCGTGCCAACGCACTAACCATGACTATTACGCAAGAATTCAACGATCTGTTCGGCCTCGAACGGCCAGTTCAACTCAGCACCGGTATCAATACGGCGCAGCACTGGAATGCGCAGACCATAGTCCTCAACCCAATGCTCCTGCTCAGCGATATCGACCAGCTCGACCAACAGGCCATGCTCGACAAAAGGCATCAGCAACGCCTCGGCCACCTCACACAGGTGGCAGCCGAGCGTACCGAATAATTGGCATTCCGGGAGCATCTGCGCACCTCCACTGACTACTGGAGGTGCAGTTTAGCACTGCGCCTGACTCAGGCGTCCGAGGACTTGCTGCCGTCTAGGGCGGGGTTGAGCAGGTTCTGCAGGCCATCGAGCAAGCGGCTGTTGAGCTGCTCGGCCTTGTCCAGGCGACCGCTGTCAAAACGCTCATCCAGCGAGAAGCCGCCTTTGAGCATATCCAGCAAGCTGGTTTTTGCGGTGCCTTCTTCAGCCACCTGACTGGCGCTGCGCAATGCGTCGAGCAGGCCCTGGGCGTAGTCAATCAGCGAGCTGTTTACTGCGCTGGCTGCTTGGCCGCCGTCCTGTGCAACGGCGCTATAGGCATCGGTTGCTTGGCGAACGGTGGTTTGAGTGAGGCGCAGGGACATCGACGCTAACTGTTCGCCATCCATGTCCAGCGCCATGGCGCGGTCGAAGGCACCCGACAGATCGCCGGCATAGAACTTGTTGGAGAGGTCCTGGACCTGGCCGAAGAGTTTTTCCAGTGCGGCGCGTTCTTCGTCATCCAGCTCGCCTTCGACGCTGACTTGCCAGACACCGATCTGTAGGCTGCCGGATTGGCTGCTGGCCACAACCGAGCTGCCGTTACCATTGCTGCTGGCAACAACGCCACTCTGCGACCAGTTGGCCGAAGCCTGCGCGATGGAAATCCGCAGGCGGTCACCATCACGGGTGGTCACTTCCATATCGAAGGTTTCCGCTTGCGCAGCAAACCGCTCGCTGTAAGCGGCGATATTGGTTGAGCCCCCAACCAAAGCCGCATCAGGATTAAAGCGTTTATCCAGGTCGCTGAAACCATCCTGGATTTTCTGGTAAGTGTCGTCGATATCGCTCGCCACCTTGCCTTGCAGCACCCCCATGCCGTCGAGAATCTTGCGCGCTTCAGCAAAGCCTTTCTCTACGCCACTGCGGGCCTGCTCAAGCAATCCCTTGAGTTTGCTTGGGTCGGCGCCGGCAGCTTGCTCGCTTTGCAGGCGCTGCTCGATGAAACCGAGAATACGACCGGCGACTTTCTCCGGGGTGTAATCATTGGCCTTGCCGGCCAATGCACCCGGCTCAAGCCCAAGGCGTTCAGCCAAACGGTTGGCCAGTGTCGCCTGCGCGTCAGCAGCATTGCGCACAACCGGCTGAGCAGTGGCGGAGGTAGGACGTGAAGCAGAGGATAAATTTGCGGCCAGAGGGTTCATGGCAAAGTACCTGGGCGGTGTATCTGACTGGTTGGCGGCCGTGCGGGATGAAACTTTAGCCTGATTGCGGATAAACCGATCAACGGCGCATCCAGCAGGCTAGAGCGATTGCAGCGGAGACAGTTGGACGCTGCACCCACACAGAGCGCGCCCGAGCAGACCAAAGTCTAAAAGCCAAGCCTAAGCCCCCATGCTTTATTGCGCCTCGCTGTATCAGATCGGCCACAAGCCGACCCGCACACACGAGGAGCTAACAATAATGACTCAATCTCCCCTCGCTCGCGCTGTGGCATTCGCCACACTGGGCACCTGCCTCACCCTGCCATCGCTGGCCCAGGCAGAGTTTATCAAGGACAGCAAAGCGACCCTTGAGCTACGCAATTTCTATATGAACCGCGACCTGCGTAACAGCACTGCGGTGCAGCAATCCAAACGCGAAGAATGGGCCCAGGGCTTTCTCCTAAAAGCCGAGTCGGGCTTTACCGAAGGCACCGTGGGTTTTGGTCTGGATGCTTACGCAGGGCTGGGTCTGAAACTCGATTCGTCTGATGAACGCGCCGGAACCAACCTACTACCAAACGGTTTTGGCGACGAAGGCCCGGGCCAGTATTCCGAAGCCACCGCAGCAGCCAAGGTACGCCTGTCCAAGACAGTCGGCAAAGTCGGCGGACTGATGCCTAAGTTGCCTATCGTGGCGTCTGGTGATTCGCGCCTGCTGCCACAGGTTTTTAACGGCGCGATGATCACCTCCCAGGAGATCGACGGCCTGACCCTGAACGGCGGCCAGTTGCGCGAGGTGAACTTCCGTAACTCGACCGACAGCCAGGACATCACTGCCACCAACGTCGGCGGTGTGAGTGACCGCTACAACTTCGCCGGCGGCGATTACAAATTCAACGCCGGAAACACCACCGTAGGCTTGTGGTACGGCGAACTGGAAAATATTTACGACCAGAAGCTGTATAACCTAATCCACGTACAACCCATCGGTGACTGGAAGCTGGGTGCCAACCTGGCCTACTTCGACTCCCAGGACAACGGCAGCAAACGTGGCGGAAAGCTGGACAATGACCTGACGTCGTTCAACCTCTGGGCTGGCACAGGTGCACACACATTCCGCCTGGGTTACCAGAAGGTCAGCGGCGACAACGCCTTCCCGTTCCTTACCGAAACCGATCCTTACATCGTCAACTACCTGCAAATTCTCGATTTCACCCGCAAAGACGAGAAATCCTGGCAGGCACGCTATGACATCAACTTTGCCACCTACGGTGTACCCGGTCTGAATGCCTTTGTGCGTTACGTCACCGGCGATGGCTTCGACGGCGCTGGTGGCCGTGATGGCAAGGAGTGGGAACGCGACTTCGATGTCAGCTACACCATTCAGGAAGGGACCTTCAAAAATCTGGCATTCCGCTGGCGTAACGCGATGGTGCGCAGTAACGCCGCTGCAACTGGCGGCGACCTCGACGAAAACCGTCTGATCGTCAGCTACACCCTGCCACTGTTCTAAGCCTCAACACTTAAGCGGTTGCCATAAAAAGGCCCGGATACGCTCCGGGCCTTTTGCTTGATGCTTATCGATCAATCCTGGCTGACAGCGCCAATCTTATGCACCGAGAGGTCAGCACCGTAGTACTCCTCCTCCTGGCTCAGGCGAATACCCACGGTGGCCTTCAGCACACCATAAACCAGTAGGCCGCCAATCAAGGCCACCACCACGCCCAGCGCGGTGCCGACAAACTGGCTGGCCAGGCTGACGCCGCCCAGGCCGCCCAACATCTCTTGGCCGAAGATGCCGCAGGCAATACCGCCCCACACGCCGCACAGACCGTGCAGCGGCCAAACGCCGAGCACGTCGTCGATCTTCCATTTCACCTGGGTCGCGGTAAACGCCCAGACGAACAAAGCACCGGCAATCGCGCCAGTAACCAGAGCGCCAACCGGGTGCATCAGGTCAGAACCGGCACACACCGCCACAAGGCCAGCCAGCGGACCGTTGTGCAGGAAGCCTGGGTCATTACGGCCAACAAGCAAAGCCGCCACCGTACCGCCGACCATCGCCATCAGGGTGTTGACCGCCACCAGACCACTGACGCTGCCCAGGGTCTGTGCGCTCATCACGTTGAAGCCGAACCAGCCGATGATCAGAATCCACGAACCCAGCGCCAGGAACGGAATATTTGACGGGGCAAAAGCAACCAAGCGGCCATCACGGTAACGCCCGTTACGGCGCCCCAGGAGGATCACCGCGCCAAAGGCCAGCCAGCCACCCATCGCGTGTACCACCACCGAGCCGGCAAAGTCATGGAAGGTGGCGCCGAACTGCGCCTCCAGCCAGGCCTGGACGCCGTAGTTGCCGTTCCAGATCATCCCCTCGAAGAAGGGGTAGATAAAGGCCACGATCAGCACAGTGGCGCACAACTGCGGACCGAACTTGGCGCGCTCAGCGATACCACCGGAAATAATCGCCGGGATGGCCGCCGCAAAAGTCAGCAGAAAGAAGAACTTCACCAGCGCATAGCCGTTGCCTTCCGTCAGCACGCTGGCAGGCTCTAGGAAGGTCACGCCGTAGGCAATCCAGTAGCCAACAAAGAAATAGGCCAGGGCCGACACGGCAAAGTCGGAGATGATCTTCGACAAGGCGTTGACTTGGTTCTTCTGCCTGACTGTACCCACTTCAAGAAAGGCAAAGCCGGCGTGCATCGCCAGCACCATCACGGCGCCGAGCAGAATAAACAGGGTATTGGAGCCGTGAATCAGGGTTTCCACAGCACTGTTGATGTTTTCCATCTGCGAAGAAAACTCCGTCGCGGGGAAAAAGCACCAAAGCGGATCACAAACCAATAAATACGCACCATATAGCGGCACTTATCATGATCCAGCTTGCCGAGATCCAGGCTGTACAGCACCAAGCCGGTGCCGACTGAACCTTGCCTCGAAGTACTTATTCCATAGTTATTAATAAGTTATTGATGCACCACGGCGTCCTGGCCAGAACCCTCGCAGCCCCATAAAGGAGCGCATCTGCAAGGGCGCGCACCAGCGCAATGCAAGCGCTGTACCAGCCGATCAGTCGGCAGCATCCGTCCTGCACCGAAGAAAAAAGGAACCACTGCCCCACAGAGGACTCGAACCCCCTACACTGCCCCTCATAAGGAGAGACACCATGGCTCGTAAGACCCCCGTATCGTCCAGCTCGGATCAGTTACTCGACGAATTCCAGGCGCTGGTGCGCGACACCGAAAGCTTGTTGCAGCATTCCGCCAGCCTCGCCGGCGAGCAGGCCGAAGAGCTGCGCGAGCAGATCCGCAGCAGCCTGGGCCGTGCGCGCAGCACCCTGCACAACGCCGAAGACGCACTGCATGCCCGCGGCAAGGCGGCTATTGAAGCCACCGAAGGCTATGTGCAGACTCATCCATGGCAGACCCTCGGTATTGCTGCCGCCATTGGCCTGCTATTGGGCATGCTGATTACCCGGCGCTAAAGAGAAACCTTAATGGATGCAACACCGCCCACCCCGCCAAATCGCGGCAGTTCGCCACGGCGGTTTGCCAGCGCCTTGCTGGGGTTATTGCAGGGCCATATCGAGCTGTTTGGCGAAGAGCTTAAAGAGCAGCAAAGCCACACCCTCAGCCTGCTGGTGCTGACCAGCCTGAGTTTGCTGTTCGGTCTGCTGCTGATCATCGGCCTGTCGGCTGCGTTGCTGGTTGCCTTCTGGGAGACGCACCGCCTGCTGGTTATCAGCGCCCTGTGTGGCTTCTATGCACTGGGCCTGCTGGGCACCCTGTTCACGCTGTTGCAGCGTGTACGCAATGCTCCCGCCCCCTTCAGCGCCAGCCTTGAAGAGCTGGCCCGTGACCGTGAGCAACTGCTGCCATGACTATGCCCGAGCTACCCGCCAAGGCCTCGCGCCGCGAGCTGCGCAAAACCCTGCTGCGCATGCGTCTGCAAATGCACCGCCAGGAACTGCGCCATGAAACCCTGGTGATGCTGCAACCACTGCGGCAGGCACAGTACTGGCGCAACCACTGGCGTGAAGAACTGGGCAATAGCAACGCACCGCTTTGGGTCGCTGGCGGCGCACTGCTGCTGGCCACCGTCGGCATTCGCCGTGGCCACTGGCGCCGCTGGCTGCGTATCGCCCTGATCGCCTTCCCGCTGCTGCGGCGCAATCCGCCGCGACGCCCAGACACATCTGCCGACACGACTAAAGATACCCGCGCAGGGGATTAAACTGGCCACGATCTTGCTTAGTCACCTGGCTTCGCCGCCCAACGGGGCGTCTGCCTGGCTAAGGAACTGCGCAGTGTTCAACGGTCAACCGTTTGCTGTTTTTCAACCTTTTATCGATACCGCCACCGGACGTATTGCCGGTGTCGAAGCACTGGCGCGCCTGCGCAGCGCTGATGGCCAGCTGCACTCGGCAGGCCCATTGTTCAGTGACCCGAAAACCCCACCTACCGCCCTGCGCCGCCTTGATCGCGAAGTCCGCGAACAAGCTCTGAAGCGCTTTCATGAAGCCCCGCAAGACTGGTTTCTTAGCCTGAATATCTCGCCACGCTGGATCAGCCGGCTGCGCCCTGAACAAGCCTTGCCCAGCCTCAAACAGCTGCAACGTATTGGCATCGACCCTGCACGTATCGTCTTTGAAATCACCGAACTGGGCGGCGCCAGCTCACGCCTTCCGGGCGTGGTGGAACGCTACCGAGAAGCCGGCGCACGCATCGCCATCGACGATTTCGGTGCCGGCTACTCGCAGCTCGACCGCGTACTGGCCCTGCAGCCGGACATCCTCAAGCTGGACATGCGCCTGTTTCAGCAAGCCGCCCGTGGCGGGCCAAGCAGCGAGATCGTCAAGGCGCTGGCGCAGATGGCAGAAAAGACCGGCTGCTGGATCATTGCCGAAGGCGTGGAGACCGAGGCAGAGCTGGATTTCGCCCTGGAGTGCGGCGCGCGTTATGTGCAGGGCTATCTGTTTGCCAAACCCGAAGAGGCCTTTTTCAGCAGCAGCGCATTCGTCAAACGCTTTGCCCAGCTGCGCGACCACTATGTGCAGCAAAAACTCGCCGAACGCGCGCGACTGATGACCCTGCGCCAGCAGCTCGGTGAGCTGATGAACAGCTTCAAGACCTGGATCGAAAGCGGCTCAAAGCCCGATCAGCTACCGCAACCGCACGCCTACCCATGGCTGCTGCGCATCTACCAATGCGACCGCCACGGCACCCAGCTGACCGCCAACCTGGAGTGGCGCGAGCACAGCTGGCACAGCGATGCGCGTTACGTCGGGCATAACTGGTCATGGCGCCCCTACTTCTATCAACTGCTGGCCGAAGGCTGGGAAGAACGCCGGCTGATTCTCTCCAGCACCTACCGTGATGCCACCACCAACCAGTACTGCCTGACCGCTGGGCAATTCATCGACAACGGCAAACGGCTGCTGCTGATCGATATCGACGCTGCGGGGTTTTGACTGTATGGGCCGCACGCCTTGCATCATCGGCTTAGAACCCCGAAGCTAACTGCCACAGCCAGGTAACGGCGAGGACAACCCTTGGATTGGCAAACCCTGCTCAACCGTGAACGACTCGGCAAGCCGACGCACAGCGTCGCCGAACTGGGCCGCACCCCGTTTCACAAAGACCATGACCGCATCATCTTCTCCGGCGCCTTCCGCCGCCTGGGCCGCAAGACTCAGGTGCACCCGGTTTCCAGTAACGACCATATCCACACCCGCCTGACCCACTCGCTGGAAGTCAGCTGCGTGGGCCGCTCGCTGGGCATGCGCGTTGGCGAGATGATCCGCGATGCCCTGCCGGACTGGTGCGAGCCAAGCGACCTGGGCATGGTCGTGCAGTCCGCCTGCCTGGCCCACGACATCGGCAATCCACCTTTCGGCCACTCTGGCGAAGACGCCATCCGCCACTGGTTCCAGCAGGCCGCCGGACGCGGCTGGTTGGACTCGATGAGCGCGGCCGAACGTGGAGACTTTCTCAGTTTCGAGGGCAATGCCCAGGGCTTTCGCGTACTCACCCAGCTGGAATACCACCAGTTCGACGGTGGCACCCGGCTGACTTACGCGACGCTCGGCACCTACCTGAAATACCCCTGGACCGCACGTCACGCCGAAGCGCTGGGCTACAAGAAACACAAGTTCGGCTGCTACCAGAGCGAGTTGCCGTTGCTTGAGCAGATCGCCAGTAAACTCGGCCTGCCACAACTGGAAGAACAGCGCTGGGCGCGTCATCCACTGGTCTATCTGATGGAGGCAGCAGATGACATCTGCTACGGCCTGATTGACCTGGAAGACGGTCTGGAAATGGAGCTGCTCGATTACAGCGAAGTCGAGGCGCTGCTGCTCGACCTGGTCGGCGATGACCTGCCGGAAACCTACCGTCAACTCGGCCCCGACGATTCTCGGCGGCGTAAGCTGGCGATTCTGCGCGGCAAAGCCATCGAACACCTGACCAATGCCGCCGCCGAAGCGTTTGTCGAACAGCAGGATGCCCTGCTCGCCGGCACCTTGCAGGGTGATCTGGTCGAGCACATGCACGGCACCGCCAAGCGCTGTGTGCAAAGCGCCAAGGACATGGCCCGACGGAAAATCTTTCAGGACAAGCGCAAAACCCTGCATGAGATCGGCGCCTACACCACCCTGGAAATCCTGCTGAATGCATTCTGCGGCGCAGCGTTGGAGCAGCATGGCGGACGCACACCGTCGTTCAAGAACCGACGCATCCTTGACCTGCTCGGTAAAAACGCGCCCGACCCAAGCTGGCCGCTGTACCGCTCATTCCTGCGGATGATCGACTTTATCGCCGGCATGACTGACAGCTACGCTACTGAAATGGCCCGCGAGATGACGGGCCGCTCAAGCCCGGTATAAGCCATGACAAGCCTACTGCGACAAACCTTCAGCTGGCATGCCGGGCCGCCCGCCTGGGGCCCCGCGATGGTTGCCGGCTTCGGCTGTGCACTGCCGTTGCTGCTCGGGCTGTTCAGCGCTCACCCAGGCTTTCTCTGGGCATCGGCAGGTGCCTTCCAGGCTGCCCAGGCCAACCCGCTGCACCGCCTGGGCATGCTGCGCATGTTGATGCTCTGCGGCCTGGGCGCCTGTAGCGCCGGGTTGGGCTTCTGGTCAGCCAGCCATCCGTATGCCAGCTTGCTGGTGTTCGCGGTGTTTGGTTTCTTGCTCGCCTGGCTGCAGCGCTTTGGCAGCGAAGCCGGCAAGCTGGGCATCGGCCTGGCCATCTGTCTGTGCCTCGGCCACGGTCAGCAGGGCCTGGGCTCGCTAAACAACCCGTATGCCATTGCCATGCTGTTCATCCTCGGTGGACTCTGGGTGATGCTGCTGGCCTTCGGCCTGCGCGGTATGCATGGCTTGCGCATGTGGCCGTATATGCCGCGTTTTATCAGCATCTTCAAGGTACTCAAACGCCACGCCAAGCGCCTGCCACAGCAAAAGTGGCGCCTGCATGCACTGGGTTGCACCTTGGCGTTTGCCCTCTCCGGGCTGATCGTCAACCTGGCTGAGTTGCACCGTGGCTACTGGCTGACACTGACTGTAGTGACCACCCTGCAGCTGGACTTCCAGGGCAGTCTGGTAAGGGCCGTGCAATCGATCCTCGCCAGTCTGGGCGCCGCAGCACTGCTGATACTGCTCGGTCACAGCATGCAAAACCCGGCACTGATGGTCGCCACACTGCTACCGCTGATCGCTCTTAGCCGTGCCCTGCAGGCCAACCATTACGCCCTGTTTGTGCTGCAAACGACGGTGTGCTTCGTGTTGCTGGCCGAAAGCCTGGCGCATGACTGGCAGCTACCTCAGGTGCGTTTGTTCAACAGCCTGCTTGGCGTGGCCCTGGCTTTGCTGGTAGCGCTGCTGGTGTATGGCCTGGAGCGCTGGCTAGATCATCGAAACAATCTGCAAAAAATCAAGCACAGCACAGGTCCAATCTAGAGCTGTAGCAGCGTAAGAAACCGGCATCCGCGCCACGGCAAAACGCACAACGCTCCACTATGCTTTGCGCTTGGCCAAGGCATAAAAGGATATGCGCGGATGCAGCAGACAGTCAGGTCCAAGGAACGACGTTTTCCGCTCCATATCCATATCAGCGTGCTGTTTACCCTGCTGTTGCTGGGCTCCGGGGTGGTGCTGGGGTACTTCAACTACCAGCAGACCAGCAAGATTATCCTCAGTAGCAGCGACCAGCTGTTCACCCAGATGCGCAAAGAAGTGCAGGCGAGTCTGCGCAATACCTACCAACCGATTCGTAACATGATCAACCTGCTCGCGCGCAACGAGCAGCTCAGTGGTCGCGACCGCCACGAACGGATGGTCATGCTGCCGATTTTCAGCCAGGCGCTGCGCGACAACCCAAAGCTGGCTTCAATCTATGTCGGCTATGGAGATGGCAGTTTCTTTATGGTGCGCCCACTGCGCAGCGAGAAGCTGCGGCAGATCTTCTTCGCACCCGACAATGCGGCCTATCAAGTGTGGAGCATCGACCGCATCAGTGAACAACGCCTGGACTCCGAATACCTGTTCTTCGACAAACAACTGCAACCAATTAGCCGGCGGCAGAACCTTAAAGAAACCTATGACCCGCGCACCCGCCCCTGGTACAACGGTGCTCTGCAGAGCCCTGAGCACTTCACCACCGCGCCCTATGCCTTCTTCTCCACGGGAGAAATTGGCACCACCCTGGCTCGCAAAAGCACTGAAACCACAGTGGTGGGGGCCGACCTCACCCTTGATGACCTGTCCGCCACCCTGGCCGAACACCGCCTGACCCCCTCTACCGAAGTGGTGCTGTACAGCCCCGATGGCAGCGCGGTTGCATACCCGGACAGCGCGCGTCTGGTAATCCCAGGAGAAACACTGCAACTGGCGCAAGTCAAAGACCTCAGCCCAGTGCTGGCCGACTTTCTCAGCCTCGGGCTCGACGCGGATCGCCAAGGCGCCGTGCACCTGAATAAACAGCGCTGGCAGATTTCTTACAGCCAGTTCAGCGAAGGTGGCCCGCAGGGATTGCGCCTGGCCCTGCTGGCCCCGGAAAGCGAGCTGCTGGCGGATGCCTACCGCATCCGCTGGCAGGGCGCGGTACTGACCTTGTGCATTCTGCTTTTATGCATACCGCTGGGCTGGCTGCTTTCCAATATTCTGGTCAAACCGTTGCGCTTGCTGGTGGGCGAGGCCGAAGCCATTCGCAGTTTCAATTTCGATTACCCGGCCAGCGGCCGCTCCTTCGTCAAGGAAGTCGACCAGTTGGCCGTGTCGATGGGAAAGATGAAGGACACCATCTCCAGTTTCCTCGACATCACCGCCACGCTTTCAGCGGAAACCCGTTTCGATGCCTTGCTACGCCGGGTGCTGCGTGAAACCGTCGACCTCAGCGAAGCCAGCGGTGGCCTGCTGTATTTGCGCGACAGCAGCAGCGGCCGCTTGGAGCCGTACGGCCTATTTATCAACGAGCAGCAACACAACCTGGAAGAACACCGTATCCCGAGTTTCGACCCCGATGACCCCGCCCTGCCCAGCTGGTTAGCGCAAACGGCCACCGGCGGCACCAGCGTCACCGTGGCGCTGGGGTTCGAGCATGCGCAGGGTTTCCAGAGCCTGCTGCATACCCTCGACAGCCCGCGTGCGCACCTGGTCTGCACCGGCCTGCACAACCGCCAGGGTCAGACATTGGGTGTGCTGGTACTGCTGCACCGCGACAGCGGTGACGAAACCGACCTGGCCATGCTACGCCCCGAGCGCATTGCCTTTGTCGAGGCTGTTTCTGGCGTCGCGGCGCTGTGCATTGAGAGCCAGCGCCTGCTCGATCAACAAAAGAAACTGCTCGACGCCTTTATCCAATTGATCGCTGGCGCCATCGACGCCAAAAGCCCCTACACCGGCGGTCACTGTCAGCGTGTACCAGAACTTACCCTGATGCTCGCCCGCGCGGCTGAAGCCAGCGAGGAAGCTGCATTCCGCGATTACCAACCCAGCGAAGAAGAATGGGAAGCCCTGCATATCGCCGCCTGGCTGCATGACTGTGGCAAGGTCACTGTGCCCGAATACGTGGTGGATAAAGCCACCAAGCTGGAAACCATCTGTGATCGTATCCACGAGGTGCGCATGCGCTTCGAAGTGCTCAAGCGCGATGCCTGGATCAGCTACTGGGAGAACCTCAGCCAGGGTGGCGATGCTGCGAACCTCGGCCAGGCGCGCGATGAGCTGCTCACCACTCTGGATGACGAATTTGCCTTTATCGCCCGCTGCAACCTGGGCGGTGAAGCCATGGCCGAAGCCGATCTTGAACGCCTGCGCCGCATCGGCGCGCGCACCTGGGCGCGCACTTTGGATGATCGCCTGGGAGTGTCCTGGGAAGAAAACCTGCGCCAATCACGTACACCGGCGCAGCCCTTACCGGTGCAGGAAACGCTTCTAAGCGACAAACCCGAACACCTGATCGAGCGCCCTGAGAGTGAACTGATCGCCGAGGACAACCCCTGGGGTTTCAAGCTGGACATACCGCACTACAAACACAATCGCGGCGAGCTGTATAACCTCGGTATTGGACGCGGCACCTTGACCAATGAGGAGCGCTTCATCATCAACGGCCATATGGTGCAGACCATCCGCATGCTCAGCCACCTGCCCTTCCCTGCGCACCTGGCCAACGTCGCTGAAATTGCCGGTGGTCACCACGAAAAAATGGACGGCACGGGCTACCCCAAACGCCTTAAGCGTGAAGACATGAGCCTGCCAGCACGGATGATGGCGATTGCAGACATCTTCGAAGCGCTGACGGCGGTGGATCGGCCTTACAAGAAAGGCAAACTGCTGTCTGAATCACTCAACATCATGGCGGGTATGTGCAAGGGCGCGCACATCGACCCCGAGCTGTTCGGACTGTTCGTGCGGGAGAAAATCTACTTGCAATACGCCGAACGCTTTTTGCGCCGCGAGCAGATTGACCAGGTTGATAGCGCTGCGCTGCTGGCCAAGGCTGGACTGAGCGACTGACGGGAATTGCAGGAGGGCGAAGCAACAGGGCATGCGCGATGCATGCCCTGTTAACAGGTCTTAGGCCTGATTGATCGAGTTGTCTGGGTACCAGACGTCGATCAGCGGGCTGGCAGTGAAGTCCACCAGCTCGTCACGGCCTTTCAGCCAGGCTTCAACAGCAGCACGCTGCTCTTCATTGACCGAGCCACGCTTGGACAGGCATACCAGACCGAAGTCATCGCCGCCGACATAGCCCAGGCCGTTAGCGACCATCGCGTCACGCAGAAAATCTTCCAAGAAGCTGTCGATGGCTGCATCGCTCAGGTCTTGTTTGAAGTTCAGGTTCAGCTCAAAGCCCAGCTCCTGGAATTCATCCACGCAGAGTTTTTTGCGCAGACGGCGGGAACGGTTAGTAGCCATGGAACAATCCTCAAAAGTGATAACGCGCGGCACTCTAGCAGTTTCGCGGCCTACGCGCCCGTCTGGAAGACGACAGGTCAACCGATAGCCCGCAGAAAAGCCCGGCCAATCGCATTTACTGCCACTCAGCCGGAACTGTCTTGGGGCATAATTGCCAACATTATCCCAACCCGCGACGGAACCTCGTTAGATGCCTCGCGTCACCTTTGTCCCTCAGTTAGAGGGGAGTCGCCCATGATCAAAAGCCTACGTCACCTGGCCATCGCCGGCCTGCTTTTACCCGTTTGCCTGCCGCTGGCGGCCGCCACCCCGGGCTTATCAAACAAAGTTCAACAGTCATTGAAAGCCAACAAGATCAGCAGCCAGTCACTGTCTGTGGTCACCGTGCCGCTCAACGGCCCGGGTAATAGCACTTATTTCAATGCCGACATCTCCGTTAACCCGGCCTCGACCATGAAGCTGGTCACCACCTACGCGGCGCTTGAGCTGCTCGGCCCGACCCACCAGTGGAAAACCGAATTCTTCACCGACGGCCAACTGAAGAACGGCGTGCTCAACGGCAACCTGTACCTCAAGGGCGGCGGCGACCCCAAGCTGAACATGGAAAAGCTCTGGCTGATGATGCGTGACCTGCGCGCCAACGGCGTGCTGCAGGTGACGGGCGATCTGGTGCTCGACCGCAGCCACTTCGTGCAGCCACAGCTGCCCAGCTTCAATGACGACGGCGGCGACGCCAACAAGCCGTTCCTGGTGGCCCCCGACTCACTGCTGGTCAACCTCAAGGCGCTGCGTTTTATCGCCCGCACCGAGGGTGGCAAGGTGCATATCGCCGCCGAGCCACCGATTGCCTCTATTCGCATCGACAACCGCGTCAAAGCCCTGCCGGCAGCCAAATGCCCAGGCTGGCCGGATGTGCGCTACAACCCGGTCACCGAATTTGACGGCACCACGGTCATCGTGACCGGAAAACTGGCCGAGGGCTGCAGCTCGCAGACCTACCTGTCGCTGCTGGATCACCCGGGCTACGCCGCCGGCGCCATCCGCGCCATATGGCAGGAACTGGGCGGCAGCATCATGGGCAAGGACCGTCTCGCCCCTGTGCCGGAAAAAGCCCGCCTGCTGGCGCGCGCCTATTCGCCGGACCTGACGGAGATCATCCGCGACATCAACAAATACAGTAACAACACCATGGCCCGGCAGCTGTTCTTGAGCCTCGGCGCGCAGTTTCGCAACTCCGCCGACCAGGACGACAGCAAGGCGGCGCAGCGAGTGATTCGCAGCTGGCTCGCGCGTAAAGGCATCACCGCGCCACACTTGGTGATGGAGAACGGCTCCGGGTTGTCACGTGCCGAGCGGGTCAGTGCGCGTGAAATGGCGACCCTGCTGCAGGCGGCCTGGAAGAGTCCTTACGCCGCCGAGTTCATGGCTTCACTGCCGCTGGTAGCAATGGACGGCACCATGCGCAAACGCCTACACCGCACCCCGCTGGTGGGCGAGGCGCGGATCAAGACCGGTACGCTGAACAACGTGCGTGCCATCGCCGGTTTCAGCCGCGACAGCAACGGCAACAGCTGGGCCGTGGTGGCCATCCTCAACGACCCACGCCCCTGGGGCGCCTCGTCGATTCTCGATCAGGTGCTGATCGATCTGTACAAGCAGCCCAAGCTCAGCGCCCAGCGCTAGTCCTCGCTAACCCCGCGCCGTCCCAGGCGCGACGTTTTACTCCATTTCCCCACACAGCTGCGCCGCGCGTAACAACGCGGCGGTCAGGCTGTGGCGCTCCCACTCATCCAACCCGGCAAAGCGCGCGACAAACTCCGGCGGCAGCAGGCTCGGCGCCTGTTGCAGCAGGGTGCGGCCCTGTTCGCTGAGCAGCAGCCACTGCCGGCGGCGATCCTGATCATCACGCTGGCGTTGCAACAGGCCCTTTTCCTCCAGTCTGTCGAGCATGCCGGACAGGGTCGCAGCCGTCAGGCTGACACGACCACTGAGGTCGCTGGCCGTCAGGCGCGTCTCTCCCGCCAACACCTGCAGAATCATCAACTGCATCGGCGTCAGCCCACCAAAGCGACCGAGCCGTTTGGCATGCACTTCCCCGGCCTGCTGCAAACGCCGCAAGGCCTTAAACAGCGGCAGTTCGAAGGCCGAAATAGATGACAAATCTATTTCAGTAGAAACCTTTTTTTCGACCATATACGCCTTTTAATCCGATATAAAACTTTGACATGAAAGCATTATTTTGTTTTGGTGTAAAAGGTTCGGCAGCCCCGAACCACTCCCCAACGGCAATACCGGTAAGGAATTATGTGCGCAATCGCTGGAGAATTACGTTTTGATCAACGACCGGCCGACCTGGCTGCAGTCGAGCGAATCACCCACCACATGGCCGCCCGCGGCCCCGATGCCCACGGCTTTCACAGCCAGGGCCCACTCGCCCTCGGCCACCGCCGCCTGAAGATCATGGACCTGGCTGAAGCCTCCGGCCAGCCGATGATCGACAACGAGCTGGGCCTGACGATGGTGTTCAACGGCGCCATCTACAACTACCCGGAACTGCGCGAAGAACTGAAAGCCCTCGGCTATCGCTTCTTCTCCGGCGGCGACACCGAAGTGCTGCTCAAGGGCTACCACGCCTGGGGCACTGACCTGCTGCCCAAGCTCAACGGCATGTTCGCCTTCGCCATCTGGGAACGTGACAGCCAGCAGTTGTTCATCGCCCGCGACCGCCTCGGGGTCAAGCCACTGTACATGTCACGCACGGGCGAACGTTTGCGCTTTGCCTCCAGCTTGCCCGCACTGATGGCCGGCGGTGATATCGGCAAAACCCTCGACCCCGTCGCCCTTAACCACTACCTGAACTTCCACGCCGTGGTGCCTGCACCGCGCACCCTGCTGGCCGGGGTGGAGAAGCTGGCACCGGCCAGCTGGATGCGCATCGACGCCCAAGGCAACTGTGAGCAGCAGACCTGGTGGAACCTGAACTTCGGCCCGCAGCGCGAGGAAATCGCCTTCGGCCTGGATGAATGGCGTGAGCGCGTATTGGATGGCATGCGCGAAGCCGTGTCGATCCGCCAACGCGCCGCCGTGGATGTCGGCGTGCTGCTCTCCGGCGGAGTCGACTCGAGCATGCTGGTCGGCCTGCTGCGTGAAGCCGGGGTGGACAACCTGTCGACCTTCTCCATCGGCTTTCAGGATGCCGGTGGCGAACGCGGTGACGAGTTCCAGTATTCCGACCTGATCGCCGAGCACTTCGCTACCCGCCACCATCAACTGCGCATTGGCGAGCACGAGATTCTCGAACAGCTGCCCGCCGCCTTTCGCGCCATGAGCGAGCCGATGGTCAGCCACGATTGCATCGCTTTCTACCTGCTGTCACGCGAGGTGGCCAAGCACTGCAAGGTGGTGCAGAGCGGCCAGGGCGCCGATGAGCTGTTCGCCGGCTATCACTGGTACCCGCAGGTGGACGCTGCCGAGGATGCCTTCGGCGCTTACCGCGCGGCGTTCTTCGACCGTGATTACGACGAATATGCCGCCTGCGTGCAGCCCGCCTGGCTAACCGGCGACATGGCTGGCGACTTTGTTCGTGAGCATTTCGCCCAGCCTGGCGCCGTGGCCGCTGTGGATAAGGCGCTGCGCCTGGACAGCACGGTGATGCTGGTCGATGACCCGGTCAAACGGGTCGACAACATGACCATGGCCTGGGGTCTGGAGGCGCGCACACCGTTCCTCGACTATCGCCTGGCCGAGCTTTCGGCACGTATCCCTGGGCGTTTCAAGCTGCCGGATGGCGGCAAGCATGTGCTCAAGGAAGCGGCACGTAAGGTGATCCCCAGCGCCGTCATCGACCGGCCCAAAGGGTATTTCCCGGTGCCAGGCCTCAAGCACCTGGAAGGCGCCACCCTCGGCTGGGTGCGTGATTTGCTGCTCGACCCCAGCCAGGATCGCGGCCTATTCAACCCGGCCATGCTGGATCGTTTGCTGAGTGACCCGCATGGTCAACTGACGCCTTTGCGCGGCTCCAAGTTGTGGCAATTGGCAGCGCTGAATCTCTGGTTGAACGAACACGGCCTGTAGAGCGCTGCAGTGGCTGGGTACACACCCGCCACCGCAGCATCCGCCACCTGCTCACGGCAAAGGAACCCCTCAAATGCGTGCCACTGCCTTTAATCAACGCCTGCTACGCGGCCAAGCGCCCTCCTACGAGCGCCTGCAGGCGCGCCTGGCCGAGGACCACAACGCGCCACCCAGCCAACCGCAAGCCGTGCACTGCGGCTGGGGCCGCCTGCTGCTCGGCCACACCTACCCGGATGCTGCCGCCCTGGCCAGTGATCTGCTGACCGAGCAACCCGGCGAGCGTGATATCGCCCTGTATGTTGCTGCACCGCACCAGGTGCTCGCGCAAGCGCCGCAGCAGCTGTTTCTCGATCCTTCCGACACGCTGCGCCTTTGGTTTACCGACTACCGCCCAGCGCGCCGGGGCTTTCGCGGTTACCGAGTGCGCCGTGCGCAGAATGCCGAGGACTGGCAGGCGATCAATGAGCTATATCAACTGCGCGGCATGCTGCCGATCGACCCCGGCAAACTCACCCCGCGCCACCTTGGTGGGCCGGTGTATTGGCTGGCCGAGGATGAGGACAGCGGCGCGGTTATCGGCAGCGTGATGGGCCTCAATCACTACAAGGCCTATCAGGACCCGGACCACGGCAGCAGCCTGTGGTGCCTGGCGGTCGACCCACGCTGCAGCCGACCTGGCGTCGGCGAGGTGCTGGTACGTCATCTGATCGAACACTTTATGAGCCGCGGCCTGAGCTACCTGGACCTGTCCGTGCTGCATGACAACGAACAGGCCAAGGGTCTGTACGCCAAGCTGGGCTTTCGCGAGCTGCAGACCTTCAGCATCAAGCGCAAAAACGGCATCAACGAAGCCCTGTTCCTCGGCCCTGGCCCGCATACACCGATGAACCCCTACGCGAGAATCATCGTCGATGAAGCGCTGCGCCGCGGCATCGAAGTGCAGGTCGACGACGCCGACGCCGGGCTGTTCACCTTGAGCCATGGCGGCCGGCGCATCCGCTGCCGAGAATCCCTGAGCGACCTGACCAGCGCGGTAAGCATGACCCTGTGTCAGGACAAGCGCCTGACCCATCGCGCTCTGGCCCGCGCAGGCTTGCACCTGCCGGCCCAGCGCCTGGCCGGCAGCGCCGAGGATAACGCCGCGTTTCTCGCCGAGCATGGCAGCCTGGTGGTCAAGCCGGTGGATGGCGAACAGGGCCAGGGCGTAGCGGTGGACCTGCGCACGCCACTGGATGTGCAGGACGCCATTGAACGCGCTAGCACCTTTGACAGCCGCGTCTTGCTGGAAAGCTTTCACCCAGGTTTTGATCTACGCATTCTGGTGATCGGCTTTGCCGTGGTGGCCGCCGCCATTCGCCGCCCGGCCGAAGTGATCGGTGATGGCCAGCACAGCATCGGCGAGCTGATCGACGCACAAAGCCGTCGTCGGCAAGCCGCCACCGAAGGCGAAAGCCGCATTCCCAAGGACGCTGAAACCCTGCGCACCCTGCATGCCGCCGGGGTGGACTACGACAGCGTGCTGCCGGCTGGCCAACGCCTGGCCGTGCGTAAAACCGCCAATTTGCACACCGGCGGCAGCCTGGAAGACGTCACCGACATCCTCCACCCGGTGCTGGCCGATGCTGCAGTAAAAGCCGCCCGCGCCCTGGATATCCCGGTGGTCGGCCTTGACCTGCTGGTGCCCGCGGCCGACCAACCCGAGTACGTGTTTATCGAAGCCAACGAACGCGCCGGCCTGGCCAACCACCAGCCGCAACCCACGGCAGAGCGTTTTATCGACCTGCTGTTTCCATTGAGCCAAACGCCTAGCTAACCCCTTCCCCAGCCCCTCTCCGGCAACGACTGAGGGGCGCAATCGCCGTAGAGGAGACTCCATGCAGCAACTCCCCGAACCCGACCTCGCCTATCTGCAGAAAGTGCTGTTGGAAATGCTCGCCATTCCCAGCCCCACCGGTTTTACCGACACCATCGTGCGCTACGTCGCCGAACGTCTGGAGGAGATCGGCATCCCCTTCGAGATGACCCGCCGCGGCACCATTCGCGGCACCCTCAAAGGCAAACAGAGCAGCCCGGACCGTGCGGTTTCGGCGCACCTGGACACCATTGGCGCGATCGTCCGCGAACTGCAGGACAATGGTCGCCTTGGCTTGGCCGCAGTCGGTTGCTGGTCGAGCCGCTTCGCCGAAGGCAGCCGTGTCAGCGTGTTTACCGACCAGGGCGTGATTCGCGGCAGCGTACTGCCGCTGATGGCCTCCGGGCATGCCTTCAACACCGCCGTGGACCAGCTACCAATCAGCTGGGACCATGTCGAACTGCGCCTGGACGCTTACTGCAGCACCCGCGCTGACTGCGAATCACTGGGCATCTCGGTGGGTGATTTTGTCGCCTTCGACCCGCTGCCGGAATTCACCGAGAGTGGGCATATCAGCGCGCGTCACCTGGATGACAAAGCCGGCGTCGCGGCGCTGCTTACCGCACTCAAGGCCATCAAAGAAAGCGGCCTGGAGCCAGAGATCGACTGCCACCCGCTGTTTACCATCACCGAGGAAGTCGGTTCTGGTGCGGCAGCAGCCCTGCCCTGGGATGTCAGCGAATTTGTCGGCATCGACATCGCTCCGGTTGCGCCGGGCCAGCAGTCCAGCGAACACACCGTCAGCGTGGCCATGCAGGACTCAGGCGGGCCTTACGACTATCACCTGTCACGCCAACTGCTGCGCCTGGCCAGCGAGAATGAAATCCCGGTACGTCGCGACTTGTTTCGCTACTACCACAGCGACGCACAGTCAGCAGTCACCGCCGGCCACGATATCCGCACCGCCCTGCTGGCCTTCGGCTGCGACGCCACCCACGGCTATGAACGTACGCATATCGACAGCCTCAAATCCCTCAGCCGTTTGCTTGCCGCTTACGTGCTCAGCCCACCGGTATTCTCCAGCGATGCCCAGCCGGCGCAGGGCTCGCTAGATCGCTTCAGCCACCAACTGGAGCACGATGCCCAGATGGAAAGTGATACCCGTGTACCGACGGTTGACAGCTTATTGCGCCCCCGCGATCAGGACGCTTGAAGGGCCGCACGCATCCGGGCAAAGTGACAGCATGACGCGAGGCCGGATCTGGCCTCAGATAATAATATTGAGGTCGCTGAATGCCTCGGATATGGCTGGCGTTGGTGCTGTTCTGGCTGTGTGGGCCGGCGTGGGCGTTGCTGCCTGCCACACTGGACAGCGCCGATTTGCGCCTGTCACTCGGCCCGTCCATGGCTTACCTGGAAGATTCAAAAGGCATGCTGAGCGCCGAACAAGTCGGCGCGCTCAGCGATGAGCGCTTTACCCCTGTCAACGGCGAACACGCCAACCTCGGCAAAAATGATTCGGTCTGGTGGTTCAAGGTACATCTGAACAACCGCCTGGCGCAGGACCTGGCCGGCTACCTGGAAGTCAATTACCCCTTACTGGACCACCTGCAGGTGTACCTGCGCCACGCTGATGGTCAGTGGCAGATGCAGGAAAGCGGCGACCGCTTTGCCTTCTCTCAGCGCCCTGTGCAGGTGCGCAACTTCTGGTTTCCACTGGAGCTGACACCCGGTGACAGCACCTTGCTGGTCAGGGTCGAGACCACCAGCACGATCTTTATGCCGCTGTTCTTCAGCACCTATCAAGCCAGCGCGGCCGCCCAGGAAAACCTCATGGGGTTCAATGGCGCGTTCTATGGCGTGCTGTTTGCGATGTTCTGCTACAACCTGTTCCTGTTTATCTCACTGCGCGAGTCGGCCTACCTCTGGTACCTGGCCTACAACCTCAACGTCGGCCTGTTGGCCGCCTGCTTCGACGGCATGCTGTTCAAGCTACTGCCCGAGCATGTGGTGTTCCAATCGGTGAGCATCTACATCCTGATGTACCTGCATTGCCTCACCGCCATTCAATTCAGCCGGCATTTCCTGCATGCGCCGCAGTACTTTCCACGCCTGGACACTGGCCTGCGCTTATTGATGCTGGCTTGCGCCGGCTGCCTGTTGTCGGTGCCGCTGATCGGCTTCAACGCCTGGAATATTCTGGCCAGCGTCACGGTCTCGCTGGTGTCGCTGATTTTGCTGCTCACCGGGGTCTATGTCTGGCGGCGCGGTGTACGTTACGGCTCTTATTACACCCTGGCCTGGGCCATCCTGCTGTTCGCCTTTATTCAAGCCACCACGGGCTCGCTGGGCCTGGAAGTGCTGGGTGTATTCGGCGCAACGGTGGTGAAAATCGGCGTAACCATCGAGCTGATCACCCTGTCCATCGGCCTGGCCGACCGCATCAACCTGCTCAAGGAAGAAGGCTTCCAGTCGCGCCGCGCCGCTGAGCAAGCGGAAATCGAGAACCTGGCCAAGAGCCGCTTTCTGGCCAAGATGAGCCATGAAATCCGCACCCCACTCAACGGCGTATTGGGCATGTTGCAGCTGCTCAAAGAGACCCCACTGGACCGCAGCCAGCGCTTCTATGTCGACACCATTTCCAGCTCCGGCAGCTCGCTGATGGCGGTGATCAACGACATCCTCGATTACGCGCGCATCGAATCCGGCAAGCTCAGCCTGGAACACATCGAATTCGACTTGGAAGAGCTGATTTCCGACACCCTCAGCCTGTTCACCGGGCAGGCGCTGGATAAGCGTCTGCGCCTCTATGTCAGCTTGGAAAGTGGCGTGCCACGCCGTGCCCAGGGAGACCCGACACGGCTTAAACAGGTGCTGATGAACCTGCTCAGCAATGCCCTGAAGTTCACCGCCGAAGGCCACGTGGCACTGAATGTCTGCCGGCGCAATGATTCCCAGGGCAAACCGCATCTGGTGTTCGCCATAAGCGACAGCGGCATTGGCATCAGTGATACAGCCCTGACCCAATTGTTTGAATCCTTCGCCCAGGGCGACTCCAGCACCACCCGCCGTTATGGTGGCAGCGGCCTGGGTCTGGCGATCAGCAAGGAGCTGGTGGAAATGATGGGCGGCCGTATCGAGGTGCAGAGCACCCTCGGCCAGGGCACGCGCTTTGCCTTCGATGTTCCGCAAAGCGCTGACGAACTCCCGACCGATCCACTGCACGAGCTGCTCAAGGGCCGCACCGCTCTGCTGACGTCACTCGACGGTCTCGGCCTCGATGCCTTGAGCCGTTTGCTGGGACGCTGGGGCATGCGCACCGAGCGCTGCCAGAACCCGGAAACCCTGCAAGGCTACCTGGAAGACTTCTCCGCCCCGCCACTGCTGGTGCTGATGGCACCGTGGCCGGGCAGCATTCAGCACTGGCTGGATTCGCTGCGTCCACTGCTGCAACCTGGGCAACGCGTGCTGCTGCTCTGCGCACCCGAACACTGTCAGCAACTGCCCAGCTCCGCCGGCCTGCGCCTGCTCGGCCTACCTCAGCCGCTGGCCATCAACGCCCTGCGCAGTGCCCTACTCGAACTGTACGAAGAGCCGCGTATCTTGGAAATCCAACCGCAACCCAAAACCCACACAGATACAGGCACCGCGCCTTGCATCCTGGTGGCCGAAGATAACCCCGTGAACCAGCTGGTGGTGCAGGGCTTTCTGAAAAAACGTGGCTATAACGTGCGCCTGGTGACCAATGGTCTGGCTGCGCTGAATGAGTACCAACGCGACCCCAATGCCACGCAACTGATTCTCATGGACTGCGAAATGCCAGAGATGGACGGTTTCGAAGCCACGCGGCAAATCCGTCGCCTGGAGCGTCAGTACAACCTGCCAGCCGTACCGATCATCGCCCTGACCGCCCATATCCTGGATGAGCACCGCCAGCATGGCGCTGATGCAGGCATGAATGACTTCCTCGGCAAGCCCCTGGACAGTGCCAAGCTGTACAGCACCCTGGAAACGTATCTGCAGCCTGCAGAGCCGTCCGTTCAGTAGCGGCGCGGCAGACATGCACACGCAGAGCCCTGTGAATCGCCCCTGAGGTCGTGCTCAAGGGTGTTAGTCACAAGCGGCTTTTCAAGGCAGTTTTTAACGCAGAACTCCCAACGTAGGTAATTTCCCAACGGCCTGCTAGCATCCGCGCTGCGCTCTGGAGGCCTTACCGTGCTGATCCCTTATCACCTGCTCGAAGCTGACACCCTGACCCGCCTGATCGAAGACTTCGTTACCCGCGACGGCACCGACAATGGCGACGAGACTCCACTGGATACACGTATCGAACGGGTACGCCACGCGCTGAGCAAGGGCCAGGCAGTGATTGTGTTTGATGCGGAAAGCCAGCAATGCCAGCTGGCGCTGAAGCGCGATGTACCGAAAGAGTGGCTGGATGCGCTTGAGGGTCTTGAAGACTAAGGGGCATGTGGCCGGCTACCCTCGCAGGCCGCCCTCGCGCTCCCAGGCACAACGCACGCGCAACTCACCTTCCTGCGGGCTGTGAAAGCCACTGTCGGACTCCCAGCGAAAGGTGTGCGTACCGTTCAGCTCGGTTTCCAGGTGCACCACCGCACTGGCCCAGTAAAGACGCTTGAGCAGCGCCTCGAACTGCTTGATCCACAGGCTCCACTCATACTCCACCGTACGGTAGCTGGCGCCGAAGTGGATCACCTGGGTCTGGTACAAACCATCGCCCGGTTGTTCACAACAGGCGAACATCTCACGCCCGAGAAAGCTCCAGACATCGCCGGTCGGTAGCTCTTCGAGCACTTGCCGATTGATTTCACGGCGCAGTCGACTCTCCGCCGGACTGTCCGATGGCCAGTCTCGGATGCAACCATAAACGATGGATTCGGACTCCACGCAGGCACTCCAGCAAATCAAGGCTGCCTTCTATCACAGCCGTCCAGAGCAAGGAAGGAACTACTACCAAATAAGCGTCATTGCAGTGGCATAGCGACGCCTAGGCGGCGTCAGCTACAGGCACGCTTCGGCCCGCGCCGCATCATCCAGGCCAGCACCGTCATCAGCACCGCAAGCCCGGTAAGCACCATAAACGGCAACTGGTAGTTACCCGCCAGATCGCGCGCCAACCCGGTCAACACCGGTGTCAAACAAGCAATGCTGTATCCCATGCACAGCATCATCGCCGTCCAGCGGCTTACCGCCAGTGGCGATCCAGCCTCGTACAACGGCAGCACCAGCGACAAAGCAAACGAGCCGCCCAAACCAAAGCCGATGGTCACCGCCCAAAGTTCAGGCAGCACGGTCGGTTGGAAGGTAATCATCGCCAAGCTGATCGACGACAGCAGCCCGCAGCCGACCAGCAGCAGGTAACGGTTCTTGAAACGCTGCGCCAACCAGGGCAGCAGAAATGAGCTGGGCAGTCCCATCAGCATCGACACACTGAACAGACTATTGCTGTGCATCAGGCTCAACCCGGCTTCGTTGTAACGCGCTACGGCCCAGGTGGCGAGGGCATAAAACAAGCCGGCTTGGATGGCAAAGAACGCACTGATCAACCAGGCCCGTGGCTGCCGCCAAGGCAAGCCAGTGCCACCCTCTTCGCTTTCCGCTTCGACGCGGTTAGGCAGGCACAGCCACAGCAGCAAACCGACGACCGCCGGTAGCGCCCAGATGGCCAGGCCATAGGTCCAGTCATTCGCCAACAACTGGGTAGCAGGGATCGTCAGTACTGCACCGCCCGCACCGCCAATCGCCATGCTCAGCGAATACCAGCCCACCACGCTGCCCATCCGCCCAGCGAAGTGGCGCTTGATGAAACCCGATAGCAAAGGCCCAGCAACCGCGATGGCCGCGCCCAGCAGCACCGCACTGCCAATCAGAATTGCGCTTGCATGCCCTAACGCACGCAGCAATAGCGCCACAGCAATAACCGCCAGACACAGGGCAATGGTACGTTCGAGCCCCAGGCGCATCGCCAGACGCGGCGCAAAAGGCGCGAGCAAACCCATGCATAACACGGGAAGCGCAGTGGTGAGGCTGATCAGGCTACGGCTCAAGGCCAGTTCTTCAGCAATCCGCTCAATCAGCGGTGCCAGAGAAGTGATACCGGGCCGCAAGTTGATTGCAGCCAGGATCAGGCCCAGCAACAGCAGGGCCCGCGGGAAAGGTTTCACAGTAAATCCATCAGTTTCGCGGCCATGCCGACATGGCCGCAAACCTTAGAGCGCAAGTTCACACCAGACAAGCCCTAAGCGGGATAAAGTTGACCAATAAATCAGCAATTAAAGCGCTACAAGTCCAATTACTTGGTGCGCGGTGCACGCATCTTGTCGGCCATGGCTGTCATTTCGTTATAGAGCAACTGAGGGTTCTTCTGCTTCAACGCCCAAGCCATACGGCCCTGTTCGTGAGGCAGAATCATGAACTCGCCTTTGCCGATTTCCTGGTAGATGTAATCGGCAATATCGGCCGCACTGATCGGTGAGCTTTCCAGCAGCTTGCCCACCTGCGCTTTCATCGCTGGCGTAGGACCGCGGAAGGAATCCAGCAGGTTGGTCTGGAAGAACGAAGGGCACACCACATGCACGCTGACTTCATGCAGCTTCAGCTCGATCAACAAGCTTTCCGACAGTGCCACAACTCCGGCCTTGGCCACGTTGTAGTTACTCATGGCAGGGCCCTGCATCAAGGCTGCCATGGAGGCAATATTGACGATTTTGCCTTTGCTCTTTTCCAGTAACGGCAGGAAGGCCTTACACCCCTTGACCACACCCATCAGGTTGATCGCAATCTGCCAGTCCCAATCTTCAAGCGACAACTCGCTAAAGAACCCGCCAGAGGCCACACCGGCGTTGTTGACGATCACATCGATGCCGCCGAGCTTCTCCTCACAGGCCTGGGCAAACGCAGTCAGCTGGCTGTAATCACGTACATCACAACGCTGGGTAAAGCCATCGCCACCCGCCTCACGAACCATCTGCAGGGTTTCCGCCAGGCCCGGCTCGTTGACATCCGACAGTGCCAACTGCCAGCCCTCACGCGCCCAACGCAGGGCCATCTCACGCCCCAAACCCGAACCTGCGCCGGTGATCATCATGCGATTTTGCATAGGAAAGCTGCCTTGTGCTGCTGTGATTGATGGAGCCAGTGTAGCCGGGTAAATTATCTTGCCCGCATACCATCATCCATCTGAATAAGGCGGCCTAAGCTCAACTCACGGCCGCTGCCAGCGCTGCCACAGCAACACGCCATAAATCACCGCATTGAGCAGCAGAACAAACATCCCCAAACCAATCTGAATCTGCGGCGTCAGCCCAGCCGGGTAGATGATCGGCAGCAAATAGTGCTCAACAAAACCACCGCTGTACCCCGCCTGCCCTGCAGCCAGACGCAGGCTGTGTTCCAGCGGCGTCAGCGGACAGGGCCAATGCATCAACTCCACCAACACACCCCATAAGGATGCTGGCACATGCAACCAAACCAACCAGTGCCAACGCCACACCAGCAAGCCGCCCAACACCGCAAATAGAATAAAAAGCAGATGAAAGACCACCACCGCATCTGCCGCCACTGCCAACCAAAACATAAAGCGCCTCGCTGTTAATCCTCAGACTTATTGTTGTCAAATAACAGGCAACGACTATTAAAAACCTGATCGCCAGAAAGCAAAAAGGCCGGTTAATAACCGGCCTTAATTCAAACGACTAAACGCGTCAGTTAATACTCAACTTGTCGCGATTCTTTTCCAGCGTTGCCTCGCCGATACCCTTGACCTCCAACAACTCATCCACCGAAGCAAAGTCACCGTGCTCATCACGGTAGGCCACAATCGCCTGCGCTTTGACCTCACCAATCCCCAGCAACTCACGTTGCAAAGTGGCCGCATCAGCAGTATTGAGATTGACTTTACCTACTGGAGCCACTTCGGCTGTTTCAACTACGGGTGCTGGCTGGGTTTGCGTTTCAACGGCGTAAACCGCCAAAGACATGGAGGCAAGAACAGCGAACAACAGAGACGACAGTTTGACATTTAGCATGTAGTGCATCCTTTCGTTAGTTATTTCAGAACGTGGGACTTCCCTCTCCACGCACTGAAAACTAGCTGCTGCCATGCACTTGTCAAATAACTGATGCATAACGGGATCAATCAGTGCAAACCTGCACCCCATGCCTGGTTCAATCAGAGCTTACGGTTCCTGCCTACGCTTCATATGTATCCAGTCGACTATCTCACCTTCGGGCTTGTAACCGCTAACCGTCTCACGCAACAACTGGCGCACGCGGTCATAGTCATCACGTGCAACCGCCGCTAACAGATCGCCTAGCACCACCTTAAAGGCTTCCCACGACAGGTGCTCTTCGTTAGCCCGCATGATCATCGGATGTTCGGTCGGGCTGACGTTATCGCCAATCAGCAACTCCTCGTAAAGTTTCTCGCCGGGGCGCAGACCAGTAAATTCAATGGCTATATCACCATGAGGGGTCTTCTCAGAACGAACGCTCAAGCCACTCAGATGAATCATTTTCTCGGCTAGCTCGGCAATCTTCACCGGCTGCCCCATATCCAACACAAACACATCGCCACCCTGCCCCATAGCACCCGCCTGAATTACCAACTGCGAGGCTTCGGGAATGGTCATAAAGTAACGGGTGATATTCGGATGAGTCACCGTAACCGGGCCACCTTTGCGAATCTGCTCATGGAACAGCGGTATGACGGAGCCGGAAGAGCCTAGTACATTGCCAAAGCGTACCATCGTAAAACGCGTCTTGTTCAACTGTCGCAGCGCCTTGTCATTCTCGAACAAGACTGGCGCCGACTCGCGACTAAGGGCCTGGAGCACCATCTCTGCCAGACGTTTGGTACTGCCCATGACATTGGTAGGTCGTACGGCCTTATCCGTGGAGATAAGCACAAAATTACTCACTCCAGCCCTAATCGCCGCTTGCGCAGTATTGAGTGTGCCCACCAAATTATTCAGAACACCTTCGGCAATATTGTGCTCCACCATAGGTACATGCTTATAGGCTGCAGCATGGTAGATCGTATCCACTTTCCAGGCATTCATGACATCTAGCAGCCTATCAGGATTGCGTATAGAACCAAGAATAGGCACCAAGCGCAGCGGAAAAGACTCACGCTTGACCCTCTCCGCAAGCTCGCTGTGGATGTTGTACAGATTGAACTCACTGTGCTCAAACAGCAGAAGGGTTGCGGGCTCATTCAACAAAATCTGCCGACAAAGCTCAGCACCAATGGAGCCACCAGCGCCGGTTACCATCACCGCCTGATTACGGATGCAGCGCTCAAACAAAACCTGCTGCGGAGGTACGGTATCGCGCCCTAGCAAGTCGGCTATATCCACTTCTTGAACATCCTCAACCTTGACCCGTCCGCTAGCCAAGTCCATAAAGCCGGGAATGCTACGCACGTGAAGTGGAAAACGCTCTAGCTCTTCAAGAATCTGCCGCCGCCGCCCACGCGAGGCTGAAGGCATAGCCAAGAGAATCTCATCGGCACCCGTTTCATTGATCATCTGCTGAATGTGCTTAGAGGTGTACACACGCAATCCGGCAATGCTGCGATTGGCGATACCTGAATCGTCATCTATAAAGGCCACTGGGCGCATGGCACGCCCAAGACGTAAAGCAGCAATCAGCTGGTTACCCGCTGCGCCCGCACCATAAATCGCCACTTTCGGCAAACCACTTTCACGGCCTTGTATTTTGGTCGGCTGGTCTGCAGAGAACCAATCCCCCATAAAATACTGGCGCATCATCAATCGCAGCCCACCGATCAATACCAAGCTCAGCCACCAGTAATTGAACACCATAGAACGGGGGATAAGCTTTGGCGCCTCCTGGTGCCAATAAACGGCAAGTGCCAGAAATAACGCTGAGAGTGTTACAGCCTTACCGATAGCCAGTAGCGCATCGTTACCGAAATAACGCATGACGGCACGGTACATACCAAAACGAATAAACAGCGGAATGGCAATAACCGGCGCCAGCGCGAATAACCAAGCATGCCCATCGAGGGGTTCGATAGACTTACTATCACCCAAGCGCACAACAAACGCCAACCACAGCGCACTCCAGACAAGTACCACATCCATGGTTACCTGAATCAGTCGCTTACGACGCCTAGGCAAACTTACCAAGCGACAGCGCAACGTTTCAGCAAGTCTTAACACGATGACTCCTCAAACCTTTTAAAACACAGCCGAAACTAACAAGCCTCACTCAACACCTGAGCCAGAACATCACAGGTCTTACTGATTTCTGCTTCTGTAAGCGTCGGATGAACTAGGAACATCAAGCTGGTTTCCCCAAGCTCTCTTGCAACGGGCAAGCGTTCTGTAGGGCGCCAGCCCGTGTCATCGAAAGCCTTCTCCAAATACACTTCTGAACAAGAACCCGAAAAACAAGGCACGCCTCTAGCGGTGATTTCATTAAGGATACGGTCACGATTCCAACCCGCGTTCAAAGCAGCCGGCTCAACAAACACATAACACTTGTAGGCCGCATGCGTGACTTCAGCCGGCACGGCCGGTACACGCAACCCCGCCAGCGCTTGCGCAGATGACCAGATCCGCTCGGCATTGGCCAACCGCTTCGTGTGCCAATCCTGCATACGCTGCAACTGGATCCGGCCAATAACTGCTTGAACCTCCATCATCCGCCAGTTGGTGCCGAAGCTCTCATGCAGCCAACGAAAGCCCGGCGCATGCTGATGCTCGTAAACCGCTTCCCACGATTTACCGTGATCCTTGATCGACCACATGCGCGACCAGAGGGCACGATCATTAGTGGTAACCATGCCACCCTCACCGCCAGTGGTCATAATCTTATCTTGGCAAAAAGACCATGCACCTACATGGCCAATCGAGCCAACCGAACGACCTTTATAGTATGCGCCATGGGCCTGGGCGCAATCCTCGATCACTTTTAGATCATGCTCGATGGCCAGTGCCATGATCGGATCCATATCGCAGGGCCAGCCGGCCAGATGCACGCAAATGATCGCCCGAGTACGCGGAGTAAGCACGGCGCGGATGGTTTCAGCGGTAATGTTCTGCGACTCGTTGTCCACGTCTGCAAAAACCGGGATAGCGCCTGCATTAACAATGCTCGACACCGAAGCGAGGAACGTTCGCGGCGTAACAACCACCTCGTCACCTGGGCCTATGCCCAAGGCCTGCAGGGCAACGTCCAGCGCAACAGTGCCGTTGGCCAAGGCGATGGCATACTCGCTACCGGCCCACGCGGTAAACTCCTTCTCGAACTCACGGCACTCCTGCCCTGTCCAGTAGTTGACCTTGTTGGAGAGAATTACATCACGAACGGCATTGGCCTCTTCCTCAGAGAACGAGGGCCAAGGGGAAAACGGGGTATTGAGCATGTGCAGTAGCCATAATTAGTATTTGAAAAAACCGAATCCGGTCTTGCGGCCGAGGCTGTTCGCACGGACCATCTTACGCAGCAAGGGGTGCGCACGGTATTTAGGATCGCCCGTTTCGTTATGCAAGGTTTCCATGATTGACAGGTTCACGTCGTTGCCGATCAGATCCGCCAGTGCCAGTGGCCCAATAGGGTGATTGGCACCCAACCGCATAGCCTTATCGATCTCTTCAGCGCTTGCGACCCCCTCAGCCAGAATGCCAATGGCCTCATTGATCATCGGGATAAGCATGCGATTGACAATAAAGCCAGGAGCTTCGTTGACAACAACCGGGTCTTTGCCCAGTTGGCGAGCAAAGGCTAGTGCCCACTCGAGGGTAGCCTGTGAGGTTGTCAACCCAGCTATCACTTCGGTGAGTTTCATGACTGGGGCAGGGTTGAAAAAATGTAAGCCTACAACATTTGCAGGATTACTCGTCAGACTCGCCAGCTCTGTGATGGACAAAGAAGAGGTATTGGATGCCAGAATTGTGTCCAAGCCAGCGACCCTTGCCAGCTGTGCAAACAGCTCGCGTTTGGTACCTATGTTTTCTGGGACAGCTTCGATAATACAACGCACATGACCAAGGACGTCATAATCCTCGGCCAAGTGAATCTTGCGAATGAAACGAGAGGCCGTTTCTGGGTCAAGTCGTTTTTTAGCAACCATCCGGCCCCATTGCATTTCGAGTTCGGAAAAAGCCTTCTGCACGCTGGACAGTGACGTTCCCTTCCAAATAACCGAGGCTACGTGATCAGCTTGGGCAAGGATTTGCACAATCCCCTTACCCATAGTTCCGGTACCAATAACCGCGATACTTAACACCTGCTTTTCGACTTCCATGAACTCAACTCGCGTTATTCTGCGATCAGTTTGATCGGTTTTGCCGGACTACCAAACACTACAGTATTTTCCGCAACATTCTTAGTCAGTACACTGCCCATCCCGATCATTGCTCCATCATTGACGGTCAAGCCCTGTCGGATGGATGCGCCGGTACCAATTTCTGCGCGCTGACCGATTCGCACATTACCGGAGATGGCGACCATCGGAGCAATAGTGGCGAAATCTTCGATACACGTTTCGTGGCCCACCGTGCAATTAAGGTTGAGGATGACATGAGCGCCTATCTCAACCTCAACGGTACAGATTGTGCCAGCACATATCACGCTGCCAGCACCAATAGAAACATGCTCGGGCATCGCTACCGCGTCAGGATCGATCAAAGTCGCAAAACGAGGGCTTCCAAAAATGCACATTTTTTCATGCACCTTCTTCCGAATGCGTGGGTTACCAATGGCTATGACGAATTCACAGTCGGGATATTCCAGCCATTGTTGAACCCCCCCCAATACCGAGGTAGAGCAAAATTTCTGTCCAACAACCGCAGGGTTGTCATCGAGAAAACCGCGAACAGTAATACCCAGGCGAGAAGCCAACCAATGGACCTCCTTCCCGAAACCACTAAAGCCAACAATAATCAAATGTTTATGAGAGGCTGTCATTTACCTTCTGTCCCTTCAAATTTTGACATTGTTGCTTCCCCATCCGCACTGATGCCATCGCGCACGAGCACCTTCTTGACGGTCAGGAAGATGATTTTCAGATCCAGCCAGAGCGAGTGATTGTCCACATACCAGACATCCAGCTTGAACTTCTCGTCCCAACTCAGGGCATTACGGCCATTGATCTGAGCCCAACCGGTAACGCCAGGGCGCACCTTATGACGCCGATACTGCTCGGGATTGTAAAGCGGCAGATACCCCATCAGCAGTGGTCGTGGACCGACCAAGCTCATATCGCCTTTGAGCACGTTCCACAACTCCGGCAACTCGTCCAGGCTGCTGGAGCGCAGGAAACTGCCAAACGGTGTCATGCGTTCGGAGTCTGGCAGCGGGTTGCCCGTCGCATCCACAGCATCGCGCATAGTGCGGAACTTGATCATCTCGAATGGCTTGCCATCCAGACCGGGACGCACTTGGCGAAAGAGCACTGGCGAGCCTAGTTTGCGATGGATCTGCCAGGCGACGATGGCAATGACCGGTGCTAGCAATAAAAGGCCACAGAAGGAGGCGACGATATCAAAAAGGCGTTTAATCACCGCTTAACCCCCTCCAACCAATCGACAAAGCGATTCGCTAACAGTTCGCGATCAAATTCCCGCTCTGCCAATTCACGACCTCGTTTACCCATCGCATTAAGTGCCGACCTATCACTTGCGGCCTGCTCCAGCGCATCGGCAAAGGCTTGTGGGCTTTCTGGTGCAACAGCAAAGCCGCACTGATTGTCGCGGATCATACCCGCCAGCCAGCCGGGATAATTGTTAAGTACCGGCAAACCGGCTGCGATGTAGTCGAAGAACTTGTTAGGGGAAGTGCCAAAGTAGAAAGCAGGCACATTTGCCAACACCTGCAACCCAACATCCGTACTAGCCATCAGACCAGCAAGACGTGATTTGTTGACAGGTTTATGAAAGACCACACAGTCCAACGACTCTCGCTGCGCCCGTGCCTGTAAAGCCGGTTTGAGCTTGCCCTGACCGATCAAAAGCAACTTGATATCGTCGCGTCCACGCTGTTTCAGTTCCGCTGCTGCATCAAGCACTGCATCCAGACCATTGGCCATTCCGTGGGTACCGGCAAAAACGGCCAGTAAGTCATCAGCCTTTATCTGCTCCGGCCGCCAAGGCTCAACATTCTCGGCAAAGATACCTAGATCACAACCATTAGGAATTAGGGTAATCCGCTCGCGCGGAACCCCCCGTTTGGCAATTCCTTCGACAATCCCGGGGGATAAACCAATCAACCTGTGCGCCGAACGGTAATTTATCCACTCAAGGATAGACATAGCAGCCAATATCAACGGATTACGGATAACCCCCATAGCTTTAGGCAACTCTGGCCAAAGGTCTCTCACCTCAAAAACAAATGGTTTACCTCGTAACCAGCGCGCGAAAAAACCCGGAATTCCAGAGGTCAATGGCGTGGTCGTTGCAAAAACCAGATCATAGCGAGCGGTAAGTGCCAGCCCGATACTGCGCAGAGCGAATTTGGCAAACGTAAGAGCTCTTTTAACTAAACCATCACTATTTGAATACGAAAGATCAAATTCAACAACATCAATCCCATCAACCAAGCCAACTCGCTTGTGCGACAAAAAAGGACCCGACAAGCCGGTTACACCCCCAGCATAACTACCACAAACCATAGTGACCTGATGCCCACGAGCAATCAAACATTTAGCCATTTCATAGGAACGGATACCCGCCGCACCTTGAGGCGTGGAAAAATGCTGGTGGAAATATAGTACTCTCATGGTAAATCCTGTATCCGAATGTGCGTAGTAACCCCCACCTCCGTGCCACAGGCAATAATACGGGCACCGGCGAGTTGCTCTAAATAACGCTGGGAATAATGGGCTGACTCGACCACCAGCGGCTGGTCACACGTGAGCGAGACACCAGGCGCAAGAGCTAATGGAGCGGCTGAATCCAAAACCTTCAGAACGGAAGGAACATTGAAACTCACCCCCCAGTCGACGCCTTGAGGCCCACTGTCTGTTATCGCTATACGTCCTTTAAAAAATTGGATATTACGGATGAAGGTAAGACCGCTACTGTTATTGAGACATGCAGTAATTTCTACTTTGAACTCATCAATCGTCTCAACAACCTGCGCGTTGGGCCACTCAAGATACAGAAAACGACTCAAACGCTTTACAAATGCCTGCCCTATTAAAAAAGGGCCATTATGGGCAGTTGAGTCATCAAAATAATCAACCAACGCTATATCTTTTGGATTGTAACTATAGGTGCCAGAGTCATGCAAAATATTCTTACCGTTAACCCAAAGATCAAAATGCAAAAAGTCCTGCTGCTGAGGTCGCCCCTTATTCCGAGCATATTTAAAAAAAGCTTGATAACCAGGGCGCCTGACAACGACCAAACCAAAATCTTCAAAAAAGCTCACATATGAATCCGAGACCTTCTCAATAAAACGAAGAACACGACCAAAACAATACACGTAGCGCTGTGCGTCACTAAACTCAATACTAACTGGCAAAGAAAACACACCACCCATAAAAAGCAGAGACGGTGTATAAAGTAGGCTAGACGCATACTGGATAGCATGCAAGGAGCCATCATTATGACCAATAACCGGAGCGCCACCTGCCTCAGAAACAATAACAGCTGAAAGAAATTCATGCATATTACCAATACGCACAACCCTTTCTGCCGTCCAGAAACCTATGTTCAACTCATCATCTAAAACTTTTGCCAAAGACAATATATCGCATACGGCACGATGATAATTAACAGAATACATTCTAAACGAGCCATCTTTCTGTATGAGCCGCGAAAAAATGGCACTGAATCTCTTATATCGTGTCTCAGCGCTATCCCTCGCAGACAACAAAACACCATAACGCGCGAGAAACAATGGAACGTAATAGAGAAAGAGACTTTCGGTAAGACTATGATTATTTTCTTGAGATAAAGAATAAGAAATTGTCTCCTCTACTCTCCGATACGAAGACGTAAGGAAATCAATAGAAGTTTTTCCGGGACGAGCCTGAAAATGCTTTTCCAGTAGCAGTAAACTATTCATCAGATGCAAGCCACGAATCGAAACTTCCTGCCCGCACGCCCAATTGACACCAGAAAAGTAGGCGTTATTTTCAAGCCACTGTTTAAGTAAAGAATGGGCACGAGCTAAGTACCTATCAGCATCGTTAGCTGACGGGGCATGCACTGCAGCAATTACCAACTGGGTCAGCCACTTAAAACGCGAGAGATCCCAGCAAAGTTTAACATCATCGCCAGGAATAACATTCAACGCTATGGTTGAAAAATGATGACCGCGAGAATGAAAGTAACCTGACTTATGCCACTGGGGCTGCTCTCCTTCAAATACAACTTCATCTTCAAAACGGCGAAACAGACCAGCAACTATCTCGTCGCCGCGAGCCAACATTACCTGTCGAAGATCAGTGCTCACACTAGGTATAACAAGACGATCAACTGCCCCAATCCAAAAATCACCTACATAATAATTAGACACACAAGGTAACGCACGAATAAAATATCCTTTCTCTAGTCGCCTACGGTAAACCAATACTCGAATAATATTAATTGGGCGCAGCCGAAAAACCAAAACCACCCAAAGGAGGAACCGGATTTTTTTTATTCTACCTAAAAGACCCAAGAGAGCTTCCATCATTAGCTCAGCTCTCTCGAATATAATCTTTGAATTCGCGAAGCCAAACCTCAAGCCCTAGAGGATTAAATATTTCACGATACCAAACATTTCCGCGCCCACTACAATAATCTCTGTATTTTCTTAATAGCTTACTACGATCCACCAAATCAAACTTAAAAAGCAATGCTGACTCTTCAAAATACGACTCCACCACCAACTTCAAGTCGTTCTTTAACCACTCCTCCTGCGGGCTGGTAAAGCCTTGCTTATCTTTACGCCAGGTGATGGCCTTAGGTAAACACTCTTCATAGGCAACCCGCAGCAGATACTTAGTCCAACCTTTCGCAAGCTTCAATTCAATCGGCGCATTGAGCATATATTCAACCAATCGATAATCGAGAAAAGGTAATCGAATTTCTCGACCGAAAGCCATGGACATACGGTCTTCATAGTGTGTGAGGTAGGGGACAGAGTATTTTTTGTAATCCAGCCACTGCCGATCTCCTATTGAAGCACCTATCGACCCGACTGGCGCTTTTTCGAAAGCATCAACTAGTTTGGGCGACAAAATATTATCCTTGCTTACAGATGCGCCACCGATATAGCGCTTTGCTTCAGCAAGACCAAATTGATTAAGTACCGTACCAGTCCGAGCAAAATTGAACAGAACACGCAGTGCCTTGAAGTAGCGTTTATCCTTGATCAAATGCTTCACATAGAAAGCCAAATATTTTTTATACCCACAGAGTATTTCATCAGCGCCCTGACCGCTAAGAATTACTTTTACGCCCAGCTCATGGGCCTTTGACATCAGAAGATAAAAAGCAACGTTAGAAAAGCTACCTAACGGGGCATCGTTATGCCAAGTAGTTTTATGCATCAACGCAAGGGTTTCTTCAGGAGACCAACGCAAATCAACTTTTGTGACATCAAGACCATAGTGATCGGCGACTATATCAACAAACATTGACTCATCACCGAGACTACCCGGGGATACTGCTGAAAGTACAAAGAAGTCACCATGACCTAGCTGCTTATGTACTGAATGACAGATCAAACTGGAATCTAACCCACCAGACAAAGTCACACCGACAGGAACATCCGCGCGAAGACGTAGATTTACTGCGTCCTCAAAAAGCCGTCTAAACTCAGCTTTAGGATCACTGTAATCATATTGTTTGCCGCTTACAAAAGGCGTCCAGTACGGGCGACTGACGACCTCATGCTGCCGAGCCTGGAGGTTAATAACGGCGTATTCACCGGCCTCAAGACTCTGGATACCTTTGAAAAAGGTGCGGCAAGTGTCGTCCTGCAATGACTGTTCTAAGTATTTACCTACTACGCCAAGGTCAAGCTCAAACCTTTCGCCAGTCAGGATCAAAAGAGTCTTTACTTCAGAGGCAAAGTACAGATTTCCACCAACCCACGTATAGTAGAGTGGCTTGACTCCCGCACGATCTCGGCTTAACAACAACTGGTGCTTCTGAAGGTCAAGTAATGCGATAGCCCACATACCGTTGAACTCAGCCAGCGACTCTTCGAATCGATCCTTGCTTAATGCCTCAAGAACAACTTCAGTGTCCGTCCTAGAATTAAGACCGGTCAAATTGTTGTCGCGGGCAATCTCCTTGTAGTTATACACCTCACCATTGAAAACTATGACCTTCTCCTGCGATGCGGAAAGCATCGGCTGCCGCCCGCTGTCAGACAAGTCAAGAATGGAAAGACGCTGATGGGCCAACAATACGGTAACGCCGTCTAGATCATAAAGATCATGGCCATGCATGTCTGGACCGCGATGGTCTTGTGCAGCCTGAGCCAGCCCAAGGCGAGACAACAGGGGCGATTTCGCCTGCTCTTTATTGTAAATTACCGCGCCAAACAGCCCACACACGTGAACCTCCTAGATTTTGTTTATCAGCACCGATTCTATCGTGGCCACATCAATTTATTACGCTATCGATTTGTTCCTGGCGTGTTGAAACCGGCGCTCAGCTTTCGCCGCAGCAGCGACCACCCCACAGCTGATAGCAAAGTTCACATATGCAAAAACACTAAACTCGGTTAAAAGAAAAAACATCGAAGCCATGCAATATACAGCGTAACAAAACACTACAACATTCGTGTAGTCACGCGTCATTCGCAAGGCTGTACTGAAGATGGTTGCAAGATAATAAAAGAACACAATAGTAAAGGGAATCCCGTAATATATAGCGAGACTGGCGGGCGTAAAGTGCAAGTTACGATGCCCTTCGGCAGCGTCCGCGAACCCCTTAGCCTCGTAGGCAAAACCTAACCCAGCTCCAAATATAAACTGCAAGGGAGAGGCCATACCCGCAATTGCCCCCTGGAACTCGTCTAAGCGCCCCCCACTTAGAACATCTATAAATCCAGAAATACTCTCACTGGCATCAGAAGATGCGCCCTTTAGAAAAACTTTTTGAACCTCCTCACCATATAAAACTAAAAGCACAAAGGCAAAAAATGCGATAATGAACACACCCAACCACGAGGCAAGGGAAAACTTTAAATTTCGATAATAAAGAAATATCACGACAAGTGCAGCTAGATATACACCCCTTTTCCCGGAAGCAACTAAAACCATTAAATATGCCGCCTGAAGAAAAAAATTACCAGTTGCTAGCAACCATCCCATACCGAATATAGAGTCCATACTGGAATATGCAGGATAAAGGGGCAAGATGAACAATGTGATGACCCAGCTAACAGGTACAATAATTACCGTCACCCACATTGACAGGCGTATCCAGCCGCGCAAGCTGCGCGAAGCATTAAAACTCTCAACATTCACAAAATTCCTGAATACAACCACTATGAAAATGAATAGTATTGGCCTAAGAAAATCAGTCATCACATCCACAATGTACCGGCCATCATAATTCGTAGTGACTGCAGTAGCAAAAATAAGCAGACACAGCAAAAACTCGACCGGCCTTACTTCAAGTGTTCGAACTTTCAATAAAAATAGAGCACCACAACATAACATCACAATAAGATTAAAATAAAGAAATGGGATCAAAGTATTGGCAATGAATGCTAAGCGCAGTGGATTTAACAGCAAAAAACCACATCCTGAGATCAACGCAAAAACTGCCAAAAATCGTGTAGCCCGCTCTCCGGTCATCTGACGATTGCCTTGTAATCAAGCGCAGTCTGCTTAATAATTCTTGCAGGCATACCCACCAGTACAGAATTGGCGGGCGCATCCTTGAGCACCACAGCACCAGCACCGATTTGACAATTATCACCAATAGTGACATTACCGAGAATTTTCGCCCCCGTAGCGATGTAGCAATTATTACCTATAACCGGACAGCGGTTAACCTCAGAGGAAGCATAGCCCTCTATTGCGCCAATAGTTACATTCTGTCCAATGACGCAGTTTTCTCCAATTATCGCATTGGCGTGGATAACTACGCCAATTCCACCATAGGCCAACACGGAACCCTTTCCTATGCGAGCAGACATTGGAACATATGAATTGAAAAAAAGAAAAATAAGATTACGAATAAAACTTGGAAAAAATGGTACACGGCGCTTATAAAACCAGCTCCCAACCCTATAAAGATCTACAGCATTCATTGTAAATACTCTAAATTTTACATAATAAATAACTGATGGAGATTTTTAATAAAAGCACCTATTCCGCCCCATCAACAGCAAGATTCAACACATGTACAACACGGTCCTATTGAGCTCTAGTCAACCCAACCCAGAGCGGCAAACGAATCAGGCACGTCGATGAGCGATTGGTGACCCGCATCGAACCTGAGCCCCTACCATAGCGTAAACCTGCAGGCGACGAGTGCAGCGGCACATAATGGAAGACCGCGCTGATACCATTTCGCTTCAACTCACTCAAAACCACCTGCCGATCAATATCAGATCTCAGCAATACATGGTACATGTGCGCATTGTGTTGGCAATATGATGGCACGATCGGCCGCCGGAGAAAACCCTTGGCCTCTAGCGACTCAAATGCCTCATGATAATATTCCCATATTGCAATACATTGCGCCGTGATTGCTTCGGCCTCCTGAAGCTGCGCCCAAAGAACTCGCCCCTAATGCTCCCTGCATTGAAAGATATGTCTCTTCATCCCAAGCATTGACAAAAACAAAAGAATTGCTTTGGTAGTAGGCCAGCCAGCCGGGCAAAAAACATCCTAGCACGACTAGAAAAGCAACTATTCTAGTCAATGTGATTTTGCTATCAAATACTTGGTAAGACTTAAACTTAATCACCATCAAAACCTCAAGCCACGAATATCTTTCAGACGCAGACGAAGCTTCCAAATCGCCATCACCAAAAGCAAGCACATATAGAGCACACCCCAAAACAAGCTAGTATCTGCCCCTGTAATAGCTAGCGGTGAGAGTATAGAAACCAAAAAAACAACAGATAAATCAATTCCAGTACGACAGTGGAAATGCAACAATAACAAATAAGCAGAAAACCCTAGAGCATAAAATAATTCTGCCTGTTTAATATCCCGCACGAAAAACGCAACTCCCGTTACAGCAAGTACTCCAACAATAACATTTACTATTATAACCTTGCGATTTAACCCGGAAGCGACCAAGTACCTCTCCGTTACTACAGCCCAGTATAGAACCGGAATGCAAGGCAGCATTACCAAATAGATTGCGTATTGCGGGAAAAACCATCCTACTGTGTAGCCGAATAATCCAAGAAGGGAAAAATAGAAAAGCGCTACTGACATAACTACTCTATATTGCTCCTGGCGCTGGCCTCCTGATACAAATGAGACAAATACTGCTCTAACATTTATAGGAAACAGACTTGTAGCTGATTGAATAACTGAAATAATCACACGAAAAAGCCCAAGATCGCGAACAGGTAGACTTTTTGAAAGAATATAAGGGAGAATGTTAGTGAATAAGTTGAAGACTAACGTGATTAACACCATCTTGGGCAGCGAGGTTAATACCTGCTGAAAAGCAGATAACAAATTCTTACCTAATGGAATCCTTGCACCGTGGAAAAGAAGTGCGACGACAGCAAAAAAGCAAGGAACTAGATTAGTCAGAATAAGGACATCTACGATGCTTAGCGCTAGGATTTCATTATGACTGGCAAGCAGGGCGCTGCTAAAAGTGCACAGGAAAATTACGAGATAACCAACAATCCAACGATGAAGGCGCAACCCAAATAGCGACAATGTGCACGCTGAACTGAGCAGCATTACACTAAGCAATAAAGGGTTTCCGATATCGATTACTAAGCTAAAACCGCAGAATGCTAAAAAAATCAAAAAAGCCATAAATAATGATGTAACAAGGATATACTCAGCCTCAACACTAGCTATGAGTTGTTCGTTTACTATATCTAAGAGCTTCTGAAATAAAAATATTAGTATATTGGCCTTGATGAACTCGCCATAGACGTCAAGACCATATAGACCAGGAATAACAAAATTAACAACAAGCCCACTTATTAGTATTAGCGCCTGTATCAACAAATTCACCACAGTAGAACCTCTACTACCCCATCACCAAAATTTTGAGGCTACTATCGTCGAAAATAAAACCCGACACCACTATTGCAGCACGAGATGTAGGATCGCCACGCAGTACCTAACTCTCGCGCACAATTGAGTCTAAATATCAGGCCCAAACACCACGAGTATCAATGAGTTCCTGTGTCGAAAAACGGTTTTTTGGAATTGCCTTAAACACCGTATGGTCTACAAGCATAACTATTACGTTTGCGTCAGACATGGCTTTTTCTATGCTACAAAGGGTTGCTAATCCTTCTAGACTAGTGGGGAGGCGCTCAATATTGGGTTCAACTACTAGTACGGCGCCTTGATGGGACTTAGCAAGTTGCAAAGCAATCTCTAAAGCAGGACTCTCACGAAGGTCATCAATGTCTGGCTTAAACGCTAAACCCAAACAAGCAATCGTCACATCCTTAGATGTTTTAGATAGATTCTCCTGTAGATATTTATCTATTGCATAGCCGACTTGATCCAACACCCATAAAGGCTTACTGTCATTCACCTCACGTGCCGTACGTATCATACGCGCCTCATCTGGTGTTTTGCTCACAATGAACCATGGATCAACAGCTATACAGTGCCCACCAACACCAGGGCCGGGCTGCAGGATGTTAACTCGTGGGTGGCGATTAGCCAGACGGATCAATTCCCATACATTGATGTTCAGTTTGTCACAAATAATCGATAGTTCGTTAGCGAACGCAATATTCACGTCCCGAAAACTATTCTCAGTAAGCTTGCACATCTCCGCAGTGCGAGCAGTAGTAACTACACACTCGCCCTCCACGAAAGTCTTATAGAGCTGTACCGCCGCCTCTGAACATTTATCTGTCATGCCGCCAATCACCCGATCGTTTAGTACGAGCTCACGTAGTACGTGGCCAGGAAGAACACGTTCGGGGCAGTGTGCAATACGAATATCGGAGTCTTCACCATGGGACTGTGGGAAGCTAAGGTCAGGGCGCGCCGCAGCTAGCCAGGCGGACATCTGTTCAGTGGCCCCCACTGGGGAAGTGGACTCGAGTATAACGAGGTCACCTCGTTTTAATACGGGCGCTATAGCCTTGCTAGCAGCTTCGATATAACTCAAATCTGGCTCATACTCACCTTTAAACGGCGTCGGTACGGCAATTAGAAAAGCGTCAGCTGGCTCAGGGCTGGTCGCTGCACGCAAGTAACCCTCCGTGACAGCAGCATGCACCACCATATCCAAGTCAGGCTCAACGATATGGATTTCACCACGGTTAATTGTGTCAACTGCTTTCTGATTTACATCAACACCGATCACCTTTTTTTTACGCGAAGCAAAAACTGCAGCGGTAGGCAGACCGATATAGCCAAGGCCGATAACTGAAATGGTTTGGAAAGGCATAACGCATCCTTTAATATTTTTTGAATAGATATTTTCGGCGATCTAAGTCAGCGATGGCGAGCAAGCTCGCTCCCATAAAAGCACTGATAAGAATTCAGAATATTTTTCTGCACAGGGCCTCTATGATCCGCCCACAGGCTTTTCCGTCACCGTAAGGGTTGTGGGCATAGCTCATTACCTGGTAGGCGTCTTGATCAACCAGCAGGTGATTCAGTTCGCGGACGATGTTGCGAGTATTCGTACCTACTAATTTAACAGTGCCCGCATCTACTGCTTCAGGACGCTCAGTGGTATCGCGCATGACAAGTACTGGCTTACCTAACGAAGGTGCCTCTTCCTGAATGCCGCCAGAGTCGGTCAAAATGATATACGCTCGACTCATCAAAGAAACAAAGGGCAGGTAGTCCAATGGTTCGATCAGGTAAACGTTGCTGATACCACTGAGCAGCCGGTTAACTGGCTCGCGAACATTGGGATTGAGGTGAACCGGATAAACGATATCGACATCTGGATGTTGTTGGGCCACCTCACCCAATGCCTGACATATACGCTCGAAGCCGTCACCGAAACTCTCCCTGCGATGACCGGTAACCAGGATCAGCTTGCGCGTAGAGTCGAGAAAATCAGAGGGTGCAGCGGCTTTGGCGTTCAACTCGGGGTCATGGTCGAGGCGTTTGACGACATCCAACAACGCATCGATAACCGTATTGCCGGTAACAATGATCGTCGAGGGGTCAATTCCTTCGCGTAGCAGGTTGCTCTGAGAGGTTGCAGTTGGAGCGAAATGTAGGTTGGCCAAGGAGCCGGTCAGCTTGCGGTTGGCTTCCTCAGGCCAAGGCGAATAGATGTTGCCGGTGCGCAGGCCCGCCTCCACATGAGCCACTGGAATTTGCTGGTAATACGCCGCCAGGCTGGTCGCAAAGGTAGTGGCTGTATCACCATGAACCAGCACCACATCTGGCTTGAACTCAGCGAAAACAGCTTTCATGCCCTGAAGAATTGATGTGGTCACATCTGTTAGATCTTGGCCAGGCTTCATTATATTCAAATCGAAATCTGGCTTGATCGCGAAGAGGTCTAAAACTTGATCAAGCATTTCACGGTGCTGGCCCGTTACACATACTTTTGCCTCAAAACGCTCGTCGGCAGCTAACTCCAACGCTAATGGTGCCATTTTGATCGCTTCGGGGCGGGTGCCAAATACACAAAGAGTTTTTAAAGACATTTAATTACCAAAAAATCCACGTCGAATAGTTTAGTGATCGGATTAACTATCACCGCTCTGAGTCACCTTAAGAACTAGAAACTATCATTTCCCCAAGCAGTCCTCGACTTCGGTAAGCGCACTTAGCATATCTGATAACTGCTTTTTGCATCAGGCTCACCGCGCACAAACCTCACCCTCACAGGTCAAATTGAGCTAAGCGGTGACCATCACCATGTGAGCGCGACTGCCGTCTGTGGTAAGCAACTGTTCAAAGCTCAGTGGTTTACGGCCTTGCTTGACGCACTGCAGATCTTCATTGCCCCAAAACGGCTTTAGTTAGCGGTACGGTTGACCAAAGGAGAATCAATAATGATCAGCGGCTTGGACCAGTCCAACTCACTACCCTTTGCTGCCGATCTGTTGATGGCGATGAAGATATCCTCAGGCTCGTAACGTAGCTCTGACCAATACTAAAGACACGACCTTACCGCTGGGCTTGTTTCCGCCCAGCGAAACAAGCCATAGTCGGTTAACAGACAGTTATTAACTGCATCATAAGCTGATGACAAAAGCCAGTGACGCCAACCGTCGAATAATGATGGCAACTCTGGGTAATTCATATATCGATCCACGTTAGTCCATTAACGATACCGGGCTATCCAAGTCTTATGATGTAATCTAGCCAACTGCTGAAGATACCAGCAAAACACAATCGCACCAATCAGACTTAGAACATGAAAATTGCAAGCCCTGTCCATATGGACCGACCCAACCATACGTTTACTATAAGTGAACAACTACTATACGTAGATTGCACGCATATCTAAACACTTGCACACTCGCTACCGAAATAATCATCCAGAAATAACAGTACGTTTTCTTAGCATCATTCGGATTAAAGCAACGAACACACCGATCATTACACCCATCACTAGACCTATCAAAATGACAAGGAATTTTTTAGGTTTGATTGGCTGATCTGGAACTTCGTTCTCACCATCTTGACGGAAGACTGCAACGCTTTTTGGATCAACATTCACACCCGAAAAAACCTGATACATACCCTCTAAATTACGTAGCTCTGGTATAAACGGGTCGTCAGATGTTCGTGCCAAGAGCACCTGCATCTCAGCACGCAAAGCTTTGGCACCACGCATGTACATCAAACTGCCATCCATAAAAGCAGAAAGCTCGCTATCATTCGACACACGCCCAGTTATCACGGGCGGATTATTTAGACCTATTGCTTCAGCAACTGTCAGTGCCTCCTGCAGTTGTCTAGTGCGGTCTTCTCGACGGGCCTTAGCACTAATCCGCTCAGACTTGATTTGCTGTTCTATGTTGCGGGCTTGAACAGCAAGCTCTCGCTCTGAGTTTTTTAACATTTCACTTAATGAACGCTCAGCCACTTGATCGACATAATACTTAACCCAAGCTGATGCTGATTCTGGATCAACGTGTTCGATAACGACCATGTACCGATCAGGCTGATTCTTATCTAACACCTTAACAGTTAACGTTTCATTAAAGATTTTATAAAGCTCATCCCTAGAGCCAAGGCGTTTAGCTTCACTTAGAGACGGTAAATAAACATCTCGAAAGAATCGACGACGAGATATCTCGGATTGTAAATTACGAGCAAAAACTCCATATACATCGTCAACTGAGAACAATTTCAAACCATTCCCATTTGAACTTTCACCTGTTCGACCCAAATTAAAGCCTGCTATATCACTAAGATTTGGAGGCATAACAACCACATGCCCCTCATACACTGGCTTACTTATAAAAGCATATGCAGCAGCGCCTGATGTAAACACAAAAACAACAAGAATGATTAGCCACTTTTGCGCCCAAAGCCCCCGTAATAATTCCAGAAGATCAAATTCAACACCATCTTGCTGTAAGGTTTTTAATTCAGTCACTGTAGATCCATCTTTTAATCAGAAAAGAACATCCGAAGACCATAGAAGTCGCATGGATAAATAATAACCTAACACCTTGACTAGAGTGATTAGTAATATCACCAACCTCAATCATGACTAGGACACTTACCCAGCCAAACATAGCCGACTATAACCACTATCAAGTGAGAAGAATTTTCATCAATACGGATCCTTTGTTTCATTTTGCCATGCAAAAGCGCGAATTCCCACACCCATGAAAGCACTTCTTTTAAGGATACAGGTCACACTGACCCTACACAGCTCCAGTGGACATACCGTTGAATTAGCCATACATTTATGGTTGACTTCCGACTCCACTGATTTTGAAAACGGAAACCGATCAAAACAATCACATCATCCGCTAATTTCTGTGTCTTTTAGCCCCCGAAAGCAGCTCGTAGAGGCTATTATCCGCATTACGGGCACACCCTGTATACCTAGGCAACGTCCGCCACTTGGCTTGGTGCATTTCTGGGTTACGCTTCCGTTATTGCTCTTGGTCGAATTCGGCACATTGATCAACGCGGCATCGACGATAGTCGCTTTGGCATAGCGAGAACCCCGGTCACCAAATAAGGAGAAATTCGAGAGTTGATTTAACTTAAAGGGATAACAAGCATCGTTCGATAAATTTTCTAATTACTCGAATAAACACATCAGCGATAAAAGGCGAGCAAAAATTGACTCTATCTAAAGCCAACAGCTCCAAAAAACTTGTGTGATTATGGTAATTGTATGCAGGATGAACTATTCATCCTCATTCACCCGATCCCGTAACTCCTTGCCCGGTTTGAAGTGCGGGACAAATTTCCCATCCAGCGTGACCGAGTCACCCGTCTTAGGGTTACGCCCTACACGCGGCGCACGGTAATGCAGCGAGAAGCTGCCAAAACCACGGATCTCAATCCGGTCACCAGTCGACAACGCCTGCGACATTTGCTCCAGCATGGTCTTGATCGCCAACTCAACATCCTTCGACGAGAGCTGCCCCTGATGGGTAACGATGCGCTCGATCAACTCCGACTTGGTCATGGTTTTCCCTTCTTTTTCAAGCGGCTAGATCACTAGATAAAAAGGTTTTAGCACGCCTCGCCTGATTTGAACAGCCTATAAAACAACACCTTAGCGATTTTCAGGTACAAAAAAGGGCGACCGACGTCGCCCTTTTTCTGGATTACCTGAACTTAGTTCTGGTTTTCCATTTGCGCACGGATCAGATCACCAATGGTGGTCGGACCAGCAGATGCAACTTCGTCCTGCTTAGTACGCATTTCTTTGATTGCTTCTTTTTCGTCTTCAACGTCTTTCGACTTAACCGACAAGCTGATTACGCGGCTCTTACGGTCAACGCTGATGATTTTGGCTTCGACTTCTTCGCCTTCTTTCAGGACGTTGCGCGCGTCTTCAACGCGGTCACGGCTGATTTCGGAAGCTTTCAGAGTGGCTTCGATGCCGTCGGCCAGGGTGATGATGGCGCCTTTGGCGTCAACTTCTTTAACGATACCGCGCACGATGGTGCCTTTATCGTTAACAGCAACGTAGTCGGAGAACGGGTCTTCTTCCAGCTGCTTGATGCCGAGGGAAATGCGCTCACGCTCCGGATCAACGGAGAGGATAACGGTTTCCAGCTCGTCGCCTTTCTTGAAGCGGCGTACAGCTTCTTCGCCTACTTCGTTCCAGGAGATGTCGGACAGGTGAACGAGGCCGTCGATGCCGCCATCCAGACCAATGAAGATACCGAAATCGGTGATCGACTTGATGGTGCCGGAGATTTTGTCGCCCTTGTTGAACTGACCGGAGAAGTCTTCCCACGGGTTAGTTTTGCACTGCTTGATACCCAGGGAGATACGACGACGCTCTTCGTCGATATCCAGAACCATAACTTCCACTTCGTCGCCGACGTTAACGACTTTCGAAGGATGGATGTTTTTGTTGGTCCAATCCATTTCGGATACGTGCACCAGGCCTTCCACGCCTTCTTCCAGCTCTGCGAAGCAGCCGTAGTCGGTCAGGTTGGTTACGCGCGCAGTAACACGGGTGTCCTGTGGGTAACGCGCCTTGATGGCAACCCATGGATCTTCGCCCAGCTGCTTGAGGCCGAGGGAAACACGGTTACGCTCACGATCGTACTTGAGGATCTTGACGTCGATTTCATCGCCAACGTTGACGATTTCCGACGGATGCTTGATGCGCTTCCAAGCCATGTCGGTGATGTGCAGCAGGCCGTCGACGCCACCCAGATCCACGAACGCGCCGTAGTCGGTGAGGTTCTTGACGATACCTTTGACTTGCTGACCTTCCTGCAGGGATTCCAGCAGAGCTTCGCGCTCGGCGCTGTTCTCGGCTTCCAGCACGCTGCGGCGGGAAACGACAACGTTGTTGCGCTTCTGGTCCAGCTTGATGACTTTGAATTCGAGCTCTTTGCCTTCCAGATGAGTGGTATCACGCACCGGACGGACATCGACCAAGGAACCTGGGAGGAACGCACGGATGCCGTTAACGTCGACAGTGAAGCCGCCCTTAACCTTACCGTTAATAACGCCCGTAACCACTTCCTCAGCGGCGAAAGCTGCTTCCAGAACGATCCAGCACTCGGCACGCTTGGCTTTTTCGCGGGACAGCTTGGTTTCACCAAAGCCATCTTCAACCGCGTCCAGGGCAACGTGAACTTCGTCACCGACCTTGATGGTCAGCTCGCCAGCGTCGTTGTGGAACTGTTCCAGCGGAATGAGGCCTTCAGACTTCAAACCAGCGTGAACGGTTACCCAACCAGCTTGGTAATCGATGTCGACGATGATAGCGGTGATGATCGAGCCAGCCTGAAGATTCAGGGTTTTTAGGCTTTCTTCAAACAGTTCAGCAAAGCTTTCGCTCATTTTAATTCCTGTTGATTCAGGGCAGGGAATCCGCCCAAACCACATTCCAGACAATGTGGGTACGTTCATTTAAAAAGAGGCAAACAGGACTAGGACTGGGTTCCCGTACGCCTCCTTGCGAGCCGGTCAGCTTAAAGCAGCTGTGGCTCTTATCATCCGGCGAGATCGCGATTGGCGACTTCACTCAGAATTCGTTCAAGCACTTGTTCGATGGAGAGTTCGGTGGAATCCAGCTGGATCGCATCGACTGCCGGCTTGAGCGGAGCCACTGCACGCTGGGTATCGCGCTCATCGCGCGCCTGAATCTCATCAAGAAGACTCGCGAGATTAACATCATCGCCCTTGGCCTTCAACTGTAAGTAACGGCGACGGGCACGCTCCTCGGCGCTGGCGGTGAGGAAAATCTTCAGCGGCGCATCCGGAAACACCACAGTGCCCATATCGCGGCCATCGGCAACCAGTCCTGGCATTTCTTGGAAGGCCTGCTGACGCTGTAGCAGGGCTTCACGCACGGCAAAGAGCGAGGCCACCTGCGAAGCACCGGCCCCAACCTGCTCATTGCGGATGAGATCAGTGACCTCTTCGCCCTCAAGAATGATGCGCTGACCATGGCCATCGCCCGCAGCAATAAATTGCACATCCAGATGAGCGGCAAGTAGCTTCATCGCTTCTTCGTTGGTCAGATCGACGCCATGATTACCGGCGGCAAAGGCCAGCAGACGATATAGCGCGCCCGAGTCCAGCAGATTCCAGCCCAGCTGTTTGGCCAGCAGGCCGGCGATGGTGCCCTTGCCCGAGCCGCTCGGCCCGTCGATGGTGATAACCGGTGCGACGATCATGCCTTGCCCTCCTCGGCCACACGAATGCCAACCTGAGCCGACAGCGCGAGGAAGTTGGGGAACGAAGTGGCGACGTTGGCGCAATCATGGATGCGGATCGGCGCAGTGGCGCGCAGCGATGCCACGCTGAACGACATGGCGATACGGTGATCGCCGTGCGCCCAAACTTCGCCACCACCGATGCTGCCGCCTTCGATAATGATGCCGTCCGGCGTTGGCTCGGCCTTGACGCCCAGAGCAATCAAACCATCAGCCATCACCTGAATACGGTCAGATTCCTTGACCCGCAGCTCTTCGGCGCCACGCAACACGGTGCGACCTTCGGCCACCGACGCAGCAACAAACAGCACCGGGAACTCATCAATAGCTAGGGGCACCAGGTCTTCCGGAATATCGATACCCTTCAGCTTGGCGCTGCGCACGCGAATATCAGCCACGGTCTCGCCGCCGACTTCACGCTGGTTTTCTAGGGTGATGTCGCCGCCCATCAGCTTGAGGATATCGATGACCCCGGTACGGGTTGGGTTGATGCCTACGTGCTCAAGCACCAGCTCGGAGTCTTCGGCAATGCTGCCGGCCACCAGGAAGAATGCTGCCGAGGAGATATCCGCAGGCACTTCGATATGGGTAGCGGTCAGCTTATGGCCTGATTCAACGCTGGCAGTACTGCCATCCACGGTTACCGGGTAGCCAAAGCCGCGCAGCATGCGCTCAGTGTGGTCGCGGGTAGGCGCAGGCTCGGTCACTGAGGTGGTTCCGGCGGCGTAAAGCCCAGCAAGAAGCAGGCAGGATTTAACCTGGGCACTGGCCATGGGCATTTCGTAATCCATACCAGTCAGGCGCTGGCCGCCTTTGATCATCAGTGGCGGGCGACCTTCCGGACCGGTTTCGATCACTGCGCCCATTTCGCGCAGCGGCTTGGCGACACGGTTCATCGGCCGTTTGGACAGCGAGGCATCACCGGTCAGCGTGGTGTCGAACGGTTGCGCTGCCAACAAACCCGAGAGCAGGCGCATCGAAGTACCGGAGTTGCCCATGTACAGCGGACCGGCCGGCGCCTTCAGACCATTCAGACCCACGCCGTGAATGGTCACGCGGCCATGATGCGGGCCTTCGATGACCACCCCCATGTCGCGGAACGCCTGCAACGTCGCCAGCGCGTCTTCACCTTCCAGAAAACCCTCGACATGCGTGGTGCCTTCAGCCAGCGAGCCGAGCATGATCGAACGGTGAGAGATGGACTTGTCGCCCGGAACGCGAATACGCCCGGAGAGTTTGCCGCCAGGGTTAGCCAGAAAAACCAGATCGTTCGAGTGCATAGCGTCCACATAGGCCCTACGGGCCAAAATTTTGCCGAAATGCTCACGGGCCACGCGGGCGCGGGTGAATACGCCCAGCAATTGATGCCCATCCCCTGCGTCAACCGCGTCGCGCAAGGCGTCGAGGTCGTCGCGAAATACGTCCAGCGTGCGCAGCACCGCCTCGCGATTGGCGAGGAAGATGTCGTGCCACATGACCGGATCACTGCCGGCGATCCGCGTGAAGTCGCGGAAACCGCCGGCGGCGTAACGAAAGATCTCCAGGTTCTCACTGCGCTTGGCCAGCGAGTCAACCAGGGTAAAGGCCAGCAAATGCGGCAGGTGACTGGTCGCAGCCAGCACCTGATCGTGATGCTCGACCTCCATATGTTCAACATCAGCGCCCAGTTCGCGCCAAAGGGCGTCGACCAAAACCAGAGCCGCGTCATCACTCTGCTCGCAGGGCGTGAGGATGACCTTATGGCGGCGGAACAGCTGCGCATTGGACGCTTCCACCCCGCTCTGCTCGGAGCCGGCAATCGGGTGGCCCGGCACAAATCGCACCGATTTACCGGTAAAGGCCAGGCGCGCAGCGCGAACCACATTGCCTTTGGCGCTGCCCACATCGGTGAGCACCGTCGTACCCAGGTCAAGCTTGGCCAGCTCTGCGAGCAGCTTTTCCATGGCCAGGATAGGCACCGCCAGCTGGATAATATCGGCTCCCTGACAGGCGGCAGCCAGATCAACCTCACAGCGATCGACAACCCCCAGCTCAACCGCCAACCGCCGCGACTCTGGATCGAGATCGACACCTATCACTTCGCGGCACAGGCCGCGCTCACGCAAACCCTTGGCAAAAGAACCACCAATTAGGCCCAGGCCGATAACCACCAGGCGGCCGAGCTTAGGGGCGGCAGGTTGCACCTGAGTGACAGCAGATTTGGCTTCACTCACGCGCTCAGCACCTTGGCCAGGGCGTCGAGGAAGCGCGCATTTTCAGCAGGCAGACCAATCGACACCCGCAGGAAGTTCGGCATGCCGTAACCGGCTACCGGCCGCACGATCACCCCAGCGCGCAGCAGCGCCTGGTTGATCGCAGCGGTATCACGGCCAAAATCCACGGCAATAAAGTTACCTTTCGACGGAATCCAGCTCAGACCCAACTCGCGCAGGCCAGCTTCCAGCTGCGCCATGCCGGCATCATTGAGCTGACAGCTTTGCGCCAGATAATCGGCATCATCCAGCGCCGCGCACGCCGCCGCCAGGGCCAGGCTGTTAACGTTGAACGGCTGGCGTACACGGTTCAGCACATCGGCGATCTGCGCCGAGCTGAGCGCATAACCAACGCGCAGCGCCGCCAGGCCATAGGCCTTGGAGAAAGTGCGCGAGACCAGCAGATTGTCATAACGCGTCAGGTACTTGAGGCCGTCCGGCAGCTCATCACCTTCGGCGAACTCGATATAAGCCTCATCCAGTACCACCAGCACATTACCGGGTACACGCGCGAGAAAGCGCTCCAGCGCGTCAGGGCCGAACCAGGTGCCAGTCGGATTGTTCGGGTTGGCGATAAACACCACGCGAGTGTTTTCATCGATGGCCGCCAGCATGGCTTCCAGGTCGTGACCGTAGTCCTTGGCCGGCACCACCTTGCCCTGAGCACCCACGGCCTGGGTCGAGATGGGGTAAACGGCAAAGGCGTATTGACTGAACACCGCATTCAAACCCGGCGCCAGATAGGCACGGGCAACCAGATCGAGAATATCGTTAGAGCCATTGCCCAGCGTGACCTGATTGATCTGCACACCGCAGCGCGCAGCCAGACGGCTTTTCAGCTCGAAACCATTGCCATCGGGATAACGGGTCAGCTCGGCCAACTCGCCGCGAATCGCTTCCAGCGCCTTAGGGCTTGGACCTAGCGGATTCTCGTTGCTGGCCAGCTTGACGATGCTGGCCGGGTCCAGATCCAGCTCACGAGCCAGCTCATCCACCGGCTTGCCCGGCACATAGGGCGACAGCTGCTGTACGCCTGGCTGGGCCAGGGCGAGGAAATCGGTCATAGCAAAGCCTCACGCTTAAAGCCGCAAGCCCCAAGTACAGCCCGGCGTCGATGCGCGTGTAGCTTGAGACCTGAGGCGTGCCGCAGCAGTTTTAAAGTACCGCTTTCGGGTAGGAGCCCAGCACCTTGAGCGCCACGGCTTCCTGATTGATCTTTTCCAGCACGTCCTTGATCAGCGGGTCGCGGTGGTGACCAACGAAGTCGATAAAGAACACATAGGTCCACTTGCCGCTGCGCGACGGACGGGTTTCGATGCGGGTCAGGTCGATGCCGTTGTTGTGGAACGGCACCAGCAGCTCATGCAGTGCACCCGGCTTGTTGCGCATGGAGACGATGACCGAGGTTTTGTCGTCGCCGGTCGGCGGCACTTCCTGGCTGCCTATGATCAAGAAGCGCGTGGAGTTGTCCGGACGGTCTTCGATCTTTTCCGCAAGCTTGGTCAGGCCATACAGGCTGGCTGCCATATCGCCGGCAATCGCCGCACTGTTCCACTCGCTTTTCACCCGTTTGGCTGCATCGGCGTTGCTCGACACCGCCACGCGCTCAACATTGGGGTAATGCGCGTCCAACCACTTGCGGCACTGCGCCAGGGACTGGGCGTGGGAATAGATGCGGGTGATCTTGTCGGTCTTGGTAGTTTCACCGACCAGCAAGTGGTGGTGAATGCGCAGCTCGACTTCACCGCAGATGACCATGTCATGTTCGAGGAAGCTATCGAGGGTGTGGTTGATCGCCCCTTCTGTGGAGTTCTCCACCGGCACCACGCCGAAGTTCACCGCACCGGCAGCCACTTCGCGGAACACTTCATCGATAGCCGCCATCGGCACGCTGATCACCGCATGACCGAAGTGTTTCATCGCTGCCGCCTGGGAGAACGTACCTTCCGGGCCGAGGTAGGCGACCTTGAGCGGATTTTCCAGGGCCAGGCAGGAGGACATGATTTCGCGGAACAGCCGCGCCATTTCCTCGTTACCCAACGGCCCCTGGTTGCGCTCCATGATGCGCTTAAGCACCTGGGCTTCGCGCTCCGGGCGGTAGAATACCGGCTTCTCGCCTTCCGGTAGGGCCTTCATCTTCACCCGCGCGACCTCTTCGGCGCAGCTGGCGCGATCACTGATCAGCGCGAGAATCTTCTCATCGAGGTTGTCGATGCGCAGGCGTAGGGCCTGCAGTTCCTGCTCGGAAATTGGATCGGTCATCAACCGTGCTCCTTCTCGAACTCGGCCATATAAGCCACAAGCGCTTCAACGGCATCCAGGCCCACGGCGTTATAGATGGAGGCACGCATGCCGCCGACCGAACGGTGGCCTTTCAGATTGAGCAGGCCGCGCGCATCGGCGCCAGCGAGAAACGGTTTGTCCAGTTTCTCGTCGGCCAGGCGGAACGGCACGTTCATCCAGGAGCGGGCGTTATGGGCAATCGGGTTGCTGTAGAAATCACTGGTATCGATGGCCTTGTACAGCAGGTCTTTCTTGGCGCGGTTGATCCGCTCCATGGCGGCCACCCCGCCCTGCTCTTTCAGCCACTCGAACACCAGGCCGGACAGGTACCAGGAGAAGGTCGCCGGGGTGTTGTACATCGAGCCGTTATCGGCAGCGATCTTGTAATTGAGCATGGTCGGGCAGACGCTGCGGGCACGACCAAGCAGGTCTTCACGGACGATGGTCACCACCAGGCCGCTAGGGCCGATGTTCTTCTGCGCGCCGGCGTAGATCAGGCCGAACTTCGACACATCGATCGGGCGCGAAAGGATGTCGGAAGACATATCCGCCACCAGCGGCACGTCACCGACCTCGGGGACCCAGTCGAACTGCAGGCCGCCGATGGTTTCATTGCTGGCGTAATGCAGGTAGGCGGCGTCTTTTGACAGCTGCCACTCGTTCTGCCCAGGAATGGCGAAGTAGTCATAAGCCTTGGCGCTGGCGGCGACATTGATGTTGCCGTAGCGGCTGGCTTCTTCGATGCTTTTCTTCGACCAGATACCGGTGTCGATATAGTCGGCGACGCCATCTTCCGGCAGCAGGTTGAGCGGAATCTCGGCGAACTGCTGGCTGGCACCGCCCTGCAGGAACAGCACCTTGTAGTCGGACGGGATCTCCATCAGGTCGCGCAGGTCCTGCTCGGCCTTTTCCGCGATGGCGGTGTACTCATCGCTGCGATGGCTCATCTCCATCACCGACAGGCCTTTACCCTGCCAATCGAGGAGCTCCGCCTGGGCGCGTTGCAGAACAGCTTCAGGAAGCGCGGCCGGGCCGGCGCAGAAGTTAAAGGCTCGCTTGCTCACATCCACTCTCGCTCAAAATAGTGGGCGGGCTGGTGCGTGCCAGCAGCCGCCAAATCCTACGCCGTCAGGGGCGAGCGCACTCGCCCCGACAGATTACTCTTCGCTGATCGGGCTTTCGTCAGCTGCGGCTTCGGGTGCATCACCTGCATCCGCTACTGCGCCGTCAACACCCTCTTCGCCTTCGAGCAGCTCTTCGTCGTCTTCCGCCGAAGGCTCCTGCACACGTTCAAGACCAACAAGGGTTTCATCCTTGGCCAGCTTGATCAGGGTCACGCCCTGGGTGTTACGGCCAAGGCTGGAGACTTCGCTGACACGGGTACGCACCAGGGTACCCTGGTCGGAAATCAGCATGATTTCCTCGCCTTCAAGCACCTGCACGGCGCCAACCAGCTTGCCGTTACGCTCGTTGCTGACCATGGCGATTACGCCCTGGCCGCCACGACCGCGACGCGGGAACTCAGCCATCGCGGTACGCTTGCCGTAGCCACGCTCGGAAGCGGTGAGAATCTGCGCGTCGGCTTCAGGAATCAGCATGGAGATGATTTCCTGACCTTCCGGCAGACGCATACCACGCACACCGCGAGCCGTACGGCCCATGGTGCGGACCTTGCTTTCCTTGAAGCGAATCACCTTGCCGCCGTCGGAGAACATCATCACTTCGCGGGCGCCGTCAGTTACGGCAGCGGAGATCAGGGTGTCATCTTCGTCCAGCTTGAGGGCGATCAGGCCCGAGCTGCGCGGACGGCTGAACTGCACCAGCGGCGTCTTCTTTACAGTGCCTTTGGCCGTAGCCATAAAGATGTAGGCACCGGTCGGTTCATCCGGGGTCTCGTCGTCGGCGTCATCGCCTTCGGCCAAGTCTTCGACTTCTTCAGCCTCGACCACTACGCCTTCGATATCGTCCGGCTCGTCGCCTTCCGGCGCTTGCTGACGCAGCGCTTCCAGGTCGACCTGAAGCATGGCGGTAATGCGCTCGCCGTCGTCCAGCGGCAACAAGTTGACCAGCGGACGACCACGGGCAGCGCGCGAGGCCTCCGGAATTTCGTAGGTCTTCAGCCAGTAGACCTTACCCTTGCTGGAGAACAGCAACAGCGTGGCGTGGCTGTTGGCGACCAACAGGTGCTCGATGTAGTCCTCATCCTTCACGCCGGTGGCCGACTTGCCCTTACCGCCACGACGCTGCGCCTGGTAGGCATGCAGCGGCTGGCTCTTGGCATAGCCACTGTGGGAGATGGTGACCACACGCTCTTCTTCGGTGATCAGGTCAGCCAGGCTCAGGTCCAGACGGTTGTCGAGAATCTCGGTACGGCGCGCATCGCCAAACTCGGCTTTGACCGCTTCCAGTTCTTCGCGGATCACTTCCATCAGACGCGTGGCGCTGGTGAGGATGCGGATCAGCTCGCCGATCTGGGTGAGGATTTCCTGATATTCAGCCAGCAGTTTTTCATGCTCAAGACCGGTCAAACGGTGCAGACGCAGCTCGAGGATGGCCTGGGCCTGTTCCGGGGAGAGGAAATACTTGCCGTCACGCAGACCGTACTGCGGATCGAGATCGTCCGGGCGACAGGCGTCAGCACCAGCGCGCTCGACCATGGTTTCCACAGCACTGGATTCCCAGGGTGTGGCAATCAGCGCCAGCTTGGCTTCGGCCGGGGTCGGCGAGGCCTTGATCAGAGCGATAACCGGGTCGATGTTAGACAGGGCAACCGCCTGGCCTTCAAGGATATGGCCACGTTCACGGGCCTTGCGCAGCTCGAATACGGTGCGACGTGTGACCACTTCACGGCGGTGCAGAATAAAGGCTTCGAGCATGTCCTTGAGGTTAAGGACCTTCGGCTGGCCGTCGATCAGCGCCACCACGTTGATGCCGAACACACACTGCATCTGGGTCTGGGCGTAGAGGTTGTTGAGCACCACTTCCGGTACTTCGCCGCGACGCAGCTCGATGACGATGCGCATGCCGTCCTTGTCGGACTCATCGCGCAGCTCGGTGATGCCTTCGAGCTTCTTCTCTTTAACCAGCTCGGCGATTTTCTCGATCAGGCGCGCCTTGTTCAGCTGATACGGCAGCTCGCTGACGATGATCTGCTGACGGCCACCGACCTTGTCGATGTCTTCAATGATGGCGCGGGCACGCATGTAGATGCGACCACGGCCAGTGCGGTAGGCCTCGATGATACCGGCGCGACCGTTGATGATCGCCGCTGTCGGGAAGTCCGGACCGGGGATGTATTGCATCAGCTCATCGACAGTCAGCTCGCCGTTGTCGATCAGCGCCAAACAACCATTGATCACTTCCGTGAGGTTGTGTGGCGGAATATTGGTGGCCATGCCCACGGCGATACCGCTGGAGCCGTTGACCAACAGGTTGGGGATCTTGGTCGGCATAACCGCCGGGATCATCTCAGTGCCGTCGTAGTTCGGCACCCAATCCACGGTTTCTTTATGCAGGTCAGCCAGCAGTTCATGGGCCAGCTTGGTCATGCGTACTTCGGTGTATCGCATGGCAGCTGCGTTATCGCCGTCCACCGAACCGAAGTTGCCCTGGCCGTCGACCAGCAGGTAACGCAGCGAGAATGGCTGCGCCATGCGGACGATGGTGTCGTACACCGCGGTATCACCGTGTGGGTGGTACTTACCGATGACGTCACCGACCACACGGGCGGACTTCTTGTAAGCCTTGTTCCAGTCGTTGCCCAACTCACTCATGGCAAACAGCACACGGCGGTGCACGGGCTTCAAGCCATCACGTGCATCCGGCAGCGCGCGCCCAACAATTACACTCATCGCGTAATCGAGGTAGGACTGCTTGAGTTCGTCTTCAATATTGACCGGGAGGATTTCTTTGGCCAGTTCGCCCATGAGTAGCCTTGTTCCTTTTTCTGGTGAAACTCCGCGCCGCTCGTCCTGAGTGGTGTGGAGCCTGTCGCCGTGCCTTGAGGCTCATAGCGACTCACGACAAATCAATAAGTTATGCCATGTATCTGCGCAGGTAAGAGGCCCATAACAGGTACCCCCGAAAACCGCCGGAGCTTACCACAATCAGTGCGTCGCACCTATCCCCAGCGCCGCCCTGCCGACTAGGTGTGCGCACCCGCAGAAAAACTCAGTGCAGGCGCTTGCGGCACATCAATTGCGCCATTTTTTCCGCATCCGGACGATCAACCACACCCTTCTCGGTGACGATAAAATCGATCAGGTCCGCCGGGGTCACATCAAATACCGGATTGAGCGCTTCGATACCGCCAGCGATGCGCTTGCCGCCCAGTTCCAGCAGCTCGTTGGCATCGCGCTCTTCCAGCACGATATCGTCACCGTGCTCCATGGCCATATCGATGGTCGAGCTGGGGGCGACCACCATAAAGCGCACGCCATGGTGCATGGCGTTCACCGCCAACTGATAGGTGCCGACCTTGTTGGCCACATCGCCATTGGCAGCAATGCGGTCCGCACCGACGATGACCCAGGTGATGCCACGGGTTTTCATCAGATGGGCGGCAGCCGAATCGACATTAACCGTCACCGGAATGCCGTCAGTCGCCAGCTCCCAGGCCGTCAGGCGCGAGCCCTGCAACCAGGGCCGAGTTTCGTCGGCATATACCCGCTCAAGCAAACCATCATGAAAAGCGGCGCGAATCACCCCCAGCGCCGTACCGAAGCCGCCTGTGGCCAGGGCGCCGGCATTACAATGGGTCAGCAGGTTCTGCTGATTGCCCTGGTGCTTGCGGATCAGATCGACGCCCAACTGGGCCATGGTCAGATTGGCTTCACGATCACTTTGATGAATGCCGATGGCTTCGGCCTCCAACAGCGCCAGCGGGTCGTCATGGCTTTTCAGCCGACCCAGCCGCTCACGCATGCGCTCAAGCGCCCAGAACAGATTGACCGCTGTCGGGCGCGATGCAGCCAGCAGGTCGAAATCCACCTGCAATGCCGCTCGCCAGTCGCCGCCTTCCTGCAGACGAGCCCTTACAGCCAGGACAATCGCATAGGCCGCGCTGATGCCGATGGCCGGCGCGCCGCGCACCACCATGCTACGGATAGCCTCGGCGACATCTGCCGCTGAGTGATAGCTCAGCCAGGTTTCCTCGAAAGGCAGCGCGCGCTGATCCAGCAAGAGCAGAGCGCCGTCACGCCACTCGATGGCCCTGACCTTCTCTGCCGCTAGCAGTTGCTCGCGCATGACACACCTCCGCCGGAAAAAGCCGACCATTATACGCACAGCACTGCGCACATCGCGCCAGATCAGCTGCATGCAGCTTCAAGCCTAGGGCGTTCCCCTATAAACTCGCCACTCTACTGACTGCCGGAAGCCTTCCCATGCCCCAAGCTCCGCTCGATTTGCTGCTGCTGCCCACCTGGCTGGTCCCGGTCGAGCCAGCTGGCGTGGTGTTGCTGGAGCACGGCCTGGGCATCCGCGACGGGCGCATCGCACTGATCGCACCGCGCGCTGAAGCGCTTAAGCACGCAGCCCTGCAGGTGCTTGAGTTGCCCGGACGACTGCTCACACCAGGCCTGGTCAACGCCCACGGCCATGCGGCAATGACCCTATTCCGCGGCCTGGCCGATGATCTGCCGCTGATGACCTGGCTGGAGAAGCACATCTGGCCGGCCGAGGCCAAATGGGTCAACGAGCAGTTTGTGCAGGATGGCACCGAGCTGGCCATCGCCGAACAGCTCAAGGGCGGTATTACCTGCTTCTCCGACATGTATTTCTTCCCGGAAACCGCCAGCCAGCTGGTGCACAGCAGCGGCATCCGCGGGCAGATCACCATTCCGGTACTGGATTTTCCGATTCCCGGCGCCCGCGACGCTGACGAAGCGCTGCGCAAAGGCCTGAATCTGTTCGACGACCTTAAGCACCACCCGCGCCTGAGCGTCGCCTTCGGCCCGCATGCGCCCTACACGGTGAGTGACGACAAGCTGGAAAACATCCGCGTGCTCGCCGAGGAGCTGGACGCCGGCATTCATATGCACGTGCACGAAACCGCCTTCGAAGTGCAGCAGAGCCTGGAGCAGCGCGGCGAGCGGCCACTGGCGCGCCTGGCGCGCCTTGACCTGCTCGGCCCGCGCTTCCAGGCCGTGCACATGACCCAGATTAATGATGAAGACCTGGCCCTGCTGGTGGAAAGTAACAGCAGCGTGATCCATTGCCCGGAGTCCAACCTCAAGCTGGCCAGCGGCTTTTGCCCGGTGGAAAAACTCTGGCAAGCCGGTGTCAACGTCGCCATCGGTACCGATGGCGCAGCGAGCAACAATGATCTCGATCTGCTCGGCGAAACCCGCACCGCCGCCCTGCTGGCCAAGGCCGTTGCCGGCTCGGCCACGGCCCTGGATGCCCACCGCGCGCTGCGCATGACCACCCTCAACGGCGCCCGCGCTTTGGGTCTGGATGAGCAAATCGGCTCGCTGGAACTGGGCAAGGCGGCCGATATCGCCGTATTCAACCTCTCCGGCCTGGCCCAGCAACCAGTTTATGACCCGGTTTCGCAGCTGATCTATGCAGGTGGCCGCGCCTGCGTCGAACACCTGTGGGTCGGCGGCAAACAATTGCTCGACGGCGGCCAACTGACGCGCCTAGACGAACAACGGATCATCGCCAATGCGCGCGCCTGGGGCGCGAAGATCACCGGCAAGTGACAGCCAGCCCAGAGAATTCGGGCACTGCGACAAACTGACATACATTGGACGCATAACAGGCGTCCAATCCACCCGGCGAAACTGGCAACATGAGTCTCCCGCCGCCGCCTGATTCAGGGATTTATATGAGCAACGTCGACCGCGCCGAAATCGCCAAATTTGAAGCCCTTGCCCACCGCTGGTGGGACCGTGAAAGCGAATTCAAACCGCTGCATGACATCAACCCGCTGCGCGTCAACTGGATCGACGAACGCGTCGGCCTGGCCGGCAAGAAGGTGCTCGACGTTGGCTGCGGTGGTGGCATTCTCAGCGAATCCATGGCCCAGCGCGGCGCCAGCGTGACCGGCATCGACATGGGCGAAGCGCCGCTGGCAGTAGCCCAGCTGCACCAGCTGGAGTCTGGCGTCAGCGTCGAATACCGGCAGATCACTGCTGAAGCCCTGGCTGAAGAAATGCCGGAACAGTTCGACGTGGTCACCTGCCTGGAAATGCTTGAGCACGTACCCGACCCGGCGTCGGTGATCCGCGCCTGCTACCGCATGGTCAAGCCTGGCGGCCAGGTGTTCTTCTCCACCATCAACCGCAACCCCAAGGCCTACCTGTTCGCCATCATCGGTGCTGAGTACGTAATGCGCTTGCTGCCGCGCGGCACCCATGATTTCAAGAAATTTATCCGTCCGTCCGAGCTCGGCGCTTGGAGCCGCGAGGCGGGCCTTGAGGTCAAGGACATCATCGGCCTGACCTACAACCCGCTGAGCAAACGCTACAAGCTGGAAGCCGATGTCGACGTCAACTACATGATCCAGACTCTCAAGGAGGCGTGATGCGCTTGCGCGCGGTTTTATTCGATATGGACGGCACCCTCCTCGACAGTGCGCCGGACTTTATCGCCATCAGCCAGGCCATGCGTGCCGAACGCGGCCTGCCACCGATTGCGGACAAGCTGATCCGTGACCAGGTGTCCGGTGGCGCGCGCGCCATGGTCGCTGCCAACTTCGCCATGGACCCCGAGGCAGAAGGCTTCGAAGTCCTGCGCCTGGAGTTTCTCGACCGCTATCAGGCGCATTGCGCTGTACTGACGCGGCCGTTTGACGGCATGGATGAGCTGCTCAATGGCATCGAACAGTCCAAGCTGATCTGGGGCGTGGCAACCAACAAGCCGGTGCGCTACGCCGAACCGATCATGCAGCAACTCGGCCTGGCGCAGCGCTCGGCGGTACTGGTCTGCCCGGATCACGTCAGCCGCAGCAAGCCCGACCCCGAGATGATCCTGCTGGCCTGCGCAAAGATGGGCGTAGAACCTGCCGCCACCCTGTTTGTGGGTGATGACGAGCGCGACATCGAAGCCGGTCGCGCGGCAGGCTGCAAGACCGCCGCTGTCACCTACGGCTATATCCACCCGCAGGACAACCCACGCAACTGGGGCGCCGACGCGGTGGTGGACCACCCACTGGAACTTCGCACCGTGCTCGAACAAGCCCTGTGTAGCTGTTGAAGACGGTTTACCGGACGCGCATCACGTGCCACCCGCTTTTGAATTAATGAGGCTTTACCCATGCATGACTATTCCGCCCGCCCCGACCTGCTAAAGGGACGCGTGATTCTGGTGACCGGCGCTGGCCGTGGCATTGGTGCAACCGCCGCCAAGACCTTCGCCGCCCATGGCGCAACGGTGCTGCTGCTGGGCAAGACCGAAGACAATCTCAGCCGCGTCTATGACGCCATCGAAGCCGCAGGCCACCCGCAAGCAGCAGTGATCCCGTTCAACCTGGAAACCGCCCTGCCGCATCAGTACGACGAACTGGCAGCGATGATCGAAGCCGAATTCGGCAAACTCGACGGCGTGCTGCACAACGCCTCTATCATTGGCCCGCGCACGCCGCTGGAACAGCTGTCCGGCGACAACTTCATGCGCGTGATGCAGGTCAACGTCAACGCCATGTTTATGCTCACCAGCACCCTGCTGCCGCTGCTCAAGTTGTCGGCAGACGCCTCAGTGGTATTCACCTCGAGCAGTGTCGGGCGCAAAGGTCGCGCTTACTGGGGGGCCTACGCAGTATCCAAGTTCGCCACCGAAGGCCTGATGCAGGTGCTGGCCGATGAAGTCGACGGCATTGCCAACGTGCGCGCCAACAGCGTCAACCCAGGTGCAACACGCACTGATATGCGCGCCCAGGCCTACCCCGGAGAGAACCCACAGAACAATCCACTGCCTGAAGCCATCATGCCGGTTTACCTGTACTTGATGGGACCGGACAGCACAGGCGTTAATGGCCAAGCATTTGACGCGCAATAAACCATGACGGCTACCGCCGGTTTTCCGGCGGCAGCCCGATCCACTGGCATCAGATTGCCAGCAGTCCCGCCAGTTAACCGGCAAATCCTTGCCGCACGCCCGCCCAATGAATCGCTAAACCAATGAATTAAAAGCACTTTTAAAGTGATTTTGAAATTGGCACGGAATTCGCTCTAGCCCAACTATCGCCGCGTACTGCGCTAGAGGTAGAGCTTCATGGCCCCGCACAACCAGTCCAACACCATTGATTTCGACGCTGCCAAACTACAGCGCCTCGGCTATGCCGGCCGCCTGCAGAAAAGCCTGAAACCAGTCAGCCTGGCACAGTTGCGCCAACAGCTGAGCCTACGCCTGCAGACCTCACTCGAAGCCGAACGCATTCTTGAGCTGTTCTACAGCGAAGTGCAGCGCCTGGTGCCGCTCAGCTCCCTGAGCTACCAGCTGGCCTCCTGCGACCTGCGCCTGGAGCTGGGCGAGCGCGCGAACCATTCGGCTGGTTATCGGTTGAATCACGACGGCGAATTCCTCGGTGAACTGACCTTCCGCCGCAACGTGCGCTTCAGTGAAGATGAGTTGGGCCAACTCGAATCGCTGCTCGCCAGCCTGCTGTTCCCGCTGCGCAACGCCCTGCTCTACCGCGCAGCCGTGCAAAGTGCATTGCGTGATCCGTTGACCGAAACCGGTAACCGTATCGCCATGCAGCAAACACTCAAGCGCGAAGTCGACATCGCCCGACGCACCCTGCAGCCACTGTCCGTGCTGATGGTCGACATCGACCACTTCAAACGCATCAACGACACCCACGGTCACCTGATCGGCGACCAGGCGCTCAAAGCCGTCGCCAGCGCACTGAAAGAAAGCCTGCGCAATGTCGACATGGTGTTCCGCTTCGGCGGCGAAGAATTCATGGTGCTGCTCTCCAACACCAACCGTGAAGCCGCGTCCATGGTTGGCGAGCGCCTGCGCATGGCCGTTCTCGGCATCCAGTACCTGGTGGAGAACCGTGCCATCGAGTTGTCGGTCAGCCTCGGCTGCGCCACTTTGCTGCCGGGCGAATCCATGGAAAGTCTGCTGCGCCGTGCGGATAACGCGCTGTACGTGTCCAAGCGCGATGGCCGCAACCGCCTGTCGATGGCCGGATAAAACCGCCGACCACACAATGGCTGCGAGACATTTTTAATGTCGCGCAGCCACGACCCACAGATTGTCAGCCATGAATGGCTGGACATAAAAAAGGCGACCCGAGGGTCGCCTTTTTACATCCACCGTAATGGATTACTCCGGCTTAGGACCGCGACCAAAACCTGGACGCTGACCGTCGCGGGTTGGCTGGCTGCGGCGCTTGACTGGCGCACCCGCTGGCTTACGCGAAGGGCGATCAGTCAACTCAACACCTGGGCGTTGCGCACCCGGCTTGGCCGGACGTTTCTTGTTGACATCACTCGGACGCTCAGCAACCGGCGTCCCCTTGCTCTGATCCGCACGCGGTGCACGCGGGGTGCGTACTGGACGCTCGCTACGCTCATCACCTTCACCACGAGCAGGACGCGAGCGCCCCTGATCACCGGCCGCTGCCGGGCCGCCGCCATGAGCCGGACGCAAAGTCCGCTCTGGACGTGCCGCACGCCCCACCGGCTTGGCCGATTTGCGCTGCAGACGGTCGATCTTATCGCGGGCTTTTTCCTTCATATCCGGCAAGGCGACCGGCTTGAGGCCGACTTCCTCGCTGAGGATATCCACTTCGCGCTGACTCATTTCGCGCCAGCGACCCATGGTCAGGTCCGAGGTGATGAACACCGGGCCGAAACGCACACGCTTCAGACGGCTGACCACCAGACCCTGGGATTCCCACAAACGACGCACTTCGCGGTTACGGCCTTCCATTACCACGCAGTGATACCAGTGGTTGAAGCCCACACCGCCCGGAGCGACCTTGATATCGGTGAACTTGGCTGGGCCATCTTCCAGCATCACGCCGGCTTTCAGGCGCTCGATCATCTCTTCATCGACTTCGCCACGCACGCGCACGGCGTACTCGCGGTCCATCTGGAAAGAAGGGTGCATCAGGCGGTTGGCAAGCTCACCGTCGGTGGTGAACATCAGCAGACCGGTGGTGTTGATGTCGAGGCGACCGATGTTGATCCAGCGGCCATCTTTCGGCCGTGGCAGACGATCAAATACAGTCGGACGGCCTTCTGGGTCGTCACGGGTGCAGATCTCGCCTTCAGGCTTGTTGTAGATGATGACGCGACGCACGTTTTCGGCAGCTTCTTCGCGGCGGATCACCTTGCCATCGACAGCAATCGCATCGTGCAGGTCAACGCGCACACCTAGGCTGGCGACTGCGCCGTTGACCTTGACGCGGCCAGCGGTAATCCAGGCTTCGATTTCACGGCGTGAAGCCAGGCCCATACGCGCCATGACTTTCTGCAGTTTTTCGCCTGCGGGACTGTATTCTTCGATTTCTTCACTCATCTGGGCACCTCCCGGTGTTTTCTTTAGTGATTGGACGACTCGAGTCGTCGAAGGGTCGCGGAGCATACGCGAAACGTGACGCTTACGCACGGGTTGAGGCTAGTCGCCTGATCGGTGGCCGTCAGCCTTTGCGTCGACCGATGGTCGCCAAACTCAGCAAGCGCATATCCGCTTCGGCCAGAACGGCACGTCGGGCATGCTTGTCGAGCTTCTTCCAGCCTTTGATCTCGGCCTTGCTGCGCCCGCAACCCAGGCAGATATCGCGCTCGAACTTGCACAGCTTGATGCAGGGGTCTTTCACCGCGCAAACGCCTTCATTGGTGCCACCAGCACTTCAGTCAGGCAGCTGCTCTTTATCCAGGGTTTCGTGAGGCTCTTCAGCATCGTCGCGCTCATCGTCCTGCTCGGGTAAATCATCGAAGTCGGTCTTCAGACCCTGCTCCATCGAGTCGAGTTCAGCCAGCAGGCTGCTGAAGCTGGTTTCTTCGCTCGCTTCCACCGCGGGCTCATCGGCCAGGGCCAGGTCGGCACGCGCCTGCAGGCTTTGTGGCGCCTCCAGATCATCCTCGAAGGCAAGCACCGGCTCCGGTTCCAGCTCGCGCAGGGCGGCCAGCGGCGGTAATTCGTCGAGGCTTTTCAGGTTGAAGTGATCGAGAAAGGCCTTGGTAGTGGCGAACATCGCCGGTTTGCCCGGCACATCGCGGTAACCCACCACACGAATCCACTCGCGCTCCAGCAGGGTTTTGACGATATGGCTGTTCACCGCCACACCGCGCACATCTTCGATCTCGCCACGGGTGATCGGCTGGCGGTAGGCAATCAGCGCCAGGGTTTCCAGCATGGCGCGCGAATAGCGCTGCGGGCGCTCTTCCCATAGGCGACCCACCCAAGGCGCAAACTTCTCGCGTACTTGCAGGCGGTAACCGGACGCCACCTCGATAAGCTCGAAGGCGCGCCCTTCGCAGGACTTGCCCAGATGCGTCAGGGCCTTCTTGAATACCGCCGGTTCCGGCCGCTCGGCCTCCTCGAAGAGTTCATACAGACGCTCCAACGATTGCGGCTTGCCGGATGCCAGCAGAAAGGCTTCGAGCAGGCTGGCCAGCTCACGAGGTTCGTTAAGGTTCATGCTTATTCAGCTCGCGCACGCACATGGATTGGCCCGAAAGCCTCATTTTGCACCAGTTCAACCAGGGATTCCTTGATCAACTCGAGCACCGCCATAAAGGTCACCACCACCCCGAGCTTGCCCTCTTCCGCGCTGAACAGGCTGACAAAGGGCACAAAGGCGCCGCCCTTGAGGCGCTCGAGCACTTCGCTCATGCGCTCGCGGGTTGATAGCGCCTCACGGGTGACCTGGTGGCTTTCGAACATATCGGCGCGGCGCAGCACCTCAGCCATCGACAGCAGCACTTCTTCCAGACTGACGTCCGGTAGCAGCTTGCGCGCCCGCGCTTCGGGCGCGTCCAGACGCGGCACGGTAACGTCACGGCCAACCCGGCTAAGGCCGTCGATACCTTCCGCGGCAGCCTTGTAACGCTCGTATTCCTGCAGACGGCGGATCAGCTCGGCGCGCGGGTCGTCTTCCTCCGCTTCCGCCTCACTGGAGCGCGGCAACAGCATGCGTGACTTGATCTCGGCGAGCATGGCCGCCATCACCAGGTACTCGGCAGCCAGCTCCAGACGCACCGACTGCATCAACTCGACGTAGCCCATGTACTGGCGGGTGATTTCCGCCACCGGGATATCCAGCACGTCGATGTTCTGCTTGCGGATCAAGTAAAGCAGCAGGTCCAACGGCCCTTCGAAGGCTTCGAGAAACACTTCCAGCGCATCCGGCGGGATGTACAGATCGAGCGGCATTTCAGTGACCGCCTGGCCATACACCAGGGCAAATGGCAGCTCCTGCTGGGCATTGGCCTGATCCTGGGGATGGCTCTCGGTATGTTCCTGGGCTGGCACGCTGGACATGGTCATTCTCAAAGTTAGATACAGCGTCAGGTTCAGCGGTAATTCAGGCCAAGGGCCAGGCGCACTTCGGTGAGGGTTTCGCGCGCTTCAGAGCGCGCGCGCTCAGCGCCGTCGGCGAGAATCTGCCGGACCAGATCAGGGTTGTCCTGATAATCCGCAGCACGCGCCTGCAGAGGTTGCAGTTCCTGCTGCAGCGCTTCGACCAAGGGTGCCTTGCACTCCAGGCAGCCGATGCCGGCGCTGCGACAGCCTTGCTGTGCCCAGTCGCAGGTTTCATTGCTGGAATACAGCTGATGCAGCGACCACACCGGGCAATTCGCCGGGCTACCCGGATCATCACGATGCACCCGCGCCGGATCAGTCGGCATGCGGCGGATCTTCTCCTCGATCGCCGAACCGCTGTCACGCAGGAAAATCGCATTGTTATTGGATTTGGACATCTTGCCGCCATCAAGCCCAAGCAGCTTGGGCGAATCACCCAGCATGGCCTGCGGTTCGATCAGCAGAATCTTGCCGCCACCTTCCAGGTAGCCGTAAAGGCGCTCTTTATCGCCCAGGGTGATGCTCTGCTGATCCTTGAGCAGCGCTCGCGCGGTTTCCAGCGCCTCAGCGTCGCCCTGTTCCTGATAGGCCCTGCGCAGGTTGTTGTAGAGCGTCGCGGCTTTCTTGCCGAGCTTGATGATCGCCGCCTCGGCCTTTTCCTCAAAGCCCGGCTCGCGGCCATACAAGTGGTTGAAGCGCCGCGCCACATCGCGGGCAAACTCGATATGCGCCAGCTGATCGCTGCCGACCGGCACCACGCCTGCGCGGTATAGCAGGATGTCAGCCGCCTGCAGCAAGGGGTAACCGAGAAAGCCGAAGGTGCTCAGGTCCTTGCCGTTCAGCTGCTCCTGCTGTTCTTTATAGGAGGGCACGCGTTCCAGCCAACTGAGCGGGCAGATCATCGACAGTAGCAGGTGTAATTCAGCGTGTTCAGGGACTTGCGACTGGATAAACAGCGTCGCTGAGCTGGGGCTCACGCCGGCAGCCAACCAGTCCACCGCCATGTCCATGACGCGCTGCGACAGTGGACCGACATCGTCGTAATCAGTGGTCAGGGCGTGCAGGTCAACGATGCAGAAGAAGCATTCATAGGTGTGTTGCAGCTTCACCCAGTTCTTCAGCACACCTTGGTAGTGCCCCAAGTGCAGCAAGCCACTTGGGCGCATGCCAGACAGCACGCGGCGTTCAGCGTCAACAAGACTCAAAACGGATTACCTGAAAACTCAAAGGAACCCGATTATAGCCAGGATCAGTTGCCATTCGTAAAAGGCGACGGATCACCGCACCCTACTCGAAACACCTCGGGCTCATCGTTGAGCAAGCTGACCACAGTGGAGGCTTCCAGGCCGCCGAAGCCGCCATCGATGATCAGATCGACCTGATGCTCAAGCATCTGACGCATTTCGTAAGGATCACTCATCGGCAGCGTTTCGCCCGGCAAAATCAAGGTCACGCTCATCAATGCCTCATCCAGCTCGGCCAGCAAGGCCATGGCAATCGGATGATTAGGCACACGCAGGCCAATGGTGCGGCGTTTGGCATGCAGCAGCATGCGCGGGACTTCACGTGTGGCATTGAGAATAAACGTGTAAGGCCCGGGCGTATGACTCTTGAGCAGGCGGAAGGCTGCAGTATCAACCTTGGCAAAGGTACTGAGCTGCGACAGGTCGCGGCATACCAGGGTGAAGTTATGCTTGTCATCCAGTTGGCGCAGGCGACGAATACGCTCCACGGCGTTCTTGTCGCCAATATGGCAGCCGACTGCATAGGAAGAGTCGGTCGGATAGACCACCACACCGCCATTGCGGATGATTTCCACGGCCTGTTTGATCAACCGTGCTTGCGGGTTTTCCGGATGAATCTGGAAGAATTGGCTCACGCTAGGCCCCGGGTCAAAGTGCAGTAGGCTGCTGGACATGTTGGAACCGTGCCCATAAGGGCGGTAGATCCTCGGGCACCGGGCGGTAAACGCCCAGTTCAGACCACTGGCCAGGCGCATGGAAATCACTGCCAGCGGTGACGAACATGCCGAACTCCCTCGCCAGAATCGCTAGACTGCCCACCTGATCAGCGGGCTGCATGCCGTTGACCACTTCCAATGAATGCCCACCCGCTCCGACAAAATCGGCAATTAACTTACGCCGTTTACTGCGAGTAAAGTCGTACTGCCAGGGATGCGCCAGGCTGACCCAGGCACCTGCTCGGCGCAACGTATCCACAGTTTGCGCCAGCTCCGGCCAATGCTGTTTCACATCCCCCAACTTGCCTGAACCCAACCACTTGCGGAACGCTTCAGCACGGTCCTTGACGTACCCACTGCGCACCAGAAAGTCGGCAAAATGCGGGCGTGCCGGAGCATTGCCACTGTCGCCCAACTCCTGCTGCAGAGCACGCGCACCTTCCAGTGCCCCCGGCATACCTTTGGCTTCCAGACGCTTACTGATTTCCGCAGCGCGCAGCCAGCGCCCATCGTGCAATTCGGCAATTGCCTGCTGTAACGCCGGCGCATCGCGATTAAAGGCGTAGCCCAGCACATGAATGGTCGCGCCGCCCCAGGTGCAGGACAGCTCGATACCGTTGATCAACTGCATGCCCAATGCCTGCGCCGCTGCGCCTGCTTCATCGAGGCCATCAAGGGTGTCGTGATCGGTCAACGCCAGCACACGCACACCGCGCTCAAACGCCCGCGCCACCACCACAGCGGGCGCGAGTGCGCCATCTGAAGCGGTGCTGTGGCAATGCAAATCAACATCCATAGGGGGCGCATTCCGAGTCATTTATGTTTGATATTATGCCGCCAGATGCAGATTCTTGCTGGCTTGCACCAATATTTCCTCGACTTTGCCTGACCGGGCTGCTTTTCTCCCCAAGCAGCGGCCTGCGCCGACGACCTTATTAAGGATTGAAATGCTCTACGCGATCATTGCCACCGATGTGCAGAACTCCCTGGAAAACCGCTTGAATGCCCGTCCGGCGCACCTTGCGCGCCTGGAGCAGCTGAAAAACGAGGGTCGCCTGATCCTCGCCGGACCGCACCCCGCCGTCGACAGCAATGATCCAGGCCCTGCGGGGTTTTCCGGCAGCTTGATCGTCGCCGAGTTCGAGTCACTGCAAGCCGCACAACAGTGGGCCGAAGCCGATCCTTACCGCGCCGCTGGGGTGTACGCCTCGGTGCTGGTAAAACCCTTCAAATTGGTCTTGCCTTGAGCCAACCTCCCGCTGAATAACCCATAACAACAATTACAAAGATAGGAGTTCCGATGCGTCCAGGCCCGCTGTTTCTGCTCTTGACCCTGTGCTTGCCAGCCGTCACTCAGGCTGAGGAAAGCCCTCCGCTGCCATTGGCAGAAGCCACTTCAGCGCAGACGCAGATTGATGAACTGGAGCAGCGACTGGCGCTCAGCGAAGAGCAACGCGAAGCCCTCGCGACTGAACTGCAGACCAGCAGCAACGAACGTGACACCGTGCAGCTGCAGCGCCTGCGCCAGGAAAACCAGCGCCTCAAGCTGCAGCTGAAAAAAGCCATCGCCAGCGCCCCGCAACCGCTGATCAGTGAGCAGCAGATGTGGTTTGCCACGGGCGCCGGGGCCGGCTTACTCGGGGTGATCATCGGCGCCCTGCTACGCCGTGGCCGTCGCTCACGCAGCGAGTGGCTTAACTGACCCATGAGTGATCTGCTGTTAATCGACGACGACGTCGAACTCTGCGAACTGCTGACCAGCTGGCTGACCCAGGAAGGCTTTCAGGTCAGTGCCTGCCATGATGGTCACAGCGCGCGCAATGCCCTCGCCAAACACAGCCCGGATGCCGTGGTGCTGGATGTGATGCTGCCCGATGGCAGCGGCCTGGAGCTGCTCAAGCAGTTACGCAGCGACCATCCGGAGCTGCCGGTGCTGATGCTCTCGGCGCGCGGCGAACCGCTGGACCGGATTCTCGGTCTTGAACTGGGCGCCGACGATTACCTGGCCAAACCTTGCGACCCCCGCGAACTCACCGCGCGCCTGCGCGCAGTGTTACGCCGCAGCCTGCCGGCCACACCCAGCAGCCCACTCGACCTGGGTGACCTGCATTACAGTCAGGCCCGCGGCACCGTGACCCTGGGCGAACAAGAAGTGCTGCTGACGCTCTCGGAAAGCCGCATCCTCGAAGCCTTGCTGCAACAGCCGGGCGAACCGGTGGATAAACAGGAACTGGCGCAACTGGCCCTCGGCCGCAAACTGACTCTGTATGACCGCAGCCTGGATATGCACGTCAGTAACCTGCGCAAAAAACTCGGCCCGCATGCCGACGGCCGCCAGCGAATTTTGGCGCTGCGTAGCCGCGGTTACTACTACAGCGTCTGAGCCGTAGTTGTGTAAATCAGCTGCGCCGCGCTCTTTACCTAAGCTTTACCTTGCCCTGACCGCCCTTGACCTTGACCGCCCTAGACTGGGCTCATCCGGTGTTTACCGGTTTCAGACAAGGAGACACACCATGCGTAAAACTCTGACCGCAGTACTGCTCGCCCTGACGCTCCCAACCCTGGCCATGGCCATGCCTGAAGACGGTCCACGGCACGGCGGCGGCCATCATGGCGAACATGGCTCCCGGATGTTTAAAGAACTCGACCTGAGCAAAGAGCAGCACCGCGAAATCCGTAAGCTGATGGGCGAGCAGATGCAAGGTCGCCATGAGATCACCAAGCGCTACCTGGACAAGCTGCCGGCGGCGGAACAGAAAGCCATGCAGGACGAATTGAAGGCAGCCAAGGACAAACAGCACAGCGCCATCCGCGCCCTGCTCAAGCCCGAGCAGCAGAAAGCCTTCGACGAGCACCAGAAAAAGATGGAAGAGCGCCGCGCCGAGCACCAGGCATTCAAGGCTTGGCAGGCAGACCAAGCGAAAAAGAACTGATCCAGGCATTGTTGCCGCTACGCCCACCCGGTTTTCCAGCCGGGTGGGCGTTAGCATTTCTACTACTGCATCACTAAGGAGCTACCGTGCGGTCACTGTTCTGGCGCATTTTTGCCAGCTTCTGGCTGGCCATTGCCCTGGTTGCCGGGCTGTCCATGTTGCTTGGGCGCATGCTCAATCAGGATGCCTGGCTGCTCAGCCAGCACCCCGGCATGGACGACCTCGCCGAGACATGGACGCAACGCTATGAAATGAAAGGCCCGCGCGCAGCCCAAAATTTGCTCGAACAACGCAAACGCAAGTTCCGCATCGATGTGCAGGTCCTCGATGACAGCGGCCAGCCGGTCGTTCAAGGCACCTTCCCGCCGCGTGCGGCGGCTTTTGAAGCCCGTCACCGCAATGAAAAGCGCCTGCCCTGGCGCCGTTTGAGTGTCGATTACACAAGCCCACACAGCGGCGAAACCTACTTGTTTATTTACCGCATCCCGATTCCAGAAGTTGCCGCCTGGCAGCGCGACAGCCTGCTCTGGCCGTTGAGCGCGCTGGGCATCGCCATGTTGGTGCTGACCCTCTTCAGCCTATGGCTGACGCTGTCTATCACCCGCCCACTGAATCGCTTGCGCGGCGCAGTGCATGATCTGGGGCAAACCGCCTACCAGCAGAACAGCCTGGCCAAACTGGCCGAGCGACGTGATGAACTCGGCGTACTGGCGGCTGACTTCAACCGCATGGGCGAGCGTGTTCAAGGTTTGATCAGCAGTCAGCGCCAGCTGCTGCGCGACGTGTCACATGAGTTGCGCTCCCCCCTGGCCCGCCTGCGTATCGCCCTGGCGCTGACCGAGCGCGCCGATGCAGTGGAACGGGAAAAGTACTGGCCACGCCTGAGCCAGGAGTGTGACCGCCTGGAAGCGCTGATCAGTGAAATTCTCACCCTCGCCCGCCTCGACGCCGAACCGGGCGCCGCGCAGCCAATCAACCTGGGTGAGCTGCTGCACAAACTGCAGGACGATGCGCGCCTGGATGCGCCCGAGCAAACAATCGAGATTCAGCTGGAAAGCGACCTGCAGCTCAACGGTTGGCCGGACATGCTGCAACGCGCGCTGGATAACCTGCTGCGCAATGCCCTGCGCTTTAACCCGGTAGGCCAGACTATTGAACTGACGGCCAGCCGAAACGCCGAGCAACTATGCCTGAGCGTACGTGACCATGGCCCCGGCGTTGCGCCTGAACTGCTGACGCGACTTGGCGAACCCTTCTTCCGCGCGCCCGGCCAAACCAGTAGTGGTCATGGCCTCGGGCTTGCCATCGCGCGCCGCGCGGCGGAGCGGCATGGCGGGCAACTGGAGCTGAGTAATCATGCGCAAGGCGGCTTTATCGCCACCCTGCGCCTACCGCTTACTCTGCCGAATCAGGCGCTGACCAGGCCGTGACAAAATCATCGACCTGAACCTGCGGCACCGCACGCAACTCGCGCTCCGGCGTACCCAGGTAGAGGTAGGCAATAACCTGCTCATCCGCGCTCAGACCCAGGCCAGCGGCGACCTGCGGGTTGTAGGCCATATCACCGGTGCGCCAGACCGCACCAATACCTTGCGCATGGGCAGCCAGCAGAATCCCGTGGGCAGCGCAGCCGGCGGCCAGCACTTGCTCCTGCTCTGGGACTTTAGGGCTGGCTTGTACGCGGGCAATCACCACCACCAGCAACGGCGCACGCAGTGGCATGGCACGCGCTTTGGTCAAGGCTTCAGGGCTGGCATCAGCAGGTAATGCACGGGCAAACAGCTCACCCAGTTGCACAAGCGCTTCGCCTTCCACTGTGAGGAAGCGCCAGGGTTTGAGCTGACCGTGATCGGGCGCGCGCAAGGCGGCACGAAACAGCAGCTCACGCTGAGCAGCATCAGGGGCAGGCGCCATCAGGCGCGGCGCAGAAACACGGTTTAGCAACGCATCAAGAGCGTCCATCAGCCACCTCGGCAATTGAAACAGTCGACCATTCTAGTGCCTGCGCGCAGCTGAGGGGCAATCCGCACAGATTCTCAGGCCACCCGCTCGGGAGAAACGCTCGGCAACACCGGCGGCATTAACGGCGGCAAGCCGTGCGCACTGCGCGCCGCATCGCAATGCGGATTGTGCTCGCCATTGGCCCAGGAGGCCTCAAATTCGCGGCAGGTGCTGGAGCGCTGTTCATACAGCGTACAGCGCACCCCCTGGCCAACTTCCCCCAGCAGGGCGTTACAACGCGTGGGTTTGCTTTCCGTGCCACGCATGGCAACACGGTGCGGGGTGATCAGCACAACCTGATCGTCCGGCATCAAACCACCGGCCGATTGGCACTCCCCCCAGAAAAAAGACACACGAAAATGCGCGCAGCAGGCGCCACAGCTAAGACAAGGATTACTATCGGACATGATTTGGAGGGCTCAGAAACCGGCAAGGGCCGGCACCTGGTGGCTATTCTATGCAGCGCCAAGCGCTTGTAAAGCACCCATTACGACTGCTGTACAGCGGCTGCAGCGCGCGTAGAATGACGACCCTTTGCCCTACAGAGCCCGAGCCGACTCCATGTCATTGCCGACACTGCGCATCATTGCTTTTATTCTCGGCATCTTCCTGATCACTCTGGCCGTCAGCATGCTCATCCCCATGTTGACGCTGCTGCTGTATTCACGCACCGACGACCTCAACGCCTTTCTCTGGTCCAGCCTGGTAACCGCAGTTGCAGGCATTGCCATGGTCCTCCCTGGGCGACCGAAAGAAGCGCATCTGCGCCCGCGCGACATGTACCTGCTAACCACCGGTAGCTGGCTGGTGGTGTGCATCTTCGCCGCCCTACCGATGGTGCTGATTCAGCACATCAGCTACACCGATGCCTTCTTCGAAACCATGTCCGGCGTTACCACCACCGGCTCAACCATTCTGGTTGGATTGGATAAGGCATCACCGGGCCTGTTGATCTGGCGCTCGATGCTGCAGTGGCTGGGCGGTATCGGCTTTATCGGCATGGCGGTGGCGATTCTGCCGTTGCTGCGGGTTGGTGGCATGCGCCTGTTCCAGACAGAATCCTCCGACTGGGGCGAGAAGGTCATGCCACGCTCGCATATGGCGGCCAAATACATTCTGTTTATCTACCTGAGCCTTACCCTGATCGGCTTTCTCGGCTTTTGGCTGGCGGGCATGACGCCCTTCGATGCGATCAATCATGCAATGACCTCGATCTCCACCGGCGGCTACTCGACCTCGGATTCATCCCTGGCCAACTGGAGCCAACCGGCCGTGCACTGGGTGGCAGTGGTATTGATGATCTTCGGCGGCCTGCCCTTTACCCTGTATGTCGCCACACTTCGCGGCAACCGCAAAGCGCTGTTCAAGGACCACCAGGTACGCGGCTTTCTCGGCTTTCTCGTGGCCACCTGGCTGGTGTTCGGTACCTGGCTGTGGCTGCACTCGGATAACAGCTGGCTGGATGCGTTTCGCATCGTTGCGGTGAACGTCACCTCGGTGGTCACCACCACCGGCTATGCCCTGGGCGATTACACCACCTGGGGCAGTTTCGCCGTGCTACTGTTCTTCTACCTGACCTTTGTCGGCGGCTGTTCGGGTTCCACCTCCGGCGGCCTGAAGATCTTTCGCTTTCAGGTGGCCTATGTGCTGCTGCGGGCCAACCTGCAGCAACTGGTGCACCCACGCGCAGTAATCAAGCAGCAGTACAACAACCACAATCTTGATGAAGAGATTGTCCGCTCGCTGATCACCTTTTCGTTTTTCTTCACCATCACCATCGGCGTGATCGCACTCGGCCTGACTCTGCTTGGCCTGGACTGGGTAACCGCGCTAACCGGTGCCGCGACAGCCGTCTGTAACGTGGGCCCGGGACTAGGGCCAATCATCGGCCCGGCAGGTAATTTTTCGACCTTGCCGGATGCGGCCAAATGGCTGCTGACCATCGGCATGCTGCTCGGTCGACTGGAAATCCTCACCGTACTGGTTCTGGTCACGCGAGCATTCTGGCGCCATTGAGTGAAATCGACCGAGCGAAAAGCCAGCCCGATCACCTAGACTCCTGCTACTCATGGAATGGAACACGCTTAAATGGCTTGGCCGACCCTGCGGATTATCGCGTTTATCAATGGCATCTTTCTTCTGACCCTGGCGATCAGCATGGCAGTCCCCATGTTGACCCTCGTATTGTTTGCGCGGCCTGATGAGCTCAATGCGTTTCTCTGGTCCAGCCTGATCACATGCATAGCGGGTATCGCAATGATTGCCCAGGGTCGGCCCAAAGACGTGCAGCTGCGCCCACGCGACATGTACTTACTGACGGTGTCCAGCTGGATTTTGGTGGGGCTGTTCGCCGCACTGCCGTTCATGTTTTCCCAACACCTGGGCGTGACCGACGCAGTATTCGAGAGCATGTCGGGCATCACCGCCACCGGCGCCACGGTCCTCACGGGGCTGGACAGCATGTCACCGGGGATTCTGATCTGGCGTTCTCTGCTGCACTGGCTCGGCGGGATTGGCTTTATCGCCATGGCCGTGGCGATTCTGCCCATGCTGCGCATCGGCGGCATGCGCCTGTTCCAGACTGAATCCTCGGACCGCTCCGAAAAAATCATGCCGCGCTCGCATATGGTCGCCAAATACATGATCGCCGCTTACCTGGGCATCAGCCTCATCGGCTGCCTGGCACTCTGGACCGCTGGCATGGGCGTATTCGATGCGATCAACCACACCATGTCAGCCATCGCGACCGGCGGGTTTTCCACCTCTGATCAGTCCCTGGGGAAATGGACCGAGCCCGCCGTGCACTGGGTGACCATCGTACTGATGATTCTCGGCAGTGTGCCGTTCGTGCTGTTTGCCTCAATGCTGCGCGGCAATTACAAAGCCCTGATCCGCGACCAGCAGGTGCGGGGCTTTATCGGCATTCTGCTGAGCACCTGGCTGCTACTCGGCACGTGGTATTACATCAGCACCGAGCTGCACTGGCTCGAAGCCATTCGCCACGTGGCGTTCAACACCACCTCGATCATGACCACCACCGGCTTTGCCCTGGGTGACTACACACTGTGGGGCGGTTTTGCCGGCATGCTGTTCTTCTACTTGGGGTTTATCGGGGGGTGTTCGGGCTCAACTGCCGGCGGCCTGAAGATCTTCCGTTTTCAGGTAGCCTACGTGCTGCTCCGGGCCAACCTGATGCAACTGATTCATCCGCGCGCGGTGATCAAGCAGCAGTACAACCGCCACCATCTAGATGAAGACATTGTCCGCTCGATTCTGACCTTCTCGTTCTTCTTCACCATCACCATCGCCGTGCTGGCATTGGGCCTGACGCTCTGCGGCCTGGACTGGATCACCGCACTCAGTGGCGCGGCCAGCACCGTCTCCGGCGTCGGCCCGGGCATGGGCCCGATCATTGGCCCGGCGGGTAATTTCTCCAGCCTTCCGGACACCGCCAAATGGCTGCTGACCTTCGGCATGCTGCTCGGCCGCCTGGAAATCCTCACCGTGTTGGTGCTGATGCTGCCGGCCTTCTGGCGACACTAAGCGCGTCGCTACAGCCGCGCGCGGTACTCGCCCGGCGTACTGTCAAACCAGCGACGGAAAGCGCGGAAGAAGTTGCTCGGATCAGAGAAACCCAGCAGGTAGGAAATTTCCAGTAGGGTCAGGTTAGCCTGCCCCAGGTACTGGCCGGCTAACTCACGGCGCGTATCGTCGAGCAGGTGCTGGTAGCTGGTGCCTTCATCCTGCAAGCGCCGCTGCAACGTACGCTCAGACAGCAACAGCGCCTGCGCCACCGCCTCACGCTTGGGTTCGCCCTGAGGCAACAGACGACATAGCACCTGACGCACCTGATGGGTCACCCGTGTACCGGAAAAACGCGCCAGGTAATCGCCGGCAAAGCGGTCATGCAGCTGTGCCAGCGCCTCATTGGCTGACGGCAGCGGAGCATCTAGGTCTGCGCGCTCGAACAGCAAGGCGTAATGCTCGGCATTGAATTTCAGCGGACACTGGAACACTTCCTCATAGGGCGCCATGTCCTCCGGCGCCGGCCCGATAAAGCTCACCCGCCGCGGGCGCAGCGGCTTGCCCGTCAGCCAACGGCAAAACGCTAGGGAGTGCGCCAGCGAGGCCTCGGCACTTTGCCGCGCCGAGGGTAGCCGGTCACCATGAATCGCCAGCAGCATCTCATAGCCTTCCGGGGTGGGATGAAAGCTGAGGTCGGCCCCTTCGCCAATAATCCGCTGATAACGCACCAGCCGGGCAAAGCCTTCCTGCAGGTTGCGACTGCTCATCACCGCATACCCAACCACATTGAAGGACGATGGTCGCAAGATCTTCGCCATATTCAGGCCAATGGCCGGATTGCCCGAGGCCTCCACGGCCATGTGCCAGAGCCGGGTCATCGCATCTTGGGCAAACCGCGCGTTGGGATCGGTCAGGGCTGCATAGTCGAGCCCCAACTGGGCAAACAGGCTGCGGCAATCAACCCCGCCAAGCTCCAGGGCCGCGACAATGCCCGAGGCCCAACTGGATGAAGTGGTACGTTCGCTCATGAGTTGTTCTTATAAGGGAATCTAGGGGGCGACAGAAGGATACTAAACTGGCACCTAATGTCAGTGGCCCAGCGCGTCAGTCGACCTAGACTGCTAGTAAGCCGCCACAGCTGCAAGCTGGGTGACGCTCAAAAGAATAAGAGGAGCCCCCGATGAGTACTGAAACCCACGAACGCTTCAGCAGCTTCGCCGAGTTTTACCCCTATTACCTGCAGGAACACAGCAATGCTACCTGCCGCCGACTGCATTACGTTGGGAGCCTGTTGGTGCTCTGCGTGTTGGGCTATGCGCTGGTCACTCAGCAGTGGCTGTGGCTGCTGGCCATCCCGTTGCTGGGCTATGGCTTCGCCTGGGTCGGCCATTTCGTTTTCGAAAAAAACCGCCCCGCCACCTTTGACTACCCGTTCTACTCGCTGATGGGTGACTGGGTCATGCTCAAGGATGCCTTTACCGGACGCATCAAGTTTTAGGCACTCACTGCGCGCGACCACTGACCCACGCAGCCCTGCCGTTCAGCCGCCGCGCTTGGCGGTTGCGGTGGGCTTGGTTATGATCCCTGGCTTATTTCGCGCAGCCTGCACGGCGCGCCACCCAGGCACCCAGGCACCCAGCAGAGGTGCCAGACGAGCAGCAGGGATTGTCCCATCGGATGAATGTCAAAAGCGCCCCCCGAATTTCCGCACTGCCGGCACCACCGCTGCGTGAGTACTACTCGCGCGTACTGGCCTATATCGCCATCGCAGCCAGCATTGCCGCCGGCACCTACACCCAACATTTCAGCTACGACATTCTCTGGATGGTGCCCTACGCCCTGCTTTACCCGCACCTGGCGCACCACCTGAGCCTGCGCTTCAAGCGTGATCACCCGCAGCGCACGATGCTCAGCCTGCTATTTATTGATGCCTTGCACTGCGGTGGCGCGATTGCCCTGCTGGGTTTCTCAGTGGTACCCAGTTTAATGGCGCTACTGATCATGACGTTCAGTGCCCTGGTCATCGGCGGCCTGCGTTACCTCGGTCTGGCTGCCCTGATCGCCCTAAGCAGTGCCGTTTTTACCCTGGCCATAATTGAGGCCAAGCCCAACGTGCACACCCCGGCGCTGGTGGCACTGGTCAGCATTGCCTTCACCACCCTGTACATCTGTATCACCGCCTATTTTGTCCACCAGCAGGGCCTGCGCCTGGCGCAGGTGCGCAGCGAAATCAGCCGCGAACAGGAAAAAGCTGCCCGGTTGGCACGTAACCTCGCCAAGTACCTGTCACCGCAGGTGTGGGAGTCGATCTTCACTGGCAAGAAGAGCGTGCGCCTGGAGACCCAACGTAAAAAGCTCACGGTATTCTTCTCCGACATCAAAGGCTTCACCGAGCTGTCAGAGGAACTGGAAGCGGAAGCCCTGACCGACCTGCTCAACACCTACCTCAACGAGATGTCGAAGATCTGCCTGAAATACGGCGGCACGATCGACAAGTTCGTTGGCGACTGCGTGATGGTATTTTTCGGCGACCCGAGCAGCAAAGGCGCCAAGAAAGATGCGGTGAATGCCGTTTCCATGGCCATCGCCATGCGCAAGCATATGAAGGTACTGCGCCAGCAATGGCGTGCGCAGGGCATCACCAAACCGCTGGAAATCCGCATGGGGCTGAACACCGGTTACTGCACGGTGGGTAACTTCGGCGCCGATACACGCATGGACTACACCATCATCGGCCGCGACGTGAACCTCGCCAGCCGCCTGGAAAGCGCTGCTGAATCCGGTGAGATCCTGATCTCCCACGAAACCTATTCACTGATCAAGGACGTGATCATGTGCCGCGACAAGGGCCAGATCACCGTCAAGGGCTTTACCCGCCCGGTGCAGATCTATCAGGTGGTGGATTTCCGCCGCGACTTGGGCGCCACATCCAGTTACGTCGAACACGAACTGCCAGGCTTCTCCATGTACCTGGACACCAACGGCATCCAGAATTTCGACAAGGAAAAGGTCATCCAGGCCCTGAGTCAGGCAGCCGACAAGCTGCGTGACAAGGTGATCATGTAAGCGCCTGCTTATGCCCCGCTGCGTGTGAGTCCTGCACAACAGGCATACACAACTCACCATCCAGCAGCGGCTGCTGCGCCAGAAACTCCAGTGCTGACGCCCGCCAGGATTGTCGCGCAGCCAACTCGGCGCAACGCCCCCGATCCAAGCTCAAGGCCGCCAGACAGGCCGCGCGCAAGTCATCAAGCATGACCCCGCTGACGCCCTCTTGCAGCACATCCAGCGGCCCGGCCACCGGAAACGCTGCTACTGGCGTACCGCAGGCCAAAGCCTCGAGCATCACCAAACCATAGGTATCGGTACGCGAGGGGAATACCAGTACGCTGGCGGCCTGAAACGCCTCAGCCAAGGCCTGGCCATGCTGGTAGCCGAGAAAATTCACCTGCGGATAAGTCGCCTGCAATGCCTCGCGCTGCGGGCCATCGCCGACCACCAGCTTTTGCCCCGGCAGATCGAGGGCCAGAAACGCCTCGATATTCTTCTCCGGGGCGATCCGCCCAACATACAAAAACACTGGTTCGGCAAGGCTTGGTAGCGTTTTGGCTGGACGAAACAGCCGTGTATCGACGCCCTTGCACCACAGCACCAGGCGCTTGAAGCCCCAACTGGAAAACTCGTCACGCATGCGCTCGGTGGTCACCAGCACGGCCTGACTCGGCCGGTGAAAAGCACGCAGAAAGGCATAGCCCCAACCCAATGGGATCAAGGGCCAGCGGGTGTGCACGTATTCGGGAAAGCGCGTATGAATAGCACTGGAGAAGGCCAGACCGCGCGTGCTCAGCCAGCGCCGCGCTGCCCAACCCAATGGCCCTTCAGTCGCCAGGTGCACGCAGTCCGGCTGAAACGCGCGGATCGTCGGACCAACCTGCCAGAGGTTCCACACCAAGGGAATTTCCGGGTAACTGGGGCACGGCAGCGCGCGAAAGTCCGACGGTGACAGCAGCTTGACCTGATGGCCAAGACTCCGCAATTCGCTGATCAACGCCTGCAAACTGGTGACCACACCATTGACCTGGGGTGTCCAAGCGTCGGAGACGATCAGAATCCTCACAGAGCGGGCTCTGCAGCCGCAACTGGAGCTGCTTGCAGCTGGCGCGCCTGATCATCGGCCAGGCGATACAACTCGATGCTGCCATCCAGATGCTCGATCAAGGCCGTGCAGGACTCCACCCAATCGCCGCAATTCATGTACTCGACATCACCCATCGGGCGGATTTCGGCATGATGGATATGCCCACAGATCACGCCATTGAAGCCACGTTTGGCGCATTCATGGACGATGGCTTCTTCGAAGTCGCTGATGAAATTCACCGCGCTCTTGACCTTGTGCTTGAGGTACGCCGACAGCGACCAGTAACCGTAGCCATAACGGCTGCGCCAGAAATTCAGCCAGCGGTTGAGGGTCAGGGTAAAGCCATAGGCCGAGTCGCCAAGAAAGGCCAACCAGCGGTGGTAACGGGTGATCACGTCGAACTGGTCACCGTGAATCACCAGCAGCCGGCGACCATCGGCAGTGAAGTGCTCGGCCTCGTCGACCAACTGGATATTGCCGAGCATCAGGCTGGAATAGCGGCGCAGAAATTCGTCATGGTTGCCGGTGACGTAAACCACCTCGGTGCCACGCTTACTCATGGTCAGCAGGCGGCGGATCACGTTGCTGTGCGACTGCGGCCAGTACACCCCGCTGCGCAGCTTCCAGCCGTCGATGATGTCACCGACCAGGTAGATCTTGTCAGTCTGGTAGCGTTTGAGAAACGCCGCCAAATGTTCAGCCTGACAATCCCGGGTGCCCAGGTGCACGTCGGAAATCCACAGGGTACGGACACGTTGCTTGCGGCTGGGCTTGGCGAGCTGAGCGCTGGTCATGGACGACCTCCGGCTGGGTTTGCTCGAGTCTGCGCAGACGGAGTGAAAGACGCATGACAGCGCCGTGGCAATTCGGTGACAACCTCTAAAGGGTATAAACTGGCTAGCCGAACAAGGAGCCCACCATGTCCTCGCTGCTCTCGCTGCGTCACTACAGCCATGAACTGCTCAGCCACAGCCATGACCATGCGCAGCTAGTGTTTGGCTTGAGCGGCCTGCTGGAGTTTGAGGTGGCAGGCCAAAGCAGCCAGGTTAAACACCAGACCCTGGCCGTGGTACCTAGCGCTGCGCAGCACGCCTGCGGTAGCAAAGACGGCAGTCATTGCCTGGTGCTCGACGTACCCGCAGACAGCTGGCTGCAACAACAGCTGGGCCAGCACGTGGATGCCACTCGCCGCCTGCTGGACAAACCTGCCGCCGTCAGCCTCAACCCTGCGCAGAGCCAGTTGGTCAGCTGGCTGGCCGCCAGCCCAATCAATGACCCGGTCATTGCCCAGCAAGGCGCAGCTCTGCTCTTGGCCAGCCTGGCCAATGGCGAGACTTCTGCCCACGCAGCCAGTCGCCTGCCGCTGGCGGCGCTGGATGCGCATATCGACCAGCATGCCGCGCACCCCTTGCAGGTGGCCGATTTGGCGCGCCTGGCCGGCCTGTCGGCAGCACGTTTTCATGCGCGCTTTCTCGCCGAGACCGGGCAAACACCGATGGATTACGTACGCAGCCGTCGCCTGCAGCTGGCACGTCAACTGCTCCAAGGTAGCAACCTGGCAATTGGCGAGATTGCTGCGCGGGTCGGCTACAGCTCGCAAAGTGCCTTTAGCGCCGCCCTGTCACGGCATCTCGGCGTTACGCCTCGGCAACTGCGCCGCACCGACTAATTTGCAGGCACTCTCTTGTGAGAGCCTGGCGACAAAACCCACGATTCCCGCGACAGACAACGGCGCAGATAGGCACCTAGACTGCCCGGCAGAATCGAGGAGTCGCCTATGCAAAACATCGAATGGCAGGACTTTGAAAAAGTGGAGCTGCGCGTCGGCACCATTCGCACCGCCCGACCTAATGAAAAAGCCAACAAACCCGCCTATGTGCTGGAAGTGGATCTCGGCGAGCTGGGCATCAAGAACTCCAGCGCCCAGCTCACCGCCCATTACAGCTGCGAGCAGCTAGTCGGCCGCCAAGTGCTGTGCGTGTGCAACTTCGCCGCCAAGCGCATCGCCAGCGTGCGCTCCGAAGTGCTGGTGACTGGCGTCTATGACGCCGATAACAAGGTCGTGCTGGCCGGCTTCGACAAACCGCTACCCAACGGTGCACGCCTGGCATGAATCAACGCAATGCACTGTTGGCGATTCATCTAGGCGCCCTGCTGTTTGGCCTATCGGGCATCTTCGGCAAGCTGGCCAATACCACGCCACAGATGATCTCCGCCGGCCGCGCCGTGTTCGCCGTGGCGGCCCTGTTGCTGTTCGCCAAGCTGATCAGCAACGCGCGTCTGGTCCGCCTTGGCTTACGCCAGACCGGCCTGCTAGTCCTCGGCGGCTTGCTGCTGGGCGGTCACTGGTGGAGTTTTTTCGAGTCCGTACATATCTCCGGCGTGGCCATCGCCACCCTCGGCTTTGCCAGCTTCCCGGCCTTTACCGTGCTGCTGGAGGGACTGCTGTTCAAAGAACGCACGCGACCGGTCGAATACGCCATGGTGGCGCTGGTGTGCCTGGGTCTGGTGCTGGTTACCCCGCATTTCGACCTGAGCAGCCAGGCCACCAGCGGCCTGCTCTGGGCAGTACTTTCCGGCCTTCTATTCGCCCTGCTGTCGCTGCTCAACCGCGCCAGCACCCGTGGCATCGAGCCAGTGCAGGCGGCGCTGTACCAGAACCTCGCCGTGCTGCTGGTATTCCTGCCGCTGGCCTGGCCGACGCTACCCAGCGTGCAGGCTCAGGACTGGTTATGGATGGCCATGCTTGGGATCTTCTGCACGGGCCTGGCGCACAGCCTGTTCGTCGCCAGCCTACGGGTACTCAAGGCACGCACCACGGCGGTGATTTTCGCCCTGGAGCCGATCTACGGCATTGCCTTCGCCTGGCTGTTGTTCAGCGAAGTGCCGACACTGCGCATGCTGGCTGGCGGGCTGCTGATTGTCAGCGCGATTTTTCTATCGGCGCGGGGCGCGGATGGCCAAGTGATCAATGACTGCGGTCGTTATGACCCAGATCCCGCGCCAGATCGATCTGATCGCGCAAGCGCTGCTTGAGCACCTTGGCCTCGGGAAAACCGCCATCGGCCTTTCGCTCCCAGATCTGCACACCATCACAGGTGATGCGAAACACCCCGCCTGTACCGGGCTCCAGGCAAACCCTGGATAAATCATCGGTAAACGTCGACAGCAGTTCCTGCGCTAGCCAGGCAGCGCGCAGCAGCCACTGGCATTGCGTGCAATAGGTAATAACTACTTCGGCTTTGGGGTTGGACATTGGCAGGCTCACGACGGATGAAAAACCGATGATAACGCGCAGCTGCCATACGTCAGCAGAAGAAAAACGCCCGCGTAGCGCAAGCTAGCGGGCGTTGAGCAACAGCGTTCTGAATCAGGCGATTTTAGCCAGCAGCTGACGCGCCTCCTGCTTCTGCTCCTCATCGCCTTCGTTGATTACTTCATTGAGGATCTGGCAGGCGCTGTCCAGGCTGCCCTGCTCGATATAGGCCAGGGCCATGTTCAGTTTGGACAGGTTTTCGCGGTTGCTGGCCAGCTCATCAAAATCATCCAGCAGTTCCACATCAAGGACGTCACCACCCCAACCGTCATTGGATGTTTCTTCCACCAGCATGGACTCGGCAAACGGGCTGCGGGCATCACGGCTGCTGGACAGTTCGAAGATATCCGAAGTCTTACGCTTGGCCGCAGTAGTGCTGCCGGTCTTGTCCGCCACTTTGTTCGGCGCAGTTGGGGCAAAGGGGCTGACCAAATCCCAGTCGGCATCCAGCGACATATCGTCCAGATTGAGCTGGCCATCATTGGCAGCATCCACCAACGGCTGCGCCTCGACCTCATCCAGCTCCAGCACCACATCGTCCAGCAATCTGGCCGACGGCGCGCTGAACAGCTCGGCATGCCGCGCCTTCAACTCGTCGATTCGCGCCGGAGTAAAGCCGGATGCCCGCACCACGGCTTCATGGTCGATAAAACCTTGGGCATCCCCCAACAACGCCAAAACTTCCAGCAAGCGGAAACCGATATCACTGCGCTGCGGCTGAGCCTCCCAGGCCTTGCGCAACGTGCTGGCGGCCTCATTCAGGCGGCCATAAGCGATATACACGTTGGCACTTTGCAGCGCATCCTCACCCGCTGCTGGCCATACCGGCCCACCACGCGGCACCTCGCGCATATTGAGCGCTACTGCAGCGGCCGGCGTGACAGCTGCCGATGGAGCAGCACTGGGCACTGTCTGCATGACCGGCATCACGGCAGTGGCGACCGCAACAGGGGCTGGTTCAACGGGTTTTCTGCTGCGCCAGAACAGCCCCACGACACCGGCCAGTAACAGCGCCAGTAGACCGGCAATAATCGCCAGCCAGTTGCTACCTGATTCCGCCGTAACCGGTGCGGTTACCGCGACCGGAGCAGGCACAGGCGCGGCACTTGCTTCAGCGCTCGCACGACGCGCGGCCAACTCGGCTTGCAAGCCAGCAATCTGCTGATCACGCGCTTCCATCTGTTCCTGCAGCTGCTGAACCTGCAGGCCCAGCTGCGCCAGGCTCTGTTGCAATTGCAGGGTCTCACTAATCTGGCTGGCCAGCTCCTGCTCGACGCGAGCCTGTTCCTGAATCAGCAGCTCGGCTGGCGGGTCGACCGGCAGCTGAGCACTAGGCGCAGCCACAGTCTCGGGCGCAGCAGTTGCCGCTACTGCCGGCTCGACCACTGCAGACGGCACACCCGCAACACTATCGGGCAAGAACAATTGCGCACCGGCACGCAGGCGATTGATATCACCGTTGATGAAGGCTTGCGGATTAAGCGCGTGCAGATCACGCATCAGCGACTGAGGTGTTACCTGCCCTGTCTCAGCGGCCAGACGCTCGGCAATCTTCCACAAGCTGTCGCCGCTGATCACGCTGTAGCGATTTCCCTGCTCCGCGGCGGGCAATACCGCTGGCCGTGTAGGCTCAACAGCCTCGGCACGAGTCACAGTCGGTGCTGATACAGGTAATGTAGATGCAGCAGACGCCGCTAGGCTGCGGTAAGCCGCAGAGCTGGGTGGGTCAAGCAATACGGTGTACTCGCGGTACAACTGGCCGGTGGGCCTGGCCACTTCAACAATAAAATTCAGGTAAGGCTCACGCACCGGCTGCGTCGATACCACGCGAATCACACTCTTGCCGCCCCGCAACAACGGGGTAAAACGCAGGTCATTAAAGAAATACAGACGGTCGACGCCGGAACGGCTGAACACTTCGGCAGGCGCCAGGCGCACGCGCATGTCTTCAGCGGTCAGATCGCCCACATCAAACAATTCGATTTCGGCATCCAGCGGCTGACTAAGCGTCGAATGCAAGGTGATTTCGCCCAAGCCGAGTGCAGGGACTAAGCCTGAATACAATGCTGAACTTGACGCCAAACCTAGTAGTAACTGACGAACCTTTGCCATAAAAAACGCTCCCGTGACTCCGCCCCCTAATCCCTCGCCACTTCACGTCCGGGACGTGCGCTTCCAGCGCTTGCGACAGAGTAGGAATCGGCAAATGTTGCCTTGGGAAGTACGTTCCGTGTTTAACCCGGCTGGTGCATGGCCATAAATACGGCGCACTGAATAGACGAATAACCGACGCCGCTCGGCAAAAAGCCATTACAGATGCAAGCATAGGCGTTTAGCCAAGAAAACGACAACTCCGTCACACAACCGTTTAGCTGTCAGCGCCTGGTCGATTTGACGCCCCAGGCCGACAAAACCGTGATCGCGAAGACGCCAGCCACCAACCAGAAACTCTGCTTGAAGGCGAGCATCTCCGCTAAATGATCGCCGCCTTCCGCGCTGTGCCGCCACTCCAGAAAGAAGGTCAGCAGGTTGACCCCGAACGCGCCGCCGAGCTGACGCACGAAGGTGATGGCGCCAGCGCCTTGAGCCAGTTCCTCAGGGCTGAGGATATCCAGCGAACCGGTACTCAAGGCCGGCAGCAACACGCCCAGACCAATACGCCCGACACAGGCCCAGAAACACAGTTGAATAAATGAGGCGCCCTGCTCAACCCAAGCCATCCCCGCCGCCGACAAGGCAAAGATCAACAGCCCGCCACTCAGCAGCACTGCCGCAGACAGCCGATCACTGAGCCAGCCGCCGAGAAAGGACGCCATGCCCATCAAGATTCCCGCCGGCAACAGCAGCAGACCCGAGCGTCCGGCGCTGAAGCCTTCAACGGTCTGCAAATACAGCGGAATCAGGTAAGTGGAACCGTACAAGCCCAACCCCAGGGTCAAGGCGACCCAACTGGCACTGCGGAACCCGGCATGCCGCCACAAGGCAAGCGGCAACAGCGGCTGAGCAGCGCGCCGGCTGCGCAGGATAAACGCCATACCGGCCAGCAGTGCGAGGCAACCCGGTAACCAGACCCTCGGCGCAGTCCAGGCAAAACGCTGCGCCTCGGCAAGAAAGCCCAACGCTGCAAATATCGCCACACACAGCCAGGCAAAGGCCTGAATATCCAGACGCGGGGTGCTGGCCGCACGTTCACTGGGCAACAACCACTGCCCAGCGAGCACGGCCAGCAGGCACATCGGCAGCGGCATCCAGAAAATCGACGGCCAACCGAAATGATCGACCAGGTAACCGCCGATTCCCGGCCCCAGCGACGGCGCCAGCATCACCCCCAGGCCATATATGCCCAGCGCCATGCCGCGGCCGCCATCGGCGAACACCCGAAAAATCAGCACCATCGCCAGCGGCTGCACAATACCCGCACAGAGACCCTGCACAATGCGCAAGGCAATCAGCTGCCAAGCGGCATGAGCCACCAACGCCACCAGTGAACTGAGGATAAACAGCAGCAGACCAAACTGCGCCGTACGCCGCGCACCAAAGCGCGCCTGCGCCCAGGCGGCCAGCAGCAGGCCAGCGGTCATGGCCGCGAGAAAACCGGTGGACAGCCACTGCGCCAGCGGCCGGCCAATGGCGAAGTCCGCCATGATTGCCGGCAAGGCGACGTTGATACTGGTAGAGGCCAAGACCATGGCCATGCTGCCGACCATCAGCAACGCTAGCAGCCACTGCGGGTAGCGCGGACCGAAACGTTGCTGCAGGGCCTGCAGGTCGTCACGCATCAGCGTTTTTCCAGGTTACTCAACACCTGGGCATGAACCTTCTGGCAGCGGCGCAATTCGTCTTCATCAATGCCAGCGAACACTTCCTGGCGCAGTTGCGCAGAGATCGCTTCGATCTTTTCAATCAGTGGGCGGGCCTGCGGGCTGAGGGCAATCTTCTTCGCGCGGCGGTCTTCGGGCACCGCCTGGCGGCTGACCAGGCCTTGGGCTTCCAGACTGTCAAGCAGACGCGCCAAGGTCGGCCCTTCGACACCGACGCTCTGCGCCAACTCGCGCTGGGTCGGCAATTCGGCAAAGCGCCCCAGATGCAGCAGCACCAGCCAGCGGGCCTGGGAAAGCCCCAGGCCGACCAGGCGGCGATCCAATTCGGCGCGCCAGGCACGGGAAAGCTGGGCAACTTGCATGGCAAAACGGTGTTGATCGGTATGCGACATGGACAACGGCTCTTAACTATAAAAAACTAATTATTAGCCAGCTAACCATAACCCTTTTCATGAGGCAAGCCTGCAGAAGGCTTACAACCGTTTCACCACTTTACATACTGATCTTCAACAAAGCCCCAGAGGTTGTCGATGCGCACTTCGGGCCGGCCAGTCGGGCGCAGTACGCCGGTGAACTGGCCAAATATCTGTTTGAAGTTGCTCGCCAGCAGCCCTACGTTCAATCGCTCCTTGTGCAGGCCACGTCCCTCGAAGCGCAGCTCCACCTGGCCGTCATAGGAGTTGATCAACCAAGGCTGCAGCGGCTGATCACGATCAAAGGCAAAGCGCACGGTATCGACCTTGAGCAGCTCGCCATCCAGCCAGAAGCAGTTCTCGGTAAAGCTACTTTCATTGACCCCGCAGGACAGGTTAAGCCCGACCCGCTGCTCCCCGGCCGGACCGGATAAGCAGGCCCAGTTCCAATGGGTCTCCGGGCGCATATAACCGGCCGACCAGTCGTGGTGGGCAAATGCGCCGATCTGCGCCAGGTCGAAATCCCCCAGCGCACTGCGCACTTGCCCGGTGCAGCGTACCCCCGCCACTTTCTGTGCATAGACCCAGCCATTGACCGCCGTCGGCGTGTTGATGCACATCGGCTGAAAAGCAGGTTCTGCCTCAGAGAAACAGGCGTCGATGCGAGTGCCGTCATCCAGTTCCACCAGCAGACGCTTTTCCTTCGATACGGAGCTGTTCTCCAAGCGCAGCAGATTGCCGCCGCTACGCACCTCGCACACGCCCTGATCTGGGGTCTGCGAGAACTGGCTGCCAAAGCCCAGCGGCAGCTTGAACTGACGCTCGATCATGCGCCCGCTGGCCGGGTGGAACAGATAGACAAATCCCACGCCCAACAGGCTGAGGTTGGCCAGCGCGCAGCCGCCAATCAGCTCATCGCTGATCAGGCCGAAATACTGGAATTGATGAAAACGCCGCCATTTGGCTAACGCACCCAACTTGCGCCCCATAGGCGAGCGGAAATCAAAATCGCGGTAGTTGATCAGCCCCGGCGCGGCGGGAAAGATGCCGTAATGCGGCTGGCCGTCGGCCTGAATCAGTCGATCCATCGGAGCAATCACTCAAGAAAAAAACCTCAGCGATGCTAGCACCGCGACTTTGCTCCGAGCATTCACCGCAGGCGCCAAGCGCAGCGGCAAAATCGGCCACCTCAAGCCCAGACTCTCAGGCCACGACCTGATTGCGGCCAAAAGCCTTGGCTTCATAAAGTGCGCGATCTGCATGCTCATAGAGCTGCGCCAACGCCCCCCCAGCGGCAGGCTGGATACAGGAAATACCAATCGACATGGTCAGCATGCTTGCCGTATCCGAGCCGGCATGTTGGATGTTCAAGGTCTGCAGAGTCTGACGCAGGGCTTCGGCGTGATGCCGCGCTTCGGCTTCACCGATGTCGTAAAGCAACACGGCAAACTCCTCACCGCCCAGACGCACAGCAATGTCCAGTGGACGCCGTGCCGCGTCCTGCAGCAGGCTGCCTATGCGCTGCAACACGTTGTCGCCGGCTTGGTGACCGTAGTGGTCGTTGTAGGCTTTGAAGTGATCAACATCGCAGAGCAACAGCGCCAGGCTGCGCTGTTCGCGCTGCGCCTGACGCCAGAGGCGCTCGAACTGGCGGTTGAAACTGCGGCGGTTGTGCAAGCCGGTCAGGCTGTCGTGATCGGCCAGTACGCGCATCAACCGGCTGATCAGAAAATGCTCGCGCGACTTGAACTCCAGCAAGTAACACCCTACCGCGCCCATCAAGTTGCCAAACAGTAAAAACAGGGTGTTATTGATCAACCGAGGCATGGGTAAATCGGCGACCAGTAGCTCGACACAGACGTATACCAACAGCACCAGCAAAGAGCAGCACAACGCCTCGATCAGGCGTAACCCAGCCAGAAAGTAGGCGGCCATACAGACCAACAGCAACCCTTCATAGGGGTAACTGGAGTCCACTCGATGGGCAATGCCCACCACCAACGATGCTGCCGCGCCAAGTGCAAGCAGGCTGACCCAGCTAAGCGGTTGCAGCAAATGAACATGCTTGCGCTGAATCAGCAATACACCAAACAGGCACAGCAACAGTAAGACGGCGAGACGGATGGCCAGCATCCACCACACCTCGGGCGCCCGAATCAGGACGAAATCGAACGCGGCAAACGCCAGCCACACCAAAATGCCCACAACCAGGGCAATACGCTTGAGATCGAAGGTGTCGTCACGCACATAGTTGCGGTACTCCTGCTCCAGCGGCCGAGAGAAACGCAGCAGTCGAAAACCCAAGGCGAGCTGATCGGCATAGGGGCTGGGGCGAACATCGTCTAGCCAGGCATGGGAAAGCGGCACCGGAACCTCTGCAGCTGAGTGGCTGAAACCACCTTAGCCGCTCATACCGGGTGCCACAAGCCGAACCATCCGCGGGGATAACAGCCACGCGAGGCGTGTCAGGCCTCGAATTCGGCCTGCAAGGCAGCACGTACGCAGTGCAGGATGCCCAGCTCTACCCGTCCGGCAAACTGCTCACTGATCGCCGCTACCGGTGGCAACTCACCTTCGCCATCGAGGAAGGCATCCTGAATTTCGCCGAGCAATCCCTCAGGCACATCCAGCGCCTGTTCTAAGGACAGCTGCTGCCGACCAATGGCTTCGGCCAGCAGACCGTAAACATTCTTCTCGCTGCAACTCAGCTGGCTGGCAATCTGCGCGGGGGTCATGCCGGCGCGGGCCAGGCTGACCAGCTCGTGGCGCAAGTCGACCACTGCACGCGGTGCTTCATCATCCGCACCGAGCACAGCCAGGAAGGCCTCACCATAGCGTTCCAACTTGCGCGCACCGACGCCACTGACCCGCGCCATTTCAGCCAGAGTGCTGGGCTGGCTACGCAGCATCTCCAGCAAGGTGGCATCCGGGAATATCACATAAGGCGGCACGCCATGCTCTTCTGCCAGTTTGCGGCGCAAGGCGCGCAGCGCTTCCCACTGGCCGCGCTCCTCACCACGCACCAGCTGGCTAGCTGCACTGCTTGAGGCCTTGGCGCTTTGCTGGGGTTTCAGATCACGGCGTAGCTGCAGGCTGACCTCTCCCTTGAGCAAAGGCCGGCAACTGTCAGAAAGACGCAGCCCACCAAAACCGTCCAAATCAACATCCGCCAAACCGCGCGCCACCAACTGACGAAACAGCGAACGCCACTCCCCCTCGGTCAGCGCCTTACCGATACCAAATACGGCCAAATGCTGATGACCCACGGTGCGAATTTTCTCGTTATCACGCCCGAGCAATACATCAACCAGATGACCCACACCGTAACGCTGGCCGGTGCGGTAGATCGCCGACAGCGCCTGACGCGCCGGCTCGGTGGCATCCCAGGTCTGCACACCGTCGATGCAGTTGTCGCAATGGCCGCAGGGCTGCGGCATGTCTTCGTCGAAATAAGCCAGCAGCGCCTGGCGCCGACAGCGGGTTTCCTCGCACAGCGCCAGCATGGCATCGAGCTTGTGCTGCTCGACGCGCTTATGCCGCTCGTCGCCTTCGGAGTTGTTGAGCATCTGCTTGAGGAAGATCACATCCTGCAGGCCGTAAGCCATCCAGGCATCTGCGGGCAGGCCATCACGGCCGGCGCGACCGGTTTCCTGATAATAAGCTTCTAGGGATTTCGGCAGATCAAGGTGGGCGACAAAGCGCACGTTGGGTTTATCGATGCCCATGCCGAAGGCGATGGTCGCCACCATGATCAGCCCTTCCTCATTGAGAAAGCGCTTCTGGTGAAAGGCGCGCAACTCGTTGGCCAAGCCGGCGTGATAAGGCAATGCAGGGAAGCCTTGCTCAGAGAGGAACGTGGCCACTTCCTCGACCTTCTTGCGCGACAGGCAATACACGATGCCAGCATCGCCCTTGCGCGCAGTCAAAAAGCTCAGCAGCTGCTTGCGTGGCTGCTCCTTGGGCACGATGCGGTAGAAGATGTTCGGCCGGTCGAAGCTCGACAGGAAACGCTCGGCATTCTGCAGGTGCAGGCGCTGAACGATTTCCTCACGGGTGCGCATGTCGGCCGTGGCCGTCAGAGCAATGCGCGGCACGTGAGGGAACAGCTCGGCCAACTGGCCCAGCTGCAGGTATTCGGGGCGGAAATCATGCCCCCACTGCGACACGCAATGCGCCTCGTCGATGGCGAATAGGGCAATGTCGAGGTTCTGCAGAAAGCTCAGCATGCGCGGCTGCACCAGCCGCTCGGGAGCCAGGTAAAGCATCTTGATTTCGCCGCGCTTGATTCGCTCGGCGATCTCGCGCTGCTCATCGGCGCTCAAGGTCGAGTTCAGCGCCACCGCGGCCACGCCCAGCTCATCAAGGGTGGCGACCTGATCATCCATCAACGCAATCAGCGGCGACACCACCACAGCCAGGCCATCGCGCAATAGGGCCGGCACCTGGAAGCACAGCGACTTGCCGCCACCGGTGGGCATCAGTACCAGGGCATCACCACCGCTGGCCACGCGCTCGATAATGGCACCCTGACGGCCACGAAAACTGTCGTAGCCAAAGACGTCTTTAAGGATGCGTTGCGCGTGTTCGAGCATGAAGGGTCTCCGAAACAAGCCGCGCATTATACGCAAGTGCCGCTTGGGCACGCGCAGGCATGCTGGCGTTTGATCCGATTTTCACCCGCCATGGCCGCGCCTATGGCTGCACTGGCCGCTCTAGACTAGAATTCAGCCTCGTTTACTCCTTCAAGGTAGCCCCCGATGTCCTTCGCCGAGCAACTCTCCCGCCTGCAAGCCTTCCTCGATGCCGATGAGCTGCATGAAGAGGCACTGGACTACATCGCCGCCCACGGTTACCTGACCGCGTTGTCGATCTGCCCAGAGCCGGTGCCTGAGCGCGAGTGGATTGACGCGCTGTTCTCCGAGGCGCCGCATTACCGCAGTGATGCCGAACGTGAAGAGATCGAAGCGACCCTGATTCAGCTGCAAAGCCATATCGCCCGCCAACTGGCCAGCGACGATGAGCCCGACGTACCGTGCGACCTCGACCTGGGCGAAGAGCCAGACGATTCCGACCTGCGCGGCTGGTGCATCGGCTTTATGGAAGGGGTGTTCCTGCGTGAAGCGGTATGGTTCGACGACGCCGAAGATGAAGTCAGCGAGCTGCTGCTGCCGATCATGGTCGGTTCAGGCCTGTTCGACGAGCAACCTGAATTCGCCGAGATCGCCCGTGACCGCGACCTGGTCGACAGCATGGTCGAGCAGATCCCTGAGCTGCTGACCGCACTGTTCCTGCTATGCCATGCGCCGGAAGAAAAGCCGGCTCTTCTGAAGCCTCGCCACCACTAAGCACGCGCCATGGCGCGTGAGATTCCGGTGCCGCCTGTTCAAGAGCAGCGCAACCCCGTTATTCGCTACGTTCTGCTGGCCATCGGCTGGCTGAGCGTGGCACTGGGTGTTATCGGCATCTTCCTCCCAGTACTGCCCACCACGCCTTTTCTGCTGTTGGCGGCAGCGTGCTTTATGCGCAGCTCGAAGCGCTTCTACCTGTGGCTGGTCAATCACCGCCAGCTTGGCCCATGGATCGTTGATTACCTCGAAGGCCAGGGTATTCCACTCAAAGGTAAGGTCTACGCCATAGGCCTGATGTGGCTGAGCATCGGCCTGTCGTGCTACCTGGTGCCGTTGTTCTGGGCCCGGGCTTTTATGCTGACCAGCGCGGTCGTGGTCAGCTTGTACATACTCAAGCAGAAAACCCGGATCAAACCCTAAGCCCGCACTTCTGCCATCGCCGACAGCGCTCAGCACAGATTCAGGTTCTAAGCGGCAAAAAGCACAGGCTGCACCTAGACTTGCCTGATCTCTGGTCGAGGCGCGTTACATGCCAGCCCGTCAGTACCTTCCACTAAAGCTGATACCGCTCAAGCGAGCCGCGTTAGGCTGCAGTGCACTCTTGTTTGGCTTGGCCAGCGCCCTGGCCAACTGGGATTTTGCCGTCATCCTTAAAAATGCTGAAACCCGGTATGGCAACCTCGGTGCCGCCAAGCAGCGTATCCAGGCCTGGGAAGCGCAAATCATGGCCAGTGGCAGCAGCAGCGAAAGAGATAAGCTCACCGAGGTCAACCGCTTCTTCAATCGGCAGATCCGCTTTACCGACGATATCCGCCTGTGGAAACAGAACGATTACTGGGCCACGCCCATCGAGATGCTGGTCAAGGGTGAAGGCGACTGCGAAGACTATTCCATCGCCAAATACTTCACCCTGCGCCGCCTCGGTATCCCCAGCGACAAACTGCGCATCACCTACGTCAAGGCGCTCAATTACAACCAGGCGCATATGGTCCTGACCTACTACGCCAGCCCCGGTGCCGAACCACTGGTGCTGGACAATCTGATCAATGAAATAAAACCCGCCTCGCAACGTAAAGACCTGCTGCCGGTCTATGCATTCAACGCCGAAGGCCTCTATCTACCGGGTTCCACCAGCAGAAAGAGCGATTCCAAGAAGCTCTCACGCTGGCAGGACATCTTGAAAAAAATGCGCACGGAGGGCTTCGCCATCGGCGAAGGCTAGGAGGAACCTATGTCTCTACTCAAGCAGCTATTTCTCGCCATCTGCCTGTTCCTGGTAGTGGCCTTTACCGGCAGCTTTATCGCCGGGGTGGAAAGCTCGCGTGAGCAATTGCTCAGCCAGCTGCGCTCCCATGCCCAGGACGCCGCGACCGCGCTGGGCCTGTCGATGACCCCGCACGTGGATGACCCGGCGATGATCGAGCTGATGGTCAGCTCGATCTTCGACAGCGGCTACTTCACCAGCATCCGCGTGGTGCGCATCCCTGGCGGTGAGGTGATTGTCGAGCGACGCAGCGACGAGGCCAGCGCCGACACCGTTCCGGTCTGGTTCAGCGAGCTGGTTAACCTACAGCCCCAGGGCGGTGATGCGCTGATCATGCGCGGCTGGGAACAGGCCGCACGGGTTGAAGTCCTCAGCCACCCGCAATTTGCCCTGGCTAAACTCTGGGACAGCGCTATTGGCAGCCTACTCTGGCTGCTGCTCTGTGGTTTGGTTAGCGCCGTACTCGGAGGCTGGTTACTGCGCACCCAACTGCGCCCGCTGGACAACATGGTGCAGCAAGCCCAAGCCATTTCCCGTCGTGAGTTTCTTACCCTGCCCAAAGTACCGCGCACACCCGAGCTCAAACGCGTCGTCACCGCCATGAACCAGATGGTGGAAAAACTAAAAACTCTGTTCGCCGAAGAAGCCGCGCGCAGTGAAAAACTGCGTGAAGAGGCCTATCAGGACAGCATCACCGGCCTGGCCAATCGCCGCCTGTTCGATATACGCCTGGCCCATCAGCTGGTCGTCAACGACCAGAATGCCGATGGCTATCTCGTTCTGTTGCGCGTCAATGATCTCAGTGGGCTGAACCAACGCTTCGGTGGCCAGCAAACGGACGCGTTGATTGCTGCCATCGGTGAGCTGCTCAAACGCCTGCTTCATCAGCCTCAGCGCGCCAGTTGGTTGGCCTCACGCAGCCGCGGAGGCGAATTCAGCTTGCTGGCACCGGGCATTGGCCGTGAAGAGGCCGATCTGCTGGCCGGCGAACTGCATGCAGGCCTGGAAAGCCTGCGCCAGACCGGTGCCAGCGACTGCACACCGGTAGCGCACATGGGCATTGCCGCCTTCCGCCCAGGCGAAGAACCCGGCCAAGTCATCAGCCGCGCTGATCAGGCCCTGGCGCAAGCGCAGAACGATCCGAGCCGCGACTGGGTACGTCTGGATGATTACAACGCACAACCGACTCAGGGATTGCACGACTGGCGCATCTGGATCGACGAAGCACTCAACAAGCGCAAGCTGCAGCTGTATTTCCAGCCGGTCACGCAATGTGCCGACCGTAATCAGCTGCTGCACCATAAGGTGCTGGCGCGCCTGCTTGACCCGCAAGGTGAAGCGATTGCCGCCGGTCGCTTCCTACCATGGATTGAACGCCTGGGTTGGACCGCGCGTTTTGACCTGGCCATGCTTGAACACAGCCTGGCGCACCTCGGCCAGCATGCAGCGCCGCTGGCCTTGAGCCTGTCGGCCGCGACCCTGCGTGACAGTGAAACACTCAAGCGCATGTTCGAAATACTCAGACAGCACCCGCAGCAGGCCAGCCTGCTGACCCTGGAAGTGGACGAGCGTCACCTGCCGCCTGCGGCCGAGCTGGAAGCGCTTAGTCAGGGCATCCGCGACACCGGCTTTAGCCTCGGCCTGCAGCACTTCGGCGGACGTTTCAGCCTGATCGGTAACCTGACCCACCTGGGCCTGGCCTACCTGAAACTCGACGGCACCTACATCCGCGCCATCGATCAGGAAAGCGACAAACGCATGTTTATCGAAGCGGTGTTCCGCGCCACCAACAGCATTGACCTGCCGTTGATTGCCGAAATGGTGGAAACCGAGGGCGAGCTGGCAGTGCTCAAGGAGCTGGGGCTGTACGGCGCAATGGGCCGCCTACTGGGCGCGCCAGAACCGTGGAAAGACTGATCTGCCAACGCAAACGGGGTAGTCCGATGTACGGCCTACCCCGATTCAAGTACAGCGCTTAGAGCCCATCCACAGCGGCTCAGCTGGCAAACAAATAACCTTCCACATCCATCCCGGCATCACGCATCTGCGCCAGCTTGTAGCGCAAGGTACGTGGGCTGATGCCCAGGCGCTCAGCGGCTTCCTTGCGACGACCACGCTCGGCACGCAGGGTATCGATGATCATCTGAAATTCATGCCGACGCAGATCATCGCCCAATGCGCCAGCTTCAGCCGGCGAGGTGTCCTGCTGCGCAGGTGAGCTATTGACCACCACCGACAACAGCGGTTGCGCGGGCGGCGTAACGGCCGAACCAATCGGCGCCAGCAGACAGAGGTCCTGCGGCTGAATCAGACCGCCTTGCTGCAGAATCAACGCACGCTGGATGGCGTTATCTAGCTCGCGCACATTGCCCGGCCAACTATGACTCATCAGGCTCACCTGCGCCTGCGGGGAAAGCCGAATCGGCGCGTGGTTCATTTTCTTAACGTACTTGGCCAGCAGACGCTCAGCCAGCGGCACGATATCCGCCGGCCGCTCACGCAGAGGTCGCCAGGCCAGCGGAAAGACCGACAGGCGATAGTAAAGGTCTTCACGGAAACGCCCCGCCGCCACTTCTGCGGCCAGGTCACGGTTACTGGTGGCCAGCACGCGGATGTCCAGGGTGATCGGCTTACGCGCGCCAACCCGCTCCACCTCGCGCTCTTGCAGCACGCGCAGCAACTTGGCCTGCAGACCCAGTGGCATCTCGGAAATCTCGTCGAGCAGAATGGTGCCGCCCTCGGCCAACTCAAACTTGCCTGGCGCGCAGGCAATGGCGCCGGTAAAGGCGCCCTTCTCGTGACCAAACAGCGTGGCCTCGAGCATGTTGTCCGGAATCGCTGCGCAATTGATCGCAATGAAGGGTTTGTTGCCGCGTGGCGATTGCTGGTGGATAAAACGCGCCAGCACCTCTTTACCCGTACCGGATTCGCCCGTGATCAACACCGTGGAATCGCTTTGCGCCACCCGTGTGGCCAACGCCAGCAGTTGCACGCTGGCCGGTTCTTCGGCAACGGGACCATCCTGCTCGCTGACAGAAATACGCCCCAGTGCATGCCGATCCACCAGCGTCAGTAACGCCTTTGGCTCAAAGGGTTTGACCAGGTAATCCGCTGCGCCCTGGCGCATGGCATCCACCGCCCGCTCCACCGCGCCAAACGCAGTCATCAGCAGCACCGGCAGTTGCGGCTGACGCTGACGAATCTGCGCGAGCAACTGATGGCCATCCATGCCGGGCATGTTTACGTCGCTGACCACCAGGCCGAAAGGTTCTTCGGCGATCGCCAGCAGCGCCGCTTCGGCGCAATCCACCGCGCGGTAATCATGCCCACCCAGCGCCAGGGTATCGGCCAGGGCTTCGCGCAACGCGCGGTCATCTTCGACCAGTAGAATTTTGCTCGCCATGGATGGTTACTCCTGAATCAAAGGGTGCGTAGCACCAAGCAGCGGCAGGGTGAGAATGGCGCAGGTGCCACGCCCCGGCCGCGAACGCAGCTGCACATCGCCTTGATGGGCACGCGCCACTGCCTTGACCACGGCCAGGCCAAGCCCGGTGCCGGTGGTTTTGGTGGTAAAGAAGGGTTCGCCAAGCCGCGCCAGCGTAGCGCTGTCGATGCCAGGACCGTTGTCGCTGATGCACAGGCGCAGCGTTTCGCCGCGCTGATACAGATGAATCTTCAAGCGCGCCTCACGGCCGCCGGCCTGAATCGCGTTTTCGATCAAATTGAGCACGGTGCCAACCAAAGTGTCGCGGTTGCACAGCAGCTCGCCCGCGCGGCTGTCGCACTGCCAGCGCACCTGCATATCCAACACGTGGGGTTCGGCGGCGCTGCGCAGAGCCTCGAACAGTGCCTTGGGCGCCAAGCGATCCGGCAACGGCAGTTCGCCACGGGCGAAGATCAGCATGTCACGCACCTGATGCTCCAGCTCATGCAGACGCTCTTTCAGGCGGCCAGCAAAACGCTGCTGCTGCTCAACCGGCAGTACCTGTTCAGTCAGATGACTGGCATAGAGCAATGCGGCAGAGAGGGGCGTACGAATCTGATGCGCCAGAGAGGCAACCATGCGGCCAAGGGCAGACAGACGCTCGTGGCGAGACAGCTGATCCTGCAAGCGCCGGGTTTCTGTCAGGTCGGTTAATAGCACCAGCTGACCAGGCTCGGCATGCAAGGAACGGGTGGCAATCGACAAACGCCGGCCATCCTTCAGGGAGATTTCGTGACCGTCATCCTCGCGCGGGGCAAAGTTACGCGCGATAACCTGGCGCCAAAGCATGCCCACCAGCGGTTGGCCGAGCAGGTTACGCGCCACCGGGTTGGCTTCACGCACCACGCCCTGGCCATCGATCACGATCACCCCGCCGGGCAGCAGATCCAGCAGGCTCTGCAGGCGATGAGCCAGACGCTCTTTCTCGGCCAGCTCTTGCATACGCTGAGCACTTACCAGCGCCAACTGGCCCTTAAGCTCAGTTACCCGCGCCTCCAGCATGCTGTAGCTGGTGCTGAGCTGAGTCGACATCTGGTTGAACAAGGCAAAAGCCTGTTCGAGCCCGGCACGGCTGGCCTGCTCCACGGGAGCGGGCGCTTCGGACTCTTCAGGGCGTTGGGCGTTAGCGTTCATGGTTCTCTCTCGCGCAGCGAGCCGTCATAAGACAGTCAGTTGCAAGAGAGTTAGCAATACCCGTGCCTGAAAAAATATCCTTTTAAATCAATACTATAAAAAACAAAGCCGAAGGTTTCGTCAAACCTTCGGCTTTATTAGGGGGACTGCGCCAAGTCACTGACGATTGCCTGACGCAGAAAGGTCAGTCGTCCAGCCCCTCATCATCACGTCGGCTCATGCCGTACTTGCGCATTTTCTCGACCAGGGTGGTGCGCCGAATACGTAAACGCTCGGCAGCACGCGCCACCACACCACTGGCATCGTCGAGCGCCTGTTGAATCAAGCCCTGCTCAAGGTTGCCCAGGTAATCCTTCAGATCCAGGCCTTCCGGCGGCAGCATGGCCATCGAATCCACACCCGGCAGACCGGCCAGGATAGTCGCGCGCTCATCCAGCTCATCACGCAAGCTGGCCACCATGTTCTCGTCTTCATCGTCGACATGGCGAAATTTCTTCGGCAGCTCGCCCACGCCAATCACGCCATAGGGATGCATGATCGCCATGCGCTCGACCAGGTTGGCGAGCTCGCGCACGTTACCCGCCCAGTCATGCCGGCACAGCGACATAATAGCCGCCGAGTTGAAGCGGATGGAGCCGCGCTTCTCGAACTCCATGCGCGAGATGAGCTCATTCATCAGCAGCGGGATGTCCTCGATACGCTCACGCAGCGGGGCCATCTCGATCGGGAAGACGTTGAGGCGGTAATACAGGTCCTCACGGAAGCTGCCGTCCTCGATCATTTTCTCGAGGTTCTTGTGCGTGGCCGCAATGATCCGCACATCGGCGCTCTGGGTCTTGTTGCTGCCGACGCGCTCGAAAGTGCGCTCCTGCAATACGCGCAGCAGCTTCACCTGCATCGGCAGCGGCATGTCACCGATTTCATCGAGGAACAAGGTGCCGCCATTGGCCAGCTCAAAGCGCCCGGCACGGCTGGTGATAGCACCGGTGAATGCGCCCTTCTCGTGACCGAACAGTTCGCTCTCAAGCAACTCGGCAGGAATTGCACCGCAGTTAACCGGTACAAAAGGCGCTTCCCGACGCTTGGAGTGGTAATGCAAGTTACGCGCGACCACTTCCTTGCCCGTGCCCGATTCGCCAAGGATCAGCACGCTGGCCTCGGTATCGGCCACCTGCTGCATCATCTGTCGCACTTGCTGGATGGCCCGACTGGTACCAACCAAGCTGCGGAACAGGTTGGTCTCACGCTGACGGCCACGCTCACGAGCCTGGTCGTACATCTCGCGGTAAACCTGGGCGCGGTGCAACGAGTCGAGTAGCTTGTTGTAGCTCATCGGCATTTCCAGCGTCGCCAGTACGCAGCGGCGCTGTTCTTCTGGCCACTCGGCAGCGACCTGATCGTTAATCAGCAGCGTCGGCAGGAACTCATCCCAGACGGCCAGCTGTTTCAGCATCTCTAGCACGCCACCTTTGGCTTTCACTTCACCAAGCAAGACGCTGAGTACTTCACGACTAGACCCCAATTCCGCGACGCATTGACGCCAGTTTTGACTGTCACACGCCAGATGATCTTCACCGAGAAAATTCAAGATCACCGTCAAGTCGCGACGGCGCTCGCTGTTATCGTCAATCAGGAGGATTTTGGTTTCACGCCACATAATTTATTTACTGATCCTGGAGTGAAAAACGCGCCCGCCGCACAAACATCGCTCAACCCAGCGCCGGCAATTGGCCAGTAGTTAAGTCAATTTTTTGTTAATAGTCAATTTAATGGCGTGCTTTTTTATTGGACTCGCCAAGCAAACTCAGCGTGAGCAACAACATAGGGGAAATGTAGAGAAGATGAAGCGTTACCAGAAGGTCGATACTGGACAGCATCGACCGAAGACAGCCAATCAACCAAATAGCTGATAGACCTTGGCACCTTGTTGCGACTGGTTCAGCTGAACGAGCTCATGGGCCAAGCGCTGCTGTTCGGCTTGGCACACATTCACCAGCTCGCGATAAAGATCCAGCAACTCCTGCATGCGCGCACGCAGGGTTTCTTCATCGTTCGCAGATTCAACCATCGCTTCGTCAACAGCCAGGCGGCACTGTAGGTCTAACTCGCCAATGGCGGCCCAATCCTGACTGGCCAACGCAGTGCGCAATGCGCTACCGGTTTCTTCAAGACGCTGCACGGATGAACTCATAAACAATTCCTCAGGCGGGAAACAGCATCACTCAGCGATAGCATCCCAGCCAGCTTTTACATTACGCAGCAGGCCTGCAACTTCATCAAGCGGCGCGATCTCATTCTGCACATTGGCATCCACCAAGCGTGTGGCCATGTATTCGTACAGACTATCGAGATTGGCAGCGACTTCACCGCCTTGCTCATGGTTAAGACCTTCACGCAAGCCGCCAATAATACCAATGGCCTTGCTGATCAGCTCGCCCTTGAGGGCGACCTGGTTGCGCTCCATCGCACCACGCGCTTGCGCCAAACGCGTCAGCCCACCTTCCATCAACATCTGAATCAAGCGATGTGGGCTGGCTTCAACAGCCTGAGCCTGAGTGTTGACGGTTTGATACTGCTTGAGAGCCGCCATAGCGTTCATCGTTGTTCTCGCTGTTCTGTTTACTGAATACCTTGGGTATCGGCGCTGCAGAACAAAGCTTTAGCAACGAAATCAGTTTCCTACAGCTGGCTCAACCTCTGGACCGATGGCGTCCCATGCGCTCTTGATTTGCTCAAGCAGCGCCTGAACCTCATCCAGCGTACGCGGCGTACTGTCGACTGCTACGCCCGCCAAACGACGCGTCATATAGTCGTAGAGTGAATCCAAGTTCTCGGCAATCTCACCACCCAGCTCTTTGTCCAAGCTGGCCTGCAATACACCCAGGATAGTGATGGTGCTGCCAACAGCCATACCGCGAATCTCGGCATCGCCCTCAACCTGCGCATGCTTAGCCAACATCACGCGCTGCAGTGCCCCCTCAAGCAACAACTGAACGGTGCGATAGGGCGAAACATCATGACTGGTATTGACCTGTTTATAGGTGTCGATCGGTTTCTTGCTCATTACTAATCCTTTTTAACGAAGCCTGGCAGGCTGGCAAGTTGGTTGGCCAGGCTCTCGCTGGTTTTCTGCAGACGCCCTACAAGGGAATCCATAGCGTTGTATTGGGCATAAAGACGCGTTTGCAGACTCTCGACTCGAACAGCCAATGCTTTGCGCTGCTCATCGACACCAAGCTTGGTGACTTGCAACGCATCAGTACGTTGCTTAAGTACACCTGTAGCGCCCACATAAGCGCCAACAGAGTTGGATAGACGCCCCATCAGGCCATTGTCACCGGCAAGATAACCGGCCACTTGATCGAAATTACTATCCAGCTGCTTGGTTAACGTCGTGTCATCAATCTTGAGCTGACCGGTTTTCCAATCAGAGGTAATGCCCAAACCTCCAAGCGCTTTAACACCGCCTTCGCCGGTGATATTGACCATTTCGTTACGCAGGCTGGACAACACATTTCGTATGGACGAATCACCGAGCAGAGGGCCGGTTACCGGCTTACCGCCATCGACTGGAACGACAGCAGTCAATTGCGACGTTGTACTGATCAACGCGTTATAAGCGTCGACAAACTTTTGCAGGTTGCTTTTCACTGCGCCTTTATCGACGCCAACAGTGACACTGATGGTTTTACCATCGGCTAAATCAGTGGCGCTCTGCGCTGCAGTCAGATCCAGCGTCACCCCTTCTAGAGCGTCTTCAATGCGGTTGGTATTGCGCACCAGCTCCAAACCATCAATCGATATCTTGGCCGACTGAGCCTTGGTGATCACACCACCAGCACCCGTAGTGGAATTAGGTTTAAGGAAGGCATCGGCATTGCCGGGGTCGACCGTCGGAGCAAACGCCTGAGAGGTCAACGCGTTGGCTCCAGTGGTGACATTGTCTTCGCTGGCTACGACCTGAATATCATTGCCTGCACCACTTTTGGTTGAGTTCAGCACCAGCCGCGAGCCCGAATCATCCGTGATGATGGTTGCACTCACACCACTGCTTTTACCCGCCTCGTTGATTGCATCGCGCATACCCGCCAGGGTGTTATTGCCAGAGGTAATGTTGACACCGAAGCTAGAACTGCCCGTAGAAATAGTCAGTGAACCGCTGTTGAATGTAGCGGTATTACCACCCGTGACCGACTGCAACGCTACCTTGCTGCTGGTCGCCAACTGCTTGACCTGCACGTTGTAATTGCCTGCAGGGGCGGTAGTAGATGCGGTAACTTTAAGAGCGCTGGTATTGGAGGAACTCGCCGTTCGCGACTCGAATAATGAAGGCTTATTCAGCGAGTCGACGGCAGTTTTGAAGGTATTGAGCGCGCTGGTCAGCGAGCCCATGGCTGAGATGCGTGCAACGGTGGTTTTCTCGAGACGGTCCAGCTGGTTGGTCTTGGGTGCTCTTTCGGCATTGACCAACGCTGTGACGATTTCGTCGATTTTGATTCCTGAGCCAATGCCCGTAATCCCGACCATGCTTCACCTCGCCAAAATAATGACTGCAATCACGCTACATAAGCGTTAACAGTCAAAAGCTGTGCCAACCTTGTTGGCTAGGCCTCAGCTTTGAATAACAAACTACGGACCTCCGAAAGATTCTCTGCCAACTGCAGCGCTTCTTCAGAAGGGATTTGCCGGATCACATCACCCGACCCTGCATCGGTCACTTTAACCACGACACGCCCACTACCTTCTTCAAGGGAGAAATTGAGACTGCGACGAACTGATTGGACAAAGTCCTGAATCGTCGCAACTGCCGCTTCAACCTCTTCACGAGAAGCCGCAGGGCCGCTCTCTAACTGTGTAGCGCTTCCAGTTGTAGCGTCTTCAGAAGGCTTACGCTCAACACCATCGGCACCAACCTTGGCAGATGGACTGGGCGTACGCTCTGCTTTAGAAGCAACAGCGGTGGATGCCGACGAAACCTGAATTGAACTAATGTCCATAACTTTCTCCTCAGAATGAGGGAACGGGGAGAAGAGCTAAGCCCTTCTCCCCGCAGTCTAGCGCGTTTACCCTTAGCCGAGCAGGCTGAGCACAGCCTGTGGCAACTGGTTAGCCTGGGCCAAGATCGCAGTACCAGCCTGCTGCAGGATCTGATTTTTGGTCAGTTCCGAAGTTTCAGCAGCGAAGTCAGTGTCACGAATCCGGCTGCGAGCTGCAGAGGAGTTCTCAGAAATGTTCTGCAGGTTCGAGATGGTGTTCTCGAAACGGTTCTGAACAGCACCAAGCTGGGCACGCTGGCTATCGATGTTAGAGATCGCACCGTTGATGATACCCAGCGCATCCTGAGCACCCGTCGCTGTACTGATGTCGATGGTGTTGACCGCATCCAGCTCACTGAAACCATCAGCGCCCAAACCACCACTCAGACCGTTCACACTGAAGGCATCAGCTGCTTCAAGCTGAACTTGACCGTCAGCCCGCGCGCCGCCACCAACAGCAATGGTAGCTGCAGTACCTACATCGGTCTCACCGTCAAAACTCTTAGTCGTCAGGCTCGCACCGCCTGAACCCGCGTAGTTGCTGATGCTGATCGCATCGCCACGGGAGCTGACCAGCTCGATGGTGCTGCCTTTGGAAACAGCCGAGATGCCCGTTTTACCGGTTTCACGGTTGATCGCATCGGCCAGGGAAGACAGGTCGGTCAGATCGTTTACAACGGCAGAAACAGTAGCTGAGTCAGTTTCAAGCGACTTACTGGTCAGGCCAGACAGGTCGAAGGAAACAGTACCCGAAGCAGTGATACCACCCAATGTGGCAACGGTACGAGCGTTGGCAGTTACGCCGGTTTCGTCGCTCTTAGCGTTGATGGCACGAGCCACTTCACTCGCCGAGCCGCTGGCTGTACCAGCAATGGCTACATCACCGTCGGACAGTTTGGAGTTGATATTGAAGGACGCATCACCGTAGGCACTACCCGAGGTGGCGCTGAACGCAGCACCCGACGCAGTAGCAGCTGCGGCTGCACCATCAGTGGTAAAGCGGTTGATACCGATACGATCAGTGGCTGCAGAACCGATCGAAACGCTGATTGTTTCGTAGGCGTTTGCACCCACCTGGAAGCTTTGCGAACCGAAAGAACCATCAAGAATCTTGCGACCACCGAAGCTGGTGGTTTCAGAAATACGGTTCAGTTCTTGTTGCAACTGCGACACTTCGCCTTGCAGAGCGGCACGTTCGGTAGCACCGTTGGAACCGTTGGCCGACTGCAGAGCCAAGTCACGAATACGTTGCAGAATGCCAGTCGACTGCTGCAGTGCACCTTCAGCGGTTTGCGCCAGGGAGATGCCGTCGTTGGAGTTACGGGTCGCAACGTTCAGACCGTTGATCTGGCTGGTCAGACGGTTGGAAATCTGCAAGCCGGCGGCGTCATCCTTGGCGCTGTTGATGCGGAAGCCAGTGGACAGGCGCTGCAGCGAAGTGTCCAGGCCTTTGGATGAGCTGTTGAGGTTACGCTGGGTGTTGAGTGACGCTACGTTTGTGTTGACTGTAAGGGCCATGGTGTTTGCCTCCAAAGGACCGTGCTACTGAGTTTGTCTGAGCCTGCGAGCTTCGGGCCTGCTTTGCTCAGACGCCCCATAAAGTTCGCATTCGATCTTTATATCGGCGGCCTTAGGAACAGCTTTAGCAACTCGTTCTATTTTTTTTTCCGCAGATAGAACAATTACTTAAGTGGCAACACCGAGAAAAATTTGGTATCTGCCGACATCCCGACGGCAAATACCAAATTTTTTCACACACCAAAACAGCTTTATTAATGCATCACACAAACCGACAACATGTTGTCGGCATCAATCGGGCAACCATGAAGCTCTCCAAGCCTCAATATTTGCCCTATCCAGCATCCAGCCATCCTGTACCTGACGACGTAGCTCATCGCCCATCCTGGCACTCGCCTCCAGATCACTGATGTGCATACGAATGGCGTCGACCCAATCCTTGAAACGGTTTTTCACCCGAGTTACCGGCAATGCGCCCTGGTAGCACACCAAGTCACTGCAAACCACCGGGAAACCACACGCGCCGTACTCAAGAAGACGCAGGTTGCTTTTGCATTCGTTGAACAGGTTCTGCTCGACTGGTGCCAAAGCCAGATCCAGATCCAGCCGGGCCAATGCGGCTGGGTACAGATCAATTGCAACGCCGGCATGCAACTCCTGTACATAAGGGCGAATTCGGTCCGGGCACATCCCCATAAACACCCATTCGACTTCACCTGCCAGCTCTTTGACCACGTCAGTGATCAGTTCAAGATCACCGGTATGACTGACACCACCCGCCCAACCAACGCGAGGTTTCCTGCCGCGTTGCCGCTTGGATGAGAGCCCGCTCCACCAATCCACCGGCAAGCGGTTCTCAACCACCCGAATGTCCCCATGCAAGCCGGCAAAGGCCTCAGCCAACGGCGCAGTGGATACCGTGAAGCGGTCAACAAAGCTCAGCCCCTTGCGCAGCGACTTAAGTATGTCTTTTGGCATCTGCGGACGATGCACGCTTTTGAGTGGCAGGTTGGGCAGGTAATCGTCCAACTCATAAATGGTGAAAGCGCGCGAGAACTTTTTGATCCGCCGCATCGCATCCAGCCGCTCATCACCTATTTGTCGTTGCAGCACAATCACGTCAGGATCAAGACGTTCCAGATCCGGCACCTGCAACAGCCCAATAGACATCATGCCATCAACCATTCCGTGCTCTTTAAGCGCCGAGAACGGTTTGATCACACGGTAGTTACCGCAGCCAAAGGGGTCCGCCGGATGCGCCAGTACCACTGGCAGTGGGCGCCAACTTAGTGGACGCCAGGTCAAACCGGCGTCAGCTTCTAAATCAAAACCGCGCCCGCTTAGCGCCAGATTACGGTTGTAAGCAGGATCACGTGCAATATCGGGCAGGTGACGCTCGTAGAGAGCATCCTGCTCAGCCACGTCAGCCTCTTGGTATACATGGTCATGCATTAACACCGCATGAGCAGCCCATACGGTCAGGTAACCCGCTGAACGCACCCGAAGGCAGAAATCGACATCACGGTAGGCACTCAGCGTGGTATCCAACCCGCCGACTTGATGATAGATCTCAGCGCGGACCATCAGGCAGGCATCGCTGACGGCGCTGTAGTTCTGATCGACCTGCAGACGCTGGAGGTAACCCGCGCTGTCCATTGCCTCACCGGCAAAAGCACGACCTGCAGGACCGCGCAGCCCGAGCAGCAAGCCAGCTTGATCAATACGCCCATCACCGCTCAGCAGTTTGCCGCCGACGACACCGACTTCAGGACGCTGCGCATGATTGAGCAACTCGTCCAGCCAACTGTCACTCACCGCGACCGCCTCACCAGACAACAACAGCAAGTACTCGCCTTGAGCTGCCAGGGCAGCCTGATGCTGGGCCTGGGTAATATCCGCAGCTGCAACAACCCGGAGCCGGGCATCTGCCAGATCAGCAATACCCTGCAGCCACACCTGAGTATCCGCATCCATCGCTTGATGGGCGCCGAACAGGATCTCGTAATGCCCGTAGCGGGTTTTCTCGAGCACACTGTCCAGGCAACGCTGTAGACAGACAAGGGACGTGTCGACCGCAATAATGATCGATACCAGCGGTGTATTCGAATGGCCGTAATCAATGCGATAACGCGCAGGCAACCCCGGAACAACCCGAGCCTGATAGCCACGCTGAGCTAGATGACGCTCAATAACGCGCCGCTCATCCGGGTTATCCTGCAGCGCAGGCGCATCCGTGATCAGCAGTGGTTCATCGACATGCCCGAGACCAACCAACCCTTCCTGCTCGATGAGCCGGGTCAACAGCTCGAACTCAAATGCCTCGGGAAACTCGGCGTCGAAGGCACCGGCAGCGAGGAACATATCTCGGCGATACAGCCAATGACGCGCCATGACCAGCGGGAAACTGAGCAGTAGATCGAGGTTGAACCCTGGCAGAAAGGCGCCACCCAGGCTGCCATCAGGCAAGCGCTGCAATTGGTCACCATAAATTGCACGGCACTCCGGGTTTGCCGCCAGCTCGAGCCCGGCGACCATCAGGCCACTGGGGGTGAACTCATCGCCGGCGTGGGCCAGCATGAACCAGGCAAAATCGCTCTCATTCACTACGCGGTTAATCTGAGACGCCAGGGTTTCATCGCTCAGTCGAACGAAGTGCAACTTATCCGCCGCAGAGGTTTTCGGTACATCAGCGCTACTGGTCAGTACCACGATCTTCAGAGTGGCATACAGGCAGCGCTCGCCGATCAGGCTCTTTAGGGTTTGCATCAAAGGCGGCGATTGCCCTTCAAGATCAAGCACGATGATGCCGATTAGCGGGCCGCCATTTTGATCCTGAAGGTATTCATTAATCAGGCGATTTTCCGTCTCGGTCGGAATACGCTCCGACAGCCAACGCTGCAGAGTAGGTATTTTGGGGCGTACTTCAACCGATACGCCCAGACGCTGCAGCATATCCCCACGTTCATGCGTCAATACCTCACTGCCAGAGCCGGGATAACGCTGATATAGCAGTTGATAAAGCGCCGGGAAGTTCTTCCGCTCCCGGCCCAGCATGTGATCGTCACTAGTACTCTGCTCACGCGTATGTACTTCACTGGTCACAACCGGCACATGGACAAAGGGGTAGCGCGTGGCCAGACGAAGGAGCATGTCCCAGTCTTCGAACGCAGCCAGCCCAGTATCAAATTCGCCGACTTCACCTAGCATGCTGCGCGGGTGCGCCCAGGTATTGACCGGGATGTAGTTCTGCGTAAACAGACGGTCGCGATCAAACACCTCGTGCTTGAACGGCTGGCCACGGCCTAGTTCGATGCGCTGGCCGTTCTCTAGCTTTTCGTTAACGTACTCGACGCCGGTATAGATAACGCTGCCCGGATGCTGTTCAAAGGCCTCAGCCAGCACGGTCAGGTGATTGGGCAGGTATATATCGTCGTCGTCGAGATAGACGACATAGCGTCCGCGCGCCTGTTTGAGACCGGCGTTACGCGCGGCCGATAGGCCCTGATTGCGCCCCTGACGGATATAGGTGATGGGGAAGTCGTAGACCGCCAGCAGGTGCTCAACCGGCTCCCCATTATCGTTGATCAGGATGACTTCAAAATCGCGCAGGGTCTGGCTGCCGACACTGGCCAAGGCGTCCTTGAGCAGATCGGGGCGGTTGTAGGTGGTGAGGATGATGGAGAACAGAGCGCGCTCGCCAAGCGCGGCCAGTGCTTCGAGCCGCACACACAGAGACTGCACGCGCGCACCCAACGGCGAATGCTTTTCATTGGGGTACTGGCCAAGCCGTCCGCGAAGATGCGCCGCGACATCCAGTTCTCGCCCGCTTAACTGACGTTCGGCGCCGCGCTCGAATACACCCTCGACAATGAGAATGTGGTCTTCGAGTGGAGCGGTGGAGGCATAAAACTCCGTGGAATGTTGTTCGGAGTGGACACGATACCCAACACCCGGAATATGAGTGAATATGAAATCCGGGTTACGCTCCGCTAGCTGTACGGCCATATCCCAGTCACCGGCTCCCTTCAGCCTGGGATTCCAAGACCAGCCTGACAACAACGCCTGACGCCTAATGATGGTGGCAGAAGGCGTGATGTAGTTGTCGTATACCAATAAATCAGCGACTTCGTTTCGGTCACCCACATAATCCGTGAGCCGGTGCCCCGGATGGCGTGGCGAAGCCAATGGTGCGGCCTGGTCGTCGATGTAATTTACAGGCGCGTAGCCAAGCGCAGACTCAGGGTGTTCCTGCAACAACGGCAACAATCGAAGAAAATGACCGCTGAGCAATATGTCATCGGCCATGAGTACTGTCATGAATTGCCCGGTCGCAATACGCATCCCATTGAGTACATTGTGACTCGGGCCAATATTCCGACGGTTGCGCATGAAGCGAACTCGCGGATCAGTCGCAAAAGACTTCATCACCTCGGATGTCTCGTCTGAGGAGGCGTTATCCAGGACCAGAACCTCTAGAGACTGGACGCCCTGAGACAAAACCGAAGCGACGGTCTGCCCAACGAAACGTCCATAGTTGTATGAAGGGATGATGACACTGATCAATGGAGTGCCTCCCCTGACCTGAATCGCATCAGCGGCAACAGCCGCCGTCAGAGCATTGATCCAGGCGTCAATGGAGTATGGATAGCTATCCGAACTCGCCCAAAAGTGCCGCATCGCCTCCACCATCGCGCGATAATCCTCAGGCGCCATGGTGTCGAGAAACAACTCAAGCGTATCGCGATCAGGAAAGCGCCTGCCGTCCACATAGCTGTTTTCCGGGATCCAGACAGGCACCGGCCAGTCCGCCACGTGCACAGGCACCATGCCATTACGCAAACAATCCAGCCAACAATCGGACAGCCAGCCCGAGACGCGCTCAGCGCCCTCGCAATAGGCGAAATGCGCTTTGCTGACATCATCTATGCCCTCTCGGCCATAAACGGCTACCTGTTCGGTAGCGAATGGACGCGACGCGGGCTGCTCAGCCATCTCAATAGACGGGTTCAGACAAATCTGGCGCTCGTCGCTGAGGGGGTTGCAGCCCGGCATGAAGATGCGTGCAAAGTGGTGCTCATAAACTGCTTCACAGCGCTGTCCGGCATCCAGCAACAACAGGTAACGACGTAGCGGCGACTCGAAACAGACTTTCGGTTCAGATTCACGAGTGAGCACGACCTGTAACAAAGCGTCGAAGCCCTGTGTATCAACGGCCTGCAAAGGCTCGAACAACAAACCATTGGCATCGCCGTATTCGCGCAATTGCGACCAAGGCAATAGCTCACTGAGCCTCTGCCAGTCTTTTTCGTTGAGCAGGGATATCCGCTGTGGATCACCCACTGAGCTACCAGCGACGCCAATCCGCCAAGGCGCCCCAGGACACCGTCCGCCTGCTATGCCTGCCCACTCCATTACGCTTACCTCTTCATATCCCTGCCATCCGGCAAGGCTTATCAATCTACGGTCGATTCACCATAACCATGGGCTCGAGCCCATGCAGCCATGCTGTCTATGGACGCATCCAACGACGTCCACACGTCTAATCCCAGACCACGTGCTCGACTGACATCAGGCACGTAGAACGATCGTCCGCAAGTGTCAGCATTGCCCAGAATCTTTATCGACTTGTCTGGCGCGATTCTGGCCACCACACGCCTTGCCAGGTCAGCGATGCTGATGGCCTGGTCGGAACCCACGTTATAGACCTGCCCTGACTGGCCGCGCAGCAATAGAACCAATAGCCAGCAAGCCAAGTCGGCTCCATGCAGGTAGCTACGCACGGCCTGCCCAGCAGACTTCAGAACGATTGCATCGGCACACAATGCATCGCGGACAAAATTGCCGATTGCAAAGTGCCCATCGAGCGGCAGCCCCGGACCAGAAAATGCGAAACAACGTGCCATGACTACATCAAGTCCATGATCCTTTGCATAAATCGCTCCCAGTACTTCCTGGGCACGCTTGGCCTCGCCATAGGCACTACTGACGCATGAGCTTTCACAAGCCCCCGAATAGTCCTCGCCCACTAGCTGAGAAGCAGACATGACACCGTACTGGGCGCCTGAACCAATGAGTAGAATGCGATCCACGCCACTTTGCGCCCCCAGCTCAAGCACCCTCCGTGCCCCGCCGATGATGCTATCGAAAAGTTCCAAGGGGCGTGCATGCGCCGCAGCGGAAGTATCAGCTGCGGCATGCAAGATCATATCCGGCGCTCTTTGCATGGGTATCTGCAGGTCACGCACGTCCCCCTGCTCCCAGTGCAGCCAAGGTAAGTCACGAAAATACGGCTGTAGTGCGAGAAAGCGCGACGGATTGCGCGACAACGCTGAGACATCGACCCGCATCCCCTGCCCATTGAGCTGCGCCAGGAGAGCCAATAACCACCGCCCAAAGAACCCGGTGGCGCCGGTGAGCAGCAAGTGTTTACCGTCTAACGCCTCGTGCAGACCGAGAGTTTCAGGAATGTTTTGCAGATCAGCACGGATCTGTGCCGAATCAGGTGAAAAGGCTAACTCTTGCATTTCAGGCGCGCCTCGCCAGTACACCGATCACCTGGCTTTGCCGCCACCCCAGCTCCACCGTCAGCAAATGGCTATCGACCAGTACCAATTCCGCACTCTCGAGCAGGCAATGCAAAGCCTGTGGGGTGAAGAAATTGATATGTTCATGCCAATGACGTTTGAGAGCGGCAAGGCCCAGGCTACCTGGATGCCCACGCATGAGAGCTTCATACGGCACTTCCAGATAAACCAGTGTCTGTTCATCCAACGCGGGAAGAATCTGCTTGATCAAGGCCAATGGAAACGGTACGTGCTCCAGTACCTGACTGCAGACGACCAAGTCGTAACACCCTGCAGCGAGTTGCGAAGCGCTTATCCGTTCAACACCCGGCATGAGCTCTACCGAAGAAATATCGTGAACATATAACGCGTTGCTCTGCTGAAGAAAGGGCGTGTTCGACCCACTACCGCCGCCCCAGTCAAGCACGATTGGGCGCTCGGGCAAGTGCGGAGCCAGCCATGACTCAACATCACCGATGTAAGCCTCACGTTGATGATAGTGGCTGGCAATAACGGCATAACCCGGCTCGTAATGATCACGTTGGCGGGTATACGCCTCGTCCCGATAGCCATGGTATAGAGCCGCCATTTGCTCATCGGTAAAGCGATAATCGAGAAACAACACTCCGCAATGCTGGCACTGTAAAGAGTTGCATAGGGTATAGGCCATGCCCGGTCGTAAATCGCGCAAGCCCCACTCCTCGGTTATCTCCACGGGCTCGTGACCAAAAACCCGGTGCGCGACGAAGGGCATCAACACCGCTGGCGAACGCTGCAGCTGATTGCCACCACAGCAAATGCAATGCCGGGCGATCAACTCGCAACTCACCATGTGCTACGTCCTCCATCCATCACCAGATTGGCGCCGTTCATGTAGGTGGACGCATCGGAGCAGAGGAAGGCGATGGCGCCCCGGTACTCGTCGGCCTCGGCCATGCGGCCCAGCGGGATCAGTTGCGTCAGTTTGCTGACGAACACATCGTTCTGCCCGGCGTAGACGCCACCAGGCGAGAGCGCATTGCAACGCACGCCCTGTTCGCACCAGTAGGTGGCCAGGTACTTGGTCAAACCAATCAGTCCATGTTTGACCACCGAGTAAGTCACCGGCTTGACCGGCTGCTGCTCGGCCTCACGTCCATCCACCCGGTACAGCCGTTGATCCGGCGCGATGACGCCCAGGTCGGAGGCGATATTGACGATCACCCCACGCCCCTGCCGCGCCATCTGCGCACCGAAGACCTTGGCGCAGTTAAATGCACCACCCAGCCCGACGTTGAGGTCGAGTTGCCATTGCTCCCAGGGGAAGTGCTCCAGACGGGAGAAGTCCTTATCGCCGGCACTCTCCACCTTGGGGTTGCGTGCGGCATTGTTGATCAGGATGTCCACCCGCCCATACTCGGCCAAGAGCTGCTGCCCAACGGTCTCAAGTGCCTGCAGCTCGGTGATGTCGACCACGTAGCTCGGAGCCTGGCAGCCAGTTTCTTCGGCCAGCCTAGCGGCATTAGCGGCCAGGGCTTCGGCGTTGATATCCAGCAGCACCGGGATGCCGCCAAGCCCGGCGATGGTCGCGGCATGCTGGTACCCCAGCAGGCCGGCACCACCCGTAATGACGGCCACGCGACCGTCCAGACGGAACAGGCTTTCTACGCTAGCCATGCACGTTCACCTCGCTCAGCGCCACTTCCCTGCCCTCCTTAAGCGAGCGCAAAGCAGCCAACGCCAGGCGCAGGCTCTGCAGGCCATCGTGCAGGCTCACCTGCGGAGTAGCCGAGCCGTTCACGCATTCGAGGAAATGCCGCGCCTGAGCCAAGAACATATCGTTGCGCACGAAACCGGGGAAGTCGTTTTCCTCGCTCAACTCGCCCTCGGCGCCGTAAACCCGCAAGCGGTTGGCCAGCAGGTCGATCTCGGCGTAGCCGGCGTCGCCGACGATCTTGAAGCAGCGCACCGGCGGGCGCTGCAGGTAATCCTGATGCAGCAGGATGGGGAAGCTGCCCATGGCGTTGTCACAGCGCATCAGTGACGAGGCGGTGTCCTCGACGTCGATATCCAGGTGGCTGAGCTGGCCGCCATGGGTGACGATGCTGCGCGGCAGGCCGAAGAACCAGTAGATCAGGTCCATTTCGTGAATCTGCGACAGAACCACACCGCCGCCCTGATCGGCGCGCGCAGCGTACATCTGCCGGTAGTCCTCATAGCGGTGCCAGTTAGGCAGGTACTCGCCGATCTCCGAACGCACGCTCAGCAGACGACCGAAGAAACCGCTCTCGAGCAGCGCCTTGAGGCGCTGTAAACCGGGGTGGAAGCGGAAGTTGTAGCCGACATGGAACGGCAGACGGCGCTGCTCCACCTCGGCCAGCAACTGGTCGATGCCGGCAAGATCGCTGGCCAGCGGTTTTTCCATGAATACCGGCACCCCCGCTCGCACGCACTCGAGCGCCACCGGAACATGCAGCGAATTAGGGTTACAGATGAAGGCGGCAGCCGGCTTTTCGGCCAGCGCCCCGGCCAGGTCGTGATGCACGACGATGGCATAGTCGCGTTCGAGGTCGGCGCCTTCGTCGACGGTCAGGTTGTCGCGCAGCTTGATGCGCTGACCACGCACACGATAGGCATGCACCTGCAGCTCATCACCGAGCAGTTGACGCAGGTTGCGCAAGTGGCGCTGACCAATGCCGCCCAGGCCACAGAACAGAATCTTCACGATGTCTTTCTCTCGTTGAGGGCTGTACCGCGCAGCCAGTCGGCCGCCAGCGCTGCCATGCTGGCGAGCCAGCGCGGTTCGTCACCGGCCTCGCCACGGGCGACCTGCAGGACGAAGTCGCCGCGGTAGTCGTACTGGATCAGTTGCTCGCGCAAGCTGGGAAAGTCGGTATCGCCCTGCCCCAACGGTACGGTCGTGGCACCCAGGCGGCGATCCTTGATGTGCACGCTGCCGACGCGCGCGCCATAGGCAGCGAATTCATCCGCCGGGCGATAGCCCAGCGAGGCGCTGTTGCCAGCATCGTAGTTGACCTTGACCAGCGGGTGATCGAGCAGGTCGAGCAGCTCACGAAACGCCTGCGGCGCCAAGTCGGTTTCCAGGTGCAGTTCAACGCCATGGCGCTCGGCCTGCGGCAACACCTGGCGCAGATCAGCCACCACCTGATCGCGCTCAGTCTCATCACGGATGCGCGAAGCGTCGACGAAAGGCAATACCACGCGCCCCACACCCATTTCCGGGCAGATGCTCAGCAGCCAGTGCAGGCGCTCGAGCAGTTCGGCGTTCTCGGCCTGACTGCAACGCAACAGCGGACGATCCATGAAATAGTCGGCGCAGATCGACACCACGGCGACCCCGTGCTGGGCGAGCAAGCCACGGAGCTCCTCACGCCCTTCGGCCGTTTCCAGCGGGTTGGCGCCTTCGCCGAATAGGTCATAAATCCATTCGATACCGCGCAGGCCGATCTCGGCGGCGCGAGCGATTTCCAGGCGCCAGCCCTGACGCGGGAAGGACTGGAAGCGCCCCGCCTCCGGCGCGCCCAGGCGGCCCTGCATGGTGTAAAGACCGGCGTCGGCGTATTGGCTCAGGTAATCACTCATCTTCAGTCGTCCACCAACGGAATCAGCATGTTGGCGCGCAACTCGTCGCGTTCCAAGAAGGGGAAGAGGTCTTCCAGCGGGCTGGAAACCATGGCGCCGTTCTGGCCGATCTTCGAGGTGATGCGCGGGCCGATGGCCTGGTCGGACTCGACCATCACCTCGCACAGTACCGGGCCTTCCAGCGCCAGTGCCTCATCAATGGCCTGACGCAGGTTGGCCTTGCCGTCGATGCGCCGTACCGGCAGGCCGAAGGCTGCAGCCAGGGCGGAAATGTCCGGCAGGGTCAGCCCGGAGTCCGGGTCGCAACCGATGGTCTGCTTGAAGTAGCCACCCTGCGAAGCGCGGATCGAGGCATAGCCATTGTTGTTGAGCACGAAGTATTTGATTGGCAGGCGCAGGCGGCGCACCACCTCCAGCTCCTGGATGTTCATCACGAAACCGCCGTCGCCATCCACCGAGATGGTGCGTCTACTGCCGCTGCCCAGGCAGCCGCCAATGGAGGCCGGCAGGCCATAGCCCATCGAGCCCAGCCCACCAGTCGCCACCGCGCGCTGACCGCGCTTGAGGCGCACCGACAGCCAGAAGGTGTCCAATGCGGCGCCGGAACTGCCGGGGATAATCTGATCGCCTTCGGCCATGGCCTCAGACAGAGTTTCGCTGAACACGTAGGTGTTCACATAGTCGCTGGGCTTGCGGTACTCGGGCAACACGACCGGGTATGCAGCCTTCCAAGCCTGGCAACGATCGCGCCAGCTCTGGCAATCCAGCGCCTGCGAGCCGTTGGCGGCAAGAAGTTGCTGCATGAACACGCGCGCATCGCAGACGAAGCGCTCGTCAGGCATGTCGCCCAGTTTGGCAATTTCTGCCGGATCAATGTCCACCACCACGATCTCGGCCTGACGCGCGAAGTGGCTGCGATTGAAGCCGGTAATGGAAAAATCCATGCGGCAACCGATGGCCAAAACCAGGTCGGCGTTCTGCACGCTGAAATTGGCGCCACGCTGCGCCACAGTGCCACAGCGGCCGACGTAAAGTGGGTGTTCGTATTCGAGCAGATCCGCGCCGATCCAGGTGGTCAGCGTCGGCAGTCCCAGCGTCTCGATCAGCTCGCGCATGGCGATTTCGCCGCCGGCAGCATGCACGCCATTGCCCACTAGCAGCACAGGGCGTTTGGCCTGACGCAGGCGTTGCACCAGTCTGTGCACGGCGGCTTCGTCCGGCACTGGCGACTGTTCATCCGCTTCAGGGGTAAAGCCGACCAACTGCTCCGGCGCGATCTCGGTAGCCTGCACATCCAGCGGCACATCGAGCCATACCGGGCCCTTGCGCCCGTTGAGCATCAAGTGCAGCGCCTTCTCCAGCTCATAGCGCACCCGCAGCGGATCGAGCAGGCACACCGCATACTTGGTCAGTGGCGTGACCACACTGACGATATCCAGCTCCTGGGTGCCGAGCTGACGCAGGCCGCTGTCACCCTTGAGGTCGGCACGCTTGACCTGTCCGGAAACGAACAGCGCCGGTGTCGACTCGAACCAGGCACCAGCCAGGCCGGTTATGGCATTGGTCGCGCCGGGGCCGGAAGTGACCAGGCAGGCACCGAATTTACCGCTGGTACGCGCATAGCCTTCGGCGGCGATCGCGGCGCCCTGCTCGTGGAGCATGCTCACGGCAGTCAGACGTGGTTGACGCAGCAAGGCGTTGTTGAGGTGCATGGCCCCGCCACCCGGCAGGAAGAACACATGCCCGACGCCCTGGTTGGCGATGAATTCGAAGATGTAATCGGCAACGCGCATGGGAATTACTCGGCAGCGGAATGCAGGGGAAGTCGGTTATGGGGAACGGCATAGAGCACCAGATCCCAGCCCTCGGCCAGATGCGGGCCAAGACGGAAGTGGTAGCCAGGTTGATAGGCGTGAAGTTGCAGCAAGATCGTCCATAGGTGGTTCTGCTCGTGGTAGACGCACACCGCAATCAGCGGCTGTCGCTCACTGATCAGCTTGCGTCCCCCTTCGAGACATTGCGGCTCGAAACCTTCGATATCGATTTTGATGAATGTGGGCGGTACGATGCGTCCGCAAAGCGTATCCAGTGTGGTCACCGTGACCCGCTCGCTACCACTGCCCACGCGCGCGGCCGGACCGCCCTGAGCCTCGATCAGCACCTCGCCACAAGCATCGCCTACCGCCATTTGGTGAGCCTGAAAGCTGCCGTGCCCTTGCAGACGCTGCAAAGTCTTGACCAGTGCCTGGTAGTTGCTCGACGAAGGCTCAAACGAGTGAATTTCGCGAAAGGGGCGACCACTTTCCAGATAGCCCAACACCGAGTCACCGTTGAAGGCACCGATGTCGTAGACCACCTCGTCGACGTTCTCGTTGCTGAAATAGCGGTCGAAATAGATCGACTGTGGCGCAGCTGGCGGTAATAGGTCGTAATCGAGAAACAGCCGCCATTCGACGTGATCGATAAACAACTGTCGTGACTCATCGTCCCCCAGCAGACCAAATGCCGTACGAATGCGCTCGGCATCGGCCAGCACCTTCTCTGGCAAATCCAGGGAGTAATGCGGCAGGAAGCTTTGCGGGTAACGCCAGGCCAGATGGCCGAACAGAGCGATGCGCTCGAACCCTAGAGCGCGTAGCGGGTCCAGTCGGTCGACCATACGGTCGCTCGCCTCGCCACACCAGATAGTTGCGATTACACCTGGCAGTGGCCCCTGCCATTGCTGGGCCAGCGCTGCTGGTGCAAACACCGGCACCTGCTCGATCTGCGTCCCCCACAGCACGGGGTTGTTGTCGATAAAGGCCTCTGGCTTGACGCCCATTGCCTGCAGTACGGCCAACGCCTTGCGCCCCAGGTTGCCGGCACCGAAAAGGATGAATGGCTGATCCAGCCCGCCCAGCAAGCGATCCAGGGCTTGCGTCTGGCGCTCACGCACTTCATCGAGTGGCTCGGCCAGCAAACGATCAAGGCGCTGAATAAATGTTTCGCTATACATGGCTGCTGCCTCGCAATGATTGCAGGTAACGCAAAGCCGACCAGAATCCTGCGCCATGATCCTTATGCCCCTGCCAAACCTCGGGAATGAAGCTGACCTGCGGGTGCTGGCGAATCTGCGCCCAAGTGGCCGGCCAATCGATGTCGCCGGTGCCCATCAGCACGCCCTCACCGTTGGTGCCCTTGGCATCGGCCACGTGCAGGTGCGCGGAATGCGGCAGCAACAGGGCCAGCGCTTGCTGGAAGTCGAGGCCGAAGTGGAAACAGGTCATCTGCAGGTGCGACAGGTCCAGACACAGGCGCAGACCATGGTCACGCGCCTGAGCGGCCAGTTCCTCGGGCATCATGAAGATGTTCTGATGACGCTGACCACCGAAGTGCCAGGGGAACGGCGCCATGTTCTGCGGAATCAGCTCGGTGCCGGCGAAATCCACCTGACGGCAGGCCTCGTGGAAGCGCTCGTAGAGTTCCGGGCGCATGGCCAGCGGGCGCGGCTCGTCAGCGGAAAAACCACCGATGTTGGCCACGATCAAACGCGCATCTGCATTGGGGAAGAATTCGCCGATTTCCAGCGTGGCGTCCACCACCCGCCGCAGATTGTCGATCGAGCGCTGGCGATACGCAGGATCATCCGACGCCAGATCCAGCAGCTCGCTGTTCTCGAATAACTCCGGCGCATGCACCACCAGGCGCGAACAGTCGACCTCGGCGAGAAACGGCTGCGGCTTGAGGCTGAGGTCGCGGTAGGACAGGTGGAACTCGAACAGGTCCGGGCTGATCCGCCGACGGTAATCTCGGAAGTCGTGATAGCGCACCGGCACACCCCAGCGAATCGGCAGGTCGAACGCCAGCCGCTGCTCCTGAGCCTGCTCGTTCAGGTCGCTATCGAAGAGAAAATCCCCCAGAGCGATATCGCGCCCGGCCGGCTTGCCCAGTAGCTCCGGCAAACGATACGGCGGCAGACCCTGGCCAGGGCTGGCGATGCGCAGCATCGACGCTTCCATGACCGTGCCACGGGCGATGTCGCATGCAGCGATCACGCTCTTGCCGAGATTCTCGCGATTGAGCAACTCGCCCTGGCTGGCATGGCGACCCGGGCCTTGCCAGGGCAATGCCAGTTCCAGCTGACGGATGCCGTCGACCAGTTGGCGAAACTCGCTCGGCTCCAGGCTGGCGAGGTGATCCGGCCCTTCCATCCCCCTATCCAGGGTGATGTGCCGCTCCACCAGCTTGGCGCCCAGGGCAACTGCGCCGAGGGTAATGGCGATGCCACGCTCATGGCCGGAGTAGCCAACCAGATCATGCAGTTCCTGCAGCCGGCGTAAGTAGCCAAGCTGGATATCGGACTCGGGGGCCGGATAGGCGCTGTTGCAATGCAGCAGCGCGAATGGCGTACCAAGCGCATTCAACTGCTCAATGGCCCGAACGATTTCGTGCTCAAAGGACATGCCGGTAGACAGAATCAGGGGTTTGCCCAGGCTTGCGGCCTTGGCAATCAGGTAGGGGTTACACAGATCGGCCGAGGCGATCTTCAGGGCGGCGACATCAAAATCCGCCAACACGTCGACACTGGGCTCATCCCAGGGTGTGCACAGATAAATGATGCCCTTCTGTTTACAGTACTCACGCACCTCACGATGCTCTTCGACGCTCAGCTCAACCTTGTCCAGCAGGTCCTGGATGTACTCTACGCCGAGGTCTTCGGCCCTCGAGCCATCAGCCTTGCGCCGGTACAGCGCCTCACGGTTGCGCAGCTGGAACTTGACGCAGTCGGCTCCTGCATCGAGCGCTGCATCCACCAGGCGCTTGGCCAGCGCCAGCGAACCATTGTGATTGTTTCCGGCCTCGGCAATCACAAAGACGCGCTCGCCGCCCAGCGCAATACCGTCAAGAAAAATAGGAGTCATTGGATTTTTGTTCGCCATGAAGTTACGCCGCTGGATTCAAAGCGGAAGTTCTGGGTCTGACAGCCCAGTGCACGCACTGCATGCACAACCCGCTGCCGATACTGTGGCTGTACGTAGAACAGAAAGAAGCCTCCCCCACCCGCGCCAAGCAACTTGCCGCCCAATGCGCCGGCCGCTAGCGCCGCGGCGTAGATCGCATCCAGACGACCATGGCTGATCGCAGAGGAGAAGCGCTTCTTCAACTGCCAGGCTTCATCGAGACACAGGCCAAAATCACGCAGCTCGCCACGCATCAGGTAACGGTGCATACGTCGACATAGCGCCACACTGGCGCTGAGCAGCTCAGTTTGTGACGACTCGGCCTCTATCTCTTCACGTTGCAGCTCATGCAAACGCCCCGAGTCATGGGAAATACCGGTGTCACACAGCACCAGGCATGACTCCAGCTCATTGCGGATAGCTTCTTCCAAGCGAATCGGGTGAACCAGGTTGCGCTGGTTCTCGAACTCAATCAGGTTGAAGCCACCAAAGGCTGAGGCGTACTGATCCTGCCAACCACCGGCAATGCCGAAGCACAGGCGCTCGGCCTGGAAAGCGAGTTCGGCAATCTCATAAGTGTTCCAACGATCCTGGCGCAACTCATTGAACGCCGCGATGCTAGCGATGGTGGCCGCAGAAGACCCTCCCAATCCAGACCCCACTGGAAAGTCTGAACGCAGGTACAGATCAAAACCGTACTTGGGCTTGATCACCGAAACGATGGTTGCCAGCAAGCTCTTCTCTGCAGTCGACAGCAGTGCTGGCAGCGAATTGAAGTGTTCTTCACGCCCCAGATCTTCGGAAAAAATATGGATCTGTCTATCGTCACGGGGGACCAGGGTTGCGTGAGCGTAGAGCCCCACTGTGCAGCTGAGCACAGCAGCTGGGTGGTCGATAAAAAAGTAGGTCAGATCAGCACCGCCACCACAAAAACTCATCCGCACCGGAGCACGCGCACGTGCCAGTACAGGCACCTCTGCGCTGGCTGCCATCTGGCGGGTGTAGACCTCAACAAGGCGCCCTTCGGCATCCAGACCTGGCAAAGCGTTATGCCCGAGATCGAACGCTTTCAACAAGTCTTCACGCGGGGTGGTAACCGATACGCTACGAAACTCACGGTTCATACAGGCTGTGACGGGCTGATTGGTCAAGCCACCCTGCAACAGGTAACGGCGTACATCGCCATTGGTCACAACACCGAGCAGACGCATATCCGCGGCAACGACAAAGGCGATCTGCAGATTCCCGGACTCAATGCATTTGATGGCATCAAGAATCGTCTGCTGCATGTCGATCGTGAGTTCCTTGACCAGCACGCTCATCAGACGGCACTCCCGCGCAATTTAGACTTGAACGCATCCAGAGAATCAGGTGTACCTATGTCCACGAACGCTCCGCTGTACTCACATACATACAGCCTGTGCTGACGCATAAGTGACGGCAGTAGGTCATGCTCCATAGAACAACTTGTGACAGGCATATTCTCTAGCGCGCCAGCCGTAAAACCATAGACGCCGGCATTGATCAAACCAGGTCCCGCCTGACCTTTTTCCTCGAAACCAAGTACTTCGCCCAGCGCAGAGCAATCCAAACTGCCATAGCGCGAGCGATCCTCGACCTGCACGCCGACCAGAACGTCTCGCTCGCTGTCCAGTGCAAGGCGATACGCGTAGGGATCAAGGAAAGTGTCCGCGTTAAGCACCAGATAACGCCCATCAGGCGGCACTTGAAGTAAGGCGTTCAGCACAGCACCACCGGTGCCCAGCGGGGTTTCCTCGATCACCAACTGCAACGGCAAACCAGACTCTGCCTCTAACGAGGGCAACAATGCGGCCAGTTGATCAGCACGATAATGCGCGCAGAGCACACCGCGACTGACACCGGCCTCACACAATTGCGCCAGCACCAGAGCCAGGAATGGACGACCGTGAATATCCACCACGGCCTTCTGCGTGTCGTTGATCACACTGCGCAGGCGGGTGCCAAAGCCACCGCAGAGGATATAGGCATTCATCAGCCCGCCCTCAAGCCGAAGAAAGTCTCTAGACAACGCGCAGCGTGCTCCAAATGTTCCTCGCCGAGCCCAGGCCACACACCGATCCAGAAGGTGTCGTGCATCACTTTATCGGTTACCGACAACTCACCTGAGACCCTGAAATTGCGGCCTTGCATATAGGGCTGGCGCACCAGGTTACCGGCAAACAGCAGCCGTGTACCGACACCTTGCGCATCCAGATAACGCAGCAACTCAACCCGACGGATACCGCAACCATCACGCAAGGTCATGGGGTAGCCAAACCAGGAAGGGTCACTACCAGGCGTGGCCTGCGGCAGCATTAGAAAATCCTGACAGCCGGCCAGGCGCTCACTGAGCCAAGTGAAATTACGCTTGCGGGCAACGATGAAGTCATCAACGCGGTCCATCTGCGCCAACGCACAGGCAGCCTGCATATCGGTGATCTTCAGGTTGTAGCCCAAGTGTGAGTAGGTGTACTTGTGGTCATAACCCTCTGGTAAATCGCCCAACTGCCAGCAAAACCGCTTGCCACAGGTGTTGTCCTCACCTGGCGCGCAATAGCAATCACGCCCCCAGTCACGAAAGGATTCGATAATGCGTTTAAGCGCCGGGTTGTTGGTAAATACAGCACCGCCCTCACCCATGGTGATGTGGTGCGCCGGATAAAAACTGAGGGTACCGATATCACCGAACGTACCGACCATATGCCCTTGATAGGTCGACCCCAGAGCATCGCAGCAGTCCTCGATCAACCACAGGCCGTACTTATCACACAGGGCGCGAACCACACTGAGATCGAAGGGATTACCCAGCGTGTGGGCCAACATGATGGCCTTGGTTTTCGGGCTGATTGCCGCTTCGATCTTCGCCGGATCGATGTTGTAGGTCGGCAATTCAACATCCACAAAAACCGGTACCGCACCGAATTGCAAGATCGGATTGACGGTAGTCGGAAAGCCAGCCGCTACACCAATCACTTCGTCACCAGGCTTGATCGCCCGATCACCGAGACGCGGCGAGGTCAATGCGGAAAATGCCAACAGATTGGCTGATGAACCTGAGTTGGTGGTGAGGACGCAACGGCGTCCAAGGTACTTGGCCAGACGCTTCTCGAACGCCTCATTGAAGCGCCCGGTGGTCAGCCATCCATCGAGCACAGCCTCGGTCATTGACTGCAACTCACCCGCGCCAATCACTTTTCCCGATGGCGGCACCGAGTTCTGCCCCACCACAAATGGCTTAGGCGCCATCTGCAGTTCGGCATAGCGTCCGACCAACTCGGCAATCTGTTGGCGCAGCTGTTGCGCGGTGCTGTCACTCATTGAATTTCGCCTTGGTGAGCCGCGATCTGTTCGCGGGTAACGCATGCCATGTCACGCCCGTTTTGCCAGGCCAACTGCCAGTCCAGTGTGCGCTTCAGCGTCGTATCCAGTGACCAACGCGGAGCCCATCCCAGCGATTGTCTGGCCTTGCTGGAGTCCAGCGCCAGTAACCCCGCCTCATGCGGCTGGGCATCGGCAGAGGCAGACCAACGAGCCTCACCCGGCCAGAGCTCCGCAAGACGCCTCACGACCGCCTCCACTGTCGCGAGCCCGGCACTGTCTGGTCCAAAGTTCCAAGCAGCAGCATGACGTTCAGGATCAGTCAGCAGTCCTTGCGCCAGTTGTAAATACCCCATTAATGGATCAAGCACGTGCTGCCAGGGGCGAGTCGCATGGGGGTAGCGCAAAATCACTTCTCGACCTTGCTGCCAAGCGCTGAAGATATCGGGGATCAAGCGCTCCGCAGACCAGTCACCACCACCCAGGACATTGCCCGCACGAGTAGTTGCCAAGGCAACACCTGAGGCCCTAAGGAAGGAGTTTCGGTAACTGGCGCACAGCACTTCAACACATGCCTTGCTGCTGCTATACGGATCAAAACCTCCGAGAGCATCTTGCTCCCGATAAGGCCATGGCCACTCGCGATTCTCGTAACATTTGTCAGTGGTCACCACCACAACAGCGCGTACAGAATCAGTAGAGCGAATGGCCTCCAGCAGGTTGAGCGTACCCATGACATTGGTGGCATAAGTCTCCGCTGGCGCTCGGTAAGACTCACGTACCAAGGGTTGCGCAGCCAAGTGCAGAACCAGTTCAGGCTGAAACTCCAGCAACGCATCACTCAACCTGGCGGCATCACGAATATCCGCAAACTCACCCGTGATCTGCTGATCCAGTTGCGCCACCTGCCACAGCGACGGTGTGGTAGCCGCGGGCAAGGCAAAACCACGCAGATCAGCCCCGAGCTGACGCAACCACAGTGCCAGCCAGCCACCCTTGAAGCCGGTATGCCCAGTCAGCAGGACTTTACGCCCTCTCCAGAAGTCCGGGCTCACCGCCATAGCTGCCACTCCGCCTCACCGCTTTTCCAGCGATCTTCCAAGAACACCCGATCACGCAGAGTGTCCATCGGCTGCCAGAAACCACGATGCAGGTGACTCATCAGCTGTCCTTCGCTGGCCAGCGCACGCATGGGTTCAAACTCCCAGGTCGTGGCGTCATCCTCGATATAGTCGATGACCGCCGGCTCCAGTACAAAAAAACCGCCGTTTATCCAACCACCATCACCCAGCGGCTTCTCCTGAAACCCACTGACCACCTGCCCTTGGACATCAAGTGCACCGTAGCGACCTGGTGGCTGTACTGCGGTAACAGTGGCCAATTTGCCATGCTGTTTGTGGAAAGCGATCAGTGCTGGGATGTCGATATCTGAGACCCCATCACCGTAGGTAAAGCAAAAGGCCTCATCACCCAGGTAATCGCGTACACGCTTAAGACGACCGCCTGTACCGGTTGATTCACCCGTATCAACCAGCGTTACGCGCCACGGTTCAGCGTGACGCTGATGGATGTGCATACGGTTTTCGCCCATGTCAAAAGTGACATCCGACATGTGCAGGAAGTAGTTGGCAAAATATTCCTTGATTACATAGCCCTTGTAGCCCAGGCAAATAACGAAATCATTGATGCCATAGTGGGAGTAGATTTTCATGATGTGCCAAATGATCGGCTTGCCACCAATTTCGATCATGGGCTTTGGCTTGAGGTGGGACTCCTCACTGATGCGAGTGCCCAACCCACCAGCCAAAATCACTGCCTTCATTATTCAAACCTCAAACAGGGCATCACTGAAAAATACCTTTAGGCCATAAATACAGGCCGTATTGGAAAGTGCCAATAAAACAGCACATTACCCACTCTACTACTGATTAAGCAAAACCTTGGCCAACTATGTTTGATTAAACAGTAGCAACCTACTGGCTAGGTCAAAACACCTGATCACAATCCTTCAGCGCAATAGTCCAGACAGGCTAAACAGCCACCTTCCCACACACCAGAAACGCGAAACCCCAGCAAGCTGGGGTTTCGCGTAAAGCAATCAACATATTAGAACCTGCAACATGGCTCCAGAGCCCATTAAGGCCACTGCACCAGGGGAGCGCTAGCGCAACTGATTAAATAAATTTAACCCCGCGATCTTCACATAGCTCTGCTGCGCAGCCTCCAACACGATCGTTTGAAATGACAAGCGAGACAATGCCTCGGCATAGTCCAGCTCACGCAGATCAGCCTGCACGGATTTGTTTACAAGAGTGACATCTTCGTTATCAATTTCGGTGGTTTCGATGAGGTTCATCCGCGCACCGATTTCAGTCTGCACCTCCAGCACCCTGCCCATGCCGTTGTCCAAGTTAGTCAGGGCAATTGCCACTTCGTTGCGCACACCGAGGTTACCCGCTGGCGATGTAGGGGAAGACTCGAGTGCCTGACGCAGGCGGCTAATGGTGTTGAGAATGCTGCGCTGTTCTTGAAACTGCGGCTGCACGCCGAATTCGTCACCGCCAGCGACCGCTGCCGGAGCGGACAAGGTGAAATCAGCACCGAACACGCTGAAGGTTGCCGGATAAGGCCCCGCCACGGCACCAGTCGTTAATACCGGACTGCCAGGCCCCACTGGCTGGGAGTAGACCTCGTAATTGGTGTCGTCGGTAAACCGGATGACAACCCCGGATGTCGGAAACTGGCTGTCAAAGGTTGCCTGGTTGCTGATCCCTGCTGGAGCAACAATGGCAGCCGAGTTGTTGGTGGATGAGCGATTAACTGAAAAGTCCGTGGGCGCGGACTGCAGGGTAAAACTGTGGGTATTGATACCTGGGGTCCCCGGTGTGGCGGTATCAGCCAACAGGTTGTCCAGGTCGAGCTCATTATCCCCAGGCTGCAGGACCACGTCTAACTGGAAACGCATGCCACGAAAATTGATGGTGTTACCACTATTGATCAGGGGGTCAATCACGCCACCGCCGGGCACCTCAGATGTGACGTCCGCACCAGCACTGTCATAGATGCGAAATTCAGTACCGCTGACAAACGCCAGCGAATAGGGCTCGCCAGCGCGAAAGTTACTGTTGAAGGCTTGATTGTCCTGCACCAGTCCTGGGGAGATAAACACCCGCTGATCTGCCGCCGGCAGCGCTGGAATAGTGGTGGCCGGTAACGGCGGCGTTGGTAACGCAGCGTTATTCACGCCAAGCCCATTGATAATCCGATTCGCATTAGCCACATCTTCAAAGAGGCGCTTGCCGTTATCGTTGATTGCCACGTTGCTCGAGCCGGCCACCTGCAGGCTGCGCTGGCCCTCATCACCCTGATAGGAATACGTGCCGTCTGGGTTACGCAGAAAGGGTTCGGTTTTGCCAAGAAAACCGCTGAACAAATACTCACCACGCGCGTTACGACTGTTCATCAGGTTGAGCAGCTCACCCTCGCGCTCGCTCAGCTCTTTGGCGATCGAGCGACGGTCATTACCTGACAGTGCGCCGCCACCGGCCTGCACTGCAAGCTCACGGATACGCTGCAACACGTTCACCACCGAGGTGATCGTGGTTTCTTCCTGAGTCAGACTGTTCTTCGCCGCCGTGAGGTTTTCCTTGTACTGACCCAATACCGCCTGCTGCTGTTCGAGCTGTAGCAAACGCACCGAGGCAACCGGGTCATCGGCCGGGGTAAGAATACGGTTCCCGCTGCTGATCTGTTCCTGGGTCCGGATCACATTGGAATAGTTGCGCCCAAGGCCGTTGACGCCGTTATTGAAGGCCTGAATCGAAGAGATGCGCATCACCATAAAACTAACCTCGAAGTTCTAGACGGCGCGTCAGAACGTATTAATCAGTGTATCGAACAGGCTACGGGCAACTTGAATGATCTGCGCTGAGGCCTGGTAGTACTGCTCAAACTGAATCAATTTGGCCGCTTCTTCATCCAGATTGACGGCTGAAATCGAATCGCGGTTATCGGTGGCCTGTTTGAGAATGGCGCCAGTGGCTTCACCATCAACCCGAGCCTGACTGGTCAGGGTGCCCACCCGCTCCACCAGATCGCCGTAAGCATCGGTAAAGCTTGATCCAGTGGTTGCTGGAGCCAATGGGTTGATCCCAATGGTCGTGCGATTTTGCAGATCAATCAGCTTCAGGGCATTACGGTTATCAGACACCCCATTGGTGTTGAAGGAAACCGAAAAATTGTCGCCCCCTTGCGGCCGGCCACTGATGGCTACTTCATAGTCAAAGGGCACCGGGACGGCGGGTGGGCCAGCGGTCGCGGGCACGGTAATCGTGATCTTGTTGTTCTGCCCCGGCACGATTACCCCGGTATCAATCACGTTGCCATTGATATCAACGACGTCATAGCCCTGGGTAGCCCCGCCACCGGCACCCATGACAATACGCAGCGGCGGCGCATTGCGCAGGCTGGTTTCCAGGTTGGTTTGAGCCACTGGGTCATAGATGTCGATTTCAGTCAGCAGCGTGGGCTGGCTGATTACCCCAGTGCCGATATTTGCCGGACTGGTTTGCGATTTCAGCGGCGCGGCAAAAGCCAACTCTTCAGGCCGTTTCATATCGGCACGGATGGACTCACCGGCGTTGCGCGTCGGCATCACCCGAAAGCGATCACCGGCAGCAAAGGTGCCACTGGCGACGTTCAACGACACGCCATCAAACTCCGCCGCTGGCACTACGGTAATGTCGAAGGGACCAAAGCTGGTGCCATCACTGACGCGTCGCACGGTGTAATCCGTGGCGCTGGTGAACTCCACCTCATAGTCGCTGGTGGTCAGCTGGGTGGTGTCTTCAATAAGTACATTCAGGTTGGCCGTGGTATCGCTATTACCGATACGCGCGAGACTGCGCTGACCAATCAATTCTGGGTCATTCAGCTCGCGAAACAGCCCATTGCCAAACTGACCGTTGAGGTCCAGGCCCTGACCCAATTGGCGGTTGACCTGATCAGTAACGGATAAGGCCAGGCGTCCAACCGAGTTCAGCGTGGTGTCCAGTACATCCTCACGGTAGCGAATCAGCCCGCCCATCTCGCCGCCAGTGATCAGCGAGGTAATGCCCTGGCGTGAGTTACCACTGACGAACTGAACTTCACTGCGCAGCGGGTCAGACAAGCCCGGTACAACTTCCAGGCGCGATGCCGTACTGCCCACTACCAGCGGCTGACCGGAGCCGACAAACAGGTTGTAGCTGTTGTCATCTTGCGCAACCACCGTCACGCCAATAAAGGTCGACAGCTTGCGTACGGCTTCTTCACGGGCATCCAACAAGTCGTTGGGTTGCTGACCATTGGAGGCGGCCACCGCGATGGCCTCGTTGTACCCGGCGATTGAGGTGGCCAACTGATTGACCTGATCCGTCACTGCCGAGAGTTGTTTGTTGATAAAGGCATTCTGCTCGTTTAAGCGGTCGTACACAGTATTGAAGCGCTTGGCCAAGCCCTCAGCTTCAGACAGCGCCAGCTGCCGCGCCGGGATGTTAGCTGGGTCTTCGGCTGCGGTTTGCAGCGCGGCAAACACCTTCTGCAACCCAGGATTGACGCCGGTGGTGCTGCCAGCCAGCAATGAGTCGAGCTGATTGATCTGCCCCAGGTAGCTCTGGGTATCGCTGTTAAGCGCCGTGCTGCTACGTACCTGGGTATTGAGAAATTCGTTATAGATGCGCCGTACATCGACCAGCGTGGTGCCCGAGCCGATATAGCCGGCACCGCTGAACTGCGGAATACGCGTGGCCTGGACAGTCTCCTGGCGCGAGAAACCTGGAGTGTTGACGTTGGTGATGTTGTGACCAGTGACTGCCAGCGAAGTCTTGTTCGCGGCAAGACCGGACAGGCCAATATTGAGTAAGTCAGCCATCTTTCATCATCCGTTGGTGGACGGCGTACCGACTGCCGCGACTGTTTGATAGGTCTGCATCTGCCGCGCTATCTGAGCAATCTTGCGGGCGTATTGCGGGTCCGTGGCGTAACCAGCTTTCTGCAGCTCTCGGGCGAACTGTTCAGGCTTGTCAGTGCTGGCCAGGGCTTTCTCGTAGCGGCCATTGCCCTGCAGGAAACTCACAAAATCGTTAAAGCTGTGCTCGAAGGAGTCATAGGCGCGAAACGAGGCGGCTTCCTTGACGGCTTTGCCACCCTTGAATTCAGTGGTTAGCACCCTCGCCGAGTCGCCTTCCCAGGTGTTATGGGTTTTGATGCCAAACAGGTTGTGACTGCTGGTACCGTCCTGCTGACGAATGATCGATTTGCCCCAACCGGTTTCCAGTGCGGCCTGAGCCACCAGGTAACGCGGATCGACGCCAATCTTCTCGGCGGCCTTCTCGGCCATCGGCAACATGGCAGCAATAAACTCATCCTTCGAACCGAACGCGGCTTTGCCCGGCGCCAGCGGTGGTTGAGCAATGCGCCGGCCGGTGATCGCATCCGTGCCGTTGAGCCCCAGCGCGGTATCGGCGGGGGCGGCAAAAGCCTTGGCCGGAATCCAGTCATTCTGTGCCAACGGCTGACCTTCGGCGGCCGTGGCCGAAGGCACGATGCCCGCCAGCAGACGGTCCGTCAGCTTGCCCGGCAGAGACAGGCGCCGCTGGTTGATCAATGAGGTGTCGTCGCGCGCACTGTCGACCTTGGCCAAGGGCTTGCTGGGTGCGCTCGGCACCGGCTCATCCACCTGGGCAAACGGGTTAGGACGGCTGCTCGCATCCTTGATCTTCGACATTTGCCGCACCAGCACATCGGCCAGACCGATGCCGTTCTGGTGGTTGGAAAGGGTCACCGACAGCTGTTGATCGTGCATGTCCTGATAGGTTTTGCTCTCGCTGCTGTTCATGAAGTTGCCTTCACCGAACACTTCGTTGGCCGAACGCATGGCCTTGAGCATTTCATTAAGAAATAGCGACTCGAACTCCTGAGCCACCTTCTTGATGTTTTTTTCGCTGTCACCGCCAACCTTGAATTGGTTGAGGCGATTGAGATCGTTATAGGCACCACTGTCGACAGTGCTGGTGCCGCCGAGCAAACCGGCTGAAAGGCGAGAGTCCATCGCGTGCGCTCCCTTAAATCACGATCAGATCAGCCTGCAGAGCGCCGGCTTGTTTCAGCGCCTCCAGGATGGCCATTAGGTCGGAAGGCGAAGCGCCCACCTGATTCACCGCACGGACGATTTCATCCAGCGTGGTCCCCGGGCCGAACTTGAACATCGGTTTGGCTTCTTCTTCGGCATTCACCTTCGAACGCGGCACTACTGCCGTCTGGCCGCCCGACAAGGCATCCGGCTGGCTGACAATCGGGTCTTCGGTAATGGTCACAGTCAGGCTGCCATGGGTCACAGCAGCAGGTTGTACGCGCACGTTCTGGCCAATCACGATGGTGCCGGTACGAGAATTGATGATGACTTTGGCCACGGCCTGGCCGATTTCAACTTCAAGGTTTTCCAGAATCGACAGGTAGTCCACCCGCTGACCCGGATCAAGTGGCGCACTGACGCGAATCGATCCACCATCCACTGCCTGCGCCACACCTGGGCCAAGCAGTTCGTTGATATGGTCGACGATATTCTTCGCGGTGGTGAAATCCGGACGATTGAGGTTGAGGGTCAGGGTGTTGCCCTGATCGAAACCGCTAGGCACCGGGCGCTCGACCGTTGCCCCACCGGGAATGCGCCCCGCTGACGGTACGTTGACGGTAATCCGCGAACCATCGCCGCCTTCGGCGTCGAACCCACCGACCACCAGATTGCCCTGAGCAATGGCGTAAACGTTGCCGTCGATCCCCTTCAGCGGCGTCATCAACAGGCTGCCGCCACGCAGGCTTTTGGCGTTACCGATGGAGGACACGGTGATGTCGATGGTCTGCCCGGGCTTGGCGAACGCCGGCAGGTCAGCATGGATCGACACTGCAGCCACGTTCTTCAACTGCACGTTGCCACCCTGCGGCACCTTGATGCCGAACTGCGCCATCATGTTGTTGAAGGTCTGGACCGTAAACGGCGTCTGGGTGGTCTGGTCGCCGCTGCCATTAAGGCCGACCACCAGGCCGTAGCCGATCAGCTGGTTAGAACGCACGCCCTGGATGCTGGCCAGGTCTTTCAAGCGCTCGGCCTGCGCCAGCGACGCCATCAGCATGGCCGCAATCACCACTAGGTATTTAGGAAGCGTCATGGTGGCCATCCTCAGAACGGCCACATTGGGCTAATAAAGAAACGACTCATCCAACCCGGCTGGCTGGCATCAGCGAAGGCGCCAGTGCCCGAGTAGGTGATGCGTGCATCGGCAATACGGGTCGAGGACACGGTGTTGTCGGTGGCGATGTCATCGGCGCGCACCAGGCCGGCAATCCGCACCAGTTCATCGCCAGTATTGAGGGTCATCCACTTTTCACCGCGCACCAGTAACACGCCGTTAGGCATCACTTCGGCCACTGACACGGTAATCGAGCCGGTTAAGCTATTGCTCTGCCCTGCCGCACCAGAGCCATCCGCCGAGCGTGCGGCATCAAAACTTGAGCCCAAACTCAGGTTATCCGCAGTCATACCAAGCCCTTCGGCCACACGCCCAAGGCCACCAATAGCGGTCAAAGGATTCTGCGGAGAAACCGTCATACCGAACAGGTTAGGCACGCCGATATTGGCGGAGCTGTCTTTGCTGATCTGGCTGTTGCTGTTCTTACTGGCCTGGGTGCGCTCATTCAGGGTGATGGTGATGATGTCACCCACGCGGTAAGCCTTGCGATCACCGAACAGACCATTCTCAAAACCGGCCTGATAGATCGAGCCGTTGTTCTGCGCAGCCGGCAGCGGTGTACGTGGCATCACAGGCGCGTAATAGGGATCATCCGGCTTAGGCGCGGGAGCCATGCAGCCGCTCAAAGCCAAAGGGCCAAGCAGTGCACTTATGATTATCAGCCGGTTCATATCTACTACCTCATGCGTTGCCTGGGGTGGTGCGCAACCTGAGCCACCAGTACCCGTTCAAGCATTCCTTGCCATATCCAAAGCCGAGCCCGTCGCGGAGCGACTAACCCGCCTTACCTATCAGAGATTCTGCGAAATAAAGCCAAGCATCTGGTCAGCGGTGGAAATGACCTTGGAGTTCATTTCATACGCACGCTGCGTGGTGATCATGTTCACCAACTCTTCAACCACGCTGACGTTGGAGTTTTCCAGAGTGTTCTGCAGCGTGGTGCCCAGGCCGTTCAGGCCCGGTGTACCGACTTGCGGCGCGCCGCTGGAAGCTGTTTCCAGAAACAGGTTGTTGCCGATGGCTTCCAGCCCCGCCGGGTTGATGAAATCTGCGGTCTGCAAGTTGCCAACGATCTGTGGCTGCGGGTTACCGGCTGTGGTGACTGACACAGTGCCGTCTTCACCCACAGTAAAGGTGCGCACCTCGTTGGGCAGCACAATGGCAGGCTCCAAGGCATAACCGTTGGACGTCACCACCTGGCCATCGGAGTTCAGGTGAAAGCTACCGTCGCGGCTATAGGACACCGTGCCGTCCGGCAGCAGCACCTGGAAGAACCCCCGGCCATTGATCGCCATATCCAGTGGCTGCTCAGTGGTTTGCAGGCTACCGGCGGTGAAGATCTTTTGCGTGCCGACCACCCGTACACCCGTACCCAGCTGCAGACCGGACGGCAGTTGGCTGTCCTGACTGGATTGGCCACCCGGCTGACGACGGATCTGGTACAGCAGGTCCTCGAACTCGGCGCGATCACGTTTGAAGCCCGTGGTTGAAACGTTGGCCAGGTTGTTGGAAATAGTGGTCAGGTTCATGTCCTGGGCGGACAGACCGGTCTTGCTGACCCACAGTGCCGGAAGCATATCGATTCTCCTCGGGCGCCGTTTTAACGACGCCACGTGCTGATAATTAGGTCATCTGCAAGACGCGCGCCATGGCCGACGAATTGTCTTCGGCGGTGCGCATCATCTTCACTTGCAATTCGAATTGGCGGGACAGCGAGAGGATCGCAGTCATCTCTTCCACGGCGTTGACGTTGCTCGATTCGAGAAAGCCCGAGGTAATCTCCATATTGGCGTCCGCCTGTACCGGGCCTTGGCCCTTGAAGCGGATCAGGCCGTCAGTGCCCTTCTCCATCTGCTTGAGGTCCGGGTTGACCAGTTTCAGACGGTCTACTTCGGCCAGCACATTGGGCGCCTCACCCAAGGCACGAATGCTGATGGTGCCGTCCTTGCCGATTTCGATTTTCTGCTCTGGCGGCACCGCAATCGGCCCGGCGTTGCCCATCACCGGCAAGCCATTGCCGGTACGCAACACGCCCAAGGCATCGACATTCAAGCTGGCGGTGCGTACGTAGGCTTCGCTGCCGTCAGGTGCTTGCACGGCTAACCAACCTTTGCCACCAATCGCCACGTCCAGGTCACGTCCCGTTTCCTGCAAAGAGCCTGGAGTGAAGTCAGTACCCGGGCGTTCGCTCATGGCGTAAACCCGCGACGGATAACTGTCACCAAAAATCGGCATGGAACGCGCCTGCTCGAAATCCCGGCGGAAACCATTGGTGGTGATGTTCGCCAGGTTGTTGGCGTGGGCACGCTGGGCCAGGGTGTTGTTGTGGGCACCAGTCATGGAAACGTACAGCATCTTGTCCATGGTTATTCTCCGAGTGGGCTTGCCGCCCCGCTGCTCTATGCAAGCTTTAAAGCAATGGTTGTGCCAGCACTCGAAAAATAAATATAAGCACTTGATTTATATGTAATTTATAAAATAAAAAAGGCTCCGAAAGGAGCCTTCTAAATGCCAGCGCGGCGTACTTTTGCCGCCCGCGACAGGCACGCGCCTGCCGCAGGCAACACCTATCAACGCAGGTTGATAATGGTCTGGGTCACCGCACTTTCGGTCTCAATGGTCTTGGCATTGGCCTGGTAGTTGCGCTGCGCCACGATCAAGTTGACCAACTGATCCGACAGTTCGACGTTGGAGTCCTCCAAGGCACCGGACTGCAGAGCACCCAGGGTGCCGCTGCGCGGGGTTCCGCGTACCGGCTCACCAGACTCGAAGGACTGCACCCAGGCAGTTTTGCCCACCGGCGTCAGACCTTGCACGTTGGCAAAGTTGGCCAGAATCACCTGCCCCTGCACCTTTGACTGGCCGTTGGTGTAGCGCGCGAAGATCACACCCGTATCATCGATCTCCAACCCTGCCAGTTGACCGGTGGTGTAGCCGTCCTGACTGACCCGATTGACCGCAAAGTTGCTGGAGAACTGTGTCGATGGGCGAATATCGATCGCTACACCCGCAGCACTGGCATCAGCACCGTTACTGCTCCACACCTGAGGAATAGAGGTATCCGGCGCAGCAGGAACCCAGGTGGTCAGGTTAATCACACCATTTGCATCCACCGCAAAACCTGTCGGTGTCGAGGCGATCAGCGCAGGAATATCCAGCTGCCCAGCAGTGGTGAACTGCAAATTCACGGACGACGGCGTGGTCAACGTCGGATCATCTGGATTACGCCCATCGATCAGTACATTCATCTGCCAGGTATTGGGGCCCGTCTTGAGAAAGTACTGGGTGAATACGTGTGAGTTACCTTGAGTGTCGTAAATATTGGTTGAGGTTGACGAGTTATAGGTTGTGGGGTCCGACGGGTTGAACGGGACGGTGGTCGGTACCTTATTGGTCGAGTTGAGGTTGAACACCTGCTCAAGTTTCTCGGTTGCACGGGGCTCTTGACTGGCCGTCTCGATACGTAAGTCATTCACGATGCCATTCTGCAAATTGCCGTTGGCATCCACCGCATAGCCCTGCAGCCGATAGCCAAAGTTATTCACCATAAAGCCATCGCGGTCTGTACCGAAGTAACCCGCACGGGTGTAGCTGACGTCGCCGTTGTTGCTGGTCTGAAAGAAACCATTGCCATTGATCGCCAGATCCAGGGCATTCTGCGTGTAATTGATGTTGCCCTGATTGAATAGCTGCGACACATCCGCCAACAGCACGCCACTGCCCTGCGGGTTCGAACCAGTACCCAACACAGATGCGGCATACACATCGGCAAACTCGGCACGTGACTGCTTGAAGCCCGCAGTACCGGCGTTGGCGATGTTGTTGCCGGTCACGTTGAGGTCGCTGGTGGCGGCACGCAGACCGCTCAGACCGATATTGAAACCCATAGAAGACTCCTTTGCCGGACAGCCGGCGGCTATAACCTGGCTAAAACCTGTTAATTACTGACCGATCACCTGGACTTGCGACATTGGCACGCTGCCGAGCCCAGCCAGGTTCAACATCAACTCTTTGCCGCCCAGGGTCACACTGTCGACGTTAGCCGGCAGCATGGTGTAAAGCCCCTTAGTGCCGTCGGCGTAGGTAGCCTGCGCCTCGAACTTGTATGTGCCAGGCGGCAACAGATTGCCGCTGGCATCCTTGCCGTCCCAGATAAAGCTGACATTACCGGCCGCCTGCTCACCCAAGTTCACACGCCCGACCGCGGCACCGGCCTTGTCGTAAATGTTGACGTAGACGTTGCTGCTGCTCGCCGGCAGCACCAGGCTGGCTTTAAAGCTCTCGCTGGTATCAACCACGGCTTTTTCGCTTGGGATAATCACCTTGCGCCCCACCAGCGAAGAGGCCTGCAGCGCCTGAGAAGACTGATAACCCGTGAGCAGCGAGCCCATGCTGGTATTCAACTTCTCGATCCCCTCCACCTGACTGAATTGCGCCAGCTGGGCGATAAACTCGCCGTTGCCTTGCGGCTCCAGCGGGTTCTGGTTATTCAACTGGGCCACCAGCAAGTTAAGAAACTCGTTCTTGCCCAGGTCTTTGTTCGTCTTGGTTTCGTTCTTGATCTGGTATTGATCCAGTGCCGAACCAGTCACATCGCCAACAGTACTCATCGGTCTGCGCTCCTTATCCGCTGGCTTACTGACCCAGGGTCAATACGCGCTGCATCATCTGCTTGGCGGTATTCATCATTTCGGTATTGGTCTGGAATGCCCGGCTGGCAGAGATCATGTCAGCCATCTCCTCCACCACATTGACGTTGGGGTAGTACACATAACCGCCGGCATCGGCCGCCGGATGATTCGGCTCATAGCGCGGCATCAGGCTGCTTTGATCTTCGACCACACCCAGCACCTGCACGCCTACGCCAGCTTCATCCTGCTCGGCAAACAGCGAGCCACGGTCGCCGTTCTGCGCGGACTGGAACATGGTGGCGAATACCGGATGGCGCGCGCGGTAGGTTTGATCAATGCTTGAAGAAACCGATTCAGCGTTGGCGATGTTGCTGGCGATGGTATTCAGGCGAGTGCTCTGAGCGCTCATACCGGTTCCGGCAATGTTGAACACACTGGCTAGTGACATGGCATCAGGCTCCTGTTATTCGCCGCGCAGGGCGTTGACCAGCCCTTTGAACTTACTATTGAGGAAAGTGAAGCTGGCCTGGAACTGCACCGAGTTCTCGGCGTAGTTGGATTGCTCGATCTGCAGGTCGACAGTGTTCTGATCAATCGACGGGCTGAAAGGAATGCGGTACTCCAGGCTGGCATCACCGCCGGCCACCCCCTCGGCAGCAATATGCTGACTATCCGTACGGTTCAGGCTGACCGGGCCGCGCTGGCTCTTTGCACTCTGCTCCGCCAGCACATTGGCAAACTGCAGATCACGCGCCTTGTAGTTCGGCGTATCCGCGTTGGCGATGTTGTTGGCCAACACTTCTGCGCGCTGAGCGCGAAAGCCCAGTGCTTGTTCATGGATGCCGAGTGCCCGATCGAAACTGATGCTCATGGTCTAAAACCTTTGCCGGTGGGTGGTGCGCCTTTCCGTGCAAGACCATAAGCAATGCTTGTGCCATATTAATTTTTACTTATTTATCAACTACTTAATTGATAAATGAGAAGCCGGGCGTGGCAAAGCGGCAAATGCTTTCCGCCTATGGGCAAGCAGACGGCAACGAATCTCGGTCGATTGCCGCACGCCCGATCACTCACAGCTAACTGCGACACGGGCCGCGATGACTCAAAGCAAATCACCTCACCCGCTGGCAGACGCTCACTTGCACCGTCCGTCAGGCAATTCGCAATCAACCACACACAGTTTTGACAAGCATTCTCATTAACATTAGTATCCTTCGCACTAGCCACTGCCCTGCCACGAGCCTTAACCATGTACGTGTGTCTCTGCGAAGGTATTACTGACGGTCAGATCCGCGAAGCCATCTACGAAGGCTGCTGCAGCTACCGTGACGTGCGCGCCACCCTGGGTGTTGCGAGCCAGTGCGGTAAATGTGCTTGCCTGGCCAAACAAGTGGTACGCGACACCCTAAGCGAAGTACAAAGCAGCCAAGCGCCCATGGCCTACCCGGCAAACTTTGTTGCCGCATGAATTTAGCGCTATAAAAAACCGGACATAGCGTCCGGTTTTTTTATGCCTAAAATTCAACACCTTAGCGCCCAAGCGCAGAACTTAAGCATTCGTATTCATATTAATTTTAACTTTAAATTCAAATACTTAGGTTTGACAGCCGAAAACCATCGGCCCAGAATTTGACGCTAACTCCCCCTGCAAGGCAGACGCAGACATGAAAGGCGACAAGAAGGTCATCCAGCATCTGAACAAGATCCTCGGTAACGAGCTGGTCGCGATCAACCAGTACTTCCTGCACGCACGCATGTATGAAGACTGGGGCCTGAAGAAACTCGGTGAGCATGAGTATCACGAGTCCATCGACGAGATGAAGCATGCGGACAAGCTGATCAAGCGCATCCTTTTCCTCGAAGGCCTGCCAAACCTGCAAGACCTCGGCAAGATCCTGATCGGTGAAAACACCAAGGAAATGCTCGAGTGCGATCTGAAGATTGAACACAAAGCGCATATCGACCTGAAAGCGGCGATTGCCTACTGCGAAAGCATCGGCGACTACGCCAGCCGTGAACTGCTCGAAGAAATTCTCTGCTCGGAAGAAGACCACATCGACTGGCTGGAAACCCAACTCAGCCTGATCGAAGCCGTAGGCCTGCAGAACTACCTGCAGTCGCAGATGGACGAATAAGCGCAAACCACTGCGCCATAAACAACAAACCCCGCACTTGGCGGGGTTTGTTGTTTATGGCGCAGCCGAATTAAGCGCTGGCTTTCTGCACGGCGTCCTTGATCAGGGTCTGCAGCTCACCCTTATCAAACATTTCCGCGAGGATGTCGCTGCCGCCGACCAGTTCACCGCCCACCCACAGCTGCGGGAAGGTTGGCCAGTTGGCGTACTTCGGCAAGTTGGCGCGGATTTCCGGGTTTTGCAGGATGTCGACGTAGGCGAATTTTTCGCCACAGGCCATCACAACCTGCGCAGCTTTGGAGGAAAAGCCGCACTGTGGAGCGTTCGGCGAGCCTTTCATGTATAGCAGAACGGTGTTATTGCCGATCTGTTCTTTGATAGTTTCGATGATATCCATTGGGCACCTCAGGACTTAACTTCCCGACTCACGGGTCGGCACGGTGGCGGCATTGTAACGAAAAGCCGAGCGTGATGCTCGGCCTTCCCTGCCACTTTACTTATGCCGAATATCGCCTGATCAGGCCGCCTCAACCTGCACCGGCACACCGTTCAGCGCTGCATTACCGGACAAGGCGTCGAGTTGTCGCTCATCGGTCAGGTCATTGGCGCTGGCGCCTGGCTGCTCGCTGGCGATGCTCATCTGCACGCCGGGGCGCGCATGCCCCCAGCCATGCGGCAGGCTGACCACACCCGCCATCATGTCTTCACTGGCGGCCACTTCTACCTCAATGACTCCTACCCGCGAACGCACGCGCACCAATTGGCCATCGGTCAGCCCCCGTTGGCTCAGATCCACCGGATGCATCAGCAGCTGATGGCGCGGCTTACCCTTCACCAAGCGGTGATAGTTATGCATCCAAGAATTATTACTGCGCACATGCCGACGACCAATCAGCAGCAGCTCATCCGCCTTGGCAGCAGGCTGCGCGGCAAAGCGCTGCAGATCAGCCATGATCACCGCAGGTGCTGCTTGAATCTGCTTATTGGCGGTTTTCAGACGACCGCTCAGATTGGGTTTAAGCGCCCCTAGGTCGAGCCCATGCGGGTGCTCACGCAGAGCAGCCAACGACAGTTTATGTTCCGACTTGTCGCCGTAACTACCAAACCGCAGACCCATGTCGATCATCTGCTCGGGAGCCATGGTCGGTTTCAGCTCCACGCCCGTCTTGGCGGCAAAGGCCTTGGCCAGACCGACGAAGATTTCCCAGTCATGCAGCGCGCCGACAGGTTTGGCCAGCACCGCCTCATTGAAGCGGGTGACATTGCGCACCGCGAACATATTGAACGTGGTGTCGTAGTGATCATGCTCCAGCGGCCCAGTCGGTGGGAGGATCAGGTCGGCATAGCGGGTGGTTTCATTGATATAGAAGTCGATGCTGAGCATGAACTCCAAACCATCCAACGCTTGCTCCAGCTGACGACCATTGGGCGTGGACAGCACCGGGTTGCCCGCCACTGTGACCAGCGCACGCACCTGCCCTTCGCCCTCATTGAGCATTTCCTCAGCCAAAGCCGACACCGGCAACTCACCGCCGTACTCCGGCAAGCCGGATACGCGACTCTGCCAGCGGTTGAAATGCCCACCGGAGGTTGAGGCCACCAGGTCCACGGCCGGCTCGGTGCAAAGCACGCCACCGACGCGGTCCAGATTGCCAGTGACCAGGTTGATCAACTGCACCAGCCACTGACACAGGGTGCCGAAGGCCTGGGTCGAAACGCCCATGCGCCCGTAACACACCGCCGATTCAGCAGCAGCAAAATCACGCGCCAACTGGCGGATCGTTTGCGCCGGCACGCCGCATTGGGCGCTCATGCTTTCGGCGGTGAAACCGGCAATCGCCTGACGCACCTCATCCAGCCCATCAACTGCCAGGTGACTGGCACGGCCGAGGCTTTCTTCAAACAGGGTATTGAGCAAACCGAACAGCAACGCGGCATCTTGCCCCGGACGCACGAACACATGCTGGTCGGCAATCGCTGCTGTTTCGCTACGCCGTGGATCCACCACCACCAATTTACCGCCGCGCTTCTGGATGGCTTTCAAGCGTTTTTCCACATCCGGTACGGTCATGATGCTGCCGTTGGACGCCAGCGGGTTGCCGCCGAGGATCAACATAAAGTCGGTATGGTCGATGTCCGGAATCGGAATCAGCAGGCCATGGCCGTACATCAGGTGGCTGGTCAGGTGATGCGGCAGCTGATCGACCGAGGTGGCGGAATAGCGGTTACGGGTTTTCAGCTGGCCAAGGAAGTAGTTGCTGTGGGTCATCAGGCCGTAGTTATGCACACTCGGATTGCCCTGATACACCGCCACGGTGTTCTGTCCGTGCCGCGCCTGCAGCTCACTCAGGCGCGTGGCCACCAACTCAAAGGCGTCATCCCATTCGATGGCTTGCCACTCATTGCCCACCCTGCGCATGGGCTGACGCAGACGGTCAGGGTCGCTCTGGATATCCTGCAGGGCCACGGCCTTGGGGCAAATATGGCCACGGCTGAAGCTGTCCTGGGCATCGCCCTTGATCGAACGGATCTGCGTGGAGCCGTCGTCCTGCACTTCGGTCTCAATGGTCAGGCCACAAATGGCTTCACAGAGATGGCATGCACGGTGGTGGAGGGTTTTGGTCATGGCCGAGCCTCTTGTTTTGATTCGATGCACGCAGCACCGTAAACCATGACTATGGCGGCTGCCTGCCCTCTGCACCAGCAGGGTTCGTTACGTGAATTGCCCGGCATCAGGTCGACCGATGGATGGTCTTTTACACAGCCCCTGTAGCTGTGACCGTGCAGGCAATTTGCGCCTGATCGGCGTTTGCTTATAAGATCGCGACTTCCCCGTTTCGTCGCATAGTGCGGCCCCCCAGCCGCAGGTTCTGCCGTTTCTTCTATTTAATTAGGCCATTGAACCTGCGCCCAGCTGTCAAAAGGTAGTTAACGATGAGCGCAAGACACTTTCTCTCGCTGATGGATTGCACACCGGATGAACTGGTGAGCCTGATCCGCCGCGGTATGGAGCTGAAGGACTTGCGCAACCGCGGTGTACTCTTTGAGCCGCTGAAGAATCGCGTACTGGGCATGATCTTCGAGAAGGCCTCGACCCGCACCCGCCTGTCGTTCGAAGCCGGCATGATCCAGCTCGGCGGCCAGGCCATTTTCCTCTCCCCACGTGACACTCAGCTGGGCCGTGGCGAGCCGATCGGCGATGCCGCCATCGTCATGTCGCGCATGCTTGATGCGGTGATGATCCGCACCTTCGCCCACAGCACCTTGACCGAATTCGCCGCCAACTCACGGGTCGCAGTGATCAACGGCCTGTCCGATGACCTGCACCCCTGCCAACTGCTGGCAGACATGCAGACCTATCAGGAGCATCGCGGCAGCATCAAAGGCAAGACCGTGGCCTGGATCGGCGACGGCAACAACATGTGCAACTCCTATATAGAAGCGGCGATGCAGTTCGACTTCCAACTGCGCGTCGCCTGCCCCGAGGGCTATGAGCCAAACGCCACGTTCCTTGCCGCTGCCGGCGAGCGTGTGCAAATCGTGCGCGACCCTCGTGAAGCGGTTGCCGGCGCACACTTGGTAAGCACCGACGTATGGGCCTCAATGGGCCAGGAAGACGAAGCTGCCGAACGCCTGAAGCTGTTCCAGCCCTACCAGGTCAACCGTGCACTGCTCGATGCAGCCGCCGACGACGTGCTGTTCCTGCACTGCCTGCCGGCTCACCGTGGCGAGGAAATCAGCGAAGACCTGCTCGACGACCCGCGCTCGGCCGCCTGGGATCAAGCGGAAAACCGCCTGCATGTACAAAAGGCACTGCTCGAATTTCTGGTTGAACCAGCGTACCACCACGCATGAACCAGCCCCTACTGAACCTACGTGACCTGAGCTGCGGCTACCCCGGACACACGGTGGTACAGAACCTCAATCTGCATCTGAATGCCGGCGATATCGGCTGCCTGCTCGGCCCTTCGGGTTGCGGCAAGACCACGACATTGCGCGCCATCGCCGGTTTTGAGCCGGTGCTGGAGGGCGAGATCCAGCTGGCCGATCAGGTTATCTCCAAAGCTGGCTTTACCTTGGCCCCGGAGAAACGCCGGATTGGCATGGTGTTCCAGGATTACGCACTGTTCCCGCACCTGAGCGTGGCGGAGAACATAGGCTTCGGCATCCGCAAACAACCTAATTGCGAGCGGGTTACCCAGGAGCTGATGGAGCTGGTCAAGCTTGGTCACCTCGGCAAACGCTACCCGCATGAGCTGTCCGGCGGCCAACAGCAACGCGTGGCCCTGGCCCGTGCTCTGGCGCCGGAACCACAGCTGCTGCTGCTTGATGAGCCGTTTTCCAACCTGGATGGCGAGCTGCGCCGGCGCTTGAGCCATGAGGTGCGCGACATTCTCAAAGCCCGTGGCACCAGCGCGATTCTAGTGACCCATGACCAGGAAGAAGCTTTTGCCGTCAGCGATCACGTCGGCGTGTTCAAGGAAGGCAAGCTGGAGCAGTGGGATACCCCATTCAACCTCTACCACGAACCGCTGACGCCGTTTGTCGCCAGCTTTATCGGCCAGGGCTACTTTATTCGCGGCCAGTTGCTCAGCCCGGACTCGGTACAGACCGAACTGGGCCTGATTCGTGGCAACCGTGCCTACAACTGGCCAACCGGCAGTGCGGTCGATGTGCTGCTGCGTCCAGACGATATCGTGTATGACCCGGACAGCACGCAAAAGGCGCTGATCGTCGGCAAGACCTTCCTCGGTGCAGCGACCCTGTATCGCCTGCAACTGCCCACAGGCAGCCAGCTGGAATCAATCTTCCCCAGCCACGCCGATCACCTGCCCGGCCAGCAGGTCGGCATCCGCGTCGCCGCCGACCATCTGGTGGTATTCCCCGCCCCCGGCAGCATCGCCGCCCAGGTCAACCTGGGTGAGTCGGGCGTGCGTCGCTACAGCAGCGACAGCTGACCTACCCCAACAGTAACCGGCCACTGGCAATCAACAACGCCTGGCCGGCAATCTTTACCCGCTCGCCAACCAGCTCACAGTGCAACTCGCCGCCGCGCGCCGAACACTGGAACGCACTCAGCTGGGTCTTGTCCAGACGCTGAGCCCATAAGGGCGTAAGGATGCAATGGGTTGAGCCGGTTACCGGGTCTTCATTGATACCAATAGACGGGGCGAAATAACGTGAGACGAAGTCATGTTGCTCACCAGGCGCGCTGATCAGCAAGCCCAGTCCGGGCAGCGTGGCCACAGCGGCTAGATCGGGCTTATACGCTCGCACCGCCGCTTCGCTCGGCAGAACCGCTAGCAGTTCCTGAATCCCCTGCCCTTCATGCAACGCCAACACACTGTCCACCGGCAACCCCAGCACTCGCTCAACGTCTGCGTGTAAGTCGCACGGTTGCGCGCGGCGCACAGGGAAATCCAGCACCAGCATGCTGCCTGCGCGACTGACCCGCAGCGCACCCGACAAGCAGGTGAAATCAAGTACATCACCTGGCTCACCGTAGACCTCAAACAGCACATGGGCACTGGCCAAGGTGGCATGGCCGCACAGCGGCACTTCGGCCGTAGGAGTAAACCAGCGTATATGCCAGGCCGCGCCTTCTTTCACTACAAAGGCGGTTTCCGCCAGGTTGTGCTCGCCGGCAATCTGCTGCATCAGGGCATCGTCCAGCCAACGATCCAAGCGATAGACCATCGCTGGGTTACCGGTAAACGGTTGCGAGGCAAAGGCATCGACTTGGTGAAATTCAAGCTGCATGGGACGCACTCCGGATTCTTCGTGCGTTAAAGCATGCCGAAAACAGACTCGACATTACCGCTACAGCGGCGGCCAATTACAGCCATACAGCGCGCCCACAAGCCTTGCTCGGCAAGCAGACACCAACCACGGTCAGGGACCCTGCACCCCATACGCCGCCAGTAAAGCCTGCAAACGACCATTGGCCCGATAACGCTGCACACCCTGCTCAAACAACGCGACATAACGTGGACTGCTTTCCAGTGCCGGGGAGAACGCCAGGTAGATCGGCACATCCGGAGCGCGGCACCCGGCTTCACGCAAGCCTCCCGCCTGCCCCTGACTGGCCAGCATGGCCTGCATCACCCAGGCGTTTTCCAGCACTACATCCACCCGGCCGTGCATCAGCTTGCCGATGTTCAAGGCTAGTGCCGTATCACCGGCGGCAATCTGGATGCGCTCGCTGTCAGCGTGGTGCAAGGCGATATAGGTGTTCAGTTCATCGCCATAGCTGTAGTCATTGATGACCCCCAGGCGTTGCTCGGCGAGTGATTCAGTACCGCTAAAATGCCAGGTGGAATCCGGCAAGGTAAAAAAGCAACTACGCGACGACGCAACAGGGGTAGAGCCAAAGAGAAAATCCGGCGCATCCTCAACGCCCGCGCCGATGGCCGCATTCAGCTGGCCGCGGCGCACCTGCTGCAGCGTACGCGCCCAGTTCAGCGCCTGGTACTGCACCTCGATACCGGCTTCGGCAAAGATCTCCCGCGCCAGCTCAACAAATATGCCTGGCCGCTCGGCGCCTGGCTGGCAATTCACCGGGCACCAGATGTCCCCGGCGATCACCAGCGTCTCGGCCCGCGCCCAGCCGGCTACGCCCAGCAGCGTCAACAACAATCCACGAGCAACCAGCTGACGGCATATCGACATGCAGGGCTCCAGAGACCAATAAGCTTGCAGCGAGTTTTACCATCCTCAGCCTTCGCTGCGCACCCTTTTCACCGCATCCAGCCACCCGTCATAGAGTTTGCTGCGATGACTGTCCGCCATGCGCGGATCGAACCGCTGCTGACGGTGCCAATGCCGGGCAATGCTCGCCAAATCCTTATATAGCCCGGCTTGCAGGCCGGCCAGGTAGGCCACGCCGAGCGCTGTGGTTTCCGTGACTTCCGGACGCTCCACCGGCACCCCGAGGATGTCGGCAAGAAACTGCATGACCCAGTTATTCTCCACCATGCCGCCATCGACCCGCAGTGCACTCGGTTCGGCCGCGCCATCCTGGCGCATGGCTTCAAGCAGATCACGGGTCTGATAGCACACTGACTGCAAGCCGGCGGTGACGATTTCCTTGATTCCGGTATCGCGGGTCAAACCAAAGATTGCGCCGCGGGCTTTCGGGTCCCAGTACGGTGCCCCAAGGCCGGTAAACGCTGGAACCAGGTACACGCCGCAGGCATCGCCGGTCTGCTCGGCCATAGCCTCGGTATCACGGGCATGACTGATCAGCTTGATACCGTCGCGCAGCCACTGCACAGCTGCGCCGGCGACGAAAATACTGCCTTCCACCGCATAGGTGACCTGGCCATCGAGACGATAACCGACCGTGGTGAGTAGACGGTTTTTCGAGATCACCGGCGTACTACCGGTGTTCTGGATCATGAAACAGCCGGTGCCATAGGTACTTTTGACCATGCCCGGCTCGAAGCACGCTTGACCGATCAGGGCCGCCTGCTGATCACCGGCCATGCCCAGCACCGGAATCGCAGCGCCGAGCAGATTGGCATCGGTAATGCCGAAATCAGCGGCGCAATCGAGCACCTCCGGCAGCAGGCTGGCGGGAATCTCGAATAGCTTGAGCAGCTCTTCATCCCACTGCTGGGTATGGATATTGAACAACAGGGTGCGCGAGGCGTTGCTGGCGTCAGTCTTGTGCGACTTACCACCGGTCAGGCGCCACAGCAAAAAGGAATCCACGGTACCAAAGCGCAGCTCACCGCGTTCAGCGCGCTCACGGGCACCGGGCACTCTATGCAGAATCCAGCGCAGCTTGGTGGCCGAGAAATATGGGTCAATCAGCAGCCCGGTCTTGGCCGCTACCGCGGCTTCATGCCCGGCATCTTTCAGCTCGGCGCAGTAGTCAGCAGTACGGCGGTCTTGCCAGACAATCGCCGGATGGATCGGTGTACCGGTCTGCGCATCCCACACCAAGGTGGTTTCACGCTGATTGGTGATGCCGATAGCCGCCACATCACTGGCACTCAAACCGCTCTGCTTGAGCGCCTCACGGCAGACCTTGAGAGTACTCAGCCACAGCTCTTCGCCGTCATGTTCAACCCAGCCATCCTGCGGGAAATACTGTTTGAACTCCTGCTGAGCACGCGCGACGGGCAGCCCTTGGGCGCTGAAGACAATTGCCCGGCTGCTGGTGGTGCCTTGGTCGATGGCAAGCAGGTAATGAGACATGCAGATTTCCTTATTTTTATAGGCTGTAGAGCGGCTGCTAGCCGCGACCAATTGGTGCAAAGATTGCCTGCGTCAGCTGGGCCAGCACAGTAGCTTCCAGCTGCACCTCCAGGCCGCGCCGCCCGGCGCTGACGTAGATATTCGGAAAGTGCTGCGCCGATTCGTCAATAAAGGTACGCAGGCGCTTCTTCTGCCCCAGCGGGCTGATGCCGCCGAGCAGGTAACCGGTAGCACGCTGTGCAGCAGCGGGGTCGGCCATATCGGCTTTCTTCACCCCGGCTGCCTGCGCCAGGGCCTTCAGGTCAAGCGTGCCGGCCACCGGCACCACCGCCACCAGCAGCTCGCCTTTCTCACTGGCGGCCAGCAGCGTCTTGAATACCTGAGCGGGCTCAAGGTTGAGCTTTTCCGCCGCTTCCAGGCCATAGGAAGCGGCTTTGGGGTCATGGTGATAACTGTGCACCTGGTGCGCAGTTTTAGCCTTTTTCAGCAGATCGATAGCAGGCGTCATGTTCGAATGTGAAAACAATCTGACAAAGTTGGCGTACCTTAGCCGAAAAAACTGCCGGGAGCAGTTTTTAACGTCGCGTAGCGACGGCCCGAAGGGTGGCCGCTGCGGACGGTAGGCCATAAAATCCGCGCGGCAGCCTATAATGGCGCGCACTTTCAAGGAGTTTTCATGACCCTGCCGCCACGCCAACACGACATTCTCGAACTCGCCCGCGAACGCGGCTATGTCAGCATCGACGAGTTGGCCCAGGCGTTTGCCGTCACCCCGCAGACCATTCGCCGCGACATCAATCAGCTTGCCGAGCAAGGTCTGCTGCGCCGCACCCATGGCGGAGCAGCCAGTGAAAGCTCCAGTACGCAGAACACCGCCTACAGCATGCGCGCCGGGCAGATGCGCGATGAAAAGCAACGCATCGCAGCAGCCATTGCCGCACAGATCCCCAACCACGCCTCGCTCTTCATCAACATTGGTACCACCACCGAAGCCATTGCCCGTGAGCTGCTCGGCCACAAGGGCCTGAAGATCATCACCAACAACCTGCATGTAGCGGCCCAGCTCAGCGCCAAGGCCGACTTCGAAGTGCTGTTGGCCGGCGGTACGGTGCGCAGCGACGGCGGCATCGTCGGCCAAGCAGCGGTGGATTTTATCCAGCAGTTCAAGGTCGATTTCGCCCTGGTCGGCATCAGTGGCATCGATGAAGACGGCAGTCTGCTCGACTTCGACTACCAGGAAGTGCGGGTCTCCCAGGCTATTATCAGCAATGCGCGCCAGGTATTTCTGGCCGTCGACTCCAGCAAGTTCGGCCGCAACGCAGTCGTGCGTCTGGGCTCGGTCGCCCTGGTCGATCGGGTGTTCACCGATGCCGCGCCGTCCGCGGCCATAAACCGCCTGCTCACCGAGCACAAAGTACACCTCGACCTGGTGTGAGACCGCCAGCACTCGCCCACTCACCTGCCTAGCCGATATCCCGTTACCAATTCCTCACAACCGCTGAGCGCGAAAGCGCACTTCGGGGTGGCGAAGCCGTGCATATTCGACTAGCATATTTTCGAAAGTGAACATTTAAAGTTCAATACTGACTTTCGGTGCCGCCATGCCTACTCGTCCCGCCAGCAACACTCCACTCGCTGAAGTCTATGACCTTGCCGTGATCGGCGGCGGTATCAATGGTGTCGGGATTGCCGCCGATGCAGCCGGGCGCGGTTTGTCCGTGTTCCTTTGCGAAAAGGACGACCTGGCGCAACACACCTCGTCGGCCAGCAGCAAACTGATCCATGGCGGCCTGCGCTACCTGGAGCACTATGAATTCCGCCTGGTGCGCGAAGCACTGGCCGAGCGGGAAGTGCTGCTTAGCAAAGCCCCACATATCGTCAAACCTATGCGTTTTATCCTCCCCCACCGCCCGCACCTGCGCCCGGCCTGGATGATCCGTGCCGGGCTGTTTCTCTATGATCATCTGGGCAAGCGCGAGCAACTGGCAGGCTCGCGTAGCCTGCGCTTTGGCGCCGGCAGCCCGTTGAAAAGCGAGATCAGCCGCGGTTTCGAGTATTCCGATTGCTGGGTTGATGACGCCCGCCTAGTGGTACTCAACGCCATGGCAGCCCGCGAGCAAGGCGCTCACGTGCACAGTCGCACCCGTTGCGTCAGTGCGCGGCGCAGCAAGGGCCTGTGGCATATCCACCTGGAACGCAGCGACGGTAGCCTGTTTTCAATCCGCGCCCGCGCTCTGGTCAATGCTGCCGGCCCTTGGGTCGCGCGGTTTATCCGCGAGGATCTGAAACAGGAATCGCCTTACGGCATCCGCCTGATTCAAGGCAGCCATATCGTGGTGCCGCAGTTGTTCGAAGGCGAGCAGGCCTACATCCTGCAAAACGAGGACCGCCGCATCGTCTTTGCCATCCCCTATCAGGAGCGTTTCACCCTGATCGGCACCACAGACCGCGAATACCAGGGCGACCCAGCCAAAGTGGCGATCAGCGAGGAAGAAACCGACTACCTGCTGAACGTGGTCAACGCCCACTTCAAGAAGCAGCTGCAGCGCAGCGACATCCTGCACACCTATGCCGGCGTGCGGCCGCTGTGTGATGACGAATCGGACGACCCATCGGCAGTCACCCGTGACTACACCCTATCGCTCTCCGCTCATCCCGGCGAAGCGCCGTTACTATCGGTGTTCGGCGGCAAGCTCACCACTTACCGCAAGCTTGCCGAGTCGGCGCTGGCGCAACTGGCGCCCTTCTTCCCCAAGATGGGTCCAAGTTGGACCGCCAGCAGCCTGCTGCCCGGCGCCGAACAAATGGACAGTCAGAGCGCGCTGATTGAAGCCCTGTGCGCCCGCTTTGGCTGGCTGCCCACCTCACTGGCGCGGCGCTGGGCCAGCAGCTACGGCAGCCGCAGCTGGTTGATGCTCAAAGGCGTGAGCAACCTCAGCGACCTGGGCGAACACCTGGGCGGTGGCCTGTACACCCGCGAAGTCGACTACCTGTGCCAGGAAGAATGGGCCATGCAGGCAGACGATATTCTCTGGCGCCGCAGCAAACTCGGCCTGTTCACCACCCCAGCGCAGCAAGCCAAACTCAACAGCTACCTGCGCATCGAATCACCGCGCAGCCCGGAAGATGCTCACGCGGCGTAAATGATTGTTTCAGGGACAGAGCATCTTCTTGCCCGCCCCGCAGTTTTCCGTGTCATGGACGGCTGCCGACTGCATTCGCACGGTAGCCTCGGACGTCAGGACAAACCCCTTGCGCTGGCCACAAATGGCCGCGTACTGATCCCATGATTGCCTGGAGTTCTCGCTGAAGCTGCCGCCGGATTGGCGCTGATTGAATTTCGATGCGCTGCTGAGCAGGTGTTCGACCATCGGCACGATCAGTTTCACGCAATACTGCACGCGGATTTTCAGCAGGTTGGCGTCTTGAATCGACACTGGGTTCTGCTGGGCCGAGCGGTACATCAGGTTGTCATTGGGGATGGCTTGAGCGGTTTGGCCGCTGCTCAGCAACCCGACATGGGGCGCCTGCCAGGCGCTGAAGCTGTTGAGCGCTGGGCTGATGCGGGTGATCAGCACGAAGTTGTCGACCTCCTCGGCGGTTTTGTCCATCCGCTCGGCCTCCGGATACTGCGAGAACATGGGGTACATGCCACGCAGCAGGCCACGGCGCATGCTTTCGTACTGCGCGTTGTTCACCGCACCGAGGCGAGCCGCCTGGAATGTCGCGTAGTTCAGTTCGCTTTTCGCCGAGTAGATCAACGTCGCTTGAAACGCCCCGAAGATCAGCAGAATCAACACCGGAATGATGATCAGGAACTCAACCATGGCCTGCCCACGATCCAACCGGCTACTCGGTACTGGCTGGGGCGTGCTCATCAAACACCTCAATCAGTTGCTCCGCGCGTTTCAGGGCCGATTGTGCTCTGGGGTTTTTCCGGTCCAGATAACGCCGTGCCTCCATGGCTGTCAGCGTTAGCTCTTGCGCTTGTAGTTGCATCAGGTTGTACCAGGCGCCGGCGTGCTGCGGGTCACGCAGCAAGGCTTCGCGGTAGATCTGGATCGCCAGGCCATGATTGCCTTCGCGCGCCAGGCTATTGGCCAGGCGATAACGGGTGTCGGCATCGGTGGGCATGCGCGTCGCCAGCTTGGCGTAATACTCGCTGGAACGTGGGTAGTTGCCTTTGGCGTAGGCCTGTTGCGCCTGGCGCTCAAGGTCGAGCAGGTCGTTGGAGCTGCCAAGCCCAAGCCCGGCGCAGCCCTGCAACAGAACGCTCAGGGCGATGATGATTAAGCCACGCATTGGATCTGGTCCCCCGCTGTAATGTTCAGCCGCTGGCATTCGCCGGCGGCCATTTCGATAACGCTGTTGGCTGGCCAGCACAGGCTCAGTTGCCAGGGCCGCAGCTGGGCGCGGATATGCAGCACCCGCTGTTGCTCATCCAGGTAGATCACATCAATGGCAAAACGCATAAACCAGCAATGCACGGAGTTACACGGCCGCAGCCATAAGCCGTGGCCGGCTGGCAGGGTTTTGTAGCCGAGCAAACCGCGCAGCCGCGCCCAGGGTGTGTGGGCGAGTTGCAGCTGCAAGCGGCTCGCTGGGCGATGGCCATGCGCATGCAGGACGAGGGCTTTAGGCATCAGGTTTCCCCCATAAACTTGACCACAATCGGGAACAGCAAGATCACGAAGGTCAGCGGGAAGATGAACATGATCAGCGGGATGATCAGCTTCACGGGGGCCTGCATGGCGGTTTTCTCGGCGCGCTGAAAGCGCTCTTCCAGGCGCTGCTGGGCCTGTATCTGCAGGGTGTTGCGCAGGCTGCTGCCCATCTTCTCGGCCTGCACCACCGAGCGCACGAAGGTGGTGACATCCTTCAGGTTAATGCGTTGCTCCATGCGCGCCAGCGCTTCGGCGCGTGGCAGGCCGGAACGGATATCGCGCAGCACGATGCGGAACTCGTTTTTCATGGCGCCATCCGGGCCTTTATCCACGGCCTGCTGCAAGGCACCGAGGAAGTTCAGGCCGGCGTCGACGCACATGGACAGGTATTCGAGAAACACCGGCAGGTTGCGCACGATGTCGCGGTCGCGGCGTTTATGTGTGTCGCTGATCCACATGACGGGCAAGGCGGCGCCCATCAGCAGCATCAGCAACACCACCGACCAGAGAATGCCGCTCTTGCCGCTGGCCATCGGCAGGATCGCCAGCACCGGAAACAGCAGCGCCATGGTGATGCACAGGGCGAGAAAGTCTTCGGCCGTGAGCACATAAAGCGCCCCGGTACGCTGCATGCGTACGTCCAGCCAGTCCATCAGTTTGGGCGGCAGGTTGCTGCAGGCAAAGTGACTGACCAGGCGCACCAGCGGCCAAACCGGGCGTATCCAGCTCGGCACCGGGTCCATGTAGGTGCGGTTTTCTGCGGGCAGCAGAGTGAACAACGACAACACCGCAAGCAGGACGCAGGTGACGGTCACCCCCAGGCTGGCGCTGCTGAACAGGACAAGAAGTTCGCTCATGATCAGGCGTCAATCCGGGTAATTTTTTTGATGAACATAAAGCCCAGCACTTCCATCACCACCATCACCGCCAGCACCATCAGGCCGTTGCGGGTGGTGTAGAGCTGGCGCATGGCTTCCGGCTCAATAAAGCTGAGGATGATGGCCAGCATGATCGGCAGCATGGCCATGAATGTGCCCTGGGCACGGCCCTGGGCGGTGAGGCTGTCGATCTTGCCCTCCATGACTTTTTTCCGCCGCAGCATGGCGGCCATGCCGTTGATGGTTTCCACCAGGTTGCCGCCCACTTCGCGGCTGATGCGAATGGCCGAACTGGCCATGATGAATGAGGGCAACGGCAGGCGTTTTTCCAGCTTGATCAGCGCTTCTTCCAGGGTGACGCCGAGGCGGATGTTCTTGATCAGCAGGCCGAACTCCTGGTTCAGCGGCGCTGGCGACTGATGCACCACGTTCTCCAGCGCCATGTTCAGGCTGGCGCCGGATTGCAGGCTGCTGGACAGCAGCATGAAAGCATCGGGCAGCTGCTCTTCGAACTTCTTCAACCGTGCCTTGCGCAGGTGATTGAACATCAGGTGCGGGGTGAACAGGGTGACGACAATGCCCGCTGCCGTGACCACCGGCAGTTGGAACAACAGTTCGAGCAGCACCGGCACCAGCAACAGCAGCACCAGGGTGAGAATGACCACTTGCCGGCCGCTGGTGAAAATAAACATGTCGGCCATTTCCAGCTCGGCGCGACGGGAAAACTGCCGGCGGTAATGGTCCAGGTTGTCGGCCACCCGCCGGCTGATCAGCAAGGCCAGCGCGCAGACCGAAACGGCCAGCAGCAGCGCGCACAGCACCAGCCACACGGCGGCCACTTACAGGCGCTCCGGGGTGTGGAAGATGTCCATGTTCACGCCAATGCCGCGCTTGCTCAGCGCCTCGTAGAACTCTGGGATCTGTCCGGTGGCTCGGTAATGGCCCTTGACCCGGCCGTGCTCGTCGAAGCCCTGTTGCTGATAGGCAAAGATCTCGTTGAGCAGAATCGTGCTCTGCTCCATGCCGGTGACTTCGGTGATGCTGATGATGCGCCGCGAGCCATCGCCAAAGCGTGTTTGCTGCACGATCAGCTGCACGGCCGAGGAGATTTGCTCGCGAATGGCTTGCACGGGCAAATCCATACCGGCCATCAGCACCATCACTTCCAGACGGCGCAGCATGTCGCGCGGCGAGTTGGCGTGGCCGGTGGTCAGTGAGCCATCGTGACCGGTGTTCATTGCCTGCAGCATGTCCAGGGCTTCCCCGCCGCGACACTCGCCGACCACGATGCGATCCGGGCGCATGCGCAGGCAGTTGCGCACCAGGTCACGAATGGTCACCTGGCCCTTACCCTCCATGTTGGCCGGGCGCGCCTCCAGGGAGACCACGTGGGGTTGCACCAACTTCAACTCGGCCGCGTCTTCGATGGTCACCACGCGTTCATCCAGCGGGATGAAGTTGGAGAGAATGTTCAGCAGCGTGGTTTTGCCCGAGCCGGTGCCGCCAGACACCACGATGTTCATCCGCTGCTCCACGGCGATACGCAGAAATTCGACCATGGGTTCATTGATCGAGCCATAGCCCAGCAAGTCATCGGTGGTGAGCTTCTTCTCCGAGAATTTACGGATGGTCAGGCACGGCCCACGCAGCGCCAGCGGCGGGATGATGGCGTTGACCCGCGAGCCATCTTTGAGGCGGGCATCGACCATCGGTGAGCTTTCATCGATGCGCCGCCCCAGCGGCGAAATGATCCGTTCGATGGTGGACAGCACGGCCGAGTCGGAGCTGAAGCTTATGCCGGTGCGCTCCAGGCGGCCCGAGCGCTCCACGTAAATATCGTCGTAACGGTTGACCATGATTTCCGACACGCTGGGGTCGGCCAGCAAGTCTTCCAGCGGGCCCAAGCCCACGGCTTCGTTGATCACGATCTTGTGCAGAATCTCGCGACTGAGCGTGGCCGGCAGGCGGTGGGCGATCTGCTCGGTAATGCCGTTGATCAACTCGGACAAGCTGTTGCGCACCTCCAGCGGGCCCATGCTGTCGAGGTTCATCCGCCGCAGGTCCATGGCGCGGAACAGTTCCGCCTGCACGTACTGCGACCACTCCATGTAGGGTGCGTTGTCCTCACCGCTGCTGATCGCCGCATCCGGTGGCAGCGGCGTGTCGGCCTCGGTTTCGACCTGCCCAACGGCCCGTACTTGCAGGTTGTAGGCGCCGATGCCGATCAGGTCTTCCGGGCTAAGCGGGCCGAAGCGCTCCACCGGTTTGCCGTTCACCAGCAGCTCGTTGCCACGGCTGATATTTTCCACAAACAGGCCGCCCAGCGATTGCTCTATGCGCGCGTGATTGGGGGCCACCTTCCAGCCGCGCAAGCGCACCAGCCCGGTTCGCGCCTTGCCCACCTCGCATTGCGCCGAGGTGCAGGTGAGCGTGTCGAGCTGCTCGCCGCCTTTATAGGTCACCACCACTTCAAACATGCTCAGCCCTCAATCAATCAGTTCGAGATTGCCAACGGTTTTGGCGTACTTCTCGATCATCTGTTTCTCGCGGGCGAGCTCTTTGACGTTCGGCGAGTCGGCGCCTTCGGTGAGCAGGCGCGGGGTGATAAAAATCACCAATTCAGTGCGATTGCCTTTGAAGCTTTTATTGCGAAACAGAGCGCCGATGTAAGGAATGTTCATCAACCACTTGATGCCTTCAATGGTTGATTGGCTGTCCTCGGTCACCAGGCCGGAGAGCACCAGGGTCTCCCCCACTTTGAGCTGCACTTCGTTCTCGGTGCGGCGGGTTTTGAAGGCTGGGTATTCGCCGACCTGGTTGGCTTTGTCCAGCTGGCTGATTTCCGCCTTGACGTTGGTGGCGATGGTTTCGCCGCCGTACAGTTGCGGCTCGATATTGAGCAGGATGCCGAAGTCCTTGTACTCCACCGAGGGGCCGTTGATGCTGCTGGTCACCACCGGCACCTGACCGCCGACGGTGAGCTCTGCCTTGCCGCCACTGCGGGCGCTGAGCCGTGGCGAGGCCAGGGTCAGGGCCGAGCCGTTTTTCTCCAGCAGGTTGATCCGCGAAGTGATCTCACTGGCCACGCCCCAATAGGCATGGGAACCGACATCGCCAACCGCATCATTAAGGTCGTCGAAGGTGCCGGAGGCGCTGGGGAACTGGCCACGGTAGAGGTTGTTGGTGCCACCGTCGGCGTTAAAGGCGAACGTCGGGCCATTGATGCTGGTGCTCCAGTTGACGCCCAGCTCCTCCACATCGTCCTTGGCGAACTCAGTGATGCGCACATCGAAGTAGATCATCGGCGCGAGGAACTTGGACATCGGCTGAGCCAGCACCAGCAGGTCCGGGTAGCGTGCCTTGAGCAGCTCGATGCGGGTGATGTCGATGGCATCCAGATCGCCGTCGATAACAATCTGCCGGCCGACGGCTTTGATCTGAATGCCGGGAATCTGCCCGAGCATGGCCTTGACCTCTTGCAGCACCTGGGCCGAGTCGGCCTTGGTGGCGGCGCCGGTCTGCTCTTCGGCCAGCACCAGCACGTTCTCATAGAACTTGGCGGCTTCCTTGACCCGTGCCAGGTACTCACTGCTCAGGCGACCCTCCAGCACCACCTGGCGACCCACGGTGCGGATGCGCAGCCCCGGAATATCCGACAGCAAAGCGCGCAGCTCGCCGACCTGGCGGTAGCCATTGGCCTTGGCCACCACCACGCTGACCTCCTGGCGCTGGTCATCGGCAAACCACAATTGCACCGTGGTTTCCCCCGGTGTTTCTGCGGTAATCACCACCTCTTCGTTTTTCAGCATGGTAGCGCTGATGATCTCCACGTTGCCGACGGCCACGCGCTCCACACCGGGGGCCAAGATCACATGCACATCGCCGTCGTACAGCACCATCGACGCGGGAATCTCGTCGGCCTGAACCTGCAGGGCCATGGCGGCACCGCACACTATCGATAACACTCGTAGCCTTTTCATTGTCGCCCCAGCGTGTGCAATTAAGTGAGTCGACGCAGGCACAGCCCGCGCGCGGTGGTGAGGGTTATTCAAGGCGCAGGGTCTGCACGGGAATAACGCCAGCGGTGCCTGTACCGCCGGGAATGAACTGGATCATGCGGGTGGGCTCCAGGCGCTTGTTGCGCGCTTTGCCCGACTGTTCGCTGGGCAGGTTGGCGGCCTGTTCGGCGGCCACCGTCAGGCCGCTGACCAGCACGTTGCCATTGCCATCGACGAGCTTGCCGTTGAGCAGTTTCCCCGTGGCCTTGCCGTCGGCGCCGAATACGGTGTCGCCGCGCAAGGTGCCGATGATGTTGCCCTCGGCATCGCGCACCACGACTTTGGCATCGCCCTGAACCGCCACCTGGGCACCCGCCACCACCTGCCCGGCCAGATCACGGACTTCGCCATTTTTGACGCTGCCGACCTTGCGGCCCTGGGCATCGATAATGTCGTCGCCCACCAGGGTGCCGAGCACCTTGCCGCTGGCATCGCGGGCCACGCGCACGTTGCCCTCAACAGGGCGACCATTGCTGTCGAGCTGAATGTTCTCGACCTGGCCGAGCACCTTGCCGTCGCGGCTCAGCACCTGGCCGTCCTTGACGATGCCGAGGACTTTGCCGTCGGCATCGAGCAGTTGGCCGTCGACCACGCGACCGATGATCTTGCCGTCGGCATCGCGCGCCACTTGGCCCATCTCGCCGACGATCTTGCCTTGGGCGTCTTGCACCATGGTGCTGATACTGCCGAGCAGCTTGCCGTCGAGGTCGTAGGCTTTGCCGTCGCGATAGCTGCCGATCACCTTGCCTTGGGCATCGATGATCTTGTCGCCATCCACCCAGCCAAGAATATTGCCAGCCGCATCCCGCACGACCTGGCGCTCCTGCTGGGCGGGCGCTGCGTGGTTCTGTACCCGCGAGCGGCTCATGTCGACCACGCGGCCCTGGCTGTCGAGCACGACGTTGGCTTCGACCTTGCCCAGCGACTTGCCATCCACGCCGACCGCCTTGCCATCAACGACGTTACCAATGGCGTTGCCGCTGGCATCGATGACCTTGCCGTCGACCACACGACCGAGCACATTGCCCTGCTCGTCGCGCACCACCGTGGCACGTTCATGCATGCGCAACAGCGGGTCATCGCCATTCAGGCCGCGAACGATGTTGCCAATCACGTTGCCGTCGAAGCCCACCGCATGGCCGTCGACAATCTTGCCGAGGATGCGGCCATCGGCGCCGACAATGTTATCGCCGACGATACGACCGATCAGGTTGCCGTCGGCATCCACCACCACGTCGATCAGCTCCTGCGGTGGCGGGTCCAGCAGGTTGGCGACGGTAACTTGACCGAGTGTGGCCATGCTGGTGTCTTTGGGGTGACGCAGGACGGCGACCATTTCCCCGGACTTTTCCGCCAGTTCAACCCGTGCCACCTGAGCCGGCGTGAGCATCAGCGACAGGGTGGAAAAGTTCATGTTGAAGCCGTCGGGCGTGCTCTGGTCGTAGTAGTTCTCGTACTTGTGGCCGCTGGCATCTTCGCGGCCGGCGGCCAGCACGATGATGTCTTCGAGGATGTTGATCACCACATCATCGGCATAGTTGGGCTGCTTTTGCAGGCCGATGTCGCCGGCGGCAAAACTGCCCAGCAGGTCGATGTGGTCGCCGGGGCGCAGCATGCCGTCAAAGGAATTGATCTTGCTGATTTTGACCGTCTTGACCCGCTTGCCCAGCTCGACGTTCTCCGAGAAGCGCGAGACGCGTTCCTGCTCCACGGCATCCCAACTGATGGGCCGACCGCGTTGCAGCGGCGCAACCGTCATGCGGCCTTCAAGCTTGGGCCAGTCCTCGGCCAGAACGACATTGGATGCCAGGTAGTCCTTGGGCACATCCAGGGTGGCGACCAGCTCCGGGGTCAGCACTTGGGCCTTGCCGATGTCCGCCCGTGGCACAACCACCGTGACCTTGGCTTCAACCGGCGGCCGATAGGCATCACGGTACTGGGCTTCCTTGGATTTCAGGTACATCCAGCCCATGGCCCCTGCGAGCACGCCACACGCCACCGCGATGATCAGCAGTTTATTTCCTGATACAGATGACATGGTGCTCCCCAGTGCAAAAAGTGCAGTCAGCGCAAGCGCGCAATGTTTAATCGGTGTCTCTTATGGTTTTTCTATGCGTTTGCAGCGTGTCTGGCGTGGCTCGCGGGTGCGCATCAGTTGTGCCGCAGCGACCACTGTGTCCCGATAACAGGGTCCTTGGTTTGCAGCACAGAGAAGCGTGCCTTGCAGGCGTCCGCCGCGCTGTCTACGTAGCTGACTTGGGCGTCGGGTGCGCTGAACTGGGTGTACACATTGGAGCCAATGACCACGGTTGCGCCTGCTGCCGGCAGCGGATTGACCTGCTCGGCGACCCAGCCATAGGGGCGCACGATGCACAGCGAATGCTTGCTCCAGGCGGCTTCGGTCGCAGGGGTGAGGTAGAGACTGACCAGCTCGCCAATTACTTTGCGCGGACTGGTGAATGCACTGCTGGCCATACCCAGCGCATCGCCCCTTTCATACACCAGGCCGTTGGCCTCGTAGCTGGCGACGTAGGTTTTACCCTCGAAGTACTTCAGCACGTCACGGGTAGCGATGGGCGTCAGCCCCTGAGGTTGTTTGCTCAACGCGCTGCCGGTGGAGGCGTTGTAGTACTTGTTGCCCTTCAGGTACGCGAACCCCAGCACCTCACCACTGGCGTTGGCCAGTGCTTGCAGCACCAGTGGCTTGCCAGTGCTGTCGACGTAAACCTGGCGAGTGCTGAAGCCGGGATACAGAGCCTGGCCATTGAGATCGACCAGGTTGATTTTGGCGAGCTCTACACTGTCGTCCCTGCCAATTTCCTTACCATCGCTGTCGATTAGCTTTTTATTTTCCAGGCGCCCCACATAAACGCCGTTGGCGTCATACACCTCGTCCAGTGCTGCGAGTTTGTCGTTCGCAGGCTGTTGCGGCTCGGTCGGCGGCGGTGACTCAGGCTGGCCGTCATCGAAGCCATCATCCGGGCTGGGGTCGAGGAAACGCACGGCTTCGTTGTTGTACAGCTGAACCTTGTTCATCTCGCTGGAGTAGGTTTTGTAGCTGCTGCGCACGTTGTCGAACAGGCGCTCGACATCGTTGCCCGCCAGCAGCAACGCCGCGCCGGTAACGCCGAGCACCACCAGGTACTCGGTCATGGATTGTCCGCGCTGGGGCTTCATCAGCGATCCATCCGGTTGACCAACACTTGGGTCTTGTCCTGATGGCGTAACAAGCCAACCGTCATCAGTTCACGCTCGCGGCTGTAGCTGAGCACCACGCCGTTGGCCTGTTGGCTGCGCTGCTCCAGGCTCCAGCCTTGCTGCTTGAGTTCGGTTTCGTACCACTGGGCGGTGGTGTTCATGTCTTCTTCATTGAGCAACAGCACCATGCGACCTTGGCGAATGTCGTCATCGCTGCGCATGTCACTGATCACCTGGGCGCCGGGCGGCACCGGCATGCCATCGCCGAGCACTGGCGTCGCGCCAGCGTTTGCCGGGGGGTTGGTGATGACCAATTGGCCGTAGCTGTAGCGGTCGTTCTGGCGCTTTACCTGAATCATCATCATGCACTGTTGATTAATGTGCAGGATCTGCTCCCAGCCGTTGAACGCCGAGAAGTCGACCTCGTCGGCCCAGGCCTCGGCGTAAAAGTCTTTGACGGCCGCCAGGTCGGCAGGCACGCGAAAACTGCGCCCGGCCATGGGCGTCTGGTTCCACTGAATGTTGCTGCCAATACTGGCAACCAGCATGTCCGGCATCAGCGGGAAATCGTCGTAATCACACTCGGCCTGCGCCCAATTGGCGGCCAGTAACGAGGTGAGGAAGAGCAGCGGGATGATTTTCATAGGCTTATTCGAAGTAGCAGAACCCAGTGCTGCTGGTGCATTTGGCCGGCTTATCGGGGATGGGCTCGATGCCGACATAGTCAAACTCGACATCCTTGAACGAGGGTTCAAAGATGCCGATGGTCGAGATAATGGCTTCGATCAGTGGGTTGCTGAGCATGGTGCCCACGGCGAAGTCGTCGGCACGTTCCTTGAAGTGCGCATCGCCCTGGGCGTTCCAGCCGTCGGCGAGCACCGCAGACTGGGCGCGAATGTTCAGCTGTTTGTCCAGGGCGCCGCCAAACAACGGCTGGCTGCCTAAGCGGCTGCCGGCCATGGCCACGGGAATGACGATGTTAGGGTTGTAGAAGTTCTCGGTCTCGTGGGCGACTTGCAGAAAGTCGTCATCCTTGGCGATTTTCAAAAAGCTCAGCACTTTCATCACGCCGCCCATGGCGTCGTTGTAAATGTCGATAACGTCGTAGCTGTAGGACGGCGTGTCCTCTGCACTCAAGCTGGAGGTGCTCGGCATGCTGCCGCTGGCCGTCATCGGCTTGGCCCCGCCGCCGTGGGTCCAGCGCCATAGCGTGTGGTTGCTGCTGGTGCTGACGTTGCCGTCGATGTCGGCAGCGGTGAAAGGCTGGATCGCCGCCGAGTAGGACATCAGGCGCTTTTCTGCACTTTTCAGTACCGCTTCATTGCCGCGCTGGGCGGTATCACCGTCGTCGGTCTCGCCCGGTGTCTTGTTGATGTCGAACCAAACGGTACGTTCCCAGGCCACATAGCGCGCCACCTGCTGGGCGGTGTAAGCCATGTCGGCCAGCTTGGCCACCACCGGCACCAGCACGAACAACAGCAATACGCCGCCCGCGACCATGACCACGAATTCCGCCATGGCCTGGCCGCGCATGCGGGTTGAAGATGTATGGGTGGCCACGGTCATTTCACCAGCCCGGAGACGGCGCCGCTGGCGGAGGTGGTAACCGTGTCGACGAACTTGTCGAGCACCGGCTTGACCGGGCCACTGATAACCGAGGGCAGCTTGCCGATGACCCGATCCTTGCCTGGCTCGATCAGTTTTTTCAGGCCGATGTCGAGCACTGCGCCGACAATGGCCGAGGTGCTGGCGCCAGGCTGCAGGCCCAGCACGGCCATCAGGTCGATCTGCCCGGCGGCAATCATTTGCACCACGCGGCTCGGCTCGCGCAGGCGAGCATCCCAGAAGGGGCTGAACTGGTTGGGGGTTTCCACCCGGCCGGGCGGCGGGGCGAAATAGGACTCTGCCGAGGCGATGGTCATCATGTTGTCAGGGCCGCCCCACAGCGACGACAGCGCGTTGTCGGTTACGCCCTGGGTGTCGAGGGCAAACTTGCCGGTATCCAGGCCCAGGCTGGCCGGGTTGTCACTGGTGCGCAGGCTGCCCAGTGGTTTGGCCACCGCCACGGTAAATTCGTTACTGGTGCCACGGCCCTGATAGTCGCGACCGAGGCTGAAAAAAGACGGCGCGCCGCCATAGCCGGTGCTGACGTCTTCCGCCTGATTGGCACCGAACACGCCCAGTGCATTGCCATAGATCCAGGTTGCCGAATGCACGGTTTGCATGGCTTCGCCGTAGGGTCGCGGGTTTCCGGCAGGGGTGTTTTGCGTGGGGCTGCCCCACTGCGAACCAATCAAAAACTGATCGCCAGCCTTGGCCACCAGCTGGTGCGTGCCAGCGCTGAGCGGCAAGCCCATTTCAATGGGGAAGTCGGTGTCGAGGATTTCGATGCAGCCTACAAACGGCAGGCAGGCTTCAATTTGCAGGGACACTTGCAGCTTGAAACCGATGGAGCTGAAGTCGACAGACGTCCAGCCGTAATGCGGGATACCTTTGCCGCCCGCGGCAGTGCTCTTCGGGTTATAGACATAGGCGGTGCCGCCATTGTTGAACACGCCCACCTCAACGCCCAAACCCAACCTTATGGTGATAAAGCCGAGGTAAATCGGCAGCTCCGGCGGAGAAAAGCTGACGGTTGCATCGAAGGTGCGCGCATCCAGCCAGTCGTTACGATTGCTGTTCATAATCGCCGCGTACTGGCGGCCTGCCGTGCGTGCGGCGCTGTTGTCGGCATTCTGGGCGTTGCTGTTGTCGTACTTTTCCGGCGCGGTGTTGACCAGCATGGTCGAGGGCGCAAGGCTGCCAAGAAAGTCGGCGACAAAGTCATCGGCTGAGGTCGCACTGCCGCCGGCAGCCGTGCTGGCACTTTTTGCCTGGCTGGCCAAGCTGCTCAGATTCAGGTCGCTGGCGAAGTACGTCAGGATAAAGTTCTGCGCCAATAACAGATGGCTGAGGGTGACGACTTTCAGGTCGTCGTTGGTACCCGGCATCTCGTGGCGATCGACAATTGTTAACGGTGCCGTGAACTGCGCCTCCAGGGTGGCAACCGCAAAGATCTTTTGGAAGAAGCCCATCACCAGGTTGAAGCTGGAGATCACGTCGGGGTAAATACCGAGCAGCGGCTTGGCCACGGTACCGGTGACCGTACCGAGTACCTGATAGGGCAGCGTGATGGTGGACAGCACATCACCGACGGTCGGCTTGGGCGCTGGTGCGATAGGGATCTGGTAGAGCGGAAAGGTGTTCACCCAACGCGGGATGTTGGCGTAGCGCTTGGACCAGGACATCAACGCCACCACCTGACCAACCGACATCTCATTGGCGACGATGGCGCGGTTGGTGTAGGCGATCAGGTTCTGGTGGCGGGCAAACAGCTTGGCTTGCGAATAGGCGGCTGCATCGGCGGCGTTCTCGACCTGCACGCGGTCGCGGGTCAGTACGCCGCGGTTGTACATCAGGATCAGGCCGATCAGCGCGATGCCGATGAAGAACAGGCCAAAGACCATGGCCTGTCCCGACTGCCGGTGCCTGCTCACAACCGGGAGTTCTGGCGCTTATTACTTGGGTTCGTCTTGCTTGAAGCTGCTCAGGTTGTGCTTGGCGCCGGCGGCTGTCTGCGCTTCACCACCCGTTGTGGCGGCCGCTTGCGTGGCTTCGCCACCGCCCAACTCCGCCGCCATGTCACCGACCTGCTCGCGCACGGTGCTGCCGAACAGGTTGTAAACCACGATGGCCGAGATCGCGATCAGGGCCACGATGATGATGTACTCGGTCATGCCTTGGCCCAACTGGCGGGCGCGCAACTTAATGGACATGGTGCTTCCTCTGGTCTGGGCCGAGTGTGTTTTGGTGGAGGGTTGCTGGCGTAACCACTCACTGACCTGGGCGGTGATGACCGGCGCCCTGCCATAGGCACCGTTCTCGTATACCGATGCTAAGCGAGAGCAACCCGCACCGTATGTCCCCACTTATAGCTACAGATAAAGCTGCCGCCTTGAGCCGTAAAGGCAATACCGCCTGTAGAGCTGCGCTACTATCGCAGCAATGAACTCGTCTCATTCAGGATCAAGATGCGCAGCGAAAATGACAGCATGCCGATTCGAGTGATCCTGGTTGAGGACGATGTAACCTTTCAGCAAGCACTGCGGCAAACCTTCACCACAGCAACCGATATGCAATTGGTGGCCGTGTTGAGCACGCGCATTGAAGGCTTAAACATCCTCGACCATGCGCCGGCGGATGTTCTGTTGGTTGATCTAGGCCTGCCGGACGGCTCGGGCATTGATGTTATCCGTGCCGCCCATGCCAAATGGCCCGAGTGCAACATCATGGTCAGCACCGCCTTTGGCGATGAGATGCATGTGATGCAGTCGCTTGAGGCCGGCGCAACGGGCTATCTGCTTAAAGACAGCACCACCGCCAGCATTGCCGCGGAAATCCGCAGCCTGCACCAAGGCGGCAGCCCGATCAGCCCGCTGATCGCCCGGCAGATCCTCATGCGCTTTCGCCAACCAGACACGACACAGCCCCTGGCACCCACCGCAGCCAACGCTGCCCGCGCGCGCTTGTCCGCCCGAGAACAGCAGGTGCTGGAGTACATCACCAAAGGCTTTAATTCGGATGAGATTGCCGGGCTGATGGGCGTATCACGCCATACGGTGCTGACCTTTGTACGGCGAATTTATAAGAAGCTTGAAGTGAGCTCGAAAACAGAAGCCATCTATGAAGCGCGCAGCCAAGGGTTGCTAGGTGCTTAAGCAATGGCCAGGGATCGTATTGCTGACAACTGCACTGCTAACGCTCTGTATTCCGGCAGTGGCTGCAACAGAATCCTTACACATTACCAGCGCGCAACTATTAAACATCCCCAGTCAGGGTTTTAGCGCCCCCCCCCAACGGGTTGATGAGAAACTGCTGCCTGACAATTGGACCACGGTTACATTGCCGCACGCCCTGACCCGGCAATTGCTGCCCACTTCAGCCGAGCATGAAAACGCTAAAACACCGACGATAGAAACCTGGTATCGCCTGCAACTGCCCGCCTCAGCATCAGAATCACAACAACAACTTTACATTCCACGTTGGAAAACCGACGGCAACTTGGCCATCTACGCAGACGGCCAGCTTATTTATATGTCGCATAGCGGTGTGTACTGGAATGGCTGGAATATCCCCCTTAGTATTTCTTTAAACGCAACAGCCAACACCCCACGTCCACGCGTTATTCTCTTGCGCATCCAACGCCCAAGCGATTCGGGCGGTGGTATTTCATCGATATGGGTTCAAGAAAGCAGCAGCCTGAACTGGCGCTACCGAATTCGCTATTTGCTACAGGTTCAGCTGCCGTATACCAGCAGCGTGGTATTCTTAGCCGTCGGCTTATTCTCATTTTTTGTCTGGTGCAAATCGCGCCAGGAATACTCGAACTTGCTGTTTTTCTTTATTTCAACAGCCTCATTTATTCGCACCCTGCACTATTACGTGGGTGAAACTGAACTGCCCATACCGGAGCCCTGGTTCAGCTGGCTAACAATCAACGCGCTGTTCTGGATGGTACTGGTTACTCACTTCTTCCTACGCAGCCTACACCATCGCCCAACCGGATGGCTGAGTACGCTTGTAACCCTGGTTACGCTTTTGGCCGGCGCGCTTACGCTGCCGCTGCTGTCCGGGCTACTGAATGCCTATGCCCTGTCACCACTGATCTACTGCGCGCTAATTATTACAGGCTCTTTAGTGGCCGGCGTTGGCGCCTATCAGTCATGGCAGGCACGCTGCAATGATGGTTTGCTGTTAAGCGGCTGGGCAATAGCCGGCATGTTGCTGGGCTGCCATGACTGGCTACTGCAAAATAACTATTTAAGCATCGAATCTATTTACTTGGGGCCTTACAGCAATATTGGCGCCTTCCTGATTGTAATGCATATTATTTTTCGACGTTTTCTCAAGGCCAATGACACCGTCAAAATTACCAATGCCAGTTTGGCCTCTCGCCTACAAGAGCGCGAAGATGAGTTAAAGAAAAGCCATCAACGCCTACGCGTAATAGAACATCGCCAGACACTCAGCAAAGAACGCCAACGTCTCATGCAAGATATGCACGACGGCATGGGCTCATCACTGATCATTGCATTGCTTGAGGCTGAAAAAGGTCATCTTGATGCATCTTCACTGACCGACGTCCTGAAAAACTGCATTGAAGACCTGAAACTGACTATTGACTCGATGGAACCCGTAGAGGCCGACTTATTACTGTTGATGGCCACATTAAGATTCCGCTTAACACCGCGACTGGAAAGTGCCGGGATTCGCTTGCGCTGGGATATTAAAAATGTTCCCGCACTTGACTGGCTTGACCCGCGCAATGCGCTGCATATCTTGCGCATTCTTCAAGAGACATTCTCCAACATTATCAAACACACCAATGCCACGGAAATTCGCATCACCACATCTTCTGATTCGACTCATGTCAGAGTCATCATCATAGATAACGGCCAGGGTTTTAGCGCAGAACAGTCCGCGCTAATTAACGGTAAAGGGCTTAAGAATCAACAGCGTCGCGCTGCTTCAATAGGCGCTGAAGTTCTCTGGCACTCCACCACGACTGGCGTAACTGTCACATTAACGCTGCCTATCGTCGCTACTGAGCGAAATAGCCATACAAGCGAATGCCTGCAATAAAATATAAGCCCTGTTAACTGGCGTTGAGAAACAGCCATAAAAAAGGGCGACCGAAGTCGCCCAAATTGCCTTGCGTGCCCCTGACAGCAGAATCAGCCCTGCTTGCGCTTGTGCGAATCCTGCCAGATGAAATAACCGACACCGGCGAAGAAGGCGACCATCAGACCGACGGTGCCGATACCGGCGAGAACTACGACATCGATAAACATGGTTGCCTCCTGCTATGAAGCCTGTGTGGGTATGGCTTCAAATTAACAGGGGCTGCTGGGGCGCTATTGATCCAGATCAACAAGCGGCGAGCACTGACAGGATGAGGCTGTACTTAGCTGATCCAGATCAACAAATCAGCCTGTGAAGGAGCCGCCTCAAGGCTTTTTCGGTTTGCCCTTGGGCTTTTTCTTGCCTTTGGGCAGCGGCAGGGCCTGTTCGAAGGCATCGCGCATTTCATTGAGTTTCTTGTCGCGCAGGTCATGGATGCGCTTGTCGCGCTCAGCGGCGAAATCAATCAGCTTGTCGTCTTTGCTCATGGTCTCGGCTTGATCAAACGAAAGGTCAGGTTAAGACGTGGCGCGCAGGCGCTGCGCGTCTTCGCCACTTGATGCTGCCAATGATGCTGGGTTGGCCCGCGCATGACCAGCAGCGAACCATGCTGCAGCGGCAATGAGTGCTCAATGCAGCTCTGCCCTTTACGGCGCAGATCAAAGCGCCGGGTGCCACCCAGATTCAGCGAGGCGATTAGCGGGTTGGCACCCAACTCGGCCTCATCATCACTGTGCCAGCCCATGGAGTCCTGCCCATCACGGTAATAATTGAGCAACACGCCATTCAGTGGTTGCCCCACTGCCCGCTCCACCTGCGCACGAATCTGCGCCAGCAGCGGCGTCCAGGGCAACGGCTGATGGGTCAACCCGGAATAGCGATAACTGGCCTCGTCGTCACCGTACCAAGCCACCAATCGCGGCACCAGCAGTTGCCGCCCATATATCTGCACCTGCGGCTGCTGCCAGGGCGTCTGCGCACTCAACTCGGCCAGCCAATGATCGGCGGTGGCTGCATCAAGCCAGCTCGCGTGCAACTGCAAGTCAGCATCAGGCAACTGCAACGGGCTGTCGGCAAATAGATCCACGGAACAAAACTCGAACAGGCGGAACACCTAGTGTGCCCAGCTCAGACTTCCACATCCACCCACAAACCCTGACGTGGCAGTTCACTGACCACCGCTTCATCCGCCTCGGCCACTTCACCTTCGGCCAGTTCTTCCGGGGTGTAGCCATGACGGCGCTGGCGACGGCGCTGCTCTTCGCGCAACAGCATTTCCGCTTCCTGCGGATGGCGTTTATCCAGGCTCACGCCACTTTCCTTGGAGCTTTCAGCAGAGGCTGTAACCGGCGGGATTTCCGGGCGCGGCTTGACCACATCCTGCTGGACGGTAACCGGAACCAGACTGTGGGGGATCGGCGGCAGCATCTATTTAGCCCTCCTTTGGTCAGACTGTCGGCCAGCCAAGCCGCGACTTGAGCCTTGCCTCGCTACACTTTTGATCAACCTAATCACACAAAGTGCCCGATGCGTAGCAATGCGCCTTTGGCCATGGCCCGACGCTGCGTTAACATAGTCGGCTTTTTCACGCGGGAGACAAGCATGGCGCAGTATGAACCGGGGCAACGCTGGATCAGTGACAGCGAAGCGGAGCTGGGGCTGGGAACCGTTCTGATGCAGGACGGCCGCATGCTTACCGTGCTCTACCCGGCCACTGGCGAAACCCGCCAGTACGCCCTGCGCAATGCGCCGTTGACCCGCGTACGCTTTTCGCCGGGCGATGAAATCACCCACTTCGAAGGCTGGAAACTGACCGTACAGGAAGTCGACGACATCGATGGCCTGCTGGTCTATCACGGCCTCAACGCGCAGCATGAAAGCGTTACCCTGCCGGAAACCCAGTTGTCGAACTTTATCCAGTTCCGCCTGGCCAGTGATCGTCTGTTTGCCGGGCAAATCGACCCGCTGCCCTGGTTCGCCCTGCGCTACCACACCCTCGATTACACCAGCCGCCAATTGCAATCCAGCCTCTGGGGCCTGGGCGGCGTGCGCGCGCAACCGATTGCGCACCAGCTGCACATCGCCCGCGAAGTCGCCGACCGCATCGCCCCGCGCGTATTGCTGGCCGACGAAGTGGGCCTGGGCAAGACCATCGAAGCCGGCCTGGTGATTCACCGTCAGCTGCTCTCCGGGCGCGCCAGCCGGGTGCTGATCCTGGTACCGGAAAACCTCCAGCACCAGTGGCTGGTGGAAATGCGCCGACGCTTCAACCTGGATGTTGCCCTATTCGATGAAGAGCGCTTTATCGAAAGCGATGCCAGTAACCCGTTTGAAGACTGCCAGCTGGCCTTGGTCGCGCTGGAATGGCTGTGCGAGGACGAAAAGGCCCAGGACGCGCTGTTTGCCGCCGGCTGGGACCTTATGGTGGTCGATGAAGCGCACCACCTGGTTTGGCATCCGGAACACGCTAGCCCCGAGTACGCCCTGGTCGAACAGCTGGCTCAAGTCATCCCGGGCGTGCTGCTGCTCACCGCGACCCCGGAACAGCTCGGTCAGGACAGCCACTTTGCCCGCCTGCGCCTGCTCGACCCGAACCGCTTCCATGATCTGGCCGCCTTCCGCGCCGAGAGTGAGCACTACAAGCCGATTGCCGAAGCCGTGCAGGAACTGCTCGACCAGGGGCGCTTGTCGGATGCCGCGCACAAGACCATTCACGATTTCCTCGGCGCCGGCGGCGAAGAGCTGCTGGCCGCCGTCAATGCCGGGGACAGCGAAGCCTCGGCGCGCCTGGTGCGCGAGTTGCTGGATCGCCATGGCACCGGTCGCCTGCTGTTCCGTAACACCCGCGCCGCCGTGCAGGGTTTTCCGGACCGTGAAGTGCACCCCTACCCGCTGGCCAGCCCTGACGAGTACATGGAGCTGCCGATTGGCGAGCACGCTGACCTGTACCCGGAAGTCAGCTACCAGGCACAGCCGGATGTCGATGAAGAGCAGCGTTGGTGGAAATTCGACCCGCGCGTCGAGTGGCTGATCGACACCCTTAAGATGCTCAAAAAATTCAAGGTGCTGGTGATCTGTGCCCATGCCGAGACCGCCATGGACCTGGAAGACGCCCTGCGCGTGCGCAAAGGCATCCCGGCGACGGTGTTCCATGAAGGCATGAGCATCCTGGAGCGCGACCGCGCAGCGGCCTATTTTGCCGACGAAGAGTTCGGTGCCCAGGTGCTGATCTGCTCGGAAATCGGCTCGGAAGGTCGTAACTTCCAGTTTGCCCACCACCTGGTGCTGTTCGACCTGCCGGCTCACCCGGACTTGCTTGAGCAGCGCATCGGCCGCCTCGACCGGATCGGTCAGAAGCACCGTATCCAGCTGCATGTGCCTTACCTGGAAAACAGCCCGCAAGAACGCCTATTCCAGTGGTATCACCAGGCACTGAACGCCTTCCTCGCCACCTGCCCGACCGGTAACGCCCTGCAGCACCAGTTCGGCAGCCGTTTGCTGCCGTTGCTGGAAAGCGGCGATGACGGTGAATGGCAGGCCCTGGTCGATGAAGCCAAGACGGAGCGCATTCGCCTGGAAGGTGAGCTTCACGCCGGTCGCGACCGCCTGCTGGAGCTCAACTCCGGCGGTGCTGGCGAAGGTGAGGCATTGGTTGAAGCGATTCTCGAGCAGGACGACCAGTTCGCCCTGCCGATCTATATGGAGCAGTTGTTCGACGCCTTCGGCATCGACAGTGAAGACCATTCCGAAAACGCGCTGATCCTGCGTCCCAGCGAGAAAATGCTGGATGCCAGCTTCCCCCTCGGCGACGACGAAGGCGTGACCATCACCTACGACCGCGACCTGGCCCTGGCCCGTGAGGACATGCAGTTCCTCACCTGGGAACACCCGATGGTGCAAGGCGGCATGGACCTGGTGCGCTCCGGCTCGATGGGCAACACCGGTGTGGCGCTGATCAAGAACAAGGCACTGAAACCCGGCACCGTGCTGCTGGAACTGCTCTATGTCAGCGAAGTGGTAGCGCCTCGCACCCTGCAACTGGGCCGCTACCTGCCGCCGATCGCCCTGCGCTGCCTGCTCGATGCCAACGGCAATGACCTGGCCAGCAAGGTATCCTTCGAGAAGCTCAACGAGCAGCTGGAGCCTGTGCCGCGCGCCAGCGCCAACAAGTTTGTTCAGGCCCAGCGCGACAGCCTCAACCCGCTGATCAACGCCGGCGAAAGCAAGGTGGCGCCACGCCATAGCGAGCGCGTCGACGAAGCCAAGCGCCGCCTGGCCGCTGAAACCGATGAAGAGCTGGCTCGCCTGATCGCCCTGCAAGCGGTCAACCCGAGCGTACGTGACAGCGAACTCAACGCCCTGCGCCAGCTGCGCGAGCAAGGCCTGGCCATGCTCGACAAGGCGGCGTTGCGCCTGGAAGCCATACGCGTCTTGGTTGCCGGTTAATTTCGCCGAGAAAACAAAAGGCCCGCAGATGCGGGCCTTTTGTTTTTTGGGTCAGGCAGGCACCGCCTCAGTCATACCCTGCTGCATCTTGGCCGCATCGGCGACGAAACAGCGCGAGGCTTGCAACAGCGCCACCATGGTCAGCATCAAGGCCACGGGAATCAGATACATGGCGTTATGCAGGCCTACCGCCTTGAAGGTTTCGTTCATTTCACTGGCCCCAGCGGCGAGCATAGCTGCATGGGAGTAGTGATCCGACAGCATGCCCACGGCCAATGGGCCAAGGCCGCCACCAAGCAAATACAGGCCGGCGAAGAACAGCGCCATGGCAGTGGCACGCAGACGGGGCTCGATCACATCCTGAATCGCGGTGTAAACACAGGTGTAGAAGTTGTAGGCAAACAGCCAGCCAATGCTGAACAGCGCCACGAACACAGCGATCTCAATTTGCCCGGCCAGCAGGGCGTAGCCCGTGGCGACAGAGGCAATCAACATGCTCAGTGCGGCAAACAGCAGCCGCCCGGTCTGCCAGCGCTGGTGAATCTTGTCTGCCAGCCAGCCGCCCAGGGTCAGACCGACCAAGCCGGTTAACCCAACGATTACCCCGGTGGCCATCGCGGCCTGCTCCAGCGGCATCAGGAAGTAGCGTTGTAGCATCGGCACCATGAACGAGTTGCAGGCATAGGTGGCGAAGTTGAAGGCCAGGCCAGCCATCACCAGCCACCAGAAGGTGCGGATCGCCATGACCTTGCGCAGGGGTTTTTCCACCGGCGTGGTGCGCGATTGCACCAGTTCGGCCGCGCCGCGCTTGGGTTCTCTAATAAAGAACATAAACAGCGCGAGGATCAGTCCCGGCACAGCGGCGATAAAGAAGGGGGCGCGCCAGCTGTCGAACGCTTTGACCATCGCACCAATGGTGAAAAACGCCAGCAACAGGCCAATGGGCAGGCCGAGCATAAAGATGCCCATGGCCCGCGCACGTTTGTGCGCTGGGAACAGATCGCCGATCAGCGAGTTGGCCGCCGGTGCATAACTGGCCTCACCAATGCCGACGCCCATGCGAATCAGCAGGAAGCTCCAGAAGTTCCAGGCCAGACCGTTGACCGCCGTCAGGCCACTCCAGACCGCCAAGCCCCACCCCATGATCTTGCGCCGCGCACCGGTATCGGCCATGCGCCCAAGCGGGATGCCGGCAATCGCATAGACGATGGTAAAGGCGGTACCGATCAAGCCTAGCTGCAAGTCACTGAGATTCCACTCCATGCGGATGGGCTCAATAATGATCGCCGGAATGGTGCGGTCGAAGAAGTTGAACAGGTTGGCGAGAAAAAGCAGGAACAGAATGCGCCAGGCATTCGTCGCTTGAAGGGACTGCTGCTGCATGGAATCCATCTCTATTGTTGTTATTGAAGCAAGTCGGTGACGCTTGGCCAACCGCTGTATCCAGCACGTGAAGGCGCAATCTAGAGCCTTGCGACTATGCTGTCTGTGACTATTTGTGGTGTGTATGCCGGGTAATGGGCGCCCGAGCAAGCACCCAGGTCACAAAGCGCATCGGAAAAACTCCGAATATGCCTAAGTAAAACCATGTGAAACCGCGAGATTTTCCATTTTTCATGCTACAAACAAGCCTGTTGAGCGAAATGTGGCCATTTGCCGCTCCACCCTCGTTAGCCGCCGGACTGTCTCCAAATGAAAACAAAAAAAGACGCTGTGACCCCACCTGCGACCGAAGCCACACTGGCAGGCTTGGCTGATACGCTGCTGGCCCCGCTTGAACCGTTGCCGCCCCCCGCACCGCTGGTACCGGTGCGCATCGACAGCAGCGGTGAGCAATACATGTATTTCACCGAGCGCGACATTGATCGCATCCTCGACAACCTCGACGGCCTGCGCAGCCTGGTCTTTCCTCCAGCGCCACATGACGAAGAGAACGACCGACGGGTACAGCATTTCCCATCGGTGTGCCTGATTGGCCTTGGCCGCTGCGGCTCGAACATCGCCCTAGATGTCGCCTCATTGGTCTACAACGCTCGGCAGTTCTACCTGAGCGAATTCAAAAGCGAAGAAAAAACCGTTGCCGAACAGGACTTCCGCCCGACCCGCTGGATTCGCAGCAACCTGCTGCGGGCACCGAGCAAGGACAGCAAGCCAGTATTTCTGATCGAGCCACTGGTCATGCTCGGCGATCTGGACAAGGACATCGAGGGGCGCATCCGCTTCTCGCGCAAGGGCGAAACCAGCGGTTTCCTCAGCGACTACAGCAAGATGAAGATCATGGACCTCTCTGAGGTGCATGCCGGCGGCGCCGGTAACGCGCCGATCCTCGGGCAGTACCTGGCCAAGATCATCCTCAACAAAGATACCCAGCGCTTTACCAATGAAGACTGGAAGTTTATTCACAGCTACCTGATCGACTCTTGCGGCATCAAGGCCAACCAGTCGCGCCTGTACTTCTACATTTTCAGCGCCGGCGGCGGCACCGGTTCGGGCATGGCCTCAGAGTTTGGCCTGGCCCAGCAATTCGCCTACATGAGCAAGACCTTCGACACCAAGAGCTTCGACGAAACCCCGGAAAACCGCGACCACAGCTTTGTCTTCGAGCCGATCTTCACCAGCGGCATCTGCATCCTGCCGAACATCTCCGACCAACGCAGCGAGATGTCCGAAGCCCTGCACATTAACGCCGGTCGCCTGCTGTGCAAGTACCTCGCCGAGGAGTGGGACTTCTCCTACAACTTCGACAATGAAGAGAACAGCGAAGAAAGCGTGATGCGCCGCATCCGCCCCTGGAACGCGATGATGCTGATCTCCAACGACATCATGCGCTACGCCGAGGAAAGTGATGACGGCAATATCCAGAACATCGACGTCAACGCCATGGAGCGTCACGCCAACCAGTACATCTCGCAGCAAATCTTCAACATCCTCACCGCCCAGGCGGTGACCACCGACTACGACCAGAACTACTTCCGCCGCGCGGGCATCGACATCGGCGAAACCATTCGTCTGGATGCCAACGACCTGTTTATGAGCTTGGCCGGCCCTGTGGCGGTGGCGTATGCCGAATCAGTGGTGCCTGAACAAAGCACCGCCGCACTGGACAAATTCCGCGTACTGGACAAAGAACCGTCACGCCTGAATATCGACGACCTGTTCTTCCGCTCCATCGACCTGCCGCACTTCAACAAGGTCACCCAGGCCATTGAGGGCATCAGCCTGCTGCCGATCGAGTCCAAGCGGTATCGCGAAGCGCTGGATGAGTACAAGAAGTCCGATTACAACGCCGCCAAACTCAGCGACCTGCATTTCTTCAAGAACTGCTCCTCCGTGGTGTCGATCGTTTCACTGCCGAAAGACTACAAGCTGTCCTACATGGACCTGAACCGGCTGAAGACCCACCTCAATAGCTTGTTCCCTAACACCACATTGAAGCGCTATGCATTGGTCATCGGCGCGTCGGCCAACCTGTCGCTGACCACCTTGATCGCCAAGAGTCCTTGCCTGTCGGACGACTTCCTGACGCTGATCGTGGCCTTTATCAAGCGCTGCTTCGCCCGCGACCCGCATCGTTTCGATGAAAGCCTGGACAACGCCATTCTCGATTTCATCATGAGCGAGGAGTTCGACGAAGTGCGGGTCGACGCCATGCTTAACGAGTACGAGAACCCGGCGAAAATCCTCGACACCAACTGGTACGCGATCAAGCCGATGTATGAGAAGAAGTACCGCGAGCTGATCCACGACCAGGACAAGTTTGTCTCGATCAACGATATCCGCCTGTCCCGTGAAAGCGTGAAAAAGGCGATCAAGTACCTGCGCGAGATCTACCGTCACCGCATCGGCAAGACTCGGGTTATCTCGCTCAACAAGTACCAAGAAGGTCCGCAAGAGTAAGGCCGAAGCGCCTGTTTTTCGCTGCCGTCGCTGCGAAAAACAGGCGCATCATTCAGGCAAGCATTGCTCGCCATTCACTCAGCCAGCCCAGACTGGCCTGGGTGCCCGCCTCTCCCGGTCGATACTCAGCTGCCAGCCAGCCCTGATAACCACTGCCACGCAAAGCCGTCAGCAGCGGCGCGAACTGCAACTCGCCTGTGCCAGGCGCGCCACGACCGGGGTAATCGGCAAACTGCACATGGCCGATACGCCCTGCCAACAACGCGATGCCAGCCTTTATATCCAGGCCCTGCCGCGCCATATGGTAAAGGTCATACTGCGCCGCCAGGTTGGGATGGCCCACAGCCTTGAGCAACTCATCCAGTTGCGCCGGGGTGTTGATCAGAAAGCCGGGCATATCCAGCGGGTTGATCGCTTCTACCACCACGCCAATGCCCAATAGCTGAAAAGCTTCGGCGGTCTTGCGCAGGTTGGCGATCAAACAGGCCAACGCCTGCTCAGGCTCAACGCCCTCAGCCAGGCGACCCGGCAATACATTGACCAACGCCGGACGCACCATCGCGGCGTAGCTCAAGGCCTGCTGCAACGCGGCATCAAATTCGGCCTGTCGCGAAGGCACAGCGGTCAAGCCGGGGCCGCCGCTCATCAGGTCACCGGCGGGCAGGTTGATCAGCCGCAGCGGCATGCCCGCAGCCTCCAACGCCTCTTTCAGGCGAATAGCCGGTAACTCATAGGGAAACTGGATTTCCACGCCATCAAAGCCTGCTGCAGAGGCAGCCACCACTCGTTCGATAAGCGGCAGCTCAGTAAACAGCAGCGACAGGTTGGCCGCGATCTTCATGACTGTGGCCCTCGGTACAGCTGCACCAGCGTCGCCGGGTCACGCTCCAGATTGCCCTGGCTGCCGTGTTGGCGCATCAGCTGCGCGGCCAGACCGCTGAGCGGTGTAGCCGAGCCGACCTGCTGCGACAGTTTGACCGCCGTGTCGAGATCCTTGAGCAAAGTGCGCACATGCCATTTAACCGGCTCGAACTGACTCTCGGCCATCTGCGGCGCGAGAATCTGCAGCGGTTTGGAATCGGCAAAACCGCCGGCCAGCGCCGGTGCAATCAAGCTGGCATCAACCCCTGCCTGCTCGGCCAGGGCCACTACTTCGGCGATCACCAACGCGTTACAGGCGACGATCATCTGGTTGCACACCTTGGTTACCTGGCCCGCACCGACATCGCCCATGCGCGTCAGGCGTTGCCCCAGGTGCGCGAGAATCGGCCTAACGCGTTCAATGTCCTCAACCCGCCCTCCGGCCATGATTGCCAGCGTGCCATTGGCCGCACCCGGCGTACCGCCAGACACGGGCGCATCGACCCAGTGCATGCCGCAACGGGCGTGCAACTCAGCTGCCATCTCACGGGTGGCGGCCGGTTCCAGACTAGAGAAGTCCACCAACACCTGTCCGGGCTTGGCCATTTCCGCAAGGCCGCCAGGGCCAAACACCACCTCGCGCACCACCTCAGTATCAGCCAGGCAAAGCATGACGATATCGGCCCGAGCACAGAGTTGCGCCGGACTGGTCATCACCTGTGCCCCAAACGCTTGCAGTGGCGCGCACTTATCAGGGGAACGGTTCCACACGCTCAGCGGATAACCAGCGGCCAACAAGCGCTGGGTCATAGGCAGGCCCATCAGGCCAATACCAGCAAATGCCAAAGCAGGAAGGGAGGTGGACATAGGCAGACTCCGACTCATTGATGGTCGCCATCTTAACCTAGTGACTGCGGAACCTGTCCCGCCAGTCAACGCCCGAGCAGCGACCTACAGGCCGTCTTTTTCCAGATGATCGAGGTTGACCGGCTCACCGCTATGCGCGCCGAGCTTGGCGCGGATGTCTTCGAACATCAGGTCGTACTCGGCGTGGCTGCGCATGATCAGGCTGCTGTTGGTCGGCAAGCCATGCTTGTGCGCCAGGCGCGTGGCCACGCTGGCGAAGTTGAAGGCGGTATCGCGGTGCAGTTCGAAGATTTCCTCAAACGCTTTACCCTCCACCTGACCATGCATGCGCATGTGCAACATCGGGCCCTCGGTCGGGTCCTGGCGTACTTCGTAATGCAAGTCGACACTAAACAGCGGCGCCTCAGTCGTGGCCACGGTATTGGCGCGATGCAAATGTCCGGGTTCAAACATGCTGGCAGCTCCTGAAATCAGTCCATGGTGCTGCCAGCATAGTTGCTCTGGATAAAGCGTGATATGCGCGCCAGATCAGTGCAGCGGCGTGCGCTCAATGCGTTCCTGCGCCAGCACCCAGGGCGCCACTACCACCGCCCACAGCTCTGGATCGCGGGTTAGCAGGTCTTCGGCGCGGCTGTCGTCAGCCTTACTCAAGATACCTGCGGCCAGCCAGGCGGCGACTTTTTCCTGATCGTTCTGCGCCACAGCCTGCGCCACTTCGATCAGATCCTGAGTGCCGTCGACCAGCAGCAAGGCGCCACGGGCGAAGAAAGGTTGCAGCTCCTGCCAGGTAATAGCTGCAGTTTCACCAAGCAGCTTGGCATAGAGGGTGCTAGGTTGTTCTGTCATGGATTGCCCTGTCATTGGTGACCGCTTTTTTAATCGGCCGCCATGATAGCGTCGACCAGCCCGCTGGCAAATTCGCAACGCTGTTCGCGACGTTGCCAACGGCGATCAAGACACGCCGTTTTTCTATACGTTTATTGCGTTAAAGCGACACCTCAGGGTTTTGCCCCCAGCAAGCCGCTTTTCAAGCCGCAAAGCCGCGCTCTACACTGCACCGGTACAGTTGCCGGGGGGATGACCGGGGGAACAACCCGGTTCTGCAGCTTTGGCCGCCAGAACTACAACAATCAAAACCAATAAGAGTGGAGCACTATGAACAAGGCTACTAAGCAGATTTCCAAACTGTTTGCCGCCATGGCCATGGCTGGCGTTGCCAGCTACTCGGTAGCGGCTGACACCATCAAGATTGGCCTGGCAGGCCCAGTCACCGGCGCCGTCGCGCAATACGGTGAAATGCAGTTCATCGGTGCCAAAATGGCTATCGAGCAGATCAACAAGGCCGGCGGGGTGAACGGCGCAATGCTCGAAGGCGTGGTTTATGACGACGCCTGCGATCCAAAGCAAGCCGTTGCCGTTGCTAACAAAATCGTCAACGACGAAGTTAAATTCGTAGTTGGCCACCTGTGCTCCAGCTCCACCCAGCCAGCGTCCGACATCTACGAAGACGAAGGCATCCTGATGGTCACCGCGGCTTCCACCAGCCCGGACATCACCGCTCGTGGTTACGAACTGGTGTTCCGCACCATCGGTCTGGACAGCCTGCAAGGCCCAACCGCTGGCAACTACATCGCTGACCACGTCAAGCCGAAAGCGGTTGCCGTGATCCACGACAAGCAGCAGTACGGTGAAGGCATTGCTACCGCGGTCAAGCAGACTCTGGAAAGCAAAGGCACCAAAGTCGTTATGTTCGAAGGCATCAACGCCGGCGACAAAGACTTCTCCGCAATGATCGCCAAGCTCAAGCAAGCCGGTGTGGACTTCATCTACTACGGTGGCTACCACCCAGAGCTGGGCCTGCTGCTGCGTCAGTCGGCTGAAAAAGGTCTGAGCGCCAAGTTCATGGGCCCAGAAGGCGTAGGCAACAAGGAAATCTCGGCCATCGCTGGCCCAGCTTCCGAAGGCCTGCTGGTTACCCTGCCGAAGTCGTTCGACCAGGACCCACGCAACAAGGCGCTGGTTGATGCGTTCAAAGCCAAAAACGAAGACTCCAGCGGTCCGTTCGTGTTCCCGGCTTACGCCGCGGTACAAGTGATCGCCGAAGGCATCACCAAGGCTGGCGACACCGACACCGCTAAAGTGGCAGCAGCCCTGCGCGCCAACAGCTTCGACACCCCAACTGGCACCCTGGCCTTCGACGAGAAGGGCGATCTGAAAGACTTCAGCTTCGTCGTCTACGAATGGCACCAGGACGGCACCAAGTCCGAAGCCAAGTAAGCTCTTAGCCTGAACCCAAAACCCACTGCTTCGGCAGTGGGTTTTGTTTATTAGAAGAATTCCGGTTGCATGCTGCGCCAAAAGCGCTGCCTTGCGTGACAACCCAGGAGTTAGGCAATGCCTGATCTTTATCACTACCTGCAACAGCTGGTTAACGGTCTGACCGTTGGCAGCACCTATGCCTTGATCGCCATCGGCTACACCATGGTTTACGGCATTATCGGCATGATCAACTTCGCCCACGGCGAGGTTTACATGATTGGCTCGTACGTAGCCTTCATTGTGGTCGCCGGCCTGGCCATGTATGGCCTGGACAGTTTACCCATCGTGATGATTGCGGCCTTTGCCGCCAGCATCATTGTCGCCAGCGCCTATGGCTATAGCATCGAACGGGTCGCCTACCGCCCTCTGCGCGGCGGCAACCGTCTGATTCCGCTGATCTCCGCTATCGGCATGTCGATCTTCCTGCAGAACCAGGTGCTCCTGGCGCAGGACTCCAAGGACAAATCGATCCCCAACCTGCTACCAGGCAACTTCGTCTTCGGCGAAAGCGCCATGAATGGCGTGGTGATTTCCTATATGCAGGTACTGATCTTCGTCGTCACCTTCTTTGTCATGGTCGGCCTGACGCTGTTTATCTCCCGTTCACGCCTGGGCCGCGCCTGCCGCGCCTGCGCTGAAGACATCAAGATGGCCAACCTGCTGGGCATCAACACCAACAACATCATTGCCCTGACCTTCGTCATCGGCGCCGCACTGGCGGCCATCGCCGCCGTGCTGCTGGGCATGCAATACGGCGTGATCAACCCACACCTGGGCTTCCTCGCTGGGATCAAGGCCTTCACCGCAGCGGTACTCGGCGGTATCGGCAGCATTCCCGGAGCGGTACTCGGTGGCCTGCTGCTGGGTGTGGCCGAAGCTTTTGGTGCCGATATCTTCGGCGACCAGTACAAGGACGTGGTGGCGTTCAGCCTGCTGGTACTGGTGCTGCTGTTCCGCCCAACCGGTATTCTCGGCCGTCCGGAGGTTGAAAAAGTATGAAGACCTCCATTACCCAAAACCTCAGAACCGCGATCTTCAGCGCCTTGCTGGTGCTGGCCGTGGCCTACCCGGTTATCGGTCTGAAGCTCTCCACAGTCGGCATCAAGCTCGAAGTGCAAGGCGCCAGCCCAGCCGTGCTGTGGACCATCTTCGGCTGCTCGATTGCCATGTTCTTCTGGCAACTGTTCCGCAACCACCTGAGCGCCGCCTGGAGCAATGCACCCAAGCTGCCCAGCATGCCGGGCAAAGCCAGCGAGTTCCTCACCCTGCCCTCGACCCAGCGCTGGATCGTTCTTGGCCTGATCGTCGTTGCGCTGGCCTGGCCGTTCTTCGGCTCGCGCGGTGCGGTGGATATCGCCACGCTGATCCTGATCTACGTGATGCTCGGCCTCGGCCTGAACATCGTGGTCGGTCTGGCCGGCCTGCTCGACCTCGGCTACGTGGCCTTCTACGCCGTAGGCGCTTACAGCTACGCGCTGCTGTCGTTCTACTTCGGCCTGAGCTTCTGGATCTGCCTGCCGATTGCCGGCCTGATGGCGGCGTTCTTCGGCTTTATCCTGGGGTTCCCGGTGCTGCGTCTGCGCGGCGACTACCTGGCCATCGTCACCCTGGGTTTTGGCGAGATCATCCGCATCCTGCTGAACAACATGACCTGGCTGACCGGTGGCCCCAACGGCATCGGCTCGATCCCCAAGCCAACGTTGTTTGGCCTGTCGTTCGACCGCAAGGCCGCTGAAGGCATGCAGACATTCCACGAATACTTCGGGGTGGCTTACAACTCGATCAACAAGGTGATCTTCCTCTACCTGATCGCCCTGCTGCTGGTGCTGTTGACCCTGTTCGTGATCAACCGCCTGCTGCGCATGCCAATCGGCCGCGCGTGGGAAGCGCTGCGTGAAGACGAAATTGCCTGCCGCGCCCTGGGTATGAACCCTACCGCGATCAAGCTCTCGGCCTTCACCATCGGTGCGTGCTTCGCCGGTTTCGCCGGTAGCTTCTTCGCCGCGCGTCAGGGCTTGGTTAGCCCACAGTCGTTCACCTTTATCGAATCGGCGATCATTCTCGCTATCGTCGTACTGGGCGGTATGGGCTCGCAGCTGGGCATCATTCTGGCGGCCATCGTGATGATTCTACTGCCGGAGCTGGCACGTGAATTCAACGAATACCGCATGCTGATGTTCGGCGCGCTGATGGTATTGATGATGATTTGGCGTCCGCAGGGCCTGCTGCCCATGCAACGTCCGCACCTGGAGCTGAAGCAATGAGCCGCCCGATCCTGGAAGTAAGCGGCCTGTCCATGCGCTTCGGCGGCCTACTGGCCGTCAACGGGGTGAACCTGCAGGTCAAGGAAAAACAGGTTGTGTCGATGATCGGCCCGAACGGCGCCGGCAAGACCACCGTATTCAACTGCCTGACCGGCTTCTATCAGCCTACCAGCGGCAGCATCCGCCTCAATGGCGAGCAGATCGAAGGCCTGCCCGGTCACAAGATCGCCCGCAAAGGCGTGGTGCGCACGTTCCAGAACGTGCGTCTGTTCAAGGACATGACGGCGGTGGAAAACCTGCTGGTCGCTCAGCACCGCCACCTCAACACCAACTACCTGGCGGGCCTGCTGAAGACCCCGGCGTTTCGCAAGAGCGAACGCGAAGCCATGGAGTTCGCCGCGCACTGGCTGGAGCAGGTCAACCTGACTGAGTTTGCCAACCGCACGGCCGGCACCCTGGCCTACGGTCAGCAACGTCGCCTGGAAATCGCCCGCTGCATGATGACCCGCCCGAGCATCCTGATGCTCGACGAGCCAGCCGCTGGCCTCAACCCGCGCGAGACCGACGACCTCAAGGCGCTGATCCGCGTGCTCAGCGACCAGCACAACGTCACCGTGCTGCTGATTGAGCACGACATGAAGCTGGTCATGAGCATTTCCGACCACATCTACGTGATCAACCAGGGCACGCCCCTGGCGGACGGCACGCCGGAACAGATCCGCGCCAACCCGGACGTGATCAAAGCCTACCTGGGGGAAGCGTGATGCTGTATTTCGAGAACGTTTCCACCTTCTACGGCAAAATCCAGGCGCTGCATGACGTCAACGTCGAAGTCCGTCAGGGTGAGATTGTCACCCTGATCGGCGCCAACGGTGCCGGCAAGTCGACCCTGCTGATGACTCTCTGCGGCTCGCCCCAGGCGAGCAGTGGCAGCATCCGCTACCAGGGTGAAGAGCTGATCGGCCAGGACACTCCGAGCATCATGCGCAAGAGCATTGCCGTAGTGCCGGAAGGTCGCCGGGTGTTTTCCCGCCTGACCGTGGAAGAAAACCTGGTGATGGGCGGCTTCTTCGGCAGCAAAGCCGACAATCAGGAACAGCTGGACAAGGTCCTGCACCTGTTCCCGCGCCTGAAGGAACGCTTTGCCCAGCGCGCCGGCACCATGTCCGGCGGTGAGCAGCAGATGCTCGCCATCGGCCGCGCGCTGATGAGTAAGCCCAAACTGCTGCTGCTCGACGAGCCGTCGCTGGGTCTGGCACCGATCATCATCCAGCAGATCTTCGACATCATCGAACAGCTGCGCAAGGACGGTGTAACGGTGTTCCTGGTCGAGCAGAACGCCAACCAGGCGCTCAAGCTAGCCGACCGTGGCTATGTCCTGGAGAACGGCCGGATCGTCATGCAAGGCAGCGGTGAACAACTGCTGAACGATCCAAAGGTACGCGACGCCTATCTGGGCGGTTAAGCGCTACCTCGCTGAAAAACCGCTCTTCGGAGCGGTTTTTTATTGCCGAAGACAAAGCCAACCCTGCCTGCCTGTCTCTGCCTCAATACTGACAACAGCTTTTATCGCCGCCGTTCGCCCGATGTTCCGTGCACCGGGGGCCTGTCCGGTTACAATGGCGGCCCTTTTTTTGCCGATGACCGCTTTTATGACCGACCCCATTCGCCTGTCCAAACGCCTGATCGAAGTGATTGGCTGTTCGCGCCGCGAGGCCGAACTCTACATCGAAGGCGGCTGGGTCACGGTGGATGGTGTGGTCGTAGAAGAGCCCCAGTTCAAAGTCGCTGAACAGCGCGTGGAACTGCTGCCTAATGCCGTCCTGGCGCCGATCGAGCCGGTCACCTTGCTGCTGAATGTGCCCAATGGGCATAACCCGGAACGCGCAGTGGAAGGCATCAGCTCGGCCAATCACTGGCCGGAAGACAGTTCGGGGATTCGCCCGTTAAAAGGCCATTTCGCCCGCCTGATCAACTGTGCACCGCTGCAAGCTGGAGCAGATGGCCTGCATGTACTGACCCAGGATTGGCGCATCGAGCGCAAGCTCAAGGAAGACCTGAGCAAACTGGAGCAGGAATATGTGGTCGAAGTCGTCGGCACCCTGAGTGCCAGTCAGCTCAAACGCCTGGCACACGGCCTGACTTTTAATGGCGTGGCCTTGCCACCCTGCAAGGTCAGCTGGCAGAACGAAACCCGCCTACGCTTCGCTTTGAAGAACCCGCTGCCCGGACAGATCGTGTTCATGTGCAACAGCGTCGACCTCAAAGTGCTGGGTATGAAGCGCATCCGTATCGGCGGTGTGTCGATGGCCAAGGTTCAGCCTGGGCAATGGCGCTACCTGGCCGGCAAAGAACGCTTCTAATCATTTTTTAACGGCTGCCTTGGCCGCCGCCTTTTCAGGACCTTTCCATGCTTAACAACGACGTACTGCGCAGCCTGCGCTACACCCTCGACATCAGCGACGCGCAGATGGTCGACATCATTAAGCTCAGCGGCAAACAGGTTGCCCCTAGCGACCTCGCGGCCATGCTCAAGAAGGAAGACGAAGAAGGCTTTACCCCCTGCGACGACGAGCTGATGGCACATTTCCTCGACGGTCTGGTGTTCTTCAAGCGCGGCAAGGATGACAGCCGCCCCGCTCAGCCGCTGGAGCTGCCCGTTACCAACAACATGGTGTTGAAGAAACTGCGCGTGGCCTTCGAGCTGAAGGAAGACGACATGCACACGATCATGAACAGCGTCGACTGCCCGGTTTCCAAACCAGAGATGAGCGCACTGTTCCGTAAGGTCGGCCACAGCAACTACCGCACCTGCGGCGATCAGTTTCTGCGCAACTTCCTTAAGGGCCTCACCCTGCGCGTTCGCGGCTAAGAACCTATTTACGATCTGCTGCGCGTCGGCCATCCGGCGTTAAAAACAGCCTCGGAATGCTCATTTACAGCTCGTAAACTCCGCTTGATTCGCTGCGCTCACCCTTCGGGTCAGCCTGCGGCTGTTACTGCACTTCGCTGCGTTTCTCGGCTGTTTTTGCCTTGTCTGGCTCTAGCTCGCGAGATCGTAAACAGATTCTAAGTCCGCGCTGCCATGCCTGCCCGCATGGCAGCGTATTTCCACGGGCAATGATGACTGCCATGGCGCGGTCAGATGATTAGGGTAGTGGCACTCATCCGTTAAAAGGATTCGCCATGCACCCCTACTTCAGCCTGCAAGGCCGCACCGCCCTGGTTACCGGTGGCACCCGCGGCATCGGCAAAATGATCGCCAAAGCCTTTGTCGAAGCCGGCGCCACGGTCTACGTTTGCGCCCGTGACGGCGAAGCCTGCGCACAAACCGCTGCCGAACTATCAGCCTTTGGCACCTGCCACGGCATCGCTGCCAACCTGGCCAGCGAAGAAGGCGTGCATGTGTTGGCCGAGCAATTGACCGGCACAATCGGCAGCCTGGATATCCTGGTCAATAACGCCGGCACCACTTGGGGCGCACCACTAGAAAGCTATCCGGCCAAGGGCTGGGAAAAGGTCATGCAGCTCAATGTGACCTCGGTGTTCAGCTGCATCCAGCAATTGCTGCCGCTACTGCGCAAGTCAGGCAGCGCGGCTAATCCGGCGCGAGTGATCAATATCGGCTCGGTCGCCGGCATCACCTCCCACGGCGAAGACGCCTACGCCTATGGCCCGAGCAAGGCGGCACTGCATCAGCTGTCGCGCATGTTGGCCCGCGAACTGGTCGGCCAACATATCAACGTCAACGTAATCGCGCCGGGACGCTTCCCGAGCAAGATGACTCAGCATATCGCCACCGACGAGGCCGCCATGGCCGAAGACACCGCACTGATCCCGATGCAACGCTGGGGCCGCGAAGAGGAAATGGCCGCCCTGGCGATCAGCCTGGCCAGCACGGCTGGGGCCTACATGACCGGCGCGATCATCCCCATCGACGGCGGTTTTCACCTCTAGTCAGGTACTATGGCGGCGTTTTCACTCGATCACGTCGCCATGCCCTACTCCGTTTCCCCCATAGGTTTTGTCCGCTCCTGCTTCAAGGAGAAGTTCGCCATTCCCCGTCAGCCGCAATTGGCCCCGGCTGCCCGTGGCGTGCTGGAGCTGGTCACGCCCTTCGATAACGGCGATGCAGTGCAGGGATTGGAGCAGGTCAGCCATGTCTGGCTGCTGTTTCTGTTTCACCAGTCGCTGGAAGACAAGCCGCGGCTCAAGGTGCGCCCGCCGCGCCTGGGCGGCAATCAATCGGTCGGCGTATTCAGCACCCGCGCCACCCACCGGCCCAATGGCATCGGCCAGTCGGTGGTCAAACTGGACAAGGTCGAAGCCGGCAAACTGTGGCTGTCCGGTATCGACCTGCTCGACGGCACCCCGGTGCTGGATATCAAACCCTACGTGCCGTACGCCGACAGCGTCGCGGGTGCCTACAACCGCATCGCCGACAGCGCGCCGGCGCTGATCGACGTCAGCTGGCAGGACAGTGCACTGATCCAGGCAAACCAACATGGGCAGCGCCTGAATGAACCGCTGGTCGAGTTGATCGAACAATGCCTGGCCCAGGACCCACGCCCGGCCTACCAGCAGCCCAGTCCCGAGCGCCGTTATGGCGTGCGTTTCTGGGATGTCGATGTGCACTGGCACTACCCGCAGCCTGGCAACATTTGCGTGCTGGAAGTCGTGCCCGCCGGCTGATCTAGTTCGCGCTACCCCGTTCGCGCAGATAGGCCAAGCAGCTATTTTGTCTTATATTTATTAGATAAATGTATACAAAATAGGATGCTCATCATGCTCGAACGCCCCGGTCGCCTCAATGGCTTGCGCCATATCGCCCTGCTGGTCCCTAACCTGGAAGCCTGCGAACGCTTTTATGTGGATATTATCGGCATGCAGGTGCTGCACCGCGCCAATCCGGACCTGGTCTACCTGACCTGTGGTAATGACAACCTCTCCCTGGGTCGCGCTTCTGTGCCCAGCAGCGGCGAGCAGGCAGTGGATCACTACGGCTTTATCGTCGACAGCATCGATGAGCTGCACGCCTGGTACGCCTACTTCAAGGCACACAGCGTGACCTTGCTTGACCGCCCTTTCGCCCATGGCGACGGCGCGCACAGCTTCCACTTGCTCGACCCCGCCGGTAACAAGGTGCAGCCGATCTACCATCCGGCCGTCTCCGGGCAGCGCTTCAGCCACGCGCAATAACAGGCAGTACGCCGTCGATACGGCGTTCTACACTGAGTAGACGCCCGTCAGCAGTGATCGGCAAAGCCCTGCAGGCGACAAACAGACGTGCACTGTTCAACGCCTTGCGGGTATGGTGAGTGCAAGGGGCATGCTGCCAAAGCGCCAGTAAGCGGCCCGATAAACCGTCATCACACATCGACACACTGTGAACGCATGAAAGCCAGCACCTACGCGCCGACCGAAAACCTTGTCGATCTGCTGCTCGACGCCATCTGCGTGGTCGACAAACGCGGCCGCTTTGTTTTTGTCAGTGCGGCCTGCCAGCGCATTTTCGGCTACAGCGCAGACGAGATGATCGGCCAGGTGATGATCGAAATGGTCCACCCCGAAGACCGCGCCAAAACCCTGTTGGCGGCGAAGGAAGTAATGGCCGGGGTGCATAAACCACAGTTTGAAAACCGTTACCTGCGCAAGGATGGCAGTAGCGTGCATATCCTCTGGTCAGCACGCTGGTCGGAAGATGATCAGGTGCGCATCGCCGTGGCCCACGACATCACCGAGCGTAAGCGCAGCGAAGCCCTGCAGACCGCGCTTTATGGCATTTCCGAAGCCGCTCATTCGGCCAAGGACCTGCTTGGCCTCTTTCAGCAGGTGCACCAGATTATTGGCGAACTGTTGCCAACCCTGAGCTTTTCCGTCGCCCTGTATGACGAACAAAACGACGAATTGAGCTTCCCCTACCCTGCCGAACCCCTGCCCATTCCGCTGACTGATTCGCCGCTGAATGCCGTCACGTTGAGTGCTCAGGTCATTCGCAGCGGCAACACTTTGCTGTTGCCCAATGCAAGCCAGCCGCATCCTGAATCGCCACACAGCTGGCTGGGCGTGCCGCTGCACTCACACAGAGGCATCATCGGCGCACTGCTGGTGCAAAGCAGCGCCTCCACCCGCTACAGCGAACGTGATCAGGAATTACTGCAATTCGTCTCGACCCAAGTGGCTGCGGCCATTGAGCGCCAGCAAATGCTCAGCCGGCTGCAGTTTATGGCGCAATACGACCAACTCACCCGACTGCCCAATCGCGAACTCCTACGCGACCGTCTGCACACAGCCTTGGCCCGCGCACGTCGCGAGCAGTCGCAGGTCGCGCTGTTGTTCCTTGACCTGGACAAGTTCAAGCAGGTCAACGACAGCTTCGGTCATGCCGCGGGCGATCAACTGCTGCAAGGCGTCGCTCAACGTATCCAGCTGTGCCTGCGCGAGTCCGATACGGTGGCGCGCTTTGCCGGGGATGAGTTCGTCGTGTTGCTAGAAGACTTTCACTCGACCGATCACGCCAGCGTGGTAGCCGAGAAAATCCGCCAGAGCCTCAATCAACCCTTTGAAGTGTGTGGCCAGAGCCAGACCGTCCTGCCCAGCATCGGCATCGCCCTTTACCCCCAGCACGCCCAAGACGAGCAGCAACTGCTGCAACATGCCGACAACGCCATGTACCAAGCCAAGCAGAAAGGCGGCAACCGTGCGCACAGCGCCTTAGCGCTGGAATAGCGCGCATAAAAAAGCCCGCCATGAGCGGGCTTTTGATAACGGCAGGCTTACTTCTCGACGAAGGCACGCTCAATCAGGTAATCACCCGGCTCACGCATACGTGGCGAAACGGTCAGGCCGAACTCGTTGAGCACTTCGCTGGTTTCATCCAGCATGCTCGGACTGCCGCAGATCATCGCGCGGTCGTCCTGTGGATTGATCGGTGGCAGACCAATGTCTTGGAACAACTTGCCACTGCGCATCAGGTCGGTCAGACGGCCCTGGTTCTCGAAAGGTTCACGGGTCACCGTCGGGTAGTAAATGAGCTTGTCCTTCAGCGCATCGCCGAAGAATTCATTCTTCGGCAGGTGCTCGGTGATGAATTCACGGTAGGCCACTTCATTCACATAGCGCACGCCGTGAACCAGAATCACCTTCTCGAAACGCTCATAGGTTTCCGGATCCTGAATAACACTCATAAACGGTGCCAAGCCAGTGCCCGTGCTGAGCAGGTACAGGTGCTTGCCCGGCTTGAGGTCATCCAGTACCAGGGTCCCGGTGGGTTTCTTGCTGATGATGATCTCATCGCCTTCCTTGAGGTGCTGCAACTGCGAGGTCAGCGGGCCATCCGGCACCTTGATGCTGAAGAACTCCAGATGCTCTTCCCAGTTCGGGCTGGCAATCGAATAGGCGCGCATCAGCGGACGGCCGGTTTCCTGCTGCAAGCCGATCATCACGAACTGACCATTCTCGAAACGCAGACCCGGATCACGGGTGCACTTGAAGCTGAACAGCGTGTCGTTCCAATGGTGAACGCTAAGAATGCGCTCGGCGTTAAGATTGCTCATGTTCGGAGCTCCGCAAAGGTAATGTCGCCTGCGCGCCTGTGCGCAATTGCACGGCATTGTAATGAGCGGCAGAATATCTGTTAACTTGATTATCAAGATATAGGTTATCGGTTATATAGATATGCGATTTACCCTCAGACAATTGCAAGTCTTCGTCGCCGTGGCTCAGCATGAAAGCGTGTCGCGCGCGGCCGATTCCCTGGCCCTGTCGCAATCAGCCACCAGTACTTCGCTCAGCGAACTGGAGCGTCAGTCCGACTGCCAGCTGTTCGACCGCGCCGGTAAACGCCTGGGCCTCAACGCACTAGGCCTACAACTGCTGCCACAAGCAGTCGCATTCCTCGATCAGGCCAAAGAAATCGAACGCCTGCTGGGCGGTAAGAGCGGCTACGGCTCGCTGAATGTTGGCGCCACGCTCACCGTCGGCAACTACCTGGCCACCCTGCTGATCGGCAGTTTTATGCAGCGCCACCCGGAGTGCCGGGTCAAGCTGCAGGTACACAACACCGCCTATGTGGTGCAACAGATTGCCCACTACGAACTGGATATGGGCATGATCGAAGGTGACTGCCAGCACCCGGATATCGAGGTGCAGCCCTGGGTTGAAGATGAGCTGGTGGTGTTCTGCGCGCCGCAACATGCGCTGGCGCAGCGCGGTGAAGCGAGCCTCGACGAGCTAACGCGCGAGGCGTGGATTCTGCGTGAACAAGGCTCCGGTACGCGCCTGACCTTTGACCAAGCCATGCGCCATCACCCCAGCAGCCTGAATATTCGCCTTGAGCTGGAACACACCGAGGCGATCAAACGTGCGGTGGAATCAGGCCTAGGGATTGGCTGCATTTCCCGCCTGGCACTGCGCGATGCCTTTCGCCGCGGCAGCCTGGTGGCGGTGGAAACCCCCGAGCTGGATCTGCGCCGGCAGTTCTACTTTATCTGGCACAAACAGAAGTACCAGACCGCCGCCATGCGTGAGTTCATCGAGCTATGCCGCGCCCTGACCGCCGGCGTGACGCGCAGCGACCAGATCGTCCTGCCAACGATTGCCTGAAACGGCGGATTAACCGAGCAGGATAATCGCCCACACCAGGGCAATCAGGCTGAGGGCGGTGAACTGCGCGGCACTGCCCATGTCCTTGGCATTTTTCGACAGTGGGTGCAGCTCCAGGGAAATACGGTCGATGGCTGCCTCCACTGCCGAGTTGAGCAGTTCGACGATCAGCGCCAGCAGACACACCGCGACCATCAAGGCGCGTTCAACGCGGCTGACATCCAGGTAGAACGCCAAAGGCACAAGTATCAGGTTGATCAGCAGCAGTTGGCGAAACGCAGCTTCACCGGTAAAAGCGGCGCGCAGGCCGGCCAGCGAGTAACCAGTAGCATTGAGTACACGTTTAAGGCCGGTCTGGCCTTTGAATGGAGACATTGAGGGTCATCACAACGAGAGGAAGAAAACAGCGCGGCAAGCCTGCCAGGCAAAGATTAACGGACGCTTAACCGTCCGTTTGTGAAGGAATCGACTCCAGCTGTTGCAGCAGCAAGGCCGCTTGAGTCCGAGTACGCACGCCCAGTTTACGGAAGATCGCCGTCACATGGGCCTTCACCGTGGCCTCAGATACGCTGAGCTCATAGGCGATCTGCTTATTCAGCAAGCCATCACAGACCATGGTCAGCACGCGGAATTGCTGCGGCGTTAGGCTGGCCAGGCCTGCACTGGCGGCTTTGGCTTCAGCCGACAAGGCAATCGCTTCCTGAGTCTGCTGTGGCCACCAGACCTCGCCATCCAGCACCAGGCGAACTGCCTGCTGGATCGTCTCCAACGGACTGGATTTGGGGATAAAGCCACTGGCGCCGAACTCCCGCGAGCGCGCAACGATGGACGGCTCTTCCTGAGCGGAGATCATCACCACCGGAATATGCGGGTACTGCCCACGGAGCAACACCAAGCCGGAGAAGCCATAAGCGCCGGGCATATTGAGATCAAGCAGAACCAGATCCCAGTCGGTCTTCTGTGCCAGGCAGGCTTCCAACTCGGCAATGCTGGCGGCTTCGACCAGCCGTACATCGGGCCCCAACCCCAGGGTTAACGCTTGTTGCAAGGCACTGCGAAACAGGGGGTGATCGTCGGCAATGAGGATTTCAAAAGCGGCCATGGTGAATCCTGTTTTTGTTATGTGGGTACCCGCCAGGGTACTGTCCAGGGCACGGTCAATAATGCGCACAGGCCGCAGGGTTGCGGCGCAACCAAGCCTGAAAACGCAGAAAAGCGACCAAGCATGCCCAGCACTGACGGGGTGGTCAAGCACGACGCTTTGCGGCACAGTTCGCAGCTTTGCCGACGAGAGCCTGAAATGCGAAGCCACGCCCTGCGCGCCGACCTGTTAATGCTGCTGACAGCCATGATCTGGGGCTCGGCGTTTGTTGCTCAGCGCCTGGGCATGGACTCCGTAGGCCCGTTTCTCTACAGCGGCCTGCGTTTTGGCTTGGCAGCACTGATTCTGCTGCCAGTACTACGCCTGCTGGAAGGTCGCAGCAACAGCGCGACAGTCGCACCACTGAACCGCCAGCTGCTGCGTGGCGGGGTGCTGATGGGCTTGGCCCTGGCTCTGGGGATCAACCTGCAGCAGGTTGGCCTGCTGTTTACCAGCGTAACCAACTCCGGCTTTATCACCGGGCTATACGTGATCATCGTGCCGTTGCTGGGGCTGTTTATCGGCCATAAGACCGGCCTGGGCATCTGGCTGGGCGCCTGCCTGGCAGTGGTCGGTATGTTCCTGCTCAGCGTCGGCGAGGGCTTTACCGTGGCCTCCGGCGATTGGTTGCAACTGGCCGGAGCGTTCGTGTGGGGCGTGCATGTACTGCTGGTAGGCTTCTTTGCCGGGCGCCATGACCCGCTGCGCCTGGCGCTGGTGCAGTTCATCACCTGCGCGGTAATCAGCCTGATGTTAGCAGTAATCTTCGAGGAAATTCAGCTGGACGCGATCATCGCCGCGGGACCGGCGATTCTCTATGGCGGCATCTTCGGCGTGGCCATTGGTTTTACCTTGCAGGTGGTGGCGCAGAAAGACGCCATCGCCTCGCATGCGGCCATCATCCTCTCACTGGAGGCGGTATTCGCCGCCATTGCAGGGGCCTGGCTACTCGGTGAATCACTGGAACTGCGTGGCTACTTCGGCTGCGCACTGATGTTTGCCGGCATGCTGTTGGCGCAGTTATGGCCCAAGAAGCTGGCCCACTAGCCGCTAGAGAAACGCGCGCAGGCGTTCGTGCAACGGATCATCCAATGGCACCGCACGCGGTGCCTTGGCAGCCAGGTAGTGCTGACTAAAAACATCCAGGTAAGCATTCAAACCATCCGCCGCGCGCTGGTCGCCTGCCAACTCTAGGCACAGTGCCGCGACCTCGGCCGTGCAGAAATGGTCATCGCGCTTGGAGCGTCGCAGCTTGTAGCGTGACAGCTGCTCAGCCTGCAGGCTGAGTACAGGTAAGCTGTCGAGGTAGGGGCTTTTGCGAAACATCTTGCGCGCCTCGCTCCAAGTGGCATCCAGCAGCACAAACAAAGGCCGCTTACCGGGCGCGGGTTGAACTTCGCTGACCACCCGTTCGGCGGCCACGTATTCACCCGGAAACACCAGATAAGGCTGCCACTGCGGATCGTTCAGCAACGCCGGCAACTCGGCATCAACCTCGACACGTGACCAGCCGAATGCCGACGTATCAGCCAGCACATCGGCAATCAGCCAGCCGGTATTGCTCGGTTTGAGCGCCTCGACATCGTGCATCAACAGACATACCGCTGACGTAGCGGCAATGCGCGGACGCCAGGCACACAGGCAATGGGTCATCACCAAACGGCACTCGTCACAACGCACTGAGCGGCTACCACGGGCCAAAAAAGGTTTAGCACTGCGGGCAATCCGCGCAGCGCGTAAACGCGAGACAGCGTGGCTCATCAGGCGTAGACCTGACAGATAAGAAGAAACGGCATGAGTCATCCTGGGGTCAGCAAGCGCGGCAGTCTATCAAAGCCTGCTCAGGCGTATTCAACCGTGCGTCTTACGTGGCCTACCGTGGTAACTGCGTAAGTGTCGACAGACGAGTAAGATAGGCGCCACTGAACCTCTGCCCGGCAACGCCGGTCAGAAGGTGCGAATCGACTTTGGAGAACCCCATGCTGCGCTTGATCAGCCTGACCCTGGCAGTGAGTCTGCCCCTGTTTGTCCATGCCGCTACCCTGAAAGACTTTGAGCTGAGCAAAACCCTGGAAAAAGTCGCGCGCGAGAGCAGCGTAGGCACGCCACGGGCAATCAATGAAGACATTCTTGATCAAGGTTATACCGTTGATGGCAGTGAGCTGGTCAACCACCTCAGCGTACGCAGCGAGCATGCGGCACAAATGCGTGGCAACCCGGATGTGGTTCGCGCACAACTGGCTAACAGCGTGTGCCGCAACACCGGGTATCGCCAGTTATTGGCCCGCGGCGCGGCGCTTCGTTATGAATTCAGCGAATACAAAAGCAACCGCCCAGTGACCACCGAGCGTTTCAGCAAAGCCGACTGCGGCCTGTAAGCCTCAGCTATCCGCTTGCTCCGCGCGCCGCTGCTCATCATCGGCGCGCAGATCGGCTAACAAGGCATGCATATAGCGCGAACGCCTAACGCCGTCCTCAAGACGATGCAAACACTCTTCTTCCAGGCTTATCTGGTTCTGCTGTGCTGCCTGCTCTAACAAGCGGTACAAATCCGCATCAAGATCCAAAGTCAATTTAGGCATACCTGCCCCTCCTTTTCCCGCACCCACTGGCCTGCACTAACGCAGACAGTGTGGTTCTCCCCGCCCTTGCACGGCTGCTTGCTCCTCGGCACTGAGCAAATCGCCAAGCGGTTTTTCCAGCAACGCGGCAGCGGCCTCCAGCACATGCGCCCAGCTCGCCTGGTTGGCGAACAACATACCGGCTTCATCCAGGGTGCCACCTCGATTACGGTAGCCCAGCACACGGCTGTGTCGAGCCTCACCCAGCAGCGGCCACAGATGCCCACGGGCAACTTCCGGGCGCATATGGGTGAGCAGCACACGCTTTATGCTGGCAGCCGGGAATAACCGCTCAACCCGCTCGGCATCAACAATCACCGCCTGTTCCCAGGTATCGCGAGCCGCACGAAAACGCCCCGGCTCTTGCAAGTAAACCAGACGCCAGGCGCATCCGACCGCGCTCAGACGAACGGCCGCGCGCTGCATTTCTGCCAACTGATAACTGCCGGTGGCGATCAGCAGCAAAGGCTGCTCGCCTTGCTTCTCAGCCAGCACAACAGCGCCATCCTGCGCCAGCTGCTCGGCCTGTTCGCGAGTGAATGCACAAGGCCGCTCACGTTTGGCAATCACCATGCAAGCGATCTGACCACGCGCCTGGTAGATGCCTGGCAGCAGCGCCAATACCGAATTGTGGTCGGCTGGAAATACCACCCGCACCATATCGCTCATCTCACCGAGCAAGGCCTCACAGAAGGTGGTGTCCTGGTGCGATTGCTGATTCTTGCCGTTCTCCCAGGTGTGCGAGGTGGCCACTAGCGGCCAGCCGAGCCAACCTGCAGCGCGCCCCGCCTCTTTTTGCTGCCGAGCAAAAATGATCCGCTGGCGCACCGCGCCGAGCATCTTCACGCAGAAGGCCTCATAGCTGGCCACCAGATTCAGGCCACCCTGGTTGGCCAGGCAGGCAGACACCACGGCTTCTTCATTGAGCGCAGTGATGATGGCGCCATCCAGCGCTTCCTGTTCGCTCTCCGGCGCGGTCACCCGGTGCTTGAGCGCCTTGAGGACGCCGCCCAGGCGATTGCTGGCCAGTTCATCGGGGTTACCAACACGCGGACGCAACTGCGGGTTGGCTTGCACTAGACCGACAAAGAAACGATCCAGGGCCAGCATCGGCGAACAGGCGCCGTCCTGATACTGCAGCTCGGGCAGTTTTGGCAGCGCTGGATGACGCAGCGCCAGCGGGTTATCGCGCTCCAGGGGGCGGGAGCCTCGATCCGCAAACAATGCGCAGGCGGCGCTCAGCTCTTCCGGCGCGACCCAAAGCTGCGCCGCATGCTGATTGAACAGTTCACGGGCGCCGCTATCGGTATGCGGGTTGGCCGGCAACGGCAGGTTGTGCGCCGCATTGCTGCCAGCGCCGTAGAAACCGAAACCCTTGAGCGTTTCGGCAATGCCGTAAGGCATGGGCAGCGGATAGTTCAGCACGCCATCGCGCAGCTCCTGCACGCGGCGACTCATACGCTGCTCCATGTTCCACAACGCGCAGACAAAAGCCGCCGGGTCGCGGCCATCAAAACTCACAGGATCAAAACCGCAATGACGCAGATGCTCACGAAAGCTATCCAGCCCGGCGGGCGTCGCCAGCTCGGTGCGTTGCTCGATGCGCCGACCATTGGCAATCATCAGCGGCAACGCCACGCCGCAGTCCTCGGCGCGCCACCAGCGTGGCATCCAGTCACTGCCGCGTTGCTCTTCGGCCGCACCATCGGAGAGGAAGGCCACCAGCTTCTCGCCGGGTAACGGCAGATGAGCATATTGCAGCTCGGCAAAGCCCAGATAACCACCCTCGGCAATGCCGCCCGCCGTATGCGGATTGACGTGGCTGCCCAGCGGCGCGCTGACCTGGCCGGCGGCGTTCTGTGCATAGCTGTAGAAGTCCGCCACTAGCTGGCTCATCCCGGCCTCGTCACAGGAGTAACGCTCGGTCTGTTCCGGGTGCTGATTGGCCGTTAGCAGGTTGAGCGCCTCGATGGCTGCCACACAGTGGCCCTGGCCCATCAGCCAGCCACGGGTTTCCCCGGTCAGGTTATTCAACGCCAGGTAGCCGGCATAGGCCGGCACCATATTCAGCGCACCTCCGGTATGCCCTTCGGACGACACCTTGAAGTCCTCTGCAGCCAACGCCACGCCATCGAGGCGTACGCGCTGGGCATAGGTCATATGCACCACCAGCCACAACCCTGCCGCTGTCAGCCGATCCAGCGCGTGAAAGTGACGGTAGACGCTCGGCAGATCCGCCTGCACGCCGGCCTGCACAAGCTGGTGGGCCATGCGGTAGACCGCAGCGCAGGTCTGCGGACTGTGCTGCAAAGGACCATAACCGCGCTGCCAGGCGGCGAAGGTTGGCTCAAGGCGGGCATGCTCGGCCAACTCGCTGGCGCTGGGAAATAGCTGGGTCATATGCGGCTCCGATAGTTTTAGTCAGCTTAGAGCGCGGGATACGGGCAGATGCTGACCTGTATCAAAACCCCCGGTTACCTGATGGGACAGCCTTAAGCGCCACCCATTCAACTTGTTCAAGGATTAGCCATGGCCCTGCTCAACTTCCTCGGCGCAATTCAACAAGTCACCGGTTCCTGCTACCTGATCGAAAGCCGCGACGGGGCACGGGTATTACTCGACTGCGGCATGCGTCAGGGCCGTCGCGAAGAGGAAGACGGCAACCGCGCGCCGTTTGCCTTTGACCCTCACAGCCTGGACGCCGTGGTGATTTCTCATGCGCACATCGACCACACCGGCCTGCTGCCGAAACTCACAGCCGCCGGCTATCGCGGGCCGATCTTCGCCACTGATGCGACCTGTGAGCTGATGGAATTGATGCTGCTCGATGCGGCTTTTCTGCAGGAGAAAGACGCGGAGTGGGAAAACAAATGGCGCGCGCGGATGGGCAAGGCGCCAATCAGCCCGCTCTACACAACCGCCGACGCCGAACAGGCGCTGAGCCAACGCCGGCCAATTATGTATGGCGAAAGCCGCGAAGTGGCCAAGGGCGTGCAAGTGACCTTTCACGATGCCGGACATATCCTCGGTTCGGCGATTGTCGAACTCGAAGTACAGGACCATCACCTGACCCGCCGCCTGGTGTTCTCCGGCGACCTGGGCAACACCTGCTCGCCCTTGATGCAAGATCCCAGCACGCTGAGAAAAGCCGATGTGGTGCTGCTGGAATCGACCTACGGCGATCGCGATCACCGCTGCAGCGAGGACACTCTGGAGGAGCTGGCGGAGATTCTGCAGCAGGCCCATCGCGATGGCGGCAACGTGCTGATCCCGTCCTTCGCCGTCGGTCGCACCCAGGACCTGATCTACTACCTCGGGCGCTTCTATCACGAAGGGCGACTGCCGCAGCAGGCAGTGTTTCTAGACAGCCCCATGGCAATCCGCGCCAACGCCATCTACTCGCGTTTTCAGGACCAGTTTGCCGCCGAAGACCGCGCTGCCTTTCAGGCCCGCGGCAGCAAACGCATCGAAGACTGGCTACCAATCCTGCGCTGCACGCCGAGCCCGGAAGAATCGATGGCGATAAACCGGATACAGAGCGGCGCAATCATCATCGCCGGCAGCGGTATGTGCACCGGCGGGCGCATTGTCCATCACTTCAAGCACAACCTCTGGCGCGAGAATTGCCACCTGATCTTTCCCGGTTTCCAGGCCAAGGGCACGCTGGGACGCAATATCGTCGACGGCGCCGAGAACGTGAAAATCCTCCATCAGCGCATCGCGGTAAAAGCCAAGGTGCACACCCTCGGCGGCTTCTCCGCGCATGCCGGGCAATCACAGCTGCTCGACTGGGTCAGCCACTTCGAGCACCACCCCGAGCTGTACCTGGTGCATGGCGAACTGGAGAAGATGCAGGCCCTGCAACTGGCCTTGCGCGAGCGTCTGAACTGGATCGCCAACATCCCTGAACCAGGCGAGCAAATCGCCCTCTGATGCAGTCCTGGCATGGGCTGTCGGTTGTCACGCATGGGCATGCGTCACACAAACCGGCAGCCAACAGCCATACTCAGGACAAGGCCGACACAGCAATAAGCTGCTCGGCCGGCAACCAGAAGGAGAAGTTGTATGCCCGATGAATCGGACGATTTTCTGTCCCGGCATTTTCAGACCAGTGGCGTCGACCTGACCACCCGAGTGGAAGAACTGGGCATCCTCGCAGCACCGCCCGACAGCCCCAATACCAAGCTCTACCAGGCCATGCTCGGCACGGTTGTGCGCATGGCCCAGGCCGACCGCAACCGCTGGGATGCCAAGATCATGCTGCAGACCCTACGCGAAATGGAGCATGCCTTCAGCACACTGGAACAGTTCAAACGGCGGCGCAAGGTGACCGTCTTCGGCTCGGCACGCACCCCGCCCAACCACCCGGTTTACAGCCTGGCCCGCGACCTGGGCGCTACCCTGGCCAAGCACAACCTGATGGTCATTACCGGCGCCGGTGGCGGCATTATGGCGGCCGCCCATGAAGGTGCCGGGCTGGAAAACAGCCTGGGCTTCAATATCACCCTACCCTTCGAGCAAGGCGCCAATGCCACCGTGCAAGGCAGCAATAACCTGCTGTCGTTCCACTTCTTCTTTCTGCGCAAACTGTTCTTCGTCAAGGAGGCCGACGGCCTAGTGCTTTGCCCAGGTGGTTTCGGCACCCTGGACGAAGCACTGGAAGTGCTGACCCTGATCCAGACCGGGAAAAGCCCACTGGTACCGGTGGTGTTACTCGACCAGCCTGGCGGTACTTTCTGGACCAGCGCCCTGACGTTTTTGCAGGAACAACTGCAGGACAACGGCTATATCCTGCCCAGCGATATGCGCCTGATGCGCCTGGTGCACAGCGCCGAAGAGGCCGCCGAGGAAATAGCCCAGTTCTACCGCAACTATCACTCCAGCCGCTGGATCAAGGAACGCTACGTTATTCGCCTCAACCATGCGCTGAGCGAAGCGGCCATGCAGCAGCTGAACGATGAGTTCCGCGACCTGTGCATGCACGGCGACTTCCAGCAGCAAGCGCGCTGCGACTCCGAGCAGGACGAACCGGAGCTGTGCCACATGACGCGCCTGGCTTTCGCCTTTAACGGACGCAACCACGGCCGCTTGCGCGAACTGCTGGACCTGGTCAATCAGTCGCACAACTGGGCGGAAAACCACTGATGTATCGCCCAACCGATAGCCTGCTTGCGGGCTATCGGTAGTCGTGGCTCAGCTGGCTAACAAGAAAAGATCAGCCACACGCATTTCAGTACGGGAAGCATTGGCTTCCAGTACTGCAGCATCATCGGCGTGTGAAAGTAAGTAATGGGTAAACAGAAGTACTGATACAGGCAGCCCGAACAACAGCCAGCTGCGGCTTAGTCGTCCAGTACACCGCGTAGCAGCCGCCCAATCAGCTCAGGCGGATAACCCCGATAGCTAAGAAAGCGTCCCTGCTGGGCACGCTCGCGGGCATCACAGGGCAGCTCACCGGCAAACTTGCGTTGCCAGGTTTCCTGCAGATGTTCACGCCAATCGATACCACTGTCGCGCAAGGCCTGCTCGACATCACTACGGGCCAGGCCACGCTGGGTCAGCTCTTCACGAATGCGCAACGGCCCGTAGCCGGCGCGCGCGCGGTAGCTGACAAAGGCTTCCAGGTAACGCGCCTCAGACAGCAAGCCTTCTTCAGCCAGGCGATCGAGAGCGGCTTCGATCAACTCATCCGCCGCTCCACGACTGCGCAACTTGCGGGTCAACTCGACTCGACCATGTTCGCGGCGCGCCAGCAGATCCATAGCCGCCCGCCGCACCGCGACGGGGTTATCCAGAGCAACGGACATAGGCAGACAAATCAGGCGTCGGCGTCAGCCAGGTCATCGGCCGTGGAGTTGGCCTTGACCGTAGGGCTGACCACCAGCAACTTCTCGCGAATCAAGCCTTCGATGGTGCGTGCCACTTCCGGGTTGTCTTCCAGGTACTTGGCCGAGTTGGCCTTGCCCTGACCGATCTTGTTGCCCTGGTAGCTGTACCAAGCGCCGGATTTTTCCAGCAGACCGAGCTGCACGCCGAGATCGATGATCTCGCCGTTGCGGTAGATGCCCTTGCCGTAAAGAATCTGGAACTCGGCCTGACGGAACGGCGGCGCGACCTTGTTCTTCACCACTTTGACGCGGGTTTCGCTACCGACCACTTCATCGCCTTCCTTCACCGCGCCAGTACGGCGGATGTCCAGGCGAACCGAAGCATAGAACTTCAGGGCGTTACCACCGGTGGTGGTTTCCGGACTGCCGAACATCACGCCGATCTTCATACGGATCTGGTTAATGAAGATCACCAGGCAGTTGGCGTTCTTGATATTGCCCGTGATCTTGCGCAGCGCCTGGCTCATCAGGCGGGCCTGCAGGCCGACGTGCATATCGCCCATTTCACCTTCGATTTCCGCCTTCGGCACCAGGGCCGCCACGGAGTCGACGATGATCACGTCAACAGCGTTGGAGCGTACCAGCATATCGGTGATTTCCAGGGCCTGTTCGCCGGTATCCGGCTGCGACACCAGCAGGTCATCGACATTGACGCCGAGTTTGCCGGCATAGTCCGGGTCGAGTGCATGCTCAGCATCGACGAAGGCGCAGGTGGCGCCGAGCTTTTGCGCTTCGGCGATCACCGACAGGGTCAGGGTGGTTTTACCCGAGGACTCTGGGCCGTAGATTTCAACGATTCGGCCTTTCGGCAGGCCGCCAATGCCCAGCGCGATATCCAGACCCAGCGAACCGGTGGAGATGGCCGGAATCGCCTGGCGATCGTGATCGCCCATGCGCATCACTGCACCTTTGCCGAATTGCTTTTCAATCTGGCCCAGGGCTGCCGCCAAGGCGCGCTTCTTATTCTCGTCCATTTAAGTCCTCACGTAATCAAGAAGGGCCAGCTAGCGGCCACCAACAACTGTATAAGTAGACAGTATTATTCCACAGGGCAAGTCGCCCGCCTACCCCGCGTTTGGATTTTCTTGCGCAAGCAGGCGCAACAGCCCAGCCAGCGCGGCCTCGACCGTTTGTCGGCGAACTTCGCTGCGATCCCCGGCAAACTGCCGGCGCGCACTGAATAGCTGCTCACCATCGCCCCAGGCCAGCCAGACCGTGCCCACCGGTTTCTCTGGCGAACCGCCATCCGGCCCCGCGACACCGCTGACCGCCACCGCAAAGCGCGCTCCACTATTGGCTTGTGCCCCCCGCACCATGGTCTCGACCACTTCCTGACTCACCGCGCCAACCGTAGCGAACAGCATCTCGGGCACACTCAGCTGCTTGGTTTTCTGCGCGTTGGAGTAAGTGACATAACCGGCTTCAAACCAAGCCGAGCTACCGGGAATCCGGGTAATCGCCTCGGCAATACCGCCGCCGGTGCAGGATTCGGCTGTCGTCACCTGAGCTTTGGCGGCAATCAGCTGCCCGCCCAGCTCGGCAGCCAGTTGGGTCAGGGCATTTTCATTAGCAGTCATCTGCACTCCGGGGTTAAAGCCAGCCAGGTCGATACCGTACACTAGGCGCTTTTGCGATTCAGCCGGACAGTTAAAACGATGAGCCAAAGCGACCTCAGTTCTCACACGCCGATGATGCAGCAGTACTGGAAGCTGAAAAATCAGCACCCGGAACAGCTGATGTTTTACCGCATGGGCGACTTCTACGAGATCTTCTACGAGGACGCGAAAAAGGCTGCCAAGCTGCTGGATATCACCCTGACTGCTCGCGGCCAATCCGCCGGGCAGGCGATTCCCATGTGCGGGATTCCCTACCACTCGCTGGAGGGCTACCTGGCCAAGCTGGTCAAGCTGGGCGAGTCGGTGGTGATCTGCGAGCAGATCGGCGACCCGGCTACCAGCAAAGGCCCGGTGGAACGCCAGGTGGTGCGGATCATCACCCCCGGCACCGTCAGCGACGAGGCGCTGCTCGACGAGCGCCGCGACAACCTGTTGGCAGCGGTGCTAGGTGATGAGCGCCTGTTTGGCTTGGCCGTACTGGATATCACCAGCGGCCGCTTCAGCGTGCTGGAGATCAACGGCTGGGAAAACCTGCTGGCCGAGCTGGAACGCCTGAATCCAGTTGAACTGCTGATTCCCGATGACTGGCCGCAAGGCTTGCCGGCGGAAAAACGTCGCGGCGTACGCCGTCGCGCGCCTTGGGACTTTGAACGCGACACAGCTCATAAGAGCCTGTGCCAACAGTTCGCCACCCAGGATCTGAAAGGCTTCGGCTGCGAGAGTCTGACCCTGGCCATCGGCGCTGCTGGTTGTCTGCTGGCTTACGCCAAGGAAACCCAGCGCACTGCCCTACCACACCTACGCAGCCTGCGTCACGAGCGCCTCGACGACACGGTGATTCTCGACGGCGCCAGCCGACGCAATCTGGAGCTGGATATCAACCTCGCTGGCGGGCGCGAGAATACCCTGCAATCGGTGGTCGACCGTTGCCAGACCGCTATGGGCAGTCGCCTGCTTAGCCGCTGGTTGAACCGCCCTCTGCGTGACCAGTCCATTCTGGAAGCGCGCCAAGAATCGATTGCCTGCCTGCTGGAACGCTACCGATTTGAGACCCTGCAGCCGCAGCTGAAGGAAATCGGCGATCTGGAGCGCATTCTGGCGCGAATCGGGCTGCGCAATGCGCGCCCCCGTGACCTGGCGCGCCTGCGCGACGCCCTCGCCGCCCTGCCCACGCTGCAGATGGCCATGACCAATCTGGAAGCGCCGCACCTCGCCGAGCTGGCAGGCGTAGTCAGCACCTACCCGGAACTGGCCGAACTGCTGGTCCGCGCCATCAATGACAATCCACCGGCGGTAATTCGCGACGGCGGCGTGCTCAAGACCGGCTACGACGCCGAACTGGACGAGCTGCAATCGCTCAGCGAAAACGCCGGCCAGTATCTGATGGATCTGGAAACCCGCGAGAAGGCCCGCACCGGCCTGGCCAACCTCAAGGTCGGTTACAACCGCGTGCACGGCTACTTTATCGAGCTGCCCAGCAAGCAGGCCGAATCGGCTCCGGCCGACTATATCCGCCGGCAGACCCTGAAAGGCGCCGAGCGCTTTATCACTCCCGAGCTCAAGGAGTTCGAAGACAAGGCGCTGTCGGCCAAGAGCCGCGCCCTGGCCCGCGAGAAAATGCTCTATGACGAGCTGCTCGAACGCCTGATCAGCCACCTTGGCCCGCTGCAAGACAGCGCAGCGGCCCTGGCCGAGCTGGACGTATTGAGCAACCTGGCTGAGCGCGCGCTGAATCTGGATCTCAATCGCCCACGCTTTGTTGACGAGCAGTGCATGCGCATCGACCAGGGTCGTCACCCGGTGGTCGAGCAGGTACTGACCACACCCTTTGTGGCCAACGACCTGAGCCTGGACGATGACACGCGCATGCTGATCATCACCGGGCCGAACATGGGTGGTAAATCCACCTATATGCGCCAGACCGCGCTGATCGTGCTGCTCGCGCATATCGGCAGCTTCGTGCCGGCGAAAAGCTGCGAGCTGTCCTTGGTTGACCGCATCTTTACTCGCATCGGTTCGAGTGATGACCTGGCCGGTGGCCGCTCAACCTTTATGGTGGAGATGAGTGAAACCGCCAACATACTGCATAACGCCAGTGAACGCAGCCTGGTGTTGATGGACGAAGTCGGCCGCGGCACCAGCACCTTCGACGGTCTGTCGCTGGCCTGGGCGGCTGCCGAACAACTGGCCAAGCTGCGCGCTTATACACTGTTTGCCACCCACTATTTCGAGCTGACCGTGCTGCCGGAAAGCCAGCCAATCGTGGCCAACGTGCATTTGAATGCCACCGAGCACAATGAGCGCATCGTGTTCCTCCACCACGTATTGCCTGGCCCCGCCAGCCAAAGCTATGGCCTGGCCGTGGCGCAACTGGCGGGCGTGCCGAATGAGGTAATCCTGCGCGCCCGCGAGCACCTGGCGCGCCTGGAAACCACCAGCCTGCCCCACGAACTACCGCCTACGCAGCCTGGCCAGGCGGCCGCACCGATGCAAAGCGATATGTTCGCCAGCCTGCCGCATCCGCTGCAGGAGGAATTACGCAAGATCAACCCGGATGATCTGACTCCGCGTAAAGCGCTGGAACTGTTATATACATGGAAGACACGCTTCTAACGTTATTGCGTGCGAACTGTTAGAATCGCGCGCATTTTTATGACTGCCCGACTTAAAGCCTGAGCCGTGGCCATTACCCCTAGCCTGCTGAAACCCGCATAGAACGGGGCAGGCTGGCGCCCGAGGAGAGAATCAGAAATGACCTTCGTCGTTACCGACAACTGCGTCAAATGCAAATACACCGACTGCGTAGAAGTCTGCCCGGTGGACTGCTTCTACGAAGGCCCGAACTTCCTGGTGATCCACCCGGACGAGTGCATCGATTGCGCACTCTGCGAGCCTGAGTGTCCTGCACAAGCCATCTTCTCCGAAGATGAGGTGCCGGAAGATCAGCAGGAATACATCGAACTGAACGCTGATCTGGCCGAAGTCTGGCCAAATATCACCGAGAAGAAAGAGTCCCTGCCGGACGCTGAAGAGTGGGATGGCGTGAAGGACAAGCTGCAGTATCTGGAACGCTAGTACTTAGCTGCGCTGGCTACACAAAAACCCGCCTTTCGCGGGTTTTTACTTCTCTGCAGGCCAGAAATAACCTGAAGCAAGGCCCGCAGAGTGATCTGCAAATGATGGGCACAGAAAACGCGGGCAAAAAAAGGGGCGACTCGCGTCGCCCACTCTTTTGTCCCTAGTCCCTGTATTTCCCAGCTCATCATCCTGATGAATCGCGTCTTGCGATGTCCTGATTATCTTACTGACAACCTGTGCTTGTCCCTGAGCACAGGTGTAATACTAGCGATTTCTGCCTTCCTAACAAGCGCTTAAAACTCCATCCAAATGGTCTTTAGCCTTCGCCAATAAAATTAAATATTGTTTAAAAACAATAACTTAAAACAAAAAAGAGCACTTCACCGGCTGCCTTGCGCACCAATGGCTTACGAACCCTGTAAGCAATGGCTTACACAAGTACTCACAAAACTCGCCAGGAATAGCTTCTGGCGTCATCCATGACACTCACTAGAGAGTGGCTAGCATGGAACACAGGTACAAAAAACCCGGCCAGGGCCGGGTTGAGTGTTAACACATCAAGCTCACTTCACTGGAACAGTGAATCGCTCGACAGACCGTTCTTCTCCAGAATTTCCCGCAGACGCTTGAGTGCTTCGACCTGAATCTGCCGAACGCGCTCGCGGGTCAGGCCGATTTCCTGGCCAACCTCTTCCAGGGTGCAGCTTTCATGGCCGCGTAGGCCGAAGCGGCGAATCACCACCTCACGCTGCTTGTCAGTCAGTTCGGACAGCCACTGATCGATGCTCTGTGACAGATCATCATCCTGCAGCAACTCGCAGGGATCGGTCGGACGATCATCGGTCAGGGTATCGAGCAGGGTTTTATCCGAATCCTGGCCCAGTGAAACGTCCACCGAGGACACACGCTCATTCAGGCCGAGCATGCGTTTAACTTCACCCACCGGTTTTTCCAGCAGGTTGGCAATTTCTTCTGCCGAAGGCTCGTGGTCGAGCTTCTGGGTCAATTCGCGAGCAGCACGTAGGTAGACGTTGAGCTCTTTGACCACATGAATAGGTAAACGAATGGTGCGGGTCTGATTCATGATCGCCCGCTCGATGGTCTGACGGATCCACCAGGTGGCATAAGTCGAGAAACGGAAACCACGCTCGGGGTCGAATTTCTCCACCGCGCGGATCAGACCGAGGTTGCCCTCTTCAATCAGATCCAGTAGGGACAAGCCCCGATTGACGTAACGACGAGCGATTTTCACGACCAGGCGCAGGTTGCTTTCGATCATGCGCTTGCGGCCAGCAGGGTCGCCCTTCTGCGCCAGGCGCGCAAAGAACACTTCTTCTTCAGGGGTCAGGAGAGGGGAAAAGCCGATTTCGTTGAGGTACAGCTGGGTGGCGTCGAGCGCGCGGGTGTAATCGATGTATTTATGCTGCTTGCTGCTAGCTGTGGATGCTTTTGCTTTGCTGCGGGAAAGTGGCGGTAGCGCTTCTTCGTCTGAATCATCGTCAAGGACAATAGCGGGCTCCATCAGGAGCACTTCATCATCGACGTCAAACTCCGGCGCTTCTTTTTTATTGAGAGCCATTTTTGTTATTCCTTGCTGAGTTCGACAGCAAGCCCTAGCGCGACCAAATCCCTGGTTACACCAAAGCCTGTCCCTCCCACGTGGTGGAGACAGGCTAGCGCTAGATCAACGTCGCGGCAGGTATTGCAGCGGGTCGACAGGTTTACCTTGGCGGCGTACTTCAAAGTGAAGTTTCACCCGGTCGGTTCCTGTGGAACCCATTTCGGCAATTTTCTGCCCGGCTTTGACCTTTTGCCCCTCCTGCACCAACAGCCTGCGGTTGTGGCCGTAGGCGCTTACGTAGGTATCGCTATGTTTGATGATCACTAATTCGCCGTAGCCCCGTAAACCACTCCCGGCGTAGACCACTGAACCATCAGACGCAGCTAAAACAGGCTGGCCCAATTCTCCGGCGATATCAATGCCTTTATTCAAACTGCCGTTTGAGGAAAACCGTCCGATAACTGCCCCATTGGAAGGCCACAGCCAGCCCGATGCAGAGCGCTGCGTAGGTGGTAACGCAGTGACGGCCGGGGTGGTTTTCACTGGAGTTGGCGGCTGGGTCTGCACGGGCCGGGCCTGAATGGGTGTGCTCGGGCGACCGGACGGAGTGCTAACCACGGGAGCCGTAGCTACCAAGGGCGGGCGACTGGCAGGCTGGCCATCAAAGCGAATGATCTGGCCAACCCGGATCAGGTAAGGCGGCGCAATGCCATTGCGTGCAGCCAGCGCCTTCCAATCCCAGCCGAAGCGGAAAGCAATCGAGTACAGCGTATCGCCACGTTGCACCTGATACTGGCCACTGCTGACCGGCTGACGCTGCGGTGCCTGACTGGCGCCGCCATGGGCACGGTCAACCACCTTGACGCCACCCGGTGGCGGGCTCGCACAGGCACTGAGCAGCGCACTGAGGACAAGGCCACTCAACAGGGTACGAGCACTGCTGGCGCGAATCGGCAATTGAATGGCTGTGAAACTCACCTGCATCTCCCTCGGGTAAAACTGCTTACATCTTGCTGGTATGCATTGTGCCGCAATTATGGGTTATCACCAGCGCTTTGCGGACTGCGCCCAGCCAACCACTCCAAGCCCAGCACCAGCAGGATGCCGGCAATGGCCAGGGCAATCGCCAAGAGCAACTGCGGGTCCTGGCCGCTGATCTCGGCAAACTGCGCAGGCCAGAGATTGGCTTGCAGTAACGGCACCTGTTCACCATGGCTATCGGTACGCCAGGTCAAGGTTTCCTTCCAGGGCCAGATTTTGTTCAGCGAACCGATCATCAGCCCGGTGAGAAACGCCAGCGTCAGGTCACGCCAGCGCGCCAGCAGCCAACGCAGAATCCCGGCAAAGCTGACAATTCCCACCAGGCAACCGCTGGCAAAAATCAGCAGCACGGTAATATCCAGCCCTTTCACCGCGGTCAGCACGAAGCTGTACAGCCCCAGCAACACCAGAATAAAGCTGCCGGAGATGCCCGGCAGAATCATCGCGCAGATGGCAATAGCGCCCGCGAAGAAAAGGCTCAGTGGGTCATGCCCCCACTGCAGCGGCGACGCTACGGTAATCCAGTAGGCGAATGCCGCTCCTAGTACCAGACTGACAACGCGCGTCCAGTTCCAACGCTGGACTTCGCGTACCACTAGGTGCGTGGAGACCAGAATCAAACCGAAGAAGAACGACCAGACCGGGATCGGCTGCTCATCCAGCAGGTAGGTGATCAAGCGCGCGAGGCTCAGGACACTGGTCATGATGCCCAGCAGCAGCACCAGCAAAAATGTCGCATTGGCAGCCTTCCAGGCCTCGACGATACGCCCGCGCAGAAATAGCCCTAACGCTACCGGCACGCTGGCAATCGAGCGCAGCAGCTCGTCATAGATACCGGTAATAAAAGCCACAGTACCGCCGGATACGCCGGGCACTACGTCGGCAGCGCCCATGGCAATGCCTTTGGCGTAGAGCAGGAAATACTTCTTCATGAGTTCATCCGTAAACAATGAATCAGGCCAGGGGCCCATTGAGCAGGGGCACAAAGCGCACCGCATCCAGCACATGCCGGGAGAAGCCGTCTTCTTCACGGACAATCAGCAACAATTCCTGCACATCGCCTGCACCGACGGGAATCACCAGACGCCCGCCCGGAGCCAGCTGATCGAGCAATGCCTGCGGCACATTGGCCGCCGCTGCGGTGACGATGATGCCGTTGTACGGGCCCAGTGCGTTCCAACCTTCCCAGCCGTCGCCCCAGCGAAATACCACATTGCGTAAATTGAGCTGAGCCAGACGCTCCTTGGCTTTTTCCTGCAGGCTCTGAATGCGCTCGACGCTAAACACCCGCTCCACCAGCTGCGCCAGAATCGCGGTCTGATAGCCTGAGCCGGTGCCGATCTCCAGCACCTTGTCCAGCGGACCGGCCGCCAGCAGCAGCTCGCTCATGCGCGCGACCATATAGGGCTGCGAGATGGTCTGGTTGTTGCCGATTGGCAGGGCGGTGTCTTCATAGGCGCGATGGGCCAGAGCCTCATCGACAAACAGATGACGCGGCGTCCGGCGAATGGTTTCCAGCACATGGGCGTTGGACAGCCCTTCCTCGTACAGCCGCTGAATCAGCCGCTCGCGGGTACGCTGTGAGGTCATGCCGATGCCGCGATGCTGCAGCTCGTCCTGTTCCCGGCGGATCACAGCAGCCCCTCCAACCAGGGCTGCAGGCTGTTGAAGCCATCAGCAAAAGTACGGTCCAGCTGCAGTGGGGTGACCGAGACATACCCTTGCATCACCGCATGGAAATCCGTGCCGGGGCCGCCATCTTCGGCATCACCGGCCACCGAGATCCAGTAACCCTCTTTACCACGCGGGTTGACCACCTTCACCGGCGCCGCAGCGCGGGCGCGATGACCCAGGCGGGTCAGCTGAATACCGCGGATATGCTCCAGCGGCAGGTTGGGGATATTCACATTGAGTACGGTGCGTGGCGGCAGATCGAGCTGCTCATGCGCCTCGACCAGCTTGCGGGCGAAATAGGCTGCGGTGGCCAGGTTGTCCGGCATGCGCGAAAGCAGGGAGAAAGCAAACGCCGGGCGGGCCAGAAAGCGCCCTTCTAGGGCCGCAGCGACGGTGCCGGAATACAGCACGTCATCGCCGAGATTGGCGCCCAGGTTGATGCCTGACACCACCAGGTCCGCCACATGCGGCAACAGGCCGTTAAGACCCAGGTGCACACAATCGGTCGGTGTGCCGTTCAGGCTGATATAGCCATTGGGCAAGGTGGTCGGGTGCAGGGGGCGGTCGAGAGTCAGCGAGCTGCTCGCACCGCTCTTGTCCTGATCAGGGGCAATCACCGTGCACTCGGCATAGTCGGCCAGCGCCGCATGCAGCGCAGCAAGGCCTGGCGCAGCAACGCCGTCATCATTGGAAATCAGAATACGCATGGGTTGTCCGTCTGCCCTGCAGGCAACAGATCGACGAGCTCACGCACCAAGACGGTGGCGAAGCATCCAGCCGGCAGGACGAATTCCAGTTGCAGAATGTCAGGCTCAGGATAATGCCACGACAGGCCGCCAATGGGGAGGCGCAGGATACGCCGTTCGTGCGTCATGTCCGCTTCTGCCAACCAGTCGACCAGAACGTTTTCGCGTCCAGCCAGATCCTGCTCCAGCGCCTGCGCCAAACCGCCGGCGCTAGAGACGCCTGCGCCCCACAACGGGCCCGTCGGATGCAGATCGAGAATCGCCAGGCGCGGATCGCTGCACTCCGCCTCGCCGGCAGCAAAGAAGCTGCGGCTGTCGGTAAAGGCCAGCAGGTCACCGAGCAGCGCCTGATTCCAAGTGCCGGCGGCGACCCGCTCGGCCAGCACCTGATTGAACAGATAGCTGCGCGCCGCCGAGAGCACTCGCGAACGCACATTGCGTTTCTCCGGCAGGCTCTTGTTCGCCGCAAAATGCCGGGCATGGGCGACATTACCGCCTTCATGACCGAAGCGCTGCAAGCCGTAATAGTTGGGAATGCCCTGGGCGGCGATTTGCGTCAGGCGCTTGTCCAGCGCCTCGTGATCGGCAACCAACTGAGTCAGACGTAGGGTAAAACCGTTGGCCGCATGAGCACCGCGCTGCAGCTTACGGCTATGCCGCACCTGCTTGAGGATGCTCAGACTGGCATCTTCGGCTGCGCTCAAATCGGGATCGACTTTGCCCGGCAGGTGCAGGCTGAACCACTGACGGGTCAGGGCCTGGCGATCCTTGAGGCCGGCATAGCTGATCAGTTTCAGCGGCACGCCAGCGGCGCGGGCGATGCGCTTGGCCGCCTCCTCGGTATTCAGCTCGCGCTTTTCCACCCACAGCCAGAGGTGTTCACCTTCACCGGCCAGGGGAATATCCAGCACTTCATCGACCTGAAAATCTTCCGCCACGGCCTTGAGCACCGCCGTACCGCATGGCGCGCCATGAGCGCGCGGGCCCAGCAGTTCGAGTTCGTTCATCGGGCGACCAACAGCGCGACGGCATGCACGGCGATACCTTCTTCACGCCCGGTAAAGCCGAGTTTCTCGGTGGTGGTGGCCTTGACGTTGACCTGATCCAGACTCACCTGCAGGTCTTCGGCAATCCGCGCACGCATGGTCTCGATATGCGGCGCCATCTTTGGCGCCTGGGCAACGATGGTGGCGTCGACATTGCCGACCTGCCAGCCCTTGGCATGAACAAGGCCGAGCACATGGCGCAGCAGCACGCGACTGTCCGCATCCTTGAAGGTCGGATCGGTATCCGGGAAGTGTTTACCAATATCGCCCAGCGCGGCCGCGCCGAGCAAGGCATCGCTCAAGGCATGCAGCAGCACGTCGCCATCGGAATGGGCCAGCAGGCCGAACTTATGGGAAATCTGCACGCCGCCCAGGGTAATAAAGGAGCCCTCGGTAAAGCGGTGCACATCGTAGCCGTGGCCAATACGCATAAGAAACAACGCCCTGAAAAAGTCAGGGCGTGATTCTAACTGAAAGCTGCCTATAGGAGCCGGCTAGCTGGCGAACCGAACGTCGTCCGCCAGCGCCGGTTCAGCTCAGCAGCGCCTTGGCGTGATGACGCAGATGGTCATCGATAAAGCTGGCGATAAAGTAGTAGCTGTGGTCGTAGCCCGGCTGCAGACGCAGGGTCAGCGGATGGCCAGCGGCCTGCGCCGCAGCTTTGAGAGCATCCGGCTTAAGCTGGTTTTCCAGGAAATCATCACGATCGCCTTGATCCACCAGAATCGGCAGTTTTTCCGGTGCATCCGCGAGCAAGGCGCAGGCATCCCATTCGCGCCAGCGCGAACGTTCATCGCCGAGATAGCGCGAGAACGCCTTCTCACCCCAGGGACAGTTGCTCGGGTTGCTGATCGGCGCAAAGGCCGACAGCGACTGATAGCGCCCCGGATTACGCAGCGCACAGACCAACGCACCATGCCCGCCCATGGAGTGGCCGCTGATGCCGCGCTTGTCGGATACCGGGAAATTCGCCTCGATCAGCGCCGGCAGCTCCTGCACCACATAGTCGTACATGCGGTAATGCCGCGCCCAGGGTTCCTGGGTGGCGTTCAGGTAGAAACCGGCGCCGAGGCCGAAGTCCCAGGCTTTGTCCGGATCATCCGGCACATCGGCGCCGCGCGGGCTGGTATCCGGCGCGACGATGATCATCCCCAGCTCGGCCGCCAACTTGTGCGCGCCGGCCTTCTGCATAAAGTTCTCATCGGTACAGGTCAGCCCGCTCAGCCAATACAGCACCGGCAGCTTGCCGCCCTGCTCTGCCTGCGGCGGCAGGTACACGGCAAACACCATGTCGCAGCCCAGCACCGCTGAACGATGCCGGTAACGCTTATGCCAGCCGCCGGCACTCTTCTGGCAGGAAATATTTTCCAAGGTCATAGGGCCTCCATTGGGCGGCCGTGAAAGCCGCCCGACGCAATCAGAAGTGGATAACGGTGCGGATGCTCTTGCCTTCATGCATCAAGTCAAAGGCCTTGTTGATGTCTTCCAGCGGCATGTTGTGGGTGATAAAGGTGTCCAGCGGGATTTCGCCTTTCTGCGCCTTTTCCACATAGCTCGGCAGCTCGGTACGGCCCTTGACGCCGCCGAAGGCCGAACCGCGCCAGACGCGGCCGGTCACCAGCTGGAACGGACGGGTACTGATTTCCTGGCCGGCACCGGCCACACCTATGATCACCGACTCGCCCCAACCCTTGTGCGCGCATTCCAGCGCCGCGCGCATCAGTTGCACATTGCCGACGCATTCGAAGGAATAGTCCACGCCGCCGTCGGTCATCTCGACGATGACCTCCTGAATTGGCTTGGCGAAATCTTTCGGGTTAACGAAATCAGTCGCGCCCAGCTCAAGGGCTACCTCGAACTTGGCCGGGTTGATGTCGATGGCGATGATGCGCGAAGCCTTGGCCATCTTCGCGCCGATGATTGCCGCGAGACCGATACCACCAAGGCCGAAGATCGCCACGGTGGCGCCCTCCTCCACCTTGGCGGTGTTGAGCACGGCACCGATACCGGTGGTCACGCCACAACCGAGCAGGCAGACCTTCTCCAGCGGCGCTTCCTTGGGAATCACCGCCAGGGAGACTTCCGGCAACACGGTGTATTCGGAGAAGGTCGAACAGCCCATGTAGTGGTAGATCGGCTCGCCGTTGTAGCTGAAGCGGCTGGTGCCGTCCGGCATCAGACCCTTGCCCTGAGTGGCGCGTACCGAGCTACACAGATTGGTTTTGCCGGATTTGCAGAATTTGCAGGCGCGGCATTCGGCGGTGTACAGCGGAATCACGTGATCACCCACCTTGACCGAGGTCACGCCCTCACCGATCGCCTCAACGATGCCGCCGCCTTCGTGACCAAGAATCGCCGGGAACACCCCTTCGGAATCTTCGCCCGACAGGGTGTAAGCATCGGTGTGGCACACGCCAGTGGCGACAATACGCACCAGCACTTCACCGGCCTTGGGCGGCGCCACGTCGACTTCGACGATTTGCAGCGGCTGATTGGGGGCAAAGGCTACGGCAGCACGGGACTTGATCATGATCGCTCTCCAGCGGATTCAACGGTGGCGCAGAGTGTAGATCAGTGATGCGGATAGATAATCCGCCAAAAAACAAAACATTCTTGCTATACAGGGACAATCAAACCGTACCAAGGATATCCACCATGAATCGCTGGGAAGGCCTCGATGAATTTGTCGCCGTAGCCGAGTGCGGCCAGTTCACCGCCGCCGCCGAACGCCTGAGCCTGTCGTCATCCCAGGTCAGCCGACAAATCGCCCGCCTGGAAGAGCGCCTGCAAACCCGCCTGTTCTACCGCAGCACCCGCCGTGTGGCGCTGACCGAGGCCGGGCAGACGTTTTTACAGCACTGCCAGCGCCTGCAGGATGCCCGCGAAGAAGCCCTGCGCGCCGTAGGCGATCTAGGCAGCGAGCCCAAAGGCCTGCTGCGTATGACCTGCGCGGTGGCCTACGGCGAGCGTTTTATCGTGCCGCTGGTCACCGACTTTATGCTGCAGCATTCGCAATTGCGGGTGGAAATCGAGCTAAGCAACCGTACCCTTGACCTGCTGCATGACGGCCTCGATCTGGCCATCCGCCTGGGCCGCCTGCAGGACTCACGCCTGGTGGCCACCCGCCTGGCACCAAGGCAGATGTATCTGTGCGCCGCCCCCGAGTACCTGCAGCGCTATGGCAGGCCGCACTCGTTGTCAGAGCTGGCACGGCACAACTGCCTGATCGGCAGTTCGGATCTCTGGAGCTTTCAGGCCAATGGCCGCGACTCCAGCCTGCGGGTGCAGGGCAACTGGCGCTGCAACAGTGGCCAGGCGGTGCTGGAAGCCGCATTGCGCGGCCTTGGCCTGTGTCAGCTACCGGACTACTACGTGCTGGAACATTTGCGCAGCGGCGCGCTGGTCTCGTTGCTTGATAACCAGCAACCGCCGGACACTGCAGTGTGGGCGCTCTATCCACAGCAACGCCACCTGTCACCCAAGGTGCGTCAGCTGGTGGAGTTTCTTAAACAGGGGTTAGCGCAACGCAGCGAGTATCGCTAGCTTTTCAGGTGCCAAAGGCTGGCCAAGCTGCGCAGATCTTCAGGACGAGTGACCTTGAGGTTGTCCGAACGGCCTTCGATCAGGCGCGGTGCCTGTCCAGCCCATTCGATGGCCGAGGCCTCGTCGGTAATGGCCACTCCGGCAATCAGCGCATCGGCCAGCGCATGTTGCAATTCGCCGAGACGGAACATCTGCGGGGTAAAGGCCTGCCAGATGGTCGAACGATCCACCGTAGCCTGCACCCGACCATCGGCGCCTGCACGCTTGAGCGTATCGCGCGCCGGCACGGCCAACAGGCCGCCTACCGGATCATCGGCCAGTTCGCTGAGCAGCAGATCGAGATCGCTACGTGCCAGGTTAGGCCGCGCTGCATCGTGCACCAGCACCCAATCCTGCTCCTGAGCGCCAAGTTCACTCAAACGCAGCAAGCCATTGAGCACCGAATCAGCGCGTTCGGCACCGCCATCGGCGCGATGGATGCGTGGATCATGCGCGCAGCTCAGGGCCGGCCAGTAGGGATCGTCCGCCGCCAGGCTGACAACCACTGCACGCAGCTGCGGATGATCGAGAAAGCACGCCAGGGTGTGTTCGATAATGCTTTTGCCGGCCAGCTGCAGGTACTGCTTGGGCCGGTCGGCGCGCATCCGGCTGCCAATGCCAGCAGCGGGGATCAACGCCCAGAAAGGAGGTAAATCAGAGGTATTCATTCAGCCAACTGATAGAGGGTTTCGCCCTCTTTGAGCATGCCCAGCTCGTGCCGCGCACGCTCTTCGACGGTTTCCATACCGCTTTTCAGCTCCAGCACTTCTGCTTCGAGAATCCGGTTGCGCTCTTGCAACTGCTGGTTTTCGCCCTGTTGATCGGCGATCTGCTGCTGCAACTGGGCCACCTGCGCCAGGCTGCCATCGCCGACCCACAGGCGATACTGCAGACCTGCCAACACGGCAATCAGCACGATAAATACCCAGTAAAAGTTATTGCGCATAGCGTAAAAAGCTTCCGAACGAAAAAGGGGCGACTCGCGCCGCCCCTCTTTTACCATGCCTGGGTTCAACCACGGAACTCGGCGCGGCCTTTGTAAGGTGCTTTGCCAGCCAGCTGCTCTTCGATACGCAGCAGTTGGTTGTACTTGGACACGCGGTCCGAGCGGCACAGCGAGCCGGTCTTGATCTGGCCAGCAGCAGTACCGACTGCCAGGTCAGCGATGGTGCTGTCTTCGGTTTCACCCGAACGGTGCGAGATCACGGCGGTGTAACCGGCAGCCTTGGCCATCTGGATGGCTTCCAGCGTCTCGGTCAGGGTACCGATCTGGTTGAACTTGATCAGGATCGAGTTACCGATCGACTCGTCGATACCGCGCTTGAGTATCTTGGTGTTGGTTACAAACAGGTCGTCGCCCACCAGCTGTACTTTGCTGCCGATCTTGTCAGTCAGCACTTTCCAGCCAGCCCAGTCGGACTCGTCCATGCCGTCTTCGATGGAGATGATCGGGTAACGTTCGGACAGACCGGCCAGGTAGTCGGCGAAACCTTCGGCATTGAAGACTTTACCTTCGCCAGCGAGGTCGTACTTGCCGTCCTTGAAGAACTCGCTTGAAGCGCAGTCCAGCGCCAGGGTGACATCGTCGCCCAATGTATAACCGGCATTGGCAACGGCTTCGGCGATAGCAGCCAGTGCGTCTTCGTTGGACGCCAGGTTCGGCGCAAAACCGCCTTCGTCACCAACCGAAGTGCTCAGACCACGGGCCTTCAGCACGGCTTTGAGGTGGTGGAAAATTTCGGTGCCCATGCGCAGTGCGTCGGCGAAGGTTTTCGCGCCAACCGGCTGAACCATGAATTCCTGGATATCGACGTTGTTATCGGCATGCTCGCCGCCATTGATGATATTCATCATCGGCACGGGCATCGAGTACACGCCCGGAGTGCCATTCAGGTCGGCGATGTGTGCGTACAGCGGCACGCCCTTGGCCTGAGCGGCAGCCTTGGCAGCGGCCAGGGATACGGCGAGGATGGCGTTAGCGCCCAGGGTGGCTTTGTTCTCGGTACCGTCGAGGGCAATCATCGCCAGGTCGAGGGCTTTCTGGTCAGTTGCATCTTTACCCAGCAGCAGGTCGCGGATCGGGCCATTGATGTTGGCCACGGCCTTCAGCACGCCCTTGCCCAGGTAACGGCTCTTGTCGCCATCACGCAATTCCAGCGCTTCACGCGAACCGGTGGAGGCACCGGACGGCGCGCAGGCGCTGCCCATGATACCGCCTTCGAGAATTACATCGGCTTCCACAGTAGGGTTACCACGGGAATCGAGAACCTCACGGCCTTTGATGTCGACGATCTTTGCCATTGCGTGTAGCACTCCAAAAAATTGACGAAAAGGGTAGTACCGAGTTGCACACTCATTGCACGTTGAAGGTTAACCCAGCGCACAACATGCACCGACTATTTAGCCAGATTGTATACAATGCAGCACTTTACCGGAGATTTGCCGTTTCAGGCAGTCTCAATCGGCGCAAAACTCTTGATCAAATCATCCAGCTGCTTGAGCTGGGTGAGGAACGGCTCCAGCTTGTCCAGACGCAGGGCGCAAGGGCCGTCGCATTTGGCATTGTCCGGGTCCGGATGGGCTTCGAGGAACAGACCGGCCAGGCCCTGACTCATGCCCGCCTTGGCCAGATCAGTGACCTGAGCACGGCGACCACCGGCTGAATCAGCGCGACCACCTGGCATCTGCAGGGCGTGGGTCACGTCGAAAAACACCGGATAGTTCATCTGCTTCATGATGCCGAAGCCGAGCATATCCACCACCAGGTTGTTGTACCCGAAGCTGGAACCACGCTCGCAGAGAATCAATTGGTCATTACCGGCCTCTTCGCACTTAGCCAGAATGTGCTTCATCTCCTGGGGCGCAAGGAACTGGGCTTTCTTGATATTGATCACCGCGCCGGTCTTGGCCATGGCCACTACCAGATCGGTCTGCCGCGAAAGAAACGCCGGCAACTGGATAATGTCGCAGACATCGGCCACAGGCTGCGCCTGATGCGGCTCATGCACGTCGGTGATCACCGGCACGCCGAAGGTCTTTTTGATTTCCTCGAAGACCTTCATGCCCTCTTCCAGGCCTGGGCCACGGAATGAAGTCACAGATGAGCGATTGGCCTTGTCGAAGCTGGCTTTGAACACGTAAGGGATGTCGAGCTTCTCGGTGACCCGCACGTACTCCTCGCAGGCGCGCATGGCCAAATCGCGGGATTCAATGACGTTGATCCCACCAAACAACACAAACGGCTTGTCGTTGGCGATTTCAATGTCGCCAACCTTGATGATTTTCTGCGCCATATCCCTAGGCCTTCTTGGCTTTTTGCGTCAGCGCTGCAGTGACAAAGCCACTGAACAGCGGATGGCCATCACGAGGAGTCGAAGTGAACTCTGGGTGGAACTGGCAAGCAACGAACCATGGATGATCCGGCGCTTCTACCACTTCAACCAAAGCGCCGTCGCCCGAGCGGCCGGTGACCTTAAGGCCGGCTTCAATCAACTGCGGCAGCAGGTTGTTGTTCACTTCATAGCGATGACGGTGACGCTCGACAATTACATCCTTACCGTAGCAAGCATGCACTTGCGAGCCGGACAGCAGCTGGCAGTCCTGTGCGCCCAGGCGCATGGTGCCGCCAAGATCGGAAGCATCGGTACGCTGCTCGGTCACGCCGGTCGCATCCTGCCATTCGGTGATCAGACCGACCACTGGATGCGTGCTTACGGTGTCGAATTCGGTGGAATTGGCATCAGTCCAGCCCAGAACGTTGCGGGCGAACTCGATCACCGCCACCTGCATGCCGAGGCAGATGCCAAGGTAGGGAATCTTGTTCTCGCGGGCGTACTGCACGGTCTTGATCTTGCCTTCCACGCCGCGCAGGCCGAAACCACCCGGCACCAGAATGGCATCCACGCCTTCAAGCAGCGCAGTGCCTTTGTTCTCGATGTCTTCGGAATCGATATAGCGCAGGTTAACCTTGGTGCGGTTCTGGATGCCGGCATGGCTCATCGCTTCGATCAGCGATTTATAAGCATCCAACAGTTCCATGTACTTGCCGACCATGGCGATAGTGACTTCGTGCTCCGGATTCAGCTTGGCATCGACCACGCGGTCCCACTCGGACAGGTCGGCACCGTTGCATTCCAGGCCAAAGCGCTCGACGACGAAATCATCCAGGCCCTGGGCATGCAGAACACCAGGGATCTTGTAGATGGTGTCGACGTCTTCCAGGGAAATCACCGCACGCTCTTCAACGTTGGTGAACAGCGCGATCTTGCGGCGCGAGGAAATATCGATCGGGTGGTCGGAGCGGCAGATCAGCACGTCTGGCTGCAGGCCGATGGAGCGCAGCTCTTTCACCGAATGCTGAGTCGGCTTGGTCTTGGTTTCGCCAGCGGTGGCGATATACGGCACCAGAGTCAGGTGCATCAGCATGGCGCGCTTGGCACCTACTTCCACACGTAGCTGGCGAATCGCCTCAAGGAACGGCTGCGACTCGATGTCGCCGACCGTGCCGCCGATTTCAACCATGGCCACGTCAGCGTCGCCAGCACCCTTGATGATGCGGCGCTTGATCTCGTCAGTGATGTGCGGGATGACCTGAATGGTCGCGCCCAGGTAATCACCACGGCGCTCGCGGCGCAGCACGTCTTCGTAGACGCGGCCTGTGGTGAAGTTGTTGTTCTGGGTCATGGTGGTGCGGATAAACCGCTCATAGTGGCCCAGGTCAAGGTCGGTCTCAGCGCCGTCGTGGGTGACGAACACCTCACCGTGCTGGAACGGGCTCATGGTGCCCGGATCGACGTTGATATAGGGATCCAGCTTGAGCATGGTGACCTTCAGGCCCCGCGCCTCCAGGATAGCCGCCAATGAAGCCGAGGCGATGCCTTTCCCCAATGAAGAAACAACACCACCCGTGACGAATATGTAGCGCGTCATGAAAAACCCTAGAAGTCTGCGTTTAAGCGGTCAATGCCGCCGGGGAAAGCGAAGGAATACCGAAGCGGCCAATTGCAATACACCGCAATTAGCTAGCCCTGCCGATTCCCAAAGGGAGTCAACAAAAGCTGTAGTAAGACGGGAGCGTAGTCTACCGGAAAGGGCTTATCAGCTCAAACCTTGATCATTCGTCGGTGGCTGCCAATGCAATTGCCAGCTGCCATCAGCGGCGCCCTGCATACCTGGCAGATTGGCGATTGCCACCAGCTGGTTATCCAGACGCAGCAACGGCAGGCGATCACGGACAAAAGCCGGTACGCGCAACTCATTGAATAAACGCTTGAGGTCGCGGTTTCCGCGCCCAGGTAACAATATCTGGTCACCGGGCTGGCGATAGCCCAACTGCCAGTTGCCTGCAGGCAGCTGACCATCAATTCGCACACTGCCATTGGCGGGCAATACCAACTGCTGATTGTCTTGAACCGTCACATTGACCGGTACTGGAGAGCGCAGCCAGTCGCCGGCCAACCACCACAGCCGCTCATCACTGCGGCGCAGCTCCCCAGCTGCCAACTTCCAGACTGGCGCAGCATCCGGCGCTGCATCGCGCAGCGCCTGCCAGCCGGCCCAATGTTCGCTATCCGGCATCGCCGTCAGCGGGCGGAGCCAGTAACGCAGGGCATTGCGCTGACGCGGCTCACTCAGACTGCGCAGCGTAGGCAGTGCCAGATTTGGTAACCGCAGCCAGGCAAACTCGGCTGACACCCGCGCGGCGGCTATATCCTGCTGCGCCAATTCATCGAGCAACTGCGCGGCCTCACTCAAGTGCGCGGCGCTACGAGCCATATTGGTAGCGGCTTGCGGCCAGCGACTGAGCAACACAGGCAACACCTGACGGCGCAGGTAATTGCGCGAGAAGCGCTCATCCGCATTTGACGGATCTTCGATCCAGGCCAGCTTGTGCTCACAGGCATAAGCCAACAGCTCATCGCGCGAGCAGTTGAGTAGCGGCCGAACCAGCTGCCCCACTCCCAATGCACGACTCACCGGCATGGCCGACAAACCCTGCACGCCGGCACCGCGTAACAGGCGAAATAACAGAGTCTCCGCCTGATCATCGCGATGCTGAGCGGTAAGCAGTACCTCACCAGCCCCCAGGCGCGCCGCAAAAGCAGCGTAACGAGCCTCGCGCGCCGCACGCTCCAGACTCGCCCCAGGCAGGACCTGAACATATTCAACCTGTAGCGGTACGGACAAAGCCGCGCACAGCTCGCGGCAATGGGCCGGCCAGGCATCGGCCGCAGCCTGCAGACCGTGATGAATATGGATAGCGGAAAGAGGCGGCAATGCCTCGCGTTGCGCGAGGCTGGCCAGCAGGTGCAGCAGCACCGTGGAATCCAGCCCGCCGGACAAGGCTACACACCAGCCCGAGGCACTACGCCAGGGCTGCAGGGCATCACGCAAACGAATATGCACAGGAGTCATCTGCCAAGCTTAAAACAACAACGGGCCCGAAGGCCCGTTGTATGCGCAGCTGCCGAGCAATCAGGCAATTCCGTAGCTCATCAGACGCTCATAACGACGCTTGAGCAGCGCGTCGGTATCGAAGGTCTTGAGCATTGCCAGCTGCGTCAGTAAAGCCTGACGCACAGATTCGGCCGCAGCAGCCGGATCGCTGTGGGCGCCACCGAGTGGTTCACCGATTACCTGGTCAACAATGCCCAGGCCTTTCAGGCGCTCGGCCGTAATGCCCATGGCCTCGGCGGCATCAGGGGCTTTTTCTGCGGTTTTCCACAGAATCGAGGCGCAACCTTCCGGCGAGATCACCGAGTAGGTGGAGTACTGCAGCATGTTCAGCTGATCGCACACACCAATCGCCAAGGCACCACCAGAACCACCCTCACCGATTACAGTGGCGATGATCGGGGTTTTCAGGCGCGCCATAACACGCAGGTTCCAGGCGATGGCTTCGCTCTGGTTGCGCTCTTCGGCGTCGATGCCTGGGTAGGCACCCGGGGTGTCGATAAAGGTCAGGATCGGCATCTTGAAACGTTCGGCCATTTCCATCAGGCGGCACGCCTTGCGGTAGCCCTCCGGACGCGGCATGCCGAAGTTGCGGCGCACCTTCTCGCGAATCTCACGGCCTTTTTGGTGACCGATAACCATCACCGGCTCACCATCCAGACGGGCAACGCCGCCCACCAGTGCCGCGTCGTCGGAGAAGTGGCGGTCGCCATGCAGCTCATCGAACTCGGTAAAGATGTGCTGCAGGTAATCCAGGGTGTAGGGACGGCGTGGGTGGCGCGCCAGCTGGGCGATCTGCCAGCTGCTCAGGTTGCCGAAAATGCTTTCGGTCAGCGAGCTGCTCTTGTCCTGCAGGCGGGCGATTTCATCGTTGATGTTCAACGAGTTGTCGTTACCGACCAGGCGAAGCTCTTCGATCTTGGCTTGCAGGTCGGCGATCGGCTGTTCGAAATCGAGAAAATTCGGGTTCATAGTCATCCGTCTTGCGTCGACGGCCAAGTGGCCGGGAGCTGTATCCGTTATCGCGCCCTACCTTATAGCAGCAGGCGCATTCAGGTCGACACCCGGTTCTGTACGAAAGCCTTCAATACAGAACCCACTGGGTATCACGACCGACCGGCGAAGCCTGAGCCTCGCAAATCAGCGGTAGTGCAAAAAGACGTTGTCGCGGCCGAACTGGTCACGCAATGCCTGAATCAGACTGTCAGCCGGCTCAATGCGCCAGCCTTCGCCAAACTGCAATTGCGCCTTGGCGTCACTGCCGCTGTAGTCGACGGTGATCGGGCACGCACCGCGATGACGGCCACACAAGTCGGCTAACCAACGCAGACGATCACCCTGCAAGGCGCTGCTGGCGACCTTCAGACGCAAGCTATCGGCCAGACCGGTTCGCGCTTCTTCCAGACTCATCACCCGTTTGGCGCGCAGACGCAGGCCACCGGAGAAATCGTCATTACTCACCTCACCCTCGACCACTACCAGAGCATCGGTCTGCAGTAAGGCTTGTGCGCTATTGAAGGCTTCGGCAAACAGGGAAGCCTCGATCCGTCCGGAACGGTCATCGAGGGTGATAAAGCCCATCTTGTCGCCCTTCTTGTTCTTCATCACCCGCAGGTTGACCACCAGGCCGGCAATCGTCTGATCGCCGCGCGCGGCTTTCAGGTCGACGATGCGCTGGCGCGCAAACCGCCGCACCTCACCTTCGTACTCATCAATCGGGTGACCGGTCAGGTACAGGCCCAGGGTGTCTTTCTCACCTTTGAGGCGCTCTTTCAGCGTCAGTTCACGGGCGCGCAGATGGTTGAGGTAAACATCCGCCTCGGCATCGGCAAACACTCCGCCGAACAGGTCCATATGCCCGCTCTCGGCGCTGCGCGCGGTCTGTTCGGCGGCCTGCACGGCCTCCTCCATTGCACCGAGCAACACCGCACGATTACGGTCGATATTGGCCTTATAGGCTTTCAGCTCTTCATGGAAGTGCGGACCGAGACGGTCCAGTGCACCGCTGCGAATCAGCGCTTCGAGGGTGCGTTTGTTGATGCGTTTGAGGTCGACCCGCGAACAGAAGTCGAACAGATCCTTGAACGGTCCGTCCTGACGCGCCTCGACGATGGCCTCCACCGGCCCCTCGCCGACGCCCTTGATCGCGCCCAGGCCGTAGACAATCCAGCCTTCGTTGTTAACAGTGAATTTGAACTCGGAGATGTTCACGTCCGGCGCATCGAGGCGCAGCTTCATGCTGCGGCATTCCTCGATCAGGGTGACCACCTTGTCGGTGTTGTGCATATCCGCCGACAACACTGCCGCCATAAAGGCAGCCGAGTGGTGCGCCTTGAGCCAGGCCGTCTGATACGAAAGCAAGCCATAGGCAGCGGAGTGGGATTTGTTGAAGCCGTAACCAGCGAACTTTTCCACCAGATCGAAGATGTTACCCGCCAGGTTCGCATCGATCCCGTTGCTGGCGCAGCCTTCGATAAAGCCACCGCGCTGCTTGGCCATCTCTTCGGGTTTTTTCTTACCCATGGCGCGGCGCAGCATATCCGCACCACCGAGGGTGTAGCCGGCCATGACCTGGGCGATCTGCATCACCTGTTCCTGGTACAGGATGATGCCGTAGGTCGGTTTCAGCACCGGCTCCAGACCCGCGTACTGGTAGTCCTGATGCGGGTAGGAAATCGGCTCACGACCGTGTTTACGGTTGATAAAGTCGTCCACCATGCCCGACTGCAACGGCCCCGGACGGAACAGGGCCACCAGAGCGATCATGTCTTCCAGACAGTCCGGCTTGAGCTTTTTGATCAGCTCCTTCATGCCGCGTGATTCAAGCTGGAACACCGCGGTGGTCTCGGCTTTCTGCAGCATGCTGAACGTCGGTTTGTCGTCCAGCGGGATAAAGTCGATGTTCAGATCCGGCAAGCCCTTCTTGGCCTGCTCGCGGTTGATGGTTTCCATCGCCCACTTGATGATCGTCAGGGTACGCAGGCCGAGGAAGTCGAACTTCACCAGGCCGGCGGATTCCACATCATCCTTATCGAACTGGGTGACCAGTCCGCCGCCTTCGTCATCGCAGGCAATCGGCGAGAAGTCGGTGAGCTTGGTTGGCGCGATCACCACACCACCAGCGTGCTTGCCGGTGCCACGACAGATGCCTTCGAGCTTGAGCGACATTTCCCAGATTTCCCGGGCGTCTTCGTCGACCTTGAGGAAGTCGCGCAGCGGCTCTTCCATCTCGTAGGCTTTTTCCAGGGTCATGCCGACTTCGAAAGGAATCATCTTCGACAGGCGGTCGGCCAAGCCGTAGGACTTGCCCTGGGCCCGCGCCACGTCGCGCACCACAGCCTTGGCCGCCATGGTGCCGAAGGTGATGATCTGGCTCACGGCGTTGCGGCCGTATTTCTCGGCCACGTAATCGATTACCCGGTCGCGGCCGTCCATGCAGAAGTCGACGTCGAAGTCGGGCATGGAAACCCGTTCCGGGTTGAGGAAACGTTCAAACAGCAGGTCATAGGCCAGCGGGTCGAGGTCGGTGATCTTCTGTACGTAGGCCACCAGCGAACCGGCACCCGACCCACGGCCAGGGCCCACCGGGACGCCGTTGTTCTTCGCCCACTTGATAAAGTCCATTACGATCAGGAAGTAACCGGGGAAGCCCATCTGGATGATGATATCCAGCTCGAAATTCAGCCGATCGATATAGACCTGACGTTTCTCTTCGTAATTGGGCGTGGTTTCCTTTGGCCAGAGCACAGCCAGGCGCTCTTCCAGGCCCTCGAACGAGACCTGGCGAAAGTATTCGTCCATGGTCAGGCCGGCGGGCACCGGGAAATCCGGCAGGAAGTACTTGCCCAGCTGCACTTCGATATTGCAGCGCTTGGCGATCTCGATGGTGTTTTCCAGCGCTTCCGGCAGATCACTGAACAGCTCGGCCATTTCCTCCGGGCTTTTCAGGTACTGCTGATCGGAATAGGTGCGCAGACGGCGCGGGTCATCCAGGCTGCGGCCTTCGCCGATGCACACGCGGGTTTCGTGGGCGGCGAAATCGTCCTGCTTGATAAAGCGCACATCGTTGGTCGCTACCAGTGGCGCGCCGACCCTGTCGGCCAAGGCGACGGCGGCATGCAGATGCTCTTCATCATTGACCCGGTTGGTGCGCTGCACCTCCAGGTAGAAGCGCTCGGGAAACACCTCCATCCACTCACGCAGTACGGCTTCAGCCGCCGCCGGCTCGCCATCAAGCAAGGCATGGCCGACTTCGCCTTCCTTCGCGCCGGACAAGGCAATCAAGCCTTCGGCCGCTTCCTTGACCCAATCACGCTGGATGATCACCAGGTCATTGCTCTGCCCTTCGCTCCAGCCGCGCGAGACCAGTTCGGTGAGATTGCGATAACCCTTGGCATTCATCGCCAGCAGGGTCATGCGGCTGAGCGGGCCATCTTCATCGGCACTGGCCAGCCAGATGTCGGCGCCGCAGATCGGCTTGATCCCGCCGCCCATGGCCGCCTTATAGAACTTCACCAACGAGCACATATTGCTCATATCGGTAACCGCTACCGCCGGCATTCCGGCTGCCGCCACCGATTTGATCAGTGGCTTGACCCGCACCAGCCCATCGACCAGGGAAAACTCGGTGTGCAAACGCAGGTGGACAAACGAAGCGGTCATGGCAGTCCTATACAAAACGCAAAAACGACAAGGCAGGGATTGTACAACCGCAGCAGCGCGCGACAAGCGCTACCGGGCACAGGATAACGAGGGAATTTCGCCAGCGTTGTGTCAGTCGTCCAACAACGCACGTACCGGGCCAAAAGAGCGCCGGTGAATAGGGGTCGGCCCCAGGCGCCGTAGCGCTTCCAGGTGTACCGGGGTGGGATAGCCTTTGTGCCCGGCGATACCGTAACCGGGGTATTGCTGATCAAGCAGCTGCATCTCGCGATCACGACTGACCTTGGCCAGGATCGACGCCGCAGCAATCGCCGGCACCTGGCTATCGCCCTTGATCACCGCAGCGCTGGGCACCTGCAGTTTCGGGCAGCGATTGCCATCGATCAGCGCCAGCTTGGGCGTGACGCTCAAGCCCTCGACCGCGCGCTGCATGGCCAGCATGGTGGCCTGCAGGATATTCAGCTGGTCGATCTCTTCCACCTCGGCACGAGCGATGCACCAGGCCAGGGCTTTTTCACGAATCTCGTCGAAGAGTTTTTCCCGACGCGCCTCGGTCAGCTTTTTCGAATCGTTCAGGCCGAGAATAGGCCGCGCCGGATCGAGAATCACCGCTGCCGTCACCACAGCGCCGCAGAGCGGGCCACGGCCGACTTCATCGACGCCGGCCACCAGTTCCTGCACCAGAGTGAAATCCAGCCCGAGTTGCATCAGCCGCGCCCTGTCAGCTGCAGCACAGCCTGGGCCGCTTGCACCGAGGCGTCACGTCGCAGCGCCCGGTGAATCACATCAAAGCCTTCGGTCTGGACCTCGCCGCCATCCAGCAATGGCGCCAGCAAGTGAGCCAATGCTTCAGGCGTGGCAGCGTCCTGAATCATCTCAGGTACCAGCAAACGCTCAGCCAGCAGATTCGGCAGGGAGATATAGGCACTGGTGACCAGGCGCCTGAGGATGCGATAGGTCAGTGGCGCAACCTTGTATGCCACCACCATCGGCCGCTTGTACAACAAGGCCTCAAGGGTCGCCGTACCGGAGGCGATCAACACCGCATCACAGGCCGCCAGCGCCTCATGGGAACGGCCATTGAGCAAGGTCAGCGGCAGATCAAGGCCAACCAGCATCTGCTCAAGCTGCGCACGGCGCTCCGGGCTGGAACAGGGCAGGACAAACTGGATACCGGGGCGCAAAGTGCGCAACCGCACGGCGGCATCGAGAAACAGGCTGCCCAGGCGCGACACTTCGCCGCCACGGCTGCCCGGCATCAGGGCAACCACCGGCTGATCATGAGATAGATTCAGCGCATCACGGGCCGCAGCGCGATCCGCCTGCTGCGGAATGGTATCGGCCAGCGGGTGGCCGACAAAACGCACCGGCACCTGATGGTCCTGATAGAACTGCGCCTCGAACGGAAACAAGGTCAGCATCAGGTCGCAGGCCTCGCGAATCTTCAAAACGCGTTTCTGCCGCCAGGCCCACACAGACGGGCTGACGTAATGCACAGTCTTGATGCCAGCCTGACGCAGCTTGAGCTCCAGGGTCAGGTTGAAATCCGGCGCATCGATGCCGATAAACACGTCCGGCTTGGCCTCGATCAAGGTGTTGATCAGCCGCTTGCGCCGTGACAGCAGTTCGGGAAGGCGGCCAAGTACCTCGACCAAGCCCATCACCGACAAGCGCTCCATCGGAAAATAGGAATTCAGCCCCTGGACCTGCATCAGCGGGCCACCGACACCGATAAATTCGATCTGTGGGTATTGGGCTTTGAGGGCCTGCATCAGGCCCGCACCGAGAATATCGCCAGACGCCTCGCCGGCGACCAGCGCGACACGCATCAGGTCAGTCATAAATTATCGGGTAATGCCGCGGCTTGAAGCCTGAATGGAGTCGCGGAAGATCGCGACTTCGGGGAACTCTGCGGACGACTCGGCCAGCTCGGCCATCGCCTGCTCAACCGTAAGGCCCTGGCGATAGACGATCTTGTAGGCACGGCGCAAGGCGGCAATCGCCTCAGCGCTGAAACCACGACGGCGCATACCTTCGAAGTTCATGCTGCGCGCTTCGGCAGGATTGCCAAACACAGTGACAAACGCCGGTACATCCTTGCCAATCGCCGTGCCCATGCCGGAAAAGCTGTGCGCACCGATACGGCAGAACTGATGGACCAGGGTGTAGCCGGAGAGAATCGCCCAGTCATCGACCCACACATGCCCGGCCAACGCAGTGTTGTTGACCAAGATGCAATGGTTACCGATCACGCTGTCATGGCCGATGTGGGCATAAGCCATGATCAGGTTGTGGTCGCCAAGGGTGGTTTCACTGCGATCCTGCACGGTGCCGCGGTGGATGGTGACACCCTCGCGGATCACGTTGTGGTCGCCAATTACCAGTCGAGTCGCCTCACCCTGGTACTTGAGATCGGGGGTGTCTTCACCCACCGAGGAGAACTGATAGATGCGGTTGTGCTTACCGATCCGCGTCGGCCCCTTGAGGATCACATGGGGGCCGATCACTGTACCCTCGCCAATTTCTACATCGCCCCCAACTATCGACCAAGGGCCGACGACGACGTCGTCAGCCAACTTGGCGCTGGGATCGATGATGGCGCGAGGGTCAATCAAACTCATAGCTTGCGTTCCGCACAGATGATTTCTGCCGAGCAGACTTCCTTGCCGTCGACGCTAGCTTTGCACTCGAACTTCCAGATGCTGCGCTTGCTGCTCAGGTAGCGGGCTTCGAGGATCAGTTGATCACCCGGCACCACTGGCTGGCGAAAGCGTAGCTTGTCGGAGCCGACAAAGTAATACAGTGTGCCATCGGAGGGCTTCAGATCCATCATCTTGAAGCCAAGAATGCCGGCGGCCTGAGCCATGGCTTCGATGATCAAAACACCCGGCATGATCGGGTGCTCAGGAAAATGCCCGTTAAAGAACGGCTCATTGATGCTGACATTCTTGTAGGCGCGAATTCGCTTGCCTTCAATATCCAGCTCAGCCACCCGGTCCACCAAAAGGAACGGATAGCGGTGCGGCAAGTATTCGCGAATCTGGTTGATGTCCATCATGTGCAGAGAAGCCTGTAAGAGAAAAAAGAGAAGCCGGCAAACACCGGCTCAGGCATCAGATGAAGTGTCGGCAGCTGGGGTCACGGCGGCCAGCTGCTTTTCCAACTGTTGCAGGCGTCGCGCCATGTCATCCAACTGACGAATCCGTGCCGCGCTCTTGCGCCATTCAGCCGCTGGCTGCATGGCAGTGCCCGACGAATAGGAGCCCGGCTCGGTTATCGAGCGAGTGACCATGGTCATACCGGTGACGAACACGTTGTCGCACACCTCGATATGTCCAACCATGCCCACTCCGCCTGCGATCATGCAGTTCTTGCCGATCTTGGTGCTGCCGGAAATACCCGCGCAACCGGCCATAGCCGTGTTGTCGCCGATCTGCACGTTGTGCGCGATCATGATCTGGTTATCCAGCTTCACTCCATTACCAATCAGCGTATCTGAGAGTGCGCCACGGTCAACGGTGGTATTGGCACCTATCTCGACGTCATCACCGATAGTCACCCCACCGATCTGCGCGATCTTTTGCCACACGCCCTTCTCGTTGGCAAAGCCGAAGCCCTCACCGCCGATCACCGCGCCAGATTGAATAACCACCCGTTTGCCAATGCTCACGTCGTGATACAGCGTCACTCGCGGAGCCAACCAACCACCCTCGCCAATCACCGAGCGCGCACCGATAACGCACTGCGCGCAGACGGTTACACCGGCAGCGATTTGCGCGCCACTTTCGATCACCGTATAGGCGCCGATACTGGCACTCGCATCAACGTGAGCATCCGCAGCCACCACTGCAGTGGGGTGCACGCCAGGCATAGCCTGGGGCTTACGGTCAAATAGATGGGAAAGCTCGGCATACGCCAGGTAAGGATTAGCAACGACCAAGGCATTGCCGGCATAGCCTTCAGCATCTGCGGCGGCCAACAGCACCGCGCCAGCCTGGCAGCCCGAGAGAAACTTACGGTATTGCGCATTGGCGAGAAAACTCAGCTGATCAGCGCCGGCTTCCTGCAAGGTAGCCAAGCCGCTGATCGGCTTGTCCGAGGCGCCACGCAAGGTGGCGCCCAGACGATCGGCCAACTGGCCAAGGGTATAAACCGTTGCACTCATGATCAGCGCAGCTGATTCATGCGCTCAATAACCTGGCGGGTGATGTCGAACTGAGGTTTGACATCAATCACCGCACCGCGCTCCAGCACCAGGTCGAAGTTACCGGTCTTGATCACTTCTTCCACGGCCTTGTCCAGGTTCGGCTTGAGCTTTTTCAGCATTTCACGATCAGCCACGGCCTTAGACTCATTCAGTTCTTTGGACTGGAACTGGAAGTCACGAGCTTTTTGCTTGAATTCAAGCTCCAGGCGCTCACGCTCAGCGGTCTGCATTTTTTCACCGTCTTTAACTAGACGGTCCTGAATGCGCTTGGCGTCGCTTTCCAGAGTTTTCAGCTTGTTCAGCTGCGGGCCAAATTTCTTCTCGGCATCCACGGCGTAACGCTTGGCTGCGTCAGATTCAAGCAAGGCCATTTGGTAGTTCAGTACCGCTACTTTCATCTCGGCAAAAGCCGGGGTTGCCAGCAGGGCAACGCTTAACAAAACCAGTTGAGTCAACTTACGCACGGTGCAACTCCTACAAAACTGTTGGTATTCAAAAATCCGACGCTTAGAACGTCTGACCGAGAGAGAACTGGAAAATCTGCGTATCAGCATCATCCGGTTTGATGATTGGCATGGCCAAGCTGAAGCTCAACGGGCCCAGGGCTGTGATCCACGTCAAACCAACCCCCACAGAGCTGGCCAAGTTGCCTGGATCGATGCTGCCGCACTCTTCCTGCGACTTGCCGCAATTGGTGTCGAAGACGTTACCCACATCCCAAAACAGTGCAGTACGCAGGGAACGCTGGTCCTTGACGAACGGCATGGGGAACAGCAGCTCAGCACCACCTTGAATCAGTACGTTGCCACCAAAGGGCAGTGGGTCTTGATCAGGGTCGAAGGCTGTACCAGGGTTAGTACCACGGCTCGGCGTACTACGCGGCCCAAGGCTGCTGTCTTTGAAACCACGTACCGAGTTGAAACCACCCGCGTAGTAGTGCTCGTAGAACGGCAGATCGGAAGTAGAGCCATAGCTCTCGCCATAACCCAGCTGGCTATGCAGACGCAGGGTATAGGTGTCGCTCAGTGGCTTGAAGACCTGACCGCGGTAATCCACCTTAAAGAACGACAGGTCACTGCCCGGCACCGTGGTTTCGAATACCAGACTTTGCGAGTGACCGCGATTAGCCAGCACGCCACGGTTCAGAGTGGATTCAGACCAGCCAATCGACGCCTTGAGGTTCAGGTAGCTGTCACCCTCTTCCTCGATAAAGTTGAAAATCTCATCAACTGTATAAACACCAGTACCGATGCTGTCGTTCTGCACGGTCAGACCATAGGTCAGGCGCGAAGTATCACTGATTGGATAGCCGATACTGGCGCCGACGCCGTAGCTATCCACCGAGTAGCTAGATACATCGGTGTTCAGTTCGTCGTAATCGGTTTCACGGAAGAAGGCGTTGTAGCCCAAGCTAACGCCATCTGGCGTCCAGTAGGGGTCAACAAAACCAAAGTTGTAGTTGCTCTGATACTCGCTGCGAGTCAAGCCGACGCTGACCTTGTTACCCGTACCCAGGAAGTTGTTCTGGGTAATCGAGCCACCGAGAATCAGACCGGCGTTCTGGGCAAAACCAACGCTGGCGGTGATGGAGCCAGAAGCCTGCTCTTCCACGCTGTAGTTAACGTCAACCTGGTCATCGGTGCCTGGCACCTGTGGAGTTTCGACGTTAACTTCCTTGAAGTAGCCCAGACGCTCAAGACGGGTCTTGGACTGATCGATCAGGTACGTCGAAGCCCAACCACCTTCCATCTGACGCATTTCACGGCGCAGCACTTCGTCTTCCGACTTGGTGTTACCGCGGAAGTTGATGCGATTAACGTAAGCTCGTTTGCCCGGGTCAACCACAAAGGTAATCGACACAGTGCCGTCATCATGGGCTTCTGGTACGCCGTTAACGTTGGCAAAGGTATAACCTTCATTACCCAGACGGCGGGTGATCAGTTCGGATGTGGTGGTCATCACTTTCCGCGAGAAAACCTGACCTTCCTGAACCAGCAGCAGGGCCCGCACGTCTTCTTCCGGAACCTTCAGTTCACCGCTTAGTTTGACCTCACGTACGGTGTACTTCTCGCCTTCGTCGACATTGACGGTGACATAGACGTGTTTTTTGTCCGGGGTAATGGATACCTGAGTCGAGCTGATATCCATATTGATATAGCCGCGATCCAAGTAATAGGAACGCAGGCGCTCCAAGTCGCCGGAAAGTTTTTCACGGGCGTACTTGTCATCGTTTTTAAAGAAGGACAGCCAGTTGGTGGTCTTCAGCTCAAACAGGTCAATCAGGTCCTCATCAGCAAAGACTGAGTTACCCACCACATTGATATGCTGAATTGCAGCAACGGAGCCTTCATTGATATTGATCTTTAGCGCTACGCGGTTGCGCGGCTGCGGAATCACTTCGGCTTCGATTTCGGCGGAATAGCGGCCCTGCGCAACGTATTGACGCTGCAGCTCATTACGCACACCTTCAAGGGTTGCGCGCTGGAAAATCTCACCTTCCGACAGACCGGACTGATTGAGACCTTTGAGCAAGTCTTCGCTGGTGATGGCCTTGTTGCCTTCGATTTCGATACTGGAAATCGACGGACGCTCAACCACGGTCACAACCAGTACGTCGCCATCGCGACCGAGCTGAATGTCTTGGAAAAAGCCGGTTTTGAACAGTTCGCGGGTCGCCTCAACCAGCGAACGGTCATCGGCTTGCGCGCCCACATTAAGTGGCAGGGCACCGAATACGCTACCCGCGGAAACGCGCTGCAGACCGGTGACCCGGATATCGGAGATGGTGAAGGACTCGGCGTGAACTTCGGTGATCATCAGTGCGGCAAGCACCGCAGGTAGCAGCAGACGTTTCATGAAGTCCTTTCTTATTCCAACTGACAATAAAAAATCTGCCGCTTAGTGCGACACGTATTGTTCGTACCGAGAGCGTAATTCAGCAGTGGTTACAGGCGACCCAAGTCGTTTACCAGGGCCAGTAGCATCACCCCGATGACCAAACTGATGCCGATCTGCATCCCCCAACCCTGTATCCGTTCCGACAGCGGGCGACCACGCACCCACTCGACCAGATAAAAAAGCAGATGCCCCCCATCCAGCACGGGGATAGGCAACAAATTAAGAACCCCCAGACTAATGCTTAAGTAGGCGAGAAATTTAAGAAAATCACTCAAACCTGACTCAGCAGAAGCGCCCGCCACTTTAGCAATGGTTATCGGCCCGCTCAAGTTTTTTACCGAGAGCTCGCCAAACAGCATTTTCTTCAGTGAATTAAGGGTCAGAACGCTCATTGTCCAGGTATTTTTGGCACCTTCGGCGATGGCTTCTAATGGGCCATAGCTGACTTCGCGCAACATCTCAGGCGGCCATTCGCCACCCGCAACACCAGCACCCAGGTAACCACTGAGCGCCTCACCTTCACCGCGAGCAGCCAGAGTCAACGGCACATCCAGCTGCTGACCTTGGCGCTCTACCCGTAAACTAATCTTTTTACCCGGTAAGCCACGTACTTGATCCACCAGCTGCTGCCAATCGGCCAAAGACTGACCGTCGAGCGCAAGCAGGCGATCGCCAACCTGCAAGCCCGCAGCAAATGCCGGACCTTCAGGATCAAGCTGCGCCAGGACCGGCGGCAGAGCCGGACGCCAAGGACGAATACCCAATGAGGAGATGGGATCTGGCTCATCGGCACCGCGCAGCCAGTTATCAAGGACGATCTGCCGAGGACTGTCGACCGAGGAACCCGGCTCGCGTACCGCGAGATCCAGCCGACCACTCTCACCCAGCCGACTAACCAGCTGCAGATTTACCGCAGCCCAGCCGGTGGTGGGCTCGCCGTCAACCGCAACAATCTCCTGCCCGACCTGCAAACCAGCGATATCTGCCAGACTGCCCGCTTCGACCGCGCCAATAACCGGGCGCACCTGCTGGCTGCCCAGCATCGCCACAACCCAGAAGAACAGTAGCGCTAGGAGGAAGTTCGCCACCGGACCAGCCGCCACGATGGCAATACGCTGCTGGACTGACTTGCGATTGAACGACTGATCAAGCAGCTCCGGCGGCACATCGCCTTCGCGTTCATCGAGCATCTTCACATAACCGCCCAGCGGGATGGCGGCCACGACAAACTCAGTGCCCTGGCGGTCATGCCAACGCAGCAGCGGGCTGCCAAAACCGACGGAAAACCGCAGTACCTTGACGCCACATCGGCGGGCGACCCAGAAGTGCCCATATTCGTGGATGGTTACTAGCACACCCAGTGCAACCAGGGTACCGACCAACATATAAAGCGCACTCATCAAACTTCTCCGCGTCGGTGATCAGCGCCGACTCAGCCATTGTTCGGCCAGATAGCGGGCCCGACCATCTGCAGCCAGCACCGTATCCAGGCTCTCAACCGCCAGGGCGGGCTCAGCGAGCAAAACGTCTTCGATGATACTCGCGATCTCGGGAAAGCGGATGCGTCGCTCAAGAAAGGCCGCAACCGCCACTTCATTGGCCGCATTGAGCATGGCTGGCGCGGTACCGCCGGCTTGCGCAGCATCACGCGCCAGGCGCAGACAAGGAAAGCGCTGTTCGTCAGGCGCCTGGAAGTCCAACCGAGCAATGGCGAACAGATCCAGCGGCGCAACACCCGAGTCGATTCGCTCTGGCCAGGCCAGAGCATGACTGATCGGCGTACGCATATCCGGATTGCCCAATTGGGCCAGCACCGAACCGTCGACATAATCGACCAGCGAATGGATCACGCTCTGCGGATGCACCACCACTTCAATCTGCGCCGGGGTAGCATCAAACAACCAGCAGGCCTCGATCAGCTCCAGGCCTTTGTTCATCATGCTCGCCGAGTCGACCGAGATTTTGCGCCCCATCGACCAGTTGGGGTGAGCGCACGCCTGCTCGGGGGTGACCGCATGCAACTGTTCCAGCGGCATTTCGCGAAAGGGCCCGCCCGAGGCGGTCAGCAGAATACGCCGCACGCCAACCTGCTGAAGGCCGCGGGAGTAGTCACCCGGCAGGCACTGAAAAATCGCATTGTGCTCACTATCGATGGGCAACAGCACAGCGCCGCTTTTGCGCACAGCCTGCATAAACAGCGCGCCCGACATCACCAGGGCTTCTTTATTTGCCAGCAGCACCTTCTTGCCAGCCTCAACGGCGGCCAGGGTCGGCGGCAAGCCTGCCGCACCGACGATAGCAGCCATCACCGCATCCACTTCAGGATGCGCTGCCACTTCACACAACCCCTCCGGGCCATGCAGCACGTGAGTAGCTAGACCAGCTGCACGCAGACCGTCTTGCAGGTGGCGGGCATCCAGAGCCTGCGGCACCACAGCAAAGCGTGGACGGTAGATCATGCACAACGCCTCCAGCTCAGTCAGACGACTGAAACCGGACAACGCGAATACTTGATAACGCTCTGGATGGCGAGCGATGACATCAAGGGTGCTCAGACCGATCGAGCCGGTCGCCCCCAGCACGGTAATCTGCTGCGGATGACTCACAGCGCGCCCCAACCCGCCAGCCACAACAACGCAGCGAACACCGGGATTGCCGCCGTCAGGCTGTCGATACGATCTAGCACGCCGCCGTGGCCAGGCAGCAGATTACTGCTGTCCTTAACCCCGGATTGGCGCTTGAACATGCTTTCGGTCAGGTCGCCGACAACCGAGATCAACACCACCACGGCGGTACCGATCAAGCCCAGCAACAGACTGGCAAACGACCAGTCACGGTAAATTGCCACACCCACACAGATCAGCAAAGTAGCCAACAGACCGCCAAACACCCCTTCCCAGCTTTTACCGGGGCTGACCTGCGGGGCCAGCTTACGCTTGCCGAAGCGCCGACCGGCGAAATAGGCACCGATATCCGCGCCCCATACCAGCACCATCACCGCCAGAATCAGCCAATTCGCTTCAGGCCACTGCTTGAACAGCACCAGGCCCTGCCAGGCTGGCAGCAGAATCAGCAAGCCGATCAGTAATCTCACCGGAGCCTGCGTCCAGTAACGGCTGCTGGCTGGATAACCCAACACCAGAAAGGTCGCCACGCCCCACCAGACAACCCCAAGCAACAACACCCAAGGCGCCAAGGCGGGCAGCAAATACAAACCGAACAACAGCGCGGCCACCAGCGCGGCGTAGGCCACTCGCTGCACCTGCGCAGTAAAACCTGCCAGACGCGCCCATTCCCAGGCACCCAGGCTGACCACTGCGCCGATAAACAGCGCAAACAGCGCGCCATTGAGCAGAAAGAAGCCACCCAGGGCGAATGGCAACAGCACCAGCGCCGTGATAATTCGTTGTTTGAGCATCAGCTACGGGCCTCAGCAGCCACCTGATCGCTGGTTTTCCCAAAGCGACGCTGGCGGCTAGCAAAATCGGCCAAGGCTTTGCGCATGGCGTCGTGTTTGAAATCCGGCCAAAACAGGTCGGAGAAATACAGCTCGGTGTAAGCCAGCTGCCAGAGCAGGAAATTACTGATGCGGTGTTCGCCACCGGTGCGAATGCACAGATCCGGCAGCGGCAAATCGCCGGTTACCAGGCAGCTCTGCAGCAATTCGGGAGTGATGTCCTCGGCACGCAAATGACCGCCTTGAACTTCACGGGCTAAACGCTGCGCCGCCTGAGCGATATCCCACTGACCGCCATAGTTGGCCGCCACCTGCAGGACAAAGCGTTTGTCGCCAGCAGTCTGCGCTTCAGCCTCACGCATCGCGGCCTGCAACTCAGGGTGAAAGCGTGAGCGATCACCAATGATGCGCAGGCTGATGTCATTGGCATTGAGCTTCTTCGCCTCGCGGCGCAGTGCACTGAGGAACAACTCCATCAGCGCACTGACTTCCTCGGCCGGGCGCTGCCAGTTTTCACTGGAAAAGGCGAACAGCGTCAGCACCTCGACGCCCGCCTCGGCGCAAACCTCGATCACCGCACGCACCGCATCGACACCGGCTTTATGACCGGCCACGCCGGGCAGCAGACGCTTCTTCGCCCAGCGATTGTTACCGTCCATGATGATCGCCACATGCCGTGGCACGGCGAACGGACTACCGTCTTTGGTCTTTTCCATGACGATATCCTGGCCGTTAAACGGCCATCAGATCCGCTTCTTTCTGCTTCACTGCCACTTCGATTTCCGCGACAAACTTGTCGGTCAGCTTCTGGATCTCGTCGGCCGCACGGCGCTCTTCGTCTTCGCTGATTTCCTTCTCCTTGACCAAGTCTTTCAACTGGCTCAGGGCGTCACGACGAATATTGCGCACCGCCACACGACCATCTTCAGCCGCATCACGCGCCTGCTTGGTGAAGCCCTTACGGGTTTCTTCGGTCAGCGCCGGCATTGAGATCAGCAGCAGCTCACCCAGATTGGTCGGGTTGAAGCCCAGGCCGGAGCTCTGGATCGCCTTGTCGACAGCAGACAGCATGTTGCGCTCGAAGGCCACAACCTGCAGGGTACGGGCGTCTTTGACGGTGACGTTAGCCACCTGGTTCAGCGGGGTGTCGGAGCCGTAGTAAGGCACCATCACGCCACCGAGGATGCTTGGGTGGGCCTGACCGGTACGGATTCGGCTGAAGGCATGAACCAGTGATTCCAGGCTCTTTTGCATACGCACTTGGGCGTCTTTTTTGATCTCATTGATCATGTTTATCTTCCTCAATCAGAGTGCCTTCAGCGCCACCCACTACAACGTTCAGCAGGGCACCAGGCTTGTTCATGTTGAAAACACGCAGCGGCATATTATGGTCGCGGCACAGGCAGATGGCCGTAAGGTCCATTACGCCCAGCTTGCGGTCGAGCACCTCATCGTAGGTCAGGCGATCGAACTTCTCGGCATGCGGGTCTTTGAATGGATCGGCAGTGTACACACCATCGACCTTGGTGGCTTTCAACACCACGTCGGCATCAATTTCGATGGCGCGCAGGCAAGCGGCCGAGTCGGTGGTAAAGAACGGATTACCAGTGCCAGCGGCGAAAATCACCACCTCACCGGTTTTCAGATGACGCAGCGCTTTGCGCCGGTCGTAGTGATCGGTCACTCCAACCATGGAAATAGCCGACATGACGATGGCCGGAATATTCGAACGCTCCAGCGCGTCGCGCATGGCCAAGGCGTTCATCACGGTGGCCAGCATGCCCATATGGTCGCCGGTTACCCGATCCATACCCGCCGCGCTCAGCGCCGCGCCACGGAACAGGTTGCCACCACCGATAACCAGACCGACCTGTACACCGATACCGACCAACTGACCGACTTCCAGCGCCATGCGGTCCAGCACCTTGGGATCGATGCCAAAATCTTCCGACCCCATCAGGGCCTCGCCGCTAAGTTTGAGCAGAATGCGCTTGTAGCGCGGTTGACGACCACTCATCTGCTGAGCCATTGCGAGTCTCTCCTGCGGCGTTTGAATTCTGTGCAAACCTTCGGTTCGCTTTTATCGAGCGCTTCGACAGCGCCCTGAGCCATTGGTGCCAAAGCACCAACCACTCCACAGCTTAGCTGTGCCCTCAATTTGACAAAGAGGCCGCGCGCGTTAGCGGGCAGCCTCTTCGGGGCAACAGCAGTTAGCCGTCTTACTGCTTGCTGGCAGCAGCTACTTGCGCAGCAACTTCTTCAGCAAAGTTGTCGACCGGCTTCTCGATGCCTTCGCCAACCTTGAAGTAGGTGAAGGAAACGATTTCAGCACCGGCTTTCTTGGCCAGAGCACCGACCTTGATTTCCGGATCCTTAACGAAGGCTTGCTCAACCAGGCTGGCTTCAGCCAGGAACTTCTGGATACGACCAGCAACCATCTTCTCGACGATTTCAGCCGGCTTGCCCTTGATCTTGTCTTCGTTGAGGCTGACGAACACGGCTTTCTCGCGCTCGATGGCTTCAGCGGACACTTCCGAAGGCAGCAGGAATTCAGGGTTGCTTGCAGCTACGTGCATGGCGATGTCTTTGGCCAGGTCGACAGTGCCGCCCTTGAGCACAACCACAACACCGATCTTGTTGCCGTGCAGGTAAGAACCCAGAACGTCACCTTCAATACGCGCCAGACGACGGATATTGACGTTCTCACCAGTTTTGGCAACCAGTGCCAGACGGGCTTCTTCTTGAGCAGCGATCAGCGGCTCAACTTCGGTCATCTTGTCAGCAAAGGCTTTCTCGACGCTGGCAGCAACGAAGTTCTTGAAATCGTCCTGCAGAGCCAGGAAGTCGGTCTGCGAGTTGACTTCGAGAATGACGGCAGTCTTGCCATCTTCCTTGATGCTGATGGCGCCTTCAGCAGCCACGTTGCCGGCTTTCTTGGCAGCTTTGATCGCGCCGGAAGCACGCATGTCGTCGATGGCTTTTTCGATGTCGCCGCCAGCCTTGGTCAAGGCCTTCTTGCAATCCATCATGCCTTCGCCAGTACGCTCACGCAGTTCTTTAACCAACGCTGCAGTAATTTCTGCCATTTCAAAATCCTCTGGATAGGTTGTTAACCATTCCACCCGCCAAAAACGGGCGCTCAATTCGTAACGCATTGCCGACAATGACCAGAAACGATTGCAACTGCACGTCGACGATGGTTTTCAAGGTGGCAAAAAGGGGGCTAAGCCCCCTTTTTGCGAACTAAGCAAACGCTAAGCGCGTTTTACTTAGCCTTCAGCAGTTTCTGCAGCCGGGGCTTGCTCAACGAACTCGTCGGCGCCGCCGTTAGCGTTGGTGCGACCACGGATTACCGAGTCAGCCATTGCACCCATGTACAGCTGGATGGCGCGAATGGCGTCATCGTTACCTGGGATGATGTAGTCAACGCCTTCAGGGCTGCTGTTGGTATCGACGATGCCGATAACTGGGATACCCAGCTTGTTGGCTTCGGTGATAGCAATGCGCTCGTGGTCAACGTCGATCACGAACAGAGCGTCTGGCAGACCGCCCATGTCCTTGATACCACCCAGGCTGCGATCCAGTTTTTCCAGATCACGGGTGCGCATCAGGGCTTCTTTCTTGGTCAGCTTGGCGAAAGTACCGTCCTGGGACTGAACTTCCAGATCACGCAGACGCTTGATCGAGGCGCGGATGGTTTTGTAGTTGGTCAGCATGCCGCCCAACCAGCGATGATCGACGTACGGCGAACCGCAACGTGCTGCTTCTTCAGCAACGATCTTGCCAGCGGAACGCTTGGTGCCCACGAACAGAATCTTGTTTTTGCCCGAAGCCAGTTTCTCAACGAAGGACAGTGCTTCGTTGAACATTGGCAGGGTTTTTTCAAGGTTGATGATGTGGATCTTGTTGCGCGCGCCGAAAATGTACTTGCCCATTTTCGGGTTCCAGTAACGGGTCTGGTGGCCGAAGTGCACACCGGCCTTCAGCATATCGCGCATGTTGACTTGGGACATGATAGTTCCTTGATAAGTCGGGTTAGGCCTCCACGTATCCCGATCTCCAACCTGGCGAACTTGTCGCAAGGCACCCAGGAAACCGTGTCGATACGTGTGTGGGTTTAAGCTTTCGGGCACACAGCTCGTAAAGCGGCGCGTTTTATACCATAAAAGTCAGGACCAAGCTACTCACAGACAACAACATATGCAGCCAAGTTAGCCGCAGGTTTAACGTAGCGCTTATGGCTGGCGACTTGTAGCTGTTAAGATGTCGCCCTTTCTGTTCGCGTTCGAGAGCCGCACATGACCGTCACCATCAAAACGCCCGACGAAATCGAGAAAATGCGCGTAGCCGGTCGCTTGGCTGCCGAAGTTCTGGAAATGATTGGCGAACACGTCAAGCCCGGCGTCACCACCGAAGAGCTTGATCGCATCTGCCATAACTATATTGTCAACGTGCAACAGGCCATCCCTGCGCCGCTCAATTACAAAGGTTTCCCAAAGTCGATCTGCACTTCGGTCAACCACGTGGTCTGCCACGGCATCCCAAATGACAAGCCGCTGAAAGAAGGCGACGTGATCAACATTGATATCACCGTGATCAAAGATGGCTACCACGGCGATACCAGCAAGATGTTTATGGTCGGCAAAGTGCCGGAGTGGGCCGAGCGCCTGGCCAAGATCACCCAGGAGTGCATGTATAAAGGTATCGAGCTGGTCAAACCCGGTACGCGCCTGGGCGATATCGGCGAAGTGATCCAGAAGCATGCAGAGAAGAACGGCTTCTCGGTGGTGCGCGAATACTGCGGCCATGGCATTGGCGCGGTGTTCCATGAAGAACCGCAAGTGCTGCACTACGGCCGCGCCGGCACTGGTATGGAACTGAAGGAAGGCATGACCTTCACCATCGAGCCGATGATCAACCAGGGCCGCCCAGAAACCCGCACCCTGGGTGACGGCTGGACCGCAATCACCAAGGACCGCAAGCTCTCCGCCCAGTGGGAGCACACCATTCTGGTGACCGCTGATGGCTACGAGATATTCACACTGCGCAGTGATGACACCATCGCCCGTACATCGGCCTGAGCCGCTCGCTGAGTCTGCTTTATAGATAGAAGGAAGGCCGCAATGCCGCAGGTAGATCCCGAGCTGTTCGACCGCGGCCAGTTCCAGGCGGAATTGGCCCTTAAGGCCAGCCCTATTGCGGCGTTCAAGAAGGCCATTCGCCACGCCCGCGAAGTACTCGACGGGCGTTTCACCAGTGGTCGCGATGTGCGCCGCCTGGTTGAAGACCGCGCCTGGTTTGTCGACCAGATCCTGCGCGAGGCTTGGGATCGCCTGTCCTGGAGTGAAGATGCCGATATCGCCCTGCTCGCCGTCGGCGGCTACGGTCGCGGCGAACTGCACCCCTTCTCCGATATCGATCTGCTGATCCTGCTCGACAACGCCGACCACGAAACCTTCCGCGAGCCCATAGAGCGCTTCCTTACCCTGCTCTGGGACATTGGCCTGGAAGTCGGGCAAAGCGTGCGCAGCGTGGATGAATGCGCCGAAGAGGCACGCGCCGACCTGACGGTGATTACCAACCTGATGGAAAGCCGCACCATTGCCGGTCCCGAACGCCTGCGTCAGCGCATGCAGGCGGTTACCAGCACCGAGCAGATGTGGCCGAGCAAGCAGTTCTTCCTGGCCAAGCACAAAGAGCAGCGCGCCCGTCACGGCAAATACAACGACACCGAATACAACCTGGAGCCCAACGTCAAAGGCTCACCCGGCGGATTACGCGATATCCAGACCATCCTTTGGGTCGCGCGCCGGCATTTCGGCACGCTGAACCTGCACGCCATGGTCGGCCAGGGCTTTTTGCTGGAAAGCGAATACGCCCTGCTTGCCTCCAGTCAGGAATTCCTCTGGAAGGTGCGCTACGCACTGCACATGCTCGCAGGCCGCGCCGAAGACCGTCTACTGTTTGACCACCAGAGCAAGGTAGCGGCCCTACTGGGTTACGAAGACAGCGACAGCAAGCGCGCCATTGAGCGCTTTATGCAGAAGTACTACCGCGTGGTGATGGCGATCGCCGAATTGAGCGATCTGATCGTCCAGCACTTCGAAGAGCAAATCCTCAACGCCGGCGAAATTGGCCAGGCCACACCGCTTAACAGTCGTTTCCTGCTGCGGGATGGCTATATCGAAGTCGCGCACCCCAACGTGTTCAAGCGTACGCCGTTTGCCATCATGGAAATCTTCGTGCTGATGGCGCAGCACCCCGACATCAAAGGCGTGTGCGCCAACAGCATTCGCCTGCTGCGCGAGCACCGTCACCTGATCGACGATGATTTCCGCCGTGACATCCGCAACACCAGCCTGTTCGTTGAACTGTTCAAAAGCCCGCAAGGCATTCATCGCAATCTGCGGCGGATGAACCGTTACGGCATCCTCGGCCTGTACCTGCCGGAGTTCGGCCATATTGTCGGGCAGATGCAGCACGACCTGTTCCACATCTATACGGTCGATGCGCACACCCTGAACCTGATCAAGCACCTGCGTAAGTTCAAGTGGACCGAGCTTGCGGAAAAATTCCCCCTGGCCAGCAAACTGATCGACAAGCTGCCCAAGCCCGAGCTGATCTATATGGCCGGGCTTTACCACGACATCGGCAAAGGCCGTGGCGGCGACCATTCGGAGCTCGGCGCAGTGGATGCCGAAGCCTTCTGCGTACGCCACCAACTGCCGAACTGGGACTCCAAGCTGATCGTCTGGCTGGTGCAACACCACCTGGTAATGTCCACCACGGCGCAACGCAAGGATTTGTCCGACCCACAGGTGATCTTCGACTTCGCCCGCCTGGTCGGCGACCAAACCCGCCTGGATTACCTCTACGTGCTGACCGTGGCTGACATCAATGCCACCAACCCCAGCCTGTGGAACTCCTGGCGTGCCAGCCTGCTGCGCCAGCTGTATACCGAGACCAAGCGTGCGCTGCGCCGCGGCCTGGAAAACCCGCTGGACCGCGAAGAGCAGATACGCCTGACGCAGATCGCCGCCCTGGACATCCTGGTGCGCGGCGGCACCGACCCGGATGATGCCGAGCAACTCTGGTCGCAACTGGGTGACGATTACTTCCTGCGCCACACGGCATCGGACGTGGCCTGGCACAGCGAGGCGATCCTGCAACACGGCAACAACAGCGAGCCGTTGGTACTGATCAAGGAAACCACCCAGCGCGAGTTTGAAGGTGGCACGCAGATCTTTATCTACGCCCAGGATCAGCACGACTTTTTTGCCGTGACCGTGGCGGCCATGGCCCAGCTCAACCTGAACATCCATGACGCGCGGATTCTCACCTCCACCAGCCAGTTCACCCTCGACACCTACATCGTGCTCGAAGGCGAAGGCGGCTCGATTGGCGAGAACCCAGTGCGAATCAAAGAGATTCGCCAGGGCTTGGTCGACGCATTGAAGAACCCAGACGACTACCCAGCCATTATCCAACGCCGGGTACCGCGCCAGCTCAAGCACTTTGCTTTTGCGCCGCAAGTGACCATTCACAACGATGCGCACCGACCAGTGACCATCCTCGAAGTCACCGCACCGGATCGACCGGGCCTGCTGGCGCGAATCGGGCGGATTTTCCTCGACTTCGACCTGTCGCTGCAGAACGCAAAAATCGCCACCTTAGGCGAGCGGGTGGAAGACGTGTTCTTCGTCACCGATGCGCACAACCAGCCGCTGTCCGACCCCGAGCTGTGCATGCGCCTGCAGGAAACCATGGTTGCGCAACTGTCCGATGCCCCAGGCACACAGGCCGAACCAAGCCGAATCGTTATTTAAAGCCCCTTATTACCCTTGAGCCGCCCGCCATCTTGGATGCGGGTGCTGGCAGACCTCAGGAAGCAACAATGAACGACGCGTTAAACCAGCTGCAGCCCTACCCGTTTGAAAAGCTTCGCGCACTGCTTGGCAGCGTGCAGGTAGCCGCCGGCAAAAGCCCGATTGCCCTGTCGATTGGTGAGCCCAAGCACCGTTCACCGGAGTTTGTCGCCGAGGCGTTGCGCACAAACCTCGACCAGCTTGCGGTCTACCCGACCACCCTGGGCATCCCGGCGCTGCGTGAAGCTATCGCCAGCTGGTGTAACCGCCGCTTTGGCCTGCCGGCGGGCGTGCTCGATCCGGCGCGCCATGTGCTGCCGGTCAACGGCACCCGTGAAGCGCTGTTTGCTTTTACCCAGGCGGTGGTCAAGCGCGATGTCGATGGCCTGGTAGTCAGCCCCAACCCCTTCTATCAGATCTATGAAGGCGCGGCTTTTCTTGCCGGCGCACGTCCGCACTACCTGCCATGCCTGGAAGAACATGGTTTCAACCCGGATTTCGACGCCGTCAGCGACGAGGTCTGGCAGCGTTGCCAGATCCTCTTTCTCTGCTCACCCGGCAACCCGACCGGCGCGCTGATTCCGCTGCCGACACTGAAAAAGCTGATCGCCCTAGCTGATAAATTCGACTTCGTGATCGCTGCGGATGAGTGCTACAGCGAGTTGTATTTCGATGAAGCCACCCCACCGGCCGGCCTGCTGACGGCCTGCGCCGAACTGGGCCGCCATGATTTCAAACGCTGCGTGGTGTTCCATAGCCTGTCCAAACGCTCCAACCTGCCAGGCCTGCGTTCGGGCTTCGTCGCCGGCGACGCCGACATTCTGAAATCTTTCCTGCTGTACCGTACCTACCACGGCTGCGCCATGCCGGTGCAAACCCAGCTAGCTAGCGTCGCCGCCTGGAGCGACGAAGCCCACGTCAAAGCCAACCGCGACCTGTACCGCGAGAAGTTCGACGCGGTGCTGGCGATTCTTGGCAATGTCCTGGATGTGCAACGGCCGGATGGCGGTTTCTACCTGTGGGCGAAAACGCCGATAGACGATGAAACATTTACCCGCGAGCTGTTTGCCCGCGAGCATGTCACCGTGGTGCCTGGTTCGTACCTGTCGCGCGCAGTGGACGGCAACAACCCGGGGGCCGGCCGTGTGCGCATGGCCCTGGTCGCGCCGCTGGCCGAGTGCGTGGCAGCAGCCGAACGTATCCGTGATTTTGTGAAGAGCCTCTGATGAGCAAGACCCTGTTTGGCATAAAAGCCTGCGACACCATGAAAAAAGCTCGCACCTGGCTCGATGAGCACGGGGTAAGCTACGCCTTTCATGATTACAAAGCCTGCGGCATAGACCGTGGCAACCTGGAGAAGTGGTGCAATGAGCATGGTTGGGAAACCATCCTGAACCGCGCAGGCACCACCTTCCGCAAGCTGGACGAGGCGCAGAAAAGCGGCCTCGATCAGCACAAGGCGATCGAACTGATGCTCGCCCAACCGTCGATGATCAAACGCCCGGTGCTGGATCTCGGCAACAAGACCCTGGTTGGCTTCAAGGCTGACCGTTATGCCGCCGAACTGGTTTGAACCAGCCGGCCCACACGAATTTGCGGTAAGGAAAACAACATGAGCACAACCCTCTTCAGCCTGGCTTTCGGCGTTGGCACCCAGAACCGTCAGGGCACCTGGCTGGAAGTCTTCTACGCCCAGCCACTGCTCACCCCGAGCAGCGAACTGGTCGCCAAAGTGCTGGAAAAAATCGCGTACCAAGGCGGCAACCAGGCTCTCAGCCTGACAAACAGCCAGGCAGGCGACCTGGCCGAAGCGCTGAAAAACGTCGACTGCCAGCAGTCCGCCCTGCTCACCCGCCTGGCCGAAAGCCAGAAGCCGCTGGTGGTCACTCTGCTCGCCGAAGACGCCGCACTCACCAGCACGCCTGAGGCCTACCTCAAGCTGCACCTGCTGTCGCACCGCCTGGTCAAGCCGCACGGCCTGAACCTCAACGGAATCTTCCCGCTGCTGCCAAACGTGGCCTGGACCAGCCAGGGTGCCGTCGACCTCGGTGAACTGGCTGAGCGTCAACTGGAAGCGCGCCTGAAGGGCGATCTGCTGGAAGTCTTCTCAGTGGACAAGTTCCCGAAAATGACCGACTACGTGGTGCCGGCTGGCGTGCGTATCGCTGACAGCGCGCGCATCCGCCTGGGCGCCTACGTGGGCGAAGGCACCACCGTGATGCACGAAGGTTTCGTCAACTTCAACGCCGGTACTGCCGGCCCCGGCATGATCGAAGGCCGCGTGTCGGCGGGCGTGTTCGTCGGCAAGGGCTCGGACCTGGGCGGCGGCTGCTCGACCATGGGCACCCTGTCCGGCGGCGGCAATATCGTCATTTCCGTGGGCGAAGGCTGCTTGATCGGTGCCAATGCCGGCATCGGCATTCCGTTGGGCGACCGCAACACCGTGGAGTCCGGTCTGTACATCACTGCCGGCACCAAGGTGGCGCTGCTGGATGCTGACAACACGCTGGTCAAGGTGCTCAAGGCCCGTGATCTGGCGGGCCAGCCGGACCTGCTGTTCCGCCGCAACTCGCAAACTGGCGCCGTGGAGTGCAAGACCCACAAGTCGGCTATCGAGTTGAACGAAGCCCTGCACGCGCACAACTAAAAAGTTGGTTTAGCGCGGCTGCGCTCGCCCATACTGCGTTGCACTAAGGCTCGGACGCTCATTTACACCAGTAAACTCCGCGTCCTCGCCTTATTGCGCCTTGTCTGGGTTTCGCTCGCAACGCGCTAAACCCAACTTTTAGTCGCCAGATAATCTCTGGAAAATCCATGTCACTGACTTCCCCCTGGCGCGCTGACTTCCCTGGCATTCAGGCCCTTGCGGCCGAAGGCCAGACCTATCTGGACAGCGCCGCCACCGCGCAAAAACCCCAGGCCATGCTCGATACCCTGCTCGGCTATTACGCCGGTGGCGCAGCCAATGTGCATCGCGCCCAGCACCTGCCGGGCGAGCGTGCCACCCGCGCCTTCGAAGCCACGCGGGAGAAGGTTGCACGCTGGCTAAATGCGCCCAGCGCGCAGCAGATCATCTTTACCCGCAGCGCCACCGAAGCTTTCAACCTGCTGGCCTACGGCCTGGAGCAGCGCCTGCAGCCCGGTGACGAGATCGTCATCAGCGCCCTGGAACATCACGCCAACCTGCTGCCCTGGCAGCAACTCGCGCTGCGCCGCCAGCTCAAGCTGGTGGTGCTGCCGCTGGATCAGCATGGGTTGATCGACCTAGCCCAAGCAGCGCAGTTGATTGGCCCACGCACCCGCCTGTTGGCGGTAAGCCAGCTGTCCAACGTGCTCGGTTGCTGGCAACCGCTTGAGCAACTGCTCGCGATGGCACAGGCGCAAGGCGCGCTGACTTTGGTCGATGGCACTCAGGGCGTGGTGCATGGCCGCCAAGACGTGCAGGCCTTGGGCTGCGACTTCTATATATGCTCTAGCCACAAACTCTATGGCCCGGACGGCGTCGGCCTGCTTTATGGCCGCACGCACGCCCTTGAGCAGCTGGCGCACTGGCAGTTTGGTGGCGAGATGCTGCTGCACACCGACTACAGCAACGCCAGCTTTCGCCCAGCACCATTGGGTTTTGAGGCTGGCACTCCGCCGATTGCCTCGGTGATCGCCCTCGGCGCCAGCCTGGATTACCTGAGCAGCCTCAATGCCAGCGCCGTCAGCGCCCACGAAGCGGCATTGCATGCCGAGCTGATCGCAGGGCTGCAACTTCGCCAGAGCCTGCGCCTGCTCGGCACGCCGACTGTCGCACTGGCCAGTTTTGTGGTCGATGGCGTGCACCATGCCGACTTGGCTCACCTGCTGACCGAACAGGGCATCGCCGTGCGCGCCGGCCATCACTGCGCCATGCCGCTGTTACAGGGCCTCGGCCTGAACGGGGCGATTCGTGTGTCGCTGGGGTTGTATAACGATGGCGGCGATTTACAGCGTTTTTTCAGCGCGTTGGATCAAGCCTTGGAGCTGTTGCAATGAGCCTTCCTGCCACTGCGCAGACTGCACTACAAGCCTTTGGCGCCTGCCCCGGCTGGGAACAGCGCGCACGCCTGCTGATGCAATGGGGCGACCAGCTCGTCCCGCTGAGTGATGCCGAACGCATTGAAGCCAACCGGGTGCAAGGCTGTGAAAGTCAGGTGTGGCTGCTGGCGGAGCAGGACGGCGCTCACTGGCAGTTTCGCGCCAGCAGTGATGCACGACTGTTGCGGGGTTTGCTCGCGCTGCTGCTGGCCAGAGTCAACGGCCTGCCGGCATCCGAACTGGCGCAGCTGGATCTGCAGGACTGGTTTACCCAGCTTGGCCTGGCCCGTCACCTGTCACCCTCACGCAGCAATGGCCTACAGGCCGTGCTGACACGGATGCAGCACTTGCTCGATGCCAACGATCAGGGCGCAGCGCGCCACTGATCGGCATTGCCGGAATACAGGGCCTGTTGCAAACGCTGCAACTCACCGCTCTGCGCCAGGCGCCGCAGGCCGGTATTAAATATCTCACGCAACTGATCGGCTTTAGCATCACCTTTGCGAAACAGCAGGTGCAACGGTTCAGCATGCAAAATACGCGGATTATGGGTAATCAACGCTCGCTCCTGGTCGGAAAACAGGCGACGCAGCATGGCATAACCTACTGCTCGATCCTGAGGGTGGAAGTCAACCCGCCCCAGGCTCAGTAAACGGAAGCCAGTGTCTTCTTTGCCATGTTGCTGCACCTGCAACTGCCCAGCATCAAGCGCCGCATCAAACTCCGTACCATAGGAGTAGCCCAGCGTCGTAGCGATGCGGAACGTCTTAAGATCGCCGAAACGGGTCCAAGCAAGTTGCTGGTCGCTGCGTTGGAATAACACCACGTCCCCCGCCACAACTGCATCACTGCATGCTGTGAAACGCTGGCGACTCTTACTGCAGATATACGGCATCACCGCATCCAGGCCGCCCTGTTCGAGCATCAGCAGGTTGCGGTCCCAGGGGTAATAAACGAACTCAACCTGATAACCGGCCGCCTTGAAAATGTCCCGCACCAACCGTGACAAGGCGCCGCCATCTTTGCGCTGCTGATCAACATAGGGCACCCAGTCACCGGTACCAACTCGCACAACCGAGTGGGCATGGACACTCAGGCAAGCAGAGAACGCAGCAAACAGCAGCGCATATCGCGGGACATGACGTAATACATGACGCAGCAGGGACAACACAGCACACCTCAAAAGAGAACTACCAGCACATCCCTGCTGAACATAGACCGCAACCGGTCATTCTTTAAATATTAGCCAACATCATCATGTGCGGGCCGCCGCTCTGCCGGCCGCCGAGTACCAGCAACCAATTTATCGACGATGCGCGCCGCGGCGACCATGCCAAAAGTCGCGGTCACCATCATCACTGCACCAAAACCGCCGGCGCAGTCGAGCTTGACCCCCTCCCCCACAAAACCCTTGTATTGACACACCGTACCGTCGGGTTTGGGATAGCGCAGCTGCTCGCTGGAATACACGCAGGGCACGCTGTAATTGCGCCCAGGCGTGCGTGAGAAGCCGTAATCGCGGCGCAGGGTGGAGCGCACTTTGGACGCCAGCGGATCATTCCAGGTTTTGTTCAGGTCGCCGACCTGGATCTGCGTCGGGTCGATCTGCCCACCCGCGCCACCGGTGGTAATCACCTGGATCTTGCGCCGTTTGCACCATGAAATCAGCGCAGCCTTGGCGTTGACACTGTCGATGCAGTCGATCACTGCATCCAGGTGCTCAGTGATGTACTCGGCCATGGTCTCACGGGTCACGAAATCCGCCACCGCATGTACCACACAGGCCGGATTGATAGCGCGGATACGCGCGGCCATCACCTCGACCTTAGGTTGGCCAACCGTGCTGTCGAGCGCATGCAGCTGACGGTTGCTGTTGCTGACGCAGACATCATCCAGATCAAACAAGGAAATCTCGCCCACTCCGGAGCGCGCCAAAGCCTCAGCTGCCCAGGAGCCCACGCCGCCAATCCCGACCACCGCCACATGCGCAGCCGCGAGCCGCTCGGCTCCCTGGCGACCATATAGACGGGCGATCCCGGCAAAGCGTTGTTCATCCACAGGCATTCTTCACTCTCACAAGCCACAAGCGGCGCGCATTATAGGTAGCTGACGAGCCACACCCAAGCCCTGTCTTGGTCTAGCCCTGTCTATCCGATGAACAGCCATAGCACATTGCCACTATCGGAACCTTCACGACCGACAATCGTCCCATCAATATGCCCGTCTGCCGGCTATACAGCCCAATAGCGGCGGCGTAGCATGCGGCACCCGACGCTCGTCGCTTTTTATTGCCCCTTCGCTGGACCTGCACACTATGCCTTCGCGTAAGTTTGGACTGAACCTGGTCATGTTCCTGGCAATTGCCGCCGTGTTTACCGGTATCTGGGCGCTGTATAACCGCCCGGTAACCGCACCGGATTGGCCGGAACAGATTTCCGGATTTTCCTTCTCGCCTTTCCGCGCCGGGCAAAACCCGCAGCAGGACACCTACCCCAGCGATGAGCAGATGCGCGCTGACCTGGAGCTGCTGAGCACACACACCGACAACATCCGCACGTACTCGGTAGACGGCCCACTGGGCAACATCCCCCTGCTCGCAGAAGAGTTCGGCCTGCGCGTGACCCTGGGTATCTGGATCAGCCCGGATCTGGAGCGCAACGAGCGAGAAATCGCCAAAGCCATCGAAATAGCCAATAACTCACGCAGCGTAGTGCGCGTGGTGGTCGGTAACGAAGCGCTGTTCCGCAGCGAAGTGACCCCGGAAAACCTGATCGCCTACATCGACCGTGTGCGCGCAGCAGTCAAGGTGCCGGTGACCACCTCGGAGCAGTGGCACATCTGGCAGGACCATCCAGAGCTGGCTCAGCACGTCGACCTGATCGCCGCCCACGTTCTGCCCTACTGGGAATTCGTGCCGATGGAGGACTCCACCGACTTCGTGCTGGAGCGCGCCAAAGACCTGAAAAAACTCTTCCCGAAAAAGCCGCTGCTGCTCTCCGAAGTTGGCTGGCCGAGCAACGGCCGCATGCGCGGCGGCGCCGATGCCTCTCAAGCGGACCAGGCGATATACCTGCGCACGCTGGTCAATGCGCTCAATGCCAAAGGCTACAACTACTTCGTTATTGAAGCCTTCGACCAGCCATGGAAAGCCAGCGATGAGGGCTCGGTGGGTGCGTATTGGGGCGTTTACAACCTCGAACGTCAGGCCAAATTCGCTTTCGAAGGCCCCGTGGTGGCGATCCCACAATGGCGCTTGCTGGCCATCGGCTCGGTGGTACTGGCCCTGCTCAGCCTGGCACTGATGCTGATCGACGGCAGTGCCCTGCGTCAGCGCGGGCGCACCTTCCTGACCATTGTCGCGTTCGCCGGCGGCTCCGCCCTGGTATGGATCGGTTACGACTACAGCCAGCAGTACAGCACCTGGTTCAGCACCTTGGTTGGCCTGCTGTTGGGTATTGGCGCCTTCGGCGTGTTTATCGTCCTGCTGACAGAAGCCCACGAACTGGCTGAAACCGCCTGGACCCGCGCGCGGCGCCGGCCGTTCCAGCCGGTCTTGGCCGACAGTGCCTACCGCCCCAAGGTATCGGTGCACGTACCCTGCTACAACGAGCCACCGGAGATGGTCAAACAGACCCTCGACGCCCTGGCTGCGCTGGATTATCCGGATTACGAAGTCATCATCATCGACAACAACACCAAGGACCCGGCCGTGTGGGAGCCGGTTGAGGCGTATTGCAAAGTCCTGGGTCCACGCTTCCGCTTCTTCCACGTAGCACCAATTGCCGGTTTCAAAGGCGGTGCGCTGAACTACATCCTGCCGCACACCTGTCCGGACGCCGAAGTGGTAGCGGTGATCGACGCTGATTACTGCGTCGACAAGAACTGGCTTAAGTACATGGTGCCGCACTTCAGCGACCCTAAGATCGCCGTGGTGCAATCACCGCAGGATTACCGTGACGGCAACGAGAACGTCTTCAAGAAGCTCTGCTATGCCGAATACAAAGGCTTCTTCCATATCGGCATGGTGACGCGTAATGACCGCGACGCGATCATCCAGCACGGCACCATGACCATGATCCGTCGTACCGTGATGGACGAGCTGAAGTGGGCCGACTGGACCATCTGCGAAGACGCCGAACTGGGCCTGCGCGTATTCGAGAAAGGCTACAGCGCCGCCTACGCCCACGAAAGCTTCGGCAAGGGGCTGATGCCGGACACCTTTATCGACTACAAGAAGCAGCGCTTCCGTTGGGCTTACGGCGCCATTCAGATCATGAAGGGCCATGCACGCAGCCTGTTCCTCGGCAAGGACTCCGAACTCAAGAGCGGACAGCGCTACCACTTCGTCGCCGGTTGGCTGCCGTGGATCGCCGACGGCCTGAATATCTTCTTCACCGTCGGTGCGCTGCTCTGGTCGGCAGCGATGATCATCGTGCCGCAGCGGGTTGACCCGCCACTGATGATCTTCGCCATCCCGCCGTTGGCGCTGTTCTTCTTCAAGCTGGGCAAGATCCTGTTCCTCTACCGCAAGGCCATGGGAGTTGACTTGGTGCGCTCCTTCCAGGCTGCGCTGGCAGGCCTGGCGTTGTCGCACACGATCGCCAAGGCGGTGCTATACGGCACCTTCACCAAGACTATCCCGTTCTTCCGCACACCGAAGATGGCCAGCAACCACGGCATCCTGGTGGCCTTGGCCGAGGCCCGCGAAGAAGTGTTTATCATGCTGCTGCTGTGGGGTTCGGCCATCGGCATCAGCATCGTCCAGGGCTTGCCCAGCGCCGATGTGAAGTTCTGGGTAGCTATGCTGCTGGTGCAGTCGCTGCCCTACCTGGCGGCACTGATCATGGCTTTGCTGTCGTCACTGCCGGCGCCTCAGGCAAGCGCGCAGGAAACCGCGGCGGCCAGCTGATCACAGGTGTCCTGAATGCTAGACGGCGGCCAATGGCCGCCGTTTTGCTTTAAGATGGCGACCTTTCCGCTTGATGCCGCCTTGGAGCCGCAATGACCGCCAACGCCACGCCCCTCTCCCCGACGCTGGAGCTTGCCTGTGAGCTGATTCGTCGTCCTTCCGTCACGCCGCTTGATGAAGGCTGTCAGGAGCAGATGACGCGCCGCCTTGCCGCCTGCGGTTTCACCATCGAGCCGATGCGTATCGAAGATGTGGACAACTTCTGGGCCAGCCACGGCAGCCAAGAGGGTCCCGTACTGTGCTTTGCCGGACACACCGATGTGGTGCCCACCGGCCCGGTGCAGAAGTGGCAGCACCAGCCATTCGATGCACTGATTGATGAAGACGGCATGCTCTGTGGCCGTGGCGCGGCGGACATGAAAGGCAGCCTGGCGTCGATGATCATTGCCGTTGAACGCTTTGTTGCGGAATACCCGGACCATAAAGGCCGTATCGCTTTTCTGATCACCAGTGATGAAGAAGGCCCGGCGCACCATGGCACCAAGGCGGTGGTTGAACGCCTGCGCGAACGTAACGAGCGCCTGGACTGGTGCATCGTCGGCGAACCCTCGAGCACTACCCTGGTCGGTGACGTAGTGAAAAACGGCCGCCGCGGCTCGCTCGGCTGCACCCTCACCGTACGCGGCAAGCAAGGTCACGTGGCCTATCCGCACCTGGCGCGCAACCCGATTCATCTGGCCGCGCCGGCCCTGGCCGAACTGGCCGCCGAGCATTGGGACGACGGCAACGCATTCTTCCCGCCGACCAGCTTCCAGATTTCCAACCTCAACGCAGGCACCGGCGCGACCAACGTGATTCCGGGTGAGCTGAAGGCCATCTTCAACTTCCGTTTCTCGACTGAATCGACGGTTGAAGGTCTGCAGCAGCGCACTCAGGCCATCCTCGATAAACACGGCTTGGATTTTGAGCTCGACTGGGCACTCTCCGGCCTGCCTTTTCTCACCGAGCCAGGAGCCTTGCTCGACGCCGTAGCGGCCAGTATCAAGGCCATCACCGGCCGCGATACCAAACCGTCTACCAGCGGCGGCACCTCGGACGGGCGCTTTATTGCCACCCTTGGCACCCAAGTGGTCGAACTTGGTCCGGTCAACGCCACCATCCACCAGGTCGACGAACGCGTGCTGGCCAGTGATCTGGATGTGCTGACCGAGATTTACTATCAAACCCTGGTCAATCTGCTCGCATGAGCCTGACCTGTCCGATCTGCCAGGCGCCGCTGCAGACGCTCGACAATGGTGTAGCCTGCCCGGCCAACCACCGCTTCGACCGTGCACGCCAGGGTTACCTGAACCTGCTGCCAGTGCAGCACAAGAACAGTCGCGACCCCGGCGATAACGCCGCCATGGTCGAGGCCCGACGGCGCTTTCTCGACGGTGGGCATTACGCCCCTCTGGCGCAGCGCCTGGCCGAACTGGCTGCCGGTTATAACCCGGAACGCTGGCTGGATATTGGCTGTGGCGAGGGTTACTACACCACACAGATCGCCGACGCCCTGCCACAGGCCGATGGCTATGCCCTGGACATCTCCCGCGAGGCGGTCAAGCGCGCCTGCAAACGTGCGCCCCAGCTGACTTGGCTGGTGGCGAGCATGGCCCGCGTGCCGCTAGCAGACGCCAGCTGCCAATTACTCGCCAGCGTCTTCAGTCCGCTCGACTGGCAAGAAGCCAAGCGTCTGCTCGCCCCCGGTGGTGGCCTGCTGCGCATGGGCCCAACCCGCGAACACCTGATGGAATTACGTCAGAAGCTGTACGACGAAGTACGTGACTACGATGATCAGAAACACCTGGAGCTGATCCCTGAGGGCATGCGCCTGGCCCACAGCGAAACCCTGACCTTTAATCTGCACTTGGACAGCAGCGAGGCGCGCGCCGACCTGCTGGCCATGACCCCACACGGCTGGCGCGCCAGCGCCGAGCGCCGCGCGGCGGTAATCGCCGAACCTTGCGACGTAACTGTCGCCATCCGCTACGACTGGATCGAGAGACTATGACCATGCGCCAACCGGATATCGAGATTTACCTGAAAGACGCCGACCACACCGCCATCGGCGAGTGGCTGAACAGCGCACTGGGCAGCTGCACGCCTTGGCAGCAGAAAGGCCAGACCTATAAATGCACGGCCGGCGACGTACCCGTCACCTGGCTGCCCAAAGCGGTTGGCAAATGGAATAGCCTGTACCTGGAAAGTGATGCCACGCCCTGGGCTGACGACCTGGCCTGCGCTCAAGCGGCCTTCGCGGCACTGAATGTTGAAGTCCGCTGCGCGCCGGGCGGCTGGCAGGAAGAAGAAAGCGACGAGCAAGCCGACCGCTGGATGCGCATCAGCGCTGATGGCGTAGAGGAAATCACCTGGCGCACAGCTTGACCGACCACTGAAACTAAAGCTCACCGCTGTTCGATCGGTTTAGTCGCAGACACAAAAAACCCCGCCTAGGCGGGGTTTTGTTTAGCGCGGTTTTACTTCTTGCCCATCTTCTTCAGTTCTTCATCACGCAGTTCGCGGCGCAGGATCTTGCCGACGTTGGTGGTCGGCAGGATGTCGCGGAACTCCACGGCTTTCGGCACCTTGTAACCCGTGACGTTGGCGCGCATGTGCTCCATGACCTGCTCTTTGGTCAGGGTTTCACCCGGTTTGACCACCACAAAGATCTTGATCGCTTCGCCCGACTTCTCATCCGGCACACCGATGGCCGCGCACTGCAGCACACCTGGCAGAGTGGCGAGCACGTCTTCCAGCTCGTTCGGGTAGACGTTGAAGCCGGACACCAGAATCATGTCCTTCTTGCGGTCGACGATACGCATGTAACCGTCTTCCTGAATCACCGCGATATCGCCAGTCTTCAACCAGCCTTCGGCGTCGAGGATTTCGTCGGTGGCTTCCTGACGCTGCCAGTAGCCCTTCATCACCTGCGGACCTTTGACGCACAGCTCACCAATCGAACCCAGTGGCTGCTCAACGCCTTCGTCATCGATCACTTTGCACACGGTCGACGGTACCGGAATACCGATAGTGCCGATCTGGATATTACTGAACGGGTTGACCGAGGCCACCGGGCTAGTTTCGGTCATGCCGAAGCCTTCGCAGATTGAGCAACCGGTCACCTGCTTCCAACGCTCGGCGGTCGCCAGTTGCAGCGCCATACCGCCGGAGAAGGTGGCCTTCAGGGTGGAGAAGTCCAGCTTGCGGAAGTCCTCGTTGTTGCACAGGGCAACGAACAGGGTGTTGAGGCCGACAAAACCGGTGAATTTGTACTTGGCCAGATCCTTGGTCATCGCCGGCAGATCACGCGGGTTGGTGATCAGCACGTTGTGCCCACCAATCAGCATCATCGCCATGCAATGGAAGGTGAACGCATAGATGTGGTACAGCGGCAATGGCGCGATCAGCACTTCGCTGCCTTCGCTCATTTCTGAGCCCATCAGTGCCTTGACCTGCAGCATGTTGGCGATCAGGTTGCGGTGGGTGAGCATCGCGCCCTTGGCCACGCCGGTGGTGCCGCCGGTGTATTGCAGCACGGCAATTTCACCATTGGCCGGAGCTGCTTCTTTCACGCTCTGACCACGGCCTTTGGCCATGGCAGCAGTGAATTTGACGGCTTGCGGCAGGTTGTAGGCCGGGACCATCTTCTTCACGTGCTTGACCACGCTGTTGACCAGCAGGCGCTTGAGCGGCGAAAGCATGTCGCCAACTTCAGTGATGATGACCGTCTTGATCCCGGTTTTCGGCAGAACCTGTTCAGCCAGGTGGGCCATGTTGGCCAGACTGACCAGGGCCTTGGCGCCGGAATCGTTGAATTGGTGTTCCATTTCCCGCGCGGTGTAGAGCGGGTTGGTGTTGACCACCACCAGACCGGCGCGCAGGGCACCGAAGACAACAACCGGATACTGCAGCACGTTGGGCAGTTGCACGGCGATTCGGTCGCCAGGCTGCAAGTCGGTGTTCTGCTGCAAGTAAGCGGCAAAAGTGCCGGACAACTCGTACAGCTCACCATAGGTAATGGTTTTACCCATATTGCTGAAAGCGGGCTTGTCGGCGAAGCGTTGGCAGGACTCTTTCAGTACCGCCTGGATGTTCGGGTACTGGTCAGGATTGATTTCGGCAGCAATCCCAACGGGATACTTATCCTTCCAAAAGTTTTCGGTCATGGAAGCCCACTCCTCAGCAACAGCTTGATCTTCACCGCGCGTAGACGGTTGTTTATTGTAGATTTGCGTGTTTTCTGCGATTTGAACGGCAAAAAAATTACCGGGAGCAATTTTTGACGTCACACAGCAACAGCCTGGAAAGCAGGGTCGCCATGGATGGTGGATCACAAAAAAGCCGCCCGAGAGTAGCAGCTTTGCCAAACAGCGACTAGCACCAATAAGCGCCGCAGCAGTCACAAAAATGACCAACAAGGCAATTTAAGTCATTTTTATTGATGGCGCTGAAAGCAGCGAGTTACAGGGGTTTCGCGGGGATTGGCGGAGGTTTCATACAGCCGCAGCTTAACCTGCGGCTGTATTGACGCGACCGTGTATGCGTCAGGCGATATCGCGCAGCTCGCGACGGAGAATCTTGCCTACCGGGGTCATCGGCAGCGAATCACGGAAGACGATCTGCTTGGGCACCTTGTAGCCGGTGAAGTTCTCCTTGCAGTAGGCCTTCAGTTCATCGGCGTTGAGGCTGCTGTCGCGGGCCACCACGAACAGCTTGACCGCTTCCCCGGACTTCTCATCCGGCACGCCGATGGCCGCGCAACTGGCGACTTTCGGGTGAGCCATGACCACATCTTCGATCTCGTTGGGGTACACGTTGAAACCCGAGACGATGATCATGTCCTTCTTGCGGTCGACAATGCGCACAAAGCCATCCGGGTCGATCACCGCCACATCACCGCTCTTGAACCAGCCCTCGGCGTCCAGCACCTCGGCAGTGGCTTCTTCACGGTTCCAGTAGCCCTTCATCACCTGCGGGCCCTTGATGCACAGCTCGCCGCGCTCGCCCAGGCCTTGCTCAACGCCGTCATCATCAATGACCTTGAACGCCGTACCCGGCACCGGAATGCCCACCGTGCCCAGACGCGCTTTATCGCCATAAGGGTTGGTACTGGCCACTGGCGAGGTTTCGGTGAGGCCATAGCCTTCGACCACGGTGCAGCCGGTCATCGCCTGCCAGCGCTCGGCCGTAGCCTTGACCAGGGCGGTGCCGCCGGAGTTGGTGACCTTGAGCTTGGAGAAATCCAGTTTCTGGAACTCGGGGTTATCCATCAGCGCGACGAACAGCGTGTTGAGGCCCAGCAAGGCAGAGAACTGCCACTTGCCCAGCTCCTTGACGAAGCCTGGAATGTCGCGCGGGTTGGTGATCAGCACGTTGTGGTTGCCGTTGACCATCATGCACATGCAGTTCGCGGTGAAGGCATAGATATGGTAGAGCGGCAGCGGCGCGATCATGATTTCCTGGCCCTGCTTCATCAGCGGGGTGCCATCGTTGCCCAGCTGCGACAGACAGGCATCGACTTGCAGCATATTGGCCACCAGGTTGCCGTGGGTGAGCATCGCGCCCTTGGCCACACCGGTGGTGCCGCCGGTGTATTGCAGCACGGCGATGTCTTCCTGGCCGACCTTGACCGGCTTCAGCGCATGCCCTTGGCCCTGCTTTAGCGCATCCTTGAAGCCCACCGCCTGCGGCAAGTGGTAGTCAGGAACCATCTTCTTGACCTTCTTCACCACGGTGTTGACCAGCCAGCCTTTCAGGCTAGGCAGCATGTCACCCATCTTGGCTTCGATCAGGTAGTCGATCTCGGTATCCGGCAGCACGTCCTGCACCAGCTTGCCGAACATGTTCAGGTACACCAGCGCACGCACGCCGGCATCCTTGAACTGGTGGCGCATCTCGCGGGCGGTGTACAGCGGGTTGGTGTTGACCACAATCAGCCCGGCGCGCATAGCGCCGAATACGGCAATCGGGTACTGCAGCACGTTGGGCATCTGCACGGCGATGCGCTCGCCCGGTTGCAGGTCAGTGTGCTTTTGCAGGTAGGCGGCAAAGGCCGCCGAGAGCCGATCAAGCTCGGCATAAGTCAGGGTCACGCCCAGGTTGCTGAAGGCGGGCCGGTCGGCGAACTTCTTGCACGAGCGCTCGAACACCTCGATTACCGACTTGTAAGCCCCCAGGTCGATGTCATTGGGTACGCCGGCCGGGCGTTTGTCACTCCAGAAATCAGGCTGCATTATTTTTATCCTCTTGCCCTGAGATGGTCTAATCCGCGCTGCGGAGTTGGCTGGAAGTTAACAGCTAACGCCAAACAGGCAAATAGCCGAGCAGCGTCATTGACGCACTGAATCTTGCCGCTCCCTATGGAACTATCCTGCCGCGCCACCTATAACCAATCAGGACCCTGCCCTGACGGCTCACCATGCCTATCGTTCTACTCGTTGCAACATTACTGTTTTTCTTCGCGCAATCGGCGCAGGCCCAGCCACAACTGCGCATGGCCACCCTGGAATACCCGCCCTACAGCTCTGAACAGCTGCCGGATGGCGGCAGCATCGTCGCCCTGACCCGCCGCGCCTTTGCCGTACGCGGCTATCCGCTGCAGATCGACTTTCTACCCTGGGCGCGGGCGCGTGTTGAGCTGGGCAACGGCAACTACCAGGGTGCGCTGGCGCTATGGCCCAAGGAGATTAACGAGGAAGGGCTGCAGCCCTCGCGCCCGCTGTTTTACAGCGAACTGGGGCTGTTTATTCGCAACGATTATCCGCTGCAGTTCAGCCAGCTGCAGGAATTACGCGGGCGCACCCTGGGCATCGTGCGCGGCTACGGTTACCCACAGCATATTCTCGATGCTGGGCTGACCCTCGAAGACGCCGTGGACGACATAAGCAACCTGCGCAAGCTCAATGCCCGGCGTTTCGACATGGTGTTGCTGGAACGTATCGTCGGTAACTATTTGATCGCCAACGATGAACAACTGCGCGGCAAGCTCAGCTGGCAGGGCAATGTGCTGGAGCGCGTCCCGCTGCTGGTCGGTTTTGTTCCCGCCAAGCCCGGCGAACCGGATTGGAGCGCAGTGTTTGAGCAGGGCCTGCGCGATCTACACAGCAGCGGCGAATATATGCAGATATTGCGCAGCCATAACCCTTAAACCCGCACGGACTTTGCGCCGCGCCGCGCGGGGTGCACAATGCGCAGCTTCTGCAGGCTTAAGGAATTCGCCATGCTCCACCAAGCGTTCTGGCTCAATAGCACCGATGCAGCGCCCCTCTTTGTCAACCGCTGGTACGCCGAACAGCCGCCGAAAGCGTTGCTGATGGTCGCTCACGGCATGGCCGAACACAGCGGGCGCTATGCACGCCTGGCCGAAGCACTGGTGGCACAAGGCTTCGAGGTGTATGCGCATGACCAGCGCGGGCACGGCAAAACTGCCGAACATGGTCTGCTCGGCCACTATGCCGACAGCAAGGGCTGGGAGCTGGTGGTCAATGACCTGGCCCACCTTAACCATCATATGCGCCAAACCCACCCGCAAACGCCGATATTCCTGCTCGGCCACAGCATGGGCAGCTACATCAGTCAGGCCTACCTGATGCACCACAGCTGCAGCCTGCAGGGCGCTATTCTTTCCGGCTCCAACTACCAACCCGTGGCGCTGTACCGTGCCGGCCAGTTGCTGGCACGCTTCGAGCGCTGGCGGCAAGGGGCGCAGGGGCGCAGTGCGCTGCTGGAGTTCGTTTCGTTCGGCTCATTTAACAAAGCCTTCAAGCCCAACCGCACCGCCTTCGACTGGTTGAGCCGCGACCCGCTGGAAGTCGACAAATACATCAATGACCCGCTATGCGGCTTCCGCTGCAGCAATCAGCTGTGGGTCGACCTACTTGGCGGCTTGCAACAGATCACCCCGCTGGAAAATCTTGCGCAGATCGACAACAGCCTGCCGCTGCTGGTGATCGGCGGGGCCTGTGACCCGGTCAGCGACGGCCGCCGTCAGCAGGACCTGGGTAATGCCCTGAGCGCCGCAGGCAGCCAGCACGTACAGGTCAAACTCTATCCCGATGCGCGTCATGAGCTGCTCAACGAGAGCAACCGCGACGACGTCACCGCCTACATCATCGACTGGTTGCAGCAGGCTCTCAGCCAACCGCGCCAGTGCCACCAACAGAGCCAAGAGAGTCACCCATGACCCAGAGCAGCAACACGCCCTACGACGCCCTCGAAGTCGGCCAGACCGCCAGCTACAGCAAGACCGTCAGCGAACGCGACATCCAGCTGTTTGCCGAAGTGTCCGGCGATCACAACCCGGTGCACCTTGACGCTGAATATGCTGCCACCACCATGTTCAAGGAGCGTATCGCCCATGGCATGTTCAGCGGTGCATTGATCAGCGCTGCCGTGGCCTGCGAACTTCCTGGCCCAGGCACTATTTACATCGGCCAGAGCATGCGCTTCACCGCACCAGTAAAGCTCGGTGACACCCTCACCGTGCGTCTTGAAATCCTTGAGAAACTGCCAAAATTCCGCGTGCGTGTAGCCACTCGCGTGTTCAACCAGAACGATGAGCTGGTGGTCGATGGCGAAGCGGAAATCCTCGCCCCGCGCAAAGCGCAGACCGTTGAACTGACTCAGCTGCCGCCCATCACCATCGGCTAAAAATTGCTCACGATCGACTGCCCGTTGCTCGGCAGCAAGATCATCAACAGCTTCTAAAGCTTGTTAGCCCACTTCACCGCCGCTGCCTGCGGCGGTGTACCGCCCTTCGACATAATCGCGCTCGGGCAATCCGCTTCGGCGCTTCTGGAGATTTTCATGTCCCTGTCCATGTACCAAGCATCCATCCCGGTCTTCACCCGCCAGCTGAACAACCTGTCGACTATCCTCGGTATCGCCGCCGCCCACGCCGAAGAGAAGAAGATCGAGCAGAGCGTATTTCTCAACGCGCGCCTGGCACCCGATATGTTTCCACTAAGCCGCCAGGTGCAGATCGCCTGTGATGGCGCCAAGGCCGGCGCTGCACTGCTGGCTGGCGTCGACGCACCGAGCCATGCCGATGATGAAGCCAGCTTTGCCGAGCTGCAGGCACGCATCACCAAAACCCTGGATTTCCTGCACAGCCTCGACGCTGCGCAGATCGACGGCAGCGAAGCGCGCACCGTCACCCTCAAGCGCCGCGACAAGGAAACCCACTTCCAGGGTCAGGCCTTCCTGCTCGATCACGTCATGCCGAACTTCTATTTCCACTACACCACCGCCTACGCCATCCTGCGCCATAACTGTGTCAGCATCGGCAAGCGCGATTTCCTCGGCACTCGCTAGCCCGTTAGCCCGGCGGACACTTGAGTTGTTCGCCGGGCTTGCTTTACTCCCCTCCACACACCCCGACGGCCGTTACAAAATCGCTTTTGTCATTTAATTAAATTTAAATTTAAATTCAATTTATGACGACCTCAGCCCCCCCTCTCTCGCCAAGCACACCCCGCGCTCCCGGCCGCCCAGCCGGCGAGTCGATTGTCCAGCGCGAATGCCTGCTGGATGCCGCACTCCACGCGTTTTCCCACCAGGGCATCGCCAACATCAGCCTGCGTGTCATTGCCAGTGCCGCCGGCGTGACCCCCGCGTTGGTGAATTACTACTTCGGCAACAAGGAGAAACTGCTCGCGACCGTGGTTGAAGAGCGGGTATTGCCACTGCTGATGGGGCTGGGACAAAGCTTGCGGCAGATCGGCGATGAACCCATCGAACTTGTCCGCGGATTTATCCAGGGCATGCGGGGGATCGTCGCGCAGCACCCCTGGCTCCCTCCCCTGTGGGTGCGCGAGGTGCTGTGCGAAGGCGGCGGTTTACGCGATCTGCTGATGAGCCGCCTTGCCCCCCTGCTCCCCCACATGCTTGCAGCGCGCTTCACGGCGGCCCAGCAACGCGGGGCCCTCAACCCTGACCTCGATCCGCGGCTGCTGGTGGTTTCGCTGATCGGTCTGACCCTATTCCCCTATGCGGCCGCACCGATCTGGCGCGGCTTTTTCCCCGCTGCCGAACTGGATGATGACGCCTTGGCACGTCACACCATCGCCCTGCTCGAACACGGCCTGGAGAACCCTCATGAACGCTAGACACCTGCTACTGGCAGTTGCCCTGCTGTGCTCAGGTTGTGGTCCACAGACGCTCGACAGCCTGCCTGGCACTTTGGAGTGGGATCGCATTGCCCTGCCAGCTGAGGCCTCAGAGCCGATTCTGCGCTGGCTGGTGGCCGAAGGGGATCAGGTCGCGGCCGGAGATCTGCTGCTCGAACTCGACCCACGCCGGCAACAGGCCCGTGCGGCGCAGGCGCAGGCTGAGGTCGAACAGGCCAGCGCCCGCTGGCGTGAGCTAAGTAACGGCGCTCGCCTGGAAAACATCGAAGCCGCCCAGGCCATGATGGCGCGTAGCCAGGCGCGGCTCACCGAGAGCGAGCGCAGCTTTCAGCGCATCGCCGCCCTGCAAAGGCGTGGCATGGCCGCCAATGCCGAGCTGGATCAGGCCCGCGCCAACCGCGACAGCGCCCGAGCCGAACTGAACAACGCCCGCGCACAACTGGACGAACTGACTGCCGGTGCCCGTGTGGAACAACTGGAGCAGGCCAGCGCCGCACTGGCCGCCGCCCGCGCCGTACTGCAGCAGCAGCAGCTCAACCTTGAACGCCTGAGCCTGCGTGCCCCGCATGCCGGTCGCGTCGATGCTCTGCCCTTCAAACCGGGTGACCAGCCGCCGGTCGGGGCCACATTGGTCAGCCTGCTGAGCGGTCAAGCGCCTTATGCGCGCTTGTTTATACCGGCGTCACAACGGGCCGAGCTGGCCATTGGCGATCGGCTGCGGGTGCAGGTCGAAGGCATCGCCGAACCGGTCGCCGCGCGCATCCGCAGCATTGCCAGTGAGGCCAGTTTCACCCCCTACTATGCCCTGGTGGGTGATGATGCCAGTCGCCTCAGCTACCGCGCCGAAGCTGTCCTCGAAGGCGATGCGGCGCGGCAGCTGCCCGCCGGATTGCCACTGCACGCCGAGCGTATTGACCATGCCGGGGAATGATCTGGTCATTCGCGCTGAAGGTCTGAGCAAACGCTTCGGTGAGCTGCTGGCCGTCGATCAGCTCAACCTCAGCGTGCGTCGTGCCGAAGTCTTCGGTTTTCTCGGCCCGAATGGCTGCGGCAAATCCACCACCATTCGCATGCTCTGTGGCCTGCTGCTGCCCAGCGCGGGTCGTATCGAGGTACTGGGCAGCCAGATTCCCCGTGATGCCGAAGCGCTGAAACGGCGTATTGGCTATATGACGCAGAAGTTCTCGCTGTATGAAGACCTGAGCATCAGCGAGAACCTGGAGTTCCTTGCCGCCATTCAGGGTCTTGATCGGCGTCAGGCCCGCCAGCGAATCGACGAACTGTTGCAGCGCTATTGGCTCGGCGACCGGCGCAAGCAACTCGCCGGCACCCTGAGTGGCGGGCAGAAACAGCGCTTGGCGCTGGCCGGGGCGGTGCTGCACAAACCCGATCTGCTGCTACTGGATGAACCGACCAGCGCGGTCGACCCGCAGTCGCGCCGCGAGTTCTGGGACTCGCTGTTCGAGTTGGCCGATGCCGGCACCACCCTGCTGGTGTCCACGCACTACATGGACGAAGCCGAGCGCTGCACCCGCCTGGGTATTCTCGATCGCGGCCGCCTGGTTGCCGACGGCAGCCCCAATGAGCTGATGGCCAATCTGCCCGGTCACCCCCTGTTGGTTGAATGCCCTCAGCCACGCCTGGCACAGCAAGCCCTGCAAAGCCTATCTGGTGTGTTGGCCCTGACTCAGGTTGGCAACGCCCTGCGCGTGCTGATGGCCAGCACTGCCGGCGAACCAGCCGAACAAATAGCTGCCCACCTCAAGACTGCCGGTATCCCGGCCAGGATCACAGCGGCAGCGGCGAACCTTGAGGACGTGTTTGTCAGTGTCACTCAGCGCCCTCTTCACGCCACCCAACCTACAGCATGCCACCCAGTATGAACCTGCGTCGCCTAGCCGCCATCGTCCTCAAGGAACTGCGCCAGCTGCGTCGCGACCGCCTGACCTTTGCCATGATTATCGGCATCCCCACTCTGCAGTTGGTGCTCTTCGGTTATGCCATCAACATGGATGTGCGCAACCTCGATGCCGCAGTTCTGGATCAGTCAAACACCGCCCGCTCGCGCGAACTGGTGGCCGCTATGGGCGCCAGCCAGGTGCTCAACCTGCGTTATTCATTAAGTTCCCCAGCGCAGCTGCAAGAACTGCTGCGCCGGGGCCAGATCAGCCTAGCGCTGGTACTGCCGCGGGATTTCGAGAGGCGTCTGGAGCAGGCCGATCGCCCAGCCCTGCAGATCGTGGTGGATGGTTCCGATCAGGTGGTGCAATCAGCGGCACGCCAGCTGGCAGCCTTCCCGCTTCCCGGTCGCGCACGCAGTGACGTGAACAGCATCGAAGTGCTCAATCTGTATAACCCGCAACGCCTGGCGCCAATCAATACGGTACCGGGGCTGATCGGCGTGATTCTGACCATGACCATGGTGATGTTCACGGCCATTGCCCTGGTGCGCGAACGTGAGCGCGGCAACATGGAAATGCTCATCACCACACCGATGTCACCCTGGGAGCTGACCCTAGGCAAGGTGCTGCCCTTTGTCGCCATCGGTTTGCTGCAGGCCAGTCTGGTGCTGCTTCTGGGAAAACTGCTGTTTGCCGTTCCCCTGCGCGGTTCACTGGGTGAGTTGTATGTGGCGATAGTGGTGTTTATCTGCGCCAGCCTGTCACTCGGCGTACTGGTCTCAACCCTGGCCCGCAGCCAGTTTCAAGCCATGCAGATGGCATTCTTCACGTTTCTGCCGCAGATATTGCTGTCCGGTTTTATGTTCCCGTTTGCCGGCATGCCTAAGGTCGCTCAATGGCTGGCGGAGCTATTGCCGTTGACGCATTTTCTGCGCCTGGTACGCGGCATCATGTTGCGCGGTGCCAACCTGAGCGAGCAGTGGCCGGCGCTGGCAGCATTGCTATTGTTTACCCTGCTGACCCTCAGTCTCGCCGTGACCCGCGTGCGCAAACGCCTCGACTGAATGCCTGCCGTATCACTACAACCGTGCCCACTGCCCATCGCCCCGATGGGCCTGCAGGTGCGGCAACACCGCCGCTAGCAAGGGTTCTTTGAACGCTTCCTGAAAGCGGTGGGCCAGACCGGGGATCAGTCTCAATTCACTGTTCTTGATATGCGCCGCCACATGCACGCCGTGCATCACCGGCAGCAGCGGATCGGCCGTGCCATGCACCACCAGGGTTGGCACGCGCAGACGGTTAAGCAGCTCGACCCTGCTCGGCTCCGCGAGAATCGCCAACAACTGACGTTGCACACCTTCGGGGTTGAACGCCCGGTCGTAGGCAATCTGCGCCTGTTGCAGCAGTAACTGCCGGTCATCGCTGACCGCCGGGCTGCCCAGCGCGGCCAGCAGGTCGGCCTGCTGCTCCAGGGCTATCGCGCGGTTGGGCGCCTCACGTTTGGCCAGCAGACTCAGTAGCGCGCTACTTGGCGCCGGCAACCCCTGAGCACCGGAGCTGGTCATAATCAAGGTCAGGCTCTGCACCCGCTCAGGTGCAAGGTCGGCCATATGCTGGGCAATCATTCCGCCCATGCTCGCCCCAAGCACGTGAACCTCACGCACGGCCAATGCATCCAGCAAGCCCAGGGCATCCTTGGCCATATCGCGTAGCCCATAGGGCGCGGCCACCGACAGACCGAGGCGATAACGCAATGCTTCATAGGTCAGATTGATTTCTGGCGCGTTGCCAGCCCATGCGCTCAGCCCAACATCGCGGTTATCGAAGCGGATCACCCGAAAGCCCTGCTGACACAGTCGCGCCACCACTTCATCCGGCCAGTGAATCAACTGCCCGCCCAGGCCCATCACTAGCAGCAGCGCAGGATCACTGTCGCGACCAATGCTCTGATACGCCAGGCGCACCTCGCCCACATCCGCCGTGTGCGTCGGCACCTCTACATCACAACGCTGCGCCGCAAAAACCGGCAAGCCGCACAACAGTGCAGCGAGAAGAATCAACCCACGCATAACATCACCCAGACCCGGGACAGCAGAACGCAGCACCCCATTAAGACGCGAGTGTGGTGATGTTTGTGCGAGCGCGCTGCCACACAAGCGTGACAATTTGATGAAGGGAGACGAGCGGTCTTTCTACCGCGACAAAAAATAGCGAAAGCCCCTACGACAGCCGATCAGGGCAGTCACAGGGGCTTGCTCGTGAAGGCGATCAGGCCAGTTCGCTACGCAGCTGACGAGCCGCCGCCACCATATTGATCAACGCCGCTTCGGTCTCCGGCCAGGCACGGGTTTTCAGGCCGCAGTCCGGGTTGACCCACAGCCGCTCGAGCGGAATACGCTGCGCAGCCTTGCGCAGCAAGTTGACCATCTCCCGGCCGTCCGGCACCCGTGGCGAATGGATGTCATACACGCCGGGACCGATGTCGTTGGGGTAGTCGAAGCGTTCGAAGGCCTCCAGCAGCTCCATGTCCGAACGCGAGGTTTCAATGGTGATCACGTCGGCATCCATGGCAGCGATGGACTCGATCACGTCGTTGAACTCGCTGTAGCACATGTGGGTATGGATCTGCGTTTCGTCACGCACGCCCGAGGCGCACAGACGGAAGGCTTCGGTGGCCCAGTTCAGGTAACCCTGCCACTGCGCCTGGCGCAGCGGCAGGCCTTCGCGGAAGGCGGCTTCGTCGATCTGGATGATCTTGATCCCGGCCGTTTCCAAGTCCACCACCTCGTCACGAATGGCCAGGGCCAGCTGACGCGCCTGCTGTTCACGGGAAATGTCGTCGCGCGGGAAGGACCACATCAGCATGGTAACCGGGCCGGTCAGCATACCCTTCATCACTCTGCGGGTAAGGGTCTGCGCATAACCGATCCAGGCCACAGTCATGGCCTTGGGCCGACTCAGGTCGCCGTAGATCACTGCCGGTTTGACGCAGCGCGAGCCGTAGCTCTGCACCCAACCGAAACGGGTAAAGGCATAGCCGTCGAGTTGCTCGGCAAAGTACTCGACCATGTCGTTGCGCTCGGCCTCACCGTGCACCAGCACATCCAGGCCGAGGTTTTCCTGCACCTCGACGGCATGACGGATTTCGTTGTGCATGGCCTCGGTGTAATCAGCAGCCGACAGCTTGCCAGCCTTGAACGCCTGGCGCGCCAGACGGATGGCGGCGGTTTGCGGAAACGAGCCGATGGTGGTGGTCGGCAAGACCGGCAACTGCAAGCGTGCGCGCTGCTGTTCGATGCGTTTGACAAATGGCGACTGACGCTGGCTGTCGGCAGCAGTAATGGCAGCCAAACGCGCCTGCACTGCCGGCTTGTGGATACGCGGAGATTGCGCGCGACTGGCCTGCACGGCTTGGCTCTGCGCCAACGCGACCTGCAGCTGAGCATCCTGCGTGTTATTAAGCGCCGTGGTCAGCAATGCGACTTCCTCACACTTCTGCACGGCAAAGGCCAGCCAGCTTTTCAGCTCATCATCCAGTTTGTCCTCGCGGCTCAGGTCGACTGGGCTGTGCAATAGCGAACAGCTCGGCGCCACCCACAGACGCTCACCCAGGCGTTCCTGGGCCTGTTGCAACGTCTCCAGCACCGCTTGCAGATCGGTACGCCAAACGTTACGGCCGTTGACCACGCCCAGCGACAGCACCTTGTAGGCCGGCAAACGGTCGAGGATAGTCGGAAACTGCTCAGGGGCACGCACTAGGTCGATATGCAGGCCATCCACCGGCAGGCTGGCGGCCAGGCCGAGGTTGTCTTCCAGGCCGGCGAAATAGGTGGCGATCAGTTTCTTGCCGGGCTCGCGCTGCAGCAGGTTATAGGCGCGCTCGAAGGCGTTCTTCCAGGCTTGCGGCAGGTCCAGCACTAGAATCGGCTCATCGATCTGCACCCACTCCACACCCTGAGCGGCCAGGCGCTGGAGGATTTCGCCGTAGACCGGCAGCAGCCGCTCCAGCAGGTCAAGCTTGTCGAAATCGCCACCCTTGGCTTTGCCCAGCCAGAGATAGGTCAGCGGACCGATCAGCACCGGTTTGACGCGGTGACCCAGGGCGTGGGCTTCTTCGACTTCCTCGAACAGTTGTTCCCAGCTCAGCTGGAACTGCTGATCGACGCTGAATTCGGGCACCAGGTAGTGGTAGTTGGTATCAAACCACTTGGTCATCTCTTGCGCATGGGCAGCGCAGCAGGCGCTCTGGCTGCTCTTGTTTGCAACGGCACCGCGCGCCATGCCGAACAAGGTATCCAGGGTCGGCTTGCCGTTGGCCGGACGGAAGCGCTCGGGGATCACGCCGAAGCTCAGCGAATGCGTCAGCACCTGGTCGTACCAGGCAAAGTCGCCGACCGGCAACAGATCGATGCCAGCGTCCTTCTGCAGCTGCCAGTGGGCGGCGCGCAGTTCACGACCCACAGTCCGCAGGCCGGCCTCGTCCAGTTCGCCCTTCCAGTAGGCCTCCAGGGCTTTTTTCAGTTCACGGTCGCGACCGATACGCGGAAAACCAAGGGAATGGGACAGGGCCATGTCAGAACGCTCCAGCAGATCAATAAGATGCTGGCTATTCTCGGCACCCCGCCTAAGTGAGACAAACTCAATCCATTCGCCTTGATCTATAGTTTTACTCATGTTCTGCTTATCGCTAGAACGCCGATCCGCCAAACACCGAGGCCCGCCATGCTCGAATTGCGCCACCTGAAAACCCTGCATGCTCTGCGCGAAAGCGAAAGCCTGGTGGATGCCGCCGAACGCCTGCACCTGACGCAATCAGCGCTGTCGCACCAGTTCAAGGAGTTGGAAGAGCGCCTGGGCATGCCGCTGTTCGTGCGCAAAACCAAGCCGGTGCGTTTTACCAGCGCCGGCCTGCGCCTGTTGCAGCTATCCGATACGGTATTGCCGCTGCTGCGCGGTGCCGAGCGTGATTTAGCCCGCCTGGCCGGTGGCACCGCCGGCCGTCTGCACATGGCCATCGAATGCCACAGCTGCTTCCAGTGGCTGATGCCGACCATCGACCAGTTCCGCGATGCCTGGCCGGAAGTGGAACTGGACCTGGCCTCGGGCTTCTCCTTCGCCCCACTGCCCGCCCTGGCCCGCGGTGATCTGGACCTGGTGGTGACCAGCGATCCACTGGAGCTGGCCGGCATCACCTATGTGCCACTGTTTACCTATGAAGCCATGCTCGCCGTGGCCAACCAGCATCCGCTGGCCAGCAAACCGTGCATCAAGCCGCAGGACCTGGCCACGGAAACCTTGATCACCTACCCGGTGGAACGCGACCGCCTGGACATCTTCACCCGCTTCCTTGAGCCGGCAGATGTCGAACCAGCGCAGGTGCGCACCTCCGAGCTGACGGTGATGATGATGCAACTGGTGGCCAGCGGCCGCGGCGTGTGTGGCCTGCCCAACTGGGCGCTGCATGAATACAGTTCGCGTGGCTACGTGACGGCAAAACGCCTGGGCGATAAGGGGCTGTTTGCCACCCTGTATGCCGGCATCCGCACCGACATGCTCGACGCGCCGTTTATGCGCGACTTCCTGCTGACCGCCAAGGACACCTCCTTCGCCAATCTGGAAGGCGTCAGCGTGGCACGCGGCTAAGCTTGCATAACCCGCCGCCTGAATATCGAGCACTGCATGCGTTGTTTGCTTTCCGTCTTGCTGCTCTGGGCTGGCCTCTGCCAGCCCCTGCATAGCCAGGAAAAAATACACATCGCCATCGGCGAATGGCCGCCGTTTATCAGCGCATCGCTGCCCCACTACGGCGTAGTGCCGCAGTTGATCAGCGAAGTCTTCGCCAGCCAGAACGTCAGCGTGGAATACGGTTTCTTCCCTTGGAAGCGCGCCTACACAGAGGTCAAACAGGGTCACTGGCAAGCCTCGGCCATCTGGGGTCGCACGCCGGAGCGCGAGGCCGACTGTCTGTTTTCTGCTGTGGTCTACAGCGATGAACTGGTGCTGTTCTACCGTCGCGACAAACCGATCAGCTGGGACGGCCGCCTCGCAGGGGCCGAGCAGCTCAATGGTCTGCGCATCGGCATTCCGTTGGGCTCGGCGAAGATGCCAGTGCTGGAGCAAGCCGAACAGCGCGGCTGGGTGCGGTACGAAGCCAGCGGGGATGAGCTGATCAACCTGCGCAAGCTGGCCGCCGGGCGCATTGATGCGGTGGACATCGTCAAAGGCTCGGGCAGCCATGTGCTCAACCAACTCAGCGCCAAGGAACGCGCCCACCTGACCACCACGCAAACCTACGATACCTGGGATTACCACCTGATTTTCTCCCGCCAGTTGCCTGAGAGCGAACGCCTACAGCAACTCTTCGATCAGGGCCTGCGCGAGCTGAAAGACAGCGGCCGTTATGCGCAACTCTGGCAACCACTCAGCACATCACACCATCCTTAAACGCTGATCCATCCAATCACGGCAAAGTCTGTTACAACTGCCGGCTTGCCGCATCGTGACCAACAGTCATAGCATGACCGTCGGTCACAACCTCCGACAAATCCGCATGCGCTACCAAGATCAACTCTTCGAACAACGCGAAAACACCCTTCTCGATGCGGCCCGCCAGCTGTTTGCCGAGCAGCCTTGGGACCGCGTGACTATTGCCGAAGTGGCGCTTGCCGCCGGCATCGGCAAAGGCACGGTGTACAAGCACTTCCCCAGCAAGGAAGCGCTGTATGCGCGCCTGGTGCTCGACCTCAGCCGCGCCAACCTGCTGGAACTGCGCCAGCTGCATGCCGCCAGCCCCGCACAGGACGCCATGCGCCGGGTGATCCACCGCGCCTTCGAGCAGATGCTGGCCAACCCGATCCAGGCGCAGCTGTGCCTGCACTGCGACCGCCCAGAGTTTCAGGAGCGCCTGGAAAGCCCGTACCGCCAGCAATTCCTCGATATAGAGCGCGAATTCCAGCTGTTCTTCAGCGACATGCTCGGCGTGGCCCTGAACAACCAGGCGCTGAGCCAGAGCGACTGTCAGAACCTGTTATGGGGCGTGGAAGCCTGCGTCAACGGGGTAATGGCACGCATCGCCTCCGGTGGCTTTGCCCACTGGGCCGAGCCGATTGCCCTGGATGAGTACTTCGCCCGCGTCACCGATTTCATCATTGCTGGCCTGCGCACTCAGGCCGCCGAACTGCTTGCTCAACCCCATTGCCACGAGTAACCACCATGTTCAGTCAGCTGTCCAAACGCCCCTGGTTGATCGCCGTCGCCATCAGTCTGCTGCTCGTGCTGTGGCTGTTCAGCGGCTCGCTGTTCAAGACCCAGGAAACCGCCACGGCCGATGCGCCAGTGGCGGAAAAGGGTCTGACCAAGGTTGAAGTGCAGTGGCTGGAAGCCAGCCCGATGCAGCGCCAGCATGTGGTGCAAGGGCAGATCGAAGCCTGGCGCCGGGTCGAGCTGCGTTCGCAGATCAGCGGCACGGTGACGCGCCTGGATCAGGACAAAGGCAACCCGGTCAAGCAGGGTCAGTTGCTGCTCAGCCTCTCCACCGACAACCGCCCGGCCCAAGTGGCCAAGGGCGAGGCCGATGTACGCCAGCGCGCCGCCGACGCCAGCGCCGCCGAACGCCTGCGTGAACGCAACCTGGTTTCCACCAATGAACTGATCCGCCTGCAGAGCGAACTGGCCAAAGCCCGCGCCGAACTCGACCTTGCGCGCATTCAGCTGGGCAACACGCAAATCAACGCGCCCTTTGCCGGGGTGTATGACCAGCGCATGGTCGAGCTGGGCGATTTCGTCCAGCCGGGGCAAAGCCTGCTGACCCTGGTGGACATCAGCCAGCTCAAGGTCAGTGCGCAGATTGCCCAGCAGGAAGTCACCCAACTCAAGCTGGGGCAGCCGGTGAAGGTCGAATTGCTCGACGGCCGCGAACTACAGGGCGAGCTGCACTTTATCGCCGCCGCCGCCGATCCGGGCTCACGCAGCTTCCGCATCGAGGTCAAGGTTGCCAACCCGCAAGCCCTGCGCCTGGCGGGTGCCAGCGCGACCCTGCATGTACAGACCGGCGAAGCCCTGGCCCATCGCCTGTCGCCCGCCCTGCTGAGCCTGGATAAAGCCGGCCGGCATGGCGTCAAGTGGGTTAACGAGCAGCAACAGGTAGAGTTCACGCCCGTGCAACTGATCAGCGTCGACAATCAGGGCGCCTGGGTCAGCGGCCTGCCTAACAAGGTCGCCTTGATCACCCTCGGCCAGGGCTTTGTCGAGCCGGGCCAGCAGGTGATCAGCCAGCTGGCCAAAGGGGGTAGCTGATATGCACGGCCTGATCGCTGCGGCGCTGGATCGCAGCCGCACCAGCCTGCTGGTGCTGCTATTTCTTATGCTGGGCGGGCTGACGGCGTATTTCGCCATCCCCAAGGAAGCCAATCCGGATGTCAGCATCCCGATCATCTATGTTTCGGTAACCCTCGAAGGCATCAGCCCGGAAGACGCCGAGCGCCTGCTGGTTCGCCCCCTGGAGCAGGAGCTGCGCAGCCTCGAAGGGGTCAAGGAAATGCGCTCCATGGCCAGCGAAGGCCATGCCTCGGTAACCCTGGAGTTCGATGCTGGCTTCAACGCCAAACTGGCCTTGGCCGATGTGCGTGAGAAGGTTGATACCGCCCGCAGCAAGCTGCCAGAGGAAGCCGAGGAACCGACAGTCAATGAAGTCAACGTGGCGCTGTTTCCGGTGCTGTCGATTGGCCTGTCCGGGCCGATTGCCGAAACCGAATTGGTCTACATCGCCCGGCGCCTGAAAGAGAACGTCGAAGGCATCGCCGAAGTGTTGTCGGTGGAAATCGGCGGCGACCGCGAAGACCTACTGGAAATCGTCGTAGACCCACAGGTGCTCGACAGCTACGGCATCGATTACAACGAGCTGTTCAACCTGGTCAGCCGCAACAATCGCCTGGTCGCCGCCGGCAGCCTGGACACCGGTGCCGGGCGTATGAGCATGAAAGTGCCCGGGGTGATCGAAGACCTCGAAGACGTACTGTCCATGCCGATCAAGGTGGTCGGCGACAGTGTGGTGACCTTCGGCGACGTTGCCACCATTCACCGCACCTTCAAGGACCCCACCGGTTACGCGCGGATCAATGGCCAACCGGCGGTGGTACTGGAGGTGTCCAAGCGCAGCGGCGCGAACATCATCGACACCATCGAGCAGGTCAAGGCGTTGATGGTCAAAGCCCAACCGCTGCTGCCTGAAGGCCTCAAGGTCAGCTACATCATGGATCAGTCGCAGCAGGTGCAGAGCATGCTCAGTGACCTGCTCAACAACGTGATGACCGCCATCGTGTTGGTGCTGATTCTGGTGGTGGCGAGCATGGGCATGCGCTCGGCGCTATTAGTCGGACTGACCATTCCCGGGGCCTTTCTCAGCGGCATCCTGCTGATCTGGATGCTCGGTTTCACCCTGAATATCGTCGTGTTGTTCAGCCTGATTCTGGTGGCCGGCATGCTGGTGGACGGTGCCATCGTCGTCTCCGAACTGGCCGACCGCTACCTGCATCAGGGGCAAAGCCCGCGTCAGGCCTGGGCCAATGCGGCCACGCGGATGGCCTGGCCGGTGATCGCCTCCACCGCCACCACCCTGGTGGTGTTTCTGCCGTTGCTGTTCTGGCCCGGCGTAGTCGGCCAGTTTATGAAATACCTGCCAGCCACGGTGATCGTCTGCCTGCTCGCTTCGCTGGCCATGGCCCTGGTGTTTCTGCCGGTGCTCGGCGCCGTCACTGGCGGCCAGCCCCTGCCGCAAGCCGCCCAGCCTGGCCGTGGCGCCGTCGGTTATCGCCGCCTGCTCGCTACGTTGCTGAAACGCCCTGGGCTGACCTTACTGGGCATGCTCGCGTTGATTGCGCTGATCTACACCGCCTATGGCCGCTTTAACCATGGCGTGGAATTCTTCCCCGAAGTCGAGCCGGAAAACGCGCAGATCTGGTTGCGCGCCCGTGGCGATCTGTCAGTGCAAGAAAAAGACGCCCTGCTGCAACAGGTGGAGAAGCGCCTGCTCGGCATGAGCGAGGTCAAAGCGCTGTACGCCCGCTCCCTGGCGCAGCCGGACGGCCAGCTCGGTGCGGACGTGATCGGCACCCTGCAATTCCAGTTCGTCGAATGGCATGAGCGGCGTTCGGCCGGCAAGATTCTCGCCGACATGAGCACGCGAACGGCGGATATCCCGGGCATCGTGCTGGAATTCCGCAAACAGGAAGAAGGCCCCAGCAGCGGCAAACCCGTGAAGCTACAGGTCAGTTCCATGGACCCGGCCAAGGCCGATCAGTGGGTCGAACAGGTGCGCGCCAACATGCAGCGCCTGGGCGGCTTCAAGGATGTCGAGGATGACCGTGCCCTGCCGGGTATCGAATGGCGGGTCAAGGTCGACCGCGAGGCGGCCGCGCGTTTTGGCGCGGACGTGCTGAGCGTGGGTAATGCCGTGCAGATGGTCACCAACGGCCTGAAACTGGCCACCTACCGCCCGGAAGACGCCACCGACGAGGTGGATATCCGCGTGCGCCTGCCGGCCAACTGGCGCTCCCTCGACCAGCTCGGCCGCCTGACCCTGAACACCCCGGCCGGGCAGATTCCGCTGAGTAATTTCGTCTCGTTGCAACAGGCGCCGAAGGTCGGCACCCTGCGCCGGGTCGACGGTAACCGCACAATCACCCTACAGGCCGACATCGCCGAAGGCGCGCGCCTGGACGAGCGCCTGCAAGCCCTGCGCGAAGCCATGGGCGAGGTGCCCGTTGATGTGCAGGTGAAGTTCGCCGGCGAAGACGCCGACCAGCGTGAAGCCGCGACGTTCCTCGGCACTGCCTTTGCGGTGGCGATTTTCCTGATGTTTATCATCCTGGTGACGCAGTTCAACAGCATCTACCAGTCGCTGCTGGTGCTCTCGGCTATCGTCTTGTCCACCGCCGGAGTGCTGATGGGCCTGCTGGTCAATGGCCAGTCGTTCGGTATCGTGATGGTGGGTATGGGCCTGATCGCACTGGCGGGGATCGTGGTGAACAACAACATTATCCTCATCGACACCTACAACCAGCTACGCCGCCAGGGTCTGGAGCCGCGTGAGGCGGCGCTGGAAACCGGCAGCCTGCGCTTGCGCCCAGTGCTGCTGACCGCCGTGACCACGGTCCTCGGCCTGGTGCCGATGGTGATCGGGGTCAACGTTGACCTGCTCACCCCAAGCCTGGGCTTTGGCGCGCCGTCGACCCAGTGGTGGACCCAGCTGTCCAGCGCCATCGCTGGCGGCCTGAGCTTCGCCACCGTGCTGACCCTGCTGCTGACGCCTTGCCTGCTGGTACTCGGCTCGCGTTTCGAACGTCGCCCGCCGCCGCTGGAAACCTTCGACGATGACCTGCTCGACTTGCCGGAGCATCTGCTGGCCAGTGCCACAGGGAAGGTCGAGCTGCAACGCACGCCCTAAGCTGTTTGCCCAGGTCTACAGTGGCCTGGGCAATGGCTCCCCCAACGAAAGCCTGGACTGCTGATTGCGACTGGGTAGTCGACCAAACAGCCCGTACACTCGGCGCATCATTGTCGAGGGCCCACCATGCGCACGCTTTATCAGTTCCCGATATCCCACTACTGCGAAAAAACCCGCTGGCACCTGGACCACAAGGGCCTCGATTTTCAGGTGGATAACCTCTTTCCTGGTCTGCACCGGCTGAAAAGCAAGCGCCTGGCCAATATCGTCACCCTGCCGATCCTCAAGGATGGCGAGCAGGTCATCGGCGACTCCACGCAGATCGCCCTGTACCTGGAGCAGCATTATCCAGAGCGTCCGCTGCTGCCGACCGACGCGGCACAACGCGCCGAGGTGCTGGAGCTGGAAGAACAGTTCGACCGCCTGGGTGTGCATGTACGCCGCTGGTTGTACGGCCAGATCAAGCAATGGGACTCGGTGATGCACGCCATGCTCAAGGTCTACCGCCCGCTGCTGGGCCTGCGCGACCTGATGAAGCCGGTGCTGATCAACGGCGTACAACGCCTGTATGGCGTTACGCCGCCGCGGGTGGCGAAATCCCAGGCCGAATTGCTCGAAGGCCTGGCACTGATCGAGTCGCGCATCCATGGCGATCCATCACGCTATCTGGTCGGTGAGCAGCTGACCCTGGCCGATATCAGCGCCGCCGCCCTGTTCGCCCCGCTGTTCACCCCCGCCGGTACGCCGTGGGAAGGCATTGCCGGACACGATGCCAAGACCCAGGCCTTCCTTGATGAGCTGCACGCTCACCCGGCCGGCCAATGGGTGATGCGCCGCTATGCAGAAGACCGTCAACGCCGCAGTTGAGCGGCTTGAGCAAAGGACTGACACCATGAACCTCAGCGATATCCCATTCGGCGTTACCGACTGGAGCCAGATTGAGCGCAGCGAACATGCCGGCGAAACCGGTATGGCCTACTGGCGCACCCAGGTGTTTGGCAACATTCGCGTGCGCATGGTCGAGTACAGCGCCGGCTACCTGGCCGATCATTGGTGCAAGAAAGGCCACATCCTGCTGTGCCTCGAAGGCGAACTGCACACCGAGCTGGAGGATGGCCGGCGCTTTGTCATGACAGCAGGTATGAGCTATCAGGTCGCTGATCAGGCTGAGGCGCATCGTTCATCCACGACCGACGGGGCGCGGCTGTTTATCGTCGATTGATCGGCAGTACAGCCGGTTCAGCTGCGCTCGGAACTCAGCAGCATCAGCAGCGACACCGGCTGTTCGCTCTCCGGATGCAACGGCTCCTGCAGCCATTGCAGGCGCCAGCCGGTTTCACTGAACAACGCCAGCCAGGACTCCAGCGTGCGAAAGAACCAGGGCATCGGTTGGGCAAAGCCCTCACCGAAGCCGGCAAAGGTTTCCACCCGCCAACCGTCGCGATAGCTCGCATCATTGCAGGCGCGCCAAGGATGCAGGGTCTGGATCAATAAGCGACCGTTCTCCGTCAGTAGGCCATGCAAAGCATTCAGGGTCGGCGTCAGGGGTTCTTCCAGCAGGGCAAAGTTGCACACCAGCACATCGAAACGGCCCAGCAGCTCGGCCTGACTTTCCAGCTCGGCATAGCCGCATACGCGGTACTGCGACGCACCTGTCGCCGCCTGCTGCGCCACAGCAATCAGCGGAGCGGAAGCATCCACGCCAACCGCCTCGATGCCATGTTCGACCAACCCACGGCACAACCAGCCCTCGCCACACCCCAGATCCAGCACACGCTTAGGCGCCAAGGCCAGAATCGCCTGAACGATGGCGGCATCCGTCACCAACCGGCGGCTTTCAATGCGCTGCTCGCGCACGGCTGCCGTCCAGGCATCGGCATTGGCCTGCCAACTGAGGTTGAGTTGCTCCCGATGATCGCGCTGCATCGCTCACTCGTCGCCTGTTCCGTCACGGCAAAATTCCAGCCAACTGCGCCTCAACGCAGCATCACCACAATCGTGCACCAGTTCCCGTATCGCGGTGTTGCCGCTGATCACTTAATCCAACAGCCGCGCATAAAAATCAGCAAAAAATCTTCCGGCTGCCAAGCCCATCCCGGCTTACCTACTGCACCAACGACTAAACTACAGGCAGTGGCCAGCTGAGAGGAACTCAGTGCTCAAGCCCGCTGATGTTATTCAGCAACCTGTCAAACCTATGGATGAGTACATCAGGCTAAATGAATATGGGCGCACCTTGGCAACTCGATATCACCACCCTGCCGGCCGGCGAACCACCTAACCGGCGCAAGCGCATCAGTAAAGTGAAGGTCACTTTCTGGCTGCTGGTTTTACTGCTGTGCATCGCTGCCGGCTTTTGGCTGGCCGAGGAAGTGCGCACCTCACGCTTTCAGGCTCAGGAACTCAGCCGCTATGCGCAAACGTTGAGCTACCAGGTCAAGCCAGGTCCCAGCCCGTCGATCATCTACCCCAAAGAAGGCCCTTTCGATAAGCGCCAGGGCTATACCTACCTGCCCCTGATGCTGGAACGCCTTGGCCAGCGCAATTACATCGTTCAGCAGCAGGCGCAGTTCTCCCCCGCCCTGCTCAGCTATGCCCAGCGAGGCCTGTTTATCCCCTACCCGGAAAAAATCCAGAGTGGCCTGCGCATCAGTGATTGCAGCGGCACGCCCTTCTATGAATTTCGCTACCCGCAACAGCGCTACCCAAGCTTCAACGCCATCCCGCCACTGGTAGCCAGCAGCCTGCTGTTTATCGAGAACCGTAAGCTGCTCGACCCCGAGCAGCCGCTGGCCAATCCGGCGGTGGATTGGCCGCGCTTTGTGATGGCAGCCATCTCCCAGGTTGGCAAGCTGCTGGACATGCAGGACCAGTCTGCCGGCGGCAGCACGCTGGCCACCCAGTTGGAGAAGTACCGCCACTCCCCGGATGGCCTGACCTTGTCGGCCACGGAGAAACTGCGGCAGATGCTTTCCGCCAGCGTGCGCGCCTACCAGAGCGGCCCGCAGACACTGGCTGCGCGGGAAAATATCGTGCGCGACTACCTCAATAGCGTGCCGCTCTCCGCCGCCCCCGGGCATGGCGAAGTGCATGGCCTGGCCGATGGCCTGCGCATCTGGTTCGGCGCGGACTTCACCCAGGTCAATCTGCTGCTCGACCCGGCGCGCTCGCCAGATGCCAGCCTGGCCGAGCGCGGCCTGGCGCTGCGTCAGGTACTGGCCCTGATGATTGCCCAGCGCCGCCCCTCGTATTACCTGGCTCAGGGCCGTAATGACCTGGCCGAACTGACCGATAGCCATATCCGTCTGCTGGCCGGCGGCGGCCTGATTGACGCGGCGCTACGCGATGCGGCACTGAACCAGTCACTGGTCTACCGCGACTGGGCCCTGGAGCCCAACCTGCAGGTGGTGGACGGTAACAAAGGCATCAGCGTTTCGCGGGCACGCCTGTCAGCCATGCTCAACATGCCGCTGTATGACCTGGATCGCCTCGACCTGAGCGCCACCAGCACGCTGAACAACCAGCTGCAGCAAGCCGCCAGCCAGTACCTGCAGCAATTGGCCGACCCGGAGTTTGCCGGGCAAATCGGCCTGTTTGGCGAGCGTCTGCTGTCCCCGGAAAAGACTGCCGATGTGCGCTACAGCTTCACCTTGTTCGAGCGCACCAGTAACGGCAGCGTGGTACGGGTGCAAACCGACAGCACAGACCAGCCGTTCGACATCAATGAAGGCAGCAAGCTGGAGCTGGGCTCCACCGCCAAGCTCAGGGTGCTGGCCACCTACCTGGAAATCATTGCCGAGCTGCACCAGCGCCATGCCGGCCAAAGCGCCAGCGAATTGCGCGCTGTCAACGCTCAGGACAACCTCACCCGCTGGGCCATCGGCTATCTGCAGAGCACCCCCAACGCCAGCCTACCGGCCATGCTGGATGCCGCGCTGGAGCGCAAATACTCGGCCAGCCCGGGCGAGCGTTTCTTCACTGGCGGCGGCATTCACACCTTCGCCAACTTCCGCCGCGAAGATAACCAGCGCATCGCCAGCATGCGCGAAGCCCTGCGCGAGTCGCTCAACCTGCCATTTATCCGCCTGATGCGCGACCTGGTGCGCTACAGCACCTACCAGGGCCCGAACAACAGCGCCGAACTGCTCAAGGATGATAAGGACCCGCGCCGCCAAGCCTACCTGCAGGACTTCGCCGACCGTGAAGGCACCACCTTCCTGCTGCGTTTCTGGCGAAAATACCAGGGCCAGCCCGAGCAACAGCGCCTGGACACCTTCCTCAACGGCCTGCGCCACACCTCGGTACGCCTTGCCGCCGTGCACCGCTACCTGATGCCAAATAGCGATGAAGCCAGCTTCGCCGCCTTCCTGCGCAAATACCTGCCCCAGGAAAAACTCAGCGATAAGCGCATCGCCGAGCTCTATAAGAGCTACGGCCCCGGCACCTACAGCCTGCCTGATCAGGGCTATATCGCTCGCGTCCACCCGCTTGAATTGTGGCTTTTGGGCTACCTGATCGAACAACCGCAAGCGACCTTCAGCAATGCGGTGGCCGCCAGCCAGGACGAACGCCAGGAAGTCTACGGCTGGCTGTTCCGCAGCAGACACAAGAGCGCCCGCGACAGTCGCATCCGCATCATGCTGGAGGTGGAGGCCTTCCTCGATATTCACCGGCGCTGGCAAAACCTCGGCTACCCCTTCGCCCACCTGGTCCCGTCGCTAGCAACCGCCATCGGCAGCTCTGGCGACCGGCCGGCCGCGTTGGCCGAACTGGCTGGAATTATTCAGAACGACGGCATTCGGCAGCCCACAGCTCGCATCGACAGCCTGCACTTCGCTGCGGATACGCCCTATGACACCCTGGTGGTCCGCGATCAAACCGAGGGCAAACGAGTGATGGCCTCTGAGGTTGCGGCCGCGTTGCGCAGCGCCCTCGCCGATGTGGTTGAAGCCGGTACTGCGCGGCGCCTACTCGGTAGTTTTATCCAGGCGGACGGCCAACCGCTGAAAGTCGGCGGCAAAACCGGCACTGGCGACAATCGCATCGAAACCGTTGGCGCCGGTGGCCGGGTAATCAGCTCGCGGGCGATGAACCGTACGGCAACGTTCGTGTTCTACCTCGGCGCTCGCCACTACGGGACGCTTACCGCTTTCGTCCCAGGCCGCGCTGCAGAAAGCTTCCGTTTCACCTCAGCCCTGCCAGTGCAGGTGCTCAAGGGCATGGCCCCGATTCTGCAGCCCTACCTTGAGCCAGATACCCACAGCCAGTGCCTGCCACCCAGCCCCGCGACGCAGGTCAGCAACTCGTAAGGCCAGCATTAAAAACTGTCCGCAATAAAAAACGGGAGGCCAATGGCCTCCCGTTTTTCAATACAACGACTGTTACTTCGCTTTGTAGATGATCCCAGGACTGCACTGCACCATCTGGTAGTGGTTAGGCAGGCCATTAAGCGCTTCGGAAGCCCCCAGAAACAGGTAACCGCCCGGCTTCAACATGGCATGAATGCGCGTGAGGATATCCTTCTTCACCTCAGCCGAGAAGTAGATCAGCACGTTACGGCAGAACACCACATCGAACTTGCCGAGGCTGGCGTAACTGTCCAACAGGTTCAGCGGGCGAAACTCAATGCGACTACGAATGGCTGGTTTGACCACCCAACGCCCCGGCCCTTTAGGGTCGAAATAGCGCTGCAGACGCTCCTGGGAAAGCCCACGCCCCATCGCCAGACTGTCGTATTCACCGGATTTACAGTTGATCAACATGGTCGGCGAGAGGTCAGTGGCCACAATCTGCAAACCACCCTTGAGCTGACCGATATTGGTCTTCTCGAACTCGTCGATGGTCATCGACAGTGAATAAGGTTCCTGCCCCGAAGAGCACGCCGCCGACCAGATGCGCAGGCGCTGACCGGGGCTGGCCTTGATCATCTCCGGCAGCACACGGTTTTTCAGCACTTCAAACGGATAAGTGTCGCGAAACCACAGGGTTTCATTGGTCGTCATGGCATCGACCACCTGCTCACGCAGACCACTTCGTGGCTGACTCTGCATGCGCTGCACCAGCTCACCCAGGGTCTTGATGCTGTTCTGCTCCATCAACTTGTTGAGCCGACTGGAAACCAGATACTGCTTGTTGGTGCCAAGCAGGATGCCGCAGGCTTTTTCCAGGAAAGTCCGGAACTGCTCGAAATCCAAATTACCTGTAGACACTCGCGAGGCCTCGACAAACATATGATTCACTGAGGGCAAAGCCCTCAGTCCCCTGCCGCGATATTGATGCGGTCAGCTACCCGTGCAGCCAGGTCATCCGGGCGAAACTTAGCGAGAAAATCATCCGCGCCGACTTTCTTCACCATGGCCTGGTTGAACACGCCCGATAACGAAGTATGCAGGATGATGTGCAGCTTTTGCATGCGCGGATCTGCGCGGATCTCCGCGGTCAACGTATAGCCATCCATTTCCGGCATCTCGATGTCGGAAATCAGCATCAAAAACTCTTCTGCGGGATTTTTGCCCTCGTCCACCATCGCCTTCAGATAATCCAGTGCCTGACGCCCATCATTCAGCGCAACCACCTCCACGCCGACAGTTTCCAGACAGCGAGTAACCTGTTTACGCGCCACCGATGAGTCGTCGCAAGTCAGTACACGTTTACTGACCGCGCGAGCCTGGGTCTCCGCATTCAGAACACCTTCAGAGATAACCTCAGATGTCGGAGCCACTTCGGCCAGAATCTTCTCGACATCAATGATTTCAACCATCTTGTCGTCAAGGTGGGTGACCGCTGTGAGGTAATGGTCACGACCGGTGCCCTTGGGTGGTGGATGAATCGACTCCCAGTTCATGTTGACGATGCGCTCTACCGAGTGCACCAGAAAGCCCTGAACCTTGGTGTTGTATTCAGTGATGATGACAAAGCTGTTGTCGATGTTAGCCAGCGGCGCGCTGCCGGTGGCCATGGACAAATCAAGAATCGGGATAGTGCCGCCACGGATATTGGCGACACCACGAACAACCGGGCTCGATTTCGGCATGATGGTGAGCTTGGGGCACTGCAGCACCTCTTTCACCTTGAAAACATTGATCCCATACAGCTGGTTGCTGTTCAGACGAAACAGCAACAACTCCAAACGATTCTGCCCAACCAACTGAGTTCGTTGGTTAACCGAATCCATCACACCGGCCATACCCAAACTCCTTATTTGAGTAACAGATTGCTGTCAGCGTAGCAGGCGGCACGCGCCTTGCTATCTGACCCATATGAACACTGAAACGACAACGAACCGACACTCACTGGCAAAATGCCGCTACTGGCTGGCAGTTGTACCCGCTTTGCTGGCAGTCGGCTATAGCGCTTTGGCAACAGCCAACGCCACACGACCTGAACAACTTATCGGCGCTGGCGAAGTTTTTCTTGAGCAAGCGGTGAACGATTATTTACAGCGTAGCAACATCGCTGGCCGCCATGAGATTCAAATCAACCGACTCGACCCACGCTTGCGTCTGCCAGAGTGCCAGCAGCCCCTGACCACAACCTTGGAAAGCCCTGCGGAACCGATTGGCCGCGTCACCCTGCGCGTACGCTGTGACGGCGCCTCGCCTTGGACGGTGTTTGTGCCCGGACAAGTGCGCCTGTACCGGGAAGTGGTGATCGCCAGCCGACCGTTGAAGCGCGACATCCTGTTGACACAAATGGACGTGATGTTGGCTGAGCGGGATGTCGGCCTGCTCAACCAGGGCTATCTCACTGCACTTAAGCAAGCTATCGGCAAAAAATTGACGCGCCCTTTGTTACCCGACCAGGTGCTTGCGCCCATCCATGTACAAATGGCCGACGCCATCCGCAAAGGTGATCAGGTTGTTATCAGCGCCCGCAGCGCAGGTATCAGCGTGCGAATGCAGGGCGAAGCCTTATCTGACGGCATAATTGGCAAGCAGATCAGTGTGCGCAATCAACGCTCGAACAGAGTAATCAGAGCCCGTGTAATCGGCCCTGGACAGGTTGAAGTAGCGATGTAGGCATGATTCTTGTTTTAAACTTTGTTCACTCGGTGAGCTGACGATTATCCACACTGTGTTTAGACTGTTATTTGGCGCACACTTTTTTGCCCTAAAGTTTTCCAGGGCAATGCCGACAAGCTAGGCAAGCGTCCAAACTCTGTTCGAGGTTTTGCATCATGGTCATTGACATCAACCGGCTCAACAATGCCGCATCGCCAGCCAATTCGGGGCGGGCCGGCAGTGCGCAGGCAGGTGGCCAGAACGAAGCCATCAGCGGCAAACAGCCTGGCAACGTCCCCAACCCTGCCGAGCAGGCACAACAGGCCGGCAAAAGCGGTGAGTCCGTGCAGCTGAGCCGTGATGCGCAACAGCTTCAGAAAGTCAGTGAGAAGTTGCGCGATCAGCCGACCGTCAATAAAGAACGCGTTGCCCAACTCAAGCAAGCAATTGAAGACGGCAGCTACCAAGTTGATAGCCAGCGCGTTGCCAGCAAACTGCTTAATTTCGAATCCCAGCGCTAGTCACCGGGCTACGCTGGGGTAATTGGTCGCCCAATAGACGCTGAATGCTACTCGCATCAGTGCCTGTTACCCCGAAGAGCCTGCAATGCACGACACCCAGTTGCTTGAACTGTTCACCAACGATATCGGCACCGCCGAGCAGTTGCTTGAATTGATCGACACCGAATTCCAAGCCCTCAGCGACCGCGACCTCCCTCGCCTGCAAAGTATCCTCACGGAAAAACTGCCATTGCTGACGCTGCTCGACCAGCACGGCAAGATACGCAGCCAGCTGCTTAGCAGTCTCAACCTCAGTACCGACCGTGCAGGCCTGCAAACGCTTGCAGCTCAGTCCAATCAGGGCGAGCTGTTGCTGGAGCGTGGCGACCAGCTCAACAGCCTGCTCGAACGCTGCCAAGCGGCCAATCTGCGCAATGGCCGGTTGATTCGTTCCAGTCAGGCGTCCGCTCACAGCATGCTCGGCATTCTGCGCGGCAACGAGACACCCAGCCTCTATGACAGCCGCGGCAGTGCCGCTAGAATCGGCCAGCAGCGCCCGCTTAGCCAGGCCTGAAACCCAACAAGGCACAGGGGACATACTGTCATATTGCCAGTATGCTAGTGCCATAGTATTTGCTCGGAGAGTTATGGACCGTGTCCAGTCCTTTTAGCCAGGAAGATGGCCCGCAGCCGCCCAAGGTGCTCAAGGCACCGGTGGAAATAGTTGCCAACCTGCGCCAACTGCAACAAAACCATGACCCGCTGATTATCACTTTCCACGAACGTAACCAACGCTTCCAGAGCTACGTAATCGAAGTTGATCGCGACAAGAACCTACTGATTCTTGACGAGTTAATGCCGAATGATGGCGAGCGCTACCTTGCTAATGGCGAGGCGTTTAATGTCGAAGCCTTCCATGAAGGTGTCCGCGTCGCCTGGACATGCGAACAAAGCGTGCGCATTACCGACCATGAAGGTGCGCGCTGCTATTTCAGCCCGATGCCGCTTGAGGTGACCTATCACCAACGGCGTAGTGCTTTCCGCGCGCCGCTTAAGCAAAGTGAACTGATCAAAATTGAGCTCGCCGGCGATAAACTGCGCACAGCCGTACCGGGGCATTTGCTGGATATCTCTGCAACCGGCTGCAAGCTGCGCTTCCCCGGCAACATCACCGGCAGCCTACAGGCGGGCCAGGTCTATGAACGGTTTACTGCACGCTTTCCTTTCGGCGCCATGACCACGGCCATCGAGATGCGTCACGTGCAATATGAAGACAAGGTAGACACCACTTTTGTCGGTGCACGTTTTCACCGCATCAATGGCCAGGAACAGCGTCTGGTCGAACGTTTCGTTTACCAGCTGCAGCGCGAAGCGCGGCGTTTTGAAAGTGACGGACTGTTCTAGATCACGATATTCAGCGCCGCCAGGCGAGACAAATCTTCAGGTCGATCCACGTCCCACAACGCAGGCAACAGCCCCGGATGCCAGTCCAGCTGCTGCAGGCGTTGCAGTGTCATATCCAGCACTCGCTCAGTGCCCCACGGCATCTCACTGAACAAAGTTGCGTCTATACAACGCAACCCTAGCAGCACATAACCGCCATCCTCCGCAGGCCCAATCACGACAGACCGTTCCTGCAACGCGCTACAAGCTGCTTGCAGGTAGTCGCCATTGAGCGCCGGACAGTCATTGCCGATCAGGATTACCGCATCACTTTCAGCCAGCCCTAGCGTGGCGATACGGCGCATGCGCTCGCCAAGATCGCCAGCCGGCTGTTCGACCAACGTCCAGCCAAGGCGCTGCGCCAGCGCCTGCAGACTTGTACTGGGAACGCCATCCAACCAGAGAAAGCGCTCAACAAAGCCGTCAGCCGGTAACTGCAATGCGCGCTCTAGCAGCATTTGCTGCAGGTCACAGGCCCCCTGAGCACCCAGGGCTGGAATCAGGCGAGTCTTTACCTGCCCCGCGACCGGTGAACGAGCAAGCAAGTGCAATGAGATCGACAGGTTCATAGCCATGACCCTCGGCGGTATTGGCGGGCCAGCTTTGCTGGACTGACACCACAGTAGTAGGCAAGCCGTAGGCGCCACATAAGCAGCACAGTACGCACAATCCCGTTCTGCTCCCAGCGCCGACTGGAGGTCAATAAGGGCGGACGCAGACAGCGCGGTCGAGCCAGCGACTTAAGTCGTTTGCACAGCTGTAAATCTTCCATCAAGGGGATCTGTGCATAACCGCCCAACGCGTCAAAGGACTGTCGGGCAACAAAAATCCCCTGATCACCCGAGGCGATACCGCTCAGGCGCGAACGCAAACTGATCATCGCACCAATCAGCCGCAGTGCCAGCCCTTGCCCAGATAAACGCACATCGAAGCGTCCCCACAGAGGTCGCTCACTTAGCACGTCGTGTAAGCGCATGAGCGACGCGGCACTAACCCGCGTGTCGGCATGTAAAAACCACACATATTCACCACAAGCCACCGCCGCACCGGCATTCATCTGCAACGCACGCCCAGGGGCCACTCGAAGTATTTGATCAACCCGCCCCCGCGCCAGCTCGCAAGTGCTATCGCTGCTACCACCATCGACCAGGATCAACTCAGCACCAGAGGCACGAAGTCCCGCCAAATCATCCAACAATGCGGGCAGGGCTTGCGCTTCATTGCGTGCAGGAATCACCACGCTTAGCAACGGTTTCATCCGCGCGGCTCTGGCTGAGTAGGCGATTCACCTTCAGGCGCTTGCACGGCACTGGTGTCATGCATCTGCTCTTGCACCACCTGCTCATCGACGCGCGGATCAAGTGCCGCCGTCAACGGCGAACTGGTGGTGCTGTCTGGCATGGGGATATGGTGCAGCGGCGCGTCTACGACCTGATGCAGATGGGTAACGCGCTCCGGCCGGATACGCAGCACCAGAATCAAGGCGCAGCCGCAGACGAAGGCATACAACATGTTCGCGCCGAGAAAGCGCATTAGCACGCCCGCCAGTAACGGTCCAATACTGGCGCCGACACCGAAGGTCACCAGCAGCATGGCCGTCAGTGATACCCGCCGCTCGGCTTCAACATGGTCATTGGCCAGCGCCACCGCCAGCGGATAGAGGCTGAATTGCAAGGCACACACCGCAAAGCCGCCGGCAAACAACAGCGGCAAACTGGCCTGCGGCAGAATCGCCAATGGCAGCGCAGCCAGCGCCAGCAACGCGGCACAGCCACGGATCAGCTGCACGCGGTCATGCCGATCAGACAACCAGCCCAACGGCCACTGCACCACCAGGCCAGCGATGATGCAGCAGCCCATAAACAGACCGATCTGCTCAGTGGACAACCCCATGCGCGTGCCATACAGCGGCGCCAGGCCGTAGAACGAACCAATCAGCAGTCCCGCGACCACAATGGTGGTCAGCGACAACGGCACACGGTCGATAAAGAAGCGCATTTCCAGCGGGGCTGGATGCAAGGGGGCAGGGTGCAGTTTGCGGGTCAAGGCCACCGGCACCAGGCACAGGGCAAAGCACAGCGCCACTAGCATCAGCAGCTCAAGACCGAGCGTCGGGTGCACCACCAACACCAGCTGCCCGAGGATCAGACCGAGGTAGGAAGCCCCCATATAACCGGCAAACACCTGACCACGCTGGCTGGTTTCCGCCTGCTCATTGAGCCAGCTCTCGATCACCATGTACTGGCACATCATGCCCAGGCCGACCAGCATCCGCAGTAGCAACCAGCTGGGTAACCAGTCGCTCAAGCCATGCCCGAGAACCGCAGCGGTGACCACACCGGCGCAGGCGACATAGGCGCGGATATGACCCACCCGAGCAATCAGACGGTGGCCAATCTTGCCGCCCAGCACCAGCCCCAGGTAATTGGCCGCCATAAGCGCACCGACCCAGAGTCCATCGGCCGTTTCCGCCAACCGCAACGCCAGGTAAGTACTCAACAAACCCGAGCCCAACAGCATCAACAGGGTGGCGAAATACAGTGAACTAAATGACTTGAGGATCACAGACATGGGGCGGCAGGTGTCTCCATAAAAGCCGCCGAAACCCTGCTCGGCGGTCAGACTCTAGGCATGGGCCGCCAACACGCGGCGCTCCCACGGGGTAATTTCATCAAAGAAACTGGTGAGTTCCAGCGTCTTGCTGGCGATGTAGCCTTCGATGAACTCGGCACCAAACAGTTCCTGCGCCAGTGCACTGCGCTTGAGACGCTCGATCGCGGCATGCATGGTACAGGGTAGCGCCAATTCGTCCGGGACTTCGAACTCACCCTGGATCGGCGCACTGGGCTGCAGCTGCTGTTCAATCCCATACAAACCCGCCGCAAGGCTCGCCGCCAGCGCCAGATAAGGATTGGCATCGGCGCCCGGCAAGCGGTTTTCCACCCGCCGCGCCACTGGCGCACTGGCCGGAATGCGCAGACCTGCGGCGCGATTATCCTCCGACCAGCAGGCATTGTTCGGCGACGCATAAGGATGACAAAGGCGCTGATAGGAATTTACATGCGGGGCAAACAGCAGAGTGAAATCAGCCATAGCGGCCTGCTGACCGGCAATAAATTGATAGAACGCCGACGTTGCCTGGCCATCGGCCGCGCTGAAGATATTCTGCCCATTGCCCTGCTCCACCACACTCTGATGAATATGCATGGAGCTGCCCGGGGTATGCGCCAGCGGCTTGGCCATGCATACCACAGTGAGCCCATGCTTGAGCGCGACCTCCTTGAGCAGGTGTTTGAACAGAAAGGTCTGATCCGCCAGCAGCAGCGGATCGCCGTGCAGCAGGTTAATTTCAAACTGGCTTACGCCCATCTCATGCATAAAGGTATCGCGCGGCAACCCTAGCGCCGCCATGCACTGATAAACCTCACGGAAGAACGGACGCAGCCCGTTGTTGGAACTCACACCGAAGGCCGAGCCGCCGTCTTCACGCCGACCATCGAGCCCGAGCGGCGGCTGAAATGGCTGCAGCGGATCAGCATTGCGGGCAAACACGAAAAACTCCAGCTCGGTCGCCACCACCGGCTGCCAGCCATGACTGGCGTAACGCGCAATTACCTGCTTAAGCAGGCCGCGGGTCGACAACCCGGAACTACGTCCATCCAGTTCATCAGCATCGCAGATGGCCAGCGCGCGCGGCGTTTCACTCCAGGGCAGCCGATGAATCTGCGTCGGCTCGGCATTCAAGGCCAGGTCACCGTCATCACTGCCGTAATAACACGGCGCCGGATAGCCACCCATGATGCATTGCAGCAATACCCCGCGCGCCAACTGCAAGCGCCGCCCCTCCAGAAAACCCTCAGCCGTCATCACCTTGCCGCGCGGCACGCCGTTGAGATCAGGCGTTACACATTCAACTTCATCAACACCACGCAGCAACTCAGCCAGGGCGGTGCGGTCGAGGGTACTCATTTGCTGTTGTCCTTATTGATGCAAGAGGCCGCAGTTGCACGGCGAGGCGCACAAAATACGCACCAGGCGTTCGATATTTCAAGCAAAGCCACACCCTATACCTGACGCGCAAGCTGCGCAGTTAAATATATCGACTAATTAGATATTAATGATCATGCACAATCGCTCCAAAAACCATCGTATAGACACTCAAAAATAAATATAACTACATGATAAATAAAACATTAACTCAACTATCGATGCCGTCGATGATTACCATGCCCAGCCTGCACTTCTTCATCAAATTTTCATCCGTATGATTGGCTCCGTACTCACTTACACCCGCCCTTACGAGGAGCCTGAACATGAAAAAGCAAATTCTCACCACCCTAATCCTGAGCAGCCTGTCCATCAGCGCCTTTGCCCTGCCACAGAACAACCCGCAGCCACTGCTGGGTGAAAAGCAGGACAGCAGCGTGAAGACCCTGATGGGTTTTGGTAGCAACCTGCAAACTGAAGGCGGTGCTGATCGTCTGCTAGAGCGCCTGCGTGTGGCCGAAGACGGTGCCGACCGCACTGGCGCAAACCGTGTCGCTGAAGGTGGTGCTGATCGCCTGCAAGAGCGTCTGCGTGTAGCCGAAGACGGTGCCGACCGCACTGGCGCTAACCGCGTCGCTGAAGGTGGTGCTGATCGCCTGCAAGAGCGCCTGCGTGTTGCCGAAGACGGTGCAGACCGCACTGGCGCAAACCGTGTCGCCGAAGGTGGCGCTGAACGTACACCAGGCCTGCGCTTTAGCTGATTACAGCTAATAGGCAACACAAAAAAGGTGCTCAATCGAGCACCTTTTTTGTTTATTGCGCAGGCGACTCCAACTGCGCCAAGCGCTCTTCCAGCGCCGCAATCCGCGCCTCCAGAGCGTCCAGGCGCTCATCCTGCTGACCGCCCGCCGTCGCGCGCTGCGGCTCACTGGCTCTGGCTGCCAATACCGCCTGCAAATCCGCGGGGTCACCCAGTACGTGCATATAACGGTCTTCGCGCTGCCCCGACTGGCGTGGCAACAGGCAGGCCAGTTCGCGGCTGATCAGGCGCTCAAGGTGATGCTGCACCTGCTCGGCATCATCAAAATCATGCATGCGGCTGCTGCGGGTCAGCAGCTCGTTGATAGTCTGCGGGCCACGCAGCAGCAACAGACCGAGCAGCACCACCTGCGCCGCCACCAGTTCCAGCGCTTTGTCGGCGCGGTGTTCCCAGCGATCCGCTCGGCTACCCATCACCAGGCGCGCCATTTCTCGCCCTTCCAGGCTGCGCAGAGCCTGGCCTACTTGGCCGGCGGTAAGGTTGAGCACCGGCTCGCGACTGGTTTTCTGATTGCAGGCCAGCACCAGAGCATTCAGCGTCAGGGGATAGGCTTCGGGGGTGGTCAGCTGCTTTTCGATCAAGCAACCCAGTACCCGTGCTTCGACGATCGTCAGGGTTTCAACCGCCATAGCGTTCGCATCTTCGTTGGACATAACCACCTCATGGCCTCGCAAAGGCCCTAGCCTAGCCCGCCTGACGACCGGTTGATAGGCATAACAGCCGCTGGGCGGGGCTGGCACTGCGCCAGCGCGTAACAGCGGGTCACTGTGGTAGAGTCGCGCGCTATTTTTCAGCGTGGCCTTGTTTCATCCCCCGCGAAAAGCCTCATAACGCGCACCGCAGCCATGCATCCAGCCCCCGGCGCCCCAAGCCCCGCAGGCAATATGAAGAGATCGCAGGCCTGCCCGCCAAGTAGAGATGCATGTCATGACCACTGCCCAACACCCGCTTGTCCAACTGCTCAACCGCACCAGTCTGGTGCTGCAAATCGCCATCGGCCTGGTGGCCGGTATCGCCCTGGCGCTGCTCCTGCCTGAAGCCGCAGCGAGCGTCAGCTTCCTCGGCACGGTTTTTGTATCTGCGCTGAAGGCCGTAGCACCGGTGCTGGTATTCGTACTGGTGGCGGCGTCGATTGCCAACCATCAGCAAGGCCAGCAGACCCATATCAAACCGATTCTGCTGCTGTACCTGATCGGCACATTCAGCGCGGCGTTGATCGCAGTAGCCGCCAGCTTTGCCTTCCCGTCCAGCCTGACCTTGGTGAGCAACAGCGCCGAGCTGTCGCCACCCGGCGGCATCAGCGAAGTGCTGAAAACCCTGCTGCTGAATGTGGTGGATAACCCGATCAATGCTCTGCTCAAAGGCAACTTTATCGGCATTCTGGCCTGGGCCATCGCGCTGGGTTTTGCCTTCCGCCACGCCAGCCCGAGCAGCAAGCAGATGCTCGCTGACCTTTCTGACGCAGTCACCAGTATCGTCAAACTGGTGATTCGCCTGGCGCCACTGGGGGTTTTCGGCCTGGTAGCGGCCACACTGGCTGAGTCGGGTATTTCCGCCCTGCTCGATTACCTGCACCTGCTGCTGGTACTGGTCGGTTGCATGCTGTTTGTCGCGCTGGTGACCAACCCGGCGATTGTCTACTTCAAGACCCGTCGCAACCCTTACCCACTGGTGCTGACCTGCCTGCGCGAAAGCGGCCTGACCGCGTTCTTCACCCGTAGCTCGGCGGCCAATATCCCGGTCAACCTGCAGCTCTGCCAGCGTCTGGGCCTGCATGAGGAAACCTACTCGGTGTCGATCCCACTGGGCGCGACCATCAACATGGCCGGCGCAGCGATCACCATCACCGTACTGACCATGGCCGCCGTACACACCCTGGGCATCGCTGTCGATCTGCCGACTGCCCTGCTGCTCAGCCTACTCGCCTCGATCAGCGCCTGCGGCGCGTCGGGCGTGGCCGGTGGCTCACTGCTGCTGATCCCGTTGGCGTGCAGCCTGTTCGGTATCCCTAATGATGTAGCCATGCAGGTGGTCGCCGTCGGCTTTATCATCGGCATCGTGCAGGACTCTGCAGAAACCGCGCTGAATTCCTCCACCGACGTGCTGTTCACCGCCGCCGCCTGCCAAGCTGAGCAACAACGCAGCTAAACGCTGGCCGAAACAACAAAAGGCTTACCCACGGGTAAGCCTTTTTTATGCACGCCATTCAGGGTTCAACGCAACGCAGCGTGAATCAGCGCTCCAGGCAGCTTTTATTACTCAACCGATAAACGTCGCACGCCCAGCGTTTGAATAACCTAACGATTCCGGTAGGCTTTGCCGCTTCTTTATAAGGAGTAATTCCCATGGCCCGCGCCACTGCCCGTCACATCCTGGTTGCCAGCGAAGACAAGTGCAACGAACTGAAAGCCGCAATCGAAGGCGGTGCCGACTTCGCCCAAGTCGCCAAAGACAACTCCAGCTGCCCATCCAGCCGCAGTGGCGGTGACCTCGGCTCGTTCGGCCCAGGCCAGATGGTCAAGGAATTCGACACCGTAGTATTCAGCGCACCAATCAACGTGGTGCAAGGCCCGGTGAAGACCCAGTTTGGTTATCACCTGCTGGAAGTGACCAGCCGCCAGGACTGATCCTGCCTCTTCGCTGGGCCGCTCGGCCCGGCGAATCCTATTTTCGCGCAGCGCCCATCGGGCACCACGCCACTGACCAACAGTCCAGAACCTCGGGCAATAGCCAGGTATACTCGTCGGCCTTTTCTTCTCGCACCCGCGGACCTCGCCATGACCAACACTCCAGCAGCTGAACCCACCCTCGCCGTTCAGTCTGCCGACAGCGCCGCGCCGTCCGCCAACGAGAGCAACGCCACCAACACGGTTAAAGCCAGCGGCTTTGCCTCGCTGTTCGGCGCCGCCAAAGCCGCTTCCGGCAAACAAGACGATCAGCCCTGGCACCAGAAGGGCAACAAGTCGAGCCACGAAAAGAAGATTGGCCCAGCGCCAAGTGGGACTCGCCGCGCCATGGGTAAACGTTAAGCCCAACGCGCGCGCAAACGCTCCTGCAACCAACCGCCGCAAAAATTCAGCAGCAAACCGAGCATCACCAACAGCGCACCGACCAGCTGCAGGCTGCTCAGGCGTTCATCAAGCAGCAATGCCGATGAGGTCAGTCCGACCACTGGCACCAGTAGCGAGAACGGCGCCACCTGGCTGGCTGGGTAGCGCGACAGTAAGCGGCTCCACAGGCCATAGCCAAGAATGGTCGCGCCGAATGCCAGGTAGACCAGCACCAGCAAGGTATCCAGGCTAAAGCCGCGCAGCGCAGACTCGATCACCTCAGGGCCTTCCATCAGCCAGGACAGCGCAAAAAACGGCAGCGGCGGCACCAGACTGCCCCACACCACCAGCCCCACCAGATTCACCTTGCCCAACTTGCGCGTGACGATATTGCCCAGCGCCCACATGGCGGCAGCGCAGAGCGTGAGAAGAAAACCGGCCAGGGTCATCAGGCCATTACCCTGCGAGCCAATCAGCAGCAAACCGCCGGCTGCCACCAATAACCCGAACAGATTGGCCAGGCGAAAACGCTCACCCAGCAACAGCACAGCAAACAGCAGGGTAAACAGCGCCTGCGATTGCAGTACCAGCGACGCCAGGCCAGCCGGCATGCCGACGGACATGGCCGAGAAGAGAAAGGCAAACTGCCCCAGCGAGATGGTCACGCCATAGGCCAGCAGCCAACGCAGCGGAATCTGTGGGCGCTTGATAAACAGCACGGCAGGAAAGGCCGCCAGCAGAAAACGCAACGCGCCCAGCAGCATCGGCGGCATCTCGTGCAGGCCGATCTTGATCACCACAAAATTCATGCCCCAGACGATGATCACCACCAGGGCCAGCAGTAGATCCTTGGGTTGCATGGACGCTCCGGATTAATCACTCAATGCTTATTAAAGCGGCTAGCAGCGCCATAACGCCCATACAGAAACCCTGCAAATAAGCCGTACAGCACAACACTGATCGGCAGATTGCAGCGCCACAGGTGCCGCCAGCGCTTCGAAGGGCTAGAATCGCATCCCTTAGAGCCTATTTACGATCTAGCGAGCTAGAGCCAGACAAGGCAAAAACAGCGAGGAAGCGGAGTTTACGAGCTGTAAATGAGCATTCCGAGGCTGTTTTTAACGCAGGCTGGCCGACGCGCAGCAGATCGTAAACAGGTTCTCACCCATTAACCCGCAACGACGAGATACTCCATGGGCGCCCAGTGGAAAGCCAAACCTAAAGAAGCCGCGGCCAACGCCAGAGGCAAGATCTTCGGCCGCTTGGTCAAGGAAATCATGATCGCCGCCCGCAACGGCGCTGACCCAGACCTGAACCCCAAGCTGCGCCTGGCCATCCATCAAGCGAAAAAAGCCTCGATGCCCAAGGAAACCCTCGAGCGGGCGATCAAGAAAGGCGCTGGCCTGCTGGGTGACACCGTAACCTTCCACTCCGCCACCTATGAGGGTTTCGCCCCGCACCAGGTGCCGGTGATCATCGAGTGCCTGACCGACAACATCAACCGCACTGTGGCAGAAGTCCGTGTGCTGTTCCGCAAGGGCCAGATGGGCGCTTCCGGCTCGGTGACTTGGGATTTCGACCATGTAGGCATGATCGAAGCCAGTACCGAGAGCGATGCCGACCCAGAAATGGCCGCCATCGAAGCCGGCGCTCAGGATTTCGAGCCGGCCGATGAAGGCAACACCCTGTTTATCACAGAGCCGACTGACCTCGACGCCGTGTGCCGCGCGCTGCCAGAGCAGGGTTTCAGCGTCAACTCGGCGAAGATCGGCTATATCCCGAAAAACCCGGTGAACAGCCTGACTGCAGAACAACTGGAAGAAGTCGAAGCCTTCCTCGAAGCCCTCGACGCACACGATGACGTGCAGAACGTCTACGTCGGGCTTTCCGGCTAAACAAAGACTGACCAGGCCCGCCGTGCAGGATGCGCAGCGGGCCCACGAACGGCACCGCTCAGTGTGCGCAGTTCGTCGAATCGGTCGATTAACCACTGCCCGCGCCCCGCAAAGCGGGTAGAATCGCCGCCCGCCGCGCCACCAGCGCCCGGCGTGTACACAAGGACGTTGTCACACAGGAGTTTTACCGTGCACAAGTTTCTGATTCTGGCCGTCTGCCTGCTGCTTGGCGCCTGCGCCAGCAACCCGCAGACGACCTACCAGCAAGACGTTAAGGCGGGCAAAAGTCCGATGGCCAAGAGCGCCCTGGAAGCCATCCACAACACCCAGGCCATTCCGCTGCCGCTCAACCCGGGCCTGTTGGCACCTCAGTGGCCGATCAGCGCCGATGAGCCGCGCCTGGACTTCGGCAGCTCGATCTCCAACTACCGGATCTTTTCCCTGCAGCTGAAAAAGGGCGAGCGCTACACGCTCAACGTGCACTCACTGTGCAACGACCCCTGCATGGGCGTCAGCAAATACGCCCTGAAACCACGCGCCATGCTGTTGGATGCCTATGGCGCAGTGATTGCCGACAAGCCTTCGCGTGCCGAAGCCGTGGTCGGCCAGATCAGCCTGAGCTGGGATGGTGAAGCCGCCGAAGACGGCACTTACTACCTACTGGTAGCCGCCGATAACGACGACATCGGTGAAACCATCGTGATCGACGATGTCTGGGTCAACAACTCGCCGCTGATGGCGGTAAAGGTGGGCATGCAAAGCTCGCCATTCGGCAAGATCAGCGCCTTCTCCAGCACCCGTTAGTCCCTCCCCCGCTTTCCCGCTACGCCAGGCAGTAACCATGTGCTGCCTGGCGTAGCCTATCGCCGTGCAACACCCAATCAAGGATGAGCCATGAAAACTCTGCATTACCTTGTAGCCGCGCTGTTCAGCTTAAGCCTGACCGGCTGCGTATCCTTCACCCCAGCAGGCCCGATTGGCGACCCCAAGCAGCCCGCCAGTTACACCCAGCCCCGCGCAGTGATGGTCGATGACGTACAGATCACTGACAACAAGATCAACGACAACCTGCGCAAAACCCTGAGCAGCCAGTTCACCGAACAACTGAGTAACCGCATCGAGCGGGGCGAGTACTTCGCCAAGGTGATCAGCTTCCCCGCCACCCTCGGCGAACAGGATGTGCTGCTCAAACTCAACCTGACTTCGCTCAAAGGCAAGCGCACACCGCATCCAGCCTATTTCCCCGGAGCCCTGCTGACACTGACTGTGTGGATCTGGGTCAACGGCCCCATCTATGTCGACAAATACGACCTGGCCGGCGAACTGTCGATCACCGACGCCCAGGGCAAGCTGCTCGCCAGCAGTCGTCAGCAGGTCAAGCTCGACCAGAACACGGGCCTCTGGGACAACGACTATTTCAACATGTCGCTCGGCTCAGACCAGCTAAACCAACTGGTTGAACAACTGCTGCAGGACAGCACCCGTCAACTCGCTCGCCCCTAACAAGGATGTTACGCATGAAAGCCGTCTTTACCGCCCTACTCGCCGCTGCCCTACTTTCGCTAACGGGCTGCCTGTCCTACTCGCACCACGACCTGGCCCAGGTTGAACAGTGGCCGCTGACCGCCAGTGAGCAACCTACGCAGTCGGCCTACGTCAAAGTTGATAGCCAATACCTGTTCAATGATCAGACTCGCGCAGGGGGCTTCAACCAGGCCAATCTGGAAAAGCTGGTCGTTACCCAGTACCAGGACAGCAAGCGTTTCAGCAACGTCACCACGGCCAAGCAGAAAGCCGACATTTATATCAGCGTGCGCGTCAGCAACCATGAGCGCGGCAGTCTGGCCAGCGCCTTTATCACCGGCTTCACCCTGTTTGTCATACCGGGCAAGTTCAGCAATGAACTGAGCATGGAAACCACCTTCAAGGATGGTGACGGCAAGGTGCTCGGGCGCATCGAGAAACGCGAAACCATCACCACCTGGATGCAACTGCTACTGATCGTGGCGGTGCCCTTCAACGAATCGATTGACCCGATCCTCAACCAGCTGACCCAGAGCAGCCTGGAAGAAGCCGCACGGCAGAAGTTGATCTAGCCACACCGCACCAGGCATCACGACCGCAATGGTCGTGGTGCCCAACAGCCCATCCACTCACTTATTGATCCATCGCAAGATCCTCTGCCCAGAGCGCTTTAGCCTATGCCGATGACATCCATTGCCATCGACGAGGGTCCCATGAGCATCACCTCTGCCAGCATCTGCGCGGCTGCCGACCAACTACAGGGTTTTGTCGGTTTCAATGCCAAGACCGGGCGCTATATCGTGCGTTTTTCCGAAGACTCCTTTGGCCTCGATGTACTCGAGCAGAGCATCACCCCTACGTGCGAATTCGTCTGGCGTGCCTTTGACGGCGAACTGATGAGCCTCGACCGCGCGCGCCTGCAACTGCTGCTGGAACAGAACATCGATGACCGCCTTGCGATCAGCGAACCGCTGCGGGTCTACGTGCGCCGTACCGATATGCCGGAGATCAGCGCCGAGCGCCGGCGCCTTAACGCTTGAGCAGCTTGGCGAGGTGGCCGAATTGACCGAGGGTTGTTCACTTACACCCTCACAACAACGGCGCACGGCAGACTAAGCTCGACGAGTCAGAATCACTCGCCAAGGAGCTTGCCGATGTTCGATGTGCTGATCAAAAACGCGCTGTTTTTCGATGGCACCGGCGCGCCCGGCGTCGTGCGTCACCTTGGCATCCGTGACGGTAAGCTGGCCTGCATCAGCGCCAGCGCCCTGGATGAAAATGGCTGCGGCCAGGTGATTGATGCACAAAACCGCTGGGTGACACCCGGTTTTATCGACATGCATACCCATTACGACGCCGAACTGGTGGCCGCCCCTGCGCTCAAGGAGTCGGTGCGCCATGGCGTGACCACGGTGATGATCGGCAGCTGCTCGATCAGCATGGTGTTGTCCAGCCCCGAGGATTGCTCAGACCTGTTCACCCGCGTCGAATCGGTGCCGCGCGAGCATGTCCTGCCACTGTTGCAGGCACGCAAGACTTGGCACAGCGCCGACCAATTCGCCGCCTTTCTCGATCAGCATCCGCTGGGGCCGAACATCTGCTCCTTCCTCGGCCACTCTGATTTACGCGTTGCCGTGCTTGGCCTGGAACGCGCCGTAGACGCCAACGTGCGCCCCACCGAGGGTGAATTACAGCAAATGGAACGCCTGCTGGAAGAAGCGTTGGACGCCGGTTTGCTCGGCCTGTCGAGCATGACTAATCCCTGGGACAAGCTCGATGGCGACCGCCAGCGCTCGAAATCTCTGCCCTCGGTGTATGCTCCCTGGGCCGAGTACGCGCGGCTGAACAAGGTCCTGCGCCGGCGCGGACGCATCCATCAGGGCGCGCCAAACCTGGTCACCAAACTCAATGTGCTGGCCTTTCTCTGGGACAGCATCGGCGGTTGGTGGCGCAAGCCGCTGAAGACCACCCTGATCACCCTGATGGATGTCAAAGCCGACCCGTGGCTCGCCCCGGTACTTGGCCCACTGACCCGCTGGATCAATCGCCTGACCCATGCCGACTTCCGTTGGCAAACCCTGCCGGTGCCGTTTGAAACCTACGCCGACGGCATGGAGTTTGTAGTTTTCGAGGAGTTTCCCGCCGGCCAGGCCGCCCTGCACCTGGCCAACCACGACATGCGCAGTCAACTGTTCCAGGACCCGGCCTACCGCCTGCGCTTTCGCCAGGACGTGGAGAAGAAATTCGGCCCACGGGTCTGGCACCGCGACTTCGACGACGCCTGGATTGTCGACTGCCCGGACGCCAGCGTGGTCGGCAAAAGCGTTGGCGAACTGGCCAAGGCCCGTAATGAACACCCGGCCGATCTGTTTCTCGACCTACTGGTGGCCCACGGCCCGCGCCTGCGCTGGCGCACGTTGATCGCCAACCATCGCCCTGAGATGGTGGAAAAACTGGTGTGCGAGCCGAGCACCCTGATCGGTTTTGCCGACTCCGGTGCGCATATCCGCAATATGGCCTTCTACAACTTCGGTGTGCGCCTGCTCAAACTGGTGCGCGATGCCGAGCTACGCGGCCAACCGGTGATGCCGATTGAAACGGCAATCTGGCGCCTGACCGGCGAGCTGGGTGAGTGGTTCAACATTGACGCCGGCAGGCTCTACGAAGGCGCTCGCGCCGACCTGGTAATCATCGACCCCAGTGCGCTGGATGAATCCCTGGCCAGCTACCAGGAAGCGCCAATGGAGGCCTTCGGTGGCTTGCAGCGCATGGTCAACCGTGGCAACGCCGTGGATGCTGTTGTGATCAACGGGCGTATCGCGTACCAGCAAGGCGTATTCGCCAGCGACCTGGGGCAGGCGCGTGACTACGGAGCGTTCTTGCGCAGCAGGGCCTGAGTCGACGATGGCAATCGACCTACGGCATACGGCCGCGACGCCAGGCTGGCATAATGCGCGCCGCACTGCCCACTGAACCCTGCCGGGCCGGTATTGAAAGGATTCATATCGATATGCCACTCCCCTTGCAACAGACCGTCTGGCGCTGGCTGCTATGCCTGTTGCTGTGCAGTTTGTTATTGCCCGTGCACGCGAGTGACGCGACCGCCATTTACTACCCGCGCTGGAGTGACGGTGATGAGTCGCGCTCCAACTACATGCTGGCTCAGTTACGCCTCGCGCTGGATAAAGCCGGCAGCCCACTGCGTCTAGTGCCCACGCATACCAGCATGGAGCAAGAGCGTGCGTTGGTTGATTTGCAACACGACAAACACCTGGATGTGGTCTGGAGCATGACCAGCCGCGAGCGCGAAGAACGCCTACTGCCTGTACGCATACCGTTGGACAAAGGGTTATTCGGTTGGCGTGTCGCGTTGCTGCCCCGCGAGCGCGTGGACCTGCTCAAGCACGTGCGAACCCTGGATGACCTGCGCCAGTTTACTGCAGGCCAGGGCCACGACTGGCCCGATACCGCCATTCTGCAAAGCCAGGGCTTACCCGTGGTGGTGTCGTCCAACTATGCCAGCCTGTTTCATATGCTGCAGGCACGGCGCTTTGATTACTTCCCGCGATCGGTTCTGGAAATCGGTACCGAGCTGCAAAACCCACGGGCACAGCAGTTGGTCGCCGACCCGCATGTGCTGCTGCACTACCCCACAGCGTTGTATTTCTTCTTTTCACCGCGACGTCCGGAACTGGCCGAAACCGTCCGCATTGGCATGGAGCGCGCCGTCGCGGACGGCTCCTTTGAGCAGTTGTTCAAGCAACAATTCGCCAACAGCCTGGCGCATCTGCAAGACGCCGAACGCCAGGTGATCGAACTGCCCAACCCGCTATTGCCCAGTGCCACCCCACTGCAGAGGCGTGAACTGTGGTTCAGTCCGACGCAGTTACGCCAGACACAGGCGGCGCCAAAGTAGTCTGCACAACGTTGCGGGTGTGTGCGCCAAAGCGTTTAAACAGCACCACCAGCATCTGCTCAACTACCGGGTCGGCTTGAGCCTGAGTCAGCTGATTCCCCCCGCTAAAACCTGGCGCAGCCGCGGGCTTGCGGGCCAACCACTGACCAATCACCTGATCCAGCGCATCCGCCGTGGCATAGGACTCGGCCGCCACCACCTGCTGCGCGTAATCCACCGAATAAGTCGGATACGCATCCGGTGGTGTTTGCGTATACGCCTGCAACAGGGGCGCTGGCGTTTGTTCGTCCATCAGGTGCTGCATGCGCTCCAGCTGATACTCCTCGATGGCCGTGTGCCGATCCGCCACGCGGGCAATCGCTGCTTGGCGGTCTTGCGGGTAACCGGCTGCGCCTTTGAGCGCAATCAGCATCAGCTCTGGCGTACTAAAGCCCGGAACGGTCTTGGCGTGGTAGGGCTGGGTCAGGTCCTGCATGTAGTGCAGCGCCCAACCGAGGAAGCGATAGCCCCAGTAGTCGTGCCCAGTGGCCAGGGCCAGCCGCGCCAGCCCGGTGTATTGGTAGATGCGCCAGTGCGGCAGGGTGCGGCGTAGATAAGGCGCCGCCTGAAGCACCAACTCCGGCTCGTGGTAATAACCGATATGAAATGGCGCCTGGGAGGAATACTCGAAGCGCGCATCGCCGAAGGGCTGCACGCCGAAGTTGTAGCGCGCGCCAACTTCGCCCGGGTTGTCGCTGAACAGGTTGATATCGTGGCCATAGTCCGGCTCATCGGCCGCACTGCTCAGCACCTGCAAAGCACTCACCGCCTCACCTGGCTGCAGCGCCAAATACCGCCAGTGGCTCCAGGGGCCAATCTTGCGAAACACCAGCACCTGCTCGGCCATCAGGCGTGGTCGACCCTCATCGCCCTGCCCTGGCAACTGCTGAACAAAACCGGCCAGACGAATCTGTGGATTGACCCGCAACGCCTGCAGAAACTCGGCACGACGCTGCTCAGGCAGGGAGCTCGCGGCCTCGAACCGCAGATCATTCGGGCGGGGTGGATAGTCCGGAAAATGCGCACGGGCAAAGGCTTCCTGCTCATCCAGCAATTGCTCGATTGCCGGCGCCTGTGCGTCCAGAAAGGCCTGCAGCGGTTCATAGGTCAGCGTGCGCTGCAACTGCGGCAGGTTCTGCAAGGCCAGCTGACTGCCCAACGAATGGTTGGACCACGCCAGGGCATTGAACGGCTGAAACGCCAGGCAACAGGCAGATAGCAACAGGAGCAATGGCTTCACGGAGACTCCAACAGCGGATGGCAGTGCAAGGGACGTAGCCTAACGCCAAAGCTGCCACCTGGCACTGTCGTATCAAGTCAGCCCATTCACCAATCGAGCAGCGCAGAGCCCGCCAGAGCTAGAGAACAAACACCACCACCGCCGCGACCAACCCGGTTACCAACAGCACCGCCAACGCCAGCAACGGCTTGTTCAAGCCAGGGGGTTCATTGGCCGGCGCTGCACGCAGCGGGTTGGCCTGCACGTTTGTGCGCAGCGGGTTGAACTGGTTGTTCGGCGAGCTGGAAAGCGGCGCCGCTTTGAGCGGTTTTGGCAGGTCCACCGCGCGCATAAACAGCGTGGCGTCTTCATCCTCGCTTGTCGCCACGGTGCTTTTCGGACCGATCACCAGCAGGCTCACCGAGCCCATCTTCAACTGATCGCCCGGCTGCAGTACCGCCGTCGTGACCTTCTGTTGGTTGACCAGTAGGCCGTTAGCCGAAGCCAGGTCTTTGACCTCTAGCACGTCATCCTTGAGGAAGAACTCACAGTGACGGCGCGATAACTCCTGATCGCTGAAGCACAGCTCGCACTTCACCGAACGGCCAAAAGTCATGGAGCCGTTGATATGGAATTTCTTGCCTTCGTGTTCACCCTGAATCACCTGCAAGTACCAGCGCGCGGCTTGCTCGGTGTGGGTCTTGCTGCGCGCCGGATCGACCAACTGCAGCTCCACCGAACCCAGGCGCACACGGTCATCGGCGCGCAATTGGAAGCGCGTGCTGACGCGCTCGTCATTGACGAAAGAGCCGCTCGGACTGCCCACATCGGTCAGGTAATAGAAGCCCTGATCCTGACGGATTTCCGCGTGAAACGAAGCGATGCTGGGGTCTTCCAGCACCAGGCTGTTGCGGCTGTCCTGGCCGATGGTGAAACGCTCGTCGACCAACCAGATCGGGGCCTGACGATTATCACTGAAGTGAATTTTGAGCATCTGCGCACTCCGCCAACATCGGTTAAACAACCAGCTATAACCCGTCGTACCTGGGCATTCATATGCGGCACGGTGGACGAGGCGCGCATGCTGCCTGCCAATCTAGCCGGTAGCAATATGCCAGCATAAAAACTTAATCGAATAGGTTGTTCCATAACCGCTTGACGGGGTTTACCGGTGCCGGCTGTTCCGCAGCTGCCGGCCGGCGCCGCGGCGCTTGGGCCAGTCGTACGCGCTGCTCATGACCATCGAGCAACTGCAATAACTGCTCGTTAGCCGGCTCTACTTCCAGGCCCTGCTGCACCAGCGCCAAGGCCAGGGCAAACTCGCGGCGCTTGTAGGCACCCTCACTTTGCTCGATATAGCGCTGCGCCACGCGGTTGATTCCGGCCAGGGCCAGCAGATTATCGGGCTCCCAGGCCAACACCTGACGGAAGTAGTAAGTCGCACTGTCATCCTCAGGCAGCAGCAACTGCTGATCAGCCAGACGCTGCTCAGCCAACGCCAAGTACTGGTTGATCCGCGCCTGCAGCACCCGCGCCAGGCCATCCAGAGCTTCCGGGTTATCCGCATCCAGCGCCAGCACCTGGCGGAACAGGTAATCGGCGTTGTCCTGCGGCGGCTCCAGCAGGCTGCCGTTCTGCAGGCGCAGCTCGGCACGCGCCAGGTAGTCGCTGATCTGTTTTTGCTGGTACAGGTAATAACCGCCGCTGGCAGCACCGGCCAGCAACACTATGCCGGCCAGCAGCGAGACCCACAGCGTACTGCGGGCAGTTTTGCCTCTGGCCGGTTTGCTCAGGCTCAGCGCGGGGGCGATGCGCGTGCTGTCCGGGTCATCGCGGGTCAGCTCATCGAGGCTCGCCAGCAGCACCTTGCAGTCGGCAAAACGCTCATCCGGGTCTTTTGCCAGCATGCGTTCGAGCAGCCACTGGTAGTTCTGCAAATGCGCCGGCAGTTGCGGCACGCCCATCTGCAGGTGGTTCATCACGGTCTGGGTGTAGTTGGCAGCGCGGTAGGGATTACTGCCCGTGAGCATCTCCAGCAGGATCACCCCCAGGCTGTAGATATCACTGCGCGCATCCAGTGCCTGGCACTGCGCCTGTTCGGGGCTGCTGTAGGACGGGCTGCCGACGGCGATGCCGAACTGGGTAAGGTCATGGTCCAGCTCGACTTCCTTGGCCACGCCAAAGTCGGTGATCACCGCCGTGCCGTCGCTGCGAAAGAGGATGTTGGCCGGTTTGATATCGCGGTGTACCAGGCCTTTGTCATGCACCACCGCCAGGCCGCTGGCCACCTGCTGCACGATACGCAGCGCGCGCGGCAGGTCGAACACCTCGCCCTTGTGCTGCGCCAGATCGCCACCCGGGACGAACTCCATAGTCAGGTAGTGGCGACCATCGGCGAGCTGGTCGATGTCATAGATGGTGATGATTGAGGGGTGATGCAGGGACGCCACGATGTGGCCTTCCTTGAGAAAGCGCTGACTGAACGCCTGATCATCCGCGCTCAGCAGCACCTTGATCGCCACCCTGCGCTGCAGGGACGCCTGCGTGGCCAGGTACACCTCGGCCATGCCGCCTTTACCCAGGCGACCATGCACCTGATAACCGGGGATTTCGAGCAATTGTTCAGTCATGGGGGTCAGGGCACACCGGCGAATTAGGGCTTGCGGGAAGTGAACAGGCGGCTGAGCAAACCTCGCGGTTTGGCCTCGACGCTGGGCGTGGCCGCATCACGGCCGAGTACGATACAGGAGATATTATCCTTGCCGCCCAGTTGGTTGGCCTGCGCCAGCAGCTGTTCTACCAGCTCATCGAGGGTCTGAGCGTTACTGCAAAGCTGCTGGATCTGCGCGTCTTCCAACTCGCCAGTCAGGCCGTCGCTGCACAGCAGCAGCAACTCATGCTCACCGAGCGAGCCTTGCAACATGCCGACTTCCAGCGGCTGATCATCACGGCCCAGGCACTGCAGAATGACATTGCGCTGCGGATGGCTACGCGCCGCCTCAATGCTCATCTGTCCAGCATCGATCATCGTTTGCACCCAGCTGTGATCGCGGGTCAGACGCTCGATCTTCCCGGCGCTGACCCGATAAGCGCGGCTATCACCGACCCAGGCAATGCTGAAGGCCGCGCCGACAAAGTGCACCGCCACCAAGGTCGTGCCCATGCCGCGCTGCTCACCGGTACGCGCCACGCTGAGGATTTCGCGATTGGCCGCATGCACCGCCGTCACCAAGTCCTGGCCTTCGGCACAGGCCGCCTGCAGCGTTTGTAAGGCCAGGGCACTGGCCACTTCGCCGCATTGATGACCACCCATGCCGTCCGCAATCGCCCACAGATTCAGCTGTGGGCAACACAACAGAGCATCTTCATTGTGCCCACGAACCCGCCCAGGCACGCTCTGGCCGGCATAAATCAGCGCTTGTTCCATCAATGTCTCGGCTTAGGAGTTCAACAGTCGCACAGCAAGCAGGCTGTACACGGCGTAATTAAGCCCATGATGCTGCGGCACGCTCAGGCTGTCACCGCCAGCCACCGATTTTTGCCGGTGAACTGTTAACCAGTCGAACCCTGTCCTGCATCCAGACGCCCAGATAACGCCTCAGCTATTCGCCCTGCATGGGCGTAGACTCCAAGTACCAGCCTCGCCTCACCGCGAGGGTATGGCCCGCTCCAGAACATTCAACCACGACATTGTCAGAGGTGAAGATCATGAGCAAAGGTATGGATTCGAAGAAACAAGTGAAGAAAAAGCCGCTGAAAACCGCCAGCGAAAAGCGTACGGACAAGAAAGACAAGCAAGGTGCGAAAACCCTGCTCGGCAGCCACGCCGCCAACGCCTGAAGCACCCGTCTGAGGCAAGCATCGCGCTTGCGCTCAGGCATCCACTCACCGTCGCAACAGTACCTGCAATGCACTACCGCCAACTCCCCGCCTCGCTCAAGCCACTGGCTGACAAGTTCTACCGCAATCAACGATCAGCCATGCGCGCCGCAGCCGGCGCCCAGCTCTGGGTAGCCGAAGACCGGGATATCCTCGCGGCGCTGTGCCTGCACCCGGTCGCGCACGGACATTGGCTGACCAGCCTTCTGGTCGATAGCACTCGGCAGGGGCAAGGCATCGCGCGCCAGTTGATCGAGACTGCGTTGCTCGATTGCCCGGCACCGGTCTGGCTGTTCTGCCACCCGCAACTGAGCGACTTCTACCTGCGCCTGGGCTTTGCCCCCTGCACCGACCTGCCTCAGCCGTTGGCTGAACGCCTGAAGCGCTATCAGCGCAGCAAAAGCATGCTGGCATTTGTGCGAGTGCCGAGCCCGAGCCTTGCCGCTCAAGGGCTGGAACCTTAGTACCAGATAAAACCAACACCATTCGGCAGATAGTGGCCCATGCTGGCACGTTGCAGAATTTTACTATTGCCATCGCCAGGGCAAGCTCTGCATGCTTAGCTCATAACAACGACAACAGTGGCCTTTAACTATGCAGATATCGCGGTTGCTCAGGCGCCTGCGTAGCGACTTCCAGTTGTCCATCATCACGCTGATGGGCCTGTTTGGCGTGATTGGCATTAGCCCCTATGCCGTCTACCGGCTAGCGACCGGCAACTACCTGGTAGGCTTCTCCGACACCGTGATCGTTGTCTCCACAGTGATGGCAGTGATCTATGCCTGGCGCACCGGTGACACGATCAAACCCGGCATCTACCTGGCCACCATTTTCTCCGCCGGAGCAACGCTGATCGCCATCAACCTGGGCGTAAACGGCCTGTTCTGGATTTACCCGCTGATCATGTTCAATTTCTTTATGGTGTCGCCGGCCAAGGCCTTGCTGGCCACCACCCTGGTGCTCACCACGCTGGTCGGTTACGGCCAACTCAAACCCGGCTCGGTATTCGAAAGCGACTACCAGATGGTGTCATTTCTGGTCACCAGTATGATGGCCAGTATACTCAGCTTCGTCTTTGCCTACCGCACCAGCACCCAGCGCGATCAACTGCAGCAACTGGCCATCCGTGACCCGCTGACCGGCGCCCGTAATCGCCGAGCGATGAATGAAGAGCTAAAGATAGCGGCCTCCATTTACCGCCGCCACGGCAACAGCTACGGCGTCTTGGTGATGGACCTCGATCATTTCAAACGGATCAATGACAACCATGGCCATCATGCCGGCGACCAGGTGCTGGTGGATTTTGTCGAACTGATCAAAAGTTCATCACGCAAGGAAGACCGACTGTTCCGCTTCGGCGGCGAGGAATTCCTCCTGCTGTTGCCCAACACCGAACGTGCGGGCTTACTGGCCGCCGCGCAGCACCTGCAGCAGCAAGTGGCGCAGCACCTGCGCGGGCCCAGCGGTGCGGTGACCATGTCAGTAGGCGGGGCCATCTTGCGCCGCGACGAACACTGGGAAAGCCTGCTGCAGCGCGCCGACGAACGTCTCTATCGCGCCAAGAATGCCGGCCGTAACTGCATCGTCATCGATGATGGCGTGGATAAAACCAGCAGCCTACCCATCGCCTGATCCCTCGATTTATCTTTACTTACAACTTGCGCGGAAAAATTCTCGCGCGCGGAGAGCAAGGCTGTAACAACTCGGCTTTGTCTCTGTCTATTGGCCACACTTCATACAGAGCACTGCCATGAAAAGACGCTCCCTGCTCAAGGGGATGGCACTCTTGCCAGCCCTGCCCTTGCTCGGTCACGCCCCACTAAGCCTGGCAGAAGCTGTTGCCAGTAGCGTGACGCCTCTGAATAAACCCCACAGCGACTGGCGGGATCTACTGACGCCTGAAGCCTATGCCGTGCTCTTCGAAGAGGACACCGAAGCGCCTGGCAGCAGCCCGTTAAATCAGGAAAAACGCGATGGCACCTACCTGTGCGCCGCCTGCTACCTGCCGCTGTTCGCCAGCCAGGACAAATATGAAAGCGGCACCGGCTGGCCCAGTTTTACCCAGCCGATTGCCGGCCATATGGGTACCAAGCGCGACTTCAAGCTGTTCTTCCCGCGTACCGAATACCATTGCGCGCGCTGCGGCGGGCACCAGGGTCATGTCTTCGACGACGGCCCGAAGCCGCGCGGCGAACGCTGGTGCAACAACGGCGTGGCCTTGCGCTTTATCCCGCAAGGCGAAGCCTTACCTGAGCTGCGGAGCTGAACATGACTGCTATCACCTATACTTGGCGCCGCCGTCTGCTGGCCAGCAGCATCCTCGTTTTGGGCGGCCTGCTGGCCGCTTGTGAACCCACAGCTGCGCAAGCGCCGCAGCCGCAGTCCAAAACCGCAACGCCGATGGTGGAAAACCCCGGCGTGGCAATCTTCGCCGGCGGCTGTTTCTGGTGCACCGAGTCAGACTTCGACAAAGTGTCCGGCGTAATTGACACCACCTCCGGCTACATCGGCGGGCATGTCGACAACCCCACTTATGAGCAGGTTTCTGCAGGCACTAGCGGGCATATCGAAGCGGTGCGCGTTCGCTTTGACCCTAGCAAGACCAGCTACGCCAAGCTGCTTGAAGCCTACTGGCCCACCATTGATCCGGTCACCGCCAACGCCCAGTTCTGCGACCGCGGCCCGCAATACCGCAGCGCGATCTTCTACAGCAGCGCCGAAGAGCAGCAACTGGCCGAAGCCTCCAAAGCCACTTTGGATAAATCCGGGCGTTTGCCGGCCCCGGTGGTCACGGAAATCCTCGCCGCCAGCACCTTTTATCCGGCCGAGGACTATCACCAGGACTATTACCAACGTAATCCGCTGCGCTACAACTACTACCGCAACGGCTGCGGTCGTGATCAACGCTTGGAGCAACTCTGGGGCAAGAAGCAATAAACCGCGCCCATCGGCTGGCCCTCGTGCCCGCTGATGGCCCTGTATTCAGCCGCTGATGCCAGGATGCGGCAGTCGCCGCATCCGCTATGGTTGAGTTCACACCTTGCCCAGTGAGCACTCCATGGCCCCGTTGAAACCCCTGTTCAAACTCACCTCGCTGATCGCTCTGTTCGGCTGGCTGATGCTGGTCTGCCTGCCATTCTGGCCCTATACCGATGAACTGGTACTGGGCCTCAGCGTGGTCCTGCTGGCCATCGTCTATAGCTGGCTGTTGTTTGTCGCCATGCGCCAGCGGCCTGAGCCGGGTAGCGGCAGGCCCGGTTTCTTTAGCCTCGGCGGGGTGCTCTCACTGCTGCGCCAACCCACAGCCGCACTGGCAGCCTGGATACATATTCTGGCGTTCGATCTGATGGTCGGGCTGTATATCCGCCACGAAGGCGCCATCGCGGGCATCAGCCACTGGGCACTGCTGCCCTGTTATGTGCTGACGCTAATGTTCGGCCCACTGGGCCTGCTGGCGTTTCTAGGCTTGCGCTGGGGCTTGGTGATGGCGACCTGAATTAGCAGGTCGTTGAGAATGTTGGCGAGGCAGTCGAGACAAGGCGCTACGCTAGTAACAGCCTAAGGCTGTTACTAGCGGCAAGGAAGCGGACTGAGCTCGCGCACGAGTTTACGAGCTGTAAATGAGCATTCCGAGACGCCGCGTCCCGGCCTGTTTTCAACGCAGTATCGGCAACGTAGATAATTCTTCAACGGCCTGTTAGCGGATGCGCTCGTCGTATTCAGTGCTTTGCCCAGGATACTGCTGCACCCGATAGCCATTGGGGTACTCAATCGTTTGCTTGATCGTTCCGCGGTTTTCTATCGACTGGCTGCCGTAGCGCTGCTCATGGCGCTGCAGGCCGTCGGGTAGGCGCTGCCCGCCATAGAGATTATGGCTTTCGATGGTCTGTGAGCTGCCGATGCTGCCACTGGCACCGGGGCTGATATAGGTCTTCGGAATGACCCGCAACGTCTGCGGCGCCAGCTGCTCGGCATACAGCGGCGTTACCAACAGCAGCCCAACCAGGCTGATCGCATATCGACACATCGTCATCACAACCTCTGCGCCATCGGCGCGTAACGAACTTGATGGTTTGGCAACAGCAACCCACCTGCGGTTCCGACCTGTGGTCCACCTTGGCAGACTTGAGCCGTAAAACTGCTCAAATATTGAGCAATCATCCGCGAATCGCAGAAAAGCACAAGCCCCCACGTAGCCAATGCAGAAAGCCCGTGGGTAAAGCTGGCGTGCTGTTTCGCGATGCCCATCCCGCTTAATCTGCCAAGCATTTATTACTATCACCGACTACGTCTTCACTTGAGCAACACGCCCCAGATGACCTTTCGAATCGTTCTACTGTTTTTTATCAGCCTGCCCAACCTGGCACTTGCTGATCCCTTCAGCTGCAGGGCAGTGGCCATCAGCGACGGCGATACGTTCAGCTGCCAGACCACCGAGAATAAACGGCTGCGAGTTCGCCTCACAGAAATTGACGCACCAGAAAGAAAGCAACCCTATGGCGTCGAAGCCAAGCAGGCTTTGTCAGCTTTGGTGCTGGAGAAACAGGTCATCCTGCAGGTCAACGAGGTAGATCGCTACGGCATCACACGGGCTCGCGCCTATGTCGGTGGCACTGACGTGAACTACACACTGGTCGCGCAAGGCGCTGCCTGGGCCTATACCAAGCAGCTGAAAGACCACCGACTCAAAGATGCCGAAACCCTGGCCAGAAACATGGGTAAAGGCCTCTGGCAGCTGCCCGCCGAAGACATCGTCGCGCCCTGGGACTGGCGCTACGCAGGCAGAATTGCCGCGCCGCAAAAAACCAAACCCAGTCGAACGGCATCGTTCTCTCAGTTTGGTGGCGGCTAGAACATTGGTGGGGATGGTGCCGGAGACAGGAATCGAACCTGCGACCTTCGCGTTACGAGTGCGCTGCTCTACCGACTGAGCTACACCGGCAAGATATTGCTTAAGTCGCGCACACTAGCTGCAACGCGACTCAAGCTGTGATCCCAAGCCTAGCTTAGGCCGTACACCTCACTGACTTTGCGCTGCCGTGAAGTGTAACGGCGGTTACTTGCTCGGCAGTTCGATACGGTCTTCGTGGATCACGATGCGACCCTGTTTGTACAAGCCGCCGATGGCTTTCTTGAAGTTGCCCTTGCTGACGCGAAACAACCCAGCAATTTCTTCAGGCGAGCTTTTGTCATTCACCTTGAGTACGCCATCGTGCTCGCGCAACTTGGCCAGAATCTGCTCGCCCAGGCTGCTGGCCGCTTCTTGGCCAACCGGCTGCAAACTCAGACTGATTTTGCCATCAGCGCGCACTTCCTTGATAAAGCCTTTTTCCTGCATACCGCTGCGCACGAACTTGAACAGTTCATTCTTGTGGATCAGGCCCCAGTGCTTGCCATTGATGATGGCCTTGAAACCCATATCTGTGGACTCGACCACCAGCAGGTCAACTTCTTCGCCCGCCTTGTAGTTCGCCGGCGCGATGTCCAGATAACGATCCAGACGTGCGGTGGCGGTGATGCGCTTGCTGCGTTTATCGAGGAATACATGCACCACGCAGTAATCACCAATCTGCAACGGGCGCTTTTCTTCGGAGTGCGGTAACAATAAATCTTTCGGCAAACCCCAATTCAGGAATAAGCCCACGCGATTTATATCCACAACTTTCAAACTGGCGAATTCACCCACCTGAACTTTTGGTTTTTCTGTGGTGGCAATTAATTTGTCTTCGCTGTCCAAGTAAATAAAGACGTTTAACCAGTCTTCCACTTCGCTTGGGGTGTCGCTCGGGATATAACGCTTAGGCAATAGAATTTCGCCATCCGCACCGCCATCCAGGTACAGGCCGAAGTCGGTGTGCTTCACGACCTGCAAACTATTCATTCGTCCAATTACAGCCATGATGCCCTACCCTCATTACCAGGCCGGCATTCTAGCCGACTCGCCTCTGAATTTCTCGGCCTACCGGCCATCGCACGGCGCCAGCCTGATGACCTGCGGAGCAATCCGACCGATGGCCTAGATCGCAAGACGCAGCCTCAATACGATTTATCTATTCTTATTAAAACAACCACTTACTGGCATATCCGCTAATTACCCGGGCTATTTACAGAATAATCTCTCTGCATATCGCTACATCCGAGCTTTATTTATCAAGCAATTGTCAAGCATTTCGAGTATTATGCGCGGCCAAATTAATTTTTGAGTAGGTTAATGGCCGTCATGCGCGTAAAAGCATCCAACAGCAAACCAAAGCCGGCTCCAGCCGTGGAAACCAGCGCCTCGATCGACGCACAGATCGAAGCCTTCCTGAAATCCGGCGGGGAAATTCAGCAAATTGCCAAAGGCGTCAGCGGCCAGGTGTACGGCACCACCAAGCAGATCACCATCGGTAAAAAGTAACGCTTTCTGGCCATGCAGCGCTTTGCTCGCAATGACAAGGCGCTGGCCAGTGCATAACCCCCTCCGTTTCCAAGCCCCCTTTCTCAGTCCGACATCAGTTGTTTCACCCTTTTACGCCCCGCCCACTGGCGCTTAGCACAACCTTGTTTCAGAATCATGTCAGCCCGCAATTTGCGGCGGTTTCGGCATTGCCACTGCTGAACGATGGCAATCGCCCCAGGAGTACCCGTGCGCGTTACCTGCAATTGGCTGCGACACCCTTCCAGCACCCTGCTTACCCTCGGTTTGTTGTTACTCGCCCTGCCATTGCTCAGCCGCTACCTGTTGGGCTGGTCGCATACCTATGGCTATCTGTCTGACCTGGCGATTGGCAGCTTGCTGGTGATAATCCTGCACCAGCGCTCCTGGCTGCTGAGCATTGCTCTGCTGCTGACCTGGTGCATTTTCACCCTGAGCACCGCCGAGCTGGTCAATGCCGTAGGCCGCATGCCAGAGCCAGCCGACTTGCAGTACTTAGGCGACGCACAGTTTGTCAGTCATTCAACCCAAGGCAGTGGTTTGAGCCAGCCATTATTGGCTTTAGCCATGGCCGTGCTGATAGCGCTTTACCTGGGCCTGCGCAGCGTACAAACACCGCGCCGTGCCGTGCCGTTTGCACGCGCCTGGCTGTTGCTGCCACTGGCCCTGTTTGCCGTGCACACCGTCGGCCAGCAATTCAAACCCAGCGAAGCGGACCAATGGTTGCAGTTCAACCTGACGCACAAGTTACTGGCGGAAAGTACCAATGGCGCTCAACAGCACCTGGCCGACTGGCTGGCGGGGAACGAGCCGAGCAGCCCACCTGATATCAGCGGCCTGAATCAGCTTGATCTGCACGGTACACCGCTGCTCAAGCAAGCCGGCAGCGCCCGCAACGTATTGATCATTACTCTGGAAGGCGTAACCGGCGCCTATCTGCAAGCCAGCCGTCAGGCCATCGGCAGCAGCTACGCGCAAGACCCGATGCCGCGCCTGAGCCAGTGGGCCGAACGCGGCATGCTCACCACCGATTATGTCCTGCATAACCATCAAACCATCCGCGGGCTGTACGCCATGCTTTGCGGTGATTACGAAAAACTCGACTCCGGCACGCCGAAGGGCGTTGAACTGCTCAACAACCCTGCGCGCAGTGAGCAATGTCTGCCCGCGCAATTACGCGAACGCGGCCTGAGTACGCACTTCCTGCAAGGTGCCGGGCTGCGCTTTATGGCCAAAGACCAGATCATGCCGCAGATGGGCTTCGACAAGACCTTGGGCCGCGACTGGTTCAAGAACAAGCCCTACCTCGAATTCCCTTGGGGTATGGACGATAAGGCCTACTTCGAAGGTGCACTGGGTTACGTGCAACAGCTGCGCAAGAAGCGCCAACCCTGGATGCTGACCCTACTAACCGTGGGTACTCACCAGCCCTACTCCGCCCCGCAGGACTACCTGGACCGCCACCCTAACGCCAAGCTGGCGGCGATTGCCTACCTGGACGATGCCGTTGCTGACTTTCTCAACGCGCTGGAAAAACAGGGTGTGATGAAAGACACCCTGGTGATCGTCACCTCGGACGAATCACACGGCCTGGAAAACGTCCGTCTGGCTTCGGCCTGGGGCTTCAACTTGCTGCTGGCGCCCGAGCAGGCGCAACTGCCCGCCATCAAGCAAGGCGTGTATGGCCATGTCGACCTGACAGCGTCGGTGCTCGACTACTTCGCCTTCCCGGTCCCGAGCAATATCGCCGGACGCTCATTGCTGCGCGATTATGCCACTGGCCGCCAGATCATTTCCTACACCAACGGGTTGCTGCGCCAGCATGACGGCCAGGGCACGCTGACCGAATGCGACTTCCAGAATGTCTGCCGGCGCTACGCTAGCACCGGTTTTATTGCCGACAGCGCACGCTACCTGGGCCGCTTCAGCGGCAAACCGGCACGCCTGATCAGCCAGCAAGCGGCCCTGCTTGACCAGTCACTGAGCAATGGAGGTCAGATCAAGCAAAGCTATCAGTTCGCCAACCAGCAGCCTATCAGGCTAAAACCCAGCGTCAGTGATGATTGGGCAGACAACCTGGTGGGCGCGCAGTACCTGACCTTGGGTGCAGCTACCCAGACCACCGTCACCCTGAAAATCCGCGCCCTGCGTATGGATAAAAAAGGCGCCACGCTGCAATTGAAAACCAAGGAGTACGACCGCGATGTCGACGTGGCGATCCCAACGCTGCCACTGCTGACACGCGACAAACCCGTCCAGGTCAGCTTCACCTTCGACAACCCGCAAGCACGCAAGGCGTTCTCCTTCCACCTGCTGGGCCAGGGTCAGGGTGCAATCGAGATTGTTGATTTCAGCGTCAGCAGCTTGCCCATGCCCAGCGAGGAGGAGCTGCTCGCTGCGCAAGAAAGCCTGGAAGAAGTGGCGCCCGTCAGCCAGTGACGACAATCACAGGCCTTCAATACACAGCGTAACGGCGCTCGATGGTCGTGTACTCACCATTCTCCCGAATCGCCGCCAACCCCCGGTTGAAGCGCTCGCAATCGGCCTGCAGGCGGCAACCCAGCTTGTAATCTGTGGGCGCAAAAATCGGGTACAGGGTCAGCGGCTGCGTCACATCCACCTGGGTATACACCTCGCGGTTGAAGTAACGCAGGATGCGCATATCCGACACCACCACATCCACCCGACCGCTGTAGAGCATGCGGTTGCGGGCGATCTGAAAGGCTTCTTCGCGGTAGCGCGGGTTGTTTGCAGCCATGACCTCAAACTCGCTGCCAAGCAGAAAGCGCGCACGCTGGAAGGCATTGACTGAGTAACCCACCAGGTCGCTGATGCGCTGGATATCCAGGTTGCGCGAGCGCAAGGCCACCGCGACGTTCTGGTAGCGGATATAGGCATCCGAATAAAAAATAGAACCACCGCTGCGCTCGTTGGTGGTGGCAATAACGTCGATATGGCCCTTGCTCAGCATCAGGTTCAAGCGCTCCATCGGCGCGTAGTACGCCATCGGCTCCAGCCCGCCGCGGTGCGCGGCAGTCATCACGATGTCGTACTCCAGGCCACTGGCCTCACTCTCGAAGATATAAGGCGGTTTGTGCGTACCAAAGCCTACGCGCAAGGCTTGCGCCGAGACGCTCAGACTGCACGACAACAAACAACAGACCCACAACCACTTCATAGCGATACCCAAGTTGGACCAGAGCCCAGCATAGCCGGCTATGGCATGACTCTGCATTGCTCTATCGCTGAGATCGATTATTCCGAATCGGACATACGCCACGCATCAGCAGCTTTCAGTGCAAGACTGAAAGCCTAACCGCCCAGCCGTGTACTAGAAGCTGAGCACGCATTGCCAAACGTTGTTAAACGAGATTGGCTTTAGCCGCCGTATCGGCAAAAACCTCCGGCGACAACGCGGCCGGGCCCTGGTCGTCAAGCAACTCACGGGAATGCTCACCCCCAGGAATGCTGCTATCAATCATGCTGAGCAGTTGCAAGCCTCGTGGGGTCAGCACGAAATTCTCGCCGTTACCGCCCTCCTCTTCCGGCCGAGGTTCGATAAAGCTAGCGCCGAGCAACTGCGATTCGTACTCCGCCGCCTGTGCTTTCAACGCATCCAAGTTATCGGTGTGCTCACCTGCACGCTCAAGCTCCTGCGCGAGCTCCTCGGCATAAGCACGGGGCGCGAAGTTTTTACCGGCGGAACTTTGCACTTCATGCAGCAAGCGCTCGATAAGATCCCAGTTATAAGACATATCGCTCTCTCCCATTCGCGTTGCGCTCAACCCAGTGGCAAGCGCGAGGGCTGCATTGCACGCCGCCCTGTTAAGTTCCGACCCACCTCTGCCCGCTTAGGTTCGACCTGAACTTTCCCCACCCAGGCCTACTCAACCGAACACGTCTGCCTATTCGCCCGCGAGGACATTGCCATGAAGATCACTCTGCCCAGTAAAACCGCTCTGAGCCTTTGCGCTGCCTTCGCTCTATTTGCCCAGAGCACGGCCTACGCTTCGTGCAGTTCCGAGGAGGCGATCGCCAAAGCCGGGCAACTCGCAGCCAAAGTCGCAGAGATCACCAAAAAAGATCCTGCCCGTGCGGAACAGCTGCGCGCAGAACTGAAGGAAACCTCACCCGAGACTTCCTCTGACGAGATGGAAAACGCTTGCGAAGGCTACGACCAGCGTCTCAATGAACTGGAAGAAGCCGGCGATGACATGCAAGACGACCCAAACTAGCCACCACTCGGCTTGTTCAACCGCTGCCGATCACCCAGATCGATAACGGAGGATTCGTCGCACCTTGGCCACTCCGGTCTAGACTTCAGCCACTTTGTTCAGCCTCTACCGGAGAATTCCCATGCTTAAAGCCGAATACCAACACCGTGGCCCACAACCTCAAGAGGTGATCGCCGCTGTAGAACTGCAGCTGCCAGAGCTTGGCGCCGGCCAGGTGCGCATCAAGGTGTTGGCCGCACCGATCAACCCGTCGGATGTGCTTACCCTGACAGGCGAATACGGCATGCTGCCGCCGCTGCCAGCAGTAGGCGGCAACGAAGGGGTCGGCCGTGTGGAAGTGCTAGGCCCCGAGGTCAGCAACCTCAAAGTCGGCCAAATGGTGCTGTTGCCCGTGGGCTGCGGTACCTGGGTCAGCCATTTGAACGCACCGGCTAATAAATTGATTCCGCTGCCTGAAGCTGACCCACAGCAACTGGCCATGCTCACCGTCAATCCGCCGACAGCATCCCTGATGCTCAGTGAATTCGTTGACCTCAAACCCGGTGACTGGGTTATCCAAAACGCCGCCAACTCCGGCGTCGGCAGCTACCTGATCCAGCTGGCCAAACTACGCGGCTTCAAGACCATCAACGTAGTGCGCCGCGATTCAGCGGTGGCAGGTGTCGAAGCAGAAGGCGGTGATGTGGTGCTGGTCGACGGTCCGGACCTGGCTAAACGCGTGCGTGCAGCCACTGGCGGCGCAAGCGTGCGTTTGGGCATTGATGCAGTGGGCGGCGAAGCCACTGATCACTTGGCCGCCAGCCTTTGCGAGGGCGGCGTATTGGTCAACTACGGCATGATGAGCCGTCAGCCGTGTCAGGTTTCGCCCGCCTCGTTTGTGTTCCGCGATGTCAGCCTGCGCGGCTTCTGGCTGGCCAAGTGGTTCCAGAACGCCAGCCAGGCCGAGCAAATGAAAGTGTTTGGTGAGTTGGTACAACTGATCGCCAGCGGCAAGCTGCATACCCGCGTTGCTGCGACCTATGACGTCAGCGAGATCAAGCAGGCCGTAGCAGCTGCCGCCAGTGGCGAGCGCGATGGCAAGATATTGATCGTACCGAAGTAAGCCCTGAAATGACGACGGCGGATTAGCTCCCCAGCCAACCCGCCGTTGTAATCACACTGCAGCCGAGTTATTCCGCTGCGGGAGTACGGCGCTTCAGCGGTGCCAAGCCGTCCTGGCTGACCAGCACCGGCGCATCAGGTTTCGGCCGATTGATCGTGTTGCGTTTGCTCGGAGCCTTGGCTGCCGGTTTTTTCGCCAGCTTCTTGCCCGTTTTCGGGTCGACCTTTTTCTTCTTCGGGCCAACCGCTTTACCGGACGCTTTGAGGTTTTTCGGCCCCTGGTAGATGCCCTTAAGGTCTTTGATATTGCGGCGCTCGAAACGCTGTTTGAGGTAGCGCTCGATGCTCGACATCAGCGCCCAGTCGTTGTGACAGATCAGCGAAATCGCCAGACCTTCAGCACCAGCACGGCCAGTGCGACCGATGCGGTGTACGTATTCGTCGCCGGAGCGCGGCATATCGAAGTTGATCACCAGATCCAGGCCGTCAACATCCAGACCACGGGCCGCCACATCGGTGGCCACCAGAATTTTCACCGCGCCCTGCTTGAGGCGGTCGATGGCCAGCTTGCGATCCTTCTGGTCCTTCTCGCCGTGCAACACAAAGGTTTTGAAGTCGTGAGCGACCAACTTGCCGTACAGGCGGTCGGCTTGAACCCGGGTATTGGTGAAGATGATCGCCTTGTCGTAGGTCTCGTTCTTCAGCAGCCACTCGACCAGACGCTCTTTATGATGGTTGTGGTCAGCGGTGATGATCTGCTGACGGGTACCTTCATTGAGCTGGCTGACGCGGTTGAGCTGCAGGTGCTCAGGTTCTTTCAGCACCTTGCCGACCACTTCGCGCAGGGCTGCGCCGCCACTGGTGGCAGAGAACAGCAGGGTCTGGCGGTCGGCATTGCACAGCTCGCCGAGACGTTGCACGTCTTCAGCAAAGCCCATATCGAGCATGCGGTCGGCTTCATCAAGCACCAGCACTTCAACTTCATCAAGCAACAGGTTGCCGGCGTTGGCGTGCTCGATCAGGCGACCCGGTGTACCGATCAGGATGTCGACCTTACGCAGCATGGCGGCCTGCACCTTGAAGTCTTCACCACCGGTGATCAGACCACCCTTGAGGAAGGTGAACTGAGCGAAGCGCTCGACTTCCTTGAGGGTTTGCTGGGCCAGCTCACGGGTTGGCAGCAGGATCATCGCGCGCACGCTCATGCGTGGCTGGGAAGCGCCATCGCCGAGCAGGCGATTGAGCATTGGCAGCACAAAGGCTGCGGTCTTGCCGCTGCCGGTTTGCGCGGTAACCCGCAAGTCTTTTCCTTGCAGCGCCAGCGGAATGGCCGCCAACTGCACCGGGGTGGGCTCGACAAATTTCAGCTCGGCCACGGCTTTGAGCAGGCGTTCATGCAGGGCGAATTGGGAAAACACGGGTATACCTCGACAAAAAATCAGCAATACAGCGGCATAGATTACCGGTTCTGCCGGCTAAAAGCCCGAACGGCCTGGCCAACGGCGTCTGTAGCCTAGTTGGCGGCTCTGCAGCCGCGCGCGTAAACAGCACAAATCGACGCCTCCCGTCAGACCACTACGCATCTACGGCATCGCGCCGGTAGAATGCGCGCCGCCATTCAATTCCGGGTGGCATGGGTTCCCTAACCCCATTCAGCAAAAAGGTTCCGTCATGCTTATTACCGCCCCTCAGCGCCTGCGCAATGCGCTTATTGCACTGGTGCTGTTTCATATCCTGATCATCATCGCCAGCAATTACCTGGTGCAGCTGCCGATCACCCTGTTCGGCTGGCACACCACCTGGGGCGCGTTCAGCTTCCCGTTTATCTTCCTGGCCACTGACCTGACCGTACGCCTACTCGGCAAACAGGCGGCGCGCCGGGTGATTGCCCGGGTGATGCTGCCGGCGCTGCTGATTTCCTACATCGTCTCGGTGCTGTTTCAGGAAGCCAGCTTTCGCGGCTTCGGCGCCTTGCTGGAGTTCAACGAGTTCGTGCTGCGCATTTCCATAGCCAGCTTCCTCGCCTACGTACTGGGACAGTTCCTCGATATTCAGGTATTCGACCGACTGCGCCAGTTGCCGCTATGGTGGGTAGCGCCAACAGTCTCGACCGTCCTTGGCAACCTGCTGGACACCTATGCGTTCTTCTCGGTGGCATTCTGGAACAGCAGCAACCCGTTTATGGCCGAGCACTGGGTGGAGATCGCCACGGTCGATTACGGGGTGAAACTGGTCGTCAGCCTGCTGCTGTTCGTGCCGCTCTACGGCATGTTGCTCAATGCCATTCTGCGCATGTTGGCTGGGCGTACTCAGGCCGCCAGCTAAGCGCGCAAGACCAGCAGGAAACTTTGCTGCGCAATCCGACTCAACCGTTCAACAGCCCTCGCCATGGGCTTGTTCGGTTGCCGGGGGGGCATCAGCATGAAACCCACTCTGATCTACTATGTCGCCGCCAGCCTGGACGGCTATATCGCTCGCCCGGATGGCCGGGTCGATTGGCTGGAAAGCATCCAGGCGGCTGGCGACGACCACGGTTATCACGCCTTTTATGACGGCATCGACGCCCTGCTAATGGGCCGCATGACCTTCGACACGCTGATGGACTCCGAGGAGGATTGGCCCTACCTCGGCAAACCCTGCCTGGTACTGACCCGCTATCCGCACGAACAATTACCGGATGGCGTAAGCATGCGCCATTGCACACCGAGCGAAGCCCTGACGACGCTGGCCGAACAAGGCCATCAGCGTATCTGGCTGGTGGGCGGTGGTTCGCTGGCCGGTAACTGTTTTGCTGCCGGTCTGCTCGACGAGCTGGTGGTGAGCCTGGTGCCTTATCTGCTGGGCGCCGGCATCCCGATGTTCGCCAGCGGTCTGGAACGCAGCCTGAGACTGCACGAACAACGCAGTTTCAGCAGCGGCGTGGTGCAACTGCACTATCAGGTGCTGCCGGAAAACCCTGCGGATGTCGTTCTATAAACCTTGCCGCGCCTGCTTGATCAGCAGCCGCGCGCTGTCCCAGCCGACCAGCAGTACTGCCAGCCAGATCGGCAGGTAGGTCAACCATTGCGCGCTATTGAACTGCTCACCGAGAAACAGCAGCGCTACGAGAAACAACAGCACCGGCTCGACATAACTGAGAATACCGAACAGGCCCATCGGCAGCAGGCGACTGGCAGCCATCATCGCGGCAAACGCCAGGGAACTGAGGATCGCCAGCCCCGGCAGCAGCCACCACAGCTGCGGCACCTGGGCAAACAGCTGCGGCGGGCTCCATTGCAGCACCAGCCAGATTGCCACCGGTGCCATAAACAGCATCTCGAAGGCAAAGCCGGACAAGGCGTCCAGACGCATCCAACGGCGCAACATGAAATACGGCGGATACCCCAGCACCGTGACCATCACCACCCAGGAGAACGCCTGGGTCAGCCAAAGTTCATGGGCCACGCCGAGCAAGGCGCAGAACACCGCCAGACGCTGCAATGGTCGCAGCCGCTCGCCATAAAACACCCGCCCGGCCAGCACCATGGCCAGCGGCAGCAGAAAATAGCCCAGCGACACTTCCAGCATGCGTCCGGCCAGCGGCGCCCAGACAAACAGCGCCCACTGAATCCCCATCAACAACGCGGCCAACGGCAGACTGGCGAACAGCAACAGCTCGCGCCGCACTCGTTCGCAGGCGGCGAGCAGCACCGGCCATTGCCGCGACAAAGTGATCAGCAGCAATACCGCCGGTATTGACCACAACACCCGCTGGGCAAACACCTGCAAGCCATCCAATGGTGCTAACAGCCGCACATAGCCCGGCACCAGAGCAAACAACACCGAGGCAATAATCGACAGCGCTACACCGCGCCCAGACAGCTGCATCACTCCACCCTGCTTAATCAGACCCTGACATCTTGCCTGGCTTGTAGTGAAGGCCACAGCCACAAAGCGACACAGCCAGGTACTTAAACAGCCGTACAGTGCAAAAATGCAGGGCATAAAAAAGCCCGCACTGCATCAGCAGAGCGGGCAGAGACGTCCAGGAGCACCGGACGCCAGGAGATCAAGATCTTGCGGAAAAATCAGATGGCCTGGGCCAGTTGCGCCTTGGCCTGATTCAGGCCCTTTTCCATAAACTCGCTGCCCAGATTGAGGCCTTCGGCATGGATAAAGCTGACATCGTGGATGCCGACAAAGGCCAGCGCCTGGCGCAGGTAGGGTTCCTGATGATCCTGGGTGCCGCCAGCGTAGATGCCGCCACGAGCAGTCAGAACAAAGGCGCGCTTGCCGCTGAGCAGGCCTTGCGGGCCGGTTTCGGTGTACTTGAAGGTCACCCCGGCGCGCAGCACGTGATCGAGCCAAGCCTTCAGGGTGCTAGGGATGGCAAAGTTGTACATAGGCGCAGCCAGCACCAGCACATCAGCGGCCAGCAATTCGTCGGTCAGCAGGTTGGACAGCGCCAGCGCCGCTTGCTCGGCGTCGCTCTGTTGCTCCGCTGGGGTCATCCAACCGCCTAGTAGGTTGGCATCCAGATGCGGCACCTGATCAACCGCCAAGTCACGCACTTTGATCTGATCTGCCGGATTGGCAGACGACCAGTTGGCGATAAATTGCGCCGTAAGCTGACGCGAAACCGAACCTTGCTGGCGGGCGCTGCTTTCAATTACCAGGACGTTGGCCATGTTGTGTGCTCCATCGAAGGGGTGTTGAACGTCGATGGACAAAGAGTAGGCGCACTTAATTCGATTAAAAAGCGCAAATAACCGCACAAAACAATCTAATAATTTGATTTATAGCCAGGCCGCGCTTAGTCTCAGGCCAGTATTAAGACAGTTCGCAGGTTAGTTTGACCCGCAGCTTGATAATGCTACGGCTGAACTTCACCGCCAGGTTGTTGCTGTCACCAGCGGGCAGGACGACCTTGCGGGTGCGCGGCGCTTCAGGGCCGTTACGGAAAACCGCCGTGCACTTGGCATCGCTACGGCCATAGTTGTACAGCTGCACAGCACCCATGTTGTGGTCGATTTCCTGAGTGGTGGCGGAGACTTCAGCACCATTAAGCTGTTTTTCCACCTCGATCGGGTAGGCCATTACAGTCAGCGGCAAGCAGGCCAGCAACGCACAACAGAGCTTTTTCATCAGGGCAGTCTCCGGTAAAAGACGGCCAGTTTAGGTTGATTGAGTGGGTGTTTGCACCCTCAGTACGGGAATCGAATATGAAAGCCCCCCGCGTAACGCTCGACCAATGGCGCACCCTGCAGGCCGTGGTCGATCACGGCGGTTTTGCCCAGGCCGCCGAGGTGCTGCACCGCTCACAATCTTCGGTGAGTTATACCGTGGCACGGATGCAGGAGCAGCTGGGCGTACCGCTGCTGCGTATCGACGGACGCAAGGCGGTACTCACCGAAGCCGGCGACGTGCTGCTGCGTCGCTCGCGACAACTGGTCAAACAGGCCAGCCAACTGGAAGACCTGGCGCACCATATGGAGCAAGGCTGGGAGGCCGAAGTACGCCTGGTGGTCGATGCCGCCTACCCCAACGCCCGCCTGGTGCGCGCGCTGACCGCCTTTATGCCGCAAAGCCGCGGCTGCCGTGTACGTCTGCGCGAGGAAGTGCTGTCCGGGGTGGAAGAAGTGCTCAAGGACGGCATGGCCGACCTCGCCATCAGCGCGCTGAACATTCCCGGTTTTCTCGGCGCAGAAATGAGCACCGTGGAGTTTGTCGCCGTGGCTCACCCCGATCATGCGCTGCATCGCCTGCAGCGCGTCGTAACCTTCCAGGATTTGGAAACCCAGATGCAGGTGGTGATTCGCGACTCAGGTCGCCAACAACCCAAGGATGTTGGCTGGCTCGGCGCCGAACAGCGCTGGACGGTCGGCAGCCTGGCCACGGCCGCCACGTTTGTCGGCAACGGTCTGGGCTTTGCCTGGCTGCCACGCCATATGATTGAGCGCGAGCTCAAGGACGGCCTGCTCAAACCGCTGCCACTGGACCAGGGTGGCAGCCGCAACCCCTTGTTCTTCCTCTACTCGAACAAGGACAAGCCCCTGGGGCCCGCCACACAGATTCTCGTTGAGCTGATTCAGCGTTTCGATGCTGCGCCGTTAAATGCAGCCTTTGCTGCGCCGCTGCCCTCGGCCTGATAAGGAGTCCCGCAGATGCCATACTTCAACAACGATGATTGCCAGCTGCACTACGAAGACTACGGCCACGGTGCCCCTGTGCTGCTGGTGCACGGCCTTGGCTCAAGCACCCGCGATTGGGAATACCAGGTGCCCGAGCTGGCCCGTCATTACCGGGTGATCGCCTTGGATGTGCGCGGCCACGGCCGCTCGGACAAACCCCGCGAGCGCTACAGCATTCAAGGTTTCGCCGAGGATGTGGCGGCACTGATTGAGCACCTGCAACTGGCGCAGGTGCATCTGGTGGGTATTTCCATGGGCGGCATGATCGGCTTCCAGCTGGGCGTGGATCGCCCCGAATTGCTGAAAAGCCTGTGCATCGTCAACAGCGGCCCGGAAGTGAAGGCGAAAAGCCCGCGCGACTATATCGAGATCGCCAAACGCTGGAGCCTGTCGCGCCTGCTCAGCCTCGACACCATTGCCAAGGCCCTGGGTAAACTGCTGTTCCCCAAACCAGAGCAGGAAGAGCTGCGGCAGAAAATCCTGGTGCGTTGGCCGCAGAACGACAAGCGTGCTTACCTTGCCAGCCTGGATGCGATCATCGGCTGGGGCGTGCGGGAACGCCTGGCGCGGATCAGCTGTCCGACCCTGGTGGTCACGGCAGACCGCGATTACACCCCGGTGGCGCAGAAGCAGTCCTACGTTAACGAAATGCCCAATGCGCGCCTGCTGGTAATCGAAGATTCACGCCACGCCACACCGCTGGACCAACCCGAACAATTCAACAGCAGCCTGCTAGCCTTCCTTGCCGAAGTCGAACAGGCCGCCCCTACTGCCAAGCAACAATAAGGACTACCCGCATGTTCAAGACCCTCACCCTCGCCGCCTGCTCCATCCTGTTTGCCGGCAGCCTGCTGGCCGCCGAAAACCCGAAAGTGCTGCTGACCACCAGCTTCGGTGAAATCGAGATCGAACTGGATGCCGAAAAGGCGCCAATCAGCACCGCCAATTTCCTCGCCTACGTCGACAGCGGCTACTACGCCGGCACCCAGTTCCACCGCGTGATCCCAGGCTTTATGGTGCAAGGCGGCGGTTTCGATGCCGACATGCAGCAGAAAGACACCCAGGCGCCAATCAAGAACGAAGCCGACAACGGCCTGCACAACGTGCGCGGCACCCTGGCCATGGCCCGTACCCAGGTACGCGACTCGGCCACCAGCCAGTTCTTTATCAACCACAAGGACAACGCCTTCCTCGACCACGGCTCGCGTGACTTCGGTTACGCGGTGTTCGGCAAGGTGGTGAAGGGCATGGACGTGGTCGACAAGATCGCGCAGGTGCCGACTGCCAACCGTGGCGGCCATCAGAATGTGCCGCGTGAGCCGGTGCTGATCACTGCCGCCAAGCGTCTCTGATAACCCCACGCGGGGTGGGCCTACTCACCCCGCGCATTCAAGCCCGCTTCACACCCCGCCTGTTTTTTCTGCGCAACACCTTCCCCGGCAAACTCGTTAGAATCGGGCGCTATTCCCTGATTTAGGCAGGATGCCTGACATGTTGTTTCGCCGTTTCGAAAGCCTTATCGACGTCTTCAAAGCCAGCCCGGATGTCGAGCCTCCGGCCGGCATGCTGGCGTTCTACGCCTACTATTTGCGCCAAGTCTGGCCGCTGATGCTCGCCGTGCTGGTGGTCGGTTTCGTCGCCGCCCTGATCGAAGTGGCGCTGTTCAGCTTCCTCGGTCAGCTGATCGACATGACGCAGAACACCCCAAGTGGAGAGTTCTTCGAGCAGCACCAGCACACGCTGCTGTGGATGCTGCTGGTGGCGCTGGTCATCCGCCCACTGGTGTTCGGCCTGCATAACTTGCTCACGCATCAGACCATCAACCCTGGCCTAACCAACCTGATCCGCTGGCAGAACCACCGCTATGTGCTCAAGCAGAGCCTGAGCTTCTTCCAGAACGATTTCGCCGGGCGCATTGCCCAACGCATCATGCAGACCGGCCCTTCGCTGCGCGACTCGGCGATGCAGGTGGTCGACGCGCTCTGGCATGTGCTGGTGTATGCCGCCAGCGCGCTGTACCTGTTTGCTGCCGCCGACCTGCGCCTGATTGCCCCGCTGCTGCTGTGGATAGTCGGTTACTGCGCGGCGCTCTGGTACTTCGTGCCGCGTATCAAGGAACGCTCAGCGGCGGCCTCGGCGGCGCGCTCGAAAGTCATGGGCCGGGTGGTCGACGGCTACAGCAACATCACCACGCTCAAGCTGTTCGCCCACACCCAGGTCGAGGAACACTACGCCCGCGAAGCCATGCAGGAATTGCTCGGCAAGGTACGTCTGCAGTCGCGCATCATCACTACCCTGGATTTCCTGATCACCTGCCTTAACGGCATGCTGATCGTCGGCACCGGCGCGCTGGCGCTGTGGTTGTGGGATCAGCAACTGATCAGCACTGGCGCTATCGCCCTGGCACTGGGCCTGGTGATCCGCATCAACGGCATGGCCGAATGGATCATGTGGGTGGTTAACGGCATTTTCGAGAACGTCGGCACCGTGCAGGACGGCATGAAAACCATCGTGCAGCCGCGCCAGGTACTCGACCAGCCCGAGGCCAAGCCGCTGCACGTCAGCCAGGGCGCCGTGCAGTTCGACAACATCCACTTTCATTACGGCAAGCGCAACGGCGTGATCGCCGGCCTGAGCCTGACGGTGGCACCCGGAGAGAAGATCGGCCTGATCGGCCCGTCCGGCGCGGGCAAATCAACCCTGGCCAACCTGCTGCTGCGCCTTTACGACCTGGAGAGCGGGCGCATCCTGATCGACGGCCAGAATATCGCCGACGTAGCCCAGGAGAGCCTGCGCGCGCAGATCGGCATGGTCACCCAGGACACCTCGCTGCTGCACCGCTCAATCCGCGACAACCTGCTCTACGGCAAGCCCGAAGCCAGCGAAGCACAGCTGCTCGAAGCCGTGCGCAAGGCCCGCGCCGACAGCTTTATCCCGCTGCTGGACGACGGCATGGGCGGCCATGGTTTCGACGCACAGATCGGCGAGCGCGGGGTAAAGCTCTCCGGCGGCCAGCGCCAACGCATCGCAATCGCCCGCGTGCTGCTCAAGGACGCACCGATTCTGGTGCTGGACGAAGCCACCTCGGCGCTGGACTCGGAAATCGAAGCGGCGATCCAGGAAAGCCTGGATACCCTGATGCAGGGCAAAACGGTGATCGCCATCGCCCACCGCCTGTCGACCATCGCGCGGATGGACCGCCTGGTGGTGATCGATCAGGGGCGTATCGTCGAAACCGGCAGCCACAGTGAACTGATCGCCGCAGGCGGCCTCTACGCGCGGCTTTGGCAGCATCAGACAGGGGGATTTGTCGGGGTGGAGTAAAACGCAGATAGCGGCCATGGGCCGCTACGGTTGATGTGTATTGTCAGACTATCCTCCTGTAGGAGCGGGCCATGCCCGCGAAAACCCTCAGCCCTGCCGATACGGCAACAAACCGCGTGCATCCTCAGCATAACCGCGCACGCCATGCTGTTCTTCGGCGAGAAAGTTCGCCACGGCATTGCGCAGGCCGGGGTGGCAGAGGTAGTGCCAGGAGTGGGTGATCACCGGCTCAAAGCCGCGAATCAGCTTGTGCTCGCCCTGGGCACCGGCGTCGAAGCGTTGCAGGCCAGCGGCGATGGCATGGTCCATACCCTGGTAGAAACAGGTTTCGAAATGCAGCCGATCAAACTCCGCCAGACAACCCCAGTAGCGTCCGTACAGGCTGTCGCCGCCGACCAGGCTAAAGGCCATGGCCACAGGTCTGCCGGCTTGATGGGCGAGTACCACGCGGATCATCTCGGGCATGCGCTCGGCCAGCAGGCTGAAAAAAGCGCGCGTCAGGTAGGGTGACTGGCCGCGCACGCGGTAGGTATTGGCGTAACACAGGTAGACGAAATCCCACTCCAGCTCACTGAGCTGATGGCCTTCGCGCCAGTCGAACTCGATGCCCTGCCCCGCCACTTGCTCGCGCTCTTTGCGCATCTGCTTGCGCTTACGCGAACTGAGCGCATCGAGAAAGTCCTGAAAATCCCGGTAGCCACGGTTGCGCCAGTGAAACTGACACCCCAGACGCTGCAACCAGCCATCACGGCCCTGCAGCAGGGCATTTTCGGCCTCGGTGGTGAAGTTGATATGCAGGCTCGACAAGCCCTGTTGCTCAAGGCCAGCGCTTAGCTCATCGAGCAATTGCCCGGCCGCCTGTGGATCGCCCAGCACGCGCTGGCCCGTCACAGGCGAAAAAGGAATCGCACCGAGCAGCTTGGGGTAATAGTCGATGCCCGCACGGTGGCAGGCATCCGCCCAGCCATGATCGAACACGTACTCGCCATAGGAATGGCTTTTCACATAGCCCGGCATGGCGGCCAGCAGTTGGCTTTGTTCGCCGAGTAGAACTGCATGAGCCGGCTGCCAGCCAGTGCGCCCGCCCACACTACCGCTATCCTCCAGAGCCGAGAGAAAGGCGTGGCGCAAAAAGGGCTGCGCATCAGTCAGCAGAGCATCCCACTGACTGGCGGCAATTTCATGGATGGACTTCAGGCAGGTAGGCAACATCGGTAGCTCGGCGACTCGGGCAAGGCTGCACTATAGCGCCAAGCCCAGCGCCAGACACCTTGCCTGGCGCGATATGACCGTGTCAGCGCGTGGCCTTGTAGGCAACCATATACGGCAGCTTCTTGCTGGCCATCTTGCCCATTTCCTTGCGGTCGACAGAAGAGTAGCCGCCCAGCTCCGCCGCCTTGAAGCCGCTGTCACCGACCGTGTTGTCGGCCTTCAGGGCGACCATCAGCTTGGCTGCCTCGCCAATCGCGTCGCGGTAGTCGCCTTTGTCGCGCAGGTCGTACTCACTCAGATTGAGCTGGCCACGCAGCCAGTTGCCCCAGTAGAACTCGAGAAACTCAGGGGCCACGTCGCCCGAACGCGGTTTGTCGTAGGCCACCTCGCGGGTGAAATACACCAGCGCGCGGTAGGGATCATCGCCCAGATTGGCCAGGCCAAGCTGCGCTGGAATCTGCTCCGGGGTAATCACCTGACCTTGGCCATCCTTGAGCCAGACCTTGCGCGCGGCCTGCATGCGCTGCCAGAAGCTGGCCAGATCCGCGCTATCGCTGAAGTTGTCGGTTACCTTGACCCACATCTGCAGCTTGGCGCCGCCTTCAGGCTGCTCCCACAACGTGGTGAACGTATGGTGACCATCGGTCAGGTACAACTTACCCTCTGGGCCGACCACCACAGTTTTCATCTCACTGCTGCGTGAAGCCACTGCACCCTGGCAACTGAAGCTGTCCGGCTGATGCAGATTGGCGCCCTTTGGCACCTTACTGCTTTCGCCCTGGCCATTGCCCTCGCAGTACTCATCGAAGAGTTTGTTCAGCTCTTTGGCAAAACGCCCGAGCTTGTAATAAATCTGGTCATAACCCACCACGGCCTGGGTCGGGTGCAACTGTTCAAGACGTATCTGCAACAACTCACCGGGCTTGGCCGCACGGTAATCCTCAGCCACGGCTGCAGAACTCATAGCCGCCATCAGTAACAACACAGCACAAACGCGCATCGGTCCTTCCCAACATAAAAATTGCGAAAAAAAGCCCCGCACTTGGCGGGGCTTAAAGATAGGAGCAGCAGTTGAGCGGTGTTACTTAGAACACGTACTGCAGACGACCAACGATGGCCTGGCCGTCGTCTTCTACTTTGTAGGTTTTGCCGTTCTTGGTCAGGCTGGCATTGGTGTTGACGTTGTCAACTTCATAATCGACGTAGTTCAAGCTCATGCGAATGGCTTTAGTCGGGAAGTAGTTGACGCCGACAACCATGGCACTGGTTTCAAACTCGTCATTGACGCTAACCGGAGCCACGCCAGCGATGATGTTGGTGCTAACGGCGGAAGCATCACCGTCGATAGTGCTGTTTTCATAGCGGGCAAACACTTCGATTGCACCGGCTTCAGTTGGTTTATCCCACTTGCCATCGGCAGCTTTGAAACCACGAACACCGCCAAACATGTAGCCAACCTGAGCGTAGTAGCCGTCAACATCAACGTCCTGGGAAGTGCCAGTTGTGCTCTTGCCGCTGATGCTACGGCTGAAGTATTCAGCTTGTGCACGCAAACCGCCGAACTGTGCACCGGCCTCAAGCAACCACTCGACATCTTTATCGGTCACACGAGTATCGGAGAAGGTCAGACGGTCGTTGCCATCACTGCGCAGGCCCATACGAGTACGAACGCGAGCACGGTCGTCATCCGGATTGTTGCTGTGGAAGTTGGCACCCAGGTGAACAACATCGGTACCGTTCATGTAAGGAGCCCAGTTGGCACGCAGGGTATAGCCAAACGACTCGTCGTTGTCTTTGTCGCCGTCGTTGTATTCGGTCTTGTAGGTAGCAGCCTGAGCAAGCAGACCATAATTGTCGCCGCTGTGTTTAACCGCCACGCCAAAGTTGGTGTCTTCGTCACCATTGAGGTAGTCGTACATGAACGGACGCTCAATACCAGTGATCCACGAAGAGCTGGTGGTGTTTTCCAAGCCATACTCTGCGCCAAAACGACCGATGGTCACGCTGGCCAGATCAAGACCGTCGTAGGTGAAGAAGGCATCGGTGAACTTAGTGGCATTATCATCGGTGCCATCGTGTTCCAGGGTGAAACCGTAGCCCCAGTTCTTGTACGCAACACCTTCGATGGACAGCTCGGCACGACGGATGTAGGTATTGAAGGCGCCATCGAACGGGCTGTCTTCAGCTGCGGCGCGCAGGCCATCAAAATTAGTGGCATCCCACTGCAGCTTGCCGCCCAGTTTGAAGCTGAATTCTTTGTCGGTGGTGGAGACTTCCAGGCCACCCTTGGTCTTGATCACGAGATCGGCGCCGTCAGTGGTAACGGTACCGGCGAAAGCCTGGGCGGAAACGGCCAGGGCCAGAGCGCTGGTTGCGAAGCCGGCCATTACTCCACGGAAGCTGTGCTTACGGATCATCGAAGATTCCTCTAAATGGACTTTTAAGTGTTGAAAACACCCGAGCGCTGGGGCTCGTTCGTGCTGGAGGGAATCTTGGCGGCGGGATATTTCACGGCAGTTGCTGATATATAAATATTTGATGACAGCGGAACTTTTTACTTCCTTTACCTATAAGCAGTAAAACCGCTCTAGTTCAATGCTTTGCCAGAGGCCCGCGCCATTGCAGCGGCGGGCCCTGTTAGGCTCATGGTTGCCGACGCAATGCCCGGCTAAACCAATAATCCAGGCTCAACCAACGCCCGGCCCCACTGAAAAACAGCGCCACCAGCATCACCAGGTAGGTGGCGGCAAACTCGATACCGTTGTTCAGCACAACCAGCTTGCCGCTGCTAGTCAGCCAGTCGTAATTGCCGTGCTCTTTGAGCAGCTCGCGGGCACGTTCGAGCTTGCCCACCGAGTCCATGACCCGCTCATTGGCGAACGGCGCGCTGGCATCGGCAATCGCCTGCCAACCGAAGGGCAGGTGCACGGCAAAAATCGCCACCAGCATGGTGACGATCAACGGGATACTCACCCAGCGCACCGCCAGGCCAAACAACAGCAGCAGCGCCCCGCCCGTCTCGGTGAGCGCCGCTGCCCAGGCCAGCAGTTCGGGAAATGGCAGGCCCAGACCCCAATCCGGATTGTCGAACCAGGCGGCGGTGGCGTCGATGTCCGCCAGTTTGTGCATACCGGCCATCCAGAACACAGGCACCAGGTACAGGCGCAGCAATAACGGACCGATAAAATCCAGACGACGGGTAGCGTCCAGGGCATCCTGGAGACGATTGAAAAAGCTCAGCATGGGACATCTCCGCAGGTCGACACCGAGGGTGCCGGGGTCAAGTGATTAGGTGACGGGGGAATACCAGATTTCCTGGCGGCACCACTCCGCCAGCAGGTTATGGGCATTGTTGAAGTACTGTGTGTCGGCGCTCAGACCATGCTGCTGGGCCAATGCCAACAATGCGGCATCAGCGCCTTCACCAGCCTGCAAGCGTGTCGCCAGCTGATAGGCAAAGGGGCTGATTTGCATAAAGCGCACTTTGTCTTGCCCATCGCGCCAGACCAGTAAACACGTCGGCTCGCCCGGCGGCGTTGTCGGCTGGAAGTCGCCACCAATACGCTGCACCGGCCACTGATACGCCAGCGGCCAGGCCAGTGGCGACCAGCCCTGCGCAGGCAGCTCGGCCTCGCTGACATCCAACGCCAGCTCGACCCACTCGTAATGTGCCAATTCCAGCATAAACTGCGGATCGCCGGCCTCAGCGACATAGCCCTGCTGTAACCAGGCAAGAAACTCCTGGCTGATCTGCAAGAAATAAGGCGTACGCGCCTGATGCTCGGCGATAAAACTGCGTACCAGACGCTGCCAGCGATCAGCTTCGATCAGCCGGTGCAGCACCGGGAAGGCGCCGCTGATAAAGCCTTCGATATTGTTGAAGAACAGCGCTTCATACACCGCCATCCGCTCGGCCGTAACACCCTCAAGCAGCGGCTGCTCTGCCGGCTGGCGAATCCGTGCAGCAAAGGCGCGTTGTGCTTCGACGCCGCTCATGTGCCGTACCCTCTAAGCGGAGTGGCAGTCGCTTGCAACTGACGAATCTGCGCCACCTCGGCATACAACTCGGCAATCGGCGGGAAGTTGAAATCCCGCTCCAGCAAGGTCGGGCGCACGCCGTGCACGGCGTAGGCCTGCTCCAGCAGCGCCCACACCGGGTCAATCACCGGCGCGCCGTGGGTATCGATCTTCAAATCACTGGCCTGGTCGTAATGCCCGGCCACATGCAGATAGGCGATGCGCGCACTGGGCAGACTGGCGATATAGCCCGACGCATCAAAGTTGAAATTGATGCTGTTAACGAAGACGTTGTTCACGTCGAGCAACAGCTGGCAGTCGGCCTGTTCCAGCACCGCGCTGACAAACGCCGCTTCATCTAGCTCGCCCGGCAACTGCGCATAGGCCGACACGTTTTCGATGATAAGCGGACGCTCCAGTACGTCTTGCACGATGCGCACGCGCTCGGCGATACGCAGCACCGACTCCTCGGAAAACGGCAGCGGCATCAGGTCATAAAGCTGGCCATGGTCGGCGCAAGCCGACAGGTGCTCGCTGTAACCGCGCACGCCATGCAGGTCGAGAAAGCCCTTGATGGCTTTGAGCAGCTCGATGTCCAGCGGGGCAAAGCCACCGAGGTTAAGGGACAGACCATGGCAGAGCAGTGGTAGGCGCTCGCTTAAGGCGCGCAGCTGCTTGCCCAGGCGCCCACCGACACCGATCCAGTTCTCCGGCGCCAGCTCGAGGAAATCCACCTCGTCTGTGCTGCACTCCTGCAGCGCTCCAAGCAGGCCGCGACGCAGGCCCAGCCCGGCACCGTTAACGAAATCCATCTGCATGTTCTGCCCCTGCACTCAGTCCGTTACTCGGTTTTCTGCTCGCCGCCGCACTTGCCTTCACCGCATTTACCTTCGCCTTCGGCCTTGGCTTCACCACCGCACTTGCCTTCGCCACACTTGCCTTCGCCTTCGGCTTTTTTCATCTCGCCGCCGCATTTGCCCTCACCGCAGCTGCCTTCGGCGGATTTTTCGCCAGCAGCCAGGCTGTAGCCGCTGCTCAGCTCCTGCGCGGCAAACGGGTTGCTCGCGGCCTGTACGCTCAATGTAGCGCTGCTCAGCAGTACCGCGCCCAGGGATGCAACAACAGTGTTCAGATGGTTCATGGCAACGCTCCAATGGTGGTTTACAGTGGCGGCCGATTGGCTGCCTCGGCCCAATAGACGAGGCCGACCGGCGGCTGTTACAGCTGCGCTGAAAAAATTTCGCAACCCAGCTGACGCCTGCTAAACCCTAGAAGATTTTTGCCGCCAGCCAAGCGATCCGGCACACTACGCCCCCCGAGCAAATGCTCGTTTTCAAGCCTGCAGACTCCGTATGACCCGATCTCCGCTCCGCCGTCTCGTTTTTGGCACCCTGCGCCGCGTGCTGTACCTCTGGGTGCGCTCGGAAACCATCAATCAGTCCGCCTTTACCCTCAAGCTCGACCGCAGCAAGCCGGTGTTCTACGTGCTGCAGCAACCGTCGCTGAGTGACCTGGCGGTGGTCGATACGGAGTGCCGCAAGGCCGGCCTGCCACGCCCGGTGCTGCCGGTGGCGGTGGGTGAACTGCTGGAGCCTGCCGCCTTCTTCTACCTGACGCCTGAGCCCGACTGGCTCGGCCGGCAGGACAAACGCGGCATCTCGCCCACCCTGCAACGCCTGGTCAGCGCGCTGAGCCAGCATGCGGTGGACGATGCGCAGATCATTCCGGTCAGCGTGTTCTGGGGCCAGTCGCCGGACCGCGAAACCAGCCCGTGGAAGTTGCTGTTCGCCGACAGCTGGGCGGTCACCGGGCGTCTGCGCCGCCTGGTCAGCATCCTTATCCTCGGCCGCAAGACCCGCGTGCAGTTCTCCACGCCGATCCATCTGCGCGAGCTGGTCGAGCAGGACAAAGGTCACGAGCGCACCCTGCGCATGGTCCAGCGCATCCTGCGCGTGCACTTCCGCAACCAGAAAGCCGCCGTGATCGGCCCGGACGTGTCGCACCGCCGCAACCTGGTCAAAGGCCTGGTGCATGGCCCGCAGGTGCGTCAGGCGATCATCGAAGAAGCCGAACGCGAGAACATCAGCCTGGAGAAGGCTGAAAGCCAGGCCCTGCGCTATGGCAACGAGATCGCCTCGGATTACACCTACACCGCCATTCGCTTCCTCGAACTGGTGCTGAGTTGGTTCTGGAACAAGATCTACGATGGCATCAAGGTCAACCATATCGAGGGCGTGCAGGAAGTCGCCCAGGGCCACGAGGTGATTTATGTGCCCTGCCACCGCAGCCATATCGACTACCTGCTGCTGTCCTACCTGCTGTTCCGTAATGGCCTGACGCCGCCGCATATCGCTGCCGGCATCAACTTGAATATGCCGGTGATCGGCGGCTTGCTGCGGCGTGGCGGCGCGTTCTTTATGCGCCGCACCTTCAAGGGCAACCCGCTCTATACCGCGGTGTTCAACGAATACCTGCACACCCTGTTCAGCAAGGGCTTCCCGGTCGAGTACTTCGTCGAAGGCGGCCGTTCGCGCACCGGGCGCATGCTGCAACCGAAAACCGGCATGCTGGCCATCACCATGCGCAGCTTCCTGCGCAGCAACCGCCTGCCAGTGGTGTTCGTGCCGGTGTATATCGGCTACGAACGCGTGCTGGAAGGCCGCACCTACCTGGGTGAGCTGCGCGGCGCGAGCAAGAAGAAAGAGTCGATCTTCGACATCTTCAAGGTCATCGGCGCGCTCAAGCAGCGCTTTGGCCATGTCTGGGTCAACTTCGGCGAGCCGATCAAGCTGGCGGAATTCCTAGACAGCGAGCAGCCTGACTGGCGTGAGCAGGATTACGGCACGCAGTACCGCCCGGCCTGGCTGAATGAAGCCACCAACAACCTCGGCGAGCGCGTGGCCCAGCACCTCAACGAGGCGGCGGCGATCAACCCGGTCAACCTGGTGGCCCTGGCGCTGCTCTCCACCAGCAAACTGGCCCTGGACGAACGCGCTCTGTCGCGGGTGCTCGACCTCTATCTAGCCCTGCTGCGCAGCGTGCCCTACTCGCCGCACACCACCCTGCCAGACGGCAACGGACAGGCGCTGATCGAATACGTACAGAAGATGAACCTGCTCGCCGAACAGAAGGACGCCCTCGGCAAGATTCTCTATCTGGACGAGCAGAACGCCGTTCTGATGACCTACTACCGCAACAACGTGCTGCACATCTTCGCCCTGCCGGCGCTGCTGGCGAGCTTTTTCCAGAGCAGTTCACGGATGAGCCGCGAGCAGATCCTGCGCTACACCCGCGCGCTCTACCCCTACCTGCAAGCCGAACTGTTTATCCGCTGGAACCTAGATGAGCTGGACGGTGTGGTCGATCAATGGCTGACCGCTTTCGTTGAACAGGGCCTGCTCAAGCTCGACGGCGATATGTATGTACGCCCGGCGCCCAGCTCGCGCGAGTTCGTCCTGCTCACTCTGCTGGCCCGCGCCATCGTGCAGACCCTGCAGCGCTTCTATATGGCCACCGCCCTGCTGCTGAACGCCGGGCAGAACGCCATCAGCGCCGAAGAGCTGGAAGACCTCTGCACCGTGATGGCCCAGCGCCTGTCGATCCTGCATGGCCTCAACGCCCCGGAGTTCTTCGACAAGAGCCTGTTCCGTCACTTTATCCAGAGCCTGCTCGACCAGGGCGTGCTGCGTCAGGATGAAGCCGGCAAACTCAGCCACCACCCGCTGCTCAGCGAACTGGCCGAAGGCGCCGCCAAGCGCGTGCTGCCGGCAGAGCTGCGCCTGTCGATTCGCCAGGTGACCATGGATCGCAACGAGGATGTCGCCGAGCCGGTGTAAACCCGGCCTGGCCGCAGCGTTATGAGCGAAACCAACGACCAACCCGCACGGCCCTCCCGTGCGGAGTTTCACCAATCCAACCAGGCTCGCGCCGAAACTGAAGCCCAGCGCCTGCTGGCCGCCAAGGCCGAGCTGGGTGGACGCTGGCTTAGCTGGGTGGCGGCCGAGCTGTATGCCCTTAAGCCCGCCGCCTACGCACAAATGGTGCGTCGCGAGCTGCAGCGCTTAACCAACTAGCTTCGCCCCTTCTCCCTCTCCAGCGACCTTCTGGCGCGACGCCCTGCCAGAGCGGCGACGCAACTGCAGATTTGCCTGCGCGCGCCACTCCGTTAAGCTCCAGTTACTGCCTTACCAACCGCACAAGGATGCCCATCATGCTCCGTCTTATCTCCCTGGCCGCCGGCCTCGCCCTCTCCAGCAGTGCCTTCGCCCTGTCGCTGGCCGATCTTTCGCAAAGCGACGCCAGCGGCGGCCTCAAGGATGCCCTCACCCAAGGCGCCAAAGTAGCCGTGCAGCAGCTGGGCAAACCCGGCGGTTTCAGCAATAACCCGGACGTGCGCATCGAACTGCCGGGCAACCTCGGCAAAGCCGCAAAAACCATGAAGATGATGGGCATGGGCGCGCAGGTTGATCAGCTCGAAGCAAGCATGAATAAAGCCGCCGAAGCCGCCGTACCGCAAGCCCAGGCGCTGCTGGTGGATTCGGTGAAGAAGATGACCGTGCAGGACGCCAAGAGCATCCTCAGCGGCCCGCAAGATTCCGCCACTCAATACCTGAACAAGACCAGCCGCGAACAGATCCGCGCCAAGTTCCTGCCCATCGTCAAGCAAGCCACCGACCAGGTCGGCCTGGCCAAGCAATACAACAGCTTCGCCGGCCAAGCCGCGAGCTTCGGCGTGATCGACGCGAAAAGCGCGAATATCGAGAACTATGTAACCGAGCAGGCGCTGGACGGTCTGTTTGCCATGATCGCCGAGCAGGAAGCCAGCATTAGGGAAAACCCGGCGGGTGCGGCTACCAGTTTGGCGAAGAAGGTGTTTGGGGCGTTGTAAGAACGGGTGACGTAGATACGAAAATGCCAGACCATGAGGTCTGGCTTTTTTGTGAACGTAAACAAACTGCTCTTCAAAACCTTCTATTGATCGAGAAATAGACAAAACATATATGGCTAGATGAGATCGGCGCTTTTAACGCCGATCTAAAGGGCCTAAACGGCACCGACGGCACCCCAGCCAACCTTGAAAAGCCATGTCAATCCAGTACCGGCAATTTCAGCTAGCTTATCCTTGGCAGCAGTCGACATCGCTTCCTCAAGATCGTCACCAAGAGAACGCTCGGCCGAAATTGATGAAGGTGCAGCTTTGAGTACTTCTAAAGCTTTTGGGCTTAAGGTCACATGACAGACCCTTCCAGCCATTTCATTTTTAGCACTACCTATCAGATACCCAGTATCTATAAGCCAGCGAGTAGTGGCCCAAAGAAAATCTAGATCGTTTCTTAAGTCCTGAACTTCACCATCTACTAGATACTTGCCTGTATAGCGGCCCGCAGCGTCAATAGTGCTTTCACAACTTGTTCCACCGAACATGTCAGGGCCCGTAACATTTACACGCTCAGGAAAGTTTCGTTGTAGCCGGGCGAAGATCAACGCAACGTAGTAGTTAAATTTATCTATGTTTTCCATCTCAGCACTCCCCTAACAGATGCATGGATATAACGCCTAGGTACTTAACCGCGTCAATCTGCAACATCTTCCCCCATGCCGCCGAAACTGGCGGCATGAAGCCCCCCACCCAAAATCCCGCCTTTGCAGCCTGTACCTTTGAGATACAGATCGAGAGCACGGCTATCCAGCTTTTCCCGGCTGAGGCCTCCAAGAGGGCCGCCCTAGAATGGCGCGATGGGCAAGGCCTGCTTGCTACCCATCAAGCCCCTAACGCCCGCCGCATTTGCGTTGAATTTGAATCACCTTTTCGCCCTTACGGCGAGTCACTTTCTCTTTGCGCGCGCAAAGAGAAAGTAACCAAAGAGAAAGCGCGCCCGGCATCCGGGTTTCGCTGCGCTCAACTCCCCTCGCTACGGTGCTGTTCCGAGGGTCGGCAAGACGGGCCATCCATGGCCCGACATGCCTCGTTTGGCATCCATGCCAAACGCCCCTCTCCACAGCACTTCCACTCGGCCTCCTGACGGGATTCGGGGACCGCATTGCCTAGCCGATTTGTGGAAGGCAGAGCGAAAGGCAAAAGACAAAGCTGTTGCTCTGTTTTTAGTTACCAGCCTGCAATTTCACAGACGACGCCAAAGGCCCCATCAGGAGGCCGAGTGGAATCGTTGTGTAAGGGGTTGAGCGGCATGGATGCCGCGAGAGCCGCGATGGGCCAAGGATGGCCCTTCGCGGCGTGCCCCTGGAGCAATGATGGAGTGAGGGAAGTCGAGCGCAGCGAGACCCGGATGCAAGGGGCAAGACCTCTTGGTTACTTCTGGGGCGTTTGCCAGAAGTGACCCGCCGTAAGGGCGGAACCAATATCCGAAACGCAGCAAAAGCGGCGCATACAAAGACCAATCCCAGAAAACAACAAAGCTCGCGGCCATGGGCCGCTCCTACAAGGGCGAGACATGCCCTCACCGGGGCCGAAAAACAAAACCCCGCCAATCAGCGGGGTTTTGTCGGCCAAGCGCCAGGCTTATTCCGCCTGCGCCACCAGCGTACCGTTGTGATTACGGCTCCACTGCGGCAGCAGCGTACCAATCAACATACCGGCCATGCTGAACAGCAGGCCCGCCAGCTGCGGCGGCCAGAAGGCGGCTTCGCTCCAGGTGTATTCCAGGTAGATCCACGACACCAGACCAAAGGCGATGGCAACCAGCGCGCCCTGGGTGGTCGCGCGCTTCCAGAACAACCCGGCAAACAACGGCACAACGGCCGCCACCAGGGTCACCTTGTAGGCGTTGCCGACCATCTCGTAGATGCTCGCATCGGAATACAGGGCAAAGCTCAGAGTCGCCGCCGCGCAGACCACGATGGTGACGCGCATCAGCAGCAGGAACTGCTTGTCGTTAAGCACCGGCAGGAAACGCTTGAGCACGTTCTCGGTCAGGGTTACCGACGGCGCCAGCAAGGTGCCGGAGGCAGTGGACATGATCGCCGAGAGCAGCGCGCCGAAGAACATGATCTGGGCGAACAGCGGCGTCTTGTCGAGGATCAGCAACGGCAGAATCATCTGCGAGTCTTCGGTCAGCCACTTCTCGACCAGCGCCGGGTCGATCATCGAGGCGGCGTACACCAAGAAAATCGGCAGCATGCAGAAGCCCAGATAGAACACCGCGCCGGCCATCGAGGCACGCGCAGCAATGTTCTCGCTCTTGGCCGACATCACGCGCTGGTAGACGTCCTGCTGCGGGATGGAGCCGAGCATCATGGTCACCGCTGCGCCGATAAAGGCGACGATGTCCTTGGGCTCGAAGGCATGCATAAAGGTGAATTTGCCATCGCTGGCCGCCTTGCTGATCACCAGGTCGGCGCCGCCGGCCATGTCGCTGAACAGCCAGACCAGATAGATCAGGCCGACGACGATGATGATCATCTGGAAGAAGTCAGTCAGGGCAATCGACCACATGCCGCCGAACAGGGTGTACAGCAGCACGATAAAGGTACCGAGGAACATGCCCTGGGTCGTACTGATGCTGCCGTCGGAGATGACGTTGAACACCAGGCCCAACGCAATCAGCTGCGCGGCGATCCAGCCCAGGTAGGACATGACGATGACCAGGCTGATGATCAGCTCGACCTGCGGGCCGAAGCGTTTCTTGAAGTAGTCGCCGATGGTCAGCAGGTTCATCCGGTACAGCGGCCGGGCGATGATCAGGCCGACCAGGAACAGGCAACCAAATGAGCCGAATGGGTCTTCGACGATGCCGGCAAAGCCTTCTTCGAGGAAGGTGGCGGGGATACCCAGCACGGCCTCGGAGCCAAACCAGGTGGCGAACACCATGGCGGCGACGATGGGGAAGCCCATGCTACGACCACCGGAGGCGAAATCGCGGGTGTTGTGCACCCGGGTGGAGGCGCAGAAACCGATGGCGACAGTCACCAGCAAATAGAGCGCAACGAACCAGATCAGCATGCTTTCCCGTTCCACAGACGTCAGCCCACCGCATGCATGGCCCGCGCAGGCTGCGCAGGACGGATCGATGGGCTACAGGTTTTTGTTATGACCATTCTCGACGGGTTGCTGCACGCGCCCGTTCAAGGTCGCGCAGTCTGGCAAATACGTAAAATATGTCAAACAAAAACGACGAAACGTAAGCAGATAATTCGAAGAAACGCTCTAAACCCCTCTGTAACAGACTGTAATCGCAGTAAAAGCCAGCTGCACCACACAGCTGACAGTTGCATATTTTTGACAGTAGACCAACAAACGACTTTTCTGAACGGCATAAAAAAGCCAGGCACTGGGCCTGGCTTTTCACATCGTCTGCCGCCGAATCAGGCTGGTTTCGCTTCCACTTCCTTGACCCGGAACCATGCCGCATACAGCGCCGGCAGGAACAGCAGGGTCAACGCGGTGGCGACGATCAGGCCGCCCATGATGGCCACGGCCATCGGCCCGAAGAACACGCTGCGCGACAGCGGGATCATCGCCAGTACCGCCGCCAGGGCAGTCAGCACGATAGGCCGGAAACGCCGCACGGTGGCTTCGATGATCGCGTGCCAGCGGTCCATACCGGCTTCGATGTCCTGCTCGATCTGGTCGACCAGAATCACTGAGTTACGCATGATCATCCCCGACAAGGCGATGGTGCCAAGCATGGCAACGAAGCCGAACGGCTGTCGGAAGATCAGCAGGAACAGCGTCACGCCAATCAGCCCCAGCGGCGCCGTGAGGAACACCATGGCCGAGCGCGAGAAGCTTTTCAGCTGAAGCATCAGCAGGGTCAGTACCACCACGATAAACAGTGGAATACCAGCGTTGACCGACTTCTGCCCACGGCTAGAATCCTCCACGGTGCCGCCGACGTCCAGCTGGTAGCCGTCCGGCAGCTGTGCACGCACCGGCTCAAGGGTTGGCAGGATCTGCTTGATCAAGCTGGCCGGCTGCTCCTTGCCGTACACATCAGCACGCACGGTGACGGTCGGCAGACGGTTGCGGTGCCAGATGATGCCTTCCTCGAAGCCGTACTCCAGGGTGGCGATCTGCGAAAGCGGCACGCTGCGACCATTATCGGTGGGCACCGCCAGGCTTGGCAGCAGGCCGAGTTCCTGACGCTCACTCACCGTGCCGCGCAGGAGGATTTCGATCAGCTCGTTACCTTCGCGGTACTGGCTAACGGGCGAGCCGGTCAGCGAACTTTGCAGGAAGCGCGACAGATCGGCGGTGCTCACACCCAAGGCGCGGGCACGCTCCTGATCGATGTTCAGGCGCACCACCTTGCTCGGTTCTTCCCAATCCAGGTGCACGTTGCTCACATGGCTGTTCTCGCGCACCTTATCGGCCACCTGACGGGCCAACTGACGCACCTCGTCGATATGCTCACCGGAGACGCGGAACTGCACCGGATAGCCCACAGGCGGGCCGTTCTCCAGACGCGAGATACGCGTGCGCAGGGTCGGGAACTCGTCGTTGAGCACCTCAATCAGCCAGGTGCGGATCTTCTCGCGGTCTTCGATGCTTTTCGCCAGCACCACAAACTGGGCAAAGCTGGCAGCCGGCAGCTGCTGGTCCAACGGCAGGTAGAAGCGCGGCGAACCGGTACCGACGTAGGCGACAAAGTTGTCGATGCCTTCATGGCCACTGAGTAATTTCTCCAGACGCTTGGCCTGCTCCTCGGTGGCGGCCAGGGACGCACCTTCACTGAGTTTGAGGTCGACCATCAGCTCCAGACGGCCGGAGGCCGGGAAGAACTGCTGCGGGACAAAGCGGAACAGCAGGATGGAGCCGACAAACAGCGCGATAGTCAGCACGATCACGGTTTTACGCCGACGTACGCACCACTCCACCGCCGTGCGCACGCGCCGGTAGAACGGCGTGCCATAGGGGTCGTGGCCGTCGGCGCTGCCGCCATGCTTGGCCGCGTGCAGCTTGGCCAGATCGGGCAGCAGCTTGGCGCCGAGGTACGGTACAAACACCACGGCAGCGATCCACGACACCAGCAGGGCAATCGCCACCACCTGGAAGATCGAGCGGGTGTATTCACCGGTGCCCGACTGCGCCGTGGCAATCGGCAGGAAGCCGGCTGCGGTAATCAGGGTGCCGGTGAGCATGGGGAAAGCAGTGCTGGTCCAGGCATAACTGGCCGCTTTAATGCGGTCGTATCCCTGCTCCATCTTGATCGCCATCATCTCCACGGCAATGATCGCGTCATCCACCATCAGGCCCAGCGCCAGCACCAGCGCGCCGAGGGAAATCTTGTGCAGGCCAATGCCGAGGTAGTACATGGCGGCGAAGGTCATCGCCAACACCAGCGGAATCGACAGCGCCACCACCAGGCCCGTGCGTAGGCCGAGGGAGAAGAAACTCACCAGCAGCACGATGATCACCGCTTCGGTGAGCACGCGAACGAACTCACCGACGCCCGTCTTCACCGCTGCTGGCTGATCCGACACCTTGTTCAGTTGCATGCCGGCCGGCAGGGTTTCCTGCAGGCGAGCGAACTCACCTTCCAGGGCCTCGCCCAGCACCAGAATGTCGCCACCGGCCTTCATCGACACCGCCAGGCCGATGGCGTCTTCACCCATGTAGCGCATGCGCGGCGCGGGTGGATCATTGAAGCCGCGCTTAACCTCGGCTACATCAGAGATGCGGAACGTACGGTCGGCCACACGAATCGGGAAGTTACGGATTTCATCAACCGTTTCAAAACGCCCAGTGACGCGCAGTTGCACGCGATCCGAGGCGGTTTCGAAGAAGCCGGCGGCAGCCACCGCGTTCTGTTCTTCCAACGCCTGCTGCACGGCCGCCAGTGGCAGGCCAAGGGTGGCCAACTTGGTGTTGGACAGTTCGATCCACACCTTCTCGTCCTGCAAACCGAGCAGGTCGACCTTGCCGACATCCTTGACCCGCTGCAGCTGCAGCTGGACGCGGTCGGCGTAATCCTTGAGCACGGCGTAGTCGAAGCCTTCACCGGTCAGTGCGTAGATATTGCCGAAGGTGGTACCGAATTCATCGTTATAGAACGGCCCCTGAATACCCTGGGGCAAGGTGTGGCGAATATCGCTGACCTTTTTACGCACCTGATAGAACAGGTCAGGAATGTCGGCGGAATGCATCGAATCGCGGGCGATAAAGGTCACCTGGGATTCACCCGGACGCGAGAACGAGACGATCTTGTCGTAGTCGCCGGTCTCCATCAGCTTCTTTTCGATGCGCTCAGTGACCTGCCGGGCCACTTCTTCGGCGCTCGCCCCTGGCCAGTTGGTGCGCACCACCATGGCCTTGAAGGTAAAGGGCGGGTCTTCGCTCTGGCCCAGCTTGGTGTAGGAAATAGCGCCGACTACAGCCAGCAGCAGCATGAGGTACAGGACGATCTGGCGGTTACGCAGCGCCCAGGCGGAGAGGTTGAAATCCATCGGGCTTACTCCTCGACCGTCAGGTCGGCCTTGGCCGTCAACTGCACCGCACGGTTGTCGCGGTCCACCGGACGCACCTGCTGGCCTTCACGCAACACCTGACCACCGGCCGCTACCACCCAATCAGTGGCTTGCAGGCCTTCGAGTATCGGCACGGTTTTCTCACCGTAGGCACCAATGCGCACGTCAGTGCGCTTGAGAGTGGAATCCTTGGGGTCGACCACCCAGACATAGGGCTGGCCCTTCTCGGCCGTCACGGCCGACAGCGGCACGGCCAGCGGCACGTCGCCGTTGTGGGCGATAAATACGCGGGCGCTCTGGCCCAGTTCGGCCGGCACCTTGCCTTCCACGAAGGCCACGCGGGCAGCGAAGGTGCGCGATTGCGGATCGGCCGATGGCGACATCTCACGGATGCGCCCCGGGAAGCGCTGATCCGGCTGCGACCACAGTTCAACCGCCACATCCTGACCGACCTTAAAGCGCTCGAAGGCTTGCTCCGGCAGGTTGATCAACACTTCCCGCTCGCCATCCGCAGCCAGGGTGAACACGGTTTGCCCTGCGGCTACCACCTGGCCGACTTCAACCATCCGCCGCGCCACTACACCGTCCTGGGACGCGCGCAGAACCGCGTAACCAGCCTGATTGTTAGCCACGTTGAATTCAGCACGCACTTGTTTCAGGCGCGCCTCACCGGAGCGGTAGGTGTTTTCGGCATTGTCATACTGCGAGCGGCTGACCAGGTTGCGCGCCAGCAGGGTTTTGTAGCGGTCACGCTCGGCACGTACCAGCTGCAAGTTGGCCTCGGCTGCCGCCACTTGGGCGCGGATAGCCTCGAGCTGCAGACGCACGTCCTGCGGGTCCAGTTCGGCCAGCGGCTGGTCCTTCTTCACCCGCGCGCCCACATCAACCAAGCGCTTGGCCACCTTGCCACCGATACGGAACGCCAGCTCCGGCTCCAGGCGCGCACGCACCTCACCGGGGTAGGCATCCATCAGGTCGCCAGCCAGTTGCGGCTGCACCACCATGGCCGGACGCACGGCAACCTTGGCGGGCTCGCCATTACCGCAAGCGCCGAGCAACAGGATAAGACTGACAGGCAACGCAACAGACAGTGCATGACGAAACATGATGACTAACCTTTGTGGAGGCTTTTGAATATTTATACTGGCGGGTATAGTAAAAATAGCAAACTCACTAGTCCAGTATTAAAAACGACCAATGCCAAACAAAGTGTTGCCACCCAGCGGCCCCGGCCGACCCAAAGACCTGGCCAAACGCAAAGCCATTCTGGAAGCGGCGAAGACCCTGTTTCTTAGCAATGGTTATGACGGTAGCAGCATGGACGCAATTGCCGCGGAAGCCGGGGTTTCCAAGCTCACGGTGTACAGCCACTTCACTGACAAGGAGAAGCTGTTCGCTGAAGCCGTGAAGTCCAAATGCGAAGAGCAACTACCCGAGCTGCTCTTCGAACTGGATGACCAGGTACCTATTGCGCAGACGCTGCTGAACATCGGCCGCGGCTTTAATCTGCTGATCAACAGCCGTGAGTCCGTGGAGCTGCACAGGGTGATGGTGAGCCTGGCGGCGCAGGACTCGACGCTGTCGCGGATGTTCTATGAAGCCGGCCCACAGCGTGTGCTGCACGGCATGGAAGAGCTGCTACGCAGCGCCGACCAGAGCGGCAAGCTGCGCGTACCCGACCCGCTGAGCGCCGCCGACCAGTTCTTCTGCCTGATCAAGGGCGGTGCCAACTTTCGCCTGTTGATCGGCTGTGGCGAAGCCCTACAAGGCGCAGAGGCCGAAGAGCATGTGCGCGATGCGGTAGACGTCTTTCTGCGTGCCTTCCGCGCCGAGTAGCAGTCCGTTGAAAAACGTAGGCGAGGCAGCCAGCGCAAGGCAAAAACAGGCGAAAAAGCGGAGTTTACAAGTTGTAAATGAGCATTTTGAGCCTGTTTTTAACGCCGCGATGGCAACGTAGGTAGTTTTTCAACGGCCTGCTAGCGCAAGGTGTCGCCAGCGTTATTCGCTGGCTGGCTGCAGCTTCTTCTTCGGGTAAATGTCGTAGCGGCTGGATTTACCTTCCAGGGCATAACCCGGCTTGGCGCCTTCAATCAGCGGGGCCTTGCGTGGACGCTTGACCACCACCCGATGGCTAGCCAGGTTCAGCGCCGCTTCAAGCAATGCGGGCGCATCCAGATCATCGCCAACAAAGGGCCGGAACAGGCGCATCTCTTTCTTCACCAGCGCGCTCTTGTCGCGGTGTGGGAACATCGGGTCGAGGTAGATCACCTGCGGCGGCTCGCCCTGCCAGGCACGCATCAGCTCGATGGCATTACCGTTGAGCAGCTGCATCTGCGCAGCAATCGGCGCCACATCGCGATCCAGCGCCGCACGCGCGAGACCATCTTCCAGCAACGCGGCAATCAGCGACTGGCGCTCGATCAAGGTCATGCGGCAACCCAGACTGGCCAGTACAAAGGCATCACGACCCAGGCCGGCCGTGGCGTCCAGCACAGTCGGGCGCACCCCAGCCTGCACCCCAACCGCCTTGGCGATCATCTGCCCGCTGCCGCCGCCGAATAGCCGGCGATGCGCCACAGCGCCTTCGACAAAATCCACTTTCACCGGCCCCGGAGCCTGCGGGCCCAGCTCAACCAGCTGCAAGCCACCTTCGCCCAGCTGCAGGGCAAACTCGCTGTCGCCGTCCAGCGGTAAACCCAGGCGCGCGGCCCAGGCTTCAGCCGTCGCCTGCAGATGGGGAGCCAAGGCTTGCATACGAATTCTGGCTATTAGCCGCTCATCACTCATCAGAAAATGTGCTCAAAAATCACTCAATTGACTGCAAAAGCAGCCGATAACCTGCTTGAGCGGCATTTTGCCAGACCCGGCAGCTTCCAGCCGCACCGAGTTCGCCATGTTCGATGTAATTTCCGCCCCACGCAGCGTCGCCCCGTCGGCCGCCAACACCAGCTCCATCAGCGAGACGCTGGATGAAGGCAAACGCGCATCCCTGGATTACCAGATTCTGCGGCGCACCCTGATGCCCGATGAGGTGGAAGCCGAAGCGCCTGCCAAGGCGCCGGAAACGCCCAGCGAGCCACCCGCCGTCACCGCCCTGGCCAGTGATTTTCAGGAAATGGCAGCCCAGCGCGAGCTGGAGCTGAACGTCAACATCAACGCCGAACCGCAGAAAACCGATCCACTGGTGCTCGATCTGGCCGGTAACGGCTTCAGCACCAGCGGCCTGGCCCGCTCGGTACGCTTCGATCTGGATGCCGACGGCAAGCTCGACCAGATCAGCGTGCCCACCGGCGACGATGCGCTGCTCGCTTATGACCGCAACGCTAACGGCCGCATTGATGATGGTCGTGAGCTGTTTGGCGACCAGAATGGCGCAGCCAACGGCTTTGCCGAACTGCGCAAATACGATGACAACGGCGATGGCCGCATCGATAACCAGGACACGATCTTCGAGCGCCTGAGCCTACTTCGTTTCGACGCGCAGGGTCGGCAGTCGAGCCAGTCGCTGAGTGAGGCCGGCGTTAGCGCCATCGACCTGCAAGCGCGTGACGTGAAGATTGCCCTGGGCGCCTACGACGAAATCGCCCAACTCGGCCGCTTCGAATTCGCCGACGGCCGCAGCGGCCAGGCTGCCGACCTATTGTTGGCGCAGCGTTAAGCCGCTACTTAACGGCACATGCGCCATAACCCCATATCCACATGAAAGTGGTCACGATGGGCCGCGTTGTATTCCGGCCCCAGGGTGGTGTTAAAGCGCCGACAAGCCCCCTGCTGCACCTGGCGCAGAAACTCGGCGTTTTTGCCCTCTTTGGGCCAATCCTGCAGCACGCTGATGCGCCGCCCATCAGCCAGGCGAAACCCGACGATATCCAGCGCATTGGCCGAGGCATGCTGGCTGCGCCGTTGACTGCCGGCAATGGTGCGGCAGGCGAAGCTGCCGACATGCTCGACCCGCGCCACCCGCTGACCAAACACTGCCTGGGCCGCTGGCTGAAGATCATGCTGCTCGAACAGAGCAAAGGCCGCCGCAAGCGGGCAGCTGGCGATAAAGCTGCTGCTGAAAGCAACTCCGGAGCTGTGTACGCGCAGGGTATTGTTCAGCGGGCACGCCACCTCTGGGCTGCTGTCGGCTTGCGGGGTAAAGCGCAGTGAAGAGGTGTTCAACGCCTGCTGGCACAGCGCGGGATCATCCTGCAACCGCCAGAGCTTAAAGCTGGTCAGCAGGTTCGGCGTCTCGCGAATATCCAGCACTGCCCAGGGGTTCCAGCGCGGCGGCACATCCAGCCAGCCACGCCAGATCACCAGCAACAGGCCGGCGAGCATTACACAGAGAAGCAGAAAAGCACGGAATAAAGTCATGGAGCGCAGCCTATCAGAGCAGGCCCAACTGCTCGACCTCGTCCTCGACCTGCACCTGAGGTAAGGCTGGCAACCCTGGCAGACGCTGCATCAATTGCTGATGGAAGCGCTGCGCTAGCTGCGGAGCCAGGCGATTATCCGAGGTATGTAGAAAGACGTAAGGCGTGCGCCCGTCTTCGATCCAGCCCGCCACCTTGCCTAGCCAAGGCGCTATAAAGGGATCATTGGCCAGCAACTCGGGATGACCGATAAAGCGCAGCTGCGGGGCCTGGCTAAAGGCCGTGGGCCGCAGCGGCAGACGCGGTTTCTTGGCCTGCGCATGCAATACGGCTGGCGCGCTGGATACACAGCTGAACAACGCCCGCGAATCCAGACAGATGCGCTCAATACCACGGCCATGCAGTAGACGATTAAGGCTGCGTTCTTCCTCGCCCTTGGCAAAGAACGCCGGATGACGCACCTCGACGGCCAGCGTCTCGGCCTGCCAAGGCTCGATAAAAGCGCTCAGCTCCGCCAGGCGCTGCGGGCCGAAGCTTGCTGGCAGTTGCAGCCAGAACGGCGCGACCCGCTTACCCAACGGCGCCAATAGGCGGCGAAAATCGTCGCTGGCGCTCAGCTGGTCACGCAGGTCGCCGTTATGACTGATCTCACGCGGTAGCTTGGCGCAAAAGCGCAGATGCGCCGGCATGCGCTCGGCCCAACGGGCCACAGTATCGACCGAAGGCTTTGCGTAGAAGGTGGTATTGCCCTCAACGGCATTGAACACCTGGGCATACAACGGCAGAAAGTCGGCGCTGCGACTGCCTTCTGGATACAAAGAACCGCGCCAGGCTGGCTCGCTCCATGACGGGCAACCGAGGTAGTAAGGCAAGATCAATTAGAAGACCGTTGAGAAAGGTGCGAGCAAAGACGAAATCAGCTGAGGGAGCAGTGTACGAGTTGTATATGAGTACGACGAGGCTGATATCAACGCGCCATGGCCGAGCGCAGTAGTTTCGCAAAGGTTGTTCTAGGCGTAGAGGTCGAGGCCCATAACCTGCTGGGCATCCGCCTCGCTGGCGAAACTGGCGGTTGAGCTGTAGCTGGCCAACGCCTGGGCGGCGCGGTTGTTCAGTGGCGGTTGATACAGCTGGTCTTGCAGGCGCGAAGGCAGGCTGTCGCTGCTGGCATTACTGGCTTCGACTTTGCGCGTTTGGGCTACTGGTTCAAAGCCCTGGGTGCTGGCAGGTGATGCAGGCTGCTCGCGACGTTCCTCAATCTCGCGCTGTGCTTCGCGAAATGGCGTAACCGCAGAGCCCGAGCGGGCACTGCGGTCTGGCGAATAAGAGGAGGTAAAACCGTCGATACGCATCAGTTACTGCTCGGCTTGCTTAGCCAACGATGGACACAATTAATGGCAATTTAGCCCCCGTAGACCGGCTTGGCAATCAAGCGCGGTACAACGCGGCAATATGCGCGACAGAAGGAGCGCCGAAACCCAGCGGTTTAAACCGAGGCTTTGGGCGTGGCCACCTGATCCCGCAGGTAAACCGGCTGCGCCAGGTCAGCGTCCAGCGCCTCACCACGCGCCCAGGCAAAGCGCGCCAGGCTGAGCAGGTCTTCGGCGTGCGGCAGCATGGCGGCATCCTGTCCGCTGACCGCAACCGGAATACGTGCGGCAAAGGTGCCCCAACCAGTACCGGCGGCAAACCAGTCACCGCTGGCATCACCCGGCAGACAGGCGCGTTCCGGAGGCAATACAGCCTCGACGCCGGCCAGACGCATTTCGCCCTGCTCAGCGCGGTAGCAACCCCAATAGACTTCATCCATACGTGCATCGATGGCCGCGGCCACCTGCTGCGCGCCATGCTCGCGCAAGCTGCGCTGCGCCAGCACGGCCAGATTGGACACCGGCAGCACCGGACGCTCCAGGGCAAACGCCAACCCCTGCACCACGCCGATGGCAATCCGCACGCCGGTAAAAGCACCCGGGCCACGGCCAAAGGCAATTGCGTCGAGCGCCGACAACGGCACCTCGGCATCGGCTAGCAGCTGCTTGATCATGGGCAGCAGACGCTGGGCGTGCAGGCGCGGAATCACTTCGTAGTGGCTGAGTACCTGGCCGTTATGCAGCAGGGCAACGGAGCAGGCTTCGGTGGCAGTATCCAGGGCCAGGAGAGTGGTCATTGCAGTCGGACAGGTGACGAAATGGACGGGCATTAGACCGGCTTGAGGCTTTTTTTTCCAGCGCAATCACAGTCGCCCGCGCCTGTCACGCGAGCGAACTCACAGCATCACAAGCTTGCAGCGAGCCAGAACAGGCCCGCTGCTGCCTGACTAAAGCGTGCTTACCAGGGCTGTATAACGGTCTTGGCATCCCAACCTTGCAACGGTGCTTTGGACCAAGTGCCGTAACTCGCGTTGGGGAAGACGATCCATTCGGTGCCCCATTTGCCTGCTTCGGCGGCCACGGTAGCGCGTTGATCGGCGAGCGGCGTCTTGCGGAAACGCGCATCGAAGTCATGCAGGGTGTCACCCAGCAGCAACACGATCTGATGATCTGCACTGACGATGGCGCGACGCTCCACCTTAGGCGGCCCCAGCAACAGCACGCTTTCTTCAGAGATTTGCGGCAGCCCGAGCTTGCTCAGCGTGGCCAGGGTGTACTTCTTCTGCTCATCGGCGCGATCGGAGATGTAGCGAATGGTCACCCCGAGCTTGTCGGCGTGCTCAAGAAATTGCTTCGCACCTGGAATCAGCGCAGGGGTACCGTCACGCTCCCAAGGCAGCCAGGTGTCCCAGGCGTCATAGGCGTGACAGTTGGCCAGATCGCGCGCAAGCAGGGCGCTGTTATCAATAACGGTTTCATCCAGGTCGGTAACGATGGCCAGCTTGGACGGATCTTTCGCTGCGGCCACTGCCGCATCCAGCTTCAGCGTCGCGATGTTGTACGCCTGCAGCTGCAGGGCCTGAACTTCCGCCGATTGCTGCTGGAAGCGCAGCCCCATGGTGAACTCGGCAACGCTGCAGTCGGTTTTGGGCTTCGCCGGAGTCTCGGCGAAGGTCATAGGACTCCCCACCAGCGCTAACGCAAGGCCCAACCAGATGGCACTCTTTGCTGTTTTCTCGGTCATTGAATGCGCTCTCTTCCTTCGTATAAGTAAAGGCTTAATGCCTACTACCAGCCACCCTGGTATAGACCAAACCGATGCTAACTTAGGCGAGCAAGGTTACTGTTCCATGAACGACGCTCAGCGAGTCCAGCGCGCCAACCGCAGAAACGACAACGGCCCGCAAAAGCGGGCCGTTGGCTGACTGCAGCAAGGCTTAGCTGAGCGCAGCAAGCACCTTGTCAGTGATCTCGTCGACCGAGCCAACGCCGGCGATGGCGCTGTACTTCGGCGTACCGTCAGCGGCAGCGAGCTTCTGATAGAAGTCCACCAGTGGCTTGGTCTGCGAGTGGTAGACCGACAGGCGATGACGTACGGTTTCTTCTTTATCGTCGTCACGCTGGATCAGCGCTTCACCGGTTTCATCGTCAATACCGGCGACTTTCGGCGGATTGTGCTCGGTGTGGTAGACGCGGCCCGATGCAGGATGCACGCGACGGCCCGCGATACGGCCGACGATTTCTTCGTCATCAACGGCAATTTCGACCACGTTGTCGATGACCACGCCGGCTTCCTTCAGGGCTTCAGCCTGAGGAATGGTGCGCGGGAAGCCATCAAAGAGGAAACCATTGGCGCAATCGGCTTGGGCGATGCGCTCTTTGACCAGATTGATGATCAGGTCATCGGAGACCAAACCACCGCTGTCCATCACGCTTTTGGCAACCAGGCCCAATTCAGTGCCAGCCTTGACCGCAGCACGCAGCATGTCACCGGTGGAGATTTGCGGAATACCAAACTTCTTGGTGATGAAACCAGCTTGGGTACCTTTACCGGCACCGGGCGCCCCCAGCAAAATCACGCGCATCGATGTGCTCCTCAAGATTTAAGTAAAAATCGTCGGACTCGCCTCGTGGGGCCAATCTCAGAATTGTTCAAGCAGCGCTGCCAAACTGGGCCAGAGTGCCGAAAGGCCGCTCAAGATACACAGCGCACCCATAGCGCACAAGCCACCGAAAGTCGGATACACCTGCGACCACCTCTGCAAGGTAGTGCTTTCGCCAGCGCACTACATATGTGCCAGCGAAAGCCCAATACTCCCTCTGCAATACGCCTAGCCGGTGTTACGCAACCCCGCCGCAATACCCGCCACACTGACCAGCAAGGCCTGTTCCAGAGGGCTGTCGGCCTGATTGTCGCGCAGCCGTGAGCGCGCCAGCAGCTCGGCCTGAAGTAGGTGTAGCGGGTCCAGGTAGGTGTTGCGCACACTGATCGACTCCAGGGTTTCCGGGCTGTGCGCCAAGAGCTGCGACTGCCCGGTCAAACCCAGCACTGCGACCACCGCCTGCGACAATAGGCCGCGTAGATGCTCACCCAGCGGACGCAGGGCCGGCTCGACCAAACGCTCGTCATACAACTGGGCGATGGACTCGTCGGCCTTGGCCAGCACCATCTCCAGCATGTCGATACGCGTGCGAAAGAACGGCCAGTGCTCGCGCATCTGCCCGAGCAGCTCGCCTTCGCCACGCTGCAAGGCATTGTCCAGCGCCGCTTCCCAGCCCAGCCAGGCCGGCAGCATCAGGCGCGTTTGCGTCCAGGCGAAAATCCACGGAATCGCGCGCAGACTCTCGACGCCACCCTCGCGGCGCTTGGCTGGGCGACTGCCCAGAGGCAAGCGGCCCAACTCCTGTTCCGGTGTGGCTTGGCGAAAATAGTCGACGAATTGTGGGTGTTCACGCACCACCGCGCGGTAGGCGCTGACGCCATCGCTGGCCAGTTTGTCCATCAACTCGCGCCAGGCCGGCTCCGGGCTAGGCGGCGGCAACAAGGTGGCTTCCAGCACTGCTGCCAGGTAGAGATTTAGGTTTTGTTCGGCGATATCTGGCAGGCCGAATTTGAAACGAATCATTTCACCCTGCTCGGTGGTGCGGAAACGCCCCGTCACCGAACCGGGCGGCTGCGACAGAATCGCCGCATGTGCCGGGCCACCGCCACGCCCCACCGTGCCGCCGCGACCGTGGAACAGCAGCAGCTCGACATCCTGTTCACGGCACACCTGCACCAAAGTTTCCTGGGCACGGTACTGCGCCCAGGCCGCCGCGGTGGTGCCGGCATCCTTGGCCGAGTCGGAGTAACCGATCATCACTTCCTGCGGCCCGTGCAAGCGCGCGCGGTAGCCATGCAGCGCCAGCAGCCGGCTGATCACCGGACCGGCGTTGTCCAAATCGGCAAGGGTTTCAAACAGCGGTACCACGCGCATCGGCCGTTGCAACCCGGCTTCCTTGAGTAGCAGTTGCACTGCCAGCACATCGGAAGCCGCACCGGCCATGGAGATCACGTAGGAACCCAGGGATGCGGCAGGCGCATTGGCGACTTCACGGCAGGTGGCCAGCACCTCCGCGGTTTCGCCGCTGGGTTTGAAATGCCCCGGCAGCAGCGGCCGGCGGTTTTCCAGCTCTTTCAGTAGAAACGCCAGGCGCGCCTCTTCATCCCACTCGGCGTAACGGCCCAGGCCCAGGTAATCGGTGATTTCGCTCATGGCGGCGGCGTGGCGGCTGGAGTCCTGACGCACATCCAGACGCACCAGAAACAGCCCGAAGGTCGCCGCGCGGCGCAGACAATCGAGCAACGGGCCATCGGCGATCACGCCCATGCCGCATTCATGCAGCGACTGGTAGCAAAGGGTCAACGGCTCCAGCAGCTCGCGATTATCCTGCAGCACGGCTGCAGACGCCGGCACGTGCTCATGCAGCGCGGCCTGAGCCCAGCTGCGGGTGGCGCGCAGACGCTCACGCAGCTGCTTGAGCAGGCTGCGATAGGGCTCGGCGCTCTCGCCTATCCGCGCCAGCAGAGCCGGGCTGGCCTGCTGCATGGACAGATCGGCAGCCAGGTTATCGACATCGCGCAAGTACAGATCCGCCGCCATCCAGCGCGCCAGCAGCAGCACTTCGCGGGTAATGCTTGCGGTGACATTCGGGTTGCCGTCACGGTCGCCACCCATCCACGAGGCGAAGCGAATCGGTGCGGCGTCCAGCGGCAGGTGCAACCCGGTGGCGCCATGCAGCACCTGATCGGCCTTGCGCAAAACATTGGGAATGGCATGCCAGAGCGAATGCTCGATCACCGCAAAGCCCCATTTGGCTTCATCCACCGGGCTGGGCCGGCTGCGGCGGATTTCCTCGGTGTGCCAGGCTTCGGCAATCAGCCGTTGCAGGCACTGTTTGACCTGCTCACGCTCGGCCGCCGAGAGGTCGCTATGGTCGCCAGCCGCCAGCTGTTCGGCCATCGCATCGTATTTCTGAATCAGGGTGCGCCGCGCCACTTCGGTGGGGTGTGCGGTCAACACCAGCTCGATATCCAGGCGACCGAACTGGCGGGCCAGCGCCTCGCCTTTGTGGCCGTTGCTGGATAACCGCTGCAGCAGATCGGCAAGCATATTGTCTTCAAACGGCTGCGCTTCACCCGGCGCGCGGCGGCGTACGCGGTGGTACTGCTCGGCGATATTGGCCAGATTGAGAAACTGGTTGAACGCCCGAGCCACCGGCAGCAGCTCGTCATCATCCAGTTGATTGAGGGTTGCACTGAGTTGCTCTGCTCCCTCCTGCGAACCGCGGCGCGAGGCCTTAGCGCCCTTGCGAATGCGCTCAATCTTGTCGAGAAAGGCAGCGCCATGCTGCACGCTGATGGTGTTACCCAGTAGTTCGCCGAGCTGGTGGACGTCCTCGCGCAGACGCGCGTCGATTTCTGCCATGAGTGTTGCCTCCGCTAATCCTGCTTCCAGAGTGCCCAGCGCGCCAACTTCTTACAAGTGCGCGACGCTGCGGCCGCACTTATCGGGCCAGGCACTAGTCTGAGTTAAGCAAGCCCAGCCCAGACTCACAGGGCGGGCACAGAACAGACACGAGGTCATCATGAAGATTCGCGAGCTTGTTCAGCACTGGCAGGAGAATGCCCAAGGGCGGCTGAGCGTAACGCCTTATCAGATACGACTCGACCTGGAAGCCGAAGCGCGTCTGGCGGCCTTGCAGGAAATGTACCCCAAGCACCACATTGAAGAGCTGCTCGGGGAATTGCTCGGTGCCGCGCTCGATGAGCTGGAGGCCAGCCTGCCCTACGTTCAGGGCAGCAAGGTGGTGGCCAGCGATGAACAGGGCGATCCGCTGTATGAAGACATCGGCCTCACACCGCGCTTCCTCGCCCTGTCACGCCGACATTTGCAGCGCCTCAGCGAACAGCAAAAGCAGACGGGCTGAGGTTATTGGCCTTCGCTGCAACGCACAGCCTGCTTGCGGCGGTCGACGAGCACGCCGCTCAGACCCTTCTGCTCCAGATCAAACATCACCAGTACGCCATCAATGCACTGGGCGACTTGGCTGGCAGGTTTGAGGGAGACTTTATAGTCCTCGCCCGGCACCGTTTTGAGCATGGTGAACTCGGACAGCAGCAACGCATCCTCTGGCTTGGCGATGTGCAGGTAGCCGTAATAGCTGAGCACAGCCACCGTGGCGCAGATGCTGCCAATACCGGTGAGGATCAGCGGGATGGGGTTAACTTCACTCATAACAGGCTCTCGGATTTTTCAGTTAGCGGGCTAAGCACAGGCGGCGCAGCTTGCAGCAAACATTCACGCCTGCAAAGGCCCAGATTGCCGCATCATTTGCCGCCAGCGCGTACTTCCTCGCGTGCTTTGAAAGTCGCTTCATAGATGCGCTCGGCCAGGCGCGAGAACGGCAGGCTCTGCACCCACACCGTACCAGTGCCCTTGAGCGTAGCGAGGAGGATCCCCTCGCCGCCGAACAGCATGCTTTTCAGGCCGCCAGCCAGGGCGATGTCGTAATCAATGCCACTGGTAAAAGCCACCAGGCAACCAGTGTCCAGGCGCAGGATTTCGTTATCCAGCTCCTTGCGAATGACCGTGCCACCGGCATGCACAAAGGCCAAGCCGCCACCTTCGAGCTTCTGCAGAATAAACCCTTCACCACCGAAGAAACCGGCGCCCAGACGCTTGTTAAAGCTGATGCCGACTGCCGTGCCATAGGCTGCGCAAAGAAAGGCGTCTTTCTGGCAAATCAGCGTACCGCCATGCTCCGCCAACTGGATCGGCACCACGGTGCCGGGATAAGGCGCCGCAAACGCCACCCGCGCTTGGGTTTTACCGGCATTGGAGAAGTGCGTCATAAACAGCGATTCACCGGTCAGCATGCGCTTGCCCATGCCCCACAATGTGCCCAGCACACCGCTGGCGGCACCATCGCCCATGCGTGTTTCAAAGCGGATGCCGTCGGTCATGTAGTTCATCACCCCAGCTTCGGCGATCACCGTTTCGCCGGGATCAAGAATGACCTCCACGCTCTGCGCGGAGGCGCCAAGGATTTCGTAGTCGAGTTGATGGCTGGGCATAGTGGCTCCTGAGCTGATGGCAGTGGCCGTCGACGCGGCGGGGTCTAGCGGCGTACTAACGCCTCAACCTACGATCCATTAGAGGTCAGTGAGTTGCGGCGGTGCTCAACAAAATGGTCACAGGATGTTGGCGTAGTCGGCTTCGATCCGATCGAGACTCAGGTGATTGAGGAAGTTGGAGAAACACATCCAGGCCGACAGCGAATTCAGGTCACTGAACTGCGGTGGCAGGTACTTGGGCGCGACAACCAACCCTTCATCCACCAGCTGACGCAAGGAGCGCATGTCTTCCAGGGTGGTTTTGCCGCAGAACAGCAGCGGAATCTGCTCCAGCTTGCCTTTGCGCACAGCCAACTGGATGTAGTTGTAAATCATGATGAAGCCTTTCAAGTAGGACAGGTCCTTGGTGAAAGGCAGGCCGTTTGGGGTGGAACCACGGAACACCCGGTTGGCGTTGCTGTAACTCTGCTCCTGGCTAAAACCCTGCTCGCGGTAGAAGTCGAACACTTGCAGGAAATCGGCGCCCTCTTCGGCCATGTGAATGGCGCGGGTGCGGTTGGTCAGCTTGCGTAAACGGGTTGGGTAGGAGGCAAAGGTGATCACCTCCATCAGGATTGCCAGGCCTTCCTGGGTCACCGTGGACGAGGGAGGGCCCTTGGCCAGAAAGGTGCAAACCGGCTGGCTCAGACCATTCAGGGTGGTCGCCACGTGCACCAGGCCCTCGTGCACTTCCAGGGCTTTTACATCGCGCTCATTGAACATCGCATCGGCGCGGATCTTGATGTAGTCGGCACCGGCGGCGGCATCGGCGAGAATACCGTCAGACTCAAACACCCGAATGGTGCCCTCCTCCTCACCAAACACCTTGTTCAGGCGCTGTTGCAGCAGGTTGACGGCCTCTTTGGCTGTCAGGGTCTTGGCTTCGTCTTTGAGGTCACCGCGCTTGTCGATGTTATTCAGGAAGTCGGAAAACATCAGGCCCAGGTCGGCCAGGGTTGGATCGCCGGCATGGAAGGCGTCGGAAGCCGCGCCATAGAGTTCCTGGCTGATTAGACCAAAGTCCTCGGTACCGCGCGCTTCGAGCATGCGAATGACCATGCGGTACTCGCGGCACATGCGCCGCATGATCTTGCCCACCGGGTTGAACTGGCCAAGCTGGCGAGTGATGTCGCGCTCGATATTCTGGAATTCCAGCTTCTTCGCCGCCGCATCAAAGGGCAGCGACCGGTTGGCGTAGTAGGCGCGGTCAACGGCGGGCAGTTTCTTGCCTTTGTGCTTGAGAAACTCGCTGCGGATCGAGTCGTCCCACTTCACCGCATCCAGCACGCGAATCGGCGTCTGCGCGTCGACCAGGCGGTCGGACAGCGCGCGCACGATCAACTGATAATCGTCCAACCCGGTATGACTGTTCATGCTTTCCTCACCACAACCTGCTAGTCACCCGCCCGCTGATAACGCGCGACTTCGATAAACACATCCGAATTGGCCTGATCGTCGAGATAGCTGAACACCTGCTCCAGCGGGCTGCTGATCAGTACGCCATCGCCTTCTGCACCATCAATTACCTCGCCCTGTAAGGCGCCCTGCTCCAACTCTTGAAGGATGCGGTCGACATCCAGGTTGTAGATCACCAGCTCATTGCTGGTGGTCAGCTCAAAACCGGCGATGGCGAAGTTCGCCCCCAGGCTTTTCGGCAACCCCGCCGACAGGTACCAACGGCGGCCATGATGGGCCACGGTAAAACCGTACTCCTCGACGCTGTCGAGGTTGTCCAGGCTGTCGACATAGGCCCGAGCCTTGTAAACATTAGAGCCGGAGCGGGTAATTTGCAGATACAGCTGCTCGCCCCACTCATTCTTGCGCGACCACTCGCCAAGCAAGGGAATCGGGGCTGCTTCATTGGCGGGGATCGGGTCCTTGAAGGTCACCAGACAGCCACCAAGCAACAGGAAGGACACGGCAAGCAGCGCGCGCCAGGCTTTCATTCAGCTCTCCTTGTGAACGGATTTAACGGGCTACAGCCCGAGTACCAGATGCATATAGCGTTTAAGCATGGCCAACATCTCTTCACTGTCTAGATGATCAACGCCATCAAGCAGGCCCTGATACTCCATGCGCACAATAATCGCCGTCAAGAGCTTGGCATCCTGCTCTGCTTGTTGTGAGCCCAGTACTTCAAAGAAGTGCGTCACGCCCTGCAGCAGAATCTGCCGATGGGCCCGCAACAGTTCATGCAGGCGTGGGTTAAGCAAGGCCTCCTGCTGAAAGGCCTGCTCGGCCAGCAGGTGCTCACGACGGGTCAGCAATTGCTGACGCACGTACTCCACCGCCAACCGGGCGATTTCATTGGCCAGACGCCGGCGCGCCTCGGCACTGCCATCCAGACGGTTGACCTGCTCACGCAACAACCCTTCGGTACTGCTCCAGAACTGGCCCATATGCGCCGCGCTGCGCTCGACAAACTGAGCGAAGGTATCAGTGATCAGGTCGTTGATGTCTTTGAAGTAATAGGTAGTCGCCGACAGAGGCACTTCGGCCTCGGCGGCCACAGCACGGTGGCGGACTGCACGCACGCCTTCACGCACGATAATGCGCATGGCGGCATCGAGAATGGCCTGGCGGCGCTGCTCACTGCCCTGTCGGCTGGCTTTGCGGCCTTGGTATTGCACGCTCTCGGCGACGGCGTTGGCCACCAGGGTGGCGCTTTCTTGGGCAGGCTTGGCTGTCACAGCAAGACGATCCTCTGTCGTTTATTCAAGATTACTAATGACTTAGTCAGTAAATCTCAAAAATAATCCATCTGCAGACAATAAAAAGCCAGGCAATAAAAAGCCGCCCGGAGGCGGCTTAGCAACATCAGGCCTGCGGGCGCATGTGCGGGAACAGGATCACGTCGCGAATCGATGGTGAATTGGTCAGCAGCATCACCAGACGGTCGATACCAATACCCTCGCCAGCGGTCGGCGGCATGCCGTACTCCAGGGCGCGGACGAAGTCTGCGTCGTAGTGCATGGCTTCGTCGTCACCAGCGTCCTTGTCGGCCACTTGCTGCATAAAGCGCGCAGCCTGATCTTCGGCGTCGTTGAGCTCGGAGTAGGCGTTGGCGATCTCGCGGCCACCGATAAACAGCTCGAAGCGGTCGGTAACGCTCGGATCATCATCACTGCGACGGGCCAGCGGCGACACTTCAAACGGGTAGCGCGTAATGAAGTGAGGCTGCTCCAGCTTGTGCTCGACCAGCTCTTCGAAAATCATCACCTGCAATTTGCCCAGACCTTCAAAACCCAGCACCTTGGCGCCGGCCTTCTTAGCGATGGCACGGGCCTTGTCGATGTCGGTCAGGTCGGCAGCAGTCAGCTCAGGGTTGTACTTGAGTATCGAGTCGAACACCGACAGACGCACGAACGGCTCGCCGAAGTGGAACACTTTGTCGCCATAAGGCACGTCGGTGGTGCCGAGTACCAGCTGAGCCAGTTCGCGGAACAGCTCCTCGGTCAGGTCCATGTTGTCTTCGTAGTCGGCGTAAGCCTGGTAAAACTCCAACATGGTGAATTCCGGGTTATGCCGAGTCGAGACACCTTCGTTACGGAAGTTGCGGTTGATCTCGAACACCTTCTCGAAGCCACCAACCACCAGACGCTTGAGGTAAAGCTCCGGCGCGATACGCAGGAACATCTGCATATCCAGGGCGTTGTGGTGAGTCTCGAACGGCTTGGCCGCTGCGCCACCTGGGATGGTCTGCAGCATCGGCGTTTCCACTTCGAGGAAGTCGCGCTTCATCAGAAAGCTGCGGATATGCGCGATAACCTGCGAGCGAACGCGGAACGTCTGGCGCACGTCTTCGTTGACGATCAGGTCAACGTAGCGCTGACGGTAGCGCTGCTCGGTATCGCTCAGGCCATGGTGCTTGTCCGGCAGCGGGCGCAGCGACTTGGTCAGCAGGCGCACGTCGGTCATTTCCACGTACAGGTCGCCCTTGCCGGAACGGGCCAGGGTGCCAACGGCGGAGATGATGTCGCCCATGTCCCAGGTTTTCACCGCGGCCAGGGTTTCTTCCGACAGAGTCTTGCGGTTGACGTAGACCTGGATGCGCCCGGTCATGTCTTGAATCACCATGAACGAGCCACGGTTGAGCATGATGCGCCCAGCCACTTTGACCGGAATGGCCGCCTCGGCCAGCTCTTCCTTGCTCGATTCGGCGTACCGTTTCTGCAGGTCTGCGCAGTAGTTGTCACGGCGGAAATCATTCGGGAAGGCATTGCCCTGTTCACGGATAGCAGCAAGCTTTTCCTTGCGCTGGGCAACCAGCTTGTTTTCTTCCTGTTGCAGGTCGTGCTGGTCGAGTTGTTGGTCGCTCATGGTCATCGGTTTCCGTCACGGGTTCGTCACCTCCCCGCACAGGGGGAGGAACTGAAAGGTCTTACAGGCCCTGTTTCAGGCTGGCTTCGAGGTATTCGTCGATATCGCCGTCGAGCACCTTGTCGCAATCGCTGCGTTCGATGTTGGTCCGCAGATCCTTGATCCGCGATGCATCGAGCACGTAGGAGCGGATCTGGTGGCCCCAGCCAATATCCGACTTGGTCTCTTCCAGCGCCTGGGAGGCAGCGTTGCGCTTCTGCACTTCCTGCTCGTACAAGCGCGCACGCAACATCTTCATTGCGGTGTCTTTGTTGGCATGCTGTGAGCGTTCGTTCTGGCACGCCACCACGGTGTTGGTTGGTACGTGGGTGATACGTACCGCCGAGTCGGTGGTGTTTACGTGCTGACCACCGGCACCGGAGGAGCGGTAGGTGTCGATGCGCAGGTCAGCCGGGTTGATCTCGATCTCGATGTTGTCATCGATTTCCGGCGAGACGAACACCGCCGAGAACGAGGTGTGGCGACGGTTGCCAGAGTCGAACGGACTCTTACGCACCAAGCGGTGCACGCCGATCTCGGTACGCAGCCAGCCAAAGGCATACTCGCCCTTGATGTGCACGGTCGCGCCCTTGATGCCAGCGACTTCGCCGGCAGACAGTTCGACGATCTCGGCACTGAAACCACGTTTGTCAGCCCAGCGCAGGTACATGCGCAATAGGATGTTGGCCCAGTCCTGCGCCTCGGTGCCGCCGGAGCCGGCCTGAATGTCGAGGTAGGCGTTGTTCATGTCCATGTCGCCGCTGAACATACGGCGGAATTCCAGCTTCTCGAGAATGCCGCGCAGGCGCTCGATTTCGCTGACGATATCGCTCACCGCACCTTCGTCGTTCTCTTCGACGGCCATATCGAGCAGGTCGCGCGAGTCGGCCAGACTGCCAGTAAGATCGTCGATGGTCTCGACGATCTGCGCCAGCATGGCGCGTTCACGGCCCAGGTTCTGTGCGTATTCGGGGTTGTTCCAGACGTTAGCGTCTTCGAGTTCGCGGTTTACTTCGACCAGACGATCATGCTTGTGATCGTAGTCAAAGATACCCCCGAATAGTCTGGGTGCGCTCGGACAGGTCCTTGATGCTATTAAGGATCGGGTTGATTTCCATGGCTGGCAGCACTCGTAGGTCAAACTTTCGGAAAAGCCGGCGAGTATACCCCACTCGAATCCGCCCTTGCAGCCCGCAATTGGCGCTGGCGCACAGCCATGCAGACCAACGGCGCACTATACTCAAACTCATCTGTACACTGCCTACCCGCCCTCAGGAGCCGTCGTGCCATGACCTCATCGCACAGCCTGCGTAGCCGCTTCGCCATTCTGATCGCCCTGCTGGTCGCCAGCCTGAGCTGGTTGCTCGGCACCCTGATTGGCCATGACGCCAGCCAGCGCATCCGTGAGGAAGTGGGCCGCGACCTCGCCGAAGTCTCCTTTATGATGGTTGATCGCCTAGACCGCGACATGCAGAGCCGCGCCGCCATGCTGCAGGTGATCGGCAAACTGCGCGCCCTGCGCCAGCCAGACGATATTGTTGAAGTGCGCGTGTTGCTTGATCGCCTGCAAACCGAGTTCCCGAGCATCGCCTGGATCGGTTTTACCGATACCCAGGGCACGGTGCTGGCCTCGAGCGATGGCGTGCTTGAGGGCGCCAGCATCGGCCAGCGCCCCGTATTTCTCGAAGCACAGAAAAACGTATTTATCGGCGATGTGCATGAAGCCGTGCTGCTGGCCAAACTGCTGCCCAACCCAACCGGTGAGGCCATGAAATTCGTTGATATAAGCCTGCCGGTGTTTGCCACAGACGGCAGCCTGGTGGGCGTGTTGGCCTCGCACCTGTCCTGGTCGTGGGCTGACGAAGTGCGTCGGGCCATTCTCGAACCGATCCAGAAACGCCGTAATGTCGAGTTCTTTGTGATCGGCAAGGACCGCACGATCCTCCTGGCGCCCAAAGACATGATCGGTCAACGCCTGCACCTGCCCGCCCTTAACGAAGTGACACAACGCGATGACTTGTGGGCCGTGCAGGAATGGCCGGACGGCAAGCAGTACCTCACCGGCCTGGCGCTGAGCCAAGGCCACATGGATTACAAGGGGCTGGGCTGGACAGTAATTGCCCGCCAACCGCTGGACGAAGCCTACGCCCCAGCGCGCGAAACCACGCTCTACATTCTGCTTTGGGGCAGCGTCCTGGCGCTGCTGTTTGCGCTATTGGGTTGGCTAATCACCGGCTACTTCACACGCCCTTTGCGGCAGATCGCCGAGGCAGCGGACCGCCTCAGCGCCGGAGAAATCAGTGCGATACCGGAGCTGAAAAGCACCCGGGAGATCGAAGCACTCAGCAACTCGATCCGCCATTTGGTGGAGAGCCTGACTCACCAGCAAAACGCCCTCGGCGTCATGGAAAATCTCGCCCACCACGACGCACTCACCGGCCTGCCCAACCGCGTCGCCCTGGAAAGCTACCTGCCACGCGCCCAGCAACGCAGCCAAGCCGGCAGCAATTGCCTGGCGTTGTTCTACCTGGACCTGGATGGTTTCAAACCGATCAACGATCAGTTCGGCCATGCGGCGGGCGACCAACTGCTGCGTGAAGTGGCGGTGCGGCTGCGCAGCTGCCTGCGCGAGGGCGACTTGGTAGCACGTCTGGGCGGCGATGAGTTCCTGATGGTGCTTTCAGTGCCCAACAGCGAAGCGCTGCCACAGGCACAGCTGATAGCCGAACGCACGCTGGCGGCACTCAGCGCCCCCGTTGACCTGGGCAATAACCAAGTCAAGGTTGGCTGCAGCATCGGTGGCGCGCTTTGGCCATTGGACAGCAGCAACCTGGCCGAAGCCCTGGAGCTGGCCGACCAGGCGTTGTACCGGGCTAAACATGCTGGCAAGAACTGCGCGGTATTCCACGCAACCTACAAACGCTGAGACTTATTTAGCGCGCAGACGCAGCAGCTGGTCCGCCATCTCGGCCGCGTGCCGCTCGACCACCAGCGGCACCAGGTTGTCGTTGTAGCCGACCAGACGCGAGTAGATAAACTTCCAGCGCGTCTGCGCCCGTTGCAAACGCTGTTGCTGCTCGCCGGTCAACTCAGTGGCTAGGGTGGCGAGTTCGGCATCAACCTGCTTGGCCAGCACATCGATATCCTGATTCAGGTAATGCTGCTGTTGCTCGGGTAGGGTTTCGATATCACCGACATAAGCCCGTGCGGTGTAGCGCGCCGCCAGGTATTGCACCTTGGCCGGCAGGCTTTGCAAACGCAGGTCTGCCGACGTCAAGGGTTGCGCCAGGCCTTTTAACAGCTGCTGCTCAAGCGCCTCCAAGGCCGCCACCAGCTCACGCTGAGCCTTGCTGTACTGAAAATTGAACTCCCAAGGCAAGTCCGGCTCACTGGGGTTATAGGCCAACGTTTGCTCGACCAGCGCCACAAACGCGGCTAATGGCGGCTGCAATTGCTCCATCGCCAAGCGAGCCGAATCGGTCAGCGGCTGCGCCTGCACGGTCGCCAGGCTTTCACGCAACTTGCCCAGGTCAGCCTGCACCTTGGCCGCCAGCTCGGCATGTCCGCCTTCACCACGATGGATAAACAGATCAGTACTGGCGCGAAACACCTGTACCTGCGCCAGCTGCACTTGAGTCAGCGCCACATCAGGCGCGGAATGCACGATTGCGCTGAAAAGAACCAGCGCCAGACTCAGCAGGCAATTCGTGTAGGTGCGGCGCATCGGGCGTCCATCCATAGCAAGGAAAGGCGCCGATTATAGGCAGGCCGCCGGCTAGCAGCCAGAACCCTGGGCAGATGGCCGCTACGCGCTATTAGCCCGCCACCAGCTCCTGACGCACCTGAGCCTCAAGTTCGGCCTTTAGCGCCGGATCCAGCTTGAGCTGACGGGCCAGCTCTTCCAGGTAGGCACGCTCCATAAAGTGCTCTTCATCGACCATAAGCACACTGGCGATATACATTTCAGCGGCCATTTCCGGCGTGCTGGCCGCACGGGCGATTTCGGCGGGGTCCAGTGGTTTGTTCAATTCGGCCTGCAGCCAATGCTGCAGCTCGGCGTCGCCGGTGAGTTTGACCAGCTCGCCTTCGATCAACTCCCGCTCGCGGGCGTCGACATGACCATCGGCTTTGGCAGCGCCCACCAGCGCCTTGAGAATGGCCTGGCTGTGAATCTCGGCCTGTGGTGCCGGCAAGCGGTCCAGGGTTTGCGGCTCAGCCTGTGGCGCACTGGCTTGCTGCGCCTGCCAGTTGCTGTAGGCCTTGTAGGCAACCACACCAAGCGCGGCCAGACCACCATAGGTCAGCGCCTTGCCGCCCATTTTGCGCGCACTCTTGTTGCCCAGCAGCATGCCAAGCGCGCCAGCGGCCAACGCGCCACCGCCCGCGCCTTTGAGCAGAGTGCCGAGATCACCGCCCTGGCCACTTTTACCGGCGCCGCCGAGCAAACCGCCCAAAGCGCCGCCCAGGCCACCCGCTGAACCGCCTTTGCTGCCGGCGGATTTCTGTTGCATCAGGTCCTGGCCGGATTTCAACAACTGATCAAGCAAGCCACGGGTAATCATCAAGCGCTCTCCCTAAAAATGGTTGTGCAAGCACACAGACCGATTCTAGAGACGGAGGTTTCTCGCCACCTAACGCCAGAGTGCTTCGAAAGATTGCCAACGGACGTGAAAGCCATGAAAAACGGCTATTCGTCGGCTTTCTGCCGGTTACAGGACTGCAAATATGTCAAATAGTGGTCACCATCACATTCTGCCGATGGTCGATCTATATTTGACGCCGATAGGATGGCGCTACAAAAAATTGCCGAGAGCAATTTTTGACGTCGCACAGCGACGGCCCGTAGGGTGCCCGCCAAGGATGGCGGGCACACAAACCTCGCAACGGCAAAAGGCTATCAAGAGCCTACGCCGGAGACTTCGCGCCATGCACCCACGCGCCAATCGCCCCGCCCACCGCTTGCTGCGCAGCTTGCTTGCCAGTTGCTGGCTATTCAGCCCGGTGCTGGTGGCCGATGCGCCGACTACCCAGCACAGCGCCCTGGCTATGGTACTCAGCGATACGCGTCTGGCCAGCTGGCTCAACCTGCTCGACAACTCAACCGGCGACGACGAGCGCGCCCAACTGGAGCGGGTCAACCACTTCATCAACCGTTCAGTGAGTTTTGTCAGCGACCAACAGGCCTGGGGAGCCGACGATTACTGGGCCACGCCGGCGCAAACACTCCGCCTGGGCCAAGGTGACTGCGAAGATTTCGCCATCGCCAAATACTTCAGCCTGGTGCGCATGGGTGTACGGAGCGAGAAACTGCGCCTGACTTTCGTCAAGGCGCTCAAGCAGAACCAGGCGCATATGGTGCTGGCCTATTACCCCAGCGCCAGCGAACAACCGCTGATTCTCGACAACCTCGACCCACGCATCCGCCCGGCCAGTGAGCGTGGCGATCTGTTGCCGGTGTATTCCTTCAATAACCACGGGGTGTTTCTGGCCAAGTCGCCGCAGCGCGTCAGCCAGCCTCCGGAGTTTCTCGCCCGCTGGAATGAGCTGAGCGAACGCGCGCTGGCCGATGGCTCAGCCGCGCCCTCACCGCAGAGCTAGCCAATCAGCGCGGGCTGATATGGGCGATCAGCAACTGCACACTTTCTTGCCCACGGTACTCATTGACGTCCAGCTTGTAGGCCAACTCGACCCAGCGCACGGTCGGGTTCGGCCAGATTTCGCGATCCACACCAAAGGCGATGCCATCGAGCTGCACGCTGCCGCATTCGCTTTTCAGCACCACTTTGAGGTGCCGCTCACCCACCACGCGCTGCTGCACCAGCTGAAATACGCCATGAAACAGCGGCTCAGGGAAATGCTGGCCCCAGGGCCCGGCATTGCGCAGCTCCTTGGCCAGCGGTAGGTGGAACTCTTCAATGGACAAGGCGCCATCGGACAGCAAACGCCCGGTCAGATCGTCTTCACACAGCTGGCGGCGCACTTCAGCATCGAAGGCGGCAGCGAAAGCGGCGAAATTCTCATGCGGCAGTGACAACCCGGCCGCCATGGCGTGCCCGCCAAACTTGCTGATCAGCTCAGGGTGTTTGGCGGCCACGGCATCCAGCGCATCACGGATATGAAAGCCCGGCACCGAACGCGCCGAGCCTTTAAGCACGCCGTCACCCGCATCGGCAAAAGCGATGGTCGGGCGGTGATATCGCTCTTTCATCCGCGAGGCGAGGATGCCGATTACCCCCTGATGCCAATCCGCCTCGAACAGGCACAAACCAAAGGGCATGTCTTCCAACGGCAAGTCCTTGAGCTGGGCCAAAGCCTCGCGCTGCATGCCCTGCTCAATGGCCTTGCGGTCCTGATTGAGCTGATCGAGCTGCACGGCCATATCGCGGGCCAGTGCTTCGTCTTCACAGAGCAGGCATTCGATGCCCAGCGCCATATCATCCAACCGCCCGGCCGCATTCAGCCGTGGGCCAAGGATAAAACCCAGGTCCGTGGAGGTGATGCGCCGATGATCACGCCCCGCCACTTCGAGAATCGCACGCAAGCCCGGCCGCGCACGGCCGGCACGAATCCGTGCGAGGCCCTGATGCACCAGAATGCGATTATTGGCATCCAGCGGCACCACGTCGGCGACGCTACCCAGAGCCACCAGATCAAGCAGCTCGCCCAGGTTCGGCTCTGGACGCTGAGCAGTGAACCAACCTGTTTCTCGCAGCTGCGCACGCAGCGCTAGCAGCACATAGAACATCACGCCAACGCCGGCCAGTGCCTTGCTGGGGAACGCACAGCCCGGCTGGTTGGGATTGACGATGGCATCCGCCGCCGGCAACTCGGCACCGGGCAGGTGGTGATCGGTAACGAGCACGGTCAGCCCCGCGGCCTTAGCTGCGGCCACGCCTTCGACGCTGGAAATACCGTTATCCACGGTAATCAGCAATTGCGGCTCGCGTTCGAGTGCGACCGCGACGATTTCCGGCGTAAGTCCGTAGCCGTACTCAAAGCGATTGGGCACCAGGTAATCGACATGCGCTGCGCCGAGCATGCGCAGCCCCAGCACACCGACGGTGCTGGCAGTGGCACCATCGGCATCGAAGTCGCCGACGATCAGCATGCGCTGGCCTTGCTGCAGCCCTAGCACCAGCAAATCGACTGCCGTGTCCATGCCTTTAAGCTGCTGGTAGGGAATCAACCGCGCCAGGCCTTTATCCAGTTCGGCGACAGACTGAACGCCGCGAGCGGCATAGAGGCGGGTCAACAACGGCGGTAGAGCGCCCAGATCAGGCAGGGTTGCGGGCAGCGGGCGGGACTCGATACGCATCAGATTTCCGATACAAACGGTGCGAAACATTGGCAGGCGCGACCAAGTCCACGCCCACCTTCATTCAGAAGACGGAAACGCTCTAGCGCTCGCCAGCCAACCACTCAATGGGCAGCTCATGCTGGCCACGCTCATCGGTGACGAACAGCTCACCGTCGCTGATCATCACGCTCCAGTTCAGCGAGCGCGGCATATCCAGCGCCAGCTTGGCCAAGGCTTCCTGGTCGAGGGCGACGACGTTGATATTTTTCAGGCTGCGCACCGGATCGAGCGCCTTGGTCTGCCAAACGCGCAGGTTGCCGTAGGCCACCAGGCTGAATTTTTCGGTACGCCGCGAGCACCAGGTGATGCGGTCGCTGTCTGGCTGGCCGACTTCGATCCAGTGCAGCACACGGTCATCCAGGCTCTTTTCCCACAACGCCGGCTCATCCACATCCGACAGGCCGCGACCGAACGCCAGCTGCTCGTGATAGAACAGGCAATAGGCCACGAGCCGCGCTGCCAGGCGTTCTTCGGTTTCCGAAGGGTGCTTGGCAACGGTGAAACGCAGGTTTTCATAGACGCTGCGGTCCATGTCAGTGAGGTTCAGCTCAATTTTGTAAGTGGTAGACGGCAGGGCCATGGACGGGGCTTCTTGACTGGTCGAATAAGCCGGCAAGTCTACCGCAAAGGCTGCGCCATCACGAACCGGAACGCTCAGCGGGCGTAGCGAGTCCAGAGCTTGTCGAACTCGCTGCGGTAACTGGCGACCAGCAGCGCATGATCGGTCACCAGCAGATTTTCCTCGTTACTGGTGGTGGCACTGCGGGTCCAGTTGAAGCTGCCGTTGAGCAACAGGTTACCGTCGAATAACGCGAACTTGTGGTGCATGTGATACGGGCTGTCGTCGATGCGCAGCGGCACGCCCTGGGCGATCAGATGTTGGATATCACTACCCTCGTCGAACTGCTTTTCATTGTCGCTGACCACCCGCACGGCAATGCCGCGGCGATGGCAGGCGATAATTTCTTCGCTAAGGCGGTCATCGGAGATGGTGTACACGCAGATATCCAGCGATGTACGCACCTGCCGACAAAGTTCGCGAATCTTGCGCAGGCAATCATCGCCGGGGCTGAAGTGCGCGCTGGCGAGAGCCGGACGCGGTGGGGCACTGCTAGCATCGAGGGTCTTGACCACCTGCTCCAGCCATTTCAGCGCTGGCTCGCTATTGTTCAAATCGGCCTGCACCAACTCACGCACCAGGGCAAAGGCGCGGTTACGCAGGTAGCGCACCTGATCCTGGCCCAGGTCGCTGCCCAGCTGGCGCAGCTCATCACGCTCTTCATTGCTCAGGCGCAGATCGGCTAGGCTGTCGCGCAGCTGCTGATCGAGACGATTGAAATCCATTTAACCTCCTTGTCGTGCGCGCGGCGTATAGCGCCAGGCCGCATAGAGCCCACCGCAGAGCGCGCCGGCCAGATGATATTCAAATGAAACGCCTTGCTGCGGCAGCAAACCGAAGACCCAGCCGCCATGCAGAAAGAACACCAGCACCGCCAGCAGCAGGTCGAGCCAGCTACGGCGAAACCAGGCCCGCGCCAGCAGCAGCGCCCACAGCCCGAACAACCAGCCGCTGGCACCGACATGGATACCCTCGCGGCCGAATAGCCAGACCAACAACCCACTGCCGAGGATGATAAACAGGCTGGCCTGGATAAAGTCGCGACGCGACTCGAGCAAGGCCAGCAGCCCCAGCACCAGCAGACCGCTGAGGTTGCTCAGCAGGTGCATCCAGCCGCCATGCAGCCAAGGCGCAAACAGCACGCCCGGCAATGACTCAAGCCGCCGCGGTATTACCCCCCAGATATTCAGGCTGTAAGCACTCAGGCTGTTGCCCAGCTGCAGCACCAGCATCAGTACGGCGATGCCCAACAACAACTGCACGCGTGGCAACAGCCCGGCCTTCATGGCGTTTCGCTTTCGCTGTCGCCACTCAGGCGCGATTCATGGCCCAGTTGCTCACCGAGATCACGCAGTTGGGTGGATATTTCCAGCATGCGATTGTGGGTACGCAGGTCGATATCGATCTTCTTGTCCATCGCGTGGATCAAAGGCAGAAAGCTGTTCTGCAGACTGTCGGCCAGGCTTTCTAGGACTTTCTGCACGGCTGGCTGCGGCGGCGTAATCACTTCCACCTGCGGACGCAGCTTGCCCAGATTATCCAACCCGGCGAGCAGCTCGGCCCAGGGAATCGTCTGTGCGGCGGCTTGCTCGCCCGGTGCCAGCTTGGCCAGGCCACGCACCCCCTCGACCAGATCATTGAGCTGGGCCACCACCCGGCCACCGACATCCGTATCGCTGCCGCCCATGGCCTTGTTACGCATAAAGTCGCGTTTGATCTGCGCCCAGCGCTCGGCCTGTACGTCGGTCATATTGCCGCGCAACTCGGCGAGCTTGAGCAGGTTTTCCTCGGCGCCTGTGGTGAGCAACTGGGATTCGCCCTGGTAGTGATCGGCGATCAGCTGTAGCACCTCGGTGTCGTTCATCACCGCGCTGATTTTCTCTGCCATCTTGTTCATGTTGCGGTAGCTGCCCTGCAACTTGAACGGCGGTTCGGTGCGGTACTGATCGGCCTGGGCGGCACTGGCGATGTACTGCTGATTGACCCGGCCAACCACATCGCGCACCTGCATCAGGCGCTGCAAGGTGGTGACAATCTCGTTGACCTCGGCGGCGCTGTAGCTGTGGCTCAACTCATTGCTGGAAAACGGCTTGCCCTCGGCCTTGGCGACGAAGCGATAGACATCGGCCATATCGCGAGTGGCCAGCGGCGCCAGCACCGGGTTGGAGGTCAGGCCGTTCTCGATATAGGACAGCGCAAAGGCTTCCTGCATGCCGCCCAGGGTGTCGCCGAGGTTATAGATGTCGGCGCGGTTGGCCAGCATATCCGGGATTTTGAATACGTCACCGGACTCGGTATAGGGGTTGCCCGACATGATCACGCAGAACTTGCGCCCACGCATGTCGTAGGTGCGGGTGCGCCCCTTCCACACGCCTTCGATACGTCGCGTGCCGTCACACAGCGAGATAAATTTCTGCAGAAATTCCGGGTGAGTGTGCTGGATATCGTCGAGATAGAGCATCACGTTGTTGCCCATCTCCAGCGCCAGGTTGAGCTTTTCCAGCTCCTGGCGGGAAGTGGCGTCCGGCGCCTGGGCCGGGTCCAGCGAGCGCACTTCGTGCCCCAGCGCCGGGCCGTTGATCTTCATAAAGATCAGGCCGAGGCGGTGAGCGACATACTCCATCAGCGTGGTTTTGCCGTAACCCGGCGGCGAAATCAGCATCAGCAAACCGGACAGGTCCGAACGGCGGTTCTCCCCGGCGGTGCCCATCTGTTTGGCCAGGTTGTCGCCGATCACGCCCAGGTAGACATCGTTGATCAGCTTGTTACGCACGAAGGAACTGAGCGGCTTGGGCTTGAATTCATTTAGGCGCAGCGCCTCACGCTCGCGCGCCACCACCTCCTGGCGAAGCGCCTGGTAGCGCTGCAAGCCAGGCAGGAACTGCTCGCGGTGCACGCGCAGGCGAGCGAAGAAATCGTCCACCGCCAGCACCAGTTGCCGTTCGCTGATACGCGGGTGCTCACCCATCAGCTCCTTGACGGTAAAACGCAGGTCCACCTCGGTGATACGTTTGGGCACGCCCTCGGCGAGCAGGCTCAAGGCCACGGCCTCGGGCACATAGGCGCTGAGCGCGGCGAATTCTTCTGCCGCGCACAGGCCGCGCAGCCAGTTCTCCACCAGCGCCCATTGCGCCGCCGGGCGATCCTGCAGTTGTGCCAAGGTCTGCTGATACACATCCCACATATGCGCCGTCTGCAGACGCGCCTGCAAACCGGCCAGCAACTCGCGGGCATATTTGCTGAACACGAACTCGATACGCTCAGCGGCCAGTTCCTGCACCAGGTATTCCGCCGCCTCTGCCAGCGTCGCCGGAGTCAGGCTTATGCCCTGTTGGGCGCTATAGCCGAGCATGGCTTCGGCAATTTCCGCCTGCAGTTGCAACAGGCTGTCGCGTTGACCGAACAACTGCTGGATATGCCGGGCACTACGCGCGCGCTGCGGCCATTGCTTGGCATCGTCACGACGCAGCGTCTGGCCCCAGAAAAAGCTGGCGAAGCCGCGCGGCAAGGCGCCGTAACTCAGCAACCCGGCACTGTCGCGCAACGGCAACAGCTGGGTGAGGATCAACGCCGCATCATGGTCGTGGATGCCCTTCTCGTAGCCTTCCTTGTAACGCGGCGCGGCGAAGTCGCGAATGCTCTTGATCAGCGCGTCCGGCTGCGCCAGCTGTTGCTTGAGCAGATCCAGACTAAGGCCATCGCGCCCGGCGTCGGCGGCTGCCAGCACTTCGCCGGCCAGGTATTCGGCGCGGTACAGCGTGGCGGATTCAGACTCCAGAGACACCTGCCAATAGTCGCGCAGCGCTTCCAGCTCGGCATTTTGCAGCGGTTCGAGGAATTCGGTACCGGTCAGGTGCAGGTAGAGCTGATCGCCACGCGGCATCAGGGTCAGGTCCAGCTCCTGGGTGTTGACGCTGAAGCGATGACGCGGGCCGAGCTTGATGACGTTGCCGCCTTCCTCGAACAACTCGCTCTTGTCGCGCAGGCTGCGCACCGCCTGATCGCGGGCGGCCTTGAGGCGCGACTCGACGTCCTCGGCCTTGACGCTGTCCTTCAGCTCGCGCAGGCGTTCGGCCAGCTCGCGCAGCTTGAGAATCAACGGATCAGAAGCAAAGAAGGCATTCAGCTCATCGGCTTGAGTCAGACGTGCGGTGCGCCGGCCAAGGCTTTCCAGAATCCGCCGGGCGGCGTCGAGCAGGCCCTGGGCCTTGCGTTGACGCTCATCGAGCAGTGCCTGTTTGTGCGCCTCGAAGGTTTCCAGCAGCTCCTCGCGCTTGGCCAGAATATCGCCGAGGAACTGCTCCTGGTCGCCGAACTGACTCTCCAGCTCTTCCAGCTGTACCAGCAGGCGCGACAGCTGTTCGTCGCAGCGCTCCGGGTCCTGAGCCATGGCCAGGGCATTGGTGATGCCCTGACTGAACAGTTTGAACTGGGCGCCGAACTGCGCCACGGTTTCCGCCGAGCCCAGGCCCTTGCGCCGCTGTTCGGCGCGGGCCTTGGTTTGGTTGAGACGGGCATAGACTTCGGAAATCGACTCGACGATCGCGGTGCGCTGGGTAGCATCGTCGATCGGCAGCGAGGCCATCAGGCTGGACAACATATCCAGGTTGCCGGCCATGGCCTGCAACGCCACCAGCGGTTCGTTGAGTTGGCTGACGCTCTCGGCCTTCTGCGCCTGGGCGTCGAGCTGGGCCAGCTGCAGCACATAGGGTTCCAGCGCGGCCTTGCTGGCCAAAAACCCCGAGGTGGCGGCCGCGACCTGCTCCTGGGCCGTCAGCAGTTCGGTTTCCATGGCGTCGATACGCGCCACATCGATATAGCGGTAATCGCGAATAGTCAGTAGCTGGCCACGCTGGGCATTGATGCCGTTGAGCGCATCGACGAAGTGCTGCACCTCGTCCCAGCTATCGATCAGCAGACCGGAGAGCAGCGCCTGCTGCCGGGTTTCGGCCTCAGCCATCGCGCGAGCCGATTGCTGACGAATGCTCTCGACTTTCTCGAATTCGTCGAGCACCAGTTCGCCGGTGGCGGCGATCTCGCGCAGCAGCGGCGCCATGCCTTGGCACTGGGCATCACCCAACCAGTGGTAGACGTCAAACAAGCGGCGGGTGTTCTGGCACAGCTGGGTATAACGCTGCACCGAGACTTCCGGCGTCTCGATCTCGCGGCTAAGGCCCAGCAGGTCGGAGACACCGCGCACCAGCTCAGCATTGCCGATGCGCCCGAAGAAGCCGCTGCGAACCGGTTGGCGAGCGGCGAAATCATCGCTGCAGAACGGCGTCTGCCAGATCTGCATCGGGTGGATACGGGTCGGTTCTGTGCCTTCGGCGGCGAAGATCACCATGCGCCCGTCTTCCAGGCGCGCGAATCCATGGCCGAAGATCGGGTTGTGCAGCTGGCGGTTGATCATGTTGTAGGTGAACAGCGCCGAACGGCCTTCTTCCGGGTGGTAGAAGATGTACTGCACGTCCTCGCCATTGGGCGAACGCACCGCGCGCTTGAAGCGCATGCCGGCCATGGGCTGCTCGAAGGCCTTGGACTCGCCATTCTGCAGGTAGTAGCCACCGGGAAAGATGATGCCGTGGTCTTCCGGTAGCTGCACGCAGGCCTGGCCGATGGCGTCGATGCGCTCGACCTTGCGCGTCAGGCTGTTGAACACCAGGTAGCGCCACTGCTCTTCGCGGTACGGCAGGACTTTCAACAGGATCAGGCTGCCGAGTTTGGCGTACTCGATCTGCGCGTCGTCCAGCGACTGAGTCTTGTCCAGCACAGCTTCGCGGTAGATGCCCAGGCCGTCTTCGGTATTGTTCTCGACCTTGACCGTGAGGTCGCCGCCGATGGTTTCAACAAAGAGGGTGTCGAGGATATTCATATGCGGGTGGCGGCCATTGACCACCATCTCGCGGGAGGTTTTCTGCCACTCAAAATCGAACGGCGCCGGCAGCGCTATGTCGCGCTCGCCACGGTTGTCGATATAGCGAACTTCTTTGCCGCCGTCGGCGATCGACCAGCGGAACACCCGGATATCGCTGATCCGCTCGCCGATCTGGAAGCTGGCCAGCAGCTTGCCGTCGCGCACCAGCAGCTGCAGCAGGCGGGTGTTCTTGTAATAGGTGTAGAGCTCGTTGAAGTCGTTAACGAAGCTGCTCTGGCCGAGAAAGCTGTCGGCCAGCGCTACGCTCTCGGCTTCATAGCCTTCGTCCTGCTCGCTCAGGCGATACAGGGAAAACACGTCCTCGACGCGTGTTTCCTTTTTCAGGCCGAGGAACACGTTGTAGCCGAAAAGCAGATTCTCGCCGACCTGGACAATATCGCGGGCCGTGCAGTTGTTCTCGGTGCGGATGCGTACCCGCCCGACCACTTCCATCTGGCTGCTGCCAAACTCCTGCAAACGCTGAGCGTTCAGCGCCTCGGCGCTCTGGCGCAGGCGCAGGCCTTGCTCCTGCAGGCGCTTGTGCAGCACCTCGTAGGCACCGCCTTCGGCGACGGCCTTGTCCAATACATCCTGTGGTTGGGCTACGGCTGGAGCATCCGACATCGTGGTCTTCCTGAATCTGCGCTGTCTGCTAGCAAGGTGGGATGAGACTAGAGGCCGGCTTCAGCCAGCCCCAAAGGCGAAGCACATGGCTGTACCTTTTTTATGCACCAATCTTTTGGGCTATTTCGGCAAGTTTGTCGCGCATCGCCTGATCGAGTTCTTCGGGTTTGATATGAGCGATGATCTTCTTCAGCACGCGAACTTCATTGTCATCAATCACTCCGTCGCGCTCGGCAACACCCAACAGAGCACCCAGCTCCTGCACGTCCAGGCGGCCGTCATTGGCAAAGCACTGAATCGAGCGAAACGACATTTCCAGATAATCCCGTGGTTCTGACATAAGGCTTCCTAATTAGAGATAAACGGGTCATTCAAGGAGTTGGCTTTCGCCAACCCCAAGAGAACGTCCAACTTATGGGTAAGACGCTAGTTTCAGCCGTTACCGGCAAGTACTTAGCTCTCGCGGCTATCCACTGCCGCCGGCGTTTTACTTTCGCTGACACGACCATTCAGCAGACGGGCCAACACGTCCTGCACCACCGGGCTCTTGCCGACCACACCTTCGATGGCTTTGCCCACCGACAGCGACTTGGCGAAGGAGTTGAAGAAGTCGCCTTCGCCGCCGACGATCTCGATCTTCGCCTTGGACAGCGCCGCAGAGAGCACTTCGGCCTGATCTTTGGCGATTTCCTTGTTGGCGGCGATGGCAGCCATGGCTTCGTCGAAGTTCGCCTCCAACTGCATGCGGAACTCCTCGTGCTGACGCGCGTTGTCGCTGAGTGCATCGAGAGCACCGAACTTCTTGCCCAGGCCTTCGGCCTCGGCATTCAGACGCTCCAGCAACACATGGGCTTCGGCCATACCCAGATCCTGGGTGGCTTTGGCCTTGGCTGCGCCGAGCTGTTCTTCGCCGCGCGCTTGAGCGCCGAGTTTCTCTTCCAGCACCTTGGCGTCGGCCAGGCCGTCTTTTTCCTTGGCGGCAGCCTTGGCTTCGGTCACCCGCGCCTCGGCCAGGCCTTTCTCCTGGTCACCCTTGGCTTCGGCGATCAGTTGCTCAGCATGCACACGAGCTTCGGCCAGGCCTTCCTTCTCCTTGGCGGCGGCGGTGACTTCACGCACCCGCGCATCGGCCAGACCAGGCGCAGCGCGCTCGGCCTCGATACCTTCGGCCATTTTCTTCTTGGCTTCGGCCTGCTTGGCCGCGGCTTCCAACTCGGCCTGAGCGATGTTGTTGATTTCTACGGCTTTGTGCTGGGAACGGGTTTCGTCGGCTTCGGCCTGCTTGACCTGGCGCACCAGCTCCTGCTCGGCTTCGGCCTGGGCGTTGAGCACCATGACCTGCTTGTTCCGATCCGCTTCGGACACTTCACGCACTTCCTTGATGCGCTCTTCTTCCTGGGCCACGGTCTTCTCGACCGCGACGCGCTCGCGGATCACCCCGGCGATATTCTTGCGCTCGACTTCCAGGGCTTTTTCTTTCTCGATGCGCTGCAGCTCGACTTCGCGTTCGCGGGAGACGATTTCCAGGTCCTTGGCGCGGGTGACTTTTTCAACCTCGATAACCACCGCACGCTGGCGGTTCTGCTGCGCCACCTCAACCTCGCGCTGATGGTTCTCAGCGCGGATATCCAGCTCTTGCTGGGTAGTGATGCGCGCCTGTTCGGCCTTCAAGCGCTCTTCTTCCTTGACCTTGAGGGTCTCGGCTTCTTCGCGGGCACGGATGGTTTCGATCTCGCGCTTCTGCCGCGCCTCGGCATCGGCTTGCTGACGCTCGAGAGCCAGAGTCGCCTCGCGGGTTTCCACGTTCTTCTTCTTGATCGCCAGCTCTTCGTTGCGCTCCAGGTCATTGGTAATGACGTTCTGCGCAGCAGTCAGCTGAGTGATCTTGCGGATACCCTCGGCATCGAGAATATTGCTCGGGTCGAGCGATGCCTTGGAGGTCTGCTCCAGGTAGTCGATGGCCACGTCTTCCAGCACATAGCCGTTGAGATCGTTGCCGATCACCTCAACGATACGATCGCGAAATTCCTGGCGGTTCTCGAACAGCTGAACGAAGTCGAACTGCTTGCCGACGGTTTTCAGCGCTTCGGAGAACTTAGCGTTGAACAACTCGTTGACCGCACTGCGGTCAGAAGCGCGCTCCACCCCGATGGCCTTGGCCACCTTGAGCACGTCCTGCTGGGTTTCATTGACGCGCAAATAGAAGGCCACGGTGATGTCGGCACGCATGTTGTCCTTGCAGATCAACCCGTCCTTGGCGCGACGGTCCACTTCTAGGGTGATCAGGGAGATCTTCATGAACTCCTTGAGGTTGATCACCGGGTACACCAGAGCACCGGTGAAATGCACCTTGGGCGTCGAAGACATGTCGTTGACGATCAACGCGGTACCCTGCGGCACCTTGATATAGAAGGCTTTGAACAGGACGAAAAAGCCAAAAATAACCAGAAAGAACAGACCTAAACCGGTCAGAAAAGGCATTAGCAGCTCGAGGCTCATTACAATCAATCTCCTTTGATAAACGGGCTAGATGCCCTTGAACTCGTCTTCGGTAATCACCCGATAGGCGTGTTCGGCCTCCAGGTACTCCAGCAAAACCACGCGGTCGCCACGTTTGAATCCATGTGCCTCATCGGCACGTACACGCAGAATCAGCCCAGCGCCACCATCCTCAAGCGTCGCCTCACCCTGAGCGGCAGTTACTCGCCCACTGCGCACGATGGCTACCTGCCCGAGCACGGACTTGCTGGTGGTGGTTTCCAGCTTGAGAAACAGCGGACGCAACGGCCGCACCAACAGGCTCACCACGGGCACCACGGCGATCAACGCAGCCGCGATCACCAGCAAACCCAGGGGGTAACGCAAAATGCCCAAAGGCAGAAAGCGCAACAAAAACAGCTCGGCGAAATAGCAGAGGAACCAGGCGAAAAAGAACAATAAGGTGAGAACCAGCGTCACCGGCACGCCGTTCAGGCCCAGCTTGAGTAGCAGGCCGGCCAAGCCTTCAGGTTGCAACGAATGGTTTTCCAGTGCTGAATCGACTTCGATATCCAGCAGATCGACATCGAGAATCCCCATGGCGGCGACCAACCAATACAGAATCGCCACGCAGAGTGCAAAACTGAGCACCACCACGGGGAACGACAGCGCGGTCTGTATGAATAGCTCCATCTTTTTTACATCCTGCTAGTCGAAGAAGCGGGAGCCGCAGCCCCCGCATTGGCCGTTTAGGCTTCTGGTTTGGCCTTACTCTTCAGACGTGCCAGCACGCTGTCAGCACTGGCGTTGTCCGGCACGATGCCGGCAGCACGCAGTTTGACCTCCAAGGCGTCATCCGGCGCGCTGGTTGCGGCCAATTCCGCACTGGCTTCCATCATGGCTGCACGCTCGGCCTGCTTGAGCTTGATGCGCTCCAGCGATTCGACGGCGGTATGCAACTTGGCCTGCGAGCCACCATAGCGCTGCGCCACTGCCATCTGCGCTTTCTGCACGCTTTCCGTGGCCTTGACCGTATCGACCTGCTGCTTCAGGCGTTTGATATGCCCTTCTGCCTGGGTCACGGCTTTGCGCAACTGCGCCACGCTGGCCGCAAAACCATCGGCCTGCTCACGGTCGCTGGCCTGTTCGGCTTCCAGATTGGCGATCTTCTCGGCGACTTCCTTGGCCAGGGTTTCATTACCGGCATCCAGAGCCTTGAGCGCGTACTGCTCGTACTCGGCGATCTTCGCCGTACTTTTGCCCAGTCGATCACTGGCCAGTTTCTGTTTGGCCATGATTTCGGCCAAGGCTTCCTTGGACTTGCGCAGTTCTAGATCGGCATCGCGTATCTCCTGATCGAGAATACGCAGCGCCTGACCGTCAACCACGGCCTCACCCACTTCATTGGCGCCACCACGCAGCGCCGTCAGCAATTTGCTCCAGACGTTCATAGCATCACTCCTTAGCGTCAGCCTTGAGGAAGCCTTCATAGGCTTCGGTCGCCTTGATCACGTTGTCGGCCAGCAATTCAATCTCGAATACCACGTCGGTCAATGTCGACGCTGAGCTCAGCGCACCAAACATGGTGTAGCAAGGCTGACCGTCCGGCAGGGTTTCCAGGCCGATAGAAGACAGCGGAAACAGCTTGTGCGTGCGCAGCACCTGCTCATTGAACGCCGCACTGTCGCGCACATCGGCGGCAGGCCAAAGCAGGCCCTCGACCACGATTTGCTCACCAAATACGGCGATAAACAAAGGCAGGTCGCCATAGTCGTGCATGGTCACGTGCAAGCTGGCATCCGAGCTTTGAATCAGCTCGATGCTCGCCTGCCCGCCCTTGAATAGCTCAGCGGCCGATAGCGCATCGTATAAAGCCTGTGCAGTCCAAACCTGCGGCATGCTCATACCCTCCTCCTTTTCCATTGAAGCCAGCTTTAATGAGTGCGGCTGGCGAAGTTTCCGCTCGAATGCCATAAGCAGCGGGGCATGCTCTGGCAGTATCCAGACCTCTTTTTTTACCAACCCCTGCTCGCGCAGGCGCTGACGAAAAAGACGCTGATAGTGGGCTGATGATTTGCTTTCCATGAACGCAGACTAGCCTCACACATGTAATGAATCAACACATCACATGTAATATTTTAAAGCGCATGTTTATTGATTTTCAGGCGTGCAAAGACGAGCCACTCAAAAGCAGCGCCGCATAAAAAACACAAGGGAAAGTCGCAGGAGGTAAACCATCCAAGGTTAGCAATGCCGAGCATCCATTCGTGACGGCAATTTAACGCCATATCCCCGCCAACTAAACAGCTAAATCTGCCAACCCCATCGCAGCCGCAACGCCTGACAGCGGACATTGAAATATGACGCAGCACTCACAATCGAATAGCCTTGGCCGGCCCACCACCCAACGGAACCTCTTATGAGCACAGCCAACAGCCCCCTCGCCAACCTGAAAGTGATTGAGCTCGGCACCCTGATCGCCGGCCCTTTTGCTTCGCGCATTTGCGCCGAGTTTGGTGCCGAGGTGACCAAGGTGGAATCACCCGATGGCGGTGACCCGCTGCGCAAGTGGCGCAAGCTGTACGAGGGCACGTCGCTGTGGTGGTTTGTGCAGGCGCGCAACAAGCAGTCAATCACCCTCAACCTCAAACACGAGGCCGGACGTGAGGTACTTAAGAAGCTGCTTGCTGAAGCGGATATTCTGATTGAGAACTTTCGCCCCGGCGTGCTGGAGAAACTGGGCCTGGGCTGGGACGTGCTGCATGCACTGAACCCGAAGCTGGTGATGGTGCGCTTGTCCGGCTTCGGTCAAACCGGGCCCATGAAAGATCAACCGGGTTTCGGCGCAGTGGGTGAGTCCATGGGCGGGCTGCGCTACATCACCGGCTTCAAGGACCGCCCGCCAGTGCGCACTGGCATCAGCATTGGTGACTCAATTGCTGCGCTGTGGGGCGTGATCGGCGCATTGATGGCGCTGCGACACCGCGAAGTGAACGGTGGCAGCGGCCAGGTGGTGGACGTGGCGCTGTATGAGGCGATCTTCGCCATGATGGAGTCCATGGTGCCGGAGTTCGATGTGTTCGGTTTTATCCGCGAGCGCACCGGCAACATCATGCCCGGCATCACGCCCTCCTCCATCCATACCAGCAGCGACGGCAAACATATTCAGATAGGCGCCAACGGCGATGCGATCTTCAAGCGCTTTATGCAGGCCATCGGCCGCCAGGACCTGGCAGACGACGTAACGCTGGCCAGCAATGACGGCCGCGATGCGCGACGCGACGAGATTTATGGCGTGATCGACCGCTGGGTCGGCTCGCTGCCGCTTGAGCAGGTGCTGACCACGCTGAACCAAGCCGAAGTGCCGGCCAGCCGCATTTTCAGCGCTGAGGACATGTTCCACGACCCGCAGTTTCTCGCCCGAGAAATGCTCCTGTCAGCCAAGCTGCCAGACGGCAAAGCCTTCAAAATGCCCGGCATCGTACCCAAACTGAGCGACACACCAGGCGAGGTGAACTGGGTCGGCCCGGAACTGGGCGAGCACAATGAACAGGTGCTGAGTCGGTTAGGTTACAGCGGGGAGCAGATTGCGGGTTTACGCCGCGACGGTGTCATCTAATCAGCCATTTCATGAGCACGCAGTTAGAGATGAATGCCATACCTGGCATAGATCGCGTCAATTACACCGCGCCGCTTGAGCGTCAGAATGGCCGCATCAAGCTTATCCAGCCAGTCTTCATGACGCGGCTGAACACGCATGCTGATATCAAAAGAACTCATCACATCGCCAATCTCGAGATCCCGGTACTCAGGGATGTTTGCCAGGCTGTATTGCGCAATCGCCTTATTGACCACAATTTGATCGAAGCGCGATTTGGCTAGCATCTCCAGCAATTGCGCTTCATTCAGTGCATTGCGCCGATCCAGCAGCCCCTCATCAATCAACGTTCGCAGGTCTGGGTAGGCATAGCCACGCACTAACCCAACTGACTTACCGCGCAAATCCTCAGGCCGCGCCACCGGGAAGGCCTTGCCTGGGGCAAATACTATGACATCGACCACTTTGCCAAACGGTACCGAAAATACCCCAGGCGTCGACTGCCCCTGCACCCACCCCGGATAAACACCCGGCTCAATATCCAGTTGCCCGCCATTAAACAACAGGCCAAGGCGCGGATAGGGGTAGTACTGCACGTTGAAGGTATCGCCCGTCAGCTTGCCCAACTCATCGAAAATATCCTGATAGATGCCGGTCTTATCCTGCTCGATCATCATCGGCGGGTAGTTATAAAAACCAACATCAAAACTGGCGGCATGGACACCAGCCAGAAGAGAGAAACCGCACAGCAGCACAACCGCCTTGATCAACCCCTTCACCCGACTACCTCTGCTGTACTGCACACTGCGGCTAAAACAAACCAAACCACCAGGCCACTGCAGCAGCCAGTAAGAGCAAACCCAACAGCCAGAAGATACCGGCATGCCCGCCCAACTGCACCACTGATACACCTGCCATCTGTCGATCCGTTCCGCAGCCCTCGACTAAATCCTTGGCCTCTTTCAAGCCCAGCCCCCTGAGTTCGCGCAGCAGTTTGATCGCCTCGATCTTCTGCCCACGCTCAAGCGCGGCCAGCACCTGCGCGGGTAAATCCTGATCAGACTCAGCCATCGCACACCCCTCTCCGGTAAGTAGCCAGAGCATAGCCACAAAAAAAGCCGGCCCCTTACGGGTACCGGCTTTATTGACCAGCGCCGGGCTTACAGCGGCTTGCCGCGATTACCGTGCTGGGCCACAAAGCCCTGTACGGTTTTCAGGTCATTGGCCAGAACCGTGCAACGCTCTTCACGCTCGAACAGATCCGCCAGGTGCGCCGGCAAGGCAGGCGCCTGACCGACACCAGCCTTCTCAACGGCTTCCGGGAATTTCACCGGGTGCGCGGTACCGAGGATGACCATCGGCGTCGCCAGGCTGCGACGGCACTCACGTGCAGCACGCACGCCAATGGCCGTGTGCGGATCAAGCAGCTCGCCACACTCGTTAAACACCTCGGTGATGGTTTCGCAGGTCTGCGCATCATCCACCGCGAGGGAGTCGAACAGCTTGCGTGCTTCGGTCCAGCGATCCTGATCAACACTGAAACCGCCGCCCTGTTTGAAGTTGGCCATCAACTCGGCGATTGCCGCACCGTTACGGCCGTGCAGGTCAAACAACAGACGCTCGAAGTTCGACGACACCATGATATCCATGGACGGCGACAGGGTCGGATGCAAGGTGTCTTTCACATACTGATTGCCGCTCATAAAGCGGTGCAGGATGTCGTTACGGTTGGTCGCGACGATCAGCTGGCTGATCGGCAGGCCCATGTTGCGCGCCAGGTAGCCGGCGAAGATGTCACCGAAGTTACCAGTCGGTACCGAGAACGCGATGGAACGCGCCGGACCACCGAGCTGCAGGGCTGCGTGGAAGTAGTAAACGATCTGGGCCATGATCCGCGCCCAGTTGATCGAGTTCACCGCGACCAGACGGGTGCCTTTGAGGAAACCCTGATCAGCGAAGCTGTCCTTGACCATTTCCTGGCAGTCATCGAAGTTGCCTTCGATAGCGATGTTATGGATGTTGTCGCCGAGGATGGTGGTCATCTGCCGGCGCTGCACCTCGGATACACGGTTGTACGGGTGCATGATGAAGATGTCGACGTTATCGCAGGCCTTGCAGCCTTCGATGGCCGCCGAGCCGGTATCACCGGAAGTGGCGCCCATGATCACTACGCGCTCATTGCGCTTGGCCAGCACGTAATCAAGCAAACGGCCGAGCAACTGCAGGGCAAAATCCTTGAAGGCCAGGGTCGGACCGTGGAACAGTTCAAGCACCCACTCGTTACCGTTCAGCTGACGCAGCGGCGCGACAGCGCCATGGGCAAACACGCCGTAGGTTTCTTCGAGGATCTTTTTAAAGTCGGCATCCGGAATGCTGCCAGTGACGAACGGGCGCATCACCCGGAAAGCCAGCTCGTGGTAAGGCAGGCCGGCCCAGGAGGCAATTTCTTCCTGGGTGAAACGCGGCAGATTTTCCGGTACGTACAGGCCGCCATCGCTGGCCAGGCCGGCGAGCAGCACATCTTCGAAATTCAGGGCCGGTGCCTGGCCACGGGTACTGATATAGCGCATAGGGGCAAACCTTCGGTTAAATCTTCGAGAGCCACCGCAGCCCGGCTGCGGCGGCCAAAAGCGGATTAGTTCAGCTGCTCGACGCGGATACGCACAACGCTGCCGACCACATCAGTCAAGGCTTCAAGGGCGCTGATCGCCTCATTGATTTGTGCCTCGAGCACGCGATGGGTGACCAGGATCATCGGCACCAGACCGTCCTGCTCCTCGACTTCCTTCTGCATGATCGACTCGATATTGATCCCGCGTGCCGACAGGATGCTCGCCACTTGGGCCAGCACACCCGGATGATCCTTGGCCTGAATGCGCAGGTAATAAGCGCTCTCGCAAGCCTCAATCGGCAGTATCGGGTGATCGGACAGCGAGTCGGGCTGGAAGGCCAAGTGCGGCACGCGGTTGGTTGGATCGGCGGTCAGCGCACGGACTACGTCAACCAGATCAGCGATCACCGAAGACGCAGTCGGTTCCATACCAGCACCCGCGCCGTAGAACAGTGTGCTGCCGGCGGCATCACCATTGACCATTACGGCGTTCATCACGCCGTTGACGTTGGCGATCAGACGATCCGCCGGGATCAATGTCGGGTGTACGCGCAACTCGATACCAGCGTCGGTACGACGGGCAACGCCGAGGTGCTTGATGCGATAGCCCAGCGCTTCGGCGTAGTTCACGTCAGCGGTGGTCAGCTTGGTGATGCCTTCGGTGTAGGCCTTGTCGAACTGCAGCGGGATACCAAAGGCGATGGAAGCCAGGATGGTCAGCTTGTGTGCAGCATCGATGCCTTCAACGTCGAAGGTCGGATCAGCTTCGGCATAACCCAGCGCTTGCGCCTCAGCCAGCACGTCGTCAAAGGTGCGACCCTTCTCGCGCATTTCGCTGAGGATAAAGTTGCCAGTACCGTTGATGATGCCGGCCAGCCAGTTGATACGGTTGGCTGCCAGGCCTTCGCGAATAGCCTTGATCACCGGGATACCACCGGCAACGGCCGCTTCGAACGCGACAATCACGCCCTTTTCACGCGCTTTGGCAAAGATTTCATTGCCGTGCACAGCGATCAGCGCCTTGTTGGCGGTAACCACATGCTTGCCATTTTCGATGGCTTTGAGCACCAGATCCTTGGCCAAGGTATAACCGCCGATCAGCTCGATAACGATATCGATCTCAGGGTTGTTCACCAGCTCAAACACATCGTTGGTGATGCTAATACCGGTCGTGTCGTACTGCGGCTTGGGCGAGCGAATGGCAATTTGGGCAACTTCAATACCGCGCCCTGCGCGCCGGGTAATTTCCTCGGCATTTCGCTTGAGTACATTCAACGTACCGCCACCGACGGTACCCAGCCCACAGATGCCTACTTTCACCGGTTTCACACTGAACTCCCCATCTGCACTGCGTAAAACGGCCGGAGCAAGCCCCGGCCGTAGAAAAGAGCCGCACCATACGAAGCGGCTGTTTATTAGTCAATCAGGCGCATGCCTCAGATCATTTGGATTCCAGGGCAATTTTCGCCAGCTGCGGAGCTGGTTGATAGCCCGGAATGATCTTGCCATTGGCCAGAACGATGGCGGGTGTACCGCTGACCCCGATCATTTGCCCAAGGGCATACTGCTTGGCAACCGGGCTGTCGCACTGAGCATCCGCAACGCCCTGACGGCTCTTCGCACGGTTCATAGCCTCTTGCTGGTCCTTAGCGCACCAGACATTGGACAATTCTTTTGCCGCTTCACTTTCCAAGCCTTGGCGCGGGAAGGCCAGGTAGCGAACTTCAACGCCCAAACGATTGAGCTCAGGCACTTCACTGTGCAGCTTTTGGCAATAGCCGCAATCGGTGTCGGTAAATACGGTGATATGGGTTTTCGGTTGTTTAGGCGCAAACACCACCATTTCCGAAGCAGGGATGGAATCCAGCAGCTTGACCACGCCCTTGCTCTCAGCGGCTTCGGTCAAGTTGACCGGCTTACCGTCCTTAACCTGAAACAGGTAACCCTGCAGCAGAAACTGGCCGTCGGCGCTGGTGTACAGCTGCCGGCCACCGGCCAGCTCGACCTGATAAACGCCGGGCATCGGACTTTCGGCAATTGCCTCAATCGGCAGAGCCGGATCGATAGCTTTGAGGCTGTTGCGAATGGCCTGATCGGCATCGGCGGCAACGCCCACGCTGCTGGCCAGACCCAAGGCAAATGCAACAACAATGCGGTTAAAACGCATACAAACTCCCGGCAGAAGACGACCTAACAATGGATGCACGCAGCCTACCATAGAAGCCCACAGAGGCCGACCATCGCAGGCCGGACGGCGTTCTCAGCCTCGCGGATGGTGCTGCGCATGCAACTCCTGCAGCCGCGCGCGGGCAACATGGGTGTAGATCTGCGTGGTCGACAGATCGCTGTGCCCCAGCAACATCTGCACCACGCGCAAATCGGCGCCGTGATTGAGCAGGTGCGTGGCAAAGGCATGACGCAGCGTATGGGGCGACAGGCTTTTACTGATCCCTGCCACTTTGGCCTGGTGCTTGATGCGGTACCAGAAGGTCTGGCGGGTCATCTGCTCGCCGCGCAGACTGGGAAACAGCACATCGCTGGGTTTGCCATCCAGCAGAAACGGTCGCGCCTCTTTGCTGTAACGCTCGATCCAGGCAATCGCCTCCTCACCCAACGGCACCAGGCGCTCCTTGCTGCCCTTACCAAACACCCGCAACACGCCCTGACGCAGATTGACCTGTTCCAACGTCAAGCCAATCAACTCGCTCACGCGCAAGCCACAGGCATAGAGCACCTCAAGCATCGCGCGGTCGCGCAAACCAATCGGATCATCCAACTCAGGAGCGGCCAATAGAGCCTCGACATCGGCCTCGGACAACGACTTCGGCAGGGGCCGCCCCAGTTGCGGCAACTCCACCTGCAGGGTCGGATCACGGCTGATTGATTGTTCACGCAAGAGAAACCGGTAGAAACCGCGTAACCCCGAGAGCAGGCGCGCGGTAGAGCGCGCCTTGTAGCCCTCATTCAGGCGCCAGGCCAGGTGATCGAGAATCAGCTCACGCCCCGCGTCAGCCAGCTGCACATCACGCGCCTGCAACCAGCCATTGAACAGCGCCAAATCGCTGCGATAGGCGGCGCGTGTATGGACAGACAAGCCCTTTTCGAGCCAGAGCGACTCAAGAAAACGGTCAATCAACGGGTGATCAATAGCAGGCATCAAAAAACCTCAAACGATATCTCCCTAGTGTCCACGAGCGCAGCGCCATGGGCCAGCGTTAAGCACACGCACACAAGACCGCACCGGAAGGTCGATAGAGAACCGACCAGCGGTGGCGAGACCAATGGAAAAAGCCGTCGTCACCCTATCTTTGGGAGGGTGACAGATGCCCATTTGCAGACCATGATTGCATCACGCCACTACAGCACAATGGTGCCCACGCATGTCCAGCCAACAGAACTCACGCCTTGGTCAGGTTCTGATCAACAAAGGACTGATCAACCGCGGCCAGCTGGATGCGGCCATTCAACTGCAACTCACCAACCAGAAACGCCTTGGTGAGACGCTGATCGAGCAAGGCTGGCTAACTGAACGCCAGCTGAAAAAAGCCCTCAGCAAACAGAACAACCTGCGCCTGGCCGCCACTCTGGTCGCCGCCCTGCTCAGCCCCTTCCAGATTGCCAGCGCGGATGCACCACGCAACCTGCCCAGCGCCATCAGCCAGGAAGAAACCCCGCGCGGCCTGCGCCCGCTGAGCGATATGGAAATGAGCAATGTCAGCGCCCAGGGCCTAGACGACGTGCTGCAAGGCCTGTTTCTACAAGCCGGTAGCGGTGACGGTTTGGGCACCGTTGGCCAGTTAAGCAAACTGGTGATGCCGGTACTGAGCAGCCTTGAGGCGGAAACCTCGATGAAGGATGTGCAGTACGACACCAGCAAACTGACCTCTGCGATCAATGCCGATGGCTCAGTCAATGTGCGCCTGCCGAGTTCGATTGGTGAGCTGCGTTTCGACAACATCCGCGTTGCCGGCGCCTCACCAGGTCAAAGCTTCGGCAGCCTGAGCTTGCACGATATCGACCTGTCGCAGGCCTCACTGCGAATCAGCCTGCACAAATAGAACCGACAGCCGACACCAGCTTTCAGACTGGCAACACAGGCACCGGCTTCTTCTGCTCGTCAATCGCGACAAAGCTAAAAACGCCGCTGATTGCCCGCTCGCGGGCATCGTTGCACATGCTTTCGACAAATACCTCGACCTCGACTTTAAGGCTGGTATTGCCGACCTTGATCACTCGCCCAATCAGCTCGACGATCGAGCCGGCGGGAATCGCGTGCTTGAAGTCGATGCGATCAGACGACACCGTCACCAAGGGCAAGCGACAAAAGCGCGTGGCGGCGATAAACGACACTTCATCCATCCAGGCTAGCGCCGTACCGCCAAAAAGCGTGTTGTGATGGTTGGTGGTCGGCGGGAATACCGCCTTTGTCACACGGGTTTCCGATAGCTCGATGCGCCGCAGGATTTCTTGCTCTCTCGGGGTCATACCACTACTACCTGAATCAATCGGATGTGGCTGCAACTGTGCTGCGGGAGGTTCTTATGATTATTTTCACGCTGCCAAATGGGCAGAGCTAAGGCGGGTAAAACTTACCAGTCACCGGCCCAGAAACGAAAAAAGCAGCCCGAAGGCTGCTTTTTTACAAGGAAGCTGAGACTTAGCCCAGTTTTTCCTTGATGCGTGCTGCTTTACCCGACAGGTCACGCAGGTAGTAAAGCTTGGCTTTGCGCACGTCACCGCGACGCTTAACAGCCAGGCTATCAACCAGCGGGCTGTAAGTCTGGAAAGTACGCTCTACACCAACACCGTTGGAGATCTTACGAACAGTGAACGCACTGTTCAGACCACGGTTACGCTTGGCAATAACAACGCCTTCAAACGCCTGCAGACGCTGACGGTCACCTTCTTTCACTTTAACCTGGACAACAATGGTGTCGCCTGGTGCAAAAGTTGGGATCTCTTTGCCCATCTGCTCAGCTTCAAGTTGCTGAATAATCTTGTTGGTCATGCTGCGCTCCTAAGACAGGCCTCGGCCGGTCATCGATACATTAACTATCGTCCCGCTGGCGGACGTATTCCTCCAGCAGCTTTTTCTCTTCTCCAGAAAGCGAGCGGCTTTCCAGAAGATCGGCGCGTCGTTCGTAGGTCCGACCAAGGGACTGCTGCAAACGCCAGCGCCGGATGTGTTCGTGGTTGCCACTAAGCAACACGTCAGGAACACGTTTATCCGCATACACCTCCGGGCGGGTGTAGTGCGGGCAGTCGAGTAAGCCATCCGTAAAGGAGTCTTCTTCGGCCGAATTTGCATGACCCAATGCACCAGGCAAAAGGCGCGTCACCGCATCGATCAGCACCATGGCCGGCAGCTCACCGCCAGACAGGACGTAGTCCCCAATCGACCATTCTTCATCGACATGCGCCTCAATAAAGCGCTCATCAATGCCTTCGTAGCGGCCGGCAATCAGGATCAATGCATCCTCATTTGCCAGTTCGCGTACTGCTGACTGCGTCAGCTGGCGACCTTGCGGCGACAGGTAAATCACCTTGGCCGCACCACCTGCAGCGCGCTTCGCCTCAAGCAAAGCATCTTCAAGCGGCTTGATCTTCATCACCATGCCTGGGCCACCACCAAAAGGCCGATCATCCACGGTGTGGTGACGGTCTGTGGTGTAGCTACGCGGATTCCAGCAGGTCAATTGCAACAAACCCTGCTTCACCGCTCGGCTGGTAATGCCGTATTCACTGATTGCGGCAAACATTTCCGGGAACAGCGTAATGACTTCAACGCGCAGATTTGGCATCAGGCTTAGAAGTCCGCATCCCAGTCGACCCGTATTTCGCCAGCACTTAGGTCAATCGACAGCACGCATTGCTCAATGTAGGGCAACAGGCGCTCACGACCATCCAGGCTGTCGGTGCAGGGTTTGACCACCATCACATCATTGGCACCCGTCTCAAACAGATGATCAATCTTGCCGAGCAATTGCCCTGCTTGATCAATAACCTTAAGACCTTCCAGCTGGTACCAGTAGTAATCACCGTCGGCCAAATCAGGGAATAGGCTGCGCGGAACACAGATCTCATAACCCGCGAGAAGACGTGCTTCATCACGGTCATCAAGACCCTTAAGCTTCGCGACCAGGAATTTATCACTCCCGCGCCCACTGACCAGCTCTACCTGTTTGACACTGCCATCGCGCCTAAGCGTCCAGGTCTTGTACTCCAACAGGTTTGCAACAGGATCAGTAAAGGAATACACCTTCACTTCACCGCGAACGCCATGTACGGAGTAGATCTTGCCGATAACGATCAAGTCATCGGTAGAAGCAGGCGTCGCGTTCATATTGCTTAGGCCGCAGCCTTAGCAGCATCCTTCAACAGCTGAGCAACACGATCAGACGGCTGTGCGCCGACGCTCAGCCAATGAGCCAGGCGATCTTGTTTGACGGACAGACGAACTTCCTGACCGCGAGCAATCGGATTGAAGAACCCGATTTCTTCTTTGTGCGAACCGTCGCGTGGGTTACGGCTGTCGGTCACGTTGATTTTGTAGAACGGGCGCTTTTTGGAGCCGCCAAGGGCAAGACGAATCGTTAGCATGTGAACATAGTTCCTGTAGTCGGTGCTGCAAATCTAAATGCACAGCGGGCATAGGTGCCCGAAAGGCCGCATATTCTAAGGAATATCCGGATTTTTGCAAATGGCTTTTTCAGGCGCATGAGGCCGTGCAAGCAAGATTTGCCAGAGGGCCGCTATCCAAACCGGCCAATCAGCTCCCGCGAAAGGCGGGTTTACTGTAAACACCCGCCAACTCAGCGGGGTTTGCGCCGACATCGCTGCCGCCGCGGATTCCTTACATTTTTGGCAGACCGCCCGGCATCATCCCGCCCATACCACGCATCATCTTGGCCATACCGCCCTTGGCAGTGAATTTCTTCATCATCTTCTGCATCTGCTTGTGCTGTTTGATCAGACGACCAATATCCTGCACCTGGGTGCCAGAACCCATGGCGATGCGGCGCTTGCGAGAACCGCTGATGATTTCCGGATCGCGGCGCTCCTGAGGGGTCATCGAGTTGATGATCGCCTCCATCTGCTTGAACTGCTTCTCGGCAGCGCCCTGGGCGTTGCCCATCTGAGCCAGATTGACGCCGCCCATCTGTGGCAGCTTGTCCATCAGACCGCCAAGGCCACCCATGTTCTTCATTTGCTGCAGCTGATCGCGGAAGTCTTCGAGGTCGAAGCCCTTGCCCTTCTTCAGCTTCTTGGTGAGTTTCTCGGCCTTCTCGCGATCCAGGGTCTGCTCGGCCTGCTCGATCAGGCTAAGTACGTCGCCCATACCAAGAATGCGCGAGGCAATCCGATCCGGATGGAAGGGCTCAAGCGCCTCGGTCTTCTCACCCATACCGATAAACTTGATCGGCTTGCCGGTAATCGCACGCACCGACAATGCCGCACCGCCGCGCGCATCACCGTCGACCTTGGTCAGCACCACACCGGTCAGCGGCAGCGCATCATTAAAGGCTTTGGCGGTGTTGGCGGCGTCCTGACCGGTCATGGCATCGACCACGAACAGAGTCTCGACCGGCTTGATCGCCGCATGCAGCGCCTGGATCTCCGCCATCATCTCGGCATCAATGGCCAGACGACCGGCGGTATCGACGATCACTACATCAATAAACTTGAGTTTGGCTTCCTTAATCGCCGCTTCAGCGATATCCACCGGCTTCTGGCTGAGATCGGAGGGGAAGAAAGTCACGCCAATATCAGTGGCCAGGGTTTCCAGCTGCTTTATCGCCGCCGGACGGTAAACGTCGGCAGACACCACCATCACGGTCTTTTTCTTGCGCTCTTTAAGGAAGCGCGCCAGCTTACCGACAGTGGTGGTCTTACCCGCACCCTGCAGACCTGCCATCAGCACCACGGCTGGCGGTACGGCATTTAGCGCCAGGTCTTCGTTGGCCGCACCCATCAGTTCTTCAAGCTCGGCGCGAACGATCTTCACGAACGCCTGGCCCGGCGTCAGGCTCTTCGACACCTCGGTGCCGACCGCACGATCTTTGACCTTATTAACGAAGTCCTTGACTACCGGCAAGGCAACGTCAGCCTCGAGCAACGCCATGCGCACTTCACGCAAGGTGTCCTTGATGTTGTCTTCGCTCAGCTTGGCTTTGCCGGTGACATTTCGCAGGGTCTGCGAGAGGCGGTCAGTCAGATTTTCGAACATGCGCGTTCCTTTCAGGCTCAGTCGAGCCGAGGGTGGGCTTGCAACAGGTCGCGGATTATAGCGAAGACTGCAATGCACCGACACCGCCAGACGCTTTCGTGGCGCACGGGTTGTATGCCACACTGGCCGCCTTTCGGGTTTGCCTGACAAGGATTTATGCACCCTCTGCTACCCAGCCTCGCCGCTGCCTGCCTCTATGCCGGAGCCGCACTCTATCAAGGCCTGCGCCTGCAACAGCGCAGCACATCCAACAAGCGCCTGCTGGTTGCACTCGGCACACTGGCGTTGCTACTGCACGGCAGCAGCCTGTTTCTGCAGATGTTCGATGCCAGTGGTCTGTCGCTGGACTTCTTCAAGGCCGCCAGCCTGATTGCCGCCGCCGTTATTCTGCTGACGCTACTGGCCTGCATGCGAATCCCGGTGGAAAACCTGCTATTGCTGCTATTCCCCCTGGGCTTTGTCACGGTGCTGCTCGCGCAATTTATGCCCAGCGGCACCACCCAGGCCATTGATGAAGCACCCGGCATCCTGGCGCACATCCTGCTGTCGATCACCGCTTACGGCATGCTGACCATTGCCGTGTTCCAGTCACTGCTGCTGTTGCTGCAGGACCATCAGCTCAAGCACAAGCACCCGTCCGGGCTGATCAAGAACTTCCCACCCCTACAAACCATGGAAAGCCTGCTGTTCGGCTTTCTCTGGGCTGGCTGGGGATTGCTGTCACTCTCTCTGCTGTCTGGCGCGCTGTTTATCAGCGACCTGTTTGCCCAGCACCTAGCGCATAAAACCATCCTCTCGTGCTTTGCCTGGGTGGTGTTTGCCGTGCTGTTGTGGGGCCGCCACCAACTCGGCTGGCGCGGCCACAAAGCCATTCGCTGGACCCTGGCGGGCTTCTGCCTGCTGATGCTGGCCTACTTCGGCAGCAAGCTGGTTCGCGAATTTATCCTGCATATCTGAGACCCCTTCCGTGGACGACCTTCACTCCGGCTACCTGCTTGGGCTGCTGATTTTTCTGATTCTGTGCTCGGCATTCTTCTCCAGCTCGGAGACCGGCATGCTCAGCCTCAACCGCTATCGCCTCAAACACATGGCCAAGGAAGGGCATAAGGGCGCCAAACGCGTCACCACCCTACTCAGCCGCCCAGACCGCCTGCTCGGCACCATTCTGGTTGGCAACAACGTAGTCAATATCCTCGCCGCTTCGATCGCCACCGTGCTGGCCGTGGATATCTGGGGCGAAGCCGGGATCGCGATTGCTACCGCCGGCCTGACCATCGTTGTGCTGATTTTCGGCGAAATAACCCCAAAGACCCTGGCCGCACTGCGCCCGGAACTGGTGGCCTTTCCCGCCAGCCGCGTGCTGCTGTTGCTGCAACGCCTGCTTTACCCCGTTGTGTGGACCACCAGCACCATCAGCAACGTGCTGCTGCGCCTGCTCGGCATCGACCCGTCGCAACGCGCCAGCGACAGCCTGTCCACCGAAGAGCTGCGCAGCGTGGTGCGCGAGTCCGGCGCCGGTATGCCAAAGAACCGCCAGAACATGCTGCTTGGCATTCTTGACCTTGAGCGGGTGACGGTGGATGACATCATGATTCCGCGCAACGAAGTCACCGGCATCAACCTCGATGACGACCTCGAAAGCATCATCAGCCTGCTGACCAACACCACCCACACGCGCCTGCCGGTGTTTCGCACGGACATCAATCAGATCGAAGGCATCGTGCATATGCGCCAGATTGCCCGGCTGCTGACGCACAACGAGCTGAGTAAAGAGGCGCTACTGGCGGCCTGCAACGAGCCGTACTTCGTACCCGAAGGCACGCCGCTGTCGACTCAGCTGATCAATTTTCAGAAACAGAAACGCCGGATCGGTATCGTCGTCGATGAATACGGCGATGTGATCGGCATCGTTACCCTGGAAGATATCCTCGAAGAAATCGTCGGCGACTTCAGCAACCAAGACACCCTGCGCAGCCCGGATATCCACCCTCAGGAAGACGGCACCCAGGTAATCGATGGCGCCGCTTATATCCGCGAAATCAACAAAGCGCTGGACTGGCACCTACCCTGCGATGGCCCAAAAACCCTCAACGGCCTGGTTACCGAGGCGCTGGAAAGCATCCCCGACAGTGCCGTGTGCCTGAAGATCGGCCCTTATCGCCTGGAGATTCTGCAGTCGTCAGATAACCGGGTAAAAAGCGTGCGCGCCTGGCAAACCAAGCCTAAGGCGCACACCGAGCCGCCGGCACAAGGCTGACGGCCAGCCCCTGCGCCCACACGCGATAGCCTAGGTCTGACGGGTGATAACCATCACGCGCCAGGTACTCGGCGGAAAACTCCAGCGCAACCGCGTGATGCCCCGCTCCCAAGCGATCTGCCAACTGGCGCAAGCACACATCCAGCAAGCCTGCGCGCATCCCGAGTAAACGCCGCAGCAGCCAGGGCAAGGCGCTGAAATGCTGCAGCGGCGGCACACTGCTAAAGGCCACGCGAGCGCCGCGAGCAGCCAACGCCTCAGCCATACCGCCCAGCGCAGCCTCCCAACGCGGCAGTGAAGTCAGATGAGTGGTGTCATTGACGCCGAATACCAATAACGCCAGATCAAAGGGTTGATCCAGCACCTGCGGAAGCAACCTCTCATGGGCCTGCGCGGCAGTAATGCCGTTTTCGCCGCACGCCCGCCAGGCAACCGGATGGCCGCAACGCGCAGCCAGAGCAGTAGCCAGCTGCCCGACCAGCGCGGCGTCCAGCTCATCCACGCCGACGCCAACCACGGTCGACTCGCCCAGCACTAAAAGGCGCAATGGCTCGCCCGGTAAATCCGCGCCTGCCACGCCGCTCAACAACCCTGCGGCTGGAGGTAAACGCAGCGAGTTGCGCCGCGTGCGTACTGCCAGCGGCAAGGCAATCGGCGCCAGCAACGCCAAGCCTAGCCACCAGGCATAGGCGCGCAGCGCATTCACAGCTCGACCTTAACCGCCTGCGCCGCACGCGTGGCCTTGGCCCGCGCCGCTTGCAATGATTCATCCCGCGCAAGCGCCACACCCATACGACGCTGGCCGCTAACTTCCGGCTTGCCGAACAGGCGCAAAGCGGTATCCGGTTCAGCTAGAGCTGCCGCCAGATTGCCGAAGCTGACCTGCTGTGACTCGCCCTCGACCAATATCACCGCTGAAGCCGATGGGCCGAACTGACGAATCGCTGGAATCGGCAAACCGAGAATCGCCCGCGCATGCAGGGCAAACTCGGACAGATCCTGGGAAATCAGGGTGACCAAACCGGTGTCGTGCGGGCGCGGCGAGATTTCGCAGAACCACACCTGATCACCTTTGACGAACAGCTCAACGCCGAACAGCCCGCGCCCACCCAGTGAACCGGTAACCGCCAGAGCGATGCGCTCGGCTTCAGCCTGAGCCTTGGCGCTCATAGGCTGTGGCTGCCAGGATTCCTGGTAGTCGCCCTTAACCTGGCGATGCCCTACCGGCGCGCAGAAGGTGGTACCGCCGCTGTGGCGCACGGTAAGCAGCGCGATTTCGTAATCAAAATCGATAAAGCCTTCGACGATGACGCGCCCTTTACCTGCACGGCCACCGGCCTGGGCGTAATCCCAGGCAGCTTGCAGATCATCCAGGCTTTTCAGCACCGACTGGCCCTTGCCGGAAGAGCTCATGATCGGTTTGATCAGGCAGGGAAAGCCGATGCTCTCGACTGCGGCGCGGCACTGCTCGAAGGAGTCGGCAAACTGATAGGGCGAGGTCGGCAGGCCCAGCTCTTCGGCGGCCAGGCGGCGAATGCCTTCACGGTTCATGGTCAGCTGCGCAGCGCGGGCACTGGGGATAACGGTAAAACCTTCATTCTCCAGCTCGACCAGGGTCGCGGTGGCAATGGCCTCGATTTCCGGAACGATATAGTGCGGCTGCTCCAGCTCGATCACCGCGCGCAGGGCTGCGCCATCGAGCATATTGATCACGTGGCTGCGATGCGCCACCTGCATGGCCGGCGCGTTCGCGTAACGGTCAACGGCAATCACCTCGACACCAAGGCGCTGCAGTTCGATCACCACTTCCTTGCCCAGCTCGCCAGAGCCACACAACAGCACACGGGTCGCGCTCGGCGACAAAGGGGTTCCGATACGGGGCATGGTGAATCCTCAAGCTGATCAAGAAAGTTAGAACCTGCTCACGATCTCGCGAGCTAGAGCACTGCAAGGCAAAAACAGGCGAGGAAGCGGAGTTTACGAGCTGTAAATGAGCATTCCGAGCCTATTTTTAACGCAGCAGGGCCGACGCGCAGCAGATCGTGATCCGGTTCTTACAACAGAATGCCTTTAGCCTTCGCCCGCTCATGACACTGAACCAACACCTCACGGCGCTCAGAGTTATCCATCAGGCTCCAGCGGGTGATTTCAGCGACCGAGCGCTGGCAACCGATACAGATATCTTCATCGTCCAGCGCGCATACATGCACGCAGGGCGAGGCAACGGGACGTTCCTGCGATTGCATCAGTCGTCCTGCTCCTGCAGATCACGGGCATAGCGCTGGGCGTTATGCACGTAATGGGCAGCGCTGGCTTCGAGCATCTTCTTCTGCGGTTCGGACAGCTCGCGCACCACCTTGCCGGGCGAGCCCATAACCAGCGAGCCGTCGGGAATTTCCTTGCCCTCACCGATCAGGCTGTTGGCGCCGATGATGCAGTACTTACCGATTTTGGCGCCATTGAGGATCACCGCATTGATGCCGATCAGGCTGTAATCGCCCACCGTGCAACCGTGCAGCATGGCGTTGTGGCCAATGGTCACCCCAGTGCCGATATTCAGTGGAAAGCCCATGTCGGTGTGCATCACGGTACCGTCCTGCACATTACTGTTCTCACCGATATGAATCAGCTCGTTGTCACCACGCAGCACGGCGTTGAACCACACGCTGGCACCCGGCTCCAGTTTGACCTTGCCGACCAGGGTGGCATTCGGTGCAACCCAGCTGTCGGCATGGGCCTCGACGTGGGACGAACCCAGGCGGTATTTCATGGATGCTTCCTCAATAGGCTCAGGTGAGCTTGATAAAGTGCTCGGGCGGCTGATGCATATCGATATGCACATCGTCGAACACCAGGTTGACCAACTCGACCAGCATGATCGCCGTCAGCCCCCAGATTTTATATTCGCCATACCGGTAACTCGGCACATACCAGCTGCGCCCAAGGTAATCGATACGGTGGGTGGTTTCCCGCGGGTCGTCGCGAAAGAACGCCAGCGGCACGGCAAATACGGCGGCAATCTCACCGTCGTTGGGCTTGTACTCGACAAAGTCCGGCACCAGGCCGACATAAGGGGTGACCTTAATACCGTGGCGCGACACCAGGGTACTGAGCGGACCTACCACCTCGACCAAACCCGGCGGCAAGCCGATTTCCTCTTCAGCCTCGCGCAAAGCGGTCTCGACCAGATCGGCATCTTCCGGATCACGCCGACCACCGGGAAACGCCACTTCACCACCATGGGTAGACAAACCGCTGGCGCGCAAGGTCAGTACCACTTCCGGCTCATCGCTGCGGGTGATGGGCACCAGCACTGCGGCCTCAGGGTAGCGCTTGTCAGTCTGCAGAATGTGCGGGCTATAGCCACGCATGCGATGGAGCAACTCGTCCAGCATGAGGATTCTCAGTCTTTTATTCTGCGTTCGATCATGGCACGAAAGCAGCGCACGGCCCAAGCCCTGCGCCAGCAGCGGCAATCATTCAGGCGCTGGATAATTTGCCCTGTCAGGCCGCTTGCCGAGCAGCTGATATGCGCGCCAAGATAGCCAACACGCAGCGAGGATCTGGCATGAAGTTCTGTAGCAACTGTGGCGGCGCGATCAGCCACATCATCCCGCAGGGGGACAACCGCCTACGCCACGTCTGCACGCAGTGCCAGACCGTGCATTACCAGAACCCGCGCATCATCGCTGGCTGCTTGCCGGTGTGGGGCGAACAGGTGCTGCTGTGCCGCCGCGCCATCGAGCCACGGCACGGTTACTGGACCCTGCCGGCCGGTTTTATGGAGAACGGCGAAACCCTGGAACAGGCCGCCGCCCGCGAAACCCATGAAGAAGCCTGCGCGAGGGTACGCAGCCTGAGCCTCTATACCCTGTTCGATCTGCCGCACATCAATCAGGTGTATATGCTGTTTCGCGCCGAGCTGGTCGACCTGGACTTTGCCCCCGGTGAAGAAAGCCTGGAGGTTCAGCTATTTCACGAACAGGACATCCCCTGGTCAGAGCTGGCTTTCCCGACCATCGGGCGTACCTTAGAATGCTACTTCGCGGACCGCCGCGAGCAGCACTACCCGGTCCGCAACGAGCCGCTCGAAGCCTTGCGCGCACATTACAAGAAAGCCTTTTGATTCACGGGAAATACGATGCGCTGGTTGTTCGCCCTACTCTGCCTGACCGTTACCCTGGCTGCTCCCGCCAGCACCACACCGACCCTTAATGGCAAAACCATCGACAAGGTGTTGGTGATCAAATCTGAACGCAAATTGCACCTGATCAGCCGTGGCGACACCCTCAAATCCTATCGCATCTCTCTGGGCAAAAAGCCTAAAGGGGCCAAACAGCGCGAAGGCGACCTGCGCACCCCGGAAGGTTTCTATTGGATCGACTGGCGCAAGACCAGCGACAAGTACAACCTGTCCATGCACATCTCCTACCCCAACGCCCGCGACCAGGCGCAAGCCCGCGCCAAGGGGGTACCGGCCGGCGGCATGATCATGATTCACGGCACGCCGCTGGATGAGGAATACCCGGAGTGGATGTTCCACACCCTAGACTGGACCGAAGGCTGCATCGCCATGCGCAACATTGATATGCGCGAGGTCTGGGCAGTGGTCAAGGACGGCACCCTGATCGAAATCAGACCCTGATCAATAGACATAAAAAAGGCGCCTTCATGGCGCCTTTTTTATGAATTAGAACTGGATATCTGACAGCCGCCACACCTCAAAAGCTGGCGTTTCATAGGGATGCTGCTTCTTCATGGCCTTAACGGCATCATGGATCAGCTCATCGACCACGACCATCTCGACTTTCCACTCTGCTACCTGCTCGACCTGGCCAGGCTGACCGAGAAATGGCTGACTGCCTTCCAGAGCGCGGAACTGGCCCTGCCCCAGGGTCTGCCAACAACACTGATCATAATGACCAATACGTCCGCCGCCGGCGCTGAACACCGCGCTTTTCACGGCATCCAGATGAGTTTCAGGCACATAAAAACACAGCTTGTACATCGAAGTCTCCGCCGGCAAGACTGATAAAAACAGTTCGATAATGATGCCACACAATAATGGCATTTTGCCTTATCGGGTATTCGCGCAGCCCATCACACTTGCACCCTATGACCGGATAATGTGTAGTGTGTTCAACGTATTAGCTTAATAAGCCCAGGCTACAAACCACGCCAGAATCGCCGCCAGCGGGCCTTGAAGCCGCTTACCGGCTGGTTATGGCTACCATCACAGTAAGGTAGACGTTGCGAGCGAGCGCAACGGCAAAGCAGCAGAAACTGCTCACGTTCAGGCTGCAGTTCAAGCGCATCAGGGCAGGCAGAAACACAATCGGGAAGCTGGGACGAACGCCCGCAGCGGCACAGCAATAAAGTATCGCCAGGTTTGACCTGGCGCACCTCAGGCAGAATCGGCGCAGGCTTACTCGACATAAGCCCGCGCCAACCGGATCAATCCACCCACACGCGGGCGTTGCGGAACATGCGCATCCAGCCGGCATCTTCCTGCCAGTCATCCGGTTTCCAGGAGTTCTGCACAGCGCGGAACACCCGCTCCGGGTGCGGCATCATGATAGTCACGCGGCCGTCGCGACTGGTCAGACCGGTGATCCCGCGCGGCGAACCATTCGGATTGGCCGGGTAGGTTTCGGTGACCTTGCCGTGATTGTCGATAAAGCGCATGGCCACGCAGCCGGACAGATCGGCTTCGAGCAGAGCTTCCTCGTTCTCGAACTCGGCATGCCCCTCACCGTGCGCGATGGCGATTGGCATGCGCGAACCGGCCATGCCTCGTAGGAAGATCGACGCCGACTCCTGCACCTGGACCATCGCCACGCGCGCCTCGAACTGCTCGGAACGGTTGCGCACGAAGTGCGGCCAGAACTCAGTGCCAGGGATCAGCTCGTGCAGGTTGCTCATCATCTGGCAGCCGTTACACACGCCAAGGCTGAAGCTGTCCTTGCGCTCGAAGAACGCCTGGAAGCCATCACGGGCGCGGCTGTTGAACAGGATAGACTTGGCCCAGCCTTCGCCAGCACCGAGCACGTCACCGTAGGAGAAGCCGCCGCAGGCGACCAGGCCCTTGAACTCGTCCAGGCTGACGCGGCCGCTGAGGATATCGCTCATATGTACGTCGATCGCGTTGAAACCGGCGCGATCAAAGGCCGCAGCCATTTCCACCTGACCATTGACGCCCTGCTCACGCAGCACGGCGATCTGCGGACGTACACCTTTACGGATATACGGCGCGCTGATGTCCTGATTGACGTCGAAGCTAAGCTTGGCCGACAAGCCTGGGTTTTCCTCATCGAGGATGGTGTCGAACTCCTGCTCGGCACACTGCACGTTGTCGCGCAGACGCTGAATCTGGTAGCTGGTTTGCGCCCACTGGCGCTGCAGCAAGCGGCGCTGACCGTCGAAAACCGGCTGACCATTGAAGCTGATGGCCACGTCGTCGCTGTTGACCGGCTGACCGATCACCGCCACGCAGTCGCCCAGACCGGCGGCGCTGAACTGCGCCAGCACTTCCGGGGTGGCGTCCTGATGCACCTGAATCACCGCGCCCAATTCTTCGTTGAACAGCACGGCGGCCAGCTCAGCGCTGTTATCGGCCAAGGCGTCGAGGAACAGGTTCAAGCCGCAGTGGCCAGCGAAAGCCATTTCCAGCGCAGTCACCATCAGGCCGCCGTCTGAACGGTCGTGGTAAGAGAGGATATGACCGTCTGCATTCAGACCTTGGATCACCGCGAAGAAGGCCTTGAGGTCTTCAGCGTCATCCACATCCGGTGCCTGGGTGCCGAGCTTGCCGTACACCTGGGTAAGGATGGAGGCACCCAGGCGGTTCTGGCCGCGCCCCAGGTCGATCAGGATCAGGTCGGTTTCGCCCTTGTCCATGCGCAGTTGCGGGGTCAGGGTCTTGCGAATATCGCTGACCGGAGCAAAGCCGGTCACCACCAGCGACAGCGGCGAGGTCACGCTCTTATCCGTGCCCTCGTCACGCCATTGGGTTTTCATCGACATCGAGTCCTTGCCCACCGGAATGGTGATGCCAAGCTCCGGGCACAGCTGCATGCCGACCGCTTTCACGGTGTCATACAGACGCGCATCTTCGCCCGGGTGGCCGGCAGCGGCCATCCAGTTGGCGGACAGTTTGATGTCGGAGAGCTTTTCGATGCGCGATGCGGCCAGGTTGGTCAGGGTCTCGCCAATCGCCATACGCCCGGACGCCGCAGCATCCAACAGCGCCAGCGGGGTGCGCTCGCCCATGGCCATGGCTTCACCGGTGTAAACGTCGAAACTGGCGGCGGTGACCGCGCAGTCAGCCACCGGCACCTGCCACGGGCCAACCATCTGATCGCGGGCAACCAGACCGGTAATAGTGCGGTCGCCGATGGTGATCAGGAAGCTCTTGCTGGCCACGGCCGGGTGATGCAGCACGCGGGTCACGGCTTCGTCGATGGCCAGGGTGCTGGCATCGAAATCATCGCCCAGCTCAGCTTCGCGGGCGGCCGAACGGTGCATGCGCGGCGGCTTGCCGAGCAGCACTTCCAGCGGCATGTCCACCGGGGTGTTGGCGAAATGGCTGTCAGTCACGGTCAGGTGGGCTTCTTCAGTGGCCTCACCAACCACGGCAAACGGGCAACGCTCGCGTTCACAGATCGCCTTGAACCGCTCGAAGTCGACGGCGCTGACGGCCAGTACGTAGCGCTCCTGGGACTCATTACTCCAGATCTCGTGCGGCGCCATGCCCGGTTCGTCGTTGGGCACGTTACGCAGTTCGAAGCGGCCACCACGACCACCGTCATTGACCAATTCAGGGAAGGCGTTGGAAATACCGCCCGCGCCAACGTCATGGATAAAGGCGATGGGGTTGTTGTCACCCAACTGCCAGCAACGGTCAATCACTTCCTGGCAGCGACGCTCCATTTCCGGGTTTTCACGCTGTACCGAGGCGAAATCCAGATCAGCCGAGCTGGCACCGGTGGCGACCGACGAAGCGGCGCCGCCGCCCAGGCCGATCAGCATGGCTGGGCCGCCAAGCACGATCAGCTTGGCGCCCACGGTGATCTCGCCCTTCTGCACGTGATCTGCACGGATGTTGCCCATGCCGCCGGCGAGCATGATCGGTTTGTGATAACCCCGCACTTCTTCACCGCGCGGGGTCTGGATCGCCTGCTCGAAGGTACGGAAGTAGCCGGTCAGGGCCGGACGACCGAATTCGTTGTTGAACGCCGCGCCGCCCAGCGGGCCTTCAATCATGATGTCCAGCGCGGTAACGATGCGCTCGGGCTTGCCGTAAGGCACTTCCCAAGGCTGCTCGAAACCGGGGATGTTCAGGTTGGATACGGTAAAACCGGTCAGCCCAGCCTTCGGCTTGGCACCACGGCCGGTGGCACCTTCGTCGCGAATCTCGCCACCGGAACCGGTGGACGCACCGGAGAACGGCGAGATGGCCGTCGGATGGTTGTGGGTTTCCACCTTCATCAGGATATGCACGGGCTCCTGGGTCGCGCCGTACTGGCGGGTCTCAGGGTCCGGAAAGAAACGCCCGGCAACGCTACCGACGATCACCGAGGCGTTGTCCTTATAAGCGGACAGCACGCCTTCGTTGTGCATCTGGTAGGTGTTCTTGATCATGCCAAACAGGGATTTTTCCTGGCTTTCGCCATCGATATCCCAGCTGGCATTGAAGATTTTGTGGCGGCAATGCTCGGAGTTGGCCTGAGCGAACATCATCAGCTCGATGTCGTGGGGGTTGCGCCCCAGACCATTGAAGCTGGCCACCAAATAATCGATTTCGTCTTCGGCCAGCGCCAGGCCCAGCTCAACGTTGGCCTTCTCCAGCGCAGCACGACCACCACCGAGGATGTCCACGGCAGTCAGCGGCTTGGGCTGGGCGTGGCTGAACAGCGCAGCGGCGCCTTCGAGGTTATCCAGCACCAGCTGGGTCATGCGGTCATGCAGTACGTCGGCAACCTGCTGCGCCTCGGCGGCATTCAGCTCGCCGCTGACGTAGTACGCCAGGCCGCGCTCGATGCGCTGAATCTTCGCCAGGCCGCAATTGCGAGCGATGTCGCTGGCCTTGCTCGACCAGGGCGAGATAGTGCCAAAGCGCGGAATGGTCAGGAACAGGCGGCCGCTTGGCTCCTGCACCGGCACACTCGGGCCGTATTTCAGCAAACGGGCCAATACCTGCTCTTCGTCGGCAGTCAGAACGCCGGTGACTTCAGCGAAATGCGCGAACTCGGCATACAGGCCGGTGACCGCAGGAACCTTGCTGGTCAGTTGCTCAAGCAGTTTGCCGTGACGGAAAGCAGAAAGGGCGGGAGCGCCGCGCAGGATCAACATCGGGGACAGCCTCTGGGAAGGGGTGTACTTTGAGGCCGTGCATTCTAGCCTAAAGCGTTGCCAACGGCACCCGTGGCGGCACGCCGCGTGCAGCGGCTGCGCTAGCAGAGAAGCCACCCGCTGTCGAGATATGGCGCGCCCCATGCTTTGCGTATACTGCGCCAATGTTTGCCCAATCTGCGTTCCGTGTGCGCTGCGCCTGCTGGCTGTCGGTGATCGGAATCCTCCTGGTGCTCGGCGGCTGTGCTGAAGAACCCAGCACACTCGAGCGCGTTCAGGCGGAGGGTGTACTGCGGGTGATCACCCGCAACAGCCCGGCCACTTATTTCCAGGACCGTAACGGCGAGACCGGCTTCGAATACGAGCTGGTGAAGCGCTTTGCCGATGATCTGGGTCTTGAGCTGAAAATCGAAACCGCCGACAACCTCGACGAGCTGTTCGCCAGCTTGAACAAACCCAACGGGCCGGTACTGGCTGCCGCCGGTTTGGTAGAAAGCGACGGACGGCAGCAACACGCACGCTTCTCCCTACCCTACCTCGAAGTCACCCCTCAGGTGATTTATCGCAACGGCCAGCAACGCCCGACCCGCCCGGATGATCTGCTCGACAAACGCATTCTGGTGCTCAAAGGCAGCAGCCATGCCGAACAACTGGCGGCGCTCAAGCTGCAATTGCCCGAACTGAGTTATGAAGAGTCCGCTGCCGTTGAAGTGGTCGACCTGCTGCGCATGGTCGATGAAGGGCAGATCGACCTGACCCTGGTCGACTCCAACGAACTGGCGATGAATCAGGTGTACTTCTCCAACGTCCGCGTGGCCTTTGATCTGGGCGATGCACAAAACCTGGCCTGGGCCACAGCTCCCGGTGAAGACCGCAGCCTGCTTGATGAGATGAATGCCTTTATCGAGCGCGCGCACCAGAACGGCAGCCTGCAACGCCTGAAGGATCGCTACTACGGCCATGTCGATGTACTCGGCTATGTCGGCGCCTACACCTTCGCCAAGCACCTGCAGCAACGCCTGCCGCGCTACGAGAAACACTTTCGCGAAGCTGCCCAAGCCAATCAGGTCGACTGGCGCTTACTCGCCGCCATGGGTTATCAGGAATCACTCTGGCAGCCCACCGCCACCTCAAAAACCGGGGTGCGCGGACTGATGATGCTGACCCTGCGCACCGCCCAGGCCATGGGCGTGTCAGACCGTTTGAACCCCAAGCAGAGCATCGAAGGCGGCGCCAAATACATTGTCTATGTGAAGAATCAGCTGCCGGAAAGCATTCAGGAGCCGGACCGCACCTGGTTCGCTTTGGCGTCCTACAACATCGGCGGCGGCCACTTAGAAGATGCGCGCAAGCTCACTGAGGCCGAAGGCCTGGACCCGAATAAATGGCTGGATGTGCAGAAGATCCTGCCGCGCCTGTCGCAGAAGCAGTGGTACAGCAAAACCCGTTATGGCTATGCCCGTGGCGGCGAGCCAGTGCACTTTGTGCGCAACATCCGCCGCTATTACGACATCCTCACCTGGGTAACCCAGCCGCAGCTGGAAGGCTCGCAAATCGCCGAAAGCAATCAGCATGTGCCGGGCATCGACAAACGTCAGCCTAATGAGCAGACCCCGCCGCTTTAACAGAACCTATTTCAAAGGCGCGCGAGCTAGAGTCCTGCAAGGCGCTACGTAGTAACAGCCTCCGGCTGGTCAAAACGGCGAGGAAGCGGAGTTTACTGATGTAAATGAGCATTACCCGCTTCGCTCGCCCTTCGGGTCGCGCTAAAGCGCGTTAGCCGCAAGCGGCTTACCGAGCCTGGTTTTAACGCCGCAGGGCCGACGCGCAGCAGACTTTGGATAAGTTCTAGCGCTGCTCGCGCCTGGCCTTGAAGAACGCACTCAGCGCCGCACCGCACTCCTCCGCCAATACGCCACCCTCAATCAACACCCGGTGATTAAGAAACTCCTGGCTGAAAAACTGTCCGCGACTCAACGCTACCCCAGCTTTAGGCTCGGTTGCGCCATACACCACGCGCTGCACCCGCGCATGCACGATCAGCCCGGCGCACATGCTGCACGGCTCCAAGGTGACATACAGGGTGCTGCCCGGCAGACGGTAGTTATCCACGGCCTGGGCGGCGGCGCGAATCGCCACCATCTCAGCGTGGGCGCTGGGGTCATGCGTGGAGATCGGGCAATTAAAACCGCGCCCGACAATCTGGCCATCCTGCACCAGCACTGCGCCGACCGGCACCTCGCCCAAGGCCGCACCTTCGGCGGCCAGGGCCAGGGCCTCGCGCATAAAGTGCTGATCCTGGCTGCGATCAATGATCAGGGGGTGGCGCACGCTTAAACGACCTCGATTGATGCCATCAGACCGGTTTCCATATGGTCGATCACATGGCAGTGGAACATCCATACCCCGGGATTATCGGCGACCAGCGCGACGCGCGCGCGCTCATTCTTGCCCAGCAGGTAGGTGTCGGTGAAATACGGGATGATCGACTTGCGGTCCGAGGCTAGCACCTTAAAGGTCATGCCATGCAGATGGATCGGGTGCTGATACTGGCTGAGGTTGCGCAGCTCGAAGATATAACTCTTGCCCAGCTGCAGCCGAGCAATTGGCCGGTCGGCGCAGGTCTTGTCGTTGATATCCCAGGCCTGGCCATTGATCTGCCAGAAGCTGTGCGCCGCGCCCTGGTCCAGACCGACCGATACCGCACCAGCCCACTCGAAGTTGAATTTGACGGTTTCCGCATTGGCCAGATCAGGCTCGGCCACCGGGTTAGCTGGCAGCGCAGGCGGCCACTCACCCGCCCCCTCGGCATTGGGCTGCGCGCGCAAGGTCGCCAAGCGCAATGGCCCGTTACGCAGCGACAGCTCATTGCCGGCCGCAGGCACCTTCAACCCAAGTTCGATACGCATACCTGGCCCCAGCCAGTACTCCTTGCCCAGCGGCCTTGGCTCGACCGGATTGCCGTCCAGCGCATAGATACGCGCATCCGCGCCGGGCAGGTTAAGGCGATAGGTCAGGGTGTTATCCAGATTGATCAGGCGCAGGCGCACCACCTGCCCGGCAGGTAAATCCAGGGTTGGCGCGTGCTTGCCATTGACCGTACTCAGTCGCCCAGGGGTGCCGCCACGAGCCGCCTCGCGCGGTACGCTGAAATCGGTAAAAGCGCCCTGCTCGTCGATATGCCAGCTTTTCAGGTTCAGCGTGTGGTCGTGGAGAAAGCCCGTCGACTCGCGCTCTTCGACGATCAGCGCGCCGACCAACCCACGCCCCAGCTGCTCGCCGCTGGCGACGTGCGGGTGATACCAGAAGCTGCCGGCGTCGGGAGTGATGAAGTTGTAGTCGAAGTATTCACCCGGCAGCACCGGCGCCTGCGACACATAAGGCACGCCGTCCATCGCCAACGGCAGACGGATGCCATGCCAGTGAATAGTGGTCGGCACGTCCAACTTATTAATGAAGCGCACGCGCAAGCGCTCGCCCTGACGGCAGCGCAGCTCGACCCCAGGCGCTTGCCCACCATAGGCCCAGGCCGAGGTGGTTTGCCCCGGCACCAGCTCGATATCCAGCGGCGCGGCGATCAGCTCATAGTCATGGGTCGCCACATTTTCCGGACGACCCAGCCAGTAGCGCACGCCACCAGCACCAAGTCCGACGACCCCAAGCCCAGCCAGGCCGATCAGCATTTGTCTGCGGGAAAACAACATATCCACTCCAGGTTGCCTGGCTATATGCCATGGCCATGCATCGGAGGAAGAACTCACTCCCGATAGATGCAATAGTTTCTCATCTAACTAGCGCTCAAGACGAGCCTGAAATCGAGGCTGATTGCCGCACCGCTGGCATAGGGGATCAGGAAGCGTCCAACTTACCGCCGCCCTGGCCGACCTGGCGCATCGCCTCGGTCAACTCGTCAGGCACCCCGCGTAGGTTAAGGTCGTACTGGTTGTAAGGGATGCTGATATTGGCCGCCGCAAGCGCCTGCAGCATGCTCACCATCAGCTCGCTGCGCGTAGTGGTCCAACGATCGTAGTCCTGCGCCCAGGCGCGCACGCTGAAGTTCAGCGAGCTGTCACCATACTCCTGCAACAACACGACCGGCGCAGGCTCTGCGGCCACTCCAGGGACAGCGCGTGCCACGCTGGCCAGTAGCTCAATCACTTGGGCAGGGTCGCTGCCGTATGCGACGCCGATCGGCACATCAATGCGCCGATTGCGGTCCTGCAGCGTCCAGTTGGTCAGGTTATTGGCAACCAGAGTGCCATTAGGCACCACGATGTCGGCGCCATCGAAGGTACGTATCTTGGTGGCGCGTAGGCCAATTTCGCGGACGCTGCCGCTGGCGCCGTTGATCTCGATAACGTCGCCAGGCTGAATCGGCCGTTCGAACATCAACACCAGCCCCGACACGAAGTTACTCACCAGCCCCTGCAAGCCAAAGCCAATACCCACACCCAGTGCACCGAACAACAGCGTCAACTGACTGACCTTGAAACCCGCCGCCGACAACGCCAGCAAAAAGCCCAGCAACAGCAGCGCGTAATAGGTGAGCGAGGCGATGCTGTTGCCCACACCGCGTGGCAAGCGACTATGCCCCTGCAACTGCTCGCGCAGTATCAACTTGGTCGCCCGAGCTGCGGCGATGGTGATCAGCACCGACAGGGCAAACACCAGCACATCTCCCAGGCTGATGGACAACTCGCCGACCTCGACGTCATAGCCCAACACCTGACTGACGAACGCCTGCACCGGCAGCAACACGCGAAAGCGATCCATGCTGTACAGCAGCCAACTGACTGCCGCTGCCAGTAGCAAGGCGCGACGCAACCAAGTCAACAATGCCTGGCCGTGTCGACGAAACAGCCATATCCGCTGTACAGCCGGCAACTCCATCAGCATCCGCAGCAGCGCATTGACCACAGTCATACTGGCGTACAGCAGCAGGCCGATATAACCGCTGTCGATCACTCCGCTGGTAAGCGTCTGCGTCAGCAGCACGGCTCCGGCCAGATTGGCCAGCAGTGAAGCCACCAGCAGCCCACCGCCCAGCCAAACGATCCCACGCACCATCGAGCGCGCCCAGCCGACACTGCGTTCGGCTCGCCGCAGCATCTGCCGCAGTAGCCAGAGCGTGAGTAGCAGCGCGACGACCGTCAGCCCGAGCTGAAACACGCGATAAAAGTCTTCACCGCCCCATAACAGCGCCCCCAGCCGGTCTGCCAGATACAAGCCAGCCGCCATTAGCGGCCAGCTGCCAAGTAGGTCATGGGCACGCTGCGGGAGCATGCGCAACGCAGGCACCACGGCCAGCAGCGTCAGCACCTCAAGCGCCATCATGGGTGCATCCGACTCGAACACCTGCACGACCATCACGGCCAGCAGCAACCAGGCGGACAACGGGCGCGCGACTACCCGCTGGCTATCGTCATCACGGCTCACGTGAGGCGCCAAGCGCTGCTGGCGCGCCAGCCAGAGCAACACAAGCAACAGCAGCACCAGCAGTGCTTGCATCGTGTGTACTTTGATTGCGTTCACCGCGCTGTAGGCATCGGCAAAGCGGGCTTCAATATCCAGCCCCGGCACCACTGAATCCGCATCGGCTTGCTGGTCGTCAGGTACATGCAGCGCCTGCCACAACGGCAGCGAATCACGGCTAAACAGGCGTGCATCAACACCGCTGATGACCCTGTCCACTTCTTCGCGCCCAAGCTGAATACTTGAATTGATCGCATTGGCCCGTTGCCCCAACTCAATCAGCTGCTCCAACGGCGCTGCAAGCGCCTGCTCGGCCGCCTGCAGCTCGCTGATCATCAAGCCGATCTGCCGAGCCAGAGGCACGGGCATGCTGTCTGCCGGGGTCGCCGCGCGCGTGGCCTGCCAACGTGCACGGCGTAGCGACAGCTCGGCCGTGTCATCGGCATAAGGTTTGGTGACGGCGCGCATCTGCGTACGCCAGGCTTGAATACGGTGGGCGTCGAAGCTCCAGTGGCGCGCCAGACTCTCCAGGCGCACAAAAGGTAGTTGGCGCAGTTCATCCACGCTGAAGGCCCGCAATTTCTCATCGACGGGCCGCGCAATGTCATCAAGCTGAGCGCCAAGCGCGGCAGCCGGATCCGCGCTTGCAGCCCGGCGTTTGGCACGGTCCGCCAGACGCTGGTCATCATCCGCGCGCAGCAAAATATCGTTTAAGGCAATTGCCGCAGCAGTCGTGGCAGTGGGGGCAGCAGGAGCAGATTCGTCCTGCGCCAACGCGGAGCTGACGACCAACAGAACGCTCAGGGCCAGCCCCAGCAGATGGCCAAGTGACCTACCCCCGCCTACAGCAAAACGCCGCGCCATACTCGCCAAGACAAATAGTGCGGTCATTGCTGATCTCCCTGCATAAATGGCCAGACACCCGGATTTTGGTTCAATCCGCTGCCCGAGCATAACCACGACAAGCACCTCACAGCCAGCCTGGCTCCGTGCTCATGGGAATACGCTGCCCTGCAGGTTTTGCGGATCGTCTCGCAAGCCTGGGGCTGATCGAGTAAAAAACAGCCCTGCCCTAACCCAATAGAGAACAGCGGCTGTCCGATACCCAGCGTAGTGCCTACCTCATACGCAACCGATCAGGGCCAACAAAAAGGGGCCCGTAGGCCCCTTCTGGTCACTCCCACTCGATGGTGGCAGGCGGCTTGCTCGACACGTCGTAGGTGACGCGGGAGATGCCTTCGATTTCGTTGATGATGCGGCCACTGACGGTTTCCAACAGCTCGTAGGGCAGGTGCGCCCAACGTGCAGTCATAAAGTCGATGGTCTCCACCGCGCGCAGGGCAACAACCCAAGCGTAACGGCGGCCATCACCGACCACGCCCACCGATTTCACCGGCTGGAACACCACGAACGCCTGGCTGACCTTGTGGTACCAGTCAGCCTTGCGCAGCTCTTCAATAAAGATGTGATCGGCGCGACGCAGCAGGTCGGCGTATTCCTTCTTCACTTCGCCGAGGATGCGCACGCCCAGGCCTGGGCCGGGGAATGGGTGACGGTAGACCATGTCGTACGGCAGGCCGAGTTCGAGGCCGAGGCGGCGCACTTCGTCCTTGAACAGTTCGCGCAGCGGCTCGACCAGTTTCAGGTTCATCTCTTCCGGCAGGCCGCCGACGTTGTGGTGCGACTTGATCACGTGGGCCTTGCCGCTCTTAGCGCCCGCCGACTCGATGACGTCCGGGTAGATGGTGCCTTGGGCGAGGAACTTGATGTTATCCAGCTGGCTGGCCTGAGCATCGAACACGTCGATAAAGGTGCGACCGATGATCTTGCGCTTCTTCTCCGGGTCGGCTTCGCCGGACAGGTTGTCGAGGAACTGCGCTTCAGCGTTGGCGCGGATCACCTTGACGCCCATGTTCTCGGCGAACATGGCCATCACCTGCTCGCCTTCGTGCAGACGCAGCAGGCCGTTGTCGACGAATACGCACGTCAGCTGATCACCAATGGCCTTGTGCAGCAGCGCCGCAACCACCGAGGAGTCCACACCGCCGGACAGGCCGAGCAGCACGTTGGCATCACCGACCTGAGCGCGCACCTGGGCGATGGCGTCTTCGGCAATTTTCGACGGTGTCCACAGGGCTTCACACTCGCAGATGTCGAGAATGAAGCGCGACAGGATGCGACCGCCCTGTTTGGTGTGGGTCACTTCCGGGTGGAACTGCACGCCGTAGTAACGGCGCTCATCGTTGAACATGCCGGCAATCGGGCAGCTCGGGGTGCTGGCCAGGACGTGGAAGTCGGCCGGCATCTTGGTGACTTTGTCACCGTGGCTCATCCATACATCGAGGCCGAACAAGCCGTCGGCGTCGACATGGTCTTCGATGCCATCGAGCAGGCGGCTCTTGCCAACCACATCCACGCGGGCATAGCCAAACTCACGGAGATCAGAACCCTCGACCTTGCCGCCCAGCTGCTCAGCCATGGTCTGCATGCCGTAGCAGATGCCGAACACCGGCACGCCGAGATCGAACACCGCTTGCGGGCAGCGCGGGCTGTTGGCTTCGTGCACGGACTCAGGGCCACCGGCGAGGATGACGCCTTTGGGAGCGAATTCGCGGATCGCTTCCTCATCCATGTCGAACGGGTGCAGCTCACAATACACACCGATCTCGCGCACGCGGCGGGCGATCAGCTGGGTGTACTGGGAGCCGAAATCCAGAATCAGGATGCGGTGAGCGTGGATGTCTTGATGAGCCATGACCGTCTCTCGTAGCGAAATTCACAAATGACTCGGGGCTGCCCTGTAAAACAACAGCGACAGCCCCGGGCTTTATATCAACTGATCAACAGTCAGCCCACGCGATAGTTCGGGGCTTCTTTGGTGATCTGTACGTCGTGTACATGGGACTCAGCCATGCCGGCACCGGTGATGCGCACGAACTCAGGCTTGCTGCGCATCTCTTCAACCGTTGCACAACCGGTGTAACCCATGGAGGCACGCAGGCCGCCCATCAGCTGGTGAACGATGGCAGCCATTGCGCCTTTGTATGGCACGCGGCCTTCGATGCCTTCCGGCACCAGCTTTTCGGCACCGGCCGAGGAGTCTTGGAAGTAACGATCCGAAGAGCCCTGCGCCTGCGCCATGGCGCCCAGCGAGCCCATACCGCGGTAAGCCTTGTAGGAGCGGCCCTGGAACAGCTCGACTTCGCCTGGTGCTTCTTCAGTACCGGCGAGCATCGAACCGATCATCACGCAAGACGCGCCAGCAACGATGGCCTTGGACAAGTCACCGGAGAAACGGATACCGCCATCGGCGATCAGCGGCACACCGGTGCCAGCCAGTGCGGCGGCAACGTTGGCCACGGCGGAGATTTGCGGCACGCCGACACCAGCGACGATACGCGTGGTGCAGATCGAGCCAGGGCCGATACCGACCTTGACTGCATCAGCGCCAGCTTCGGCCAGGGCCTTGGCGGCTTCGCCGGTGGCGATGTTGCCGCCGATCACTTGTACGTCCGGGAAGTTCTGCTTGACCCAACGCACGCGGTCGATCACGCCTTTGGAGTGACCGTGGGCGGTGTCGACAATGATTACGTCAACACCGGCATTAGCCAGCGCGGCGACGCGGTCAGCGGTATCGGCGCCGGTGCCGACAGCTGCACCCACACGCAGGCGACCTTGGTCGTCTTTGCTGGCCAGCGGGTAAGCTTTGGCTTTTTCGATGTCCTTGACGGTCATCATGCCCTTCAAGCGGAAGGCATCATCGACGATCAGGACTTTCTCGATACGGTGCTTGTGCAGCAGCTCGCGCACCACGTCTTTGTCGGCGCCTTCCGGTACGGTGACCAGACGCTCTTTTGGCGTCATCACTTCACGCACGGTGGCGTCCAGGCGGTTCTCGAAACGCACATCACGGGAAGTGACGATGCCGACCAGGTCGCCATCGCTGAGTACCGGTACGCCGGAGATATTGTGCATACGGGTCAGGTCGAACAGATCACGCACGGTGGCGTTAGCTTCGATGGTGATCGGGTCCTTGACCACGCCCGCCTCGTAGCGTTTGACCTTACGCACTTCGGCAGCTTGCTGCTCGACGGTCATGTTCTTGTGGATGATGCCGATGCCGCCTTCCTGAGCCATGGCAATCGCCAGACGGGCTTCAGTGACGGTATCCATGGCAGCAGAGAGCAACGGAATATTTAGTTCAATACCACGGGTCAGGCGCGTTTTGAGGCTGACATCCTTCGGCAGAACTTCGGAATAACCTGGAATAAGTAGAACGTCGTCGAAGGTAAGAGCTTCTTGACTGATACGCAGCATGGCGGGGGCTCCCGGACGGGAAAATTGGAAGCGCGCCATTATACTCAGACGCCCCCCTGCACTCAACGCAAACTGCAACATTGCCCCGCGCGCTTACGCGGCACTATCCAGAGGGCGGACGAGAACAATACAATAATGATTCTCAAAAACATCCGTACCTGAGTAGCACATGCCCGCCTCCCGACTCTCCCCCTCCCAGCCAGCCTGGAGCTTTGCCCTGCTCGCACTGGCCTTGATGCCTGTCGCCAACAGCTTCGCAGCCGAAACCGCCAGCCCACTTGAGCTGCGCAGCCAGGCCGTCACCGCCACCCGTGAAGACCAAACCGGCTACAGCGCCAGCACGGCCAGCACCGCAAGCAAAAGCGCCGTGCCGATCATGCAAGAGGCCCAGGCGTTGCAGGTGGTCACCGAGCAGGTGATCGAGGACTACCAAGTGCAATCGCTGGACGACGCGATGAAGTTCGTCAGCGGTATGACCCAGAGCAACACCCTGGCCGGCACCCAGGACGGCTTCGTCAAACGGGGTTTCGGCACCAACGCCGACGGCTCGATCCTGCGTGACGGCATCCGCTCCAGCCTGTCGCGTAACTTCAGTGCCACCTCCGAGCGCGTGGAAGTGCTCAAAGGCCCGGCTTCTCTGCTCTATGGCGCGCTGGAACCGGGCGGACTGATCAATGTGATCAGTAAGCAGCCTGAATACCGGCAGCGCACGCAGATCAGCGGTGAAACCAGCAGCGAAGGTGGTGGCAACCTTATGCTCGACACCACCGGCCCATTGGGCGATAGCGGCTTTGCCTATCGACTGATCGCCGAACGCCAGCACGAAGACTATTGGCGCAATTTCGGCGCGGACAACCACAGCCTGATCGCACCGTCCCTGAGTTGGACCGGCGAAAGCCTGCGCGTCAGCCTGGCTTACGAGCACAAGGAATACTCGACCCCGGTGGACCGTGGCACGGTGATCATCAACGGCAAACCGGCGAGCACCGAGTACAACGCGCGCTTCAACGAAAGCTGGGCTAAAGCCCAAGGCACCGATGAACTGTTCACTGCCAAGGCCGAATACCAACTCAACCCGGACTGGCTAAGCCGCCTGACCTACGGCTGGAACAACGAGCGCTACGACTATGCCGAAGCACGGCCCAACGCGCTTAACGCCACTACCGGCGCACTCAGTCGCCGCGCCGACGGCAGCGAACACGACAACCAGAACCAGTATCTGGCCTGGGACTGGATCGGCAACGCCAGCGTGTTCGGCCAACAACATGACCTGCTGCTGGGCATGGACACCGAGCGGGTCGACAACTTCCGCGGTGACACCTACCGCGGCCCTGCTGTTGCCGGCTTCAATATTTACCGCCCGGTTTACGGCAACCTCGCCGAACCGTCGCTGATCAGCGCCGCGCAAAGCGACAGAAGCGACGAGCTGCACTCACGCTCGCTGTATGTGAAGGACAACTGGCACCTTAACGACCAATGGATACTGGTGGCCGGCGGACGTTACCAGCACTTCGAACAGCTGGTTGAGCAGGGCCGTGGTAACAGCTACACGAAAACCACCGACCGCCAAGACAACGCCTTCTTGCCCTTTGCCGGCTTGGTTTATCAGCTCAACCAACAGGTTTCGCTGTACGGTAATTACAGCCGCTCATTCGTGCCCAACGCCTCAGACGCCAACACCAGCCAGGCGTTCGACCCCGAGGAAGGTCGCAGTTACGAGCTGGGGGTAAAACTTGACCTCCCCCGGGGTATCGGCGCCAGCCTGGCACTGTTCGATATCGAGAAGGAAAACGTCGTGGTCACCAACAACGCCGTGTCTGAAGCGGCAGGCAAGGTGGGCTCACGCGGCGTGGAAATGGACATAACCGGCAAACTGAGCGAGCGATGGGAACTGCTCGGCACCTACGCCTACACCGATACGGAAATCCTCGATGACCCGGATAACCAGGGCAACGCACTGGTGAATGCCGCGCAGAATATCGCCAGCCTGTACCTGACCCACCACCTGGCGCTGCCCAGCGACACCGGACAATGGCGAGTAGGCGGCGGCGCGCGCTATGTCGGTGAACGCGCCGGCGATAACGCCAACAGCTTCTGGCTGGACAGCTACACCGTGGCCGATGCGTTTATCAGTTGGGAAAGCCAGCTACTGGGCGACAAGACCCGCCTGCAGCTGAATGCGCGTAACCTGTTCAACCAGGAGTACTACCCATCCAGCGGCGGCAACCTGCGCGTCGCCGTCGGTGAACCGCGCGAACTACGCCTATCGGCCAGCGTCGATTTTTAACTATTCAGCTCGGTTCAAGGATGAACCAACTCAGACAAGATCGACCCGCACCAGGGAAACCGGATAGCCCAAGCGCGCAGCAAACTCGTCGAGAAAGCGCTGCTTAAAGCCGGCGTCCGCCCAGTTATTGAAGATAAAGCCCAGGTTGGAAAACCCGCAGGGCTGCAGAAACAGAAAGCCGTTGATATCGTCTTCATGGCCGCACAGCGGACAGCGAAAGTTATCGGTATGCCCCGGCATCCACTCCTCCAGGCTGTCGAACAACCTTTCGCCCACTTCGCGCCGACACTCAGGGCAGCCGGCCTCTTCGAGAAAGTCCGCCGTCGGGGTATAGATGCAGCGCTTATAAATGATCTCCAGTCCATGCACGGCCTGCCCAAACGGCAGCAACTCGGGCCGCTCGACTACACGCCGCGCGCCCTCGGCAATGCCGTAGCCCATATGTTTGAAGGTGCGGCCACAGGTGGTCAGCTGTTCTTCGATGATGTTTTGCTTAACCAGCCAGCGCACGATCAACCGCGCGCGTGCCTCGTGGCCGGGAAAGCTGGAAATCTGCGGCACGACGATCGCCTGCTGCTCACTCATAACGGGACTCGGTTTGCGCTAAAGGCGCGCAGCTTAAAGGGCTCACAGCGGCGGTCAAGGTCAATCCCCTATGGCAGGCAGGGCAAAGCCTTTACTATGCCGGCCATGATCAAAGATCCCTTCCAACGCCTGAACCTCGACCGCGAGGTGCTCAGCGTCAGCCAATTGAACAACCGCGCACGTCTGCTGCTGGAAGATGTATTTGGCGGCATCTGGGTCGAGGGGGAAATCTCCAACCTGGCCAAGCCGGCGTCCGGGCATATCTATTTCACCCTTAAAGATAGCCAGGCTCAGGTGCGCTGCGCGCTGTTCCGGCAGAACGCCGCCAAGGTGCGCCAAGCACTGCGTGATGGCCTGGGGGTCAAGGTGCGCGGCAAAGTCTCGCTGTTTGAAGGGCGCGGCGACTACCAACTGATTCTCGATGCCGTCGAGCCTGCCGGCGATGGCGCGCTGCGCCTGGCCTTCGAAGCGCTGAAAGAAAAGCTCAGCGCCGAGGGGCTGTTCGCCGCCGAGGCCAAAGTCGCCCTGCCAGCGCACCCGAAACGTATTGGTATTATCAGCTCGCCCACCGGCGCGGTGATCCGCGACATCATCAGCGTATTTCGCCGCCGCGCACCGCAAGTCGAACTGACCCTGATCCCTACCGCTGTGCAAGGCCGCGAAGCCACCGCGCAGATCGTCCGCGCCCTTGGCGTGGCAGACAGCAAGGGCTTCGATGCCCTGATCCTGGCCCGTGGCGGCGGCTCGCTGGAGGACCTCTGGTGCTTCAACGAAGAACCGGTAGCCCGCGCTATTGCCGCCTGCGTAACGCCCATCGTCAGCGCTGTGGGCCATGAGACCGATGTGTCCATCGCCGATTTTGTCGCCGACGTTCGCGCACCAACTCCTTCCGCCGCCGCCGAGCTACTGGCCCCCGACAGCAGCGAACTGGTGCAGCGCCTGCACAATCTCAAGCGCCGCCTGAACCTGCGCATGCAACACCGCCTGGAACGTGAACGCATGCGTCTTGAGGGTTTGCAGCGGCGCTTGCGCCATCCCGGCGAGCGTCTGCGCCAGCACGCTCAGCGCGTGGATGATCTGGATATGCGCCTGACCCGCGCTTTCACGCGCCAGCTGAATAGCCGCCGCGAACGCCTGAATCATCTGCAAACCCGCCTGCTCAGCCTGCATCCGGAACGCAACATCAAACTTCTGGATCAGCGCCTGCAGGCCCTGGCCGAACGTCTGCAACGCAGCATGCGCGAGGGCCTCAAGGCACGCCGCCTGCAGCTGCATAGCCAGGTGCAGACGCTGCACGCGGTGAGTCCGCTGGCGACCCTCGGCCGTGGCTACAGCATCCTGCTGGATGAGCGGGGCCGCGCCATTCGCAACGCCGCCGACACCCGCCCCGGCCAGCGCCTGAAAGCGCGCCTGGGCAACGGCGAGCTGGATGTGCGGGTCGAAGACAACCATGTGCAGCCGGTTACCCTCTCGCTGCTCGATTGATTTCCACACAGGTCCCCCATGCGTCTATTCACCCTGCTCACCCTGTTCTGCCTTGCCCTGCCCGTCCACGCCGAAGGCTTTATCAGCCGACTGCTCAATAAACCCGTGCCCGGCGGCGTGGCGGTAGTCGATCTAGGGCCAGCAGCCAGCGCACCCAGCGTGCGCTATCAGAACAAGCCGGTGCTGGTGATTCACGAGGATCAGCAACGCTGGATCGCCATTGTCGGTATTCCGCTGAGCATCAAGCCGGGCAGCCAACAGATCAACGTCAACGGCAGCCAGACACTGAGCTTTCAGGTGGGCAGCAAGCATTACGTCGAACAGCGCATCACCATCAAAAATCAACAGCAGGTCAACCCAAACGCCAAGAACCTTGCGCGCATTGAACGCGAACTGGCCGAACAGACCCGCGCCTACCAACAGTTCAGTCCTCGCCAGCCAAGCAACCTGCTGTTCGACAAGCCGGTCAACGGGCCGCTATCCAGCCCCTTCGGCCTGCGCCGCTTTTTCAACGGAGAGGAGCGCAACCCGCACTCCGGGCTGGACTTCGCCGCCAATAGCGGCACGCCGATAAAGGCCCCGGCCGCAGGCAAGGTGATCCTGACTGGCGACTACTTCTTTAACGGTAAAACCGTTTTTATCGACCATGGCCAGGGCCTGATCAGCATGTTCTGCCACCTCTCGGCCATCGGCGTAAAAGTCGGTGATGAAATTCCCCGTGGCGGCGTACTCGGCAACGTCGGCGCGACCGGCCGCGCCACCGGGCCACACCTGCACTGGAACGTCAGCCTCAACGACGCCCGCGTCGATCCGGCAATCTTTATCGGCGCGTTCAAGCCCTGACCGTTCGTCGACCTACCCACCCGAGCCTATCAAGCCTTTTCAGCGCAGGCCGATTACGCCTGTGACGCCGGGCTTTCCGTCCGGCCGAGCGGGTACACACGTAGATGCTGACGGTTAACACCAACATCTCGTCGTCGTTCACGCGCCGCCAATTAGAGAGCAACAGCACAGCACTCGGTACTTCGCTGCAGCGCCTGTCCACCGGACAGCGCATCAACAGCGCCAAAGACGATGCTGCTGGACTGCAAATCTCCAACCGTTTGACCTCGCAAGTGCGGGGGCTGAACGTGGCCACGCGCAATGCGAACGACGGCATATCGCTGCTGCAGGTAGCGGAAGGCGCTTTACAAAGCGTCACCGACGCCATGCAGCGCATTCGCTCGCTCAGCTTGCAGGCCATGAACGGCTCCAACGGTGCCAGTGAGCGCACTGCACTGGATCAAGAAGCGCAGCAGCTGTTGCAGGAAATCAACCGCGTCAACGAAACCACGACCTTTGCTGGTCGCAAAGTATTTGACCAAGGTACCTTTTCAGTCCTTGGCGACCCGGATCAACGTGCCGTGTTGAACGCTCTCAAAGGCTTCTGGATCAGCGAAGGTGAGCAGCGGGTATTCGACGCCTTCGGGCTGACGGCCGATGGCGCTGAACTGGAAATAACCTTTACCAATGACTCATCCAGCCAAACCCTGGCCTCTGTATCAGGCACCTCCGGTGCCGGCGGCAAAATTTTTGACCAGGTTCTGAACGTCAACCTGGCTTACTTCGATGCCTCAACACTGCCCAACGGCGGCAGCACACCGCAATATACCGATCGAGTCATCGCGCATGAGATGGCGCATGCCGTCATGGGCCGCACGATGAATTTCGCCGGTTTACCAAGTTGGTTTATTGAGGGCACTGCAGAAGCGCTGCAAGGCGCGGACGAGCGCCTTGCAGGAGACACCGCTGGAGGCACCAATACCGCGACCATTCTGGCGGCATTTAATGCCGACGATGTCAGCGCTTCGGCCGGTTATTCCGGCGGTTACGCTGCTGTGCGGTATATGCATGAAGAAATAAAAGCGGCGGGTGGCAAAGGCATTAAAGACATCATGGGTTACCTGCAAAAAAACAGCGGTTCTACCCTGGATCAAGCACTGACCAACGCCAGTAAAGGCGCGTTCAGCAGCCTGGCGGACTTCAGCACTCAGTTCAATGCCGATGCCGCAGCCTATGTTGCAGGACTGGACCTGAGCAACGCGGACACTGGTGCGATTGGCGGCTTCGACGCTGACGGTGGCAATGTCCTCACCGCCGAGAATGTGCTGCCCAACCAGGGCACTGGGCTCCCGGGTTCCAAGGGCTTTACGCTGGTCGAACCGGAGTTGTTCAATGCCAACGGTGTAGGCGGCAACACCCTCACCCAGCTCCAAGTCGGGGCTCAGGCCTATGAAACGATCCAGATCGGCTTCAGCTCATTCAGTGCCGATGCGATGGCCTTGGGCCGCCTGGACCTCGGTAAGACACCCGGCCTGGCGGTGATGGATATTGATGACGCACTGGCCTACATCGACCGCCAACGCGGCTACATGGGTGCGTTACAAAACCGCCTGGAAAGCACCATCAACAACCTGCAAAGCATCGCTGAAAACGCTGCCGCCAGCCGCTCACGCATTCTCGACACTGACTTTGCAGCTGAAACTTCTAACCTGGTTTCTCGCCAGATTATCGAGCAGGCCGCGCAAAGCGTCCTTGCGCAGGCCAACCAGCGCCCTCAGGCGGTCCTAAGCTTGCTGGGCTAAGCCTAATGCGACAACGCCCTAAGACACGTCCAGCAACCAAGCCACCCTGCCCAATAAGTGCTCGTTTGATAAGGTTGCTTGTTATTAAGTTGAGCGAGCCCCAAGGAGCGGCATGAACGACCTGTACAGCAACACCCAACAGTGGCTTGAGCATTACCCCTCACTCTATAGCCTGACCGGCATCTCGCTGCTGCTACTGGCAGCCTGGTTGGCCAACTGGGTGGTCAAGCGCATTCTTCTGCGCGGCCTGTACCGCGCACTCAAGGCCACGCCGATTGGCCAGGACGGCAGCCTGCATGACTCGCGGGTGATCGCACGACTGGCAAACATTGTTCCTGCGCTGATCATTTCCGCCGGCATCACCCTGGTGCCCAACCTGCCGGAAGCAGCCGTGGCGGTAACCGGTAACGTGTGTAGCGCCTTTATCGTACTGACCATCGCTCTGGCCATCAGCGGCGTGCTGACGCTGCTCAACAACAGCTACCAGAAGCGCCCGAATGCTCACCTGAAGCCGATAAAGGGCTATGTGCAGGTGGTGAAGATTCTGCTCTTCGCGATTGCCGCAATACTCATGGTCGCCAGCCTGATCGACCGCTCACCGCTGATTCTGCTGTCTGGCCTGGGCGCGATGGCCGCCGTACTGATGCTGATTTTTCAGGATACCTTGCTATCGCTGGTCGCCAGCGTGCAGATTTCCTCCAGCGATATCGTGCGTGTCGGTGACTGGATCGAGATGCCACAGCTGAACGCCGATGGCGATGTCATCGACATCGCCCTGCACACGGTCAAGGTGCAGAACTGGGACAAAACCATCACCACCATCCCGACCAAACGCTTTATCAGCGACCCGTTCAAGAATTGGCGCGGGATGCAGGAGTCCGGTGGAAGGCGAATCAAGCGCAGCCTGCTGCTTGACCAAACCAGCATCAGCTTCCTCAGCCCAGAGCAGATCACCCGCCTGCAGCGTTTTCTGCTGCTCGGCCAGTACCTGAACAGCAAGCAGAGCGAGCTGCTCAGCTGGAACAGCGCACTGGCAGAGGCCAGCCAGGAGCCGGCAAATACCCGGCGGGTCACCAACATCGGCACCTTCCGCGCTTACGTAGAGCACTACCTGCGTCAGCACCCCGGTATCCACCAGGAGATGACCCAGCTGGTCAGGCAGATGAACCCAACCGCAGATGGCCTGCCGCTGGAACTCTACTGCTTCACCAACACCATCGCCTGGGCACGCTATGAGGCCATTCAATCGGATATCTTCGACCACCTGTTGGCGATCCTTCCCGAGTTCGGTTTGCGGGTCTTCCAGCACCCGAGCGGGGCGGACATGCGTGAACTGAAACATAACCTGCTGCCTGGCACCCAGCCTTGAAGCCACAGCGGGCGGCCGAAACACCTGAGCCACCCGCAATCCAAACGCTTACCCACGACTTTTTACGCAAAATTAATCGCCTAAAAACACCTAAACCGCACTCAAACACCAATTTTTCAGCATTGCTTGCCAGCTTTGACCTCAGAGATTAGGGTTGGCGCTATGAACACCTACCACACCCTTATTCTGCTGCGCCAACACGCCAACCTCTGCCTGGTAAGCCAGCGACTGCGTGGCTGAATTTTCACGCCCACGCCCTGCCCTGTTTTCTCAGTTTTTGCCCGGCTCGCCGCTCGCAGCCGCGCCACAAGGATCAACACCATGAGCATGCTTAAAGACCCGTCCAGTAAGTACCGCCCGTTCACCCAGATCCAGATTCCAGACCGTACCTGGCCAGACCAGATCATCGACAAGGCGCCGATCTGGCTGTCCACCGACCTGCGTGATGGCAACCAGTCGCTGATCGAGCCGATGGACGCCGAGAAGAAGATGCGCTTCTTCAAGTGCCTGCTGGCCGTGGGTCTGAAGGAAATCGAAGTCGGCTTCCCGTCCGCTTCGCAGACCGATTTCGACTTCGTTCGCGAGCTGATCGAAGGCGGCCACATCCCGGATGACGTGACCATCCAGGTGCTGACCCAGGCCCGTGACGACCTTATCGAGCGCACCTTCGAGTCGCTGAAAGGCGCCAAGAAGGCCATCGTCCACTACTACAACGCCTGTGCGCCGAGCTTCCGCAAAATCGTCTTCAACCAGGACAAGGCCGGTGTCAAAGCCATCGCCGTGGCTGCTGGCACCACCATCAAGCGCCTGGCCGATGCCGCGCCGGAAACCCAGTGGGGCTTCGAGTATTCGCCGGAAGTTTTCAGCAGCACCGAAATCGACTTCGCCGTCGAGGTCTGCAACGCGGTGATCGGTGTGTTCCAGCCGACCCCGGCGAACAAGCTGATCCTCAACCTGCCGGCCACAATCGAGTGCGCCACACCGAATAACTACGCCGACCAGATCGAGTGGTTCGGTCGTCACGTCGACCGCCGTGACAGCGTGCTGATCAGCGTGCACACCCACAATGACCGTGGCACCGGCGTCGCCGCGTCCGAGCTGGCCGTCATGGCCGGCGCCGACCGCGTGGAAGGCTGCCTGTTCGGCAACGGCGAGCGTACCGGCAACGTCTGCCTGGTGACCCTGGCGCTGAATCTCTACACCCAGGGCGTTGACCCCGAGCTGGACTTCTCCGACATCGACGCCGTGCGCAAGGTGGTCGAAGACTGCAACCAGATTCCGGTGCACCCGCGCCATCCGTACGTAGGTGACCTCGTACACACAGCCTTCTCCGGCTCGCACCAGGATGCGATCCGCAAGGGCTTCGCTCAGCAGCAGGCCGACGCGGTTTGGGAAGTGCCGTACCTGCCGATCGATCCGGCCGATATCGGCCGTGATTACGAGGCGGTGATCCGCGTCAACAGCCAGTCCGGCAAGGGCGGCATCACCTTCCTGCTGGAGCAGGAATACGGCATCAACCTGCCGCGCCGTATGCAGATCGAGTTCAGTCAGGTGGTGCAGAAGGAAACCGACCGCCTCGGCCTGGAGATGACCGCCGCGCAAATCTACACGCTGCTCGAAACCGAGTACCTACATGCCACCGCACCCTATGCGCTGAAAGGCCACCGCCTGCAGGAAGAAAATGGCACCAGCGCGGTCGATGTGGAAGTCATCAATGCCGGGGAAACCCAGCATTGGCGCGGGATCGGCAAAGGCCCGCTGGAAGCCCTGGTTGCCGGCCTGCCGGTAGACGTGGAAATCATGGACTACAGCGAGCACGCCATCGGCGCCGGCACTAATGCCAAAGCGGCGGCTTATATCGAGCTGCGCGTCAACGGCGGCCGCGCGCTGCATGGCGTCGGCATCGACGAAAACCTGACTACCGCGAGCTTCCGCGCGCTGTTTAGCGCACTGAATCGGGCCATCGGCCAGGCAGCCGAGCAAGCTGCCTGATAGGCACCGGGCGCTGGCGGACGCTCTCCGCTAGCGACCCAATACTCTACTGCTCATTCGCTCTGCTGCTGCCAGTGACTACGCCCCCACTCACACATGGCAGCCAGCACCGGCTGCAACGTGGCACCATGCTCAGTCACGCAATATTCCACTCGCGGCGGTACCTCAGCGAATACAGTTCGGGTTAGCACGCCGACACGCTCCAATTCACGCAGCTGCTGAGTCAGCATCTTCTCGGTGATGTCCGGCACCAACCGTTTCAGCTCTGAAAAGCGCAGCGGCCCGTTGAGCAGGCGATACACCAGCAGGGCCTTCCACTTGCCACCAATCACCTCCAAGGTGACATCCATCGGTGTGCTATAGACCTTATCGCCTTGCATCAGACGCTTGTTCTCAACCGTCCCGGCTTGTTGCTCAGCCATTAATGGTTACCTTTAAGTAAGTTACCGCCTTTATCGTACGTACTTCCTAAAAAGATTGCCACGCGCATAATAGCCGCCTTGGCCTATACAGCCACTTCGAAGACCTTGATGGAGGCTTTATGACGATTGAACACCTGCAAGCACCGCTGCAGCTTGGCGCTTTGACGCTGCCCAACCGCCTGGTGATGGCGCCTTTGACACGCCAGCGCAGCCTGCCGGGTAACGTCCCTGGCGAGCTGAATGCTAGCTACTACGCCCAGCGCGCCAACGCCGGCCTGATCATCAGTGAAGCTAGCCAGGTCTGCCCTGAAGGCCAAGGCTACGCATGGACACCGGGCATCCACAGCGATGCGCAAGTGGCCGGCTGGCAGCAAGTCACCCAGGCAGTGCATCAAGCCGGCGGACGCATTTTCCTGCAGCTGTGGCATGTGGGACGTATCTCACATCCGCTGCTGCAACCGAACGGCGCCGACCCGGTAGCCCCTTCGGCTATCCAGGCTAAGGCCGAGTGCTATGTAGTCGAAGCCGACGGTAGCCACCACAAGGCGGCCACTGCCATGCCACGCGCACTGGAAGTGAGTGAGCTACCAGGTGTTGTAAGCGCTTACGCCCACGGCAGTGAAAACGCGATCAAGGCCGGTTTCGATGGTGTTGAAGTGCATGCCGCTAACGGCTACCTGCTAGATCAGTTCCTCTGTTCCAATAGCAACCAGCGCACCGATGTCTATGGCGGCTCGGTGGAAAACCGCGCGCGCTTTGTACTTGAAGTACTGGACGCCACGGTGACTGCGGTCGGTGACAGCCGCAAGGTCGGCATCCGTATTTCGCCCATGGGTACCTTTGGCGATGTGCACGATGCCAATCCACTGGAGACCTTCAGCTACCTGGTCAGCCAACTCAATAGCCGCAACCTGGCCTACCTGCACGTCAACCGTCCGGATTGGCTGGGGGGCACCTTTGAGGGCTTTGATGATCTGCTGCGCGCCCTTCGCAACATTTATAAGGGCACGCTGATTATTGCGGGTGGGCAGACAGCGGAAAGCGGTGAGCAGGCTATCGCCAACAACCTGGCTGACCTAGTCGCCTACGGCCGCCCCTATATCGCCAACCCAGATCTGCTGGCGCGCTTTAAAGCCGGGGCTGAACTCAACCCACTGGACGGCAACACCCTGTATGGCGGTGGGGCCGAGGGTTACACCGACTACCCAAGCATGAGCTAACTCCCCTACCGCAACAAACGCCGGTGCTTGCCCGGCGCTTGTTGCCATGTGTCAGACAGCCACCTGGATGCGCTCGGCCCTTAAGCAGTTTAGATGGCAGGTAAATCGCGCAGCGCCTCAGCCACTAACTGCTGATGGCGTAGACACCAGGTAACGCGCGGTCATCCGCAGGGCTTGAGTTATATCGGGCCATACCAGCCCGTGGCGCTGAACCAGCGCATCCGTCGCAGCGGTATCGAAACGAGTGGTCTGGATAAAATCCAGCGACTCGGCATCGGTACGCAGCAACCGCGGCACACCCGGAATTTTTAGCAACGCCCGCAGCAAGGGAATCGGCACATGCCGACTTGGAGCGCTGACGCCTAGTGTGTTGGCCAATTGCTGCAGCATGCCCTGCAGGTTGGGCGTCGTGGCATCCAGGGCGAGAATCTCCTGCCCGGCCTGCTGCTCATCAAAAGCCGCGGCCACGATCAGCTCGACAAGAAAATCCACACTGACCAGCGGTAGCCAATGTGCTGTCGAGCCCGGTATTGCTCCGAGCAAACCGCCTGCAAGATTACCGATCAGCCCAGCCAACGGCTGCGCCGGCAGAATATGCCCGCTGCGGCTATGACCGCACACAGTGGCCGGGTGCACCACCGTCAGTGGCGCTTGCAGCTCAGCCATACGCGCATGCACGCGGAAATGCGCCTCCAGCTTGCTGCCCTCATAGGCGCCAGTACGCTGATAGACCGTGTCCCAGTCGGTGCGTTTGGGCCGCTGCAGCTCAATGCCGATGCGCTGTAGATGCTCATAATTCGCCAGCATAAAGCCGCCCACCATCAGTAGGCGACTGCCTTGCTGCGCCGCCAGCTCAGCCACAGCCAACGCGCCCTCGACATTGACCTGGCGCGCCTGCTCGGCAGCCAGCCCCCAGGCGAACTGCGCGCCCAGGTGAAACACCACAGCAGCCTGACGGACCTGCTCACGTGCAGTGCCATCTAGCCCCAGGTCAGCGCGCCCCAAGTCACCGGCCACCGCTGTCAGCAGCTCACCGCGGCCGCCCAATTGCTCAATTTGTGCGCGCAAGGCCGGCAAGGTTTGCGGCTGGCGCATCAGCAGCGTCGCCGAATGGCCCTGACGAGTCAGTAGCGCCAAAAGATGCTGACCGATAAAGCCGCTGCCGCCGGTTACCAAACAGTGTTTGTTCATGATCAATCCACCCGAACCATTAGTGACCCGAGCAGGCTAAACTATCGAGCACACTCTACAGTCAAGCGAGATTTTCATGCGCATAGGCGAACTGGAAAAACGCAGCGGCGCTAGCCGTCACACCCTGCGTTATTACGAAAGCCTGGGGCTGATCAGCGCCCTGCGGCGCGACAACAATTACCGCGAATACAGCCAGCAAACGCTCAATGACCTGGGTTTTATCCAGCAGGCGCAGGGCATGGGCTTTTCCCTCGGTGAGATCGGCGAAATCCTCAAAGCCCGGCGCGAGCAACAGCTCGACTGCGCCCAGGGCGCCGCGTTGGTAAGCCGTAAGCTGGTTGAGGTGGAGCAGAAACTTGCCGACCTGCAGCAGCTGCGCGATTTTCTGAGCAGTGAGAAACTGCGCCTGGAAGCCAGCGCCGCCGAACAGAAGCCCACTGCAGCTGGCTAAATCAACCTGGCTATTCAGACCAAGTGCACGGCGAGCGAATAGGCGATAACTACACTGACGTCATGGATCGCAGGAGCACCTGAACATGCGTTCACTGACACACTGGATGTGCACCCTCAGCCAGCCGCTGCTGCTCGTCTGCAGCGCAAATGGCCTCGCGGCCACTGTGGTCATGGCCTTCGGTGAAAAGATTCCGCCCTTCTGCTTTCCAGAGAGTGACAGCGGTATCGAGCTGGAGGTGATTGGTGAAGCCCTGGCCTTTCGCGGCCACACACTCGAACCGCGCTACTTTCCTCTGGCCCGCGTGCCACTGGCGTTTCGCAAAGGTGAAGTGGATGCGGCCATGACTGACCTGGGTCAGGACCTTGCCGCTGTAGGTGGCCACTACGGCAACCCGGCGGTGATCTACTACAACGTGTTTGTCAGCCTGAAAGGCCGGCGCTTCGACATCCAGAAGCCCGAGGACATCAAGGGCCTTAGCATCGTGGCCTTTCAGGGCGCCGCCCAGCGCTACCCCGAATGGTTAGCCGCCAGCCAGAAAGATGGCCTGTACTTCGAGCAGAACAATCAGGAGCTGCAGGTGCTTGGCCTAAACAAGGGCCGTTACGATCTAGTACTGAGTGATCGCAGCATCTATCGCTACTTCGAACTGTTGCTGGAACGCACCACCCTGTTCAAGGCCAAAACCATCGCCATGCACCAGTTTGTCGAGGAAGACCCGCAAAACTACCGGCCGGTATTTCGTGACCCGCAGATCCGCGATGACTTCAACGCCGGCTTAGCCCAACTCAAGGCCAGCGGGCGCTATCAGGCGATCTACGACCACTACCTAAAGCAGTGAAGCCGCCCATCAGTCCGCCAGGGTAAAAGCATCCGCATCGCAATAAGCAGGGAAACGCTCACGGTAAGCGGCCAACTCGGAAGCCTTGAGGGTTACCCGGAAAACGCCATCCGCCGCGCCCGGCTCCAGCAGCGCCTCGCCCTGAAAATCCAGCACCTGGCTGTCGCCGCTGTAGGCATGGCCCTTGCCGTCCTCGCCAATGCGGTTTACCGCCGCGACATAGCACAGGTTTTCGATCGCTCGCGCTGGCAACAGGCGATTCCAGTGGTTGCGCCGTGCGGCTGGCCAGTTCGCGGTGTAGAGCAGCAGGTCGGTGGTCTGTGGATCGCGGCTCCACACCGGGAAACGCAGGTCGTAGCAGATCAGCGGGCGCACCTGCCAGCCGTTGACCTCCAGCAGCACCTGCTCAGTACCGGCGCTGTAGTGCTTGTGCTCACCGGCCATGCGAAACAGATGGCGCTTGTCGTAATGAGCCACCGTTCCATCCGGGCGCGTCCAGAGCAGGCGATTGCGGTAGGAACCATCAGCGGCCTGGATAATCAGACTGCCGGTGATCACGGCCTGTAGCGCCTGAGCCTGCTCGCGCAGCCACTGGCTGGTGGGGCCATCCTCGGGCTCAGCCAGGGCGGCGGAGTCCATGGAAAAGCCGGTACTGAACATCTCCGGCAGGACGATCAGATCGGCACCGCGTGCCTGCTCCAGCAGGGATGCAAAATGCGCGCGATTGGCCGCAGGGTCCTGCCAGGCCAGGGTGGTCTGGATCAGCGCCAGTTCGAGGTCGGGCAACAGGCTTAGATCGCGCATAATTTATCCGCCGCCTGGCGCAGGGTTTCTTCACGCTTGGCAAAGCAGAAACGCACCAGACGCAAATCCGCAGGTGGGCTCTGATAGAACACCGACACCGGAATCGCCGCCACGCCATGTTCGCGGGTCAGCCATTCGGCCATGGTCACATCATCCAGATCACTGCGAATGGCCGAGTAATCGGCCAACTGGAAATAGGTACCGGCGGCGCGGGTGAAGGTAAAGCGCGAGCCGGCCAGCAGGTCGCAAAACAGATCGCGCTTGGCCTGATAGAACGCTGGCAACTCTTCGACGTGCTCAGGCTGCTCGGCCATATAGTCGGCCAGGGCCCACTGCAGCGGCGTCACGCCGCAGAAGCTGACGTACTGATGGACCTTGCGCAGTTCGGCGCTCAAAGCCGGCGGCGCCACCACATAGCCGGTTTTCCAGCCAGTGACGTGATAGGTCTTACCGAACGAACTGACCACAAAGGCACGCTGATACAGCTCGTCATGGGCCAGAACGCTAGCGTGCTGGATACCATCGAACACCAGATGCTCGTAAACCTCGTCGCTGATCAGGTAGATATCGCGCTCGCGGATCAGGCCCGCCAGCTGATCCAACTCAGCCCGTGAAATCAGCGCGCCGCTAGGGTTGTGCGGGCTGTTGAGGATAATCAGGCGAGTCTTGTCGCTCAGCGCATCCTGCAGGCGCTGCCAGTCGATGGAGAAACCCGGCAAGGCCAGCGGTACATGCACGCAGCGCCCGCCGGCAAGCTCGACCGAAGGCTCGTAGCTGTCGTAGCTGGGATCGAAGACGATCACTTCATCGCCCGGCTGAATCAACGCCTGGATAGCGCAGAAGATGCCCTGGGTTGCGCCAGGAACTATGGTGACTTCAGTATCGGCACTGACCATACGGCCATAACTGCGGGCAATCTTCGCCGCCACCTGCTCGCGCAGCGCTGGTAAGCCCGTCATCGGCGCGTACTGGTTATGCCCAGCAGCAATATGCCGGCCGACCGCATCGCGTAGGGCCTGCGGGCCATCGAAATCAGGGAAGCCCTGGGACAGATTGAGCGCACCGGTTTCCACGGCGAGCTGCGACATGCGGGTAAATATAGTGGTGCCGACGTTCGGCAGCTTGCTGATAATCATCGAGGCAATATTCCTGGGTCAGCGCAGGGCTTGAACGCTATTGATGCGGCAGAATAGCCGATCCCCCAGAGACGCAAAAGGCACCCGAAGGTGCCTTTATAGAGCGATCAGACTCAAGCTTAGCGCTTGTCTTTGCGCTTCTTCTCGGCCTTCTTGTGATGGCTCATCAGGCGGCGTTTCTTGTTCACCTGACGGTCGGTGAGGGTGTTTTTGTTGCCCTCGTAGGGGTTATCGCCGCCCTTGAACTCGATGCGGATCGGCGTACCGACCAGCTTGAGCACACGACGGTAGGTGTTTTCCAGGTAGCGGATATAGGACTTGGGTACCGCCTCGACCTGGTTGCCGTGGATCACGATCAGCGGCGGGTTGGCACCACCCAGGTGGGCATAGCGCAACTTGATGCGGCGATTGTTGACCATGGGCGGCGCGTGATCGCTGACGGCGTCTTCAAGAATCGTGGTCAGACGGTTGGTCGGCCAGCGGGTGATCGCCGACTTGAACGAGGCCTGCACCGACTTGTAGAGGTTACCCACGCCGGTGCCGTGCAGCGCCGAGATAAAGTGGATATCGGCAAAGTCGACGAAGAACAGCCGGCGTTGCAGCTCGACCTTCACATAGTCGCGCTCACTCGGCTCCATGCCGTCCCATTTGTTCAGGGCAATTACCAGGGCGCGGCCGCTTTCCAGCACGAAGCCAAGCAGGTTGAGGTCGTGATCGACCACACCTTCGCGGGCATCCATGACGAATACCACGACGTTGGAATCTTGGATCGCCTGCAGGGTCTTGACCACCGAGAACTTTTCCACCGCCTCGAAGATCTTGCCGCGGCGACGCACGCCAGCGGTATCTATCAGGGTGTACTTCTCGTCATCGCGCTCGAACGGGATGTAGATGCTGTCGCGGGTGGTACCGGCCTGGTCATAAACGATAACCCGCTCTTCACCGAGCATGCGGTTGACCAGGGTCGACTTGCCGACGTTCGGCCGCCCGATGATCGCCAGCTTGATGCCGTCCTTCTCGCTTGGGCCGGGAATACGCTTGGCTTCCTGACCTTCGAGAACGATCTCTTCTTCCTCGCCCTCTTCCGGCTCGGTGGCATCTTTGGGGAAGGAGCCCAGCACGGCTTCAAGCATCTGGGTGATGCCACGACCGTGAGCACCGGCAATCGCCAGGGACTCGCCCATGCCCATGCTGGAGAACTCAGCGCGGGCCAAGTCGGCGTCGATGTTGTCGACCTTGTTGATGATCAGGAAGCTGCGCTTGTTACGGCGACGTAGGTGCTCACCAATCATCTGATCGGAAGCGGACAACCCGGCGCGGGCATCCACCAGAAACAGCACGGCATCCGCTTCTTCGATGGCTTGCAGAGACTGCTCGGCCATCTTCGCGTCAATGCCTTCCTCGTCACCGGAAATACCACCGGTGTCGATGACGATATAGGTTCGCCCCTGCCACTTGGCCTCGCCGTACTGGCGATCACGGGTCAGACCAGACAGGTCGCCGACAATCGCGTCACGGGACTTGGTCAAGCGGTTAAACAGGGTGGACTTGCCGACGTTCGGGCGGCCCACCAGGGCAATTACGGGAACCATTAGGCTCTCCACTTCGTTATTTCAGAAAATACAAAAGCCGCTGCAGGGGCAGCGGCCGGAATTCATTACGCTGGCTATGCTGCACAACCCTAGATGCTGTGCAGCATAGTCAACGCGTCAGCGAGCGATCACTTGATGGTCAGAGCCACCAGATTGCCGCCGTTGCCGTAGGCATATAGCCAATCACCCACGACCAGCGGACGGGCACGCAGGCCGTCGCTGTCGATACGCGTACGGCCGACAAAACGACCGTCCACCTGGCTGACCAGGTGCAGATAACCTTCCAGGTCACCGAACGCGATATAGCTGGAGAACACTTCTGGAGCCGACAACTGTCGACGAGCCAGGGCATCATTGCTCCAGAGTGCCGAAGCCGAACGCTCGTCGATACCTTCAACGGTGCCGCTGGCCAGGCTTACGTAAACACTGCCGTAACCCTGAGCAACACCGACTGAACTGGACGCTTCACGCTGCCAGAGGATACGACCGCTTTCCAGATCCAGCGCCGCAACACGGCCCTGGTAGCTGACGGCGTAAAGGGTGCCGGCCGAGAGCAGCAGACCACCGTCGATATCGACTACGCGATCCAGTTCGGAACGGCCCTGCGGCACAGCCACACGCTGTTCCCAAACCGGAATACCACGCTGGGCATCCAGCGCAATCACCTTACCGGTGGACAGGCCGGCGATCGCCAGGCGGTTGGTCAGCACCGGGCTACCAGTGCCGCGCAGGGTCAGTACTGCCGGGGTGTTTTCAAAGATCCAACGCTGCTCGCCGGTGTTCATGTCCAGGGCGATCAGGCGGTCATCTTGGGTCTGTACCAGCACCACGTCGCCGTTCAGCGCAGGCGGAGCCAGCACTTCACTGGTCACGCGGGCGCGCCACTTTTCTTCACCGCTGGCGGTGTCGAGGGCGATGATCTCGCCTTTAAGCGTGCCAACCACAACCAGGCCATAGCCTGCACCGACGGCGCCGGACACCGGTAGCTCCAGGTCGGCTTTCCAGATGACCTTGCCGGTCATGCGGTCCATGGCAACAACCAGACCTTCGACATCGGCGGCATAAATCTGCTCACCATCAATCGCCGGTACCAGCATGTTGAAGGACTCGCCCTGGCCATCGCCAATCGAACGACTCCATTCTTTCTGCAGGCTAACCTCTTCCTCAAACTTGGGCAGATCGGCCGGTGGCAGTTCCTTCTTGCTATTGCTGCTGCAACCTACGGCCAGAACGGCCAAGGCCAGCAGTGCGGCATTCTTCCAGCGCATCACGTCACGCATCCCCTTTTGCCAGATCATCCAGCTTCATTTGCAGACCACCGACAGCGGCATCTTCAGAGAGCGCTGTCTTGGCTTTTTCGTAGGCGGCATGCGCGTCATCGGTACGACCGAGTTGCACCAACAGGTCACCTTTGAGTTCTTCACGGCTGGCGACAAAGGCCGGCGCAACCTTGGCATCCAGCAGTTTCAGGGCATCTTCAACTTTGTCCTGCGCAGCCAGTACGCGCGCCAGGCGCTGACGGGCCAGCTCAGCCAGACTGTCATCGGCCGGTTTGTCGACAATGGCCTGCAACTCGCTAGCAGCGTCATCCAGCTTGCCCGCTTCGACCGCAACCTTGGCTACGAACAGACTGCCGTATTGGGCGTAATGGGTACCGGCAAAATCTTTTTTCAGCGTGTTAGCCAACTCAGCAACTTTGCTCGCATCAGGCTTGCCGCTTGGATCCAGCGCAGCTTCGAGCAATTGCTGATACACCAGCGAAGCGCCCTGGGACTGATTAGCCTGGTACTTCTGCCAGCCCTGCCAGCCGAACACCACCACCAATGCCAGCGCAACACCGGTCAGTAATGGCATGCCATTGCGCTGCCACCAGTCCTTGATTACCGCCAGTTCTTCATCATCAGTACGCGAAACCACCCCAACACTCCTATTCGCTAAATCACTCAACAGGCGCTCAGGCCTGATCGGCGCTGGTCGCCAAATGGTCGGCCAATGCCGACCACGCAATACTTTGTTGCTCGCCCTGACCGCGCAGCGGTTTGCAACCTACCACTTGCTGGGCCAATTCGTCTTCACCCAAGATCAAGGCGTACAAGGCGCCACTCTTGTCGGCTTTCTTGAACTGACTCTTGAAGCTACCCGCCCCGACATTCACCTGCAGACGCAGGTTTGGCAGCTGGTCACGCAGTCGCTCGCTCAAGGCCAGCGCCGCCAGTTCAGCAGGCTCGCCAAAGGCACACAGGTAAACGTCGACCGTACGGGCGATTTCAGCCGGTACTTTACCTAGAGTTTCGAGCAACAGCACCAAACGTTCGATGCCCATGGCAAAACCCACGCCTGGCGTCGGCTTGCCGCCCATTTGCTCAACCAGACCATCGTAACGGCCGCCCGCGCACACTGTGCCCTGGGAACCGAGCTGATCAGTCACCCACTCGAACACGGTCTTGCTGTAATAATCCAGGCCACGCACCAGCTTGGGATTGATCACGTAAGGCACACCGGCCGCATCCAGACGGGCTTTAAGCCCCTCGAAATGCACGCGCGACTCTTCGTCCAGGTAATCCGCCAGCTTCGGCGCATTGACCAACAGCGCCTGCGTTTCCGGGGCCTTACTGTCGAGCACGCGCAGCGGATTGGTGTTCATACGGCGACGGCTGTCTTCGTCCAACTGATCGGCATGAGCCGTCAGGAACTCGACCAGTGCATCACGGTAAACGGCACGCGCGGCGCTGGTGCCCAGGCTGTTGAGCTCAAGCTTCACCGCATCGCGGATACCCAGGAGGCCCCACAGGCGCCAAGTCAGCACGATCAACTCGGCGTCGATATCCGGGCCGTCGATGTTGAAGACTTCTACACCAATCTGGTGAAACTGGCGGTAACGGCCTTTCTGCGGACGTTCATGGCGAAACATCGGGCCGATGTACCAGAGTTTCTGCGTCTGGCCACCGCCGGACAGGCCATGTTCAAGCACCGCACGGACACAGGCAGCAGTACCTTCCGGACGCAGCGTCAGGGAATCACCGTTGCGGTCGTCGAAGGTGTACATCTCTTTTTCAACGATATCGGTGACTTCACCAATAGAACGTTTGAACAGCTCGGTGAACTCAACGATCGGCATACGAATTTGCCGATAGCCGTAACCGTCCAACAGACTGGCGACGGTACCTTCAAAATAGCGCCAAAGCGGAGTCTGCTCGGGCAGGATATCGTTCATGCCACGAATGGCTTGCAGGGGCTTGCTCACTTCAATTCCTTAGCAGTCTTAGCTGCGCACGATGACCGCGGCGTCAGCAGCAACCTTATCGGCGGCTTTCTGGCGGATCAGCTTTTCCAGCTCATCAACCAGGTTGTCATTACCCAGCTTGTGCGCCGGCTTGCCATCGATATAGATCAGGTTGGGCGAACCACCGGTCAGGCCGATATGGGCTTCCTTGGCTTCGCCTGGGCCGTTGACGACACAGCCGATGACCGCCACATCCAGCGGTACCAGCAGATCTTCAACGCGCTGCTCCAGCTCGTTCATGGTTTTCACCACGTCGAAGTTCTGCCGTGAGCAGCTTGGGCAGGCGATGAAGTTGATGCCACGGGAACGCAGACGCAGGGATTTGAGGATGTCATAGCCGACCTTGATCTCTTCCACCGGATCAGCGGCCAGGGAGATACGAATGGTATCGCCGATGCCCTCAGCCAGCAGCATGCCCAGTCCGACCGCCGACTTGACCGTGCCAGAGCGCAGGCCACCGGCTTCGGTGATACCCAGGTGCAACGGTTGCTCAATCTGCTTGGCCAGCAGGCGATAAGCTTCGACGGCCATAAACACGTCAGACGCTTTCACACTGACTTTGAAATCTGGAAAGTTCAGACGGTCCAAATGCTCAACGTGACGCAGGGCCGACTCAACCAACGCCGCGGGTGTGGGCTCGCCATATTTCTTCTGCAAATCCTTTTCCAGCGAACCGGCATTCACTCCGATACGAATCGGAATACCTTTATCCCGCGCCGCTTCAACAACTGCGCGCACACGGTCTTCACGACCAATATTACCTGGGTTGATACGCAGGCAATCGACGCCAAGCTCGGCTACGCGCAAGGCAATCTGATAGTCGAAGTGAATATCGGCCACCAGCGGCACACGCACCTGCTGTTTAATCTTGCCGAAAGCTTCGGCTGCATCCATATCCGGCACCGAGACACGCACGATATCCGCGCCTGCATCCTCGAGGCGACGAATCTGCGCCACGGTGGCTGCTACATCATTGGTGTCGCTGTTGGTCATGCTCTGCACGGCGATGGGCGCATCACCACCCACCGGCACTGAGCCAACCCAGATTTTGCGTGAAATACGGCGTTTGATCGGTGATTCGCAATGCATGTTACTGCCCACCCAACTTCAGACGCGCGGTTTCACCGGAGATGAACGGGTTCACATCAACTGGGCTGCCATTCAGGCTCACCTGAGCGCCTCGAGCGAAGCCCAGACGCAGCTCCAGTGGTGCCTTACCGGCCAACTCTAAGCTATCGCCTTTGCGCTTGAGGGCGCTGAAAAGCACCTTGCCATTGGCATCTGTCAGCTGCGTCCAGCAATCAGCAATAAAGGTCAGACTAACCACCGCCTCACCGGCGGCTGCCTGCACAGGTGCAGGTGCAGGTGCAGAAGATACTTCGGGCAGGGCGTCAGCAACTACCGGCGGTACCTCAGCAGACGCAGCAGGCACAGCAGGAGCAGCTGCTGTATCGGCAAGGTTTTGCGGCTGCTCAACTTGAGGAGCTACCACGGCCGCAGCTTCGGCCCCGGTTGCACTGGACAGCCCTGCAGCACCCTCAGGAAGTGGCGGTAACGTCACGCCTGCATCCAGCTGAGCGGCCTCTACCGCTTGATCTTCCGGCTCATCCAACGGATGGATCTGTGTGGTGCCATCAGCACCGTCCACCTCAACATGCTCAAGGCTGGTTGACGCCAAGTCTGCGGCACGACGCTCAGCCTGCTCTTGCCACCAGAAGAAGCTCAAACCGGCTAGCGCCAGCAAGAGGACAAAGCTGACCATCCGCAAGATACGTTGCGAGTAGCTCACGGGCTCCTCGATACGGCCCAAGCTGTGAACACTGCTACCCGCCGCATCGCTGCCAGTGAATTGGTCAAATTCCAGCACCAGACGATTCTGATCAATGTCCAGTAACTTGGCGTAGGCCCTGACATAACCACGCGCAAAGGTATGCCCGGGGAGCTTATCGAAAGCACCTTGCTCGACCTGACTCAAGCGCTGAGGGGTCAAATTAAGCTGCGCTGCAACTTCGGCAATAGTCCAACCACGCCCCTCACGAGCCTTGCGCAAAGTCTCACCCGGGTTGATACGGGGAACTGCTAGCACTTCTGGATGCGCCGCTTTCATCATTGCTCCGACAGGTATTGCTGATATTCCGGCGTGCCCGGATAAAGTCGCTTCAACTGCAAACCGAGGCTCGCCGCGTTGTCGCGCTCTTCGAAAATCTTCGCCAGCCGGACGCCCAGCAATAGGCTGCGCGCATCTGGCTGAGCAAGCGCCATGTAGCTATCGTAATAGCCCCGCGCGGGAACATATTGTTTGTCCTCAAAGGACAACTGCGCCATTTCCATCAACGCGCGGGGACGGCGGCTATTCAACCGTAGCGAACGCTCGAAATAGGCCTTGGCCTGCTCACGCTGCTTGAGCTGTAAGGAGGTCAGCCCAAGGTTTTCAAACACCCGTGACCGCTCCGGATAAAGCGTGTCCTGAGCAGCTTGTGAATAGCGTTCGAAGGCTTCCTGGTAACGCTGCTGCTCAAACAGAAAACTACCGTAGTTATTCAACAAGCGAGCATCGTCACTGTTTTGCGAGAGCGCCTTGCGGTAGTGATCGTCAGCCAGCTTGGGCTCCATTTCAATCTGGAACACCAACGCCAGTGCGGCATGTGCATCCGCATTCGATGAATCGAGCTCTAACGCTTTCTTCAACGGAATCTTGGCGCGTTCGGTCTCGCCTTGCTGTAGATAACCAATCCCAAGCTGCACGTAAGCATCTCGGGCTTCGTCACGTCCTTTGGACGTTTTCATCGGATCGACATTACCGGTTGTAACGCAACCGGCTAACAGACTGGCGGCCAACAGCAATAACGCGGGACGCAAGGTCATGGGTATCCTCCCCTCAGGTTCGATTGGCGGCGGAACTCGGCGTTTCGGCCTCGCTACTCAATTCACGCACAGCAATATAGCGCTCACTACGGCGGGTACGATCCATGACCTGGCCGACCAACTGACCACATGCAGCATCAATGTCCTCGCCTCGCGTGGTGCGCACGGTGACATTGTGCCCGGCCTTGTGCAGCAGGTCCTGGAAACGGCGAATGGCATTGTTGCTTGGCCGCTCGTACCCGGAGTGGGGGAAGGGATTAAACGGAATCAGGTTGATCTTGCAAGGCACATCTTTGAGAAGTGCGATCATTTCCTCAGCGTGCTCGGTCTTATCGTTTACATCCTTGAGCAGGGTGTATTCGATTGTAAGCACGCGTTTCTCGCCAAGGCGCGAGACATAACGCTTACAAGCCGCCAGCAGCATTTCCAGCGGGTACTTCTTGTTGATCGGCACCAACTGGTTCCGTAGAGCATCGTTCGGCGCATGCAGTGACAGCGCCAGTGACACATCAATCACTTCGCCAAGCTTGTCGATCATCGGCACCACACCCGAGGTGGACAGCGTCACCTTGCGTTTGGAAATGCCATAGCCGAGGTCGTCCATCATGATTTTCATGGCGGCGACGACGTTGTCGAAGTTCAGTAGCGGCTCGCCCATACCCATCATCACTACGTTGGTGATGGCACGGTCGATCTTCGCCGGCACGCTGCCGAACGACTTGTTGGCGATCCACACCTGACCGATCACTTCGGCGGCACTCAGATCACTATTGAAACCTTGTTTACCGGTTGAGCAGAAACTGCAATCCAACGCGCAGCCGGCCTGCGACGACACACACAAGGTGCCACGCGTACCCTGGGGGATATACACGGTTTCTACGCAACTGCCTGACGCCACCCGCACTACCCACTTGCGCGTGCCATCAGTGGAAATATCTTCGCTGACCACTTCCGGGCCGCGGATCTCAGCACAGGCCTTGAGCTTTTCGCGCAAGACCTTGCTGACGTTACTCATGGCATCGAAATCATCGATACCAAAGTGGTGAATCCATTTCATCATCTGCCCGGCACGGAAACGCTTTTCCCCGATGCTTTCGAAGAATTGTTCCATCTCTGCCTGGGTCAGACCCAGCAGATTGATTTTACCGGTAGCTTCAGTCATGGCTTCACCCTCACCCGATTCGCTTAGCGAATACGTGCGCAAACTTCGGTGGCAGCGAAGAAGTAAGCGATTTCGCGGGCAGCAGAGGCTTCCGAGTCGGAACCGTGAACAGCGTTTTCGTCGATGGAAACAGCGAAATCAGCACGGATGGTGCCGGCAGCTGCTTCTTTAGGGTTGGTAGCGCCCATCAGTTCGCGGTTAGCCAGAACAGCGTTTTCGCCTTCCAGAACCTGAACGATAACTGGACCGGAGGTCATGAAAGCAACCAGGTCTTTGAAGAAGCCGCGCTCGCTGTGCTCAGCGTAGAAGCCAGCCGCTTCGCGCTCGGACAGTTGAACCATTTTCGAAGCAACGACGCGCAGGCCGGCTTTTTCGAAACGAGTGGTTATCTCGCCAACAACGTTTTTAGCAACGGCATCCGGCTTGATGATGGAGAAAGTGCGTTGAACAGCCATGTGAAACTCCAGAAACAATGATTAAAGCGAAAAATTAAACCCGCGAATTATACGCGGGTTCCGGTTAAATGCGTAGGCCAGGCCAACAGGCCAGTTAATCCGCCTCGTCGATCCAGGCTGCCTGAACGGCTTCAAGCACCTTCTCGCCGCCGCGCTGCGGGTCGTCACTGAACTCCGGCAACGCCAGAATCCATTTATGCAGATCCACAAAGTTCACGTAGCGAGGGTCTACCTCAGGTTTGGACTCCGCCAGCTGAATGGCGATTTCCAGAACATCAACCCACTTCAGACTCATATCAACTCCTTGAATCAGTGCGGCGCTTCGGCAGCGTGGTTGAGCGAGTACTTGGGGATTTCCACAGTCAGATCTTCATCGCCCACAATAGCCTGGCAGGACAGCCGCGACTGCGCCTCCAGCCCCCATGCCTTGTCCAGCATGTCTTCTTCGAGCTCATCGGCCTCGGTCAGCGAGTCAAAGCCTTCACGAATAATGCAGTGGCAAGTGGTGCAGGCGCAGACACCGCCACAGGCGCTTTCAATTTCGATATGGTGTTCATGCGCCACTTCGAGCACTGACGTACCTGGCGCAACCTCGACCACCAGCCCTTCCGGACACAGCACCGCGTGGGGCAGAAAAATGATCTGCGGCATGCTTATTCCTCAATCTCATCAAGACTACGGCCGGCCAGCGCAGCCTTGACCGTGGCATCCAGGCGACGCGCAGCAAAAGCATCGGTCACCTGGGTCAATCTTTTGGTTTGCTGCTCAATCGCCAAGCCATCTGTGCCGGCCATCAAATCGCGCAATTGCTCGATCTGCGCATCGATGGCCATACGCTCATCGGCATCCAGCAGACGCTCACCATCGGCCAGCAACGCTGCCTCGACCGCCTCCAGCAGACGCTGGGCGTCGACCTGCTGCTCACGCAGTACGCGGGCAACTTTGTCGTCGCCGGCATTTTTGAAGGAATCCTGCAGCATGCGGGCAATTTCGCCATCGGTCAGACCATAAGACGGCTTGACCTGGATACTCGCCTCAACGCCCGAAGCCAGCTCACGCGCAGCAACGCTGAGCAGGCCATCGGCGTCAACCTGGAAGGTCACGCGAATCTTCGCCGCACCGGCGACCATCGGCGGAATACCGCGCAATTCGAAGCGTGCCAAGGAGCGACAATCGCTGATCAGCTCACGCTCACCCTGCAGCACATGCACCATCATGGCCGTCTGACCATCTTTATAGGTAGTGAAGTCTTGGGCGCGCGCCACGGGAATGGTGGTATTGCGCGGAATCACCTTTTCCATCAACCCGCCCATGGTTTCCAGGCCGAGCGACAGCGGAATCACATCCAGCAACAGCAACTCTTCGCCATCGCCGCGCTTGTTGCCTGCCAGAGCATCAGCCTGGATAGCGGCACCAATGGCCACCACCTGATCAGGATCGATGTCGGTCAGCGGCTCACGGGCGAACAACTCGGCGACGGCCTGACGCACGCGCGGCACTCGGGTGGAGCCGCCAACCATAACCACGGCTTCAACCTCATCCAACTCAATGCCGGCATCACGCACCGCGCGGCGGCAGGCCTTGAGGCTGCGTGCGAGCATGGGCTCGATCAGCGCATCGAACTGCTCACGACTCAACTGCCCTGCCCAGCCGGCATAACTGAGGCTTGCCGAAGCGCTGTCGGTCAGGGCTTCTTTAGCGGCACACGCAGATTCCAGCAATAGGCGCTGCTGTGCTGGATCCAGGTCAGAGGAAATCCCGGCCTGCTGCACAATCCAGCCAGCAATCGCGTGATCGAAGTCATCACCGCCCAGCGCACTGTCGCCGCCAGTGGCCAGCACTTCAAACACACCACCGGTCAGGCGCAATACGGAAATATCAAAGGTGCCGCCGCCCAAATCATAGATGGCGACCACACCCTCGGCATGCTGATCCAGGCCATAGGCGACTGCTGCTGCCGTCGGCTCATTGAGCAGGCGCAGCACATTCAGCCCGGCCAGACGCGCAGCATCCTTAGTGGCCTGGCGCTGGGAGTCATCAAAATAGGCTGGCACGGTGATGACCGCGCCCACCAGCTCACCACCCAGAGTCGCTTCAGCGCGCTGACGCAGCACTTTGAGAATATCCGCCGAGACTTCAACCGGGCTTTTCGGCCCCTGCACGGTTTCGATAAACGGCATATGCGATTCGCCACCGACAAAGCGGTATGGCAGCTGCTCACCGAGCTGCTTGACGTCAGCCAAACCGCGCCCCATGAGGCGCTTGACCGACAGCACAGTATTCAGCGGATCAGCCGATGCGGCCGCCTTGGCGACCTCGCCTACCTCGACCCGATCAGCGTGATAACGCACTGCAGACGGCAGAATGACCTGCCCAGCGGCATCGGCCAGCGGCTCGGAAAGGCCGCTACGCACGGCGGCGACCAGCGAATTGGTGGTACCCAAATCAATCCCCACGGCCAGACGGCGCTGGTGTGGCTGGGGGCTTTGTCCGGGCTCAGCGATCTGCAGTAAGGCCATGATTAATCAGTGCTTAGATATCAGGCGCGCCGCAATAGGCGCGCCAGCGTTAATCGTCGAGGCGCTCTTCCAGCTGGCGGACCTCGTGAGAAAGCTTGTCGAGAAACTGCATGCGGCGCATCAGGCGCTCGGCCTCTTCGCGACGCGAAGCATCATCCCAACAAACGGCAAAACTTTCGTTGAGCTCGTCCTGAGCCACTTTCAGACGCCGCTTGAACTGCGCCACCCCGGCCAGGTCGGCACTGTCGTGCAGATCTTCCAGCTCTTCGCGCAGCTGCATTTGCTGCAGCAGGAAATCCGGATCCTGCACCGTCACTTCCAGCGGTAGCTCGGGCCCGCGCAGTGCCAGCAAATAGCGAGCGCGCTGCGGCGCACTCTTGAGCGTGCTGTAAGCCTCGTTGAGACTGGCAGATTGCTCGAGGGCTAAGCGCTGCTCACGCTCGGAAGCGTCAGCAAAGCGATCCGGATGAATCTGCCGTGCCATCTCACGGTAACGCGCGGCAAGCAGCTCCTGATCCAGCCGAAAACCTGGCTGCAGGTCGAATAAAGCAAAGTGACAAGGACTGCCCACAAGCGCCTCAGATATTGAAGCTTTCGCCGCAGCCACATTCGCCGCGCACGTTTGGGTTGTTGAACTTGAAACCTTCGTTCAACCCCTCTTTGACGAAATCAAGCTCAGTACCGTCGAGGTAAACCAGGCTCTTGGGATCGATGATCACCTTGACGCCATGGTTCTCGAACACCTGATCTTCGCTGGCGGCCTCATCGACAAACTCCAGCACATAGGCCAAGCCGGAACAGCCCGTGGTGCGTACACCCAGGCGAATACCTTCGCCCTTGCCGCGCCCCTCAAGAGAGCGACGCACGTGCTGAGCGGCTGCTTCGGTCATGCTGATAGCCATCGACAAACCTCCTTAGAGCAAGCCTTTCTTCTGCTTGTAATCGCGAACAGCAGCCTTGATGGCGTCTTCGGCGAGTACCGAGCAGTGGATTTTCACCGGTGGCAGAGCCAATTCCTCGGCCAGCTGGGTGTTCTTGATAGTTTCAGCTTCGTCTAGGGTCTTGCCCTTCATCCACTCAGTAGCGAGGGAGCTGGAGGCAATTGCCGAACCGCAACCGTAGGTCTTGAACTTGGCGTCTTCAATTACGCCCTGCTCGTTGACCTTGATTTGCAGACGCATCACGTCACCGCAAGCCGGCGCGCCGACCATACCAGTGCCGACGTCTGGGTCTTCCGCGTCCATCTTGCCGACGTTGCGCGGGTTCTCGTAGTGGTCAATGACCTTTTCACTGTAAGCCATGCTGGTATTCCTTCCTCATCAGAGAGTCGCTCTTGCTCGGCGACTACTTAGTGCGCCGCCCACTCGATCTTGGAGATGTCGACACCGTCTTTGTACATATCCCACAGCGGCGACAATTCGCGCAGCTTGGTCACCGCCTCGCATACTTTCTGCGCGGCGTAATCGACTTCTTCATCAGTGGTGAAGCGGCCGAAGGTAAAGCGAATGGAGCTGTGCGCCAGCTCGTCATTGCGGCCCAGGGCGCGCAACACGTAGGACGGCTCCAGAGAAGCCGAGGTGCAGGCCGAGCCGGACGACACCGCCAGATCCTTGAGCGCCATGATCAGCGACTCGCCCTCAACATAGTTGAAGCTGAGGTTGAGATTGTGCGGTATGCGGGCGGTCATGCTGCCATTGATGTACAGCTCTTCAAGACCATCGACCTGTTTGAAGAAGCGATCACGCAGGGCCTGGATGCGCTGGTTTTCCTGGGTCATTTCTTCTTTGGCAATACGGAACGCCTCACCCATACCGACGCACTGGTGAGTCGCCAGGGTGCCAGAGCGCATACCACGCTCATGACCGCCGCCATGGGTCTGCGCTTCGAGACGCACACGTGGCTTGCGACGCACAAAAAGCGCACCGACGCCTTTCGGGCCATACGTTTTATGCGCAGAGAACGACATCAGATCGACCTTAAGCGACTCCAGATCAATCGCCACCTTGCCGGTGGACTGAGCCGCATCAACATGCAGAAACACGCCGCGCGAACGGGTCAGCTCGCCAATCGCCGCGATGTCGTTGATGGTGCCGATTTCGTTATTCACGTGCATGACCGACACCAGGATGGTGTCCTCACGCAGCACTGCTTCAATCATGGCCGGGGTGATCAGACCATCTTCACCAGGCTCGATGTAGGTCACCTCGAAGCCTTCACGCTCAAGCTGGCGCATAGTGTCCAGCACAGCTTTGTGCTCGATTTTCGAGGTAATCAGATGCTTACCTTTACTCTTGTAGAAATCGGCAATGCCCTTGATCGCCAAGTTGTTGGACTCGGTGGCACCAGAGGTCCAGACAATCTCACGCGGGTCGGCATTGACCAGCTCAGCCACTTGGCGGCGAGCATTCTCCACGGCCTCTTCAGCCTTCCAGCCAAATACGTGGGAGCGCGACGCCGGATTGCCGAAGTTACCGTCGACCAACAGGCAATCGCTCATTTTTTGCGCTACACGCGGATCAACCGGCGTAGTGGCGGAATAATCGAGGTAAATCGGCAATTTCATAACTTTCTCCTAATCAGGTATCAGGCGAGCTAGCCAGCGCTTTGCGCTCAATCGACGGCGGACGTTTCGATCTTATCCAGGTACGGCGTCCTGCCATTGCAGCGGCGCTGATCCTGGCGCTGGGCAACTTCCTGCACTTCACGGCGGGTCACCAAGTCAGCCAGACTGATGCCACTCAGAAATTCGTGTATCTGCTGGCTGAGGTCACACCACAAATGGTGGGTCAGACAGGTATCACCTGCGTGGCAGTCGCCCTGCCCTTGGCAGCGCGTGGCATCAACCGACTCATTGACTGCGTCAATCACCTCAGCCACCTGAATACCCTGCATATCGCGCGACAACTGGTAACCGCCGCCAGGCCCACGCACACTGGAAACCAGATTGCCACGACGCAACTTGGCAAATAGCTGCTCAAGGTAGGAAAGGGAAATACCCTGCCGCTCAGAGATATCAGCCAAAGACACCGGCCCACGCTGAGCGTGCAACGCCAGATCAAGCATGGCGGTAACAGCGTAACGGCCTTTGGTGGTGAGTCGCATAAGGGATTACCGCGTGATCGCAATATGACGCGAGTATGCAATTCCCGAGCATTTAAGTCAACTATAAGACCTAGCGCTTTAGTCGGGATTAGCCAGAATGGAGGGCGCGCATCATAGCAAAATGCGCCCCACCACACCATCACGCCGCGGGCTTGTCTGCGTCCTTGACCACACCAGCGAAGTCCTCGTCACGCAGCTGCGGCAAATCCTTGGCGCAGTAGTCACTACCCAAAGACTTGAGAGCGCCGCACATGCCTTCCAGGCGCCCATCCACCGCATGCAGGTGATCAAGCAGCTGACCAATGGCGCGCGCCACCGGGTCCGGCATGTCCTGACTCACGCCATAGGCATCGAAACCCAGCTTCTCGGCAATGGCCTGACGCTTGGCCTCCTGCTCATCGTCAGTTTTGACGATGATCCGCCCAGGAATGCCGACTGCCGTAGCACCCGCCGGGACTTCTTTAGTCACCACAGCATTGGAGCCAATTTTGGCGCCCGCGCCGACCGTGAACGGCCCCAGCACCTTGGCACCAGCACCAACCACCACACCATCTTCTAGCGTCGGATGACGCTTGCCTTTGTTCCAGCTGGTACCGCCAAGGGTCACACCCTGATAGAGGGTGACGTCGTTGCCGATTTCGGCGGTCTCACCGATGACGATACCCATGCCGTGATCAATAAAGAAGCGCCGACCGATCTTCGCGCCCGGATGAATTTCGATACCAGTCATCCAGCGACCGAAGTTCGACACCACGCGCGCCAGCCACTTCCAGCCACTGCTCCACAGCGCGTGCGCTACGCGATGCAACCAGACTGCATGCAACCCCGGATAGCAAGTGACAACCTCAAAGGCATTACGCGCCGCCGGGTCGCGATGAAATACGCTTTGGATATCCTCTTGCATGCGCTCAAACATCTGCCTTCTCCTGCTTAGGGTGCTCGCCACGCGCCGCCTTGATGGTTTCCGTCAAGATACCGCGCAAGATATTCATTTCCAGCCTGCTCACTGCGCTACGCCCGTACAAGCGACGCAGACGACTCATCAGATGTCGCGGCTTGGCAGGATCAAGAAACCTAATTTCAACCAGCGCCTGCTCAAGGTGACGATAAAACGATTCCAGCTCATCCGCAGCAACCGGCTCTTCATCCGGATCGATGACTGCAGACTGCTTGGCCGGCCGCCCCTCAGTTGCCAGCCAGGCCATACGCACTTCGTACGCCAACACCTGCACCGCCGCCGCCAGATTCAACGAACTGAACGCCGGATCGGAGGGAATGTGCACATGATAGTGACAGCGCTGCAGCTCCTCATTAGTCAGACCGGCATACTCGCGCCCAAACACCAAGGCAACCTGCGCACCTTGCTGAGCCTGCTCGCACGCAACACCACCACACTCACGCGGCTCCAGCATCGGCCAGGGAATGTGCCGATCCCGCGCACTGGTACCCATTACCAGGCGACAACCGACAAGCGCCTCCTCAAGCGTGGCCACAACCTGCGCCGCATCGAGAATATCTGTAGCGCCGGAGGCCCTGGCCACCGCGTCTTCGCTCGGAAAATCCCGCGGATCAACCAGTACCAACTGCGACAATCCCATGTTTTTCATGGCCCGTGCCGCCCCACCGATATTGCCCGGGTGACTGGTACCGACCAACACAACGCGAATATTTTCCAGCAACGCAAACGCTCACAGACAAGGCTTTGAGGGGCAAATCTTACAGAACCCACCTGCCTTACGCCACGCAAGACGCAGGTTACACTTCAACCGCCGGGGTTTTCTGCTAGAATGGCCGGCTTTCTTTAACGACCCAGGTGAACATCCATGCAGCCCATGCTGAATATCGCGCTGCGCGCAGCCCGTAGCGCCGGCGAAATGATCTTCCGCTCGACCGAACGCTTGGACGTCATCTCGGTCGACGAGAAAGAAGCCAAGGACTATGTGACTGAAATTGATCGCTCCGCTGAGCAGCTGATCATTCAGGCATTGCGCAAGGCCTTCCCGAACCACGGCATCCTCGGTGAGGAAAGCGGCCTGAGCGAAGGCAGCGGCGACGGCGCAGACTACCTGTGGATTATCGATCCACTGGATGGCACCACTAACTTTATCCGCGGTATTCCGCATTACGCAGTCAGCATTGCGTGTAAATACCGCGGCCGCCTTGAGCACGCTGTTATCATCGACCCGGTCCGCCAGGAGGAATTCACCGCCAGCCGTGGCCGTGGCGCAGCCCTCAACGGCCGCCGCCTGCGCGTCGGTAATCGCAAGAGCCTGGAAGGCGCCCTGCTCGGCACCGGTTTCCCGTTCCGCGACAGCCAGATGGAAAACCTGGAAAACTACATCGGCATGTTCCGCAGTTTGGTTGGGCAAACCGCTGGCGTACGCCGCGCGGGTGCCGCCAGCCTGGACCTGGCCTACGTGGCCGCTGGTCGCTTCGACGCCTTCTGGGAGTTCGGCCTGTCCGAGTGGGATATGGCTGCCGGCGCACTGCTGATTCAGGAAGCAGGCGGTCTGATCAGCGACTTCAGCGGCGGCCACGAATTCCTGGAGAAAGGCCAGATCGTTGCCGGCAATACCAAGTGCTTCAAGGCTGTCCTGACAGCCATTCAGCCGCACTTGTCAGCTTCTTTGAAACGCTGATCAAGCCGCAATAAAAAAGCGCCCCACGGGGCGCTTTTTTGTACCTGCTAAACATGCCTCGATCAGTTGGACTGATCAACCAGCACCAACTGACCATCTTTGACCGGGATCTGACGACCCGGATCACTGGCCATTCGCACCTGACTCACCTTGCCATCCAACTCGTACTTAACGTCGTAACCCACCAACTTCTCACTGGTGTCAGTCACCGTGCTGCAACGGGTTTCAGTGGTGGTGTAAGTATCACGGCTCTGCAAGTGCTCCTGCGCCTTGTTGCCGGCATAGCCGCCACCCACCGCACCCGCAACAGTCGCCAGTTTCTTGCCGTTACCGCCGCCCACCTGGTTGCCGAGCAGACCACCCACCACAGCACCAATCGCCGTACCGGCTATCTGGTGCTCGTCCTTGACCGGAGCCTGACGAGTGACCGCCACATCCTTGCAGACTTCCCGCGGGGTTTTGATGGTTTCCTTGACCGGTTTAACGGCCAGCACTTCGGCATATTCAGGCGCACTGACGAGGCTGTAAGTGGCCACCGCTCCGCCCGCCGTCACACCCACCGCCCCCAACACAGCACCAACCAACATTGACTTGTTCATACAGGCCTCCTTGAAACCGCTGCTTAGCGCTTAACGCGCCTAACTCCCAGCCTTGGAGCATAAAAAAACCGGGCAAGTTCAACACCTGCCCGGCTCATTCAACCATTTGCGATAAAGCGCACAGAATTATGGGCGCTCATCAACCTCTTCTTCGACCACCGGCGGAATCAGGTCATCGACCGTCAGATCGAGCCACACCAGCACCACGTTAGCGATATAGACCGAGGAGTAGGTACCCGCACTCACACCGATAAACAGCGCTACCGAGAAGCCAAACAGATTGTCGCCGGCGAACAGCAGCAACGCAGCAATTGCCAGCAAAGTGGAGATTGAGGTTGCCATGGTGCGCAGCAGGGTCTGCGTGGTGGAGATGTTGATGTTTTCGATCAATGTTGCCTTGCGCAGCACGCGGAAGTTCTCACGCACCCGATCGAATACCACAATGGTGTCATTCAGCGAGTAACCGATGATCGCCAGCAGCGCCGCCATCACCGTCAGATCGAAGGTGATCTGGAAGAACGAGAGAATGCCGAGAGTGACAATTACGTCATGGATCAGCGAGATAATCGCCCCTAAACCGAACTTCCACTGGAAGCGGAAGGCCAGGTAGAGCATCACCCCGCCCAATGCCAGCAGCAGACCAAGACCACCCTGATCGCGCAGCTCTTCACCCACCTGCGGGCCGACGAACTCGACCTTTTTCACCTCAAGCTGCTCTCCGGCTTGCCGCAACGCTGCGGCTACTTTATTACCCAGCTCAGGGTCATCGCCCTGCATGCGGACCACCACATCGGTGGTGGCACCAAAGCTCTGCACCACGGCATCGGCATAGCCAGCGCCAGCCAGCTGCTCACGGATATTACCGAGGTCTGCCGGCTGCTCGTAGCTCAGCTCGATTTGCGTACCACCGGTAAAATCCAGCCCCAGGTTCAGCCCTTTGGTAAACAGGCTAACCAGTGCCAGCAACGTCAGCAGCAGGGTGAAGGCGAACGCAATATTGCGTACCCCCATGAAGTTGATCGTACGATTCATCACAGCCCCTTAAATCCACAACTTCTTGAAGTCACGCCCGCCGCAAGTCAGGTTGACCATGCAACGCGTCACCAGAATGGCGGTAAACATCGAGGTGAGAATACCCAGCGACAGAGTCACCGCGAAGCCTTTGACCGGCCCGGTACCCATGGCGAACAGGATGCCGCCGACCAGCAGAGTGGTCAGGTTGGCGTCGACAATCGCCGAGTAAGCCCGATCAAAACCTTCATGGATGGCCCGCTGAATCGACATGCCATTGGCGATCTCTTCACGAATACGCGAGAAGATCAGCACGTTGGCGTCCACCGCCATACCCATGGTCAGCACGATACCGGCGATACCCGGCAGAGTCAGCGTGGCACTGAGCAACGACATCAGCGCCAGCAGCAGCACCATGTTAAAGCCCAGAGCAATGGTCGCCAGCACACCGAAGAAGCGGTAAATGGCGATGATAAACAGCGAAACAAACAGCATCGCCCACATCGAAGCAGTCACGCCCTTGGTGATGTTGTCAGCGCCAAGGCTCGGGCCGATGGTGCGCTCTTCTGCGAAGTACATCGGCGCCGCCAAACCACCTGCACGCAGCAACAGAGCCAGCTCAGACGACTCGCCTTGACCATCAAGACCGGTTATGCGGAACTGACTACCCAGCGGCGACTGGATGGTGGCCAGACTGATGATCTTCTTCTCTTCGACGAAGGTCTGCAGCTCGACTTCTTTCTCAACACCATCAACCACTTGGCGCACGTAGCGGGTTACCGGCTTCTGCTCGATAAAGATCACCGCCATGCTACGACCGACGTTGTTGCGGGTCGCGCGATTCATCAGGTCACCGCCGCGGCCATCCAGACGGATATTCACCTGCGGGCTGCCGTTCTCATCGAAGCTGGCCTGCGCATCGGTGACCTGGTCACCCGTGATGATCAGATCACGCTCCAGCTGGGCTGGCGGACGGCCTTCCTGACGGAACTCGAAACTTTCGGTCGCAGCCTTAGCAGCATCCGGCTCTGCGGCCAAACGAAACTCCAGGTTGGCGGTCTTGCCGAGAATACGTTTAGCTTCAGCGGTGTCCTGCACACCCGGCAGCTCAACCACAATACGGTTGGCACCCTGACGCTGCACCAACGGCTCAGCCACACCGAGCTCATTGACCCGGTTACGCACAGTAGTCAGGTTCTGCTTGATCGAGTACTCACGAATCTCGACCAACTTTGCCTGAGTTAGCGCCAGTCGCAACACCTGCTGCCCACCACGCTGCACAGTGGTCATGTCAAAATCGGTAAAGTCCTTGCGAATCAGCTGCTGCGCTTTTTCCAGCGTCGCTTCATCGGCAAAGCCAAGCTGGATGGCACCATCCAACTCAGGCAGGCTGCGATAACGCACGCGCTCTTTGCGCAGCAGGCTCTTGACCTCACCTTCGTAAACCTTGCGACGAGCATCCAGGGCCTTGTCCATGTCCACTTCCATCAGGAAGTGCACACCACCGGACAAGTCCAGACCCAGCTTCATCGGGCTGCCGCCCAGATTACGCAGCCAATCCGGGGTGGTTTGCGCCAGGTTGAGCGCCACGACGAACTCATCGCTCAACGCTTTACGTACCAACTCTTTGGCAGGTAATTGGTCTTCAGCGCTGTTCAAGCGCAGCAAACCGGCACGCCCCTGATTGGCCAGACTGGCGGCTTTTACACTGATACCGGCCGCTTCCAGCGCGCGACTGGCGCGATCCAGATCAGCCTGCTCGACGCGCATGGCGGAGCTGTTGCCACTGATCTGGATCGCCGGATCATCCGGGTACAGATTGGGCGCGGAATAGAGAAAACCGATTGCCAGCACAGCCAGAATCAGCAGGTACTTCCAGATGGGAAACTTGTTGAGCATGACGCCGCCCGTTATGACGCGGGGCGCATTAAGCGCCCCGTCGAATGGTAAAGGTGTATGGCTTAGATCGCTTTCAGCGTGCCTTTAGGCAGCGAAGCGGCAATCGCCACTTTCTGAATCTTCAGCTCGACGGTGTCCGATACCTCGATTACTACGAAGTCATCGGAAACCTTCGACACCTTGCCGGCGATACCACCGCTGGTTACCACTTCATCACCTTTCTGCAGGCCGCTGATCAGACCTTTGTGCTCTTTGGCACGCTTGGCCTGTGGGCGCCAGATCATCAGATAGAAGATAACCAGAAAGCCGAGCAGAAACACCCATTCAAAGCCACTACCAGCAGGACCGGCAGCCGGTGCGGCGCCTTCAGCGAAAGCAGCGGGGATAAAAAAGCTCATGTAACACTCCTGTTGCAAGGGTCTTTAAAAGGTTGGGAATCAATCCAGAGGCGGCGTTGGCAGCCCGCGCTTGGCATAGAAGGCATCGACAAAGGCGGCCAATGTACCCTGTTGAATAGCCTCACGCAAACCAGCCATAAGCACCTGATAATGCCGTAAGTTGTGGATTGTATTGAGCATGCTACCGAGCATTTCGCCACATTTATCCAGATGATGCAGATAGGCACGGGAGAAATGTTTGCAGGTGTAACAGTCGCAGGTTGGGTCCAGCGGCGAATCGTCGTGCTTATGAAAGGCATTGCGGATTTTCAGCACGCCAGTGTCGACAAACAGGTGGCCGTTGCGCGCATTGCGGGTCGGCATCACGCAGTCGAACATGTCCACACCGCGGCGCACGCCTTCCACCAAGTCTTCTGGTTTGCCCACGCCCATCAGGTAGCGCGGCTTGTCGGCTGGCAATTGCGGCGGCAAGTAATCCAGCACCTTGATCATCTCGTCTTTCGGCTCGCCGACCGACAGACCACCAATGGCATAACCGTCAAAACCGATCTGCTCTAGGCCATCCAGAGAGACTTTGCGCAATTCCTCGTGCATGCCGCCCTGAACGATGCCAAACAGCGCCGCCGTGCTGTCGCCATGCGCCTCTTTCGAACGCTTGGCCCAGCGCAGCGACAACTCCATCGAACGCTTGGCCACATCGAACTCGGCCGGATAGGGTGTGCACTCGTCGAAAATCATCACGATGTCCGAACCCAGGTCGCGCTGCACCTGCATCGACTCTTCCGGCCCCATAAACACCTTGGCGCCATCGACCGGCGAAGCGAAGTACACGCCTTCCTCCTTGATCTTGCGCATGGCGCCGAGGCTGAACACCTGGAAGCCGCCGGAGTCGGTAAGGATCGGCCCCTGCCACTGCATAAAGTCATGCAGATCGCCGTGCTTCTTGATCACTTCCGTGCCAGGACGCAACCACAAGTGAAAGGTGTTGCCGAGGATGATCTGCGCACCAATCGCCTCGATATCACGCGGCAGCATGCCCTTGACCGTGCCGTAGGTGCCTACCGGCATAAACGCCGGGGTTTCCACCACGCCACGGGGGAAGGTCAGCCGACCACGGCGCGCCTTGCCCTCAGTCGCCAACAATTCGAAAGACATGCGGCACGTGCGCGTCATAGCTGCTCCCCTGGCCCGCGCGGTGCGGGGTTGCGGGTGATGAACATGGCATCACCGTAACTGAAAAAACGGTATTCACCGGCAATCGCCGCCTGATAGGCCGCCATGGTTTCCGGGTAACCGGCAAACGCCGACACCAGCATCAGCAGGGTCGATTCCGGCAAATGGAAGTTGGTCACCAGCGCGTCGACCACATGCAGCGGCCGGCCTGGGTAGATAAAGATATCGGTGTCGCCACTGAACGCCTTGAGCACACCATCCCGCGCAGCGCTTTCCAGCGAACGCACGCTGGTGGTGCCGACGGCAATCACTCGCCCACCCCGGGCGCGACAAGCGGCCACGGCGTCGACCACATCCTGACTGACCTCAAGCCACTCGCTGTGCATGTGATGATCTTCGATGCGCTCAACGCGCACCGGCTGAAAGGTGCCCGCACCGACGTGGAGGGTCACGAACGCCTGCTCAACACCCTTCTCGGCAATTGCCGCGAGTAGCTGCTGATCAAAATGCAGCCCGGCGGTCGGCGCCGCTACAGCGCCGGCTCGGTCTGCATACACCGTCTGGTAGCGCTCGCGATCCGCCTGCTCATCCGGCCGATCAATATAGGGTGGCAGCGGCATATGCCCGACCCGCTCGAGCAGCGGCAGCACGTCTTCAGCAAAACGCAGCTCGAACAGCGCATCGTGTCGCGCGACCATTTCGGCTTCGCCACCGCCGTCGATCAGGATGATCGAACCCGGCTTGGGTGATTTGCTCGAACGCACATGGGCCAGCACGCGCTGACTGTCCAACACCCGTTCAACCAAAATTTCCAGTTTGCCGCCGGAGGCCTTCTGGCCAAACAGCCGCGCTGGAATCACCCGAGTGTTGTTGAACACCATCAGATCGCCAGGACGCAGGTAATCCAGCAGGTCACTGAATTGTTTATGCGCCAGCTCACCCGTCGGCCCATCAAGCACCAGCAAGCGGCTGGCACGGCGTTCGGCGAGGGGGTGGCGGGCAATCAGAGCGTCAGGCAGCTCGAAATTGAAGTCGGCAACACGCATGGTCAGGAAGAGGTCGTCTAGCAGGGCGGCAGAGCTTACCGGAAATAGTGCATTCTGACCACGCAAGTGGATTGACCAACCCCAACACCATCCCTATACTGCGCCGCCATTGTGCCCCGGTGGCGGAACCGGTAGACGCGGCGGATTCAAAATCCGTTTTCGAAAGAAGTGGGAGTTCGAGTCTCCCCCGGGGCACCATAGATTCGAAGAAAGGCCTTGAGATTCAAGGCCTTTTTTATTGCCTACGAAAAAGCCGGGCGCATGCAGATGCGACCTCTTTCTCACGCGCAAACGCGCCATAAAGGCACACTCAATGCGCCGCAGAAAACACCCGAACCCCAGCAATTACATGCCCTGCACGGGCTTGGCATTTGCCGGGAAGTTGGCGTAAAGTCTGCCCTACTGTGTTTGCATGGGTCGCCGAAAATCGTGACCTGGTGCAGTAGATCATCCAGATCCGCTACATCCCGCTCTACGTCGCCTGCCACCTTGCAACCAGTATTCAGCCCCTCATGTCGAGTAGCGGCTGTCATCAACTCAAGGTTCAAGGAAATACATCATGTCGAATCGTCAGAACGGTACCGTGAAGTGGTTTAACGACGAGAAAGGTTTTGGCTTTATCACGCCAGAAAGCGGTCCGGATCTGTTCGTGCACTTCCGCGCGATCCAAGGCAACGGCTTTAAGAGCCTGAAAGAAGGTCAGAAAGTCAGCTTTATCGCGGTGCAAGGCCAGAAAGGCATGCAGGCTGACGAAGTGCAAATCCAGGAATAATCCTGCCGTATTGAAGAACCCCTGATGGCAACATCAGGGGTTTTTTGTGCCTTGCCATCCATGACGACCATCCTTGGGAGCCGTCGCAGGGCAATGCTAAAAATGATTACCGATCATTTTTTATGGCCGACCACCCCCACGGATGCCTTATTGTTGCCGCCATTCCGCCAGCCGAATAACTAAAGAGCCGACCATGACGAAACACCTGCTGCGCCCGCAGGGTGAATTCCCCACCGCGGGGCTAATCCGCCGCCTCGCCGCGATGTTTTATGACTTCCTGCTGTGTATCGCCCTGCTGATCGTCGTGACCTTTATCTACAAACTGATCCTGATGGGTTTCTACGGCGAGGCGCAGCTAAAGCAGATGTCCGACGCTGGCGCCTTGGATGGCGACCCGCTGCTCTCGACCGTGCTGTTTCTCAGCCTGTTTGGCTTCTTCGCCAAGTTCTGGACGCATAACGGCCAGACATTGGGCATGCAGGTGTGGGGCCTGCGCATTCAGAATCCCGACGGTACTGCCATCAGCCTATGGCAGGCATTGCTGCGTTTTCTGGTTGCCATCGGCTCCTGGCTACTGCTGGGCCTGGGGTTTCTGTGGGTGCTTTGGGATAAAGAAAAGCGCAGCTGGCATGACATCTACTCGGACAGCCAAGTGATTCAGCTGCCGAAGAACATCCACAAGAAGTAACTCGTAGGTACAAAAAAGCCGGCGTACACACTGAGTGCACGCCGGCTTTTTTACGCCTGAATCAACCGGCGCGGCGCAGCAACCAGACGCCGGCCAGCGCGCAGATACCGGCTGGAATCAACACCGCCAGCAGCGGCGAGAAGCCGAACACCAAGCTCGATGGGCCGAGCAAGTCCTGACTGATCTTGAACACAAAACCCACCAGCACCCCGGTAAACACCCGCTGCCCCAAAGTCACAGAACGCAGCGGGCCGAAGATAAAGGAAATCGCCATCAACACCAGCGCAGCGGTTACCAGCGGCTGCAGCACCTTGGTCCAGAACGACAACCAGTACTGACTGTTATTCAGCCCCTGCTCGGCCAGGTAGTGGATATAGTTCCACAACCCAGTCATCGACAGGGCATCAGGTGCAAGGACCACGGTGCCAAGCAGCTGCGGCGTCAACTCGACATCCCAGCGCTCATTGTCCTGCTTGATGACCTCACTGCTGCGCTCACGGAAGTGCGTGGTTGCAACATCTTCCAGCTGCCAGTGATCACCCTGGTACTGCGCACGTCGAGCGAAGCTGGATGACTGCATACGCTTGTGGTCGTCGAAGAAGTAGCGAGTCACCCCGAGCAGCACGCCATTGGGCTGCACGGCGTTGATGTGCACATATTCCTGCCCCTGGCGATGCCACAGGCCACGCTTGGCGCTCTGCGCTTCGCCGCCGCCTTGGGCCATGGCGCGACTGGCCTGAGCCTGATTTTCGCTGTAAGGCGCCAGGTACTCGCCAATCAGCACGCCGACCAGCATCAGCACCAGCATCGGTTTCATCACCGCCCAGACAATCCGCCCGATCGATACACCCGCCGCACGCATGATGGTCAGCTCGCTGTTACTGGCCAGCGAGCCCAACCCGATCAAACAGCCAATCAAGGCGGCCATCGGCAACATTTCATAAATTCGCCGCGGTGCCGTCAGCAGCACATACCCCAGGGCATCCAGCAGGCCGTAGTTGCCTTCGACATCCCCAAGCTCATCGATAAAGGCAAACAGCAGTGCCAGACCGACGATGATGCCTAACACAGCAAGAATGGCGACAAACACCTGTGCGCCGATGTAGCGATCCAACTTAACCACGGGCCACCTCCAACGCCACACGACGAGCCGCCCAGCGCAAGCGCAACGGCTCCCAATACAGCAACAGCAGCCCGATCAATGCGAACAGCCCATGCACCCACCACAAGCCCAGGCCTGCGGGGATCTTTTCTTTATCCAAAGCACCGCGCGCGCCAATCAGCAGCGCCAGGTAAGCCATGTACAGCAGAATGGCCGGCAACAGCTTGAGAAAGCGCCCCTGCCGTGGATTGACCCGCGACAGAGGCACAGCCAGCAGAGTGACGACAAAGACCAGTACTGGAATCGACAAACGCCACTGCAGCTCAGACTGCATACGCGGCTTGTCACTGCCAATTAGCTCGCGCGTAGGCATGGCCTCGCGGTCGGTGATTTCCACTGCCACTTCCGGCTTGGGCAATAGCACGCCGTAGGTTTCGTACTGGATGGCGCGGTAGTCCGCCTGGCCTGGGTTACCGTCATAGCGGTAGCCATTTTCCAGAATCAGATAGCGACTGCCGTCCGCTTGAATCTCCTGGCGGCCGGATTCAGCCACCAGCACGGAGATACCACGCTCCTTGTCACCACTGCTGGACAGCTGCTTCTCGGAGATAAACACCCCAGCCAGCGAGCCGCGGTCCTCGGATAACTCCTCGGTGTAGGTCACCCGCGAACCATTCTTCATCGACTGAAAACGCCCAGGCTCCAGGGTATCCAGCTCCGTCATGGCGCTCTGCTGGTTCAAAATCCGCGCCACATGCTCAATGCCTTGCGGTGCCAGCCCCAGGCTCAGCCAGCCGGCCAGCAGCGCCACCAGGGTTGCGGGTGCCAGGCTGTAGGCAAACAAGCGTTGCTGGCTCATGCCGGTGGCCGACAACACGGTCATCTCGCTGTCGAGGTACATGCGGCCATACGCCAGCAGGAAGCCGAGAAACAACGCTAGCGGCAGGATCAGCTGCAAAAAACCAGGAATGCGGTACGCCATGATCAGCAGCAGCACACCGGGATCGAGAAGCCCTTGCGCTGCCTGAGCCAGGTAACGGATAAAACGGCCACTCATAATGATGACCAACAGCACCGCGCTCACGGCACTCAAGGTCAGCAACACTTCACGGGACAGATAACGGAAGACGATCAAACCAGACACTCCAGGGTTGTCAGGCTCAGGCGGCTAAGATCAAACTAGCCGCACTGCTTGCCGGCTCGCCCAACTGGCGAACCATCGAAAAATAGCCGGCATTATCCTGCAATACCGACGCCTTGTCTTGGGGACACCACGTAATGGAATTTATTGTTAAAAGCGCACGCCCAGAAACACTAAAAACCGCCACCCTGGTTATCCCTGTTGGTGAGGGCAAAAAACTCGGCGAAACCGCCAAGGCTATCGACACCGCCAGTGCCGGAGCGATCAGTGCTCTGCTCAAGCGCGGCGACCTGGCCGGCAAGGTCGGCCAGACCCTGCTGGTGCACAACCTGCCAAACCTCAAAGCAGAACGCGTGCTGCTGGTCGGCACCGGTAAAGACAGCGAACTGTCTGACCGCCAACTGCGTAAATTGATCACTAGCGTTTACAGCAGCCTGAAAAACCTCGGCGGCAGCGACGCAGTACTCGCGCTCGACGAGCTGCAGGTCAAGGGCCGCGAAGCCTATGGCAAAACCCGCCTGATGGTGGAAAGCCTGGCCGACGCCGGCTACTGCTTCGACCGCTTCAAGAGCCAGAAAGCCGAAGCCGGCGCGCTAAAGAAGCTCACCCTGCTCACCGACAAAACCAACCTGGCCGACGCCGAGCGCGCCAGCACGCACGCCCAGGCGATTGCCGCCGGCATGGCCTTTACCAAAGACCTCGGCAACCTGCCGCCGAATCTCTGCCACCCGAGCTATCTCGCCGAAGAAGCCAAAAACCTGGGCAAGGCCTACAAAAACCTCAAGGTCGAAATCCTTGATGAGAAAAAGCTCAAGGAGCTCGGCGCCGGCGCCTTCCTCGCCGTGGCCCAGGGCAGCGACCAACCGCCACGGATGATCGTGCTCAACTATCAGGGCGGCAAAAAGAACGAGAAGCCCTACGCCCTAGTTGGCAAAGGCATCACCTTCGACACCGGCGGCATCAGCATCAAGCCAGCTGCCGGCATGGATGAGATGAAGTACGACATGTGCGGCGCCGCCAGCGTGTTCGGCACCCTCAAGGCCGTTCTGGAGCTGCAACTGCCGATCAACCTGGTGTGCCTGCTGGCCTGCGCCGAGAACATGCCGAGCGGCGGCGCCACGCGTCCCGGCGATATCGTCACCACCATGAGCGGGCAGACCGTGGAAATCCTCAACACCGACGCCGAAGGCCGTCTGGTGCTGTGTGACACCCTGACTTACGCCGAGCGCTTCAAGCCGCAAGCAGTCATCGACATCGCTACCCTTACCGGCGCCTGCATCGTCGCCCTGGGCAGCAATGTCTCCGGACTGATGGGCAACAACGACGAACTGGTGCAGCAGATTCTCGGCGCCGGCCTGAGCGCCGACGACCGCGCCTGGCAGCTGCCGCTGTATGACGAGTATCAGGAGCAGCTGGACAGCCCGTTTGCCGACATCGCCAATATTGGCGGGCCGAAAGCCGGCACCATCACCGCTGGCTGCTTCCTCTCGCGCTTTGCCAAGAACTACCACTGGGCGCACCTGGATATCGCCGGCACCGCCTGGATCAGTGGTGGCAAGGACAAAGGTGCGACCGGTCGTCCGGTGCCGATGCTGACGCAGTACCTGCTGGATCGCAGCAACGCCTGAGAACCTGTATCGGATCTGCTGCGCGTCGGCGATACGGCGTTAAAAATGGCCTCGGAATGCTCATTTACAGCTCGTAAACTCCGCTTCCTCGGCCATTATTGCCTTGTCTCGCTCTAGCTCGCGAGATCCGAAACAGGTTCTACGTTCCAGGCGCATTAGTAGGGGCGGTGTTAACCGCGATTGACTGGTAAGCTGCGCGCCTGTCAGCAAGCCGCTCCTGCAACTAACGCCAAACCGTGCCGTCATGCCCCGAATAGAATTCTATGTACTGTCTACTGCCGTGCCGGCCGAGCGCCTGCGCGCAGCCTGCCAGCTGGCGATGAAAGCCTGGCGCGCCGGCCTGCCGGTGTTTCTGCGCGGCAGCAATGCGCAGCAATGCAGCGAGGTGGATGAACTGTTATGGCGTTTCAAAGCGGAAAGCTTTGTGCCACACAGCCGCTACCAGGATGACGCGCACGCACCGGTGGTGATTGGCCAGGACGAAGAACCCAGCAGTACTCAGGGCGTGCTGATCAACCTCGGCAGCACCCTTTCACCCCGGGTCGAGCGCTTTAGCCGGGTGATTGAAATCGTCAACCAGGAACCCGACCTGCTGACCGCCTGCCGGGAGAATTTCCGCAGCTACCGGCAGCGCGGGTATGATCCCAAACGAGTCGAACTCTAGTTGCACAGTATGGACACCCCAAAACCGCCGCAAAAACCCGCCCAACTGCTGAACGACCTGGAGTCGATCCGCCAACTGCTGGGCGATGAAAACCTCGAACCACCGCTGCTGGTCGACTCGCTCGACCCGGACAGCATCCCCCTGCTCTCCGAAATCGTCACGCCACCGCCCGTGGCTGCAGCTGTTGCACCTATTGCTCCAGCCGTGCCAACCCTGCGTGAAACCGTCAACCAGAGCGTCAGTCGCGACAGCGAGATGAACCGCCTGGATAGCGAACTGCGCGCTGCAGCTCAGTTGATCCTGCAGGATGTGATCGACGATTTCGTGCCGCAGATCGAGGCCGAGCTGAAACGCCGTCTGGATGCGCGCCTGACCCGACTGCTTCCGCCGCGTCGTCCGTAACCACACGCACGCCCACCAGTCAGCCATACCACGCGCGCCCTTACGTCATATAGGCCATCCCCGCTATACTTGCCGGCTTTTCCGTCTAGCCGTCATAAGGGTCCCGCCGCGCATGGACAAGACCTACCAGCCGCACGCCATTGAAACCGCCCTGTACCAGAACTGGGAGGCGAATAACTATTTCGCCCCGCAGGGTTCGGGCGAGCCCTACACCATCATGATCCCGCCGCCGAACGTCACCGGCAGCCTGCACATGGGCCATGGTTTCAACAACTCGATCATGGATGCGCTGATCCGTTTCCGCCGCATGCAGGGCCGCAACACCCTGTGGCAGCCGGGCACCGACCACGCCGGTATCGCCACCCAGATGGTTGTAGAGCGCCAGCTGGCCGCCGATGGCATTGACCGTCACGACCTGGGCCGCGAGAAGTTCCTGGAGAAAGTCTGGGAGTGGAAAGAGCAGTCCGGTGGCACCATCACCCGGCAGATCCGTCGCCTGGGCAGCTCGGTGGACTGGTCCCGCGAGCGCTTCACCATGGACGACGGCTTGTCCGAGTCGGTTAAAGAAGCCTTTGTCCGTCTGCACAAAGACGGCTTGATCTACCGCGGCAAGCGCCTGGTCAACTGGGACACCAAGTTCCACACCGCCATCTCCGACCTCGAAGTGGAAAACCACGACGAGAAAGGCAGCCTGTGGAACCTTCGCTACCCGCTGGCTGACGGCAACAAGACCGCCGACGGCAAGAATTACCTGATCGTCGCCACCACGCGCCCGGAAACCATGCTCGGCGACAGCGCCGTGGCAGTGCACCCAGAAGACGAGCGCTATAAAGCCCTGATCGGCACCTTCGTCGAGCTGCCGCTGGTTGGCCGTCGTATCCCGATCATCGCCGACGACTACTGCGACCCCGAGTTCGGCACCGGCTGCGTAAAGATCACCCCGGCCCACGACTTCAACGACTATGAAGTCGGCAAGCGCCACAACCTGCCGCTGCTCAACATCTTCGACAAGAACGCCGCCGTGCTCGCACAGGTCCAGGCGTTCAATGTCGATGGCAGCGTCAACAGCCAGATCGATTGCAGCCTGCCGGCCGCATACGCCGGCCTGGATCGTTTCGAGGCGCGCAAGCAGATTGTTGCCGCCTTCGAGGCCGCCGGCCTGCTGGAAAGCATCGACGCTCACGCCCTGAAAGTGCCTAAAGGCGACCGTTCCGGCACCATCATCGAGCCGTGGCTGACCGACCAGTGGTACGTCAGCACCAAGCCGCTGGCCGAAAAAGCCATCGCAGTGGTCGAGAGCGGTGAAATCCAGTTCGTACCCAAGCAGTACGAAAACATGTACTTCAGCTGGATGCGTGATATCCAGGACTGGTGCATCAGCCGTCAGCTCTGGTGGGGCCACCGTATTCCGGCTTGGTACGACGATGCCGGCAACGTCTACGTCGGCCGCGACGAGGCGGAAGTACGCGCCACGCACAACCTCGGCGACGCCAACCTGCGCCAGGACGAAGACGTCCTCGACACCTGGTTCAGCTCCGGCCTATGGACCTTCTCCACCCTCGGCTGGCCGCAGCAGACCGAAGAATTGAAGACCTTCCACCCCACGGACGTGCTGGTGACCGGCTTCGACATCATCTTCTTCTGGGTCGCCCGGATGATCATGCTGTCCACCCACCTGACCGAGCAGATTCCGTTCAAGACCGTGTACGTACACGGCCTGGTGCGCGACGGCCAGGGCCAGAAGATGTCCAAGTCCAAGGGCAACGTGCTCGACCCGCTGGATATCGTCGATGGCATTACCCTGGATGAGCTGCTGGAGAAACGCACCAGCGGCATGATGCAGCCCAAGCTGGCCGAGAAGATCGCCAAGCAGACCCGCGCCGAGTTCCCCGAGGGCATCGCCGCCTACGGCACCGACGCCCTGCGCTTTACCAACCTGGCGCTGGCCTCCACCGGTCGCGATATCAAGTTCGACATGGGCCGCGTCGAGGGTTACCGCAACTTCTGCAACAAGATCTGGAACGCCGCCAACTTCGTGCTGGAAAACACCGACGGCCAGGACACCGGCGTCAACGGTGAGCCGGTCGAGCTGTCCTCGGTGGACCGCTGGATCATCTCGTCGCTGCAGCGCACCGAAGCCGAAGTCACCCGCCAGCTCGACGCCTTCCGCTTCGACCTGGCCGCGCAAGCGCTCTACGAGTTTATCTGGGACGAGTACTGCGCCTGGTACCTGGAGCTGGTCAAGCCGGTGCTGTGGGACGAAGCCGCACCGATCGAACGTCAGCGCGGCACCCGCCGTACGTTGATTCGCGTGCTTGAAGTGGCGCTGCGTCTGGCCCATCCGTTTATGCCGTTTATCACCGAAGAAATCTGGCAACGGATCAAGGCCCAGGCTGGCGTCAGTGGTGAAACCATCATGCTGCAGGCCTGGCCGGTGGCCAATGAAAGCCGCATCGATGCCGCCGCCGAAGGCGATATCGAGTGGGTCAAGCAGCTGATGCTCGGCCTGCGGCAGATCCGTGGCGAGATGAAAATCTCCATGGCCAAACGCATCGATATCATCCTGCAGAACGCCAGCGCGGAAGACCTACGTCGTCTGGCCGACAACGCGCCGCTGCTGAATAAGCTGGCCAAGCTGGAGTCGGTACGCGTGCTGGAAGCGGGCGAAGAAGCGCCGATGTCCGCCACCGCCCTGGTTGGCGATATGCAGGTGTTGGTGCCGATGGCCGGGCTGATCGATAAGGACGCCGAACTGGCGCGCCTGGATAAAGAGATCGCCCGTCTCTCCGGTGAAGTGCAGCGCGTCGGCGGCAAGCTGAGCAACGAAGGCTTCGTCGCCAAGGCGCCGGCCGAAGTGCTCGATAAAGAGCGCGCCAAGCTGGCCGAAGCTGAGCAAGCCCTGAGCAAGATGGTTGAGCAGCGCGGCAAGATCGCCGCACTCTGATCCTCTGGCAACACCCGCAGCCCGCGCCCTTAACGGCGCGGGTTTCGTTTTTTCTGGGCTGGGCTTTCCAGCCACAGTTTCATTGATCGACCGGTACACCCATGACTGATACGCGCTCCCCTTCCCTGCTCGATGCCCTGCTGCCGATTGGCGTGCTGGTGCTGCTGCTGGGCCTCTCCGTCTACCTGTACGGCGACAGCTCCTCCAGCGGGCCAAACCAGATCGCGCTGATGAGCGCCGCCTTTGTCGCCGGCCTGGTCGGCCTGAAGAATGGCCTGCAGTGGGCGCAGATCGAGGAAGGCATCCTCGCTGGCATCCATATGGCGATGAAGGCCAACCTGATTCTGCTGGCGGTCGGCGCGCTTATCGGCACCTGGATTCTTGCCGGCACCGTGCCAACCATGATCTGGCTCGGCCTCAAGCTGATTTCCGCAGAATACTTCTACGTCACCAGTTGCCTGATCTGCGCACTCACCGCGCTGTCCATCGGCAGTTCCTGGACCGTGGCCGGCACGCTTGGCATTGGTTTGATGGGCGTAGCCGCCGGTTTGGGGCTGGACCCGGCGATTACCGCCGGGGCGATCATTTCCGGCGCCTACTTTGGCGACAAGCTCTCACCGCTGTCAGACACCACCAACCTGGCACCCGCCGCAGCCGGGGCTGATCTGTTCGCGCATATCCGCCTGATGCTACGCACCACGGTGCCGGTGCTGGGCATTGCTCTGGTGCTGTTCTTTATCCTCGGCCAGCAGGCAGACGGCAGCCATGACACCGCACGCATCGCCGAAGTGCTGCAGGCGCTGGAAAGCCAGTTCAGCCTGGGCTGGCACCTGTTGCTGCCAGTAGCCCTGCTGCTGTTTCTCGCGGTGCGCCAATGGGCGGCCTTTCCAGCAGTGTTTGTCGCCGCGCTGCTCGGCGGCGTGTTCGCAGTGGTGTTTCAGCCCGAAGTAATGGCGCGCCTGGCTGACCCTGCGGCCGGCAGCCTGGCGCCGCTGAAAACCGTGTGGACGGCACTGTTCGCCGGTTATGAATCCAGCAGCGGCAACCCGGCGCTGGACGGCCTGCTGTCCAAGGGCGGTATGGCCAGCATGCTCACCACGGTGTGGCTGATCATCTGCGCCATGTGCTTTGGCGGCGTGCTGGAAAAACTCGGCCTGCTCCAGCGCCTGCTGCAAAGCACCCTGCATTTGGCGAAAAGCACCAGCAGCCTGATCGCCAGCACCATTGCCACCACCATCGGCACCAATATCATCACCGCCGACCAGTACATCGCCCTGGTGCTGCCGGGCCGCATGTACCGCGCTGAGTATGAAAAGCGCGGGCTGGCCCCGGTCAACCTGTCGCGCGCCCTGGAAGACGGCGGCACCCTGACCTCGGTACTGGTGCCGTGGAACACCTGCGGCGCGTATATGGCCGCGACCCTCGGCGTGGCAACCCTGAGTTACCTGCCGTACTGCTTCTTCAATCTACTGATGCCGCTGTTGGCCATCTGCCTGGCGTTTATCTTCCCGCCGCAGCCCGTGATGCCGGCCAGCGCTGAACGCGACGACCTGTCGCAGGCCTGAGCCAAAACCCGCCCGCGACTGCGTATCCCGCGCAGTCCGGGCGCGTGAGCGCTAACCGGTCAGTCAGAAAACGCCTATGCAAGTCGCAGGCAGGCTAACTGACGATAAATACCCTCCCAATTTCTGAGCATTTCAGGCATCTTCGTCCACGCATCAAAAGCTCGCGGCACCTCTAAATCAATAAAAAAGCCCTGCAAATGGAATTCTGACCATGTATGCGTTGATGGCACTGATCTTTGTCCTCGGTTACCTGTGCATCGCCCTCGAACACCCGCTGAAAATCGATAAAGCCGCGTCGGCCATCCTGACTGCGGTGATTTGCTGGACCCTGCTGGTCCTCGGTGCGGACAGCATTCTGCCGCTGATCGGTGCTGCCACCGCCGGGGCCAGTGGCAATGACCATCACGTCACCGAAGAGCTGCGCCATCACCTGGGCGAAATCTCCGAGATCCTGTTCTTCCTGATGGGCGCCATGACCATCGTCGAGCTGATCGACGCCCATGAAGGCTTCAAGGTCATCACCGACCGCATTCGCACCAACAAGCGCGTCACCCTGCTCTGGGTGGTGGCGCTGATCACCTTCTTCCTCTCGGCCGTGCTGGATAACCTGACCACCACCATCGTCATGGTTTCGCTGCTGCGCAAACTGGTAGCGGATCAAAAAGAGCGCTGGTTCTACGTCGGTATCGTGGTCATTGCCGCCAACGCCGGTGGCGCCTGGTCGCCGATTGGTGACGTGACCACCACCATGCTGTGGATCGGCAATCAAGTCACCACCAGCGGCATCATCGCCAACCTGTTTATCCCCAGCGTGGTCTGCCTGCTGGTGCCGCTGCTGGTACTCAGCATGACCATGAAGGGCGAAATCCAGCGCCCACTGATCAGCGAATCGGACGAGGAACGCCGCGACCCGACTACGCCCTTCGAGCGCAACCTGGTGTTTGCCCTGGGCATTGGCGCTCTGGTGTTCGTGCCGGTATTCAAGACCGTGACCCACCTGCCGCCGTATATGGGCATCCTTTTCGGTCTGGGCGTGCTCTGGGTGGTCACCGAAGTGATTCACCGCGGCAAGAACGATGAAGATAAGCACCCACTCTCAGTGGTTGGCGTACTGCGCCGCATCGATACCACCAGTGTGCTGTTCTTCCTTGGCATCCTGCTGGCGGTCTCCAGCCTGGCCACTGCGGGCCACCTGACCCAGGTTGCCGTCGCGCTGCGTGAAAGCCTGGGTAATGTGTATGCGATCAATATCGCCATCGGCCTGCTATCGTCGGTGGTCGATAACGTACCGCTGGTAGCCGGCGCCATGAAGATGTACCCACTGGTCACACCGGAGGCTCTGGCGCTGGCCGGTGCCGACACCGCCTGGCTGAGCAATTTCCAGGTCAACGGCACCTTCTGGGAAATGCTCGCCTATTGCGCCGGCACCGGCGGCAGCTGCCTGATCATCGGTTCTGCGGCCGGCGTTGCGGCCATGGGCATGGAGAAGATCAACTTTATCTGGTACCTGAAGAAGATCAGTCTGCTGGCCTTCCTCGGCTACATTTCAGGGGCCGCGACCTATATCGCGATTGCCACCCTGAGCTGACCGTCAATCAGGCCGTGCGCCCTGCGCACGGCATAACACCAGGTACATGCCCATGGAAGTCAGCAAAACCCGCAGCAGCTTCTACCGCCGCCTGTACGTGGCCTGGCTGATCGACAGCGGCACGGCGACCAACGTACCCGCCTTGATGGACGCCACCGGCATGCCCCGGCGTACCGCCCAGGACACCCTGAGCGCCCTTACCGAGCTGGATATCGAGTGCACCTTTGCCCAGCAAAGCGGTGAGCGCAATAACGCCGGGCACTACGAGATTCGTGACTGGGGCGCGATCAATCCGCAGTGGATTGCCGCCAACCTGGCGCAGATAAAAGCCGTACTCGGCTACCCCTGAAGCCACGAGGCCGCCATGCGCAGTTCCTCCCGCTTGCTGCTGGTCATCCTGTTTCTGCTGGCTCTGTTCGTGCTGTTCGAAACCCTGGGCATCCGCGCGCAGTTCAACCTCGACGCCTTGCAGGCGCTGCTCCTGATGCACCCGGTCGTCGGCTTGCTGCTGTTTACCCTGCTATTTGCCCTGGGCAATCTGATCCAGATTCCTGGCTGGGTATTTCTCGCCGCTGCGGTGCTGGCCCTGGGACGGGTGTATGGCGGTGTCGTCACCTATATCGCGGCATGCGTGTCCTGCTCCGTCACCTACATCACCATTCGCTATCTGGGCGGAAACGCCCTGCGTGAGTTGAACAACCCGCTGGCGCAACGCCTGCTAAGCGGCCTTGATCGCCATCCGCTGGTCAGCATCATCAGTCTGCGCATGCTGTTTCAGACCGTACCGGCCTTGAACTACGCGCTGGCCTTGTCTGGCGTGCGCTTTCGCACCTACCTGCTCGGCACCCTGCTCGGCCTGCCGCTGCCCATTGCCCTTTACTGCGTGTTTTTCGACTACCTGGCCATGTTGCTCAATATTGCTCACTAGCGCCGGCATCCAGCGTTTACCTACAGTCGGCAAGCAACCTGCGCCCAGCTGTGGGAAAATCCCGTGCCCACGCCTTAGATCCGTCTGCCATGTCCTTGCCGCCGAAACGCCCCAGCCGAAAACCTGCCGCACCGCGCACCCCGCCCAGTAAACCTGAGGCCAATAAGGCCGATGCGAGCAAAGGGCAGTTGCACCCACGCAATCGCCATCAGGGCCGTTATGACTTTCCCGCGCTGATCAAGGCCAGCCCCGAGCTGGCAGCCTTCGTGATCATCAATCCTTATGGCAAGGAAAGCATCGACTTCGCTAACCCGGCGGCGGTCAAGGTGTTCAATCGGGCGCTGCTCAAGCAGTTCTATGGCATCCAGCATTGGGATATTCCGGCGGATTATCTGTGCCCGCCGATCCCAGGCCGCGCCGATTACCTGCATTACCTGGCCGACCTGCTGGCCGCCAGTAACGGCGGCGATATCCCGCGCGGCGCCAAAGTGCGTGCGCTGGATATTGGCGTAGGGGCCAACTGCATCTACCCACTGCTGGGCCACCGCGAATACGCCTGGCAGTTTCTCGGCTCGGACATCGCTGCCAACGCCATCGCCTCGGCCAAAACCATCGTGCAGGGCAATCCTGGCCTGAGCCAGGCGATTGAGCTGCGCCAGCAGCGCGACAGCACGCATATCTTCCAGGGTTTGCTGCATGCCGATGAGCGCTTCGACCTGACTCTGTGTAACCCGCCCTTCCACGCCAGTGCGGAAGAAGCCAGCAGCGGCAGCAAGCGCAAATGGCGCAACCTCGGCAAACTCGACCCCAAGCGCAAACTGCCGGTGCTGAACTTCGGCGGTCAGGCGGCAGAGCTGTGGTGCAAGGGCGGTGAAGCGGCGTTTGTCAGCCAGTTGATCAAGGAAAGCGCCGAGATTGGCCAGCAGGTGCTGTGGTTTAGCAGCTTGATTTCCAAGGCAGGCAACCTGCCGGGCGTGTACAGCGCGTTGAAGAAAGCCGGCGCGCTGCAGGTACAGACCGTGGAGATGGCGCAGGGGCAGAAGCAGAGCCGCTTTGTCGCCTGGACCTTTCAGACACCCGAACAGCAGCAGGCCTGGCGGCAGAACCGCTGGCAATAACCGCGGAGACTTACCAGGGCAGCCAGCCGCCCAACGCCAGCCATACCCCAGCCAGGCCCATACTCAGCAGGGTCACCGGCACCCCGCTGCGGGCAAAGTCGATAAAACTCAGCGGCACGCCCTGACGCCGCGCGCTTTCGGCGACGATCAGGTTGACCACGCTGCCGATCAGCAGCAAGTTGCCGGCCAGGGTCGACATGATCGCCAGGCCCACCAGCAAGGCCTCACTGGCCTCCGGCAACACGCCCAGCAGCAACATCACATAGGGCACATTGCCGATCAGGTTACCGGCCAGCAGCGACAGGCTCGCCAGGGTGATCACCCCGTGCGGCAGCAGGCCCAATTCGGCCAGATTACCGGCCAGACCGGCGACCTGCGGCAGGCTCATCGCCGCGCCCGTCACCACGAACAACCCGGCAAACAGCAGTAATAGGTTCCAGTCTACCTTCTGCACATAGTCACGGCTGTCCACCCGACGCGAGATCATCACCAGCACCGCGATCAACAGTGCGGAAATCTCCCGCGGCATGCTGGTGGAAAACAGCCCGAGCAGCACCAGGCTGGCCAGCAGCGGTTTCAGATAACTGCGCACACCATAAATATGCTGCACCGGGGTTTCGGCCTGAGCCGCCGGCTTGGCCGTGCCCCAGCGTTTGCGCCACTGCAGCCAGATCACCGCGTAAGTAATGGCCAATGCCGCCAGTGCGGGCGGGGCGGCAATCCAGGTGTAGGACCAGAAATCCAGACCGCCGGCCTGGCCGATCAAAATGTTCTGCGGATTACCAATCAGGCTCGCGGAGGAGCCGGCATTGCACGACAGCGCCAATGCCAGGAGAAATGGCCGTGGATCGAGGCCACGGGCCAGTAGGCTATGGCACAGCAACGGGGTCAGGGCAAAGGCGACGATGTCATTAACCAACAGCGCCGACAGCACACCGCCCAAACCCACCACACCCAGCAGCAACAGCGCTGGTTGCTCGGCATAGTGGCTGAGCTGCTGGTTAAGCCAGGCGTATACCCCGGAGAAATCGAACTGCGCACTGATCAGCATCAGCGCCAACAGCAGCAACAGTGCACCGGCATCCAGATGGCTGGCCGCCTCGGCAGGGGATTGTGCGCCGCTGACCAGCAGCAACACCGCCGCGCAGCCAGCAATCCAGCTGCGATCAACGCGCAGGCCACGGATGCCCCCTGCGGCCATGCCCAGGTAGGTCACTACAAACAGAATTGAAACGACCCAAACGGTCATGCGTCAGCTATCCCCCTCATACCCGCGCGATTGCGCTGCAGCACTCTAAAGGGCCTGAAGCTGACGGGGAACTGGCCGTAAAGAAAAAAGCGTCTGCCGCGATTTCCAACCTCGCGCAGCGACGACGCGAAAGGTAGTAGCCAGGGATGGCGGGCCATAAAAAGCCGGCGCACAGGCCGGCTTGTTTGAGACTCGGCCAGGCGCAGACGGCGCGCCTGACCGGAACAGGCGTATTACTTGAGCAGCTCGAACACCGCCACGTTGCCGCTCTTCTCCAGGCCAGTGACCAGGAAATGCCGACCCTCACGCTCAACATGGGCCAGCCCTTCCGGCGCCAGGTTGCCGGAACCTGCGCCTTCACCGGCACCCACCACTTGCAGCACCTTGGGTTGCTCGGCCTGGTCCAGATCAATCAGGGCCAGGGCATCGGCGCGCTCCAGAGTTGCCACAGCCAGACGTTTGCCGAAGGCATCGAAACTCACCACACCTTCCGGCTCACTGCCCTTGTTGGGGCTGCGCGCATCCGGGTAAACACCGGCCTGAGCGGCCATATCATCCAGCTGGCTGCCGGTATCACCGAGCAGCCTGCCGCTCATGGCATCGAATACACTGACCGTGCGCCCGCCACCGCTGGGCAGGCCAGCCTTGGTCTTGGCGATTTTCGGGTCGGTATCGCCTTCATCAGCGCTGACCAGGTAACGGCCATCGGCGCTCACCGCCAGCGCATCGGGCTCGCGCAGAGCAAACAGCTCGGCCGCCGGGGCGTACTTGCCGTCATCGACGATGTCCGCCGCATGGCGCACGGTGCCCAGGCCAAACACTTTGTCCAGCTTGCCTTGCAGCACATCCACCACAGCAATCGCGTTGTTCTCTTGCAGGCTGACGTAGGCACGCGCGCCGTCCGGGCTGAAGGTCACGTATTCCGGTTCGATATGCTCAGGGCTGGTGCCGAACGGCACTTTCAACTCTTCGCCGTCGATCACCCGCTCCACCAGACGCTTGTGCTCAGCCTGGGTCGCGCCTTCGACACCTTTCAGGTCCGGCAGGGTGATCAGGCTGTGCTTGGCCGCCGCCACGCCGCCACGCAGGTCGATCAGGCTGATTGAGCCTTCACCGCTGCGGAAACCCTCGCCGCCACGCACATAGCCTTCGCCTTCGTTGGCCACCACGATGAAGTCGCCCTTGGGCGAAAACGCCAGGCTGTCAGGCCAGATGCCAATTTCAACGGTATTGAGCAGCTTGCCATCGGCCACCGAGCGCAACTCGACGCGACCGTTTTTCAGGCCATCGCTGTTGCGGATGCACACGGCAAACAGGTCTTCGCTGGGGTGGAAAATCGCCGAGGTGATTTCCCCCGTACCGGCTGCCACCAGGTTATGCCGGGCAATGCGATTGAGCCCCTTGGCCGGGTCCAGCTGCAGCACATCGACCAAGCCTTCGGCGCTATTGGACACAATCACGCGCATGCTCGAGGCCTGCGCGCTGACAATTTCAGTGCCGGCCGCAAAGCCGCTCTCGTACAGCGCCAGGGGTTTAAGCTCAAGGGCAGAGGCCAACGGAGCCAGGGCAAACAGCGCGCAAAGTGTAGGGATTCGCAGCACAGCAACTATCCTTATGCAGAGACATGGGGATTGAACAAATCCGCAGCAGTCTTCACCCGCACGATGACGTTTTAATGAAACATTAATGGCGTTTTATCTGCGCCTGCGCAGTGGTATTACTAGGTCATTAACACGTGTTGGCGATATTCCCGGTTGTCACTAAGGGGCTTTGATGAAGTGGAAAAACCTGTTCATTGGACTCTGCCTGTTGCTGGGGCTGCCCGCGCAAGCCAGCGAACAGCCAGAACTGAAGATCAGCGTCGGCGACTGGCCGCCTTACCTGTCCAGCGAGTTACGACACAACGGGGTGATCGCCCACCTGATCAGTGACCTGCTGGCCGATGAAGGCTATCGCGTCACCTTTCAATTTCTGCCCTGGCCACGCGCTTATTCATCAGCTGCGGCGGGCCGCTTTGACGCCAGCGCGGTGTGGATGCACAAAGCCGAGCGCGAGGCGGACTTTCTCTTCAGTGCGCCATTGCTCGACGAGCAATTCGTGTTCTTTCACCTGAAAAGCCTGCCCTTTGACTGGCAGCGCTTTGATGATCTCACCGGCATGACCCTCGGCGGCGGCCTGGAATACAGTTATGGCCCGCAGTTCGATGCCTTTCTCGCCGAGAACAAGGTGAAGATGGAGCGCGTCTCCAGCGACCAGCAGAACTTCGAAAAACTGCTCAAGGAGCGTGTAGTGCTCTACCCGCAGGAGATGAACGTCGGCTACGCCGCCCTGCGTAGCAACTTCAGCGCAGAAGATCAGGCCAAGATCACCCATCACCCTAAACCGCTGCTGGTCAACCTCAGCTACCTGATGCTGCCGAAAAGCCTGGAAGGCAGCCCGGCGCTGCTCGAACGCTTCAATAAGCGCCTGCAGCTTTACCGTGACAGCGGCCGTTACCAGCGTTATTTCGATGATCTACAGCAAGGCAAGTACCAGCTGGAGCCGTCAGCATCACCCACAAACGAGTAAAAACCGGTCTTTTATGCACAACTGACTAGAGTGTTTTAGAGGATCACATGCACAGCCAGAACAAGAAGAAATGGACGAGCAGGTCCTGCAGTCGCCTGCAATCAGGGCAAGGAGCGTATCGATGACCTCTCGACAGCTGCTGCGTGGCCTGGTGATCAGCTGCCTGCTGATACCGGGTTTTGCCAGCGCAGCGGAGCCAGGCCTGAGCACGGATGAAGTGCGGATCGGCATGGTCAATGCGCAGAGCGGCCCGGCGGCAGCCCTGGGGTTGGGCATGCTCAATGGCGCTCAGGCCTACTTCAAGCGCGTCAACGCCGAAGGCGGTGTGCATGGCCGGCGCATCACCCTGCTCAGCCGCGACGATGGCTACGAGCCCAGCCAGACCGCCGCACACACCCGCAGCCTGCTGAAAACCCAGCAGGTGTTCGCCCTGCTCGGCTATGTCGGCACGCCCACCTCACGCGCCGCCGTGCCGCTGGCGCTGCGGGCGCAAGTGCCTTACCTGTTCCCCTTTACCGGCGCCGAGTTTCTGCGCACACCGGCAAGACCTGGGGTGTTCAATATTCGCGCGTCCTATATCGAGGAAACCGAGCATCTGGTCGAGCGCATGACCCAGGACCTCAAGCTGAGCAAGATCGCCATCCTGATGCAGGACGACTCCTTCGGTGAATCGGTCAAGGGCGGCCTTAATGGCGCCCTGCTCAAGCGCGAGCTGAAGATTCATGAGCAAGCGCGCATCCAGCGCAATTCGCTGGACGTGACTGCTGCCATCCAGGCCTTGCAGCGCACCCGGCCGGAAGCGGTGTTCTTTGTCGGCACTTACAGGCAACTGGCGGCCTCGATCAAACAGGCGAAAGCGCTGGGCTTCAATACACGCTTTATCAGCGTGTCGTTTATCGGCACCGAGGGGTTTATCCGTGAGATCGGCAGTGATGGCGATGGGGTGTATATATCCCAGGTAGTGCCCTCACCTGACGACCGTTCGCTGGCGCTGGTGCGCGCCTATCAGGCCAATATGCAACCCGGCGATTTTGACCATGCCTCGCTGGAGGGCTATATCGGCGCGGCGGTGTTTACTCAGGCGTTGCGCAAAGCCGGTACTGAGCCTACGCGCGAGACGTTTCTCGATGCGCTTGAACACCTCGAAACGGACCTGGGCGGCTTCAAGGTGGCGTTCTCGCGCAGCCAGCATCAGGGCTCCAGCACGGTCTTCCTGACCCGTATCGAAAATGGCCAAGCCGTACCCGTTAAAACCATGCGCTAACGCCCAGCCAGCTGCACCTGCAGCAGATCGGCCACCGGCAGCGCCACACCGAGGCGGCTGAGGTTCCAGTAATGCCCTTCCAGCGTGCGATTGACCAGTAAGGTGGCCGGTGCCGGTTGCAGACTGCCCAACGCACCCAGCACATCGGGTAACAGCCGTTGCACCTGCTCATGCAGCGGCGTGGCAGCAAAGTCCCAGTGCACACCAGGTTGCAACAGCGGCCCGAGCAAACCATGCAGCTGGCGGTACAAGCCATAGGGTGTGGTGGATTGCGGCTGGCGTGTTCCCAGCGCCTGGAAGGCCTTTTCCAGCTGTTCGCCGTCGCGAGCCTGCAGCGCCTTGTAGGTTTGCACATAGGCCGCCAACAAGGGCGCGGACAGCGTCTGCACACAGCCGAAGTCATATACCACCAGCTCACCGGCAGCGGTGTAAGCGAAATTGCCCGGATGCGGATCGGCATGCAGCAGGCCCAGCTCAAAGGCTTGGGCACTCAACCAGCGCACCAGCGTCAGGGCCAGGCGCTCACGCACGTCGGCACTGGCCTGGCTGACCTCGGCAAACGGCAAACCGGCCTCCTCACTGAGCGCCAGCACACCGGGCCGGCACAGGTCCTCCTGCGGCTGCGGCAGACGCAAGCCAGGCCAATCGGCGAAATGCGCGCGAAAGTCCTGCAAGCGGCGCATCTCCGCTGGGTAGTCCAACTCAGCTTCAATCACGGCTGCCAGCTCTTGATACAGCCCTTCCAGCTGTGCGGCCGGCGCGCGGAACAGACGCCCCAGCGGCAATAAGCGGCGCAGCTGGCGCAGATCCGCCTGGCAGATCTCGGCGATGCCTGGGTATTGCACCTTGAGCACCAGCGCCCGACCATCCGCCGCGATAGCGCGATGCACCTGGCCAAGGGACGCAGCGGCGAAAGGCTGCTCATCAATCTGCTGGAAGAACTGCCCAAGGTCCGCGCCATACACCTGCTGCAGGTGCCCGCGAAGTGCGCTGAAGGGCAAGGCCGGTACGCGGTTCTGCAGCGAGGCCAGCGCCTTGGCCACCGGCTCAGGCAACACACCCTGCCACTGCGAAGCCATTTGCCCCAGCTTCAGCACCGGGCCTTTCATCTCACCCAGGACATCGGTGAGCAGATCGCCCACCGGCTGCCAATCAATCGCGCTGCGCCCTGGACGCAACCGTTGTCCCAATACGCTACCGCCGATACGTGTGGCCGTACCGGCCAAGGTCAGAAAGCGCCCAAGCGCAGAGGCAGACGGTGGAGCGGCGGGAGGCTTGGCCATGCAGCAATACTCATTGAGGCGAAGCACGATCATGCACCTGCCCTTGACAGGCTCCAAGCATTAACCGACTCAGGGCTGAGAGCGTGCCAGAAAATCCCGCACCTGCTGCCGATACGTCACCGACTCGCGCTGACGCTCAATTTCATCCCAGATACGCGCGGCATACGCGGGGTTATCCGCCACATAGGCGTTGGACAGCATCAGGTAGTAGGCCTTCTCTTCCAGCGGCAGTTTGACCTTCTCCAGCAGCGCTGCCAGCTCAGGATTGCTCTGCAGCACAAAGTCGCCACGCAGGCTCTGTAGCGCCGCCGCTTCGATGCGTTTAAGGCTGAGCATCTGCAACAGCGCCAGGGGATCACGGCTGGTTTCATCCACCTCGGCGCCCTGAGCGCGAATAAAATCGGCAACCGAAAAGCCGCTCAAAGCCCCCACCCGCCCATGCAGTTGGCGAAACTCTTCACCATCCCAGCTCACCAGACTGTCTTTGCGTCGGTACAGGGCATAGATCGAGGTGTGCAGTCGCTTGCGTTCATCCAGCCGGCCCTCGGCATCCTGTGGGTAGCGACCGAGAAGCAAACGCTCCTCCTTAAAGCTGGAGGCAAAAGCGCCGTCATAAGTACCTTGAGCAAGCCCGGACAGGCAGCGTTTCCAGGGTACGGCAACAAAGCTGAACTGCACTGGCAAGGCATCGGCAACCAGGCGCAGCAGCTGCAGATTGAGCCCGCGGCCGTCGGCCATCACCCAGGGGTAAGAGTTCTTGTCTTCATAACAGAGGGTCAAAGCCTCGGCCGAACGTGGGGCCGCGTGGGCATCAAAAACCAGGCAACAGCAGCACAGCAGGTAGATCAACAGCTTGGCCAATTGCAATGCTCCGAGACAGTGGAAAGCGTCGTTTCCTGATAATGGGTGCGGCTTCCTGCGCGCTGTTTTTCAGTATAGGTAGGCATAGCCCAAGCAACGCTGGCGCAGATCAATTGTCTCGAACACTCACCGCAAAGCGCTTATCCAGGCCGCTGTAGCCCATGCCGACGCCCTTGTGCACTTTCAGCTGCACTGGGATGCGCTCCTTGAGCGCCTCGACGTGGCTGATCACGCCAATCATCTTGCCGCTGGCGTTGAGGTTATCCAGGGCATCCAGCGCCACCTCGAGGGTTTCGCCGTCCAGGGTGCCGAAGCCTTCATCAAGAAACAGTGAGTCGATACTGGTTTTATGGCTAACCAGATCGGACAGCGCCAAGGCCAGGGCCAGGCTGACCAGAAAGCTCTCTCCACCGGACAGGGTCTTGGTGTCGCGCGCCGCATCGGCCTGCCAGGTGTCGATCACCTCCAGCTCCAGTTCTCCGCTGCTGCGCCGCGCCAACTGGTAGCGGCCGTGCAGGCGTTCGAGCTGCTGATTGGCCAGGTAGACCAGATGATCCAGGGTCAGTCCCTGGGCGAACTTGCGGTACTTGGCGCCATCGGCCGAGCCGATCAGGCTGTTAAGTTGCTGCCATAAGTCGTATTCACCCTGCTTGGCTTGGATCTCGGCAAACAGGCTTTGCTGGCCTTGCCTTCGGGCGTCGTCACCTTGCAGCTGAGCGCGGATTTCGCCCTGGCGTTCGCTTAGGGCTTTTAGCTGGACGTTCAGAGCAAGCAGCTGCTCATCCAACTGCGCCAGGCTAAGCGCGGTGGCCGGGCTAGCTTGTAGGGCGGCCAATTGCTGCGTGGCGGCACGGACCAAGGCCTGAGCATCGTTCAAGGCCTTCTCCAGACGCTGACGCAATTGCTGCAACGCGGCACGCTGCGCCTCATCCAGCAAGGCGGCCAGATAATCGGCTTCGGCATTATAAGGGCTGGCAACCAGAGCGGCCGTCCACAGCTGCTCGGTCTGTTGCAGGCGCGCCTGATCATCCTGCAGACGGCTGGCCAGGGCCTGACGGCTACCGGAAAGCTGCTGCTGGCGGCGCTGCGCCTCTTCCAGTTGCATCTGCGCCTGCTGCAAAGCCGCCTGCGCATCGGCGGGCTTGGCCAAAGCCGGTTGATCGGCCAGGCCCAATACATCCCAGCGTTGCTGCCAGAGCCGGGCAAGCTGAGCTGCGTTTTGTAGCCCATGATCCAGCTCGCTTAACTCGCGCTGTAAATCCAGGCACTGCTGCTGATTGTGCTGCCAGCGCTGCCACTCGGCCTGACGCTCAGCCAGCCAGGCGCTGGCGTCGTCCGGCAGCTGATAGTCGAACTCGGCCAAAGCTTGGCTTAGGCTGGCGCTACGCTCGCTGGCAACCTCCAGCAACTGCTGCACGCGCAATTGCCCTTGCTCACTCTGCTCCTGACGTTGCTGCAGTAGCAGGCGATTAAGCGCCTGCTGCTGTTCCAGCTCGCTGCACAGTTGCTGCAAACCCAACCGCGCCTGCTGGCGTTGCTCAAGTTGGCTGTTGAGCTGTTGCAGCTGTTCAAGACACTGCTGCAGTTGTTGCAACTCAACGCTCTGCTGCGCCTGCTGATCAGCCAGGGCAATGGCATCGGTCAGCGGGTTTTCCAGCTGCGCGCTAAGCGCCTGCCAGCGCTCGCCCTGCTCGGCCTGGGTCTGCTGGCCACGCTCGAACTGCTGCTCTTGCTGCTCCAGGCGCGCGGCGAGCTTTTCCAGCTCGCCAGCCAGTTGCCGACCTTGTTCAGTCAGGGCTTCCAGCTCAGTGCGCTTGCTATTGAGCAGCGTCTTGGTCGCCGACACATCCAGGGCCTGGTAGGCACTGATCGCCGGGTGAGACTCGGAGCCACACAGCGGGCAGGCCTCGCCGGGTTGCAGCTGGGCGCGATGGGTTTCCAGAGCCTGGATTCGCTGCTCCTGCTCCAGCAGCTTTTCCTGGGCCTGCACCTGTTGCTGCAGGTCCTTGTAGCTCAGACGCAGCTGCGCCACTTCGGCGTTCTTGGTTTGATGTTGCTCACGCAATAGCGTCAGCGCACTGGCCAACTGCTCTTGCTCGCCCGTCAGGCGCTGTTGGGCCGCTGCCAGTTCGCCCAACTGCGTCAGCACACTGCCATGGATATGCAGCTGCTGCCAGCGCTCACGCAGGGCCGCTTCGCTGCGCCCAACCAATAATTCATCGCGTTGCTGTTGTGCGACCTTTTCCTGCTCGCGCGATTGTTGCAAACGGGCCTGCTCGGTGCTGAGCTGTTCAGCCTGCTGACCGAGCTGCGCCTGCAGGGCGGCGATGGTTTCTTGCAGTTGCTGCTGGTTCAGTTGCAGCTGGGCGATTTCCTCAATCTGTTGCTCGCGTGCCTTTAGCTGCTCGCCCCAACTGCCCAGCTGCTCACCCAGACGGCCATGCTGCGGCTGCGCGGCCAGTTGTTGCTGCACCTGCTGCAGACGTTCGGCCAGTTGCTGGCGCTGCGCCTGGCAATCGGCAAGCAGCAAGGCGCTAAGTTCGCGAGCCTGCCAGCTGTGCTCGGCAACAGTCTGCTCAATCTGGCGCTGCTCAGCGGCATTCTGCTGCAAGCCCTGCTCGGTCTGCGCCAGGCTTTGGCGGGCATGCTGCCAGTCATGGTGCAACGGCTGCAAACGCAGCGCCGGTTCGCTAAAAGCCAGTTGCGCCAGCTGCGGCTGGGCCTGTTGTAACTCCTGTTGCGCCGCCTGCTCGGCCTGCTGGCTGGCGTGCAACTGAGTCTGGGTCTTGCTCAGCTCCTCGCACCAGCGGCGCTGGCGCTGCAACTCGGTTTGCTCTGTGCCCAGGGCAGCTTCATCAATAGCCAGTTGCTTGGCCTGCGCTTGCAGCTCGGTACGCTGCTCTTCGCTTAGCAGCTCGACACCATCAGCGCGTGCACGCAGCTGGTCGAGAGCGACTTTCACCTCGCGACACTGCTCGAATACCCGCTGAGAAATCTGCCCGTAGATATCGGTACCGGTTAGTTCTTCCAGCAGCTCGGCACGCTGGTTGGCGTTGGCTTCGAGAAAGGCAGCGAAACCGCCCTGAGCCAGCAGCATGGATTTGGTAAAGCGCTCGAAATCGAGACCTGTGAGGCGCTCGGTCTCACGCAGCTTCTCGTTGATCTTGTCGGTGATGATCTGCCCACTGGCATCGGCCAGTTCGACCTTGGGCGCCTGCAGTGCGCCGTCTGCTTTATCGCGGGCACGACGCTGACTCCAGAAGGCGCGGTAACCCACGCCCTTGACCTCGAATTCGACCTCGGCCAGGCAGTCGGCGGTATGCCGGCTCATCAGTTCATTGGCGCTGGCCGACACCGTGCTCATGCGCGGCGTGCGGTGGTAAAGCGCCAGGCAGATGGCATCCAGCAGCGTGGTCTTGCCCGCGCCGGTCGGCCCGGTGATAGCGAACAGACCGTTGTCCTTGAACGGCTCGGCGTTGAAGTCGATCTTCCACTCGCCTTTGAGCGAATTGAGGTTTTTCAGGCGCAGGCTGAGGATTTTCATACGTCACCCTCACGCAACTCGCTGACCACCTGCTGATACAGCGCCAGCATACGGGCCTGTTCGCGTTCATCGAATGATTCGTGGCTCAGGCGTTGGGCGAATACATCATCAACGCTTAGCTCATCCAGGGTTTCCTTGGCCTGGCCCTGCAAGCTCGCGCTGGCATTACCGCGCTCGCGGCGAATGCGCAGCACCTCCACCGGAAGGCCGTCGCATAGGGCGGCGATACGCAGCTGCAAATCATTCAGGTAATCGTCGGTACCGACCAGCACTTCCAGCCATACCGGCAGCTCGACACTGCCCTGCTCCGCCGCTTGCTTGATCTGCCCGTCCAGCTCTTTTAGCGAGCCGCGTAAGGACAGCAACGGCTGAAAACGCGGCACCGGCAGCGCCGTGATCTGGCGCAAGCCGTTGCTATCCAGCTCCACCAGCAGCACCTCTTTCTGCTGTTTGGCTTCATCGAAGCTCAGCGCAATCGGCGAGCCGCAGTAGCGGATATGCTCCAGGCCGCCGACCTTCTGCGGCCGGTGGATATGCCCCAGGGCGATATAGGCCGCCGGCGGAAAGGCACTGGTGGGAAAGGCCTCTAGGCTGCCGACATAAATCTCGCGCACCGAATCGCTGGCACTGGCACCCACAGTAGTGAGATGCCCCGTGGCAATAATCGGCAGATCACCTCCCAGTTCGGCACGCTTCGCCTCGGCCAAGGCGTAGAGGTCCTGATAGTGTTGCTGGATCGCCTGTTGCAGCGACTGCTGCTTGTCCTGGGAGCTCTGTCCGGCCTGGCTAAGTAATACATCGCGCGGGCGGATAAAGGGGATGCCACAGAGGATCGCACCCGGCGAGCCGTCGCGCCGATGCAGCACCAGCAGCTGTTCATCCAGCTGCTCGCAGACGCCGGGAATTACCCGCGTCCCCAACTGCGCCAGCAGCGTCTTGCTCTCACCAAGCATGGCCACTGAATCGTGATTGCCGCCTAGCACCACCAGCTCACAGCCGGTGCCACGCAACTCGACGATAAAGCGGTTGTACTGTTCGCGGGCGTAGCTCGGCGGCGCGCCAGTGTCGAAGATATCGCCGGCGATCAGCACGGCATCGACCGCATGCTCGCGTACCTGTTCGATCAGCCAGGCGCAGAACGCCTGATGCTCGGCCTGGCGGGTCTTGCCCATAAAGTGCTGGCCGAGGTGCCAGTCGGAGGTGTGCAAAATGCGTATGGGCTGAGTCAAAACTGCCAGTCCTTGACCACCATATGGGTCTTCACTTTCTGCATACCGGGGAAGTTTTCGATCTCGCCGCGAATCTCGCTCAGGCGCTGCATCGACGCGGCTTCGATGGACACCAGCATATCGGTCTCACCGCTGATGCCACTGCAACGGCGCACTTCCGGGTATACGCGCATCAGCTCGACATAGTGCTCGCAGCGCCCGCCCTGGTAGAACAGCTCCAGATAGGCCTTAATCCCAGCAGCACCCGGCACCGTCACCTGGGCGTGATAGCCGCTGATCACCCCAGCGTGCTCCAGCTGACGAATCCGCTCGCTGACCGCCGAACGCGACAGGTTGACCTCGCGGGCGATCTGGCTGACGGGCAAACGCGCATCGGCGCGTAACAGGGCGAGTATCTGCTGATCGAACTTGTCCACGCGGAGCTCTCGAAAAAGGCAATTTGACGGCCAAATGCGCCAGATCGTCGGTTAAAGCCGACGCTTCGCCAGCAGCCTGTAACAGGCGGGCGATTTAACATGGCGAACGAAACCGCAGAGCATACAACATGAGTCGTCTGAACCCGGAATTGGGCCTGCTGCAAGGGATTGGCCTGCTAAGTACTTCACTGCTGGGCACCGGGATTTTTGTGATCCCAGCGCTGGCCGCCACTGCTGCTGGCGAGGCGTCGTTATGGGCCTGGATGCTGCTGATCGCTCTGGTGCTGCCAGTGGCGTTTACCTTCGCTCAGCTGGGTCGGCACTTTCCCTATGCTGGCGGCGCGCCGCATTTGATTGGCCGCGCCTTTGGACCGCGGATGGAGCGTATCAGCGCGCTGCTGTTTCTTGCGGTGTTGCCAGTGGGTTTGCCGGCAGCGCTGAATATTTCCACCGGTTTTTTCCAGGCCTTGTTTGCCATCGGCCGCGGTGAAGCGCTGCTGATTCAGCTCGCCACGCTGGGGGCGATGTTGCTCCTCGGCCAACGTCCGGCAAAGGCCTCGGGCATGATGCAGGGGGCGATTGCCTTGGCGATTATTGCCACGGTGGGGTTGATCTGGTGGGCCGGTGATTTGCCCCACGCCAATCAACCTTTGCTGCCGGAACTGAGTGGTTCCTGGCATCTGTTGCCCGTCGCGCTGGGGGTGATGTTCTGGTGTTTTGTCGGCATCGAAGCCTTTACCCATATGGGCGAGGAGTTCAAGAACCCTGAACGCGACTTCCCACTGGCGCTGCTGTTGGGTGTGCTGCTGGCAGGCCTGGTGTACTGGGCCTTTTCGGTGGCGGTATTGAGTTTTCATGCCTACGGCGATGTGCAGGCCGATGCTGCGTCCCTACCGCGTATGCTCGACCAACTGTTCGGCGCCAAGGCCCGTTGGCTTAGTGCGCTGATCGGCTACTTGGCCTGCTTTGCTTCGATGAATGTCTATGTGCAGGGCTTTGCGCGGTTGATCTGGAGCCTGGCCGATGAAGGCAAATTGCCGCGCCCGCTGGCCCAACGCAACCATCACGGTGTGCCGGCTCGCGCCTTGTTGCTGGTGGTGATGATCTGCGCCCTGTGCGCCAGCTTGGCAGCGGTGATGCAGCTGTCGGTGGACCAACTCATCCGCTATGCCAATGGCAACTTTGTGCTGATTTATCTGTTCAGCATGGCCGCTGGCTGGGTGCTGTTAAAAGGACTGTGGCGGTGGGTGGCGGCGTTTAGCGCGCTGCTCTGTGCCCTGGTGATGGTCGCCCTGGGCAACGACGCCTGGTACGCCGTGTGCCTGCTGCTGGTCTTGGCGGCGCTGGACTCTATTCGCAGCCGTCGTACGCCGACCTCACCCTCTTCGGCGCATTAACCGCAGGCAAAAAAACTGGCGCGCCAACCACGGGCGCCAGTTTTTTTCGGCTAGAGCCGGTTAAGGCTGATGTTATCCAGGTACAGCGATTGGTCTGGGCGGGTACCAAGCACCAGCAGTTCCATGCGTCGATAAGCGCCGGCCGGCACCTGGAAGGTCTGCTGCAACTTGCTCCAAACGCCGCCCTTGGTATTCACCACACCGAGTGACAGCGTACGAGCTTTGCCGGACGTGTCTTCAAGGTAGAGGTAGGCATAGGACAGCGCAGCGACGCTGGCGGTGCGGCTCACCATCACGTCAGCGTTGAAGCGATACGACAAACCTGGCTGCACCTTGCCGGCTAGCAACAGGCTAGCGCCAGTGCCATCGGCCTTACGCGCATAGACCTCCAGCGACTTGCCGGTCTTCGCCAGCGCGGTGAGCCGATTGCTGCCGTAGAAGCCAGTCCACTCACCGATCGCGCTGTCGAACGGCCAACTGAATGCCGCTGGCGTAACTGGCTTGACCGCGGAGGTGGGCGTCACTTCGCTGAGCTGAACTTCGTCCAGCAGCACACCCAAACGGTTGACGCTTAATAGGCCCAGGTAGGTGTTACGAATGACGGTGGGTGGCGGCTGGTAGATAAAGGTCATGTCGATGGGCGTGAACTCGCTGCTGGTCACCGACTTGATCGCGCCGTTGGCGCTGCTGTAGCTGATACCGGCGTTTTCCTCATGGACCATGCCTAAGTACACGTTACCGCGCACATTGGTGCCCTTGAGCATGACCTTGGCTTTCAACCGGTAGGTGGCGCCCACCTTGAGCGCGCCGACAGAGGTGGCGAGCATATCGTCGCGACCAGCCGGCAGGTCGAATTGCAACGCGTCGTCACGGCAGGTTTTACCGACGTTAAGTTGGCTCAGCTTGGCCACGTTAAGTAAGGTTTTCCAACCATCCAGGGTGCGGAACTCACCGTTGGTTACCAAGCTTGTGAGGGCGGGCTTGGCGCACCAGGCCGTTACCGGTGGTGCTACGGGCGCGACCGGTGTGGTGGGTGCAGTGGGCGTAGTAGGTTTGGTCGGCGTGCTGGTGGGGTTGACCGTTTCGGGCACTTTTGTCGGACGCAGTGCGGCGATGTGTGCGGCCATGTCATTTAGCGCGCGAGCGGCGTCAGCATAGCTGGCACGGCCACACGCCTGGTTGGCACAGGTACTGTCAGCCAGCGCTGGGGTGGAAAACAACGGCGCCTGCACCGACGCATTAAACGCCTGCGGGTAGGCCATGATGGTCGCGAAACGACCCTGTACGCCATAACCGCGGCCCCACTCATAGGTGCCTTGGTGAATGCCCCGAGCCAGGTAGGTGTAGTAACCCTCGGTCTGGTCTTGCTCGTAGGAGTGACGCAGCCCAAGGTTGTGGCCAATCTCGTGAGCCATGGTGCTCAGGCTGCAATCCACGCCGGTGATGCCGTAGGCACTGGCCCAGGCGCCATTCTGGAACGTGCCGCTGTTCTTCGGGCCGGAGAGCACGTAACCAATGCCGCACACCCCATAGCCCTGGCCCACTTGGGTACGGCTGATCAGTTGCACCACGTCGGCGCCGTAGGTTTCACGCAGTTGTTGTACCCGCGGGTCGGCGGCGAACGCAGACAAATCTTTGCCAGATATGGTCGGGTAGCTGGCCCAGTTCAGCAGTTGCCGGTTGACCAAGCGCAGACGCAGGTTGACGTTACTTTTCTTGAACGCGTTGTTGGCAAATTCGATGTAGCTGGCGATGCGTGCGTCAATGTCACGCCCATTAGGCAGGGCTTGCGCCTCTTTGGTGTAGAGCACCAGCAGATCGACGGTGCGCGGTTCGGTGGCAGCTTGAGTCAACGGGGCCAGCAAGAGCATGGCCAGGCAGACGAATAATTTTTTCATGATGTTTAATCCTGTAGCACTCAGCCGCGGGTTGGCGGTGGGAGTGGCTGCAACGGCGTGGATTCAGGGGTCACGAGGGCGTCCGGGGTGGCACGCAGCAGCAGCTCGTTCTGGTCGGTAATCAGCGTGCTGCCGGTGGCGTTGTCCACCACAAACGACAGGGTCTTATCGCTGGTTGCCAGGGTGATGTGGGTCTCCAGCTGCCCGCGCACGACGGTCAGCGAGTCTTCCGGCTGCCCCCCTTGCACCGACCCGCTCCAAACGGCGACACCGGTGTTGTGGGTCTCGTCCAGCGTGGCGCGTAGCGGTTCTTTGCGCCCCGGCACGGCCAGCTGCAGGGTTTTGCCCACGGCCAGGGTGCCAAGGGCAGAAACCGGCATGTTGGTGCGGTAGAGGGTCATTTCGTCTTGCTGCTCAGGCACCAGCGAACGGCTGTCCCAGAGCTCAATCACGTTGTCAGTCGGGGCAGCCGTTTGGGCCGTGACATCTTTAACTGGCGTACTCGCGACCCCACCCGCGGCAGCAACCGACGGCGCACTGAACGGCTTGGACGGCAGCAAACCGGTGGACGGCGCCACAGCAGCCAGGGCAGAAGGCAACGGGGCAGAAGGCGTAACAGCGACGTTGGCCGTTGCAGGCTCGTGCAGTAAAAATGCAAGCGTGGCACCTGAGGCAAGCAGGGCTACTGCCACATAAAGCAGGGTTCGGGGCATAGGCCACCTTCCTACGTTCAACCCGCAACAGCCGGGTTAGAGCGAAGCCACGGAAGAGCATCCCTGAAAGACCGCGGAACAGGTTAAACCGTCGTGGAGCAACGGTCGGTTGTTGTTCGTTTTATTGACGTCAAAATATTGATATCACAGTGCCATCATCGCCCACAAAGACGAATTCGCTATAGAGAAACCCTGAAAAACGCATTCCAGAAGCTTATAAAGCTGTCTGACGCTTCGTTTCCGCTCTAAATCGAGCGCCAGGCACAGCCCGCACGACGCACGTGTACAAGGGCAACAGGCGAAAAAGACGCCGGACGGTTAACCTTTACGCACTCAGAGCAAGGCCAAGGAACTGCAATGCGAAGAATCCTGCGCGACCTAAAGATTATGTTGTTGACCAACCTGTGGATCGTGCCCGTAGTGGCCGCCTTGGTCGGTGCCCTCTTCTACTTTGTTGCCCCACCACCGCCCATGCATGCCCGCATGGCGACCGGCGCAGTGGGCGGTGGCTACCATGCATTTGGCGAGCGGCTGCGGGACGAACTGGCGCTGCAGGGTTTCAGCCTGGAACTGGTAGAGAGCGCGGGCTCTGCAGACAATCTGGGCAAACTGGGTCGCGGCGACGTGGAACTGGCCATGGTCCAGAGCGGCCAGGAACTGACCCTTAGCGACGAGGCGCGCAGCACCCTCAATGGCCTGGGCGTGATGTACCGCGAACCGCTGTGGCTGTTTCTCGGCGACACAGTCAAATTCGAACGTCTGAGCGATCTGATCAAGCTGCGCCTGGCCATCGGCTCCGCCAACAGTGGTACCCAGGCAGTCACCGCGGCACTTTTTGCCGCCAACCGCATCGAGCCGCCACAGTACCCACAGCGCTGGCAACAAATGGGCGGCAGCAAGGCCGCTGAAGCGCTGATCGCGGGCGAACTGGACGCGGCCTTCTTCGTGGGCCCCGCCGAAAATGCCTTGATCCAGCGCCTGGCTGCGGAGCCCAAAGTACGCCTGGTCAGCTTGCGCCGCACCGAAGCCTACCTCGCACGCCTGCCCTACTTGAGTCAGTTGCAGGTGGGCGAAGGCATGCTCGATATGCAGCACAACACCCCAGACCGTGACATCGTGACCCTCGGCCCGGTTGCCACGCTGGTCGCCGGCGAGGAATTCCACCCGTCACTCACCCCGCTGATCCTCGAAGCGGCGAAAACCGTGCTGAAGAATGGCAGCCTGCTCGACCCCGCCGGCAGCTATCCGGCCAAGCCGCCGCTGTCACTCAATACCCTGAACGAAGCCGAGTACTACTACGACAAGGGCCTGCCCATCCTGCAGCGCTATCTGCCGTTCCGTATTGCCTCCCTGGCTGACCGCTACATCATCCTGGCCATTCCACTGTTGGTGCTGCTGTTCCCGCTGTTCAAGGCCATCGGCCCGATCTACCAGTGGCGCATCCGCGCGCGCATCTACCGCTGGTACAAACACCTACGTGAGATCGACCAGCAGCTCTACCAAGGCAAACTGCCCAACGACCTGGATGCTGAGATCCTCCGCTTGGAACGCCTAGAGGATGAGTTGGCGCGGATTGAAGTGCCGCTGTCCTACTCCAGCGAGCTGTACCAGTTACATATGCACCTGCGCTACATGATCGAACGCCTGCATGCACTGCAGCAGCGCACGACTGCCAAGCAGCTGGTCGGGTAAGATGCGCGCTTTCCGTTTACGCACCACGAGGCCGCTATGCCGATCCGCCACTGCATCGTTCACCTGATCGACAAAAAGCCTGATGGCACTCCCGCCGTGCTGCATGCTCGCGACACCGAGCTGGCCGCCTCGCAAGCCATCGAAAACATGCTCGCCGACCTCAACGAGAGCTATAACGCCAAGCAGGGCAAGGCCTGGGGGTTTTTCCACGAGGAGTCCGGTGCCTATCCGTTCAGCGGCTGGTTGAAGCACTACCTCGACGAAGGTCAGGACTTTGCCGCATTCAGCCGTCAGGCGGTCGAGCAGCTGCAGAAGCTGATGGAAGAATCCAACCTGTCCACCGGCGGCCATGTGCTGTTCGCCCATTATCAGCAAGGCATGACCGATTACCTGTCGATCGCCCTGCTGCACCACAGTGAAGGCGTGGCAGTGAACGAGGCGTTAGACGTGACCGCCGCCAAGCACCTGGACCTGAGCCAGCTGCACCTGGCGGCGCGCATCAACATCTCCGAGTGGCGCAACAACGCCAACTCCAAGCAGTACATCTCGTTTATCAAGGGCAAGAACGGCAAGAAGGTCTCGGAGTACTTCCGCGACTTTATCGGCTGCCAGGAAGGCGTCGACGGGCCCGGCGAAACACGCACCCTGCTGAAAGCCTTCAGTGACTTCGTGGAAAGCGAAGACCTGCCGGAAGAACAGGCCCGCGAGAAGACCAAGACCTTGGTCAGCTATGCGGCGAACCAGGCCAAACAAGGCGAGCCCATCACCCTCGATGAGCTATCCGGACTGATCGACGAAGAACGACCCAAGGCCTTCTTTGAGCATATCCGCAACAAGGATTACGGCATGGCCCCGGAATTTCCGGCGGACAAACGCACCCTCAGCCAGTTCCAGCGCTTTACCGGCCGTGCCGAAGGTCTGTCGATCAGCTTTGAAGCTCATCTGCTCGGCTCGAAGATCGAGTACGACGAAAGCACTGACACCCTGGTGATCCGTAACCTGCCGACGCAGTTGACCGATCAACTCAAGCGCCGCAAAAACTAAGCATGAGCCGCCTGCCGGATAGCCTGCTGGATGCCTGCCGCTGTGATCCGGCAGCGCCCTTTGCCCAGGATCCGGCGCGCGACTTCGGCCTGAACAAGCAGGCGGCGCAGCTAGCCCTGGCTGAACTGCGCCCCTGGCTCAATCAGCAACAGCGCATGCTCTGGGCCAACCGGCGTAATGCCCTGCTGCTGATCCTGCAAGGCACCGATTGCTCCGGTAAGGATGGCGTGATTCGCCGGGTGATCAGCAGCTTCGATCCCCAGGGTCTGCGCATCCACAGTTTTCAGAAGCCCGATGCCTGCGAACAGCGCCATGACTTTCTCTGGCGCTATCAACGGCGCTTGCCGGGGCTGGGCCTGCTCGGGGTATTCAACCGCAGTTACTACGAAGGGCTGATCAGCGATCCGCTGGATGGCCTGTGCAGTGCTGCCGAACTGCCTGCGCGCCAGCTGGCGATTCACGCCTTCGAGGCGCAGCTGATCAGCCAGTCGATTCAACCGCTGAAATGCTTTTTGCAGCTATCCAGAGATGAACAAAAGCACCGCCTGCAAGAGCGCCTGGAAAAACCTCATAAACGCTGGAAACTGCACAGCAGCGACATGCAGTCCTACCGCGAATTTGACCTGCGCCAACAGCGCTGGGCCGAGCAACTTGCAGCCAGCCACAGCGACGCAGCACCCTGGTATGTAATTCCGGCGGATCATCGCTGGCTGCGCGACTGGCTGGTGGCAAGCCTGCTGGCCCGCGAGCTGGAGCGGCTAAAACTGGATTGGCCGCATACCCCGCCGCCGTTCAGTCTGGAAGACTTGCAGCGCAGTTAGCACACGGTTCACCAGACCATCGACACAAGCAGGCAAAGGAACGCCCCATGAAGAAAGTCATTCTGCTGCTTAGCGCCCTGGCGCTCTTCCAACACTGGGACACGGTGCAACGCTGGTTTCAACCGCCGCTGGCTGATCGACCAGGCGAAGTGGTGCTGTATGCCACGCAGTGGTGCGGCTACTGCGCGAAAACCCGCGAGCAACTGGCGAATGACCAGATTGCCTATCGGGAAATCGATATCGAGAAAGACCCAGCCGGCCAGGCGACCTTCAAGGCCCTGGGTGGGCGCGGCGTGCCCTTGCTGGATATCAAGGGCACGCTGATTCACGGTTACGATCCGCAGGCGATGCGCGCCGCCTACTGAAAAGCCAGCGCACGGTAGGTCCTAACCTGGTGCTTACAGCGCCTTGATGGCAAAGCCCAGCCGCGGGAAATGCACATGCACGGTACCGGCACGATCATCCTCGCGGCGTAGGATCAGTTCTTCAGCACCGGCGAACACGAGCTCGCCCTCTACCGGGTCGACACCGTAATCGGTGGCGGCAATCTGCACCCGCTGACCGACCGTGAGGCCGTTGGGTTCCACGAACGGCTCGTCCGGCAGAGCCGCTGGCGTCGCCGCATGGGCGATGGCAATAGCATCTTCTGCACTCAGCGCACTGGACGCACCGTGACCGAAGCCCAGCACGCGGCCGAGCCAGGCGCTGACATGCGGATAGGCATCGACCAGCGGCGCGGTCACTGGGGTGCCTTTGAGGAACCACAGACAATGGGCCAGGGAGAAGTCAGCAATCGACGGCTCACCAAACAGGAAGTCGCCCGCCTCGCGCGCCAGTTGCTGCTCTACCCGCCCCATCAGCGACGGCCAGTTGTGCTTGGCCACCTCGACCGGTACACGCGTTGCGCTACCGCCACTGAACAGCCCGGCACGGTCTGCGACAAAAGCCTTGACCGCCTCGGGCGGCAGCTTGCCGAAACGCACGGCAACGGATTCCGGCTGAAACACCAGGCTCACCGCATGTTGAAAAATCTGCGAGTCGATCCACTGAGCAAAGCTCGCCGCAACGAACTCCTGGCCCTCGGGGAACAGCGCAGGGGTTGCTTTCTCCGCGTCCAGGCGACGCGCAATCAGTGCGGTATCACAGTAGATATCGGCACCCACCTGCAGCACAGGAGTCTTGCGGTAGCCACCGGTCAGCGCCACTAGATCGGGCTTGGGCATGATTCGCGGAATATCCACCGAGCGCCAGGACAGCTGCTTGAAACCCAGCATCAGGCGCGCCTTCTCGGCAAACGGTGAGGCATCGTAATGGTGCAGGATCAACTCGTGCATGGCAGGCTCCGCAAGGGGTCAGGTAAACCAGCAGCTTAACCGCGCTGGCAGCAGCGGCCTACCCGCTTAGGCTGATGGTGCGTTATCAGTCGCAGCGATAACAGCAGCGGCGACTAGGGTTTCCTTGGCCGCCTTGCTCAAGGCCTTGACCGCGCGCTCCCGGCGCAGCGCCGCGCCTTTGCCGGCACATGGTTCGATATACACCAAAGCCTGCGCCGGGCTCACGTGGAAAAAGCGCGCGCCCTTACCGCTCTGGTGTTTGGCAAAACGCTTGTGCGGATCGTCGCTGATGCCGCAGTACAGCGCACCATTGGCCGCACGCACCAGATAGACAAACCAGGGCTTGGCGGCGGGTGTTTCAGACGCAGAAGAGGAGTCAAGCATCAGTTAAATCAGCAGGTAATAAGCAAGGTCGCCGAGCTTAACGGCTCTTCCGGAACGCCGCCAAACCTTTACCCGCCTGCTGGCGAATGGCGTTTTGCACAAACGGCGCCCAACCCAGCAGTTGACCTTTAAGACCCAGCGCCTGACCTGCCCAGCGCCACAGATCGAAGTGATCGCGATGCTCGCTGATTTTGCCGTCGCGAAAACGGAAGTTGGCCTCGATATGGTTGACCACCTGATTGCCCGTCTGGCTGAAGGTGTAAGTAGCCACCCAGCGCGCACGCCCGGAATGATCATCCGCCGCCACGCCATCAAAGGTCAGGGAAAAGCCCTGAGCCTTGGCGCAGAGCATGCGCCACATATCACCGGCAGCCGCACCGCGCAGGTCGGTAAACACCGGGTCGCTGAACTGCACATCCTCGCTGTAACAGCTGGCCATGGTTTCGGCATCCAACTGCTGGAAGGCCTGGTAGAAACGGGTGATCAGCTCGGCGTTGGGGTGGGTCATGGGGCGAACTCCGGTAGGGAACGTGCGAGCAGTATTGTCGTTAAATCGCCGCTGCGCGATTGGCGCAAAAGACATACTTGTGTCAATAATCGCCAAATTTCATCGCACCTGAGCACGTCATGCTGAAGATCGCCCTGTACGTCTGCCCGCAAACCGTGTGCTCCAGCCTGAGCATGGCCATGGACGCGTTTGTCCTGGCCAACCGCCTGGCCGAGCAACGGTTGTTCGAGTTGCAGCGCGTTAGTCTGGATGGGGAGGCGGTTGATCTGGGCTTTGCGCAGATCCAGGTCGATGGCGACCTGAGCCTGGCCGAGGATGCCGAGCTGATTCTGCTCGCTGCCAGCGGCAGCGCCATCGATACCACCCTGAGCGATAACGCCGCCCTGCTGCCCTGGCTGGCGCAACGCGCACCCACCCAACAACTGGCCAGTCTGTGCAGCAGCGCCTTTCTGCTGGCCGCTGCCGGTGTGCTCGACGGGCGCCGCGCCACCACCCACTGGGCACTGGCCAGCCAGTTCCGCCTGCGCTTCCCGCAGGTCAATCTGCAGATCGAGCAACTGGTCTGTGAAGACGGCCAGTTGCTCAGCTCCGGCGGCGCACACGCCGGACTCGATTTGTGCCTGCACCTGATCCGCCAGCATGCGGGTGACACGCTGGCGCAGCAGGTGGCCAATGCTCTGGTGTTCGACAGCCAGCGCGGTCAGCAATCACGCTTCGCCCCGCTGCTGCCGCCGCCCAGCAGCGATTGTCCGCTCGCACCGGTGTTGCAGTGGCTGCACCGCCATCACGGCGAAGCTATCGACCTCAACCGCCTGGCCGCTGAAGCCAACTGCTCATCGCGCACCCTGTTGCGCCGCTTCAAGGCCAGCACCGGGCTGACGCCCAACGACTATCTGCAGCGCGTGCGCATTAGCGCCGCGCAGCGCGCCCTGCGCAGCCCGGCGTCGCTGGAGCAGATCGCCGAGCAGGTCGGGTACGCCGACCGCGCCACCTTTGCCAAGCTGTTCAAGCAACTCTGCGGGGAAAGCCCTGGGGCGTTTCGCAAGCGCTTACGCCAAGCACATTAAACGTCGCAGCCACGTATCAAGATGCCGCGTCAGCGCTTGTCGATCAATACACTAAAGTCCAAAATGGAATTAAATGTTTAATTCGTACGGAGCCGCCGATGTCGACCACCCCTTATGTGCTGGATAAAACCGCTGCCGAGCAGCTGCTCGCTCAGGTCGATGTGCACCAGGCCATGGTCGCGATGTTCCGCGAGCTGGCCGCCGGCCATGCGGTGCAGCCCGCGCAGCAGCTGGTGGAGTTCCCCAACGAGGCTGGCGACTTTATCAATTACCTGGGCGTACTCGCCGGAGCGGGTGTGTACGGGGTGAAAACCTCGCCCTATATCGTCCGCGAGCAAGGCCCGCTGATTACCGCCTGGACCCTGCTGATGTCGATGCAAACCTGCCAGCCACTGCTGCTGTGCGATGCCGGCAGCCTAACCACCGCACGTACCGCCGCCACCACCGCAGTGGCCGTGGATGCCCTTGCCACGCCCGAAGCCAACCGCCTGGCGGTGATCGGCAGCGGCGCCGTGGCGCAAGCCCATGTGCATTACGCCAAACACCTACGCCCGTGGCAGAGCATCCGCCTTTACTCACCAGGTTTGGCCGGCAAAACCGGCGCGCAGCTGCTCAAGCTGCAGCAACTCGACCCACGCATCCAGCTGTGCGCCAGCCAGGCAGACGCCATTCGCGATGCCGATGTGGTGATGCTCTGCACTTCATCGGCGAAACCGTTGCTCGATCCCGTCGAGCTGGATAAACCGGCGCTGATCACCTCAATCAGCACTAACGCGCCGCGCGCCCATGAAGTAACGCCCGCCAGTCTGCTGAATATGGATGTCTACTGCGACTACCGCGCTACCACCCCGGATAGCGCGGGGGAAATGCTCCTGGCCAGCCGTCTGGGCTGGAGCAGTGCCGACATCCTGGGTGATCTGGCTGGGCTCGTCAGCGGTAAGGCCGTGCGCCCGGACTATCGCCGCTCAGTATTTTTCCGCTCCATCGGCCTGGGCCTGGAAGATGTCGCCCTGGCCCACGCGCTATACCAGCTCAAGCAGGAGACCTGCTGATGCACCAGGCGGACTACCTGATCATCGGCGCCGGCATTGCGGGGGCCTCCACCGGCTACTTTCTCGCCGCCCATGGCAAGACCATCCTGCTGGAGCGCGAGCAGCTGCCGGGTTACCACTCCACCGGGCGCTCGGCCGCGCTCTATACCGTGGCCTACGGCACGCCCCAGGTGCGCGCGCTGACCGCCGCCAGCCGCGCCTTCTACGATGCGCCGCCCGCAGGTTTTGCCGAGCACCCGCTGCTAACCCAGCGCGGCGAGCTGGTGGTGGACTTCACCGGTGATGCCGCCGAGCTGCAACGCCAGTTCGACAGCGGCAAAGCCAGCGTGCCCGATATGCGTCTGTTGAGCGCCGATGAAGCCTGCGCACTGGTGCCTGTGCTGCGCCGCGACAAGGTGCAGGCCGCCATGCTCGACCCCAGCGCCGCCGACATCGACACCGACGCCCTGCACCAGGGCTACCTGCGCGGCATACGCCAGCAGGGCGGGGAAATCCACAGCCACTGCGAAGTGCTACGCATCCAGCGCGACGGCGATGTCTGGTTGGTGGACTGCGGCAGCGCGCAATACCGCGCCAAGGTGCTGATCAACGCCGCCGGCGGTTGGTGCGACCAGATTGCCGCCCTGGCGGGCGTGGCGCCCATTGGTTTGATCCCCAAACGCCGCGCCGCCTTTACCTTTAACGGGCCGGAAGGCATCGACTGCCATGCCTGGCCATGCGTGGTCAGCCTGGACGAATCCTTCTACTTCAAGCCCGATGCCGGCCTGCTGCTCGGCTCGCCAGCCAACGCCGACCCGGTCGAGCCCCACGATGTACAGCCGGAAGAGCTGGATATCGCCCTGGGCATCTACCAGATCGAAGAGCACACCAGCCTGAGCATTCGCCGCCCAGCGCATACCTGGGCTGGCCTACGCTCCTTCGTCGCCGATGGCGATCTGGTCGGCGGCTTCGACCCGCAGATGGCGGGCTTCTTCTGGGTGGCCGCGCAAGGCGGTTACGGCATCCAGACCTCAGCCGCCATGGGCATGGCCTGCGCCGCCCTGGCCCGTGGTGAATCGCTGCCCGAACACTTGCGCCAATTTGGCCTTACGGAAGCCATGCTCTCCCCTGCCCGCCTACTCAAATAATCAGTCGCAGCGCCCGAGGATGACGCCTCGGGCGCTTTGCGGCACACTCGCAACGCCACCTGAGCCCGAAGAGTTAGCCGCATGACGCCGCCCCGCCCTGCCCCCGAGCTGGACAACTACCGCACCATCGCCGACGCCATTGCCACGCTGTTCTTCCCCCATGCCGAAGTGGTGCTGCACGATCTGCGCACACAAAAGGTCGACTACATCGCCAACAACATCTCCAAACGGGTGATCGGTGATGACGCGGCGCTGGAAGACATGCTCAGTGGCGACGTCGACGAACGCACCATCGGCCCTTATGAAAAGCTCAACTGGGACGGCCAGAAGATTCGCTCGGTCAGCAGCGTGCTACGCGACGCCACCGGCACGCCCATCGCGGTGCTGTGCATCAACCTGAATATCTCGCTGTTCGAGACCGCCAAGCAGGCGCTGGACCTGTTTCTCTCCTCCAGCAAACTGGTGCCGCAGCCCGACGCCCTGTTCCGCGATGACTGGCAGGAGCGCATCAACACCTTTCTGCACAGCTGGCTACGCCAGCGCCAGCTCGGCCTCAACCTGCTGACCCGCGATCACAAGCGCGAACTGGTCGAAGCCCTGCACGCCGAAGGCGCCTTCAAAGGCAAAAGCGCCGCCAACTACGTGGCCAACGTTCTGAACATGGGCCGCGCGACGGTGTACAAGCATTTGAAAGAGATCAAAGGCGAGGCCTGAGTCCGCTCATTCGGCAGGGATTGCCAGACATGCAACGTTTTCTCGGTTTTATCTTCGCAACCATTCAGGCGCTGGGCATTCCCCTGGTAGCTGGGCTGTTTATCTGCGCCGTCACCGGCGAGCCGCGTCGCACGCTGGAATGGCCATTTTTAATCGATGTCGATTACCCGCTGCTGGAAATCCTGCTGCTCTCGCTGCCCAGCATATTGCTCTACGCCGCCCTCATCAGAGTGTTGAAAAATCGTCGTTTGCGAGCGGCCAGCTTTGTTCTGCTGGCTGTGCTTGCGGCCTATTTTAGCTGCGTGGTATTCGCCCAAGCCTTTGGTAATACCTGGACGCAGTCAGCGATTTTCATCGCCCTGTTTCTCGGGCGCCTGCATCTGCTTGCAATCGCTCTACTACCTGGCCTGCTGCTGTGGTGGCTTATTGATTTACTCGGCACGCTGATACGCGGACGCCTGCCGCAGGCTTGAGCAGATAACGCCTTTGCAACTAAGTGCGGGCGCCAGGAATGCCGCGAGCGTTTTTCTTCTGCAGGATCATTGATGCTTCGTTATAGGCATGCTGGAAGGCGTCGCTGCCGATCCACTCCACGGCGGTATCTTCGTCTTCATCGTGGAAAATCGCGCGATAGACGATCAGCAGCCCCATCATAAAGTCCGTGGCAGCCTCTTCCGCTTCCTCCGCGACCACCAACTCCAACACTGGGTATTGCAGGAATATCAGGCACATTGCCAACAGGCTGATGCCTTCGCCGACCTTCATCGCCTGGAACAGGTCGTCGAAGTGCGCAGGGTCGAAACCGTTCTCTTCGATGTCTTTGAAGTCGAAGGTGCTCAGGTCGATTTCCACATCATCGAACGGCTCGTTAATCAACGGGTTGGCCAGCAGCGGGTGTACGACATGGGCTTTAGCCTTGCCCGAACGGTTCTGCTTGGCCTTGGCTTTGGCCCGCTGGGCGCGTTTCTGCTGTTTATCTGGGGAAGCCATGGAGGCGCGGTCCTTGTTCGGTAGAGCCATAGTTATGGTCCGGGATAGTCTGGCGCATAGTGTATTCAGTCTTGGCTCAGTCCGTCGGCCATATGCTGCTGAGCCTGGCGCAGTGATTGCAGAAAAGCGCCTAAGGCTTCCACTCCAGCGTTTCATAAACTGGCTTCACCGAGTTGAACTCCTCGTAATGCTTCTGCACCTCAGCGCGGTTGGCGAAGCAGAACTGGCCGGCCATCTGGTCGGGTTTGAATAACGCCTTCTGCGCATTGGCATAGCAGTAACCCGAAGGTGGGCTGCATTGCACCTCAGGGAAGCTGAACGGCCGCCAGGCCTCGGGCTGCTGCTGCCTGACCTTGGTCACAAAGGCAGAGAGCGTGGTCATCATGCCGGCCGAGGTTATCTGCGGGCTGGGGCTCTGGAAGATCGCCGATTGCACGCCGCCGGGCTTCTTCACCACATAGATATAGGCATGGCAGAAGGTATTGCCCTGGGGCGCGGCAGCAGGCGCAGCAATCACCGGAGTTGGCACTGGCGCCGGCGGCTGAGCAACGGCAGCAACTGCAACTGCAACTGGCGCAGCGCGCGTCGGAATGGCCAGCGTAAGCTCCTGCTGCGCACGATTGCGCCATACCCCCAATGGCGCGCGGTAGCCGCTGCGCAGACGGCTGGTGATCGACTGCACATCCTCTGGCCCGCGCACTTCCTGACCAGACACATCGAGGATCACATCCATCGACTTTAGGCCAGCTTTTGCCGCAGGGCTGCCAGGGGTGACGCTGACTACCCAGGCACCGGTAGGGCTTTTCAGGCCAAGGGCACTGACCAATTCCGGGCTCGGGCTTTCCAGGGTCAAGCCGAGGTCCGTGGCCTCGATACTGCTGCTGCCGATGTTAGCCGCAGCAGGCGAAACGCTGGCCGGCGCCGCTGCTGCTCGCGTTGCTAGCTTGGCGGCCTTTTCAATCGGCGGCGGAGTCCAGGGCACGTGCACCGTGTCCCAGTTCATTTGTAGCCTGGTTAGGTTTGCAAGGCGCTCGATCTCTGCAGCGGCATTGGCCGGGCTGTCCTCCATCAGGCAACCACCCCGGCCGTCCGTAACCCCGTAGGTCGAGCGCAGCATCGCATTGAACGCCGCGGTCTCCGCCGCGCCGCCGTCGGTGTAAAAGTCGCGATAGGTAAACACCGGAGTCAGGTAGTTGACCGTTTCCGTGCCGGAAAAGCAGTAGCCGTAAGCCGTGACCTGCCCAGAGGCCGGCACCGTGGCCGTACCGCCAAAGCAGCCCTGCTCGCGGCGCACCTGATTAAGCGCATCCATCTGCCAACCATCAACCCTGGCCATGCCCGGGTCACCTGATGGGTTGGATTTCTGATGAAGCTCTAGCATATAGGCGTGGCTTTCCTCCAGCTCACTACAGCTTTTACCGCGCCAGGTGGAGGTGGTGATGCCGAGTTTTTCTGGCGTTATCGAGGCCTCCATCGCCGCCTCCATCGCGGGAGAAAACACCGCGTGAGCAGCATGCATACAACCGGAGAGCGCTGCCGAAGCAACCGCCAGCGCCGCTAAACGCAAAGCCAGTACGGTGTGATCACTCATTGCGCAGCACCATCTGCACGTCGCGTTTAGCCTGGTTGCGCCAGACGCTGACTGTGGCCTTGTAACCGGCGCGCATGCGCGACGAAATATCCGCGACATCCTGGGCCGAGGCCACTTCCTGGCCGCTGACTTCGACAATCACATCCAGCGGCTTGATGCCCGCCCGATCCGCCGCACTGCCCTTGACGGTGTCCGTCACCCAGGCACCTTTCGCTGAGGCCAGCCCCACTGCTTTGGCGTAAGACGGCGTCACCACGCCCAGGCTCATGCCCTGCAACGAGACAGAAGTGGCCTTGAGCAGCATGGCGCTACCGCGCGCGGCCAGCGGCAGTACCGGGGGCGGATTACCCGACGAGGCAATAAGGGCCGGAACGGTATAGAAGTTGTGTGCACGCCAGTATTTGAGATTGATGCTCGAGCTGATGGGAGCTTTGGCAATGGCCAGGCGAAAGTCGACGGAGTCTGCAATCGGCTGGTCATTGACTGCCACCACGATATCGCCAGCAAGGATTCCGGCATTTTGTGCACTGCTGCCTGGCCCGGTGCGTTCGATCAGCACGCCCGTCGTCGGTGCTGAAATCCGCGCGGCACTGACGGCGTCAACCGTATCCATGTGCACGCCAATGATCCCGCGCGGCAGGTTCGCCTGGGTACAACCCTTTTCATACCAGACCTGGCTGGCAGCGACCTTACGGGCCTCGCCCGCCTGCTGCAGCAAAGGCTCGCTACTGCCGACATAGCCAGGCACTTCAATCAGCGCCATTTCGATGTACTCGCAGGAACGTGGGCGATAGCGCTCAGGCGTTTCGCGGGTCACCAGCATCTGCAGGTCCGGTTTATACGGCGCGGCTTGCCCCGGCACCGGCACAGCACCAGGCGTCGATTCTATCGAGCTGGCCGAAGCCAATGCGACGGCTCCACCTGCAACGGCTGCCGTTGTAAGCAGCGCGCTGGCATCCCCAGGAATGGGTGCAACCATCGCCGCCACAACCGCCAACTCCCCCAGGCCGCCATCGGAGGCGCAGCCGCTGAGACCCAGCATGGAAAAGGCCAGTAACAGGTAGCAGGCTGACTTCGTAGGGTGCCCGACCATTGAAACCTCCAACGCACGCAAGCGTGCTTGTAATAGATTTCGGCATCATGGCAATTTGCCTTGATGTTGTATATGAGGGGGCGAGCTACCGCGAAGGCGAGCAGTGATAAGTGACTAGGCATGCTGTAAACACAAGCCGAACAGTAAAAAGCCGCGCACTGCGCGGCTTTTTACTGCCTGATGCAATCAGTCGCCGTAGATATCGAAGGTGAAGTACTTGGCCTGAATCTTCTGGTACTCGCCGCTGGCGCGTATCGCCTGAATGGCTGCATTCAGCTTGCCGAGCAGTTCAGAATCGCCCTTGCGCACGGCGATGCCGGCACCTTCACCGAAATAATTCGGGTCGGTAAACGCCGGACCGACGAAGGCGAAGCCCTTGCCGTTGGCGGTTTTCAGAAAGCCCTCATCCACCGGGATGGCGTCGGCCAAGGTGCCGTCCAGGCGCGCAGAGATCAGGTCGAGGTAGATCTCGTTCTGCGAGCTGTAGCGCACCACTTCAACCCCTTGTGCGGCCAGCACTTCGCTGGCGAAACGGTCGGTGGTGGTCGAGCGCTGCACGCCGATGCGCCTGCCCTTAAGGTTACTGAAATCGGCGGCCACTTCGCTGCCGTCCTTCATCACCAGGCGCGCCGGGCTGTAGTAGTACTTGCCGGTGAAATCCACCGATTTGCGCCGGTCATCGGTGATGGTCATGGACGACAGAATGGCGTCGACCTTTTTCACCTTGAGCGAGGGGATCAGGCCATCGAACTCCTGCTCGATCCATTGGCACTCGGTTTTCATCTCGGCGCACAGGGCGTTGCCAATATCCACATCAAAGCCGGCGATCTGACCGCTGGCTTCCTTGAAGGCGAATGGCGGATACGCGGCCTCGATACCCAGGCGCAAGGGCTTGTCTGCGGCGAACAGACTGGATGCAATCAGGCTCAGGGCGATGCCGCCCGCCAGGACGATTTTCTTCATTGTGCGGATTCCTGCTGAGGGAGTGACAGGCCCGTGCCACCTGGCATTGCTGCGCAGATCGAGCGGGCAACGACGGTTGCTGCAAGACAGAAGAAAGGCGCATCAGGTGTGCTCCTGAGCGAAAAGCGATGGCTGAGAAGCACGCATGGACGGGTCATATGCCAGCCTCGATTTATACTTTAAATTCCATACTGGACTTATATGTATAAATCGTCAACCGGGCAACAGGCAGCGCTGCGACTGAAGAATCAGCGCAGGCGACCTGGCAAAAGGTGTTTAGGGTTCCTGTTTCCAGCGCTCGGCTGCGGTCTGATCGGAGCAGCGCCCTTCGACCCAGCGCGGGCCTTCGGCGGTGTCTTCCTTCTTCCAGAACGGCGCGCGGGTTTTCAGGTAATCCATGACGAAGTTGCAGGCGTCGAATGCCGCCTGACGGTGGGCGCTGCTGGTGCCGACAAACACAATCGGCTCGCCTGGTTCCAAGCGACCGATACGGTGAATGATCTCGATACCCAACAGCGGCCAGCGCTGCGTGGCTTCCTCGGCAATCTTGCCCAGGGCCTTCTCGGTCATGCCAGGGAAGTGTTCGAGAAACATCCCGCCGACTTCGCGGCCTTCGTTGAAATCGCGCACATAGCCGACAAAGCTGACCACCGCGCCAATGCCCAGGTTGGCCGCGTGCAAGGCGTTGAGTTCATTGCCCGGATCGAAGGGGTGCGACTGGACGCGAGTGCTCATGCAAAGGTTCTCTGTGGGAGGGGCTTTAGCCGCGACGAAAAACGGCTCAACCGCCGGTTACGGTAGGAAAAAACGCCACTTCATCGCCAGCTGCCAGCGGCTCATCCAGGCTGCACAGTTCCTGATTGCGTGCACACATCAGGTTCTGCTCAGCCAGTACTTCCCAGACCCCGCCACGCGCCAGCAAGTGTTGACGCAGTTGATCAAGGCTGGTGAATTCAGCGCTCAACTGCTCACCATCCAGACCCAGGGCTTCGCGGTAACGGGCGAAATACTGCACGCGGATCATGCTTCTTCCCCAGCTATAAAGTGTCCACTCTTGCCACCGACCTTCTCCAGCAGGCGCACGCTTTCGATCACCATGCCGCGATCCACCGCCTTGCACATGTCATAGATAGTCAACGCGGCGACGCTGGCGGCGGTCAGGGCTTCCATTTCCACCCCGGTCTGCCCGGTCAGCTTGCAGCGCGCAGTGATGCGCACGACATCCGCGCCCTCAGGGGTCAGCTCGACCTTGACGCTGGTGAGCATCAACGGGTGGCACAGCGGGATCAGGTCGCTGGTTTTCTTCGCTGCCTGAATACCGGCAATACGCGCCACGGCGAACACGTCACCCTTGGGGTGATCGCCCTGAGCAATCATCTGCAGGGTTTCTGGGCGCATGCGCACCAAAGCTTCGGCCACGGCTTCACGGACGGTCAGGGCTTTATCGCTGACATCGACCATATTGGCGCGGCCTTGGGAATCGAGATGGGTTAACACAGACAGACTCCAGGCAGGTGTCCGGCGATTGTAAACCCAGGGGTCAGGTTTCGGCACCTGTGAATGCCAGGTGATTCAGACGGGAGGTTACAGCGGCGTCCGGCCCAGCAGGCATAACGGCCTGCTGGGCGAGCGCGGATGAGGGTTACATATGGGTTTCGGCGTACTCGGCAAGGATCGAACGCGGCACACCCTGCAGGGTGATATGCACGCCATGCTCGAAGTCTTTGAAGCGCTCCGTCAGGTAGGTCAGGCCCGAGCTGGGCGCCGACAGGTAAGGCGTATCGATCTGCGCCAGGTTGCCCAAGCACACCACTTTGGAACCGCTGCCGGCACGGGTGATGATGGTTTTCATCTGGTGCGGGGTAAGGTTCTGACATTCGTCGATCAGGATCAGGCTCTGCTGGAAGCTGCGGCCCCGGATGTAGTTGAGGGATTTGAACTGCAGCGGGACCTTTTGCAGGATGTAGTCGACGCTGCCATGGGTATTCTCGTCGTCCATATGCAGGGCTTCGAGGTTGTCGGTGATCGCGCCGAGCCAGGGCTCCATCTTCTCGGCTTCGGTGCCCGGTAGAAAGCCGATTTCCTGATCCAACCCCTGCACGCTGCGGGTGGCGATAATTCTGCGATAACGCTTGCTGACCATGGTCTGTTCGATGGCCGCCGCCAGGGCCAGGATGGTTTTACCGGAACCGGCCGCGCCGGACAGGTTGACCAGATGGATGTCCGGATCAAGCAAGGCAAACAACGCCAGTGACTGATAGATATCCCGCGGGCGCAGGCCCCAGGCTTCCTGATGCATCAAGGGTTCCTGGTGCATGTCGAGAATCAGCAGTTCGCCATGCTTGATGCCCTTGATCCAGCCAACAAAGCCCTGCTCGTCGATGATGAACTCGTTGAGGTGAACCGCCGGCAAGTTGTCGATGAGCTGCACGCGGTGCCAGGTACGGCCGTGGTCCTGACGGGTTTCCACCTTGTTCACGCGGTCCCAGAAGGAGCCGTCCATGTTGTGGTAACCCTGCGACAGCAAGGACACGTCGTCGACCAACTGGTCGGTATGGTAATCCTCGGAATCGATGCCACAGGCGCGCGCCTTGAGGCGCATGTTGATGTCTTTGGTCACCAGCACCACGTTGAGACCGGGGCGACGGGACTTCAGCTCGACCAACTGGTTGATGATCTTGTTGTCGTTGAGGTCTTCCGGCAGCCAGGTGACCGGGGTGGCGCTCTTGCTCATCAGAATCGACAAATACCCACAGGGGCCGCTCTTGTCACGCTGAATGGCAACGCCGTGTTCCACTTCCTCCGGGTTGGCGCTGCCGAGAATCTTGTCGATTAGACGGATGGCCTGGCGGCACTCGGCGGCCACGCCCTGTTTGCCGGTTTTAAGCTTGTCCAGTTCCTCCAGTACGGTCATGGGAATCGCAACGTGGTGCTCCTGAAAATTCAGCAGCGCGTTGGGGTCGTGGATCAGCACATTGGTGTCGAGGGCGTACAGGGTTGGGGCGGTGGGCTTGGAGCGTCCGTGGTCATCCATACTCGGTCACCTTCTTGTAGTAGCCAAGCAACGCAGGGGCGAGTCTGCGCCGCGGAGGGGCCGTCGACTCCTCAGTGCCGAGGCTGAGAAGGCTGCAAAAAGGTGAGGGCCAATGGCCGCCACCTGTCTGCAGGGTTCGGCGGTCTTGCCTTTTAGATACTCCAAAAAAGATGACAGAAAAACGTTTTTTTCGGCATTTACCGGTTTATTTATCGGCGCGACAAATAGCGCTTGGCGACCTGTGCGGTCACCGTTAAAGTCGGAAGTCCCACCGGCTTTCGAGCCGCGCAGATTTTTCCATTCAGCCCCGCTCCACCCCGTGCACATCGGCACAGCGATTGACCTCCACGGTCACATGCACCAACTCCGCAATCCCCGCCAGCCGCGCTTTGTAGCGATCTGCCGAGCCGTCGCCATGGGTCACCACGCTGACGATGCAGGCGAACTGCGCCCGGCCAACGCGCCATAGGTGCAGATCGGCCAGCTCAGTGTCCGCTTCCTCGGCCAAAACGCTGCGTACACGCTCGACCACCGGGCTGTCCATCTCGCGATCAAGCAACACCTTGCCAGTTTCGATCAGCAGACCCTTGGCCCACACCGCGATAATTACCGCGCCAATCACGCCCATCAGTGGGTCGAGCCAGTCCCAGCCCAGCAGCAGGCCACCGAGCAAGGCGATGATAGCCGCCACCGAAGTCAGCGCATCGGCCAGTACGTGGATAAAGGCGGCATGGCGATTAAGGTCCTTGCCCGCCGCTGGCGCTGCGTGATCGTGATCGTGATCGTGATCGTGATCGTGATCGTGATCATCATGAGCATGCGCGCCAGCGTGACTATGGCCCTGGCCGTGGGCATGCCCGTGATCATGGCTATCACGCAGCAGCCAGGCAGAAGTCAGGTTGACCAACAAGCCAATGACTGCGACCCACAGCGCCATCTCGAAGGCAATCACCTGGGGCTGCAACAAACGCCAGAAGGATTCGAACGCCAGCATCGCCACCACCACCAGCAACATCAGCGAGCTGGCGAACCCGGCCAGAACCTCGACCTTCCAGGTGCCAAAAGCAAAACGTGGGTCGTTGGCGTAGCGTCGCGCTAGCAGGTAGGCCAGAGCGGTGAGGCCAATCGCGAGCATATGCGAGGCCATGTGCCAGCCATCAGCGAGCAAGGCCATGGAATTGAACGCATAACCGGCGACAATCTCCACCAGCATGGTCACCCCGGTCAGTGCGGCAACACGCCAGGCCTGACGCTCAGCAGTGGTTTCCAGCGGGCGGTAGTCGTGGGATGGCTCCCAGCGCGAATGGTTGCAGGCGGTCATGACAGCTCCTTGGAGGATTCGACCTGGGCAGACTACAACCCCGTGGCGGCCCCTGGGTCAAGCGTCTCAATCGCCCTTATAGGTAGTCTCAAGCGCCAGCAGCTTCTAGAATCGCCGCAGACTTTCAGGAGCACAGCTTATGTTGATGGTGATTTCCCCCGCCAAGACCCTCGATTACGAGACGCCGCCAGCGACCCCGCGTTTTACCCAGCCTGAACACCTCGACCACGCCCAGGAACTGATTCAGCAACTGCGCGACTTTACCCCGGCGCAGATCGCCGAGCTGATGCACCTCTCGGACAAACTCGCCGGTCTAAATGCCGCGCGTTTCGGCAGCTGGGAGCGACCGTTCAATCCGTCCAATGCCAAACAGGCGCTGCTGGCGTTCAAGGGTGACGTGTACACCGGGCTTAACGCCGAGGATTTCAGCGAGGCCGACTTCGACTTCGCGCAGACGCACCTGCGCATGCTTTCCGGTCTGTATGGCGTGCTGCGCCCGCTCGACCTGATGCAGCCCTATCGCCTGGAAATGGGCACCAAACTGGCCAACCCGCGCGGCAATAACCTTTATGACTTCTGGGGCGAGCGCATCAGTGGCTGGCTGAATGAGGCGCTGGCGGCTCAGGGCGACGAGGTGCTGCTCAACCTAGCGTCCAACGAATACTTCAGTGCAGTGAAACGCAAAGCATTGAATGCACGGATCATCGACACCGAATTCAAAGACCTTAAAAACGGCCAGTACAAGATCATCAGTTTCTACGCGAAAAAAGCCCGCGGCCTGATGGCCCGTTACGTGATCAAAGAGCGCCTGACTGACCCAGCCGGCCTCAAGGACTTCAACTACCAGGGCTATCGCTATTCGGCGGAACACTCCAAGGCTGATAGTCTGGTGTTCCTGCGTGACCAACCCGAGGCCTGAATAATGCTATTCGGCGCAATTCTGCTGTTGAGCTGGCTGATACTGCTGATCCGCTACCCGAGCAAGGCACTGCCGATCTCCCTCGGCGCGCTGATCGGCCTGGGCCTGGTCGCCAGCTGGGTGCTCTGGCAGGAAAGCCGCGAGAACCGCCACCTGGCCCACCTCGAATTACGCCTCGATTATGCCCCTGAGCGCTGCCCGGCGGATCGCCCGCTGGCCCTGAACCTGAAGAATGGCAGCGAAGCCGCACTGCTTGAGCTGCATTGGCAGATCGCCGCCTACCGCCCTGGCGACAGCGTCAACCTGGCCGAGCGCCTGTATGAAACCCCGCACTACAGTGGCCCTGGCGAATTGTTGCCCGGTGACGACTGGCAAGCCTGCCTGCCGCTACCCACGCTGCGCAGCGGCTACCGGGCCAAGACCCTGGAGTTTCGTGCTGAGCGCCTGCAAGGCAGCTTTAGCCGTTGACGGCTACCCCATTAAAACAATAAGGAAAGTTGCATGACCCAGCCCAGCGTACTGATCACCGGATGCTCCAGCGGCATTGGCCGCGCCTTGGCCGAGGTGTTTATGCAGGCCGGCTATCAGGTTTGGGCCACTGCGCGCAAAACTGAAGACCTCACAGCCCTGAGCGAAGCGGGCTTTAACGCCGTACAACTGGACGTTAACGATGGCCTGGGTCTTGGCCAACTGGCCGAACGCCTGAAAGCGGAGATCGGCGGGCTCGACGTACTGATCAATAACGCCGGCTACGGCGCCATGGGCCCACTGCTCGATGGTGGTGTCGAAGCCATGCGCAAGCAATTCGAAACCAACGTGTTCTCGCTGGTCGGCGTGACCCGCGCGCTGTTCCCGCTGCTGCGGCAGAACAAAGGGCTGGTGGTCAATATCGGTAGCGTCTCCGGCGTGCTGGTCACCCCGTTTGCAGGCGCCTACTGCGCCTCCAAGGCCGCCGTGCATGCTCTGACCGACGCCCTGCGCCTGGAACTGGCACCCTTCGCTATCGAGGTGATGGAAGTGCAGCCCGGCGCGATTGCCTCCAGCTTTGGCGCCAACGCCAGCCAGCAGGCCGAACAGCTGATTGATGAAGCCTCGCCCTGGTGGCCGATACGAGACGGCATCCGCGCCCGTGCCAACGCCTCGCAGGATAACCCCACGCCCACCAGCCACTTTGCCCGCAACCTGCTGGCCGCCGTGCAGAGTAAATCCCGGCCGAACCTGGTACGCCTGGGTAATGGCAGCCGCAGCATGCCGCTTCTGGCGGCGCTGCTGCCTAAACGCCTGCTGGAAGCTGTATTAAAGAAACGTTTCGGCCTTAATCGCAGCCTCTAGGAGCAAGCCTCATGCGCGAGCCAAGCCCCAGCAGCGTCGCGGTTACCCGCCTGGCCCTTGGCGGCGTGGTGGCGGTTATCGTGCTCAACCTGCTGCTGCGCACCTTCGTCAAACTCGGCGGGCTGTTGACCACGGTGCTGATCGCCGCCCTGGTGGCCGCTGGTATGACCCTGTGGTTCTCCTGGCGCAACCGCCGCGCACCCTTGCAAGGCGAACGCCGTCGCTTGGTCGCGCTGTACGGCGGCATCCTGGCGCTGCTCTACCTGGGGTTACTGGCCATGATGGCGTGGAAGGATGATCCCAGCCCCATGGGTTTGCTGATTTTTGGCCTGCATTATTTCTGTTATCCGCTGATGGCCTGGCTGTTTCTCGCCAAGGGTTTTGGCAAGCGCAGTGAGTGACTGCCTCCCCAAACGTCCCACTGACGCCGCCGTGGGAACGCCCATGTCATCCACCCGCCTTGTCTGCATGACGACACTCGCGCTGATCGCCTTCGCGGCCAACTCCCTGCTCTGCAGGGCGGCACTCGCCGACGGCAGCATTGATGCCGCCAGTTTTACCAGCATTCGCCTGCTCGCCGGGACCGCCGTGCTCTGGCTGATCGTGCGTATCCGCGCCGGTAGCGCCGCTGGCCAAGGCAACTGGCTATCAGCACTGGCCCTGTTTGCCTACGCCGCCGGCTTTTCCTTCGCTTACCTCGAACTGTCGACGGCCACCGGCGCCCTGCTGCTGTTTGGCGCAGTGCAAAGCACCATGATCGGTTATGGCCTGTACCGCGGCGAACGCCTGCGAGTGCCCCAGCTTGGCGGCCTGTTGCTGGCCATTGGCGGGCTGGTTGGGTTGCTGTTACCGGGTATCTCTGCACCGCCGCCACTGGCTTCGGCACTGATGCTGGGTGCGGGCATGGCGTGGGGAATCTATTCGTTGCGCGGCAAAGGCACGGGCGATCCGCTGCAGGTCACCGCCGGCAATTTCCTCCGAGCGGTGCCGATTGCGCTGATTCTGAGTGTCGCCATGCTCGGCGATCTCTCGCTGCAACACTCCGCAGGAATCGCCTACGCCATCGCCTCGGGCGCGCTGGCATCCGGGCTCGGCTATGCCGTCTGGTACAGCGCCTTGCCGGCCTTGAAAGCCACCACGGCCGCCAGCGTGCAACTCAGCGTACCGGTGATCGCTGCGCTGGGCGGTGTGGTGCTGCTCGCCGAACCGCTCAGCCTGCGTCTGCTCTTGGCCTCACTGGCCATACTCGGCGGCATTGCGCTGGTGATCCTGACTGGCAAGCAGGCCAGCCCAACCCGCCGCTGACGCGGCGGTGTGCAACCGCTGACCGACACTCAGCGCTTGATGGTCTTGAGCAGGTCATCCGGGGTGATATAGCCCACTACACCGCCGCTGCTTTGCGCGCTGCCCGGCTGTGGCTGATGCAGGATATGGCCCTTCATCTTGCCGATGATGTGCATCTCGCAGGGCTTGCAGTCGAACTTCAGGGTCAGCACTTCGTCCTGATGGATCAGCTGCATGTCCGAGACCTTGGTGCGTACGCCGGTCACGCCCTTGGCCTGTTTGGGGCACAGGTTGAAGGAAAAACGCAGGCAGTGCTTGGTGATCATCACCGGCACATCGCCCGCCTCTTCATGGGCCTCATACGCCGCGTCGATCAGCTGCACGCCGTAACGTTTGTAGAAGGTGCGCGCTTTGTCGTTGTAGACGTTGGCGAGGAAGGTCAGGTGCGATTCCGGGTACACCGGTGGCGGCACGCTCACCGGCTTACGCCCGCCACGCGGATGAGCGGCAACGCGCGCTTGAGTCAGCGCTTCGATGGCCTCGCGGCGCAGGGCCTTGAGTTGCGAGCCTGGGACAAACGGCACGGCCTCACAGTCAATCTGCGCGCCAGTGCTGTAGTAGATGGTGGTGCCCAGTTTGCTCAGGCCATCGGCCAGTTGCTCGCGAGCTTGCTCAGCATCCTTGGCGGCGGCGAACGGCCCGGCCAGGCTAACGCGAGCGCTGATGCCCTCTTCACTGGTGACGCTCACATTCAACTGATCACCCTGCACCGCCAACTGCCAGCTGACCGCAATGCGGCGCTCGGCGGAGGTTTTCTGCAAGGCCTGTTGCCAGTTGTGGTCGAGGTTGCGGTTGAGCGGCTGCTGCGGGCGCACGCGGTGCATGGCTTCGGGCATCTCATTAGGCTCGACGCGGTAGCGGTAGCGCTTCTCGCCGTCTTCTTCAAACTCGCCTTTGAGCTCGCAGATGTTGCTGCGAAAGCCCACCACTTCGCGCTTGATCAGCACGTTCAGGCCATCGCCGTTGGACAGCGGCGTATCGGTGACGGCAATCAGGTCGCGCTTGTTCACTTTCTCGATAAAGCCCACCGCCAAGCCGGTAAAGGTCGGCGAGTCGAACGCGCCGATGTCCACCTTGCGGTCGGTGACGAAATAATCAGTGCTGCCGCGGTGGAAGGTCTTGTCGGTGTCCGGGGTGAAGAAGTGCTCGGTGCGACCGCTGGCTGCGCGGGTCAGGTGCGGGCGTTGTTCGAGAATCACATCCAGCTCGCGGCGGTAGTGCGCGGTGATGTTCTTCACGTAGCTCATGTCTTTGTAGCGCCCTTCGATCTTGAACGAGCGCACGCCAGCATCGACCAGATAAATCAGGTTGTCGGTCTGGTTGTTGTCCTTCATCGACAGTAGGTGCTTATCAAACGCCACCACGCGGCCCTGATCGTCCTTCAAGGTGTATGGCAGGCGGCAGGCTTGCGAGCAGTCGCCTCGGTTGGCGCTACGGCCGGTTTGCGCGTGGGAGATGTTGCACTGCCCAGAGAAGGCCACACACAGCGCGCCGTGGATAAAGAACTCCACCGCCGAATCGACGTTGCGGCAAATGTTGCTGATTTCTTCCAGGTTCAGCTCGCGGGCCAGCACCAGCTGGGAGAAGCCGGCGTTGTCGAGAAAGCGGGCTTTTTCCAGGGTGCGGATGTCGCACTGGGTACTGGCGTGGATCTCGATGGGCGGCAGGTCCATTTCCATCACGCCCATGTCCTGCACGATCAGCGCATCGATGCCCGCCTCGTAGAGCTGCCAGATCATCTGCCGCGCTGGCTCCAGCTCATCCTCATGCAGGATAGTGTTGAGGGTGACGAACACCCGCGCATGGAACAGGTGGGCGAACTGCACCAGCTCGGCAATGTCCGCCACACTGTTGCTGGCGTTGTGCCGCGCACCGAAGCCGGGGCCGCCGATATACACGGCATCGGCGCCGTGCAGGATGGCTTCCTTGGCAATCGCGGTATCGCGCGCGGGGCTCAGCAGTTCGAGGTGGTGCTTGGGCAGGGACATGGTTTCGCTATCGGGCAGTCAATCAGGCCGAGCATTTTACTCGGAATAGCTGATTTGTCTGTGCCTGCTTGGCAGCCGCACAACAACTGTATAGGCATACAGATAAAAGCCTGCGTAGAATTGCCTCTCAATACAGACCCGAGAGCAACGCGGTGGACTTACAACAGGGCTTTCTGCTGACTCGCCACTGGCGTGATACGCCAGCCGGCACGCAGGTGGAGTTCTGGTTGGCCACCGACAGCGGCCCGCGCCTGCTGCGCTTGCCGCTGCAAACCTCAGTGGCCTTTATCCCGGCTGCGCAACGCGAGCAGGCGCAAGCGCTGCTCGCGGGCGAACGCGGCGTAGAGCTACGCCCGCTGGGCCTCAAGGACTTTCACCTGCGCCCGGTGCTCGGCCTGTATTGCCAACAGCACCGTACCTTGATAGACCTCGACAAACAGCTGCGCCGCGCTGGCCTGGACGTGTACGAAGCCGATGTGCGACCGCCCGAGCGCTACCTGATGGAGCGCTTTATCACCGCTCCCGTGCAGTTCACCGGCACGCCCGATGCGACCAATCCAGCCCTACTGCTGGAGGTGCAGATCAAGCCCTGCGAGGGTTACCGCCCGACGCTCAAACTGGCCTCGCTGGACATCGAGACCAATGCCTTCGGCGAGCTGTACTCCATCGCCCTCGAAGGCTGCGGCCAGCGCAACGTGTACATGCTCGGCCGTGCGCCCGAACAACCGCCGCAGGTGGATTTCCAGCTGCACTACTGCGCCAGCCGTGGCGAGTTGCTCGAATGCCTGAACCAGTGGATGGCCGCACATGACCCGGACGCGATCATCGGCTGGAACCTGGTGCAGTTCGACCTGCGTGTGCTGCATGAACATGCGCGCAACCTGGCCATCCCCCTGCGTTTGGGCCGTGATGGCAGCGAGATGCAGTGGCGTGAGCATGGCAGCGGCAACGGTCACTTTTTTGCTGACGCGGCCGGGCGCTTGATCATCGACGGCATCGAGGCGCTGCGTTCGGCGACCTGGAGCTTTCCCTCGTTCAGCCTGGAAAACGTCGCGCAAACCCTGCTTGGCGAAGGCAAGGACATCTCCACGCCCTACCAGCGCATGGACGAAATCGACCGTATGTTCCGCGAGGACAAACCCGCTCTGGCACGCTACAACCTGCGCGATTGCGAGCTGGTTACACGGATCTTCGGCAAAACCGCGATCCTCGACTTCCTGCTGGAGCGCGCCACGGTCACCGGCCTGCCCGCCGACCGCAGCGGCGGCTCGGTGGCGGCCTTCGAGCACCTGTATATGCCGCTGATGCACCGCCGTGGTTTTGTTGCACCGAACCTGGGGGACAACCCGCCGCAAGCCAGCCCAGGCGGCTTTGTCATGGAGTCGCAGCCGGGGCTGTACGAGTCAGTGCTGGTACTCGATTACAAGAGCCTGTACCCGTCGATTATCCGCAGCTTTCTGATCGACCCGGTGGGGCTGATCGAGGGCCTGCGCCAGCCGGACAAAGCGCATTCGGTGCCGGGCTTCCGTGGTGCGCGCTTCTCCCGCACGCAGCATTGCCTGCCGGCCATAGTTGAGCGCGTATGGCAGGGCCGTGAGGCGGCCAAACGCGAACACAACGCGCCGCTGTCGCAGGCGCTTAAGATCATCATGAATGCCTTCTACGGCGTGCTCGGCTCGAGCGGTTGCCGCTTCTTCGACACGCGCCTGGCTTCGTCCATCACCCTGCGCGGCCACGAGATCATGGCCCGCACCCGCGCGCTGATCGAAGCCGAGGGTTATGCGGTGATCTACGGCGACACCGACTCCACCTTTGTCTGGCTCAAGCGCCCGCATGCTGAAGAGGACGCCGCACAGATCGGCCGTGCACTGGTGGCCAAGGTCAATGCCTGGTGGCGCGATCACTTGCGTGATGAGTACGGCCTGGAAAGCGCCTTGGAACTGCAGTTCGAAACCCATTACCGGCGCTTTCTGATGCCGACCATTCGCGGCACTGAGGAAGGCAGCAAGAAGCGCTACGCCGGCCTGATCACCCAGCCTGACGGTGGCCACAAGATGGTCTACAAAGGCCTGGAAACCGTGCGCAGCGACTGGTCGCCGCTGGCCCAGCAGTTTCAGCGCGAAATGTATGAGCGCATCTTTTTGGGCCAACCCTATCAGGACTATGTACGTGATTACGTCAGCCGCACACTCAACGGTGAACTGGATGAACAACTGATCTACCGCAAACGCCTGCGCCGCCTGCTCACCGATTACGAACGCAACGTACCGCCCCATGTGCGCGCCGCGCGCCTGGCTGACGCGTACAACGCCGCCCACGGCCGACCGCTGCAATACCAGCGCGGCGGCTGGATCAGCTACGTGATCACCACCGCTGGCCCACAACCGCTGGAAGCACGCAGCGCCGCCATCGACTACGACCACTACCTGACCCGCCAACTGCAACCGGTGGCAGATGCCATCCTGCCGTTTGTTGAGGATGATTTTGCAACCTTGATCGGCGGGCAACTAGGCTTGTTTTAGGCAAGTCGCGCCACTAAAAACCCTTCATTAGCTGTCAGGACGACACCCATGCTGCACACCCTCGCCGTCGCCAACTACCGCTCGATTAACAATCTGGTGCTGCCGCTGGGCCGCCTCAATCTGGTGACAGGGGCCAATGGCAGCGGCAAATCGAATCTCTATCGCGCCCTGCGCCTGCTGGCGGAAACCGCCCAGGGCGGCGTGGTCAATGCATTGGCTCGCGAAGGCGGGCTGGACTCCACCTTCTGGGCCGGGCCGGAAACCCTCAGCCGGCGCATGCTCAGCGGCGAGGTGCCGGTGCAAGGCGGTCCACGCAAGGAGGCCCGACGTTTGCGCCTGGGCTTTGCCGGCGATGATTTCAGCTATGCCATTTCACTCGGACTGCCGGAGTCCAACTCCGGCGAGAGCCGCGACAAGCCCAGCGCCTTCGCTCTGGACCCCGAGATCAAACGCGAATGCATCTGGGCTGGGGGCAGCTATCGTCCCGCCTCACTGCTGGTGGATCGCGCCGGCGCGATGGTGCGTATGCGTGAGGGGCGCAACTGGCAGGTGATGGCCCAGCACCTGCCGAGCTTCGACAGCCTGTATGAGCAGATCGGCAATGATCCGGCCTGCCCGGAGGTCTCCCACCTGCGCGAGCATATTCGCCGTTGGCGCTTCTACGATAACTTTCGTAGCGATGCCGAAGCGCCCGCGCGCCAGCCGCAACTGGGTACCCGTACCCCGGTGCTGCACCACGACGGTCGTGACCTGGCGGCGGCGTTGCAGACCATTCGTGAAATCGGCGATGTCGCTGCGCTGGATGCGGCAATCAGCGACGCCTTCCCCGGCGCACGTTTGCGCATCGACTTTCAACAAGGCGGGCGCTTTGCCGTCGAACTGCAACAGGAGGGCCTACTGCGGCCATTGTCGGCCAGCGAGCTGTCAGATGGTACCCTGCGTTATCTACTGCTGGTCGCCGCCCTGCTCACCCCACGGCCGCCATCGCTAATGGTGCTGAATGAGCCGGAGACCAGCCTGCACCCCGACCTGCTGCCAGCCCTCGGCCGGCTGATTATCGCTGCGTCGCAACACACCCAAGTCTGGGTGGTATCCCACGCCAGCCGCCTGATCGCCACCCTGGAGCAACACCCCGAGTGCAATGCCATCGTCCTGGAAAAACAGCTGGGGCAAACCGTGATCCAGGGCCAGGGCATGCTCGATGAGCCGGCGTGGAAGTGGCCGAGTTAACCCTTGGCGGCCAGGGCAACCGTTGCCGGTAGCGCCTTGGGCTTACGAAACACCAGCACGTTACCCAGCATCACCAGCAGCAGGCCGAACAGCGCCGGTGCGGTCCATTGGTAGCCCTCGACAAACACCGAGATATTCAGCGCTACCACCGGGAACAACACGGTGCAGTAGGCCGCGCGCTCCGGGCCCATGCGCCCGACCAGGGTCAGGTAGGCGGTAAAGCCGATCACCGAACCGGGAATCGCCAGGTACAGCAGGGTGCCGATGTAACGGGTGTTCCACTCGAAACCGAACGGCGTGCCGCTGACCAGGCAGATCGCCACCAGCATCAGCGCGCCATAGAGCATGCCCCAGGCATTGGTGGTCAACGGCTTGAGACCGGCCTTCTGCTGCAGGCTGGAGAGCATATTGCCGGCGGAGAAACACAGGGTGCCGATCAGCGCCAGGCCGATACCCAGCAGAGTTTCACGGCTGGCTTCCTGCCCGGCCAGTTGCGGCCAGAACAGCAGCGCCAGACCGCCGAGGCCCAGCGCGCCGCCGGCCAGTACATTGGCGGCGATCTGCTGTTTGAAGAATAGCCGCGCGTTGATCGCGTTCCACAGCGTTGCAGTGGAAAAGATCACCGCCACCAAGCCGCTAGGGATCCACTGGCTGGCGGTGTAGAAGCACATAAAGTTGATGCAGAACAGGCACAGCCCCTGCGCCAGGCAGATCAGCTGGCCGCGCTTATCGAGTTTCTGCAGGCGCCCGCTAAGCAGCAGAACGGCAAACAGCACGGCAGCAGCCAGGGCAAAGCGATAGGCGATGGAGGCAGCAATTGCCACCTCGCCCAGTTGCAACTTGAGGGCGATCCAGGTGGTGCCCCAGATCAGTACGGTGAGCAGATAGAGCGACAGGTTCATCAACAGACTCCCGGTAGATGGTTGAGAGTCTGCGCCTGATCGGCCTGGCTGTTCTTGCACAAACTTGCGCTTTTTACTCCCTCAGACTGATCGCGCGGTGCCGAGGCAGTCCAATGGAGATCAGCGCTGCCAGCAGGACAAAGGCCGAGGACACCCACAGGCAGGCCTCCAGACCATAGGCCTGATAGACCCAGCCCGATAGCAGCGTACCGAGCAGCCGGCCGAGGGCGTTGGACATGTAATAGAAGCCGACATCCAGCGACACACCGTCTTCCTTGGCGTAGCTGACGATCAGATAACTGTGCAGCGAGGAGTTCACCGCAAACAGCGCGCCAAACAGCATCAGCCCGCCGAGCAAGACCCACTGCGCCGGCAAGTCACTGCTCAGACCCAGGGCAATGGCGGCGGGCAACCCGGCCAGCACCGCAGCCCAGGCGAATGCCGCGCGGCCATCCGGCAACTGGCCGCTGGCCTTGCCGGTGATGACTGGGGCGAAGGACTGCACCATGCCGTAGCCAATCACCCACGCAGCGAGAAAGCCGCCAACCAGCCAGAAACCCCAGCCAAACACACTGGACAGGTACACCGGCAGCGCCACCACAAACCACACATCGCGGGCGCCGAATAAGAACAAGCGTGCGGCCGACAGAATATTGATCGCCCGGCTCTTAGACATAATGTCGCGAAACTTCGGTTTGGCTTTCGCCTTGCCCAGATCCTTTTTCAGCAGCAACAGGCTGGCCAACCAGATCAGCGCCAGCACCGCCGCCATGGCCAGCACTGCGCCAGTGAACCCGAGCAGCGCCAGCAGCGCACCGCCCATAAAGAAACCCACGCCCTTCAGCGCATTCTTCGAGCCGGTAAGGATCGCCACCCACTTGTACAGCGTGCCCTGCTGACTGTCCGGCACCAGCAGCTTGATCGAGCTTTTCGCGCTCATCTTGTTCAGGTCTTTGGCGATACCGGACAGTGCCTGCGCACCCATCACCCAGGGAATCGTCAGCCATGCCGCCGGTACGGTGAGCATCAGCAAGGCCGCCACCTGCAGGCCCAGGCCGATATTCATGGTGCGATTCAGCCCCAGTCGCGCGCCCAGATAGCCGCCGACCAGATTGGTCACCACACCGAAAATCTCATAGAACAGAAACAGCGCGGCGATCTGCAGTGGCGTGTAACCGAGGCTATGAAAATGCAGCACCACCAACATGCGCAACGCACCGTCGGTGAGGGTGAAAGCCCAGTAGTTGCCGGTCACCAGCAGGTATTGGCGCACTTCGGGAGCGAGGCGGGATAAGGCGTGCATGTGCTGATTTCCTGATCAATCGCGGTGTCTTTAGCCCTTCTCCCCAAACCTCTTCCCAAAGGGGCGAGGGAGCGGACTTCATGCGGCTTAAAGAAAGCCACGAAATGAAGCGGGAGGCTTAACACTCCCCTCTCACGCTTGCGGGGCGGTGCGGGGAAAGCGAAGCACTGCTTCGCCCGCTAACGCGCCCTGAGTTCTGCGAAGGGCTGGGGCGCAGAGCGGGGGTTGGGGGAGAGGGCCGCAGTTATTGCGCACCCACCATCCGCGCCAGCTCCACCGCGCGGTTGGCGTAGCCCCATTCGTTGTCGTACCAGGCGTAGAGCTTCACCTGGGTGCCGTTGACCACCATGGTCGACAGCGCATCGATAATCGACGAGCGCGGGTCGGTGCGGTAGTCGATGGACACCAGCGGACGTTCCTCATAACCGAGGATGCCCTTGAGCGGACCGTCAGCGGCAGCTTTAAGCAGTGCGTTGACCTCCTCCACCGAAGTAGCGCGTTCCACCTCGAATACGCAGTCAGTCAACGAGGCATTGGCCAGCGGTACACGCACCGCGTGGCCATTCAGCTTGCCGCGCAGCTCGGGGAAGATCTCGGCAATCGCCGTGGCCGAACCGGTGCTGGTTGGGATCAAGCTCATGCCTGAGGCACGGGCGCGGCGCAGATCCTTGTGCGGCGTATCGAGGATGCTCTGGGTATTGGTCAGGTCGTGAATGGTGGTGATCGAACCGTGGCGAATACCGAGGTTTTCGTGAATCACCTTAACCACCGGGGCCAGGCAGTTGGTGGTGCAGGATGCAGCCGTGACGATGCGGTGCTGCGCCGGGTCGAACAGCTGCTGGTTAACGCCCATCACGATATTCAGCGCGCCCTGCTCTTTTACCGGCGCGCAGACCACCACGCGCTTCACGCCTTGATCCAGATAGCCTTGCAACACGGCGACGGTTTTCATCTTGCCGCTGGCCTCGATCACCAGATCGCAACCGCTCCAGTCGGTATCGGCAATGGTCTTGTTGGCCGTGACCTGGATGCGTTTGCCGTCGATCAGGATGCACTCGCCCTCACTGCTCGCCTCGTGCTGCCAGCGACCGTGCACCGAGTCGAAATTCAGCAGATGGGCATGGGTCGGCGCATCGCCGGCCGGATCATTGATCTGCACAAACTCAAATTCCGGCCAGCCCCAAGCAGCGCGCAGCGCCAGACGACCGATACGACCAAAACCGTTGATACCTACCTTGATAGCCATGGACAGACTCTCTCGTTGAACGGGTTAAATATTGCGCGGCGCAAACATGATGATCGCCATGCCGAGCATGGCCACAGCGGCGCCCAGCAGGTCCCAATGGGTCGGGCGAATACCGTCCACCAGCCATAGCCAGATAATCGCCATCGCCACATACACCCCGCCATAAGCGGCATACACCCGCCCAGCGGCAGTTGGATGCAGAGTCAGCAGCCAGGCAAACAGCGCCAGCGCAGCCGCGGCCGGCACCAGCAGCCAAATGCTCTTGCCCTGCTTGAGCCACAGGTACGGCAGGTAACAGCCGATAATTTCGGCCAGGGCCGTAAGGGCGAAAAGCCCAATGGTGTTGAGCATGCTGACCTCAATAGCCGACCTGCAGTCGGTCTGGACGCGTGTGTAGGGTTGGCGGCTGAACCTTAAATGGATGCCTGATTGACCCGTTTACTCAACTCGTCGGCCGACTCCTTGCGCTCGGAGTAGCGGTCCACCAGGTAGTCCGTTTGGCCGCGCAGCAACAGGGTGAACTTGATCAGTTCCTCCATCACGTCGACCACCCGGTCGTAATAGGCCGATGGCTTCATCCGCCCGGCGTCGTCAAACTCAAGAAAGGCTTTGGCCACCGAAGACTGGTTGGGGATGGTGAACATGCGCATCCAGCGCCCCAAAACGCGCATCTGGTTCAGCGCATTAAAGGATTGCGAACCGCCGCTGACCTGCATCAGCGCCAGGGTCTTGCCCTGGGTCGGGCGCACCGCGCCCATGCTCAGGGGAATCCAGTCGATCTGCGATTTGAACACCCCGGTCATCGCGCCATGGCGCTCCGGCGAGCACCAGACCATGCCCTCGCTCCACAGCACCAGCTCACGTAGCTCCTGCACCTTGGGGTGATCCTCAGGGGCGTCGTCCGGCAGCGGCAGACCGCTGGGGTTGAAGATCCGCGCTTCGGCACCGAACTGTTCAAGTAAACGCGCGGCCTCCTCGGTCAATAGGCGGCTGTAGGAGCGCGCGCGGTTGGAACCGTACAGCAGCAGAATGCGTGGCTTATGCGTGATGGGCGGTTTGGCCAGTTGCTCGTTATCCGGTAGATCAAGCAGTTCGGGGGCGATATTCGGCAACTCAAAGGTCATGGTCTTGCTCCAGAAATCAGTGGCTCAGCCGCACAGCGAGGCGCGATCAGGGCGGTCACGCATGCTGTGCAGACGCAAACGATCCTCGGCCAGTTGCGGGTCGTCAGCCTGGAGCACTTGCGCCAGGATCTGGCCAACCCAGGCTGGCAGTTGCGGGTGCAGGCGGTAATACACCCACTGCCCAGCGCGGCGATCCTGCAACAGGCCGCTGCTGCGCAACTGTGCCAGGTGGCGGGAGATTTTTGGCTGACTCTCCTCAAGGGCGGCGGTCAGCTCACAGACGCACAGCTCGCCTTCCTGAGCAATCAGCTGGGTCATGCGTGCGCGGGTGTCATCGGCCAGGCATTTGAACAGGGTCACCGGGGCGAGCATCTGCGTGGGCTGGCTGACTTTGCTTTTGACCAGCACGAACATCTTGATGCGCTCGTGGATCTGCTGCAGACAACGCGTGTAGGCATTCTGCTGCTGGCTGCTGGCCGGGTCCTCGAAGTCCCAGGCGATGTATTCGCCAGCCCCGGGTAAGGTGCTGCACTCGAAGGCGGACTTGTCGCACAGGGTGATCACGTAATCGAACTGCTGGCCATCGAAGCTCTCCAGCGCCTTGCTGTGCAGGCCTTCCGTGCTGACGCCCAACTGCTCCAGGGCCTGACGTGCACGCGGATCAACCTCACCAGGCAGAGTGCCGGCGCTAAAAACCTCATAGCCTTCGGGATCGGTATGGCGTAGCAGCGCTTCGGCCATCTGCGAGCGGGCAGCATTGGCCACACAGAGAAACAGCACGCGAATCTTTTGGCTCATGGCGATGGGTGTCATGCAAATACGGTTTGGCGAATATATTGATATCCATATATCTTGTAAACCGTATATTCAGCCTAACCCAAGCCGACCCAGATCAATAACGAGCACAGCGGGACTGGCTAGACTCGCCACTCACCCAAGGAATCCAGTATGGCCAACGCCCTAGAATCCTCCGATCCTCAAACCCGCTCGCCGCTCGGTCTGTTCGAGCGTTACCTGACGCTCTGGGTATTTCTCTGCATTATCGGCGGCACCCTGCTCGGCCTGTTCGCCCCCGAAGCAACGCAAGCGGTGGGCGCTCTGGAAGTTGCTCAGGTGAATATCCCGGTGGGGCTGCTGATCTGGGTGATGATCATCCCCATGCTGATGAAGATCGACTTTAGCGCCATCGGCGAGGTCTACCAGCAGCGCGCCGGCCTGGGCGTGACGCTGAGCATCAACTGGCTGATCAAGCCCTTCACCATGGCCTTTCTGGCCTGGCTGTTTCTGCGCCATGTGTTCGCTGGCTGGCTGCCGGCCGAGCAGATCGACAGCTACGTGGCCGGGCTAATTCTGCTCGGCGCCGCGCCTTGCACGGCTATGGTGTTTGTCTGGAGCAACCTGTGTAAGGGCAACGCCAACTTCACCCTGACCCAGGTGGCGATAAACGATTTGGTGATGGTGTTCGCCTTCGCCCCCATCGTCGCCCTGCTGCTGGGCGTATCGTCGATTCCAGTGCCGTGGGACACCCTGCTGCTGTCGGTGGTGATGTATATCGTTATCCCACTTGCCATCGCCCAATTTATCCGCGCGCGCCTGTTGCGCCGAGGTGATGCAGCGCTGCATGCGGTGCTGACGCGTATCGGCCCGTTCTCCATCCTCGCTTTGCTCGCCACCCTGGTGCTGCTGTTCTCCTTTCAGGGTCAGACCATCGTTGCCCAGCCTTTGATCATCGCCATGCTGGCAGTGCCAATTCTGCTGCAGACGCTGTTTATCGCTGCCCTCGGATACTGGATGTGCCGGCAACTCAAGGTGCGCCACGATATCGCTGGACCGGCGGCGATGATCGGTGCGTCGAACTTCTTCGAGTTGGCCGTAGCCGTGGCCATCGCGCTCTACGGTTTCAGCTCCGGCGCAGCGCTGGCCACGGTGGTCGGTGTGCTGATCGAGGTGCCGGTGATGCTCTGGCTGGTGCACATGGTCAATAACAGCAAGGGTTGGTACGAGCGCGCGCAGGGCTGACCGCTCGATCCCGACGGTTAATAGCCATTCACTCGCATGCCCGGAAATGACCATCCAGAGCGGTATATGCGGCGGGTCGACAGCCTATGCCCGGCAGGCTAGCGTCAATACAGGGTGTCGCTGACGCATGCGCACCCGCCACACTGCCTGAGCCACCCGGCGTTGCCGGTCGCTGTAGCCTGAGGTACGCCGCATGTCTTCTCGCCTTGGCAACGCGCTTGCGTTTGTTTCCTTGTGTTTTTTCAGCCTGACGCTGTATGCCGAAGCGAAGTGGGAGTCGCTGGACTTCATCACCGAAGAATTCCCACCCTACAACTACACCGAAAGCGGCATCGCCCGTGGCATTACCGTGGACATCCTGCTGGAAGCAGCCGCCAGCGCCGGCCTGCCCATCGCGCGCCGGGATATTCGTTCACTGCCCTGGGCGCGCGGTTATCAGATGGCGCGCAAAGGTACGGGGGTGATGCTGTTTTCCATGACCCGCACCGAGGAGCGCGGCCCGCAGTTCAAGTGGGTCGGGCCGATCATGCCCAGCCGCATCGTGCTATTGGCGCGCAAGGATCGCCAGTTACAGATCAAGCAACCGGCAGATCTCAGCGCGCACCGCATCGGTGTGATTCGCGATGATGTCGGCCATCACCTGCTGAATAGCCTTGGTATCAACGACAACCAGCTGCAGATCTCGGCCAGCGCAATTCAGCTGGCCAACCTGCTGCATAACAGCCGTATCGACCTGTGGGCGTACGATGAAACTACTGCCTACTGGTTTATCCGCAATCTGGACATGCACAGCCACGACTTCACCCCGGTGCATGTGCTCAAGGAAAGCGCCATGTATTACGCCTTCAGCCTGGACACCGACGCGGTGCAGCTCACCCGGCTGCAGAACAGCCTGAATGCGCTCAAGCAACAGCCGCGCTACCTGGAAATACTCGACAGCTACAGATAACCGCGCCTTGCATAATCTTGCGCTTTTCCGCGCGCGGGGGCTGGCACGCGGGCATGCCCGGCGTAGCATGGAGCGACGGAGGATTTATGTCGCAACTTGAGCACCTACAGGTTTTCCAGAGCATGCACAGCTCGCCCAACACCCGCCTGCACCGCAGCGCCGAGTTGGGCGACGGGCTGGCGGCTGCCGTGTGGAGCAACCGCCATGATGCCCGCGACTACGAAGCCCCCAGCCATCACACGCTGTCCTGCTACCTGGCCGGCGGCACCGGCACCTTTCGCCGCGAAAGCCCACACAGCAAAGGCGCGCCAGGCAAACTGTGCATTCTGCCGGCCGGCCATCAGTCGGAATGGGTGATCAACGGTGAAATCCATCTGGCCCATCTGTATATCAGCCAGGAGCAATTCGCCCTGGCGGCCGTCAACCTGTTAGACCGCGAACCACGGGAACTGGAACTGCGCGAAGGCACCTTTCTCGACGACCCGCAGCAAGCCCAGCGCTTTCGTCAGCTGAGCCAGCTTGATTGGCAAGAACCGGCCGAACGCCTGCTCAGCAGCAGCCTGGCCCACGGCCTGATCAACCACGCGTTGCTATCCCAAGTGGGCCGCCGCGAAGGCCTGCGCCTGACCGGTGGCCTAGCCCCCGGCCAGCGCCGCCGAGTGCGCGAGTTTATCCAGGCCAACCTCAGTGAAGCGCTCAGCCTGGGTCAGCTGGCCAGTTTGTGTGCGCTCTCCGAATACCACTTCGCCAGGATGTTCCAACTCAGCTTCGGCCTGCCGCCGCACCGCTATGTGCTGGCGCAACGCCTGCGCCATGGCCAGCAACTGCTGCAACACAGCACGCTGCCACTGGCTGAAGTGGCCCTGGCCTGCGGCTTTGCCAGTGCCAGCCATTTCAACAACCGTTTCCGCCAGGCCTTCAGCGCCACGCCGGGGCAATACCGCGCGGCCCTGCAACGCCCCTGAGCCCACGCCAAGCAGCATCAGCCCGCCGCATACCCGCCTATCAGGCAACGCAGCTTGCGCCCCCTGAGCCTGAAAACAGCCTGCTAATCCCACGCTGGCTGTGCAAGAATCATCGGCTGCCTTCGAGAAAGCTGCCCATGCCACGATTCGTCCACTCGCCCGCCCGGTACCACTGATGGCCCTCGATATCCTGCATCTACGCCAGGAAGACTGGCGTGCAGAATTCGGCGACGGCGACTTGCTGCGCGGTCAGGCCTATGCCGCACAAGGCCGCAGCCGCCTGCTCAGCCTCAAAGACAGCACCCTGTTGGCCAGCTGCCGTGGCTCCGGTGCGCAAACCTATCAACAGCGCATCACCCTGCATCATTACGGCCAGGGCTGGGGCGTAACCGGCCATTGCAGCTGCCCGGTGGGCTTCAACTGCAAACACGTGGCCAGCGCCCTACTCACCCTGCAAACCCAGCAGGAACAAGGCGTCGACCTCTCGCCACTGATCGTCAGCAGCCCGCAGGCCCGCGAAGAGTGCCTGGAAAACCTGCAACCCAGCCCGGTACTGAGCCTCGGCAGCCTGGTGCGCGTGCACTTTGATGCGCGCAAGGGCCGTATGCAGGAACAAACCCAGCACCGCGCCGCACTGGCTTTCGATTACCAGGGCCACCTGGCCTCGGGCAAACAGGGCAAGGACCTGCTGATCAAGCAGAGTGCCCAGCACAGTCTGCGCATAGTGCGTGACATCAGCGCTGAAACCCAGCTGCGCAAACGCCTGGAACAAACCGGCCTGCAAGTGGCACTGCGGCAGAGCGAAGCGCTGCCGGAAAGCGCCGGCGAAGCTTACGAGCAACCCAGTGAGACTGCCTGGTTGCAGTTTATTCGTGAGCATCTGCCAGCGCTGCGCGCAGAGGGCTGGCAAATCCGCATGCAGCCGGACTTCCAGTTCAACCTGGCACAGGTCGATGACTGGTACGCCGAAGTCGAAGAAGACCCCGAGCAAACCTGGTTCGATCTGGAACTGGGTATAGAGGTCGAAGGCCAGCGCATCAGCCTGTTGCCGATACTGCTGCAGGCCATCCGCCAAAAACCCTGGTTGCTCAACGGCGAAGCTCTGAACAAACGCGATGACGACGAAGTGGTGCTGGTCAGCCTGCCGCATAACCACAAACGCGCCGCCCTGCCGCTGGCCCGTCTCAAACCGCTGCTCGCGACCCTGGGCGAGCTGTTTGTTCGCGAACCGAGTGAGTCCAACCAGCGCCTGCGCCTGTCGCGCCTGGATGCCGCGCGCCTCAATCACCTGCAGGAAGGTCCAGTCATCAGCTGGCAAGGTGGCGACCAGTTGCGCGAATTCGCCCAACGCCTGCAACAACTGGACAGCAATACCCTGCAAGCGCCCGCCGGCTTGCTCGCGGAACTGCGACCCTACCAATTGCAAGGCCTGGCCTGGATGCAGGGCCTGGCTGAGCTGGAAGTCGGCGGCCTGCTAGCCGATGACATGGGCTTGGGTAAAACCCTGCAGACGCTCGGCCATATCCTCTGCGAGTTCAACGCCGGGCGTTTGCAGCAGCCGGCGCTGATCGTTATGCCCACCAGCCTGATTCCCAACTGGCAGGATGAAGCCGCGCGCTTCACCCCGCAGCTCAAGGTACTGGCGCTGCACGGGCCGAAGCGCCGCGCGCTGTTCAAGCAGATCGACGAGCACCAGATCATCCTGACCACCTACGCCCTGCTGCCGCGCGATCTCAAGGCATTGAGCGCCTACCGCTATCGCCTGCTGATTCTCGATGAAGCGCAGAACATCAAGAACCCACGCAGCAAGGCCGCCGTCGCTGCAGGGCAACTACAGGCCGGGCAGCGTCTGTGCCTGACCGGCACGCCGCTGGAGAATCACCTGGGCGAGCTGTGGTCGCTGTTTAACTTTCTGATGCCCGGCTGGCTGGGTGACAGCAAAAGCTTTACCCGCGACTACCGCACGCCTATTGAGAAGAACGCTAACCAGCAGCGTTTGGCGCACCTCACCGGGCGGATCAAACCGTTCATCCTGCGTCGCACCAAGGAAGAGGTGGCCAGCGAACTGCCGCCGAAAACCGAAATCACTCACTGGGTCGAGCTCAGCGCGGCGCAGCGTGATCGCTACGAAACCCTGCGCCTGGCCATGGACCAGAAGGTCCGCGCGGAAATCGCCCGCCAGGGTTTGGCGCGCAGCCAGATCGTGATTCTCGAAGCGCTATTGCGCCTGCGCCAGGCCTGCTGCGACCTGCGCCTACTCGGTGAGGAAGGCGACAACAACCTCACCAGCGCGGATTCCGGCAAACTCAGCGGTCTGCTGGAGATGCTTGAAGAGTTGTTCGCCGAAGGTCGGCGGGTGCTGCTGTTCTCGCAGTTCACCTCAATGCTGGCGCTGATCGAAGCTGAGTTGAAGGTGCGCAACATTCCCTACGCCAAGCTCACCGGCAGCACCCAGGATCGCCGCACCCCGGTGCAGCAGTTCCAGGCTGGCGAACTGCCGATCTTCCTGATCAGCCTGAAAGCCGGCGGCGCGGGGCTTAACCTGACCGCCGCCGATACGGTGATCCACTTCGACCCTTGGTGGAACCCCGCCGCCGAAGCACAAGCCAGCGACCGCGCCTACCGCATCGGTCAGGACAAGCCGGTGTTCGTCTACAAGCTGATCGCCCGTGGCAGCGTCGAAGAGAAAATCCAGCAGCTGCAGCAGGCCAAAGCCAACCTGGCCCGTGGCGTGCTGGAAGGTGGCAGCCAGAGCCAGCTGCAGCTCAGTGAAGACGACGTGCAGGCACTGTTTGCACCGTTAAACGACTGACCAGCCCGAAGCCTCAGTCATCGCTCTGCGCATAATCACGCTCTGCCGCTTCATCCGCAGGATTGGCCTTTTTTCGCACCCCGCCAGCCTGCACTGCGGGGAAGCGCGAGGAGGCGAAACGCACCACAAAAATCGCTACCGCCAGCAACAGAATTGCCCCGGAGACCATCACCACGCCCATGTCGGGTTTGTGGTTGTGCGAAATGTCGGAAATCATCAGACGGGTCAGCGCGGTAATCGCCACATAAATCATGAAGCGAATTGGCATGTGGTTGGTCTTGAAATAGATCCCCACCATCGCTGCCAATTCCAGGTAGATGAACAGCAGCAGGATGTCATCGACCGTGATATGGCCCTTCTCCAGCATGCCGAGAAAGGCCATCACCGCCGCCCAGGCGGTGATAGCGCCGATGGCGAACAGCGCCAGGTAGTGGAACGCCTCCATCAACAGATTGCCCAGCGACTCCGCCAAGCCATGCATGCGCTCGCGGGCGCGTTCAGCCAGATTGTCCTTCACGATCCTTGCTCTCCTAAAATCGACGGCCCGCTCCAACGCGGAATGTACCTGCACCATGCAGAAACAAGACCAGCTCTCAGGAGATGGCGCTCACGTGGGCCAAGACACGTCCAAGAGCGCATCAGAGCGCCGCGGCTGGAATGGCGCTGCTGGGCTCAGGCCAGGCGAAACAATGCTTAGCCGCTTCCTTGGCCCGATACATGGCAGTATCCGCCGCCGCCACCAGGCGACGCCGGTCCTCACCATGCTGAGGAAACTGCGCCATACCGATGCTCACGCCCACTCGCACATGCGGCAACTCTTCCAGCAGCGGCGTATCCAGTGCAGTAATCATACGGGCGGCCAGGCACTCGATAGCCGCCACATCCCCCTCGGCCACCACGGCAAATTCATCGCCACCCAACCGTGCCAACACCTCGCCCTCGCGCAGTAACGTCCGCCAGCGCTGAGCAATGGCCTTGAGCACACGGTCGCCGGTGGCGTGACCATGTTCATCGTTGACCGGTTTGAAGCCATCGAGGTCCAGGTAAATCAGCGCCAGCGGCCGCTCGGCACGCCGCGCCAAGGCCAGGGCCTGATCGAGGCTATCGTTGAAGGCGCGACGATTTGGCAGCTGGGTCAGGGCGTCATGCTGCGATTCAAAGGCCAGACGTTTTAGCAGCTCCTCACGTTCGCGCAGGTCACGGCGCAGGTCGAGGTAGGTCAGGCCGAGCAGTCCGAGCATCAGCAGCGCAACCGCACTGCCACCCCAGATGGCGACTTGCGAGCGAACATCGGTGCTTTCATGCAGCGTTTCAAGCTCATCACTGACGTTGCCTTCCAGGCTGCTAATCCGCTCACGCAGCTCATCCATGTAACGCCGGCCCTGATTGTCCATCACGCGCTGGCGGGCAGCTTCAGCACCAGCCAAGCGACGCAGTGCGATGGTTTCGCTCAGCTCGGTCATTTTTAACTCGGCGAGCTGCTCAATCCGCGCGATGTCGTCTGCGTACATCTCCATCAACGGTATCGCGCGCAACGCCTGAAACTGGCTGTGCAAGTGCTGCACCGCCACGTTATAGGGTTGTAAAAATGAATCTTCGCCCGTCAGCAGAAAGCCGCGCTGCCCAGTCTCGGCATCCTTGAGCAAGGACAGGGTTTCACTGAGCTGATAAAGCGAGGTGTGTAGCACCTCAACACGCTGCCCGTCGATCAAGTGGGCACGGCTACCCCAGATGGCACCGACAATGACGAATAAACTGAGATAGGCAACGGCCAACAGGGCCAGCAGTTTGCGCTCGACTCGACCCGCAGACAGCAACATGGTGCACCTCACAGAGAGCCGATAGCGTGCCGAATACTGTTGTTGGCCACTGCGACCAGCAATAGTGTACAGCGACAATGTACAAGTATTTCGCCAAAACCGTATAAGTTACGTATAGGTTTCTAACCACACGAGGACATCAGCATGCCAAGCTTATTCACCCGCACTCGGTTGTTTAGCGCACTGCTTGCAGCCCAGACCCTGATCCTGGGCTACACCCTGCCCCTGAGTGCCAATGCGGCGCCGGTGGCCAAACAGCAGAATCAGGTCGCCGGCTTCTACCGCATGACCCTGGGCGAATTCGAAGTGACGGCGCTGTACGACGGCTACGTTGACCTCGACAGCAAAATCCTCACCGGCGCCAGCGCCGAGGATATCCAGAGCCTGCTGGCGCGCATGTTCGTTGACTCCAGTAAGGGCGTGCAAACCGCCGTCAACGCTTACCTGATCAATACAGGCAGCCACTTGGTGCTGGTCGACACGGGGGCGGCGCAATGCTTCGGGCCAACCCTGGGCGTGGTGCAGAACAACCTTAAAGCTTCCGGTTATAGCCCGGAACAGGTGGACACTGTGCTGCTCACCCACCTGCACCCCGACCATGCCTGCGGCCTGCTGAACAGCGACGGCCAGGCCGCCTACCCGAATGCCAGCGTCTACGTGCCCCAGGCCGAAGCGGATTTCTGGCTTAGCGATGAGGCGGCTGCCAAGGCCCCGGAGCCCATGCGCGGCATGTTCCAGATGGCCAAGCAGTCCGTGGCACCCTACGACGCTCAGCAGCGTCTCAAGCTGTACGCCCCGGACAGCGCACTGATCCCAGGCGTCAGCCTGGTGCCGAGCAACGGCCACACCCCCGGTCATAGCTCCTACCTGTTCACCTCACAGAACCAGAGCCTGCTGGTCTGGGGCGATATTGTGCACAGCCACGCGGTGCAGTTCGCCAAGCCGGAAGTGGTGATCGAGTTCGACATCGACAGCACACAGGCCAAGGCTACGCGCCAGCAGATATTCGCCAACGCCAGCCGCGACAAACTCTGGGTGGCTGGCGCGCACATGCCCTTCCCAGGGCTGGGCCATGTGCGCAAAGAAGGTGCAGGCTACGCCTGGGTACCGGCCGAGTTCGGCCCGCTGCGCAGCGACCGCTGAACGGCTGTGACGCACAGAATCGGCTATGGTGTTAGCCGGCATGGCAATTGCTGCTGGTCAAATGCCGGCGAGTTCTTTATGCTCGCAACCACTGTACAGATAAACAGTTAACTGCAACCTATCAGCGTGAAGGCGTAGAGGTGATGAATGGCCGTCGAAGTGGTGTACCGCAGCAGCCGGGATTTGGAGCGTTTGTTCATGGATAAAGCCGAAGCCGATCGTCATGACAAAATGCTCGAACTGGCCGAGCTGCTCACCGAAGTGCTGCAAAAAGCCGTGCCATCGCTGAATGAAACCCAGGGTGAAGAGCTGGGTATCTACATGGCGAAGAACCGCGACATCTTCGCCAAGGCATTCAAGAACCAGCCTGATGCCTTGAGTGAACTGAGCGAACCGGCTGCCGAGTAACGCCGGCGGCAGTCAACAAAACCCCAGTCCATGACTGGGGTTTTGCGTTTTTATCAGTGCCACATTCAGCCATACAACAAGCGCTCGGCAATCGCATCGGCGACCCTTGCCGGTGAGCGCTTATCGGCCTGGGCATGGCCGAATATCTCGGTCAGCCGCCGGCTGATCTGCGTCAAATGCGCGGTGATTGCCGGCAGAGGCTCCCCCTGATGCTTCAGCGCCACGTAGATCAAGCCGCCCGCATTGATCACATAATCCGGCGCATACAAAATCCCCCGCGCCTGCAGGCTGTCGGAAATATCGGCACTGGCCAATTGGTTATTCGCCGCGCCCGCCACTGCCGAGCAACGCAGTTGCCCGACGCTTGTGCTGTTCAGCACACCCCCTAACCCGCATGGCGCCAGGATGTCGCACGGCGTGGCGAGTAAGGCTTCGCTGGCCACAGGCCGCGCGCCCAGCTGTTCAACTGCCAGCTGAACGCGGCAGTGATCCAAGTCGCTGACCAACAATTCGGCCCCCGCAGCATGCAGCTGCTCGGCCAGCGCAAAGCCAACATTGCCCAGCCCCTGAATCGCTACCCGCAAACCTTCCAGGTTGTCACTACCCAGGCGCGCCAGGGCAGTTGCGCGGATACCGGCAAACACGCCCAGCGCCGTATGCGGTGAAGGGTCTCCTTCGGCCGTGGTGCTGGTGACATGCGGGGTGTGCTGAGCGATGCAGTCCATGTCAACGCTGGAAGTACCGCTGTCCATCGCGGTGATGTAGTGGCCGTTAAGGGTGTCGATAAAGCGCCCGAAGGCTTCAAACAACGCGCCACGATTGTCGACATGCGCAGGACGGATGATCACCGCTTTGCCGCCGCCCTGCGCCAAGCCGGCCAGCGCGGCCTTATAACTCATGCCCTTGGCCAGCCGCAGCGCATCGTCCACGGCACTCTTTTCATCGGCATAGGGCAGGTATCGACAACCGCCCAGCGCAGGGCCAAGGCGGCTGTTGTGAATGGCAATGATGGCCTTAAGGCCTGTGGCCGGGTCATCGGCAAAATGCAGCGACTCCAGCCGAGCGCTTTCCATCAGGGTAAACATGCTGTCGCTCCGCTACTGCGTTGCTCATCAGTATAGGCAGCACGGCTGATCACACCCCGCCGGTGATCAGTTCACCAGCAGGGCGACAATCTGTTCGCTGTAGCGGTTCACGACAAAGGGCAGCGAGCGCTCGCGGTATTCCAGCAGCGGCTGTTCAATGTAATTCCAGATCACCTGCACCTGGCCCCACTTTTTACGTTGCTCGGCACTGCCGGCCAGGGTTGGCTGCAGCTGCTCAAGCCGCCGGCGAAAGGCCTTGGCCAGCACGTCCACAGGCTCAAAGCGTTCCTGCGCGCTGTCGTACACCGCCGAGCCGGAGTCAAAACTGGCAGCTTCACGCACATACTCAGCAGCAATTTGCTGCATCAGGATGGCCTGACGCAGGTCCAACGTCGGTGATGCGGACGGCGCTAACGCCTGCTGCTGCCGATTGAGTTGCAGCAGGTCATGGGCGCTCTGCGACAGCGTATCGAGGGCATAAAAATCAATCGCTTCGTAGTTCAACCGGGCATTGTTCAGCAACACCGCCTGAAAATGCTGCGCCTGTTGCTGCAACGGGGCTGGCAACGCCTCAGGGTGCGCAGTTAACAAACCGGCGAAATGCTGAACTTCTGTCTCCAGGCGTGCCTGCACGTCAGGTGACCCCTGCTCCAAACGCAATAAGTGAAACAGCGTTAGCAGCCGGTAGGTTGACAACTCTTGAGCCAGGAGCGGCGCTTGCGAAGCCTGTGCCGCGCTCAGCACAGGGCTCATCAGTATCAGCACGATCAGGGTGTAACGGCGAAGGGTTGCAGGCATGCTTGGCGTCCTTGTTCAACAACACAGCAGCTACACTGGCACAGCCCTGAAACAACAATGTACTGGACGAAGGTTAGGCGCTTGACTACAAAGCCAGAGACCCTGGGAGAATGTGATGAGCCCACGCGCTGCCTGCCTTGCCTGCCTGGAACAAACACCACCTGCGCTGTTTGAGGCTGCGCTGTGGATTGCCGTGGAACACCAGCCCACGCTGCAACCGACCGACGTACTGCAACGGCTCAACGGTTTGCAGCAGCAGGTCAGTCAGGGGTTGCCTAACCTGCCGCTGCAGGAGCTGGCGCAACCGCTGCTGCGTCGGCTGAGTGAGCTGGACTTCCATGAGGACGACGAACGCCCGCTACGGCCAAGGGCCGCGTTGCTGGATCAGCTGATGTTGCGCCGCCGCGGCCAGCCGCTCACTCTGGCCCTACTGGCACTGGAGCTGGCCAGGCGCCTGGAGATTCCATTACAGGGAGTCAATTTTCCCGGGCACTTTCTGCTGCGCGTACCCGGCGCCGATCATCTACTCGACCCTTGCAGCGGCCGACGGCTGTATACCCGCGAGTGCCGCGAGCTGCTGCAACGCCATCTGGGGCCGACTGCCGAATTAAACGCCAGCCAACTGCAGCCTTGCGACGCACGCAGCATGTTGCAGCGCCTGTCGCGCAACCTGCGGCAACTGCATCAACTGGACGATGATCCGCTGGCCGCGCTACGCGATGCCGAGCGCGCGCTGCAGCTCGGCACGCCGACATTGCAGGACCACCTGGCCCGCGCAGAGATTTATCAACGGCTCGACTGCCCACAGGGCGAGCGCTTCGATCTGCAGTGCGCCCTGCTGCTCAGCGATGACCCGGCACAGCACCTGCAACTCAGCCAACGCCTACGCCTGCTCAGCGCCAGCCCAGCGCTGCACTAGAAGAAGCCCAACGCCTTGGCCTTGGCCACCGCCTGAGTGCGCCGCGCCACACCCAGCTTGCCGTTGATTCGGCGCGCATGGGTTTTAACCGTGTGCAGGGATATAAACAGCTGCTCGGCCACTTCCTGATTGGACAGCCCCTGGGCTATCAACCCGAGCACCGCCAACTCACGGCTGCTCAGCGCATTGCTGCTGGCGACGGTCACAGCAGACGGCGTGCCCTCCACCGGGCTCTTCACGCGGAACCATGGACGTCGATAGCCCAGGCGCTGCTGCAGTGCCTGGCCGGTTTGCCGAGCCTGTTCGGCACCCGTCTTATCGTCACAGGCCGCACAGGCATCGGCATAACTCAGCCACAAATCGCTGACCAGGGCCTGCCTGCCCTGCTCGGCCACCTGCGCCAACAACTGCCGCAGAGGCTCGCGCACATCCTCACCCTGCATGCGGTCCAATTGCAGCAATAACGCTTGAAACCGCGGAATCAGCTCGGGAAAGTTCGGCGTCGGCAACACCGCTTTAACCCGCTGCTCATAACTCAACACCCGAGTCGCCGCGACGCGCGCCCGCGCATAGTGGCCCTGGGCAATCCACAGATGACTGCTGGCCAACAACAGGGTGCCGCGGTACAGGGTTTCATTGACGCGCTGACGCTGCATCTGTCGTTCAGCCTGGCCAAGGTGAGCAAAGGCTGTGGCCATATCACCCTGCCCCATCGCCAACTCGGCCAGGCCGAGGTAGCCATGAAACGCGCCTGGATCGCCACAGGCAAGGGCATGTTCCAGGCCTGGGTGCAGCAGCGCAGCCGCTTCGTCCGCATGCCCCTGACGCAGTAGCAACCGCCCCAGGCGCAGCTCCAGGCGGGCGAGTACCGGCGTATTGCGCAAAGCGGTCGGTGCGGTTGCCGTCAGCACCCGCTGCAGCAACGTTTCGGCGCGGGCAAACTCACCCCGCGTTTCCAGCAACAGGGCGTGGTCCAGTTCCAGCAGGGCTTCAAACACTGGGTTGCCATGCAGGCGCGCCTGCTTCAAAGCTTCAAAACTGAGTTTCTGTGCCACCTCAAGCTGACCTTCGCCAATGGCCACCAAGGTCAATGCCGAACGACACAGCAACGACTGCGCCCACGCACTTTGCGGCAGCCCTTGCAGGGCATCATGCAGGTGGGCGCGAGCATCCACGGCACAGACTCGGCCGTAGGCGATGATGCCCTGGATGGCTTGCCAGTGAGCGAACAGCTCGCGGGTCCGTGCGCCATCGTTGCGCGGCTGAAAACGTGCCAGTTGATTGATACAGGTCTGCGCTTCATCCAGACGGCCGACCAGTAGCAGCACCCAGGCATTCAGCAGAATCAGCCGTGGCGTGCTGCACAGCAGGCTCTCGGGTAGCTCGCTGCGCCAGCGCAGAATCAGCGCCAGGTCCTGCCCTTGCAGCACCTGCTCCTCGGTAAAACGCTCAAGAAAACTGCCGGCCACTTCCGGTTGCCCGGCCAGCAAGGCGTGCTCTACCGCTGCGCGAATATCACCATGACTGGCAAACCACTGACTGGCATGCACATGCAACGCGCTGTACGGCAGATTCATGGCCTGCCGCTGCAGCAGCCGAGCCAGCGGTGGGAACAACACATACCAGCCCTTGGCTGTGTCAAGTTCCTGAATAAATACGCCACGCTCAATCAGCGCACGCAACCACTGCGCGCCTTCGCCGACACCAAACAAGTGGTCACAGAGCGCCGGATTGAAGCGCGGCAACTGGGCCAGTTGCTCAAGTATGCGCAACAGCTCATCGGGCAGCGTTTGCAGCACCTCTCGCTCGACATACTCGACCAGCAGTTGGTCATGTTCGCCGTCCTGCGGTGCGCTCAGCGCAGCCGGTTCGGCTTGAGCCGCCAACAGCACCAAGCGCAAGGCCGCCGGCCAGCCGAGAGTCAGCGCATGCAGGGCGTGCGCCCAGCCGTTTCGGCCAGGGTCCAGCTGTTGCAGCCAGGCCAGCACCTCTGCTTCATTGAAGGCCAGCTCACTGCTACCCAATTCGAGCAGCTCGCCCTCCAGCAGCAGGCGGGAAAGGTTACAGACCGGCCGCCGACGGCTTCCCAGCCACCAACAAATGCCAGGGGGGGTGACCATCAGCAGCTGATTGAGGTACGCATCGAGGGCGAGATTCGGCTGCGCCGGGTAGTCATTGAGCATGATCCACAGCGGCCGCGAGTCCTGAGCCAGAGTCTCCAGCACCTCGCCACTGCTGAGGTCTGCGGGGTAATTGAGGAGTTTACCGAGCTGCTGCGCCAGCTGTTCGACATGCAAACCTTCACCTGCACAGCTCAGCCAGAGCAGGTGATGCGTGGCCGGGCACTCTCGGGCGCAATCTGCCAGCAGTACGGTTTTACCAAAGCCGGCCGGACCGACCAGCAAGCGCAGGCGACAGTCGCGCGACAAAAGCCGCTGCTGCAGGGATAGCCGAGCGATATGCCCAGGTGGCGGGCGCTGTACGCCGCCACACGCGGACGCTGTGGCGCTTTGCGGGAAAGGCGCTAATGCGTTCATGACGGCTCGTTTTATTGTTCTTGCAGGAACCGGATTGCTGCAGGCTAAACCTCAACACCTATCGCTCACAGCTCTATCACGAGAGGTGATGGCCAACGATAAAAAAGGCGGCCCGAAGGCCGCCCAATCACGGAGTATTTCGTGCAGTGTGCGGCCTAACGAACGCCGGAGCTGCGCAAGGCGGCTGGCGTGTAGTCGGCAGCGGTGGCTTTGAAACCAAAGTTATACGCCGACTTCTCTTCGTTTTTCATGCCCAGAGCCAAGTAACGACCGGCCACCAGGTCATACAACGCTTCCAGGGTGTAGCCCGGCACTTGATGGTTGTAGTAGTGCTGCGCATGTCCTTCGGCAACACGCCAAAGCTGACCACGGCCATCGTAGTGATCAACCAGTGCGATCTGCCAGCTGTCCTCGTCGATGTACATATGACGCTTGGCATAGATGTGCCGCTCGCCGCTCTTCAACGTGGCAACCACTTCCCAGACGCGGTGCAGCTCGTAGCGTGTCAGCTCCTGGTTGATGTGCCCGGCCTTAATCACGTCGTCGTACGACAGCGCCGGCGAATCCAGCTTGTAGCTGTTATAGGGAATGTACATTTCCTTTTTGCCGACCAGTTGCCAGTCATACCGATCCGGCGCGCCCGAGAACAAATCGAAGTTATCGGCCGTGCGCATGCCGTCAGCAGCAGTACCCGGGCCGTCGTAAGCCACCTGCGGTGCGCGGCGTACTCGGCGTTGACCGGCGTTGTAGATCCAGGCCAGACGCGGCTCTTTCACCTGATCAATGGTCTCGTGCACCAGCAGCACGTTACCCGCTAGACGTGAAGGCGCAGTCACCCGCTGCTTGAAATACAGCAGGATATTGCTGCCCTTGGCCGGATCAAGATCAGGCATGTCCGCCGGGAAGGCCACCTCGTCCTCGAACTTCACCAAGCTGTATGAGCCATTGGTCTGCGGCGTGGCCTGAGTCACCACGCGACGGGTGTTACCGCCCCGGTAACGGGTGATGTGGTTCCAAATCACCTCAACCCCAGTTTTGGGAATGGGGAAGGCGTAGTAGCGGCTGGCATTGAAGTTCTGCAGGCCGTTCCCGCCGTCAACGGGCGTGGTATTGACCGCACTGACCCTGGCTGCCTCGCCGATCGCAGCGGGTACGGATGTAGTGCGATGGGTGGGGTATACCGGGATGGTATAGCTGTCCGAGTAACGCTTGAGCATCGCCATCTGCCCAGCGGAGAGTTTGTCTTTGTACTGCTCGGCATTCGCTGCGGTAATGGTGAAGAGCGGCGTTTCGCTGGCAAAAGGGTCAGCGAGAAACCCTTTGGCGTCGACCGCTGCCGCACTGGTAGACAGACCACCGTCCCAGGCCGGGATAGTGCCATCGGCATTCCCAGCCATTTCTCCGCCCAGCGGCGTCAAACTGGTCCCCAGCTGAGCGGCCTCTTGTTCCGAGACTGCGGCCATCACGCTGCTGGCTAACAGGGTCAGCAGCAGCGCCCCAGCTTGCAGGATTCTTGTATTTTTCATGGTGTACGGATCCTTTTGCACTGCGTTGATCAGAAGTTCACACCGAAGCTCAGGGCAACAAAGTCACGGTCGACGTTGGTGTTGTAATCCCCACCAAAGAAGTCGGTGTAACTGAGGCTGGCGTTGTAGGTGTTCTGGTAGTCAGCATTCAGGCCCAGGCTCACCGCCTTGCTGCCTTCACTGAAGTTGGGGCCATAGCCATCGACGTCATGCGACCAGGCAATGCTTGGCGAGAGATTGACCCCGGCGAAGACGTTGCTGTAATCGGCACTGGCGCGCAGACGGTAGCCCCAGGAGCTGCTGGTAAAGAAACCATCGTCATTACACTGGTCAGGGTTGGCGGTGTTCACCCCTGCCGTACAGGTCGTGTTGGGGTTGAGCTGACCAATGCCATAGACCGGATCGCGACCGAAACGCAGCTCGCCGAGATCATCACTGATGCCACTGACATGGTTGTAACCCACCTCGCCCACCAGGGTCAGGCGACTGGCTCCGAGCACTCGGTCGAAAAACTGCACCGCCGAGACTTGCGCCTGGGTCACTGGCTTGCGCACGTAACCGGCCACTTCCTCACCCACGGCATTGCGCCCATGACCGCTGGTAAATACCGGTGAAAATCCCTGGCGCAGAGATGCAAAGGTCATGTCCGTGGAGTTGATGCCAATTGGCATGTTGGGCCGATAACTGAGTTCACCCGACAACGCTGTGCCTTCGACGTTGGTCTGGAAACTGACGCCGTAGAGACGAATATCTTCCGGGTACTCCAGAAAGTAGCGGGCAGCCTGTGGCGCCCCGGTGCCGACAATGATGCTGCCGCTCGGGGTACGGCTGTGGTAATTCATCGCATACAGCCCGAATTCCGTGTCGTTCAGCGACTCGGCAAACCAGCGCAGGGCAACGCCGAACTGCCCACTGTCGCGCGCATCACGATCCCCACCACGCGGAATGAACACAGGATTACCCGGCGCACCGGTGTTTTTTGACGCGTCAGGCGCGACGTCAGCCCCTGCGACCACCAGGCGGTCGTTACAGCCATCGGCGGCCGTATCGCTGGGTGCAAAGAACGTCCCGCAGTTATCGATAACAGTCTGGTCCCACTCCAGCTGGTAGAACGCTTCCATGCTGACGGTGTCGGTCAAGCTCTGCGAGACATAGAGCATATTGACCGGAATCAGCCCCTCCTTGATCTCCGCACCAGGCCGGCGAAACGCTGCAGCATCCACGGGGTTGATCGAGTTGATCGAGTTGCCGATAAAGGTGCTCTCACCCCAGCTGACCACTTGCTTACCGACCCGCACACTGCCCGGCATGCTGCCCAGGTTGTAGTTGTGATAGATGAAGGCATCGAGAATTTCCGCGCCGGAGGCTTGTGCCGCTGTCTTGCGGTTGTGGTCGTCGATGTCATACAGCAGACGGCTTTCGTCCTTGGTCTCGAAGTCGTACCAATACTTGCCGCGAATAAACACGCCGGTATCGCCGTACTTCAATTCAAGGTCGTGGATGCCTTTGAAGATCTTCGAAAAGGTTTCGCCTTTCTTGAAGTTCAGGCGGCCGTCATCGTTGGTCTGAGAGGACGCCTTGCCGCCGTTGCGCGTGCCGATAAAGTCAGGATCGGCACCGCGCACGCTCCAACTGGCCCCCACCGAAAGTGAAGAATCGAACTGCGCTTCGACATCACCAATATTGAATGTAATAGCCTGGACAGGCGCGACACAGCCAACAGCAATGGCAATCGCCAAAACGCTGGGCTGGAAGATGGCATGTCTTGTTCTTGTTCTCATGCGGCTCTCCTGGAAAGCGGGTTTCGTGTTGAGCCTCCACGCTACCCAGCCACCATGAGTGGGATAAGCGCCCGAAAGAGGTATTTGCCCTGTCAGCCAAAAGAGTGAATACGCCCCTAAAAAGCCGCCCCGCCGCCGATCCATCGACCCGTTCAATGGCGCTTTATAGGGCGGATGAATGACAGTGACGACCCGTTACGTATTGACCACTGCTGACGTTGCTGCCTGCACCTCCAGGCGCCGTGACTCCAACACAGCCCGCAAGCCCAACAAAAAAACGTATCGATTTAAATACACCGTAATGAAAGCGACACAAACCGTTCAACCCACGACACCAGAGCCTTTGCGCAGCGCGTGGCGAACGCGCCGATCAGCGGCGTATTGAATTCAATACACATCAACAAAAACCCACACCAACTAAAATCACTTAAGTTATTGTTTTTATTGATAAAAATAACAATGGCACCTACTTTGCTATGGTCTTTTCAACTTCCGCTCGTGCCCAGCACGCGCGTCCAGCACATCGCCCCCAGCAGAAAGGGCGAGTCACCACCCTTGAGGAGTACACATGAGCGAATTGCGTTTTACCGTCGAGCACGAATGGCTGCGTCAGGATGCCGATGGCCTGGTTACCGTGGGCATCACCGCCTATGCCCAGGAAGCCCTGGGTGACGTGGTATTCGTTCAGCTGCCGGAAGCCCAGAGCTACGCCGAGGGTGACGAAGTAGCGGTGCTGGAATCGGTAAAAGCTGCGAGCAATATCGCCATGCCGCTGGACGGTGAGGTGGTCGAGGTCAATGGCGAGCTAGAATCCAGCCCTGAGCTGGTCAACGAAGATCCCCTGGGCAAGGGTTGGTTCTTCCGTTTCCGTCCAGCCAATGCCAGCGCGGTAGACGACCTGCTCGACCAGGCCGCCTACGAGCGCCTGCTCAACGCCAATGCTGACGCCTGAGAGATTGTGATGACCAAGCTGACCACCCAGAACGAATTTGTCGCCCGCCACATCGGCCCACGTGATGCCGATACCGAGGCCATGCTCGAACTGCTCGGCTACGCCAGCATCGACGCGCTGACCGATAACGTCATCCCCGAGAGCATCAAGGGCACCAGCGTGCTGGGCTCTCTGCCGGGCCTGTCGGAAGCCGACGCCCTGGCCAAGATCAAGACCATTGCGGCCAAGAACCAGCAGTTCAAAACTTATATCGGTCAGGGCTATCACGGCACCCACACGCCGAGCCCGATCCTGCGCAACCTGCTGGAAAACCCGGCCTGGTACACCGCTTACACCCCGTACCAACCAGAAATTTCCCAGGGCCGCCTGGAATCGTTGCTGAACTTCCAGACCCTGATCAGCGACCTCACCGGTATGCAGATCGCCAACGCCTCGCTGCTGGACGAAGCCACCGCCGCTGCCGAAGCCATGACCTTCTGCAAGCGCCTGTCGAAGAACAAGGCCAGCAACGCCTTCTTCGCCTCGCAGCATTGCCACCCACAGACCCTCGACGTGCTGCGCACCCGTGCCGAACCGCTGGGCATTGAAGTGGTCATCGGCGACGAAGCCGCCATCACCGACGCCAGCGCCTACTTCGGCGCGCTGCTGCAATACCCGGCGAGCAATGGCGATATCTTCGACTACCGCGAGCTGGTGGAACGCTTCCACGCCGCCAACGCCCTGGTAGCCGTAGCTGCCGATCTGCTGGCCCTGACCCTGCTGACCGCGCCGGGCGAATTCGGTGCCGACGTGGCCCTGGGCAGTGCGCAGCGCTTTGGTGTGCCGCTGGGCTTCGGTGGCCCACACGCCGCCTACTTCGCCACCCGCGATGCATTCAAGCGCGATATGCCGGGCCGTCTGGTCGGCATGTCCATTGACCGCTTCGGCAAGCCGGCCCTGCGCCTGGCCATGCAGACCCGCGAGCAACATATCCGCCGCGAGAAGGCCACCAGTAACATCTGTACCGCTCAGGTGCTGCTGGCCAACATCGCCAGCATGTACGCCGTCTACCACGGCCCGAAAGGCCTGACCCAGATCGCCCAGCGCGTGCACCAGTTCACTGCAATTCTGGCCAAGGGCCTGCGCGCTCTGGGCTACACGGTTGAGCAGGAATTCTTCTTCGACACCCTGACCCTGGCCACCGGCGGCAAAACCGCAGCTCTGCACGCTGCTGCACGCGCAGCAGGTATCAACCTGCGTGAAATCGACGGCGAGCGTCTGGGTCTGTCCCTCGACGAGACCACCGATCAAGTCGCCGTTGAAGCCCTGCTGGCGGTCTTCGCCGAAGGCAAAGCTGTTCCAGCCTTCGCTGAACTGGCTGCCGGCGTAATCGCTCAGCTGCCAAAAGGCCTGCTGCGCGAAAGCGAAATCCTCACTCACCCAGTATTTAACCGCTACCACAGCGAAACCGAGCTGATGCGCTACCTGCGCAAGCTGGCCGATAAGGACCTGGCGCTGGACCGCAGCATGATCCCGCTGGGTTCCTGCACCATGAAGCTCAACGCTGCCAGCGAAATGATCCCGGTGACCTGGGCCGAGTTCGGCAACCTGCACCCCTTCGCCCCTGCCGAGCAAAGCCAGGGTTACACCCAGCTGACCACCGAACTGGAAGCCATGCTCTGCGCAGCCACTGGTTACGATGGCATCTCCCTGCAGCCGAACGCCGGCTCCCAGGGCGAGTACGCAGGTCTCTTGGCCATTCGTGCTTACCACCTGAGCCGTGGCGATGATCAGCGCGACATCTGCCTGATCCCGCAATCGGCCCACGGCACTAACCCGGCCACCGCCAGCATGGTCGGTATGCGCGTGGTGGTGACCGCCTGCGATAGCAGCGGCAACGTTGACATCGCCGACCTCAAGGCCAAAGCCGAAGAGCACAAAGACCGCCTGGCTGCGCTGATGATCACCTATCCGTCGACCCACGGTGTGTTCGAGGAAGGCATCCGCGAAATCTGCGCGATCATTCATGACAACGGCGGCCAGGTGTACATCGACGGCGCCAACATGAACGCCATGGTCGGCCTGTGCGCCCCGGGCAAGTTCGGCGGCGACGTGTCCCACCTGAACCTGCACAAGACCTTCTGCATCCCGCACGGCGGTGGCGGCCCAGGTGTCGGCCCGATTGGCGTGAAAGAACACCTGATCCCATTCCTGCCCGGCCACGGCCATATGGCCCGCAAGGAAGGTGCGGTCAGCGCCGCGCCGTTCGGCAGCGCCAGCATTCTGCCGATCACCTGGATGTACATCAGCATGATGGGCGGCGAAGGCCTCAAACGCGCTTCGCAAATGGCCATCCTCAACGCCAACTACATCGCCCGCCGCCTGGAAGAGCACTACCCCGTGCTGTATTCGGGCAGCAACGGCCTGGTGGCGCACGAGTGCATCCTCGACATCCGCCCGATCAAGGACAGCAGCGGCATCAGCGTTGACGATGTGGCCAAGCGCCTGATCGACTTCGGCTTCCACGCCCCGACCATGTCCTTCCCGGTTGCCGGCACCCTGATGATCGAGCCGACCGAGAGCGAATCCAAGGAAGAGCTGGACCGTTTCTGCGATGCCATGATCGCCATCCGCAACGAAATTCGTGCGGTGGAAGCTGGCCAGCTGGATGCCAACGACAACCCGCTGAAAAACGCCCCACACACCGCACTGGAACTGGTCGGTGAGTGGACTCACGCCTACAGCCGCGAACAAGCCGTGTACCCAGTGGCCAGCCTGATCGAGGCCAAGTACTGGCCACCGGTCGGCCGCGTGGACAACGTGTTCGGCGACCGCAACCTGATCTGCGCCTGCCCGTCCATCGAGGCGTATCAGGACGCGTGATAACAGCCTGCGGCCCGGAACACCTCCGGGCCGCAGGACTGCTTTCTCCCCAATTTTCGACTCACCTCTACCCGAGGCGGGTTAGCTGCACCTCATATAAAAACCAGAGGGCCTCACCATGTTTAGCAAGCACGACCAACTGCAAGGCTACGATGACGCCCTGCTCGCTGCGATTAACGCCGAAGAGCAGCGCCAGGAAGACCATATCGAGCTGATTGCCTCGGAGAACTATTGCAGCCAGCGCGTGATGCAGGCCCAGGGCAGCGGCCTGACTAACAAGTACGCCGAAGGCTATCCAGGCAAGCGTTACTACGGCGGTTGTGAGCATGTCGACAAGGTCGAAGCCCTGGCCATCGAACGCGCCAAGCAGCTGTTCGGTGCCGATTACGCCAACGTGCAGCCGCACTCCGGTTCTTCCGCCAACAGCGCGGTGTACCTGGCGCTGCTGAATGCTGGTGACACCATCCTCGGCATGAGCCTAGCCCACGGCGGCCACCTGACCCACGGGGCCAAGGTGTCGTCCTCCGGCAAGCTGTACAACGCGGTGCAGTACGGCATCGACGAGCAAGGCCTGATCGATTACGCCGAGGTCGAGCGCCTGGCCGTCGAACACAAACCGAAGATGATCGTTGCCGGTTTCTCCGCCTATTCGCGCACCCTGGATTTCGCCCGTTTCCGCGCCATAGCGGACAAGGTCGGTGCGCTGCTATTTGTCGATATGGCTCACGTCGCTGGCCTGGTGGCCGCTGGTCTGTATCCGAATCCGCTGCCGTTTGCCGATGTGGTCACCACCACCACCCACAAAACCCTGCGCGGCCCGCGCGGTGGCTTGATCCTGGCCAAGGCCAATGAAGAGATCGAGAAGAAGCTCAACTCCGCCGTGTTCCCCGGCAGCCAGGGCGGCCCACTGATGCATGTGATCGCGGCCAAGGCGGTGTGCTTCAAGGAGGCGCTGGAGCCAGGCTTCAAGACTTACCAGCAGCAGGTGATCAACAACGCCAAGGCCATGGCCGAGGTGTTCGTTGCACGCGGCTATGACGTGGTCTCCGGCGGCACCGACAACCACCTGATGCTGGTCAGCCTGATCAAGCAAGGCCTCACCGGCAAGGCAGCCGACGCAGCCCTGGGCGCGGCGCATATCACGGTGAACAAGAACGCCGTGCCGAATGACCCGCAGTCGCCGTTTGTCACCTCTGGCATCCGCATCGGCACCCCGGCAGTCACCACCCGCGGTTTCAAGCAGGGCGAGTGCCGCACCCTGGCCAGCTGGATTTGCGACATCCTCGACGACTTGGAAAACCCAGCCGTGATCGAGCGCGTTCGCGGTCAGGTTGCGGACCTATGCGCCAGCTTCCCGGTCTACGCTAACTAAGACAGCACGCAATTTTGCCACTCGCGGCGCGGTTACCCAGCGCACCGCATTACCGCCGCCCCATAAGGGCGGCAGCAAAACACGCAGTCGGAGCAAGCATGTCACTTAGCGTTTTTGACCTCTTCAAGATCGGCATCGGCCCGTCCAGCTCGCACACTGTCGGCCCCATGCTGGCCGCCCTGCGCTTTGCCGAAGGCCTGCGCCGCGATGAGCTACTGGCCGCCACCGATACCGTGAAAGTGGAGCTATACGGCTCCCTCGGCGCCACCGGCAAGGGCCATGGCAGCGACAAAGCCGTGCTGCTCGGCCTGGAAGGCGAACAGCCGGCCAGCGTCGACACCAGTAACGTCGACGCCCGTCTGGCGGCGATTCGCAGCAGCGGCGAACTCAAGCTGCTCGGCGAAAAAGCTATCCACTTTGTAGAAAAGCAGCACCTGGCAATGATCCGCAAGCCGCTGCCCTTTCACCCCAATGGCATGATCTTTCGCGCCTTCGACGCCGCCGGTTTGCAGATCCGCTCGCGCGAGTATTACTCGGTGGGCGGCGGCTTCGTGGTCGATGAACAAGCCGCCGGAGCTGACCGCATTGTCGAAGACAGCACCGTACTGCAGTACCCCTTTACCACCGGCAAACAGCTGCTGGCGCATTGCGCCGAACACAACCTGTCGATCAGCCAGGTGATGCTGGCCAACGAAGCCGCCTGGCGCCCGGAAGCCGAGACCCGCGCGCGCCTGCTGCATATCTGGCAGGTAATGCAGGATTGCGTCGAAGCCGGTTGCCGCAACGAAGGCATCATGCCCGGCGGCCTCAAGGTCAAACGCCGCGCCGCAGCCCTGCACCGTCAGCTGTGCAAGAACCCCGAAGCCGCGCTGCGCGATGCGTTGAGCGTGCTCGATTGGGTCAACCTCTACGCCCTGGCGGTCAACGAGGAAAATGCCAGCGGCGGCCGCGTGGTCACCGCACCGACCAATGGCGCGGCTGGTATCGTGCCGGCGGTGCTGCATTACTACAGCCGCTTTATCCCAAGTTCCAACGACGACGGCGTGGTGCGCTTTCTGCTCACCGCCGCCGCCATCGGCATCCTCTACAAAGAAAACGCCTCGATCTCCGGCGCCGAAGTCGGCTGCCAGGGCGAGGTCGGCGTGGCCTGCTCGATGGCCGCCGGCGCCCTGTGCGAAGTCCTTGGCGGTAGCGTCAATCAAGTAGAAAACGCCGCCGAAATCGGCATGGAACACAACCTCGGCCTGACCTGCGACCCCATTGGCGGCCTGGTGCAGGTGCCCTGTATCGAACGTAACGCCATGGGTTCGGTGAAGGCGATCAACGCCGCACGCATGGCCCTGCGCGGCGACGGTCAGCATTTCGTCTCGCTGGATAAAGTGATCCGCACCATGCGCCAGACCGGTGCCGACATGAACAACAAGTACAAGGAAACCGCCCGCGGCGGCCTGGCCGTGAATATTGTCGAGTGCTGACACGGCATCCCATACAGCCTGTAGACGTGACGCTTTTAGCTCGCGCCTACACAAACAACCTTTACCGACATGGAGAACCGCATGACCACTGAAACCCTGGCGAAAACCCCGCTACATGCCCTGCATCTTGAACTTGGCGCGCGCATGGTGCCGTTCGCCGGCTACGACATGCCCGTGCAGTACCCGCTCGGGGTGATGAAGGAACACCTGCACACCCGCGAGGCCGCCGGCCTGTTCGACGTCTCGCATATGGGCCAGATCATTCTGCGCGGCCCGCAGGCGGCACAGGCCCTGGAGCGCCTGGTGCCAGTGGATATCATCGACCTGCCCGTGGGCATGCAGCGCTACGCCATGTTCACCGATGACCAGGGCGGCATCCTCGACGACCTGATGGTCGCCAACCTGGGCAACGACACCCTGTTTCTGGTGGTCAACGCAGCCTGCAAGCACAAGGACCTCATGCACCTACAACTGCAGATCTCCAGCCAGTGCCAGATCGAAGCTTGTTTCGACCGCGCCCTGCTCGCCCTGCAAGGCCCGAAAGCTGTCGACGTGCTGGCGCGCCTGGCCCCTGAAGTCGCCAAGATGACCTTTATGCAATTCGCCCCGGTGCGCCTGCTGGGTGTCGACTGCTACGTCAGCCGCTCCGGCTACACCGGCGAAGACGGCTTTGAAATCTCGGTGCCGGCCACCCACGCCGAAACCCTGGCGCGCAGCCTGCTGGCCGAACCGGAAGTGGCCGCCATCGGCCTTGGCGCGCGCGACTCACTGCGCCTGGAAGCCGGCCTGTGCCTGTACGGCCACGACATGAGCACCAGCACCACGCCGATCGAGGCCAGCCTGCTGTGGGCCATGTCCAAGCCACGTCGTGCCGATGGCGCCCGTGCTGGCGGCTTCCCAGGTGCCGAGCGAATCTTCGCCCAGCAACAAGAAGGCGTTGCCAGCAAGCGCGTCGGCCTGCTGCCGCAGGAACGTGTACCGGTACGTGAAGGCGCAGAAATTGTCGATGCCGATGGCACTGTGATCGGCACCGTATGCAGTGGCGGCTTCGGCCCAACCCTCGCTGCGCCGGTAGCCATGGGCTATGTGCAGAGCAGCCATATTGCCCTGGATACCGAGGTATGGGCCATGGTGCGCGGCAAGCGCGTGGCGATGAAAGTGGCCAAAACCCCGTTTGTGCCGCAGCGCTACTACCGCGGCTAAAGCGACCTTAGCGACAACCTTGGCGGGCAGGACAAACAACCCTGCCCGCCAGCGTCCTGCTAATCGCGCAGCTGCCCGACCATGGCGGCTGCAACGCTGAGCACATCCTTGCCCAGCTGCATCGACCGCTCGCCATTCCAACCCGTCAGCGGATTGGGCCGATCATCGTGGTCTTTGAATGGCATCTCGATGGTGAAGGCCAAACAATCAAACTCCATACCCACCGCATTGCAGGCCAGGGTGGTATTGGCCTGGCCCGGTTCGTCGCGCGGATAGCCGAAGGTGGTCTGGAACTCGGCGCCGGTTTCGATCAATAACTGGCGGAACTGGTTTTCCAATCGCTCAAGGCGCGGGCTGTAGCCCGGATTACCTTCGCAACCAGCGGTAAACACGTGAGGAATTTCCTCATCGCCATGGATATCCAGAAACAGATCGACGCCCACCGCGCGCATCTGCTGCTGGACGAAATACACCTCCGGGCTGTCCGCCTCACTGGCTGACTGCCAGGCGCGATTAAGGTCGCGCCCGGCGACGTTGGTACGCAGATGGCCACGGAAGGCGCCATCCGGATTCATGTTTGGCACTAGGTACAAATCGGCCTTATCTAGCAGGGCATTCAGCTCGACATCATCGCGCCGCTGCAGACGCTCAAGCAGACCCTGCATAAACCACTCGGCCATATGCTCGCCGGGATGCTGTTGGGCGATTAGCCAGATCTTGCGCAGCGCCTGCGGATTACGGCTGATGCGCAGCAACTCGATTGGCCGCCCCTCGATGCTCTTACCCGTGGCAAACAGCTCGGCGCCCGCCAAACGCTGCGCATCCTCGATCAACTGGCTATGGCGCTCGCGGCTGTATGGCTCGAAATAGGCGAACCAGATCTGCCCATGCTGCGGCTCAATGTTGAACTTCAGCGCGCCCTCCTCAAAGCGGCTGGGCACCCGAAACCAGTCGCGCTGATCGTAAGAGGCTACGGCGTGGTAACCGATCCAGGCATTCTTGTAAGACGACTGCCCGGCATTGCCCAGGCTAAAGCCGTAAGGCTGACCAAGCTGCAAGCCCTCGACCTTAAAGTGGAACCACTGGAAATGTTCACTGTTGAGATCCGGACGAATCGCCAGCTGCACCTGCAGTGGGTTGCTGGCGTCGATGACCTCGATATTGCCGCTGTCGAAGTTGGAGCTGATCTGCATGGGGACCTCGATGGCTTGGGGCGCAAGAATGAACAAGAATCGCAGCTCTGGCGCAGCAGCGAAACGCTGCAGGCGACAAACTGATATGGATTCCGCAACTGCGCCCGACGCTCGCGCCTGCGACAGCCCTCGGACAACGCGCAACTTACCGGTAAGCCTGCAGTCTGGTGTTTAACCGTCTCAGGTTCGACTTAACCCTCAACGCCATATTTAAGGGAGCAGCCATCCGCATGATCAAACCGCTGCCAAGCCATCGTTCACTGGCAATACTGCTCTGCGCAGGAATGCTACTGGTCGGCTGCGCCAACCAGTCAGAGCAAAGCCGTAACGCCCCGCCGCCCCAGACAACCGCTGCGGTAAGCGAAAATAGCGTCGACGAGGCCAACCTGCGCAGCCAGGCCAACCGGGGCGACCTCAACAGTCAGTTCCAGCTCGGCAGCCTGTACTTCGTCGGCAAACCGCACAAGGACCTCAAACAGGCTGAGTACTGGTGGAAACTCGCCGCCGACAAAGGCCATGCCATGGCTGCCGTGAGCCTGGCCTACCTGTACACCGGCCGCGACAATCCAGACTTCAACAACCCCCAACTGATGCTCAAGTACCTCAACCAATCAGCCGCTGGTGGCAACCCGATGGCTCAACACATCCTTGGCAACCTTTACCTCAAGGGCGCACAAGGCGTGCCGCGCGACCCGATCCAGGCCAAAGCGTTGTTCCAGAGCGCCTGCCAGCAACGCTATGCCGCCAGCTGTGAAGCACTCAACAAGGCCCCTTAACAACCTCGCATCAAGCCTCGGTAGCGGGCTCCGCCAGCTCGCTTGCCGGCTGCTCAGGCTGTTGCGGCTCAGCCTCATCAACCGGCTCGCCCAACCACTCATTGGTTGACTGCTGCACCTCGTCCACCTGCTTATTGAGCTCTTTCACCGTCTCATCAACCGCTTCGCGGGCGACATCCACCACGGCTTGTTCGGCCTTTTGAGCCAGCTTTTGCGCAGACTGCTCAGCCGCCTCACAACCGACCAGGCCGATCAGTACCAACCCCAGCACACCCATTTGCATCGACTTACGCATAACGTTCTCCATAAGCAGCCGTGAGCGGTCTGATTGACGACCGCGATCCAGTGACCATGACCCGGATTGATCCAGCACTAACAGGGACTCACTGGTGCGGGCGCAAATGTAGGGAGGCACACGGATTTACTCAATTGCATAGAGTTTGCAAGGTGTTACCAGTCAGCTAGGCGCGCACTGGCAATGCAGGGTGCTATGCGTAATACATCGTTCATTTCGCTGGCACAAAAGGACACTAGGCAATTACGCGCAGACGCGGTTAATAATGTTCCCTGTACACACCAGAAACACTAGGTCATGCAGACCCGCGAGCGTTCATCGCAACTAAAGGATTAAGTCGTGCTGTTACGCCATGCATTGTTTTTCGTCACGGCCTTGATAACTGCCGTCCCGGCTGCAGCCGAAACGGTGCACTTTGTAACCGAGGAATTCCCACCGTTCAGTTTTTCGCGCGGCGGTATTGCCAGCGGCGCGCTGCCCGAGATAGTTAATGCAACCTGTAGCCTCTTGCAGTGGCATTGCGAAATTGAAGTATTGCCTTGGCGGCGCGCCTTGCAACAAGCCGAAGACGGTGAGGTTGATGGTATTTTCACTGTGATTCAGTCGCCTGCACGGCGTAAGGCATTTCTAATCACCCCCATGATGGTGACCTCCGGCTACGACTTTTACACCCTGCGTTCAAATCACTTTCAATTCACTCAACCCGATGATTTGCGTGGTCGCCAGATCGGCGTATACGGACCGTCCGGAACTTCATTCGTCCTGCAGGAAAGCCTGAAAAACACCCCGGATGTCGACATTAAATTGGTGACCAACAACCATCGTCTGCTCCTGATGCTTAATGCTGGGCGCTTTGGTGAAAAGGGTGTGGTATTACTTAATCGCGATGTTGCTCGTCACTTGATCGAGCATGAATATCTCTACGCGCTGCGTAACGCCGGACATTTGACGTCAATTTCATACGGCATTGGTTTTTCCCGCAAACGAGTCAGCCCAGTAAAGTTCCAGGCTTTTAATCGCGGGCTGAACACACTGCGTAATAACGGCCAGCTTGCAACCATCGTGCAGCGTTACGGTCTACAACCTGCCAATTAAGCACGCTGGACATTTAACTTGGCTTCGCCATAATTGCCGGGCGCAGCCTAATTAGCCCTTTAACAAACCTGACAACTCGTTCAGGTAATCCACAATAAAAGGGCAAACAGGCGCGGCAATAGTCATCAACACTATTGGCCACGCTTATTAAATGCGCGAACTAAACCTGTTTGGCGGCCTCAAGTGCCCAGGCCCTATGCCTGGCATCCAGCCACTATTCTGTTCAAGACCATGGGTAACTACGTGACGAAAGACGAACTGCGCGCCGAACTCGAGCGCCAGGCGCAGCGTTACAAGGATGTATACGGCGGAGAAGTGATTACCTACGCCGCTCAACCGGACCCCGAGCGCAAGCCGTGGCGCAAGAAGGCTAACCTTCTCGACCAAGCGTTTGAAAAAGAACTGGTAAAAATCGAAAAAGAGCTCCAATCCAAGGCCGACGAAGCAGCTGGCTGACGCCCCGCCGCATCAGTCAGATAGCGTGGCCATCCCTAACTGGATGGCCACGCCTTCAGCGCCGCTTACCGCCCATCAGCGACCCCAACAAACCACGTACCAGCTGCCGACCAATCTGATTGGCCGCCTGGCGCATGGCGGTTTTCATCACTTGGCTGGCCAAACCGCCAAGCAGCTCGCCCGCAGCACCGGCCATACCGCCTCCGACCTCGCTCTTACTCGCTGAACTCGGTTTATTGGACTCTGCCTGCTGCGCAGCTTGCTCTGCACGCGCAGTCAGCAACTCATAGGCGGACTCACGGTCGATTGGCTTGTCATAGCGCACCCGCAACGCGGACTGCTGGATCAACGCTGCTCGCTCGCTTTCACTCAACGGACCGATACGCGACTGCGGCGGCGCCACAGCAACACGCTGAACCATGGCCGGCGTGCCTTTAGCTTCCAGCGTACCAACCAGGGCCTCACCGATACCCAGTTCAGTAAGCACCGTCAGCGTGTCGATGGCCGGATTCGGACGGAAGCCATCGGCCACCGCGCGCAGCGATTTCTGCTCTTTCGCGGTAAACGCACGCAAGCCATGTTGAATACGCAGGCCAAGCTGCGCCAGCACATCATCTGGCAAATCGGCCGGCGATTGGGTGACGAAATACACCCCGACGCCTTTTGAGCGGATCAGTCGCACCACCTGCTCCAAGCGTTCCTGCAAGGCTTTCGGGGTATCGGCAAACAATAGGTGCGCTTCGTCGAAAAACAGTGCCAAAAGCGGTTTATCAGCATCCCCGCGCTCCGGCAGCTGCTCAAATAACTCAGCCAACAGCCAGAGCAGAAAGGTCGCGTAGACCTTCGGCGCTTCATGCACCAGGCGGCTGGCGTCGAGCAGGTGAATGCGCCCGCGGCCATCGCGGTCTGGATGCAGAATGTCTTCCAGCTGCAGTGCCGGCTCACCAAAGAGTGCCTCGGCGCCCTGCTGTTCCAAACCGGCTAACTTGCGCAATAAGGCTTGCGATGAGGTGGACGTGAACAAGGCGCTGTCATCCCCCAAAACCTCGGGGTGATTTTTCAAGTGTGCCAGCAGCGCTTTGAGGTCTTTAAGATCAAGCAGCAACAACCCTTCACGGTCTGCCACCTTGAACGCGGAATAGAGTGCAGCCTGCTGGCTGTCGGTCAGCTCCAGCAGCGCGCCGAGCAACAAAGGCCCCATTTCGCTCAGCGTGGTGCGCAGTGGATGGCCGCTCTTGCCGTGCACATCCCACAGGGTTACCGGGTAGGCCATCGGCTGATGGTTAAGCCAGGGCATGCTGGCAATGCGCTCGGCCACTTTGCCTTGCGGTGCGCCAGCCGCCCCCAGACCGCAGAGATCACCCTTCACATCGGCGGCAAACACCGCGACGCCAGCATCGCTGAAGGTTTCGATCAAGCGTTGCAATGTCACGGTTTTACCGGTGCCCGTCGCGCCAGCAATCAGTCCGTGACGGTTCGCCAGACGCAACGCCTGACCCACCGGCAGTCCCTCAAGATCGGCCCCCACAACAAACTGATCGGTTTGCACCATCTTGTTATCTCCATGGTTAAAGCTTTACTGCAAATAGGCCGACATAGTTAGCGTGCCCTGCAATAGCCACTGCCTAACATCAGCCCAAGACTGATGCCAGAACTCACCGGACGCAAGACGCCATGACCAACAACCTGAAGTTCAGCCACAAGATTCTGCTCGCCGCCTCGCTGGTGGTGATCGCCGCATTCTCGCTGTTCACGCTTTACAACGATTACCTGCAACGCAACGCGATCCGTGATGACTTGGAAAGCTACCTAAAGGAGATGGGGAATGTCACCGCCAGTAATATTTCCAACTGGCTGTCGGGGCGCATTCTGCTGGTAGAAAACGTTGCTCAATCGGTCGCCCGCGACTCTTCCGGCGATGCTCTGACCGGACTGCTGGAGCAGAAGGTACTGGCCTCCACCTTCGCCTTCACCTACTTGGGCAGCGCTGATGGCAGCTTCACCATGCGCCCGGACGAGGACATGCCGGATGGCTACGATCCGCGTCAGCGCCCTTGGTACAAGGATGCGATGGCAGCAGGCGGCACTACCCTTACCGAACCCTACGTCGACGCCGCCACCAGCGAACTGATCATCACCATCGCCACGCCCGCCAAAGCGGCAGGAGTTGTTGGCGGCGACCTGAGCCTCAACACCTTGGTCGACATCATCAACTCGCTGGACTTTGCCGGCATGGGTTATGCCTTTCTGATCAGCGCGGATGGCAAGATTCTCGTGCACCCGGACAAGTCCCTGGTGATGAAGAACATCAGTGAGGTCTACCCGCAAGATACCCCGCGCATCAGCGGCGAGTTCAGCGAAGCGGAACTCAATGGCGAGACGCGCATTCTCACCTTCGCTCCGGTCAAGGGCCTGCCCTCGGTTAACTGGCATGTCGGCCTGTCCATTGATAAGGCCAAGGCCTACTCAATGCTCAGCGAATTCCGCGCCTCGGCGATCGTTGCCACCATCATCGCGGTGGTGTTGATCATGTTGCTGCTGAGCATGCTGATCAGCGTGCTGATGCAACCGTTGAATGTCATGGGCAAAGCCATGGAAGACATCGCCCAAGGCGAGGGTGACCTGACCAGACGCCTGAGCATTCAATCCAACGACGAATTTGGCCGCCTGGCCAGTGCCTTCAACCAGTTTGTTGAGCGTATCCACAGTTCAATCCGCGAGGTGTCATCCGCCACCAGCCAGGTCAATGAAGTGGCGAAACTGGTGGTCGGCGCCTCTAACTCGTCGATGATCAACTCCGACGAGCAGGCCAGCCGAACCAACAGTGTGGCCGCTGCGATTAATGAGCTGGGCGCCGCCGCGCAGGAAATTGCGCGTAACGCTGCCGATGCATCGAACCAAGCCTCCGATGCACGCCACCTGGCTGAAGACGGCCGCCAAGTGGTGGAACAAACCATCAAAGCGATGAACGAACTGTCCGGCAAAATCAGCGCATCCTGCGGCAATATCGAAACCCTCAACAGTAAGACGGTGAACATCGGGCAGATACTTGAGGTGATCAAAAGCATCTCCCAACAAACCAACCTGCTGGCGCTCAACGCCGCTATCGAGGCAGCGCGCGCAGGTGAAGCCGGCCGTGGTTTCGCAGTGGTCGCCGATGAAGTACGCAACCTGGCACATCGCACCCAGGAATCGGCGCAGGAAATCGAGAAGATGATCGAAGAGCTGCAAGTCGGCTCCCGCGAATCGGTCACCACCATGACTGAAAGCCAACGCTACAGCGAAGAAAGCGTGGAGATCGCTAACCAAGCCGGCGCCCGCCTAAGCAGCGTCACCGAACGCATCGGTGAAATTGATGGCATGAACCAGTCGGTGGCCACCGCAACCGAGGAGCAGACCTCGGTGATCGAATCGCTTAACGTCGACATCACCGAAATCAACACCCTCAACCAAGAAGGTGTGGAAAACCTCAACGCCACCTTGCGTGCCTGCGGCGATCTGGAGCAACAGGCCAGCCGTCTGAAGCAACTGGTCGACAGCTTCCGCATTTAACCCCTGCGGAAAACAAACGGGCGCTCAGTGAGCGCCCCGTTTTTATTTCTGCTTTTCGTGGTTCGTTGGTGACTGTTCGTCTTGCTGCAACTGCCGCCATAACTCGGCGGCATCGGCAAATTCGCTACCGTCCTCAGGACTTAAAGCCTCAGGGTCATAGCGCTGCGTACAACCCTCACCAAGCACTGGTGGCGCGCTGGATGTGCCACGCGCGAGTGGATCAGTCATAACACCTCCAATGCATGCTACCAACCTTCAACTCAGCGCCACACGGCCTTCGTCATGCTGGGCAAACTCTTTGACCGCACGCAGCACATCGCTGCGGCTGACCTGGCCAATCAAACGGCCGTCTTCGACTACTGGCAAGCGCCGGCGCCGGCCGCGCAGAAAGCGCTCGGATATTTCGATGATATCCGCCTCGGGGGAAATCACTTCCACCTCGGTGGTCATATAGGCGCTGACATCACCGCCCGCCGACTCGTAGTAAGCGCCAGAAAGGATGCCGCGCAAACAATCGCCCTCCGACAACAACCCCACCAGATGCCCTTGCCCGTCAACTACCGGTGCGCCAGAGATACGGTGCTCAAGCAAGCGGTTAATCGCGGTGAACAGGTTCATTTCAGGCCGGAAAGTCACCAGATTGCGGGTCATGTAATCTCGCACTTTGATTGACTTGAGCATCATTAATATCCTCTGTCTGCGCTGAACCGAACCCTACTGACACCTCAGTCGAACACCACTGTTTTATTGTCGTGCACCAGCACTCGGTCTTCTAAGTGATAGCGTAGACCACGTGACAGCACCATCTTTTCGACATCTTTTCCCAGACGCACCATCTCTTCGATGCTATCGCGGTGGCTGACGCGCACCACGTCCTGCTCAATGATCGGCCCGGCGTCCAGCTCCTCGGTTACATAGTGCGAGGTCGCACCAATCAGTTTGACCCCTCGCAGCGATGCCTGGTGATATGGCTTGGCCCCAACAAACGACGGCAGAAAGCTGTGATGGATATTGATGACGCGCTGGGAGAACTCGGCGCAAAGTGGCGCAGGCAAAATCTGCATATAGCGCGCCAGCACAATTACGTCGGCGGCATGGGCTTTTACCAGCCGCGCCACCTCATCAAATGCCGGTTGTTTATCCTGCGAATTAACTGGCACATGGAAATACGGAATGTCATGCCACTCCACCATGCTGCGCAGGTCATCGTGGTTGGAAATGACGCATGGAATATCGCAATCTAATTCGTCACTGTGCCAGCGGTGCAGCAAATCGGCCAGGCAGTGCGATTCGCGACTGGCCATCAGCACCACACGTTTCTTAACCGCCGAATCGGTAACCCGCCACTCCATAGAAAACTCACGGGCAATCGGTGCAAAAGCCTGGCGAAAACCGTCCAGATCAAATGGCAGCGAGTCAGCACGAATCTCGTGGCGCATAAAAAACCAACCACTCTGATTATCCGAATGATGACTGGCTTCGGTAATCCAGCCGTTATAGGTGGCCAGAAAGTTACTCACCTTAGCCACAATTCCAACCCGATCAGGACAGGCAATGACCAATCGAAAAGTACGCATCAACGGCTCCGGGGCTCAAATAAAGTCGGCCATTCTAGTCTCAACGTGGAAAAACTGCAGTACTCAGACAGCACATGCCAGAGCATGCAACAGGACAGGACAGTTGTCGCTGGCGAAATAGTGCAGCACTTCAGCCTAAACAGTTAATAACTCGCTATATACAACAGGCCAAGCGGCCACCCAGTTACTTAACAATACAATTCATAAAAAATACCTATAAAGCGGTTTACTTGTTAAAAGTGCCTGACTACTATTGCTATCACTTAATCGCCAATCCCGAATACAGGTACCCATCATGTCGTTGATCAACGAATACCGCGCCACCGAAGAAGCAATCAAAGAACTGCAAGATCGCCTGAAAAATCTGTCGCAAGACGACAAACTGAAGAAAGAGCTGGAATTCGAAGGCAAACTGCGTGCACTGATGGGTGAATACCAGAAATCGCTGCGCGACATCATTGCCATGCTCGACCCAGAAGCCAAAGGCAGCAAAATCACCCGCGCCGCCAAAACAACTGGCACCAAACGCGCCCGTAAAGTTAAGCAGTACAAAAACCCGAATACCGGCGAAGTAATCGAAACCAAAGGCGGCAACCACAAGACGCTGAAAGAGTGGAAAGCCAAGTGGGGCGGTGACGTCGTTGAAGGCTGGGCAACCCTGCTGGGCTAAGCCTGCCGCTTAAGCGCCAAAAGCTTCACGCAAAAACGCCAGCAATGCTGGCGTTTTTTATGGGCATTGTTTCAGTTACGCCTACAGCATTTGGCCCTATCAACTACAGGGCATAACGCTGGCGTAACTGTTCTGCATGATCGCGCCACTCCAACAAAATAGCTTGTTGTGCCGAATCACTCTCTGGAAGAACGTCCGCAAGTGCTTGGTTGAACTGTTCAAGCGTATTCGGGGCACCGTATTCGGGCTGCGTCAGACGTTGCTGACAGAATGTTCGCCAACGTTGTTGCTCCTCAACACTCAACGTCGCGGTAAAGTTTCGCGCGCGGTATCGAAATAACAGCTCCGGCAAACGCCCATCATCAAATGGCCAAACTGCCTCGGCCAAACGCTGCGGTTCGGCACGCCTTACCTGCTCACACAGTCGGCGATCGCGATCGCCAATAAAGCCCTCATATAGCTGCTGCTCAGGGTCTTGATTGGCGGCGAACTGCTCTTCGGCATACACCTGCACCAGTTTTTCCTGCCACTGCCCAGGACTAATGCGTAATTGTTCGGCTTGTGCCTGATAGGCCGAGACATCGAGCTGCAGACGCTGAATATCCTCGGCGCGCAATACATTCATCGGAGCAACAACGGGACAACGATTGATATGCAGCAACTTCAGCGGCACCGGCAACTCGCCGTCGGCCAATTGATCGCGACGGGTGTACAGGCGCGTGCGTAATGTTTCAGCTGACTCATTGAGCAGCGGCGAGATATCGGCCTGCAGATCACAAACAATCAACGCATTGCGATTACGCGGATGCCAAGCCAACGGTAAGACCACCGCCAGGTAATGCCGCGCACCGGCATAGCGCCCCGAGATATGCACCAACGGCTGCAACAGACGTATTTGATCCTGTACCCGCTGTTTACTGCGCAGTTGATACAGGTAGTCATAGAGCTTGCGCTGCTTATTGCGCAGCAAGCGCGCCAGGGCGATGGTTGCTCGCACATCGGACAGCGCGTCGTGGGCCTGGCCATGCTCGATGCCGTTGGCAGCAGTCAGACGCTCCAGTTTGAGCGTCACCCGCCCCTCTTCTTCCGGCCAGACGATGCCTTCCGGGCGCAATGCGTAGGCCGTACGCACCAGGTCGATCAGATCCCAGCGGCTATTGCCGCCCTGCCATTCACGAGCGTAGGGATCGAAGAAGTTGCGATATAGGCTGTAACGCGTCACCTCATCATCGAAACGCAGGCTGTTGTAGCCCACCCCGCAGGTGCCCGGCTGCGACAACTCGGCATGCACACGGCTCATAAATTCGGCTTCATCCAGGCCATGCTGCGCCAGCTTGCTCGGGGTAATTCCGGTCACCAGGCAAGCTGCCGGATGCGGCAAGATGTCGTCGCTGGGCTGGCAGTAAATGTTCAGCGGCTCAGCAATTTCATTGAGGTCTTCATCGGTGCGAATCCCCGCGACCTGCAGCGGCCGGTCGCGCCGAGGGTCAATACCGGTGGTTTCGTAGTCGTACCAAAAGAGGCTGGAAGTCACAGTTATGTCCTGATGCTGAGGCGCAGGCAGTCTACCACTCCGCCAGCATCACGCAGACAAGCGCAGAACCTTGCGCCAGCGCACGCCGCACGTGGTGTGTGTGCCTTGTGGGGCACCCTGGCGGAGACTAAAGTGGGAAGCCCGATTAACCACTCTGTACAAGGACGCCCCATGAGTGAGATCAACCCCAGCAATCCCTACGCCGCTCCTGCCAGCGCGCTGCAGGAAGCACCACGCGACAGCCAGGTACCCAGCATCGAAGAAGCCCTGAGCCGTGGCTACGATTTCACCATCAGTGACCTGCTCAGCGAAGCCTGGCAACGGGTAAAAGGCACCAAGGGCATCATCATCGGTGGTTTTTTGGTGTTCTACGCCGTGCTGCTGACTGCATCCTTCCTGATTGGCGGATTCTTCGGCCTGCTGGGCGTGGTCAGCGACAGCCCAATGCTCGCGGTCGTGGCCGAACTGGTCATCGGCATTCTGGCTTCGGCCCTGGCTTATCCCTTTATGGCTGGGATCAATATGATCGGTATCCGTCGCGCCGCCGACCAACCGATCAGCTTCAATGACATTTTCAGTCACTTCGGCCGCACCGTGCCGCTAGTGATCACCGCGATTATCAGCATGCTGCTGATCTACCTCGGCATGTTCCTGTTGATCATTCCCGGCCTGTACCTGGCCATCGCTTATATGCTGGCCATTCCGCTGGTGGTGGAGCGCGGCCTGACGCCGTGGCAAGCCCTGGAAGCCTCGCGCAAGGCGATTACCCAGCACTGGTTCAAGGTGTTCGGCTTGTTCCTGCTGCTGGGCCTGATCACGCTTATAAGCGCTATTCCGCTCGGTATTGGTCTGGTCTGGACCATTCCGCTGTTTGTCATCGCCATGGGCGTGCTCTATCGCACCATCTTCGGTGTACTGCCCGCGCCGCAATAATCCTGACTAAATAACTCCGCTGCGCCGGTTCAGATCACTGAGCCGGTTGCTTCCCTGCCTGCTGCTGGCTAGCATCGGGCTTTCCTCGACGCAGTCTGCCAATGTCGTCCACGCCAACCCCTGCTTCAGTCGCCGCTCGCCCGCTGCTGGATACCCGCTATAAGGTGGAAACACCGGAAGGCATTGACCTGATCCTGCGCCCAGCCGGGGTAGTGCCGCGCGCGCTGGCATTCAGCATTGATCTGCTGATTCGCGGTGCGCTGCTCGGTGCATTGTTTGCCGTGCTGGCGTTGCTCGGCCAGTTCGGTATGGGCCTGGGCACCATCCTGCTGTTTCTGGTGACCTGGTGGTACATGGTGCTATTTGAGGTGCTCAACCAGGGCCGCTCGCCGGGCAAGCAGATGATGGGGCTGCGGGTGATTCATGATGACGGCACGCCAATTGGCTGGGCCGCCTCGCTCACGCGCAACCTGCTACGTTTTGTCGACATTCTGCCCTTTGGCTACACCTTGGGTATTCTCAGCTGCCTGAATCACCCGGCGTTCAAGCGCCTGGGCGATATCGCCGCCGGCACCCTGGTGGTGTATCGCGATAACGCCCCGGCCGCCCCAGAGCTGCCGCAAGCCGAGCCCATCCGTGCACCGTTCAGCATGAGCCTGAGTGAGCAACGCGCCCTGCTCAGCTTTGCCGAGCGAGCGCAGAGTCTATCCAGTGCACGGCGTCAGGAGCTGGCAAGCATTCTTGCCGAGCCCTTGCAGGTACCTGCTGAGCAGGCCGAACAGCAGATCCACGGGATTGCCCGTGGCTTGTTGGGGCCGACATGAAACAGAGCCTGTTTGAACACCAGCACCAAGCCGAGTGGCAGGCCTTTAATGCGCAGCTAGAAGCCCTTGAGCGCGGCAAGGCCGATAGCCAGCAATGCAAGGCCTTTGCCGCCAACTACCGCAGCCTGTGCCAGCACCTAGCCCTGGCCCAGAGCCGGGGTTACAGCAGCCACCTGATCGAGCAGTTGCAGCTGCTGGCCATGCGCGGCCATCAGCAGTTTTATCGCCATCGCAGCCCACTGGGGGCGCAACTGCTCGGGTTTATCCTGGCTGGATTTCCACGCCTGGTGCGCGCCGAGTGGCGTTTTGTCGTGGCCGCCAGCCTGCTGTTCTTCGGCAGCCTGCTGCTGATGGGCACGCTGGTGTATCACTTCCCCGACCTAGTCTACGGGGTGATGGCACCTGACCAGGTCGGCGAGATGGAAAAGATGTACGACCCCGACGCCAGGCGCATCGGCCGCTTCAGCGAACGCGACTCCGGCGATGACTGGATGATGTTCGGCTACTACATCATGAACAACATCGGCATCGCCTTTCAGACCTTTGCCAGCGGCTTGCTGTTTGGCCTGGGCAGCTTGTTCTTCCTGCTGTTCAACGGCCTGATGATCGGCGCAGTGGCCGGCCATCTGACGCAAATTGGCTACGGTGAAACCTTCTGGTCGTTCGTCATCGGCCACGGTTCTTTCGAACTCACCGCCATTGCCCTGGCCGGCGCGGCCGGCCTGAAGCTCGGCTGGGCACTGCTGGTTCCCGGCCGACTGCCACGCGGCGAGGCGCTGCGCGTAGCCGCCGGCAGCAGCGTGCGGCTGGTCGGCGGGGTGATCGTATTTCTGCTGCTGGCGGCGTTTATCGAGGCCTACTGGTCATCCATGGACCTGGCCAGCCCTGCGATCAAATATGCAGTCGGCGCTGGTCTTTGGCTGCTGGTGCTGGCTTATCTGCTATTGGCTGGCCGAGGTGCGCATGCGCCTGACTGATGCCAGCGTCGCCATCCGCCCTCGTAGCGCCTGGGAAGCCGTCGACCTCGGCGTGTTACTAGCCAAACAGCATGCAGGCCTGTTGATGCTCAGTTGGGCCTTGGTCACCGTGCCGATTTTCGCCCTGCTGTGCCTGCTGCTGTGGGATTACCCGAGCATCGCCGTACTGATCTTCTGGTGGCTGAAACCGGCTTACGAACGCCTGCCTCTGTATATCCTCTCGCATGCCCTGTTCGGCGCTACGCCAAGCCTCAGGCAGGCGCTAAAAGCCCTGCCCGGTCTGCTCAAACCGCAACTGCTGGCCAGCCTGACCTGGCGCCGGCTAAGCCCCACACGCAGCTTCGACCTGCCGGTGATGCAGCTGGAAGGCCTGTCCGGCAAGGCGCGCAGCCAGCGCCTGATCGTCCTCGGCCAACGCGATGCCGGTGGCGCCAGCTGGCTCACCATCGTCGGCGTTCACCTGGAAATGGCGCTGTGGTTCGGCATCATCAGTTTCGTCTACATGCTGCTGCCGGCGCAGATGGAGCTGGACTGGACCTGGGACAGCCTGATCAATGCGGCGTCTGGCGAGTGGCTATGGCTGGAACATCTGTCCAACCTGACCTACGTTCTGCTGCTGATCCTCTGGGAACCGATCTACGTCGCCTGCGGCTTCACCCTCTACCTGAATCGCCGCACCGCTCTGGAAGCCTGGGACATCGAACTGGTCTTCCGCCAGCTACGCCAGCGCCTGACGGGCGTGGCTTATGCCCTGCTGCTGGGCTGCGGCCTGCTGTTGATGCAGCTGCCAAACAGCGCCATGGCCTCCGATACCCAAACCGCAACCGCAAGCAGCTGCCCGCTGCCGGTTGAAGACCCCATGGGGCCAGAAGCCGACCGCCTGCTCAAGCAGCCGCTGACCAGCGCCGAAGCGCAAAAAAGCATAGGCCAGCTGCTCGATCAGCCGCCCTTCGAGCACCGTGAAACCGTCACCCGTTGGCGCCTCGGCGAAGAGCCCAAGGAGCCGAGCGAGGAAGACGCCAAGGCCCTGATCGAACTGCTGGAAAAATTCTTCAAACTCACCGAGTTCTGGAAAAGCGTCGATGCAGTGGCGCTGTTCTTCGAAGTGCTGCTGTGGGCCGCGCTGTTCAGCCTGATTGCCTGGCTGCTGTGGCGCTACCGCGACTGGCTGAGCGCCTTTGCCGGTCGCCTGCGTTTGCCGCAAGCCCGTACCTATCAGCCACCTGAACAGCTATTTGGCCTGGAAGTGGCGCCACAAAGCCTGCCAGCGGATATCCCCGGTGAAGTCGAAAAACTCTGGGATGAACAGCCACGCGCCGCCCTCGGCCTGCTTTACCGCGCCCTGCTCAGCCGCATGTTGCACGAACAGCGCCTGCCGCTGAAAAGCTCGCACACCGAAGCCGAAGTGCTGCAACTGGTGCAGGCGCTGCAACAAAAAGACCTCAGCCACTTCAGCCAGGCCCTGACCCGCCACTGGCAGAACCTCGCCTACGGCCATCGACTGCCGCCCGCGGCACTCAAACAGGGCCTGTGCAATGCCTGGCGCCTCCTGTTCGAACAGGAGGCGCAGGCATGAATCGGCGTCTCCAGTTCCTCCTCGGTGCCGGTCTATTGCTGGTGGTCGGTCTGCTCGGCATCTACTTGCTGGGCAAACTCACGCCCTATGAAGAGACCCTCGAGCACGGCCCCGCACCCGAGGCCCGAGCCAACCCTTATCTCGCTGCCGAGCATTTCCTGCGCAAACAGGGCCTGCAGGTACAACGTGCCGATGGCCTGGAGGTCATGAAGGACCTGCCGAGCGCCGGACAAACCCTGCTGCTGCTCGGCGACCGCAACCGCATGACGCCCAAGCAGGCAGAACGCCTGCTGGCCTGGACGGCCAAAGGCGGCCACCTGCTGTTTGTCGCCGAGCGCCTGTGGGATGAAGAAGAAGGCAAAAGCGGCGATCTGCTGCTCGACAGCCTGGGCATCCAGCAATATGAGAGCGAAGAACTTGACGAGGACGCCAGCGAAGCAGCGGAAGAAGACGCCTCGACTGAAGACACGGCCGACGCTGAGCCGCAGGCTGAAGCGGAAGCTGCGACAGATGCAGCCACAGGCTCAGACAATGCCTACCCAGAACTAACCCAGCTGTATCTGGAAAACGAAGAGGCGCCGGCCTACTTCAACTTCGACACCGACTTCCACCTCTACGATGCCGAAAACCGTGCCCACGCCTGGGCCAACAGCGACGCCGCCACCCATCTGCTGCAGCTCTACCATGGCGATGGCCTGATCAGCGTGGTCAGCGACAGCTGGATCTGGCAGAACCAAGGCATCGGCGAATACGACAACGCCTGGCTGCTCTGGTACATGACCCAGGACAGCCAGGTCACCCTGCTCTACCGGGCGGACCGCGATGACCTGTTCAGCCTGCTGCTTGAGCACTTCCCGCAGGCGCTGGTCGCTCTGGCGCTGCTGCTGGCATTCGGCCTGTGGCACCTGGGCATGCGCCAGGGCCCGCTGCTTTTGCCCGCCAGCCGTAATCGCCGCCAATTACAGGAGCACCTGCGCGGCAGTGCCGACTTCCTCCTGCGCCACAACGGTCAGCACAGCCTGCTGCAAGGCTTGCAACAAGACATCCAGCGCCGCGCGCGGCATCGTCACCCCGGTTTCGAACGCCTCGCGGTGGCCGAGCAGTGGCAGGTGCTGAGCCGCCTGACCCGCCAGCCTTCTAGCGTTATCAGCCAAGCCATGCGGCCGTTGCCCAAGCAGCGCCTGGCCGCCGCCGACTTCACCCGCCAGGTCGCCAACCTGCAAACCCTCAGGAATGCCCTATGACGAGCGAACACACACCCGAACAGCCGGACAGCGAGATCGAGTCAGCCCCTGTCGCCGCTGAAACTGTAGAAGCTGCGGCCACCGAAACGCCTGCACCGGCCCCAGCACCATCTGCCCCGGCAGCTGCAGCTGCAGCTGCCAACCCGAATGCGCAGCGCCAGCGCGCCAGCCAGTTGGCTCAGGCGCTGCGTGCGGAGTTGCAGAAAGCTCTGATCGGCCAAACGGCGGTGATTGATGATGTGCTCAGCGCCCTGATCGCTGGCGGCCATGTGCTGGTCGAAGGCGTTCCCGGCCTTGGCAAGACCCTGCTGGTGCGTGCCCTGGCACGCTGCTTTGGCGGCGAGTTCGCGCGCATCCAGTTCACCCCGGATCTGATGCCCAGCGACGTCACCGGCCACGCCGTGTATGACCTGCAGAGCGAGCAGTTCAAGCTGCGCAAGGGCCCGGTATTCACCAACCTGCTGCTGGCGGATGAAATCAACCGCGCCCCGGCCAAGACCCAGGCGGCGCTGCTGGAAGTCATGCAGGAACGTCAGGTAACCCTGGAAGGCCGCGCGCTGAATGTGCCGTTGCCGTTTATGGTGCTGGCCACGCAGAACCCGATAGAGCAGGAAGGCACCTACCCGCTGCCGGAAGCCGAGCTCGACCGCTTTATGCTCAAGCTGCGCATGGATTACCCCGAGCAGAGCGAAGAGCTGAACATGGTTCGGCAGGTGGCGCGCTCGAGCAAAGCCGACATGCTCGAAGTCACCCCGCTGCGCACCCTGCTGCAGGCCCGCGATGTACTGGCGTTGCAGAAGATCGCCAGCGACCTGCCGATTGATGAGCAGGTGCTCGACTACGCCGTGCGCATCGCCCGCGCCACCCGCACCTGGCCTGGCCTGGCCATCGGCGCCGGGCCGCGCGCCTCAATCGCCCTGGTACGTTGCGGCCGGGCCCGCGCCCTGCTGCGCGGTGGCGACTTCGTGCTGCCGGATGACATCAAGGGCTGCGCCCTGGCCGTACTGCGCCACCGCGTGCGGCTGTCGCCAGAGCTGGATATCGAAGGCCTGTCGGTGGATCAAGTGCTGCAACAGCTGCTCGACCAGGTTCCGGCACCGCGCCTATGACCCGCACTTGGCAAAAGCCCGCATTGAAAGGCACTCTCGCATGAAACCCTCACGCGCGCTGCTGGCGCTGCTCGCAGGTCTGTTCGTGCTCGGCATTGCCCTGGGTATCTGCAGCGCCCTGGGCGTTGCCGTGCCGCGCAGCTTCACCCCGATTTACTGGGGCCTGCTGCTGGTGCTGCTCGGCCTGACGCTGATCGACGCCCTGCTGCTGCGTCAAGTGCCTTCGCCGCGCATCGAACGCCAGCTACCCGGTAACCTGCCGCTGGGGCGCTGGAGCGAAGTACGGCTGAATCTGCACCACCGCTACACCCGTGCGCTAGAAGTGGAGGTATTCGACCATCTGCCCGGCGATATGGCCTTCGAGCACCTGCCGCTCAAGGTCGATCTGCACCCCGGCGAACAGACTCAGGTCAGCTACCGCGTGCGCCCACTGCTACGCGGGCATTTTCATTTCCCGCAGTGCGAAGTCAGCCTGCCCAGCCCCATGGGCCTGTGGCGAGCCCGGCGTTATCTGCCCGTGGCTGGTGAAACCCGCGTCTACCCAGATTTCGCCCGGCTTTACGGCGCGCAACTGATGGCGGTGGATGACTGGCTCAGCCAGCTGGGCGTACGCCAACAGCAACGCCGCGGCCTGGGGCAGGAATTTCACCAGCTGCGCGAGTTTCGCGACGGCGACACCCTGCGGCAGATCGACTGGAAAGCCACCGCACGCAAACGCACACCGATTGCCCGCGAGTATCAGGACGAGCGCGACCAGCAGATTGTCTTCCTGCTCGACTGCGGCCGACGCATGCGCAGCCAGGACGGCGAGCTGTCGCACTTCGATCACGCCCTCAACGCTTGCCTGCTGCTGAGCTACGTGGCACTGCGCCAGGGCGATGCGGTCGGCCTATCGACCTTTGCCGGTGAGCAGAACCGCTTCCTTACTCCGGTAAAAGGCCAGGCGCAGCTAAATGTGCTGCTAAACGCCCTGTACGACCTGCGCAGCACCCAGCAACCCGCAGATTTCACCGCCGCAGTGGAAAACCTGCTCAGCCGCCAACGCCGCCGCGCCTTGGTGGTATTGGTGACCAATCTGCGTGATGAGGATGATCAGGCGCTGCTCGGTGCGGTCAAACGCCTAAGCCGCCAACACCGCGTGCTGGTCGCCAGCCTGCGTGAGGAAGTGCTGGACACCCTGCGCCACACCCCGGTGCAGGACCTCTCCAGCGCTCTGGATTACTGCGGCACACTTGACTACCTGAATGCCCGCGCTGGCCTGCACGAACGCCTGATTGCCCACAAGGTGCCGGTGCTGGATGCGCGGCCGAGCGAACTGGGACCGCAGCTGGTGAGCAGTTATCTAGCCTGGAAAAAAGCCGGCGTTCTCTAGCACTGGCCACGCCAACGCCGACCTAGGTTGGCGTTGAGCGCCCCGCCCCAACCTACGGCTATAGCCACGTCACGTGCTGTTCCAACGGAAAGCGCAGACGTGGGTTATACACGCCCTTCTCGTCCTGCTTGCCCACCGCCAGCAGCATGATCGGCAAGGCCTGGCGCGGGATGTTCAGCGTCTTGCGCAGGCGCACTTCATCGAAGCCTTCCATCGGGCAGGTGGCATAGCCATGGCTCTGGAAGGCCAGCATCAGGTTCTGCGCCGCCAGCGCCGTGGATTTCACCGCCCAGATGCGCATCTGCGCCTGGCTGTTGGGCGCGCGCATCAACGGTTTGCGCCAGGCTGCCACCCGCAGCAGCTGACGTTTGAACAGCCCAAACAGACCGAATGGTCCCTGGTTGTACTGAAAGGGTGCGGTCTTGTTGTAGAAGCTGCGAATCCGCGCCGGTACTTCCGGCTCCGGCCAGTAGTCGATGATGTTCTGGCAAGCCTGCTTCCAGGTGTCCGGCCGCGCCAGTACGGCAATGATCAGTGGTGCCTTGGCCGCATTCTGACTCATGCACACCGGGTGCAAACGGGCCAGCAACGCCCGGTCGCGAATCACCTGGAAACTCCAGGGCTGCAGGTTGCAGGAGTTGGGCGCGAGCACCGCCAGTTCTAGGCAATCACGCACCACCTCATCAGGCACCGCTTCGGCGGTAAAGCGGCGTACCGCGCGGCGACTTTCGATCAGCTCACGCAGTGCGGCGGGAGTCGCGGGAGAAATGGCGGTATCAGCGGGAAACAGGCTCATCAGGGGCATCCTCAGCAGGTTGCCCGATTAAGCCGCGATGCCCAGCCACGAACAAGCCGTATACCGGCTTAGTCCGCAGCCTTGGCGCAAATGGCCTTAACCCAGCGCCTTTTCGATCGCCTGGATCAGGCTCGGGTCATCTGGCGTGGTGCGCGGCGAGAAGCGCGCCAGCACACGGCCATCGTGACCGACGAGGAACTTCTCAAAATTCCAGGTGATATCACCTGGAAACTCGGCGCCCTCGCCTGCCAGCAGACGATACAGCGGATGGCGGTCCGGCCCATTCACTTCAAGTTTGCTGCCCAACGGGAAGGTCACGCCGTAGTTGAGACTGCAGAACGTACGAATGGCGTCCTCGCTGTCGGGCTCCTGCTCGGCAAACTGATTGCACGGCAGCCCGAGCACGCTGAAGCCCTGTCCTTTGTATTGCTGATAGAGCTTTTCCAGGCCCGCGTACTGTGGCGTCAGGCCACATTTGGAAGCCACATTGACCACCAACACCACCTGCCCCTTGAAGGGTGCCAGCGGCAGCTCTTGGCCATCCAGTGCACGCAGGTTGAGGTCGTGAAAGGCACTCATGGTCTAACTCCTTGAGAACACACAGGTTACGTGTAGCGGACAAAAAATGGCCGGGAGCCATTTTTAACGTCGCACCGCGACGGCCCGCAGGGTGAGCCGCCAAGGATGGTGGCTCATAAAAAAGGCGCCTATCTGAAGGCGCCTTTCTTCTGTTGCAGCTTAGCAGTCAAGCCAACGGTTGATACGACCATAAGTCGACTCGTGGCGACCACATAGGGCTAAACCATCAATGATGATGACCGCCTTCGCCATGGATATGGCCATGCGCAACTTCTTCTTCGCTGGCATCACGCACGCTGACAACCTTGACCTTGAAGTGCAGGCGCTGGCCAGCCAGTGGGTGGTTGCCGTCAACGATCACGTCGTCGCCTTCCAGCTCACGGATAGTAACGATCTGCATGCCGCCGTCCGGGCCGGAGGCGTGGAACTGCATGCCGACTTCCAGCTCATCAACGCCTTCAAACATCGAGCGATTGAGGGTGGCTACCAGCTCGGCGCTGTATTCGCCGTAAGCGTCTTCCGGCTCAACGGCCACGTCCAGCTCATCGCCAGCTTGCTTGCCCAGCAGGGCTTTTTCCAGGCCACCGATGATGTTGCCGGCACCGTGCAGATAAGCCAGCGGCGCGCCGCCTGCGGAACTGTCGATCACCTCACCGGCATCGTTAGTCAGGGTATAGTCGATGGAGACGGCCTTATTGGCGGCGATCAGCATGGGGCGAGACCTTTTGCTTGGAAATAAAGAGCGGGCAAGTTTACCCAAGGGCACGCGCGAAAGCGAACCGGACACAGACGGACGGCCACGCGCGGCCTCAGTGCGTGTGCTTGATTTTCGTCAGGATGAGCACGGCCATTGGGTGGCAGTATTGTCCTGCGGCCATACTCAGCACCTGCGCCACCAGCCGCCCTGGCAGAATCGCGCGTGGGTGCTGGATGCTCATCAACGCCAGGCGCACGTGGGAGGACCTTTCCTCTGCGGCTGGTGCGCGGCTGAAAATAGCGCAAGCGAGGCGACGACAGAACGCCTGAACCACGATTTGAACAAGGAGCGGTAAATGCCCGCACGCAATATTCTGGTGATCAACTGCGGCAGCTCATCGATCAAGTTTGCCCTGATCAACGAAGACCAAGATGCCTTTATTCTCAGCGGCCTGGCCGAGCGCCTGGGCAGCCCGGATGCACAAGTCCACTGGCAACAAGGCGATAGTAAAGACAGCCTGATCCTGCCCCATGCCGATCACCGTGCCGCCCTCGCCCAGGTATTGCCCCTGGTGCAGGCCGCCGCTGGCGGCCAACTGCACGGAATCGGCCACCGCGTGGTGCATGGCGGCGAGCATTTCACTGCTGCCTGTCGATTGGATGCGCTGAGCCTTGCGGCGATTCGCGCCACCGCGCCGCTGGCACCGCTGCATAACCCGGCCAACCTGCTGGGCATCGAAGCGGCGATCAAGCTGTTCCCCGACCTGACTCAGGTTGCAGTGTTCGACACGGCCTTTCACCAGACTCTGCCCGAACACGCCTACCGCTACGCCCTGCCCGAGCACCTGTACCGCGAACACGGCGTACGCCGCTACGGCTTCCACGGTACCAGCCACCGTTTTGTCAGCCAGCGCGCCGCAGAAATGGCCGGGCTGCCGGTCAATGCCAGCAGCTGGCTGGTGGCACACCTGGGCAATGGCTGCTCGACCTGCGCCATCGTCGATGGGCAAAGCCGCGACACCAGCATGGGCCTGACGCCGCTGGAAGGCGTAGTGATGGGCACCCGCAGCGGCGATGTCGACCCCAACCTGCACAGCCACCTGGCGCGCACCCTGGGCTGGAGCCTGGAGCAGATCGAAGCGATGCTCAATAAAGACAGCGGCCTGCAGGGCCTGTCTGGTTTATCCAACGACATGCGCACCCTGGAGCAAGCCCGCGTGCAGGGCCATGCCGGCGCCACCCTGGCCATCGAGGTGTTCTGCTACCGCCTGGCCAAATCCCTGGCAGCCATGAGCTGCGCCCTGCCACAACTCGACGGCCTGGTCTTTACCGGCGGCATCGGCGAGAACTCGGCGCTGATCCGCAGCAGGACAATCGCCCACCTGAAATTGCTCAACCTGGCCCTCAATGAGCAGGCCAACGCTCGCACCGTGCGCGGCGCGGCCGGACCGATCCAGGCGCCCGGCCACCCGCGCGTGATGGTCGTACCGACCAATGAAGAACGACAGATTGCCCTCGACACCCTGGCGCTACTCGAAGCCTGATCGTCACCTGACTACTACGGAGCGCGAATGCACACTTTCTTTATTGCCCCCACCGGTTTCGGTGTCGGCCTGACCTCGATCAGCCTGGGTCTGGTCGGCGCCCTGGAGCGTGCCGGCCTCAAGGTCGGCTTCTTCAAACCTATCGCCCAACCGCATCAGGGCGACATGGGCCCCGAGCGATCCAGCGAGCTGATCGCCCGCACTCATGGCCTGCACTCGCCAAAACCGCTGGCCCTGGCGCATGTCGAGCGCATGCTCGGTGACGGCCAGCTGGATGAACTGCTGGAAGAAATCATCAGCCTCTATCAGCAGGCCGCTGCAGATAAAGACGTGGTGATCGTCGAAGGCATGGTGCCGACGCGCCAGGCCAGCTACGCCGCGCGGGTCAATTTCCACCTGGCCAAAAGCCTGGATGCCGAGGTGATTCTGGTCTCAGCGCCGGAACAGGAAAGCCTCAGCGAATTGAGCGACCGAGTGGAAATTCAGGCCCAACTGTTTGGCGGGCCAAAAGACGAGAAAGTGCTCGGGGTGATCCTCAACAAGGTACGCAGTGACGATGGTATCGAAGCCTTCGCCAATCGCCTGAAAGAACTCTCGCCACTGCTCAAGGGCGATGACTTCCGCCTGCTCGGCTGCATCCCATGGCAGGAAGAACTGAACGCCCCGCGTACCCGCGACATCGCCGACCTGCTCGGCGCGCGGGTGCTGAATGCCGGCGATTACGAGCAGCGGCGCATGCTGAAGATCGTGCTCTGCGCCCGCGCGGTGGCCAACACCGTGCAACTGCTCAAGCCTGGCACCTTGGTGGTGACGCCAGGGGACCGCGACGACATCATCCTCGCAGCCAGTCTGGCTGCGATGAACGGCATGCCGCTGGCCGGTTTGCTGCTGTGCAGCGACTTTGCGCCTGACCCACGCATCATGGAACTATGCCGCGGCGCGCTGCAGGGCGGTTTACCCGTAATGACGGTGAGCACCGGCTCCTACGACACCGCGACCAACCTCAACCGGTTGAACAAGGAAATCCCGGTCGATGACAAGGAGCGCGCGGAAAAAGTCGCCGACTTCGTCGCCAGCCATATCGACCATGAATGGCTATTCGCCCGCTGCGGCACGCCACGCGAGCTGCGCATGTCGCCGCCGGCGTTTCGCTATCAGCTGGTACAACGCGCCAAGGCAGCCAACAAGCGCATCGTCTTGCCGGAAGGCAGTGAGCCACGCACCGTGCAGGCTGCGGCCATCTGCCAGGCGCGCGGCATCGCCCGCTGCGTATTGCTGGCCAAACCGGATGACGTCCACGCCGTAGCCCGCGCCCATGGCATCGAGCTGCCGGAAGGGCTGGAAATCCTCGACCCGGATCTGATTCGCGAGCGCTATGTCGAGCCCATGGTCGAGTTGCGCAAGGGCAAAGGGCTGAACGCGCCGATGGCCGCCGCGCAACTGGAGGACACCGTGGTGCTGGGCACCATGATGCTCGCCCTGGATGAGGTCGACGGCCTGGTTTCCGGGGCGATCAACACCACCGCCAACACCATTCGCCCCGCCCTGCAGCTGATCAAGACTGCACCGGGCTATAAGCTGGTGTCGTCGGTGTTCTTTATGCTGCTACCCGACCAGGTACTGGTCTACGGTGATTGCGCGGTAAACCCTGACCCGACAGCGGTGGAGCTGGCGGAAATCGCCCTGCAAAGCGCGGCCTCGGCCAGCGCTTTCGGTATCATTCCTCGGGTGGCGATGCTCAGCTACTCAACTGGCGATTCCGGCAGCGGCGAAGAAGTAGAAAAAGTCCGTGAGGCCACTCGCCTGGCGAAGGCCATCAACCCACAACTGCTGCTCGACGGCCCGCTGCAATACGACGCGGCGGCGATTGAAAGCGTCGGTCGGCAGAAGGCCCCTGGCAGCCCGGTCGCCGGCCGCGCTACGGTGTTTATCTTCCCCGACCTGAACACCGGCAACACCACCTACAAGGCGGTACAACGCAGCGCCGATTGCGTCAGCGTCGGCCCGATGTTGCAGGGTCTGCGCAAGCCGGTGAACGACCTGTCTCGCGGCGCACTGGTCGACGATATCGTCTTCACCATCGCCCTGACCGCAATCCAGGCCGCCAACCTGCCGCAGTGATGCGCAGCCAGGGCTGCTAAGCGGCGGCCCTGGCCAGGCAAAAGTGCTAAACATCCGCGAATCGCTGCGATAACCCATATTTCGAGGGGTTGCAGTTCGGTGCACAGACGTTAACCTGTGCGCCGACCGATCTGCGGTGCAAAACCGCAGGCGTAGATAAGTCGGGGATCAAGCCGCTTGAGCGCCACAGCAGTGGCCCGCAACCAGCCTGGCCCCATTTTCTGGAGGCACCTGCCCCAATGCTGCATTTCCTGCCTGCTCCACTGCGCGGCCTGCTTGCCGGCCTGATGTTGGCACTCAATACCCTGTTCTGGTGTTGGCCGCTGTTTATCCTGGCACTGGTGAAACTGCTAGTACCCATACCTGAGGTACACCGCATCCTGCGCTTTATGATGCACGCGAGTGCCGAAGCCTGGATTTCCATCAACAAGTTCTGGATGAACCTGGTCGGCCGTACGCATTGGGATGTGGCCGGGCTGAGTGGTTTCGATAAACAGCACTCATACTTAGTGACCAGCAACCACCAGAGCTGGGTGGATATTCTGGTGCTGCAATACCAGCTCAATCGGCGTGTTCCGTTTCTCAAGTTTTTCCTCAAACAAGAGCTGATCTGGGTACCGGTGATTGGCTTGTGCTGGTGGGCGCTGGAATTTCCATTCATGAAGCGCTTCAGCAAGGAATACCTAGCCAAGCACCCGGAAAAACGCGGCCAGGACCTGGCCACCACGCGCAAGGCCTGCGAGCGCTACAAGACCAACCCGGTGTCGGTGTTCAATTTCCTCGAAGGCACGCGTCTGTCGCCGGCTAAGCACGCGCAGCAGCAGTCACCGTTCAAGCACCTGCTCAAACCCAAGGCCGGCGGTATTGCCTTTGTGCTGGACGCCATGGGGGAGCAATTGCATAGCCTGGTCAATGTCACCATCCATTACCCACAAGGCAACCCCGGTTTCTGGGACCTGCTGTGCGGACGGATTGATCAGGTAGTCGTGCGTTTCGATCAGCTGCAGATTCCCAAGGAATTTATTGGCGGCAACTATGATCAGGACGAAGCCTACCGCTTGCAGTTCCAGCAATGGGTCAACCAGCTGTGGCTGGACAAGGATGCGCAGCTCGACGAGCTGAAGAAGCGCTATCCCGCGCGCTAAGCCGCGATCGCTTAAGCCTCAAGCCCGCCTAACCAGCGGGCTTTTCATTACGCAACGGCAAATTGTGCCAATCCAGCTGCGCGGGAAAGGTTTTGATCTGCTCGACGTTTAACCCCGGCGCGACTAGAAAACCCTGCATGATTGCGCAGTTGTGCGCCGCCAGCCAATCACGCTGAGCCATGGTTTCCACGCCCTCGGCGATCACCTCCAATCCCAGGTTGCGGCCCAGGTCGATGATGGTGCTGACCACCGCAGCATCACGCGGCGAGTCGAGCATATTGGAGATAAACAGGCGATCGATCTTCAGCGTATCCAGCTCGAAATGACGCAGGTAAGCCAGTGACGAATAACCGGTGCCGAAATCATCGATGGCGATCCTCACCCCGAGCTTACGCAACTGACGCAGCTGTTCCTGGCTGGTTTCCAGATCCTGCATCAATGCGCTTTCGGTAACTTCCACTTCCAGCTGCCGAGGGTTCAACTGGTGCTCTTCAAGCACCCGGCGCAGGTCATCGACCAGCTGCGGCATGCCGAACTGCACCGGGCTGACATTCAGGCTGAGCACCAGCTCGTTGCCGAACTGCTGGCTCAGCTGTTGGCATTTTTCGATCCCGGCCTTGAAGATCCAGCCGCCCAGGCGATTGATCAGACGAGTCTCCTCCAACAGCGGAATAAACACCCCCGGCGCCACGGTGCCGGCAACCCGATGCTGCCAACGCAGCAAAGCTTCGAAGCCACGCAGGCGCCCGCTCTCCAGGTAGATCTGCGGCTGGTAGACCAGGACAAAATCATCATTCTCGATGGCGTTGCGCAGGCTTTCCTCAAGCATCAACCGTGAGCGTGCGCGGCCGTTCATTTCCTGTGAGAAGAAGCGGTACTGCTGACGACCGGTGCGCTTGGCCTCGTACATGGCCATGTCAGCGGCGCGCAGCAAGCCTTCCACGGTTTGCCCACACTCGGGGAAACAGGCAATGCCCACACTCGCACCCAGAGTCACCTCGATGCCGTCGAGGTTATGCCGCACCGACACCTGCTCGATCAGTTTTTCGGCGATGCGCGCGGCGTCTTCCGGATGTTCCAGACTGTCGAGCAGGGCAGTGAACTCATCGCCGCCAATCCGCGCCAGGCTGTCATAGGGGCGCAGGCTGGCCTTTAGCTGTTCACCGACGAGTTTGAGCAAGCGGTCGCCCACGTCGTGGCCGAGGGAGTCATTGATCCGTTTGAAGCCATCCAGATCGAGATAGAGCACCGCCATACGTTGGCCGCTGCGTTCGATCCGCGATAACGCCGATTCCAGCGCCTGATAGAAGCCACGCCGGTTGAGCAGGCCAGTCAGGGCATCAGTAATCGCCTGTGACTCCAGTTGCTGATGCAGATGGCGCACAACCGACATATCCAGCGCCATCACCACCATGGCGTGCTGCAGACGCGGCAAGGGTGAACAGGACAGCGCCACCGGCACCTGCCCGCCGTTCAGCGTGCGCAGGTTGGCGTCATGCAGGCGATAGGCCTCACCGCGCCGCCACTGCAGGTAAAATTCGGACAACCGCCAGTCGCTGGTGACTTGCGGGCTGACCAGATAGGAGAGCATTTCACTGCCTTCCAGATCGCTTATCGAGCCCTCAAGCATGCGTGCCATGGCCGGGTTGGCGAAATTGATCCGACCATCCTCGCCCACCACCATGATGCCTTCGGCGGCGTTGTCCAGCACCGAGGCGTTAAACGCCCGCGCGGTATCCAGTTGCTGGGTCAGTTGCAGCAGCTCGCTGCGGTTGCGCTCATGTTCGAGCAGGGCGTGAATCTTATGGCGCAAAACGCTGGAATCGAAGGGCTTGAGCATGAAATCCACCGCGCCGGTGGCGTAGCCCTTGATCACCGAATCCTGAGTCTGCGCGATGGCTGAGACGAAGATAATCGGGGTGTAGCGCGTACGCGGATTACCACGCATCAGCCGCGCCACCTCAAAGCCGTCCATGTGCGGCATCTGCACATCCAGCAGCACCAGGCCAACGTCCTCTTCGAGCATGCACTGCAGGGCACTCTCGCCCGAGTCGACACAACGCAGTTGCCAGTCGCCCTCCTCCAGCAGAGCTTGCATGGCCACCAGGTTTTCCTGACGGTCATCCACCACCAGCAGAATCTGCGTGCTGGGCACGCTCTTCAGCTGTACATGTGCCATAAATCCTCCCTTGTCCCTGGCGAGCGTCTTGCGACTCCTGTTGCGGTTGAGGTTAGCAGGCCACAGCAAAACTATTGCGGTGGTGCAGCAGATGCTGCAAATGAGCCGTTTTGCGGACCGCTGTTGGCCAGCCAACGCACCAGTAAATCCAGCAAGGCCTCGCGACTGACCGGTTTGGCCAGGTAGTCATCCGCGCCTGCGGTGATGCATTTCTCCCGGTCACCTTTCATCGCATGGGCGGTCAGGGCGATGATCGGAATGCTGCACCCATGCTCGGTCTTGAGTAAGCGGGTGGCGGTGTAGCCGTCCATCGTCGGCATGGCCATGTCCATCAGGATCAAGTCAAACGGCTCGCGCTGATAACAGTTGATCGCCTCCTGCCCGTCCTTGGCTGAGCTGACAATCAGCCCGACCTCATCAAGCAGGGCCGTCAGGGCGTAAACATTGCGAACGTCATCATCGACCAGCAGCACGCGCCGGCCCTCCAGCGGATTCTCGGCGCGTGGCGCTCCCAGCCGCGTGGGGTTGCGCACGCTGCCCAGGAAGCCTTGCACGGCCTCACTCAGGTCCTGCATGTCCTCACCATGCTTGTGCACCACCACCGCGCTGTAACGACGCAAGCGCTGCAAGGCCTGGCGGGTGACATCCACCCCGGTATTGATCACCACCCGCGTGCCATTCAGCGGGCGCTGCCGGTTAAGGGTTTCCAGCAGTTCAAAGCCATCCTGATCAGGCAGATCAAGGTCGATCACCAACGCACTAAAAACTCCGCTGGCATAAGCTCGCTGCGCTTCATCAGCTCGCGCGCAGGCTTGCACGTCAAAGCCCAGCTGCTGCAGATGCTCGCGGTAATGTTCGCGCTCAACCTCAACATCCTCGACCAACAGCAAGCGCTGGGCAGGCGACGGGGCAAGCTGTTGCAAGTCGACAAACACCTGCTCCAGATCAGCCCGCTGAATCGGCTTGACCAGATAGCGCGTGCCGTCATCATTCCAGTCCACCGGTTGCGGCACGCAGGAGATGATGTGCACCGGCGTGATGCGGTGGCTGGCCTGGCTGCGCAGGCGGCGAAACAGCTGCCAGCCGCTGATATCCGGCAGCAGAATATCCAGGATCACCGCGCTGAAGCACTCGCTCTGCAGCAAGTTGAGGGCTTGCACCCCAGAGCGGCAATGCACACTGGCAAAACCGTGGGCGTGTGCCTCCTCGGCCAGTACCGCCGCAAAATTCACGTCGTCTTCAACAATCAGTACCGCTGGGCCCTCACCACTGCGCTGTGGCGCGTCCACGGCCGACTCCACCTGAGTCTGCGCCACCACCCGCACCGGCAGTAGCACGGTAAAGCAGGAGCCCTCGCCTAAGGTGCTTTGCAGGTTGATCTCGCCGTCCATCGCCAGCACCAGCTGACGGGTAATGGCAAGCCCCAGACCCGTGCCACCGAAGCGCCGACTGGTAGAGCCGTCGATCTGCTGGAAAGCCTGGAAAATCTGCTCATGCTGCTCGGCAGGGATACCGATCCCGCTGTCGCGCACGCTGAAATTGAGCAGCTCATGACCCTCCTCCGGCTCACCGCTGGCGCAGGACACCGTCAGGCTCACCTCGCCGTGCTCGGTAAACTTCAACGCGTTGGACAGCAAGTTACGCAGGATCTGCTGCAGGCGAATGCGGTCTGCGTGAATCACCCGCGGCACCCCGGCTTCCAGCTGGGTATGCAGGCGCAATCCTTTGATCTCCGCCATCGGCCGTAAGCTGGCATCCAGCTCAACGAGAATATCCTGCATGCTCAGCGGTTCGAGCTTGAGCTGCATGCGCCCGGACTCGACCTTGGCCAGGTCCAGCACATCGTTGATCAATTGCAGCAGGTCACTGCCGGCACGGTGCACGATGTCGGCATGTTTGGCCTGCTTCTCGGTCAGGTTGCCGGCACTGTTCAGTCGTAGCTGATCGCTGAGGATCAGGATGCTGTTGAGCGGCGTGCGCAGCTCATGGGACATGTTGGCGAGAAATTCCGACTTGTAGCGGTTGGCCAAAATCAGTTGCTCAGCCTGATCACGCAGGCGTTGCTCGGCGGCCTTGCGCTCGCTGATGTCGATGATCACGGCCTGCACCAAGGCATCTTCACTGCCTCGGATTGGTGATAATCCGACCTCCAGCGGAATCTGTCGGCCATCACGGTGCAGGCCAAACAGCTCGCGGTTATTACCCATGCGCCGCGGTTCCGGGTTGCGCTGATAGTCCTGGCGCATCGGCACATGGCTGCTACGCAAAGCCGTGGGCAGCAGGATCTCCACCGGTTGTGCCAGCAAGGCTTCGCGGTCGTACCCGAACAACTGCTCGGTCTGCCGATTGACCATGGCGATGCAGCCGTTCTCGTCGATCAACACAATGGCGTTGGGGGAGGCCTCGACCACCAGGCGAAAGCGCTCTTCGGCGCCTTTGCGGGCGCGCAGGTCAATCAGGTTGATCAGGTAATTGACCCCGCCTGAATCGCCCAACACGCTCAGACTGAGTGCCACCGGGACTTCTTCCCCAAGGTCGCGGCGCGCCTGGTACTCGTTGGACAACTCCGCGCTGTCACGATCAATCGCCAGCGAACTGAGCTGCTCGATACTGGGCAAAAAGCGCTTGACCCGCTCACCGACCAACCCTTCGGGCGTTGAGTCGAGTAAATCGGCGGCGCTGCGGTTGGCCATTTCGATCCGCCCCTGGGCGTTACACAGCAAGGTGGCTACGGGCAGGCGCTCGATCAACAGACGGAAGCGCTCTTCACGCTCACGCAGTTGGTCGGTCGCCAAGTGGCTGGCGTGCAACTCACGTTCACGCAGGTACAAGTAGCCGCCAACCAGCAGGGCCAGCAAGGCGGCAGCCACCAGCCCCAGCCATAGGCTGGCATGCCCCCCTAAGTTGACCTGCGCAGCGTCATAGACGGCCGTGCTGCTAACTTCCAGCAGCCAATTACGCCCGTACAAGGGCAGTTCGATGGCATGACGGAATGAGGCGTCTGCGTCAGCGCCTTCTATGCCACCGCTGAGCAACAGCATGTCGGGAGCCTGCTGATCCCTCAAGGTGATGGCAAAACGGCTGGACTGGGCGCCCAGAATTCCTTCCATCAAGTCATGGCTACGAAAGACGGCGTGGAGCATGCCGAGCACAGCAGCGCGCCGCTCTTCGGGGGTACTCAGCGGCCTGCCAGGCTGGTACACCGGCAGGTACAACAGTACGCCGGCCTGCACATTTTCTTCGGTTTCCTGCAGCAGGGTGACCGGCGCGCTCAGGGTTGCAACGCCACTGTCCATGGCTTGATCAACCGCCGCTCGGCGCACGGCCTCACTGAGCATGTCAAACCCCAGAACCCGTCGATTGCGCCAGTCCAAGGGGCTGATGTAATCAATTAATAGGTAGTGTTCACGCTGACCCGGCGGGAACACACGAAAGTTCTCACGCCCAGCCGCATGTTCCGCGGTGAGAAACGCCTCAAGCTGCCCATGAGCCAGGTAACGGGACCACGCCAGCCCCTGAATACCAGGGTATCGATCCTGCAACTGCAGCTGATCAATCGCGCGCTCCCATTCTTCACGCGACACATAGTCACTGCCCGTCATCAAGCCCGACGTACCGCGCAGCACCATTTCATAAGCCTGCATGCGACTGATGACGCGCTGGCTGATGTCCAGCGCTTCCACCTCAAACTGTTGCTGGCGCTGTTGATGGTCACGCTGGTTCCAGGCATGCCATTGCCAGAGCGACACGCTGCCGAGGCTGACCAGCACAAGCAGAGTGGCCCACAACGGTAGCCAGGGTTTGCGGGCGAGAAATATGAGTCGATCGTCCATGCGCTCTCCAGTCATCGTCCATGTCGGCGCAGTTTGGGCACTGCGGCAGCAGGGTTGAAATGAACCACTGCCAGCAGTCTAGTCACGTTTTGAACGGCTGACCGAGCCTGAATTTCAGGCATAAAAAAGCCGCGCACTCGACCGAGTGCACGGCTTTTTACAGCGTGCAGTTACAGCGGACGCAGGTTGATTTCTACCCGGCGGTTCTGTGCGCGACCGGCTTCATTGGCATTGCTGGCTATAGGCTGATTCGGGCCGGCGCCATAAGACGACAACCGCGAAGCCGCAACGCCATTGGCGCTCAGGTAAGAGGCGACGCTCTGCGCACGACGGTTGGAGAGGTTCTGGTTCAACTCCAACGAGCCGGTGCTGTCGGTATGGCCGACGATATCCACACCGTTCTTATCAAACTCCTTGAACACCTTAACCAGAGAATTGAGGGTTGGATAAAAGCTGCTGGAAATATCCGCCGAGTTGCTGGCAAACGTGATGTTGCCCGGCATGATCAGTTTCAGGTCATCGCCATTGCGCTGCACTTGCACGCCAGTGCCCTGCAGGGTCTGGCGCAACTTGGCTTCCTGGGTGTCGACGTAATAGCCGTAGCCACCACCAGCCGCACCACCCACAGCTGCACCGATCAAGGCACCTTTGCCGCGATCCTTTTTGCTCGATGTGGCCGCGCCAATCACCGCACCAGTGACTGCGCCAACACCACCGTAAATGCCCGCTTTGCCTGCCTCACGCTCACCGGTATAGGGGTTGGTGGTACAGCCGGCGAGCACGCCAAGACCGAGGGTCACAACAGCCAGATTTCGCCAAAGTTTCATGCGTACTTCCTTTGAATATCGGATCGGGACAAGCTTACCGTCGGGTTTCGAGCCCAATACCTGGCTAAAGTTCACTGCCAGGGATCATTGCGCCGACCAGCAACCGGCTAAGCACGAACAAATGGATTCTCACGCATCTCATCACCGAGGCGCGTATCAGCGCCGTGCCCCGTAACCACGGTGGCGTCTTCGTCCAAGCTGTACAGGCGCTGCTTGATCGAACGCTCAATGGTCGGGTAATCGCCGCCCCACAAATCAGTGCGGCCGATGCCACGCTTGAACAAGGTATCGCCAGCGATCAGCAGCTTGTCCTGGGGGAACCAGAAGCTCATCGAACCTGGCGTATGCCCCGGCGTGTGCAGCGCTACGCCACAACCGCAGGCCAGCTCTTCGTCATCACTCAACCACTGATCCGGGGCCGGCACCGGGGTGTAAGGCACGCCGAACATGCGGCACTGCATTTCCAGATTGTCCCAGAGGAACTGATCCTCTTTATGCAAATGCAACGTCGCGCCGGTTTTCTCCTTCATCTGCCCAGAGGCGAGGAAGTGATCCAGATGGGCGTGGGTATGAATGATGCTCACCACCTTCAACCCGTGCACCTCCAGACGCGCCATGATCAGATCAGGATTGCCGCCCGGATCGACCACGATGGCCTTCTTGGTCACAGGGTCACCGATGATCGTGCAGTTGCACTGCAAAGGCCCGACGGGGAAGGTTTCGCGGATCAGGGTCGGGGTTGCGGCAGAACTCATGGTTATTCCTCAGCGCGGTAATCGCTGGGCAGTTTACCCGTCCATTTCTTGAACGCACGGCGAAAATTCGACGGGTCGCTGAAGCCCAGCAGGTAAGCGATTTCATACAACGGCAGGTGGGTGGTGGTGAGGTATTGCAGGGCCAGGCTCTTGCGCACTTCATCGAGCACTTGCTGGTAACTGGTGCCCATACTGGACAGGTGCCGGCGAAGGCTGCGGCCACTGGTGTGCAGGGCCTCGGCAGCACTGGCCAGGTCAGGAAAATCGCCGGGCCGCGCTAGCAGTAAGCGGCGCACACGGGTCAGCAGGCCATCTTGTACATCCAGGCTGGCCAGCAGGGCTTCGCATTGTTGCTCGCACATTTGCACCGTAGCCGGGTTGGCCAGGGCCATAGGCCGGTCCAGGTAGGTGATCGGCATGCTCAGGCGGTGATAGGGCTGCTCAAACGCCACCGCGACGCCGAACAGCCGTTCATAGCGCTCGGCGTAATGCGGCGCGGCATGGGCAAAGCCCACCTCGACCTCCTGCAAACGCTCGCCCACCAGAAAGCGCGCAATGGTGTAGAGGCTGGTCAGCAAACCTTCAGCAGCAAAGCGACTCAGCGGACCCAATGGCATGGTCTCACTGGCGCGCAGTTCGATCCGCGCGCCCAGCTCGACCATTTCCAGTTCGTAGGTCAGGCCCAGTACGCGGTAATACTTGAGGGCGAACTGCATGGCCTTGCCCAGGTTGGCGCTGGAGAGCACCGCATAACCGAGGATGCCGTGGGTCGAGACATTCAGCCGCTGGCCTAGCAGCAGGCCCAGCGCTGGCTCATCACACAAGCGCAAAGCGCTGCTGGTGAGCTGGGTGAAATCAATAAAGGACAACCGCCCCTGCGGGTTGCCCAGCACTTCGGCGCGCACCCGCGCCTCGGCAAACAGCTGCGCGCGCGGTACCCCCAGCTCCTCGACCAGGTCAAGCAAGGCGGCAGCGTAGGCAACGGGAACCAGTTCAGCGGAGAAATTCAATGATGGCTTCATGGGCTTCTTATTATCTGGCCAGATATGACCACTGGCAGCGACGATAACCTTGTTCGACAAAAGCCGACAAGGGCACCCCGCCGCACCGTGCCACGTCAGTCGCCTACGTCGGTTGTGCGAAGGCTTTGGCCATACTCAGGACTTAATCGGCCGATCACCACAACCGAAGGTTGGGCGCACGCGAGGCGCGAAATCCCTCAACGCCCTGTAAGCGCTCTAGCACCGAAGCTTGGCATCACGACCACGGCGCCAACAAACCACTACGTTTGGTACACACGTGCAATATTGGCCATATATGACCGAAAGATTGGCTGTTGTGAACCTTTGCCGAAGCACGGGGCGAATCCATAGTTAGGCCACGCTTCAGTCACAGACTCAGGGAGTCAGCATGGTCAGCACTACCCCGGCAGGTTTGCAGATTCGTCCACGGCATATGGATTTCGATTTCCCCAACCCGCTGCCGCGCCACTGGCACAGCGGTGATGCCTTCAAAAGCCATCTGTTCGACGCCATGTCGGTGTTGTTCCCCGACGGCGAGCGCTTCTTTATCGACTCGGTGCGGCACTTCCGCGACCAGATCGATGACCCGGTGCTGAAAGAGCAGATCCGTGGCTTTATCGGCCAGGAAGGCCACCACAGCCGCGAGCATCTGGAATACAGCAATCGCCTGCGCGACCTGGGTTACAACATCACCCGTATCGAAAAGCGCGCGCAGGCACGTATTCGCTATACCCAGAAGAAGTTCTCGCCGCAGCGGCAACTGGCGGCCACGGCTGCACTGGAGCACATCACCGCAATCATGGCCGACGGCCTGCTCAAGGACCCGAAACACTTGGAAGGAGCCCACCCCACCATGGTGCGCCTGTGGCGCTGGCACGCGCTGGAGGAAACCGAGCACAAGGCCGTGGCCTTCGACGTGTACAACCAGGTTTGCGGCAGCCGTAAACTGCTGCGTCGGGCGATGATCATGGGCACCTTCTTCTTCGTGCTCGATACCACTCGCGGCCTGGCGCATATGCTCAAACAGGACGGCCTGCTGTGGAACTGGCGCGTGTGGCGCGACGGCATTCAGTGGATGTGGGGCAAGGAAGGCGTGTTCCGCCCGCTGATCAGCACCTACCGCGATTTCTTCAAACCCAACTTTCACCCCTGGGAGCACAACAACCTGGAGTTGCTCTACCAGACCCGCAGCGAATTCGATCTGCCTGTGCAAAGCCAAGCGGCCTGAACCGAACGCTGAATCAAAACGACAAGGGAGCCAGCTGGCTCCCTTTTTCTTCTTCCTTATTTACCGACTGCGACAGCGCTGCCGCCGCAGTCGGACTCTGCCTTATCAGCCCTGGAGAAAGCGCAGAGCATCGGCCGCGCTTTGCTGCGGGATTTCTTCCATCGGAATATGCCCAACACCCGGATAGGTTTTCACCTGAATCCCCGGCAGGTCACGTTGCCAGAGCGGCACATGCTTGGGTGAAATCCAGCGATCACGCTCGCCCCACAGCAGCAGGGTTGGCGCCTGAATCTGTGCGACCCGCGCCGAAGTACCGTGCAGCTCTTCCTTATTGACCTTGAGCAGCACGCGGAAGATATCCATCATCGCCCGGCGATTGCCCGGCCGGCGCGTCAGGTCGTTGTAACGATCCACCACGCCCGGTTTGATCCGTGCCGGTTCGCCGTAGACTTCTTTGATGCCCTGGGCGATCAACGCACGTGGCATCCACATCGGCATCGCCACGGTGGCACCAGGCAAGGCAGCGGCGGCAATCATCCACGGCACCTTGTGCATGTGATAACCGGCCGGGTCGATCAGTACCAGCTTCTCAACCCGCTGCGGCTGCGCCAGGGCGAAGTTCCAAGCGATATAACCGCCCAGCGAGTTGCCGACAATCGACGCCTTGCTCACGCCGAGGTAGTCGAGCAGCAGGCCGAAGACCTTGATCATTCGCTCAGCGGAATACACACCATCACGGGCCGGGCCGGTGAGGCCGAAACCCGGCACATCGAAGCGAATCACCCGGTAATCAGCGGCAAAGGCTGGCAACCAGTCATCCCAGGTGTGCAGCGAGGCGACCACACCGTGGATCAAGACCAGCACCGGCTTATCGCGGCTGCCCTCGTCGCGGTAGTGCAGATTGAAACCGTCGAGTTCGATGTAACGCGAGCCATTGGCGGCATTGCCATAGCGCGCTTTGAGGCGCTCCAGCGGCAGGGCGCCGAAGCCCAGACGGGCAAAACCGGCCGCCAGCGGTGGCGTCAGCGAGAGACTGGAAGCAGACATGCAGGCACCTCTAGATTGTTGTTATGGGAAAGACGTATCCGGTCTATCAGAGCACGCCCACTTAAACCTGACGCCTAACCTAGGTTGAGCGGGGCGCAGGACACAGCGAGGCGATCAGCAGCTCACTGAGCACGCGCTTGGCTTGTTCGATTTCCGCGCGACTGGCGGCGCGGCCAAGCAGTTCCAGTGATGCCGCTTCCATGGCCCAAATCAGCGCGCGGTAGGTCAGCGGCTCGGCGGTTTGAGTATCGCCATGCAGACGCTCAGCCAGCAGCCGCGCCATCTCGGCATGTGCCCGCTGGCGGTGGGCGGCCAAAGGTGAGTCGGCGCGCAGAGCCTCTTCCTGCATCAGGCGAATAATCGGCCCGACCGCCAGGTGATAGTCGAAATAACGACCGACCATGCCCTGCAACCAGGCCTGCGGGCTGCCGGCGATGCTCTGCATTTCACTGAAACGCGACAACAGCAGGGACACCGCCGTCTGGTAGATGCCTTCTAGCACTTGCATCTTGTTCTCGAAGTACTTGTAGAAGGTGCGGCGCGACACATTGGCCGCCGCCAGCAGGTCATTCACCGTGGTATCTGCCAGGCCCTTGCGCGCAAACACCGGGATCGCCGCCAACTGGATATTGGTGCGCTGTAGATGGCCAATCAGCGGCCCGTCGCCATCCTGTTCCTGCTGCTGGGCCACCGCGCCGTAACCACCCAGATCCTCAAACACCGCACGAACAGCACCGAGCTCAGCCAAGGCTTGCTGCATTGCACACTTCCCAACCAAGGCGCGGGTGACGCAGCAGAGCAAGCTGGTTACTCTGCAGTTGATTACTCTGAACGCCATCGCCGCAGGATTATTGTTGTGCTGACCACGCTACCACGCCGCCTTTGCCTACCGCTGGCCATCCTTTTGCTGGTTCTGCTAACACCCGTACAGGCCACTGAGCTGTTCTACCTCGGGCAGAAGATTCCCGATATCCACAAGCCTTGGAACAGCGCCGACTACCAGCAACTGCTGGAAGCGCTGAACAAGGTCGACAACACCCAGCTCAACGCCCTCCCCCGGCGCAGCGGCGAGTTCACCGGGCCGATCTACCAGCGCATGGTCAGCGAAGAGAACTTCCGTCCTCAGCTCAACATCTACGCACCCCTGGAACTGCGGCAGAACGAAGCCCGCGAAGCGCTGTTTCGCCTCAAAGAGCTGATGCGCCTGTACTTTGATTTCCGCGCCGTGCAACAGCCCTATGCCGCCGAGGCGCTGGGCCTGATGAGTTATTCACTGCGCCAGCAGGCGGTGCTGTTTACCCTGACCACCGAATTCTGGATGACCCTCTCGGAAAGTGAGCAAAGCAACCCGGTACGCCTGCAAGGCCTGCATGAAACCAAGGCCGCGGCGGCCATGCTCACGTCCAGCGCACTGGACTACCTGGGCCTGACCAAACAATTTGGCCGTGAAGAACTGGTGCTCTACAGCGCCGAGCTGAGCAAACAGCTGCCAGAGCTGTTTATTCATTTGAGTGGGGAGGTGCGTGAAACCCTGCTGCAACGCGTCGAGCAACTGGCGCAGCAGCATGCCTACGCAGAAGTACAGGCGAACATGCGCGAACTGCAGCCAGTGCTGCTGAGCATTCAGCAGGATGTTCAGGAGAAGCTCGCGGCCGCCGCAGCACAACCGCGCAAGGCACCTACGCGTAGCCTCGACCTGTCAGTACCCGTTGAGTCAGTGCAATAGCCCCAGGCTCTTGGCCCGCGCCACGGCCTGGGTGCGCCGCTCCACCCCAAGCTTGCTATTGATGTGCCGGGCGTGGGTTTTCACCGTGTGCAGGGAGATAAACAGGCTGTCACTGATTTCCTGGTTGGAGCAGCCTTGGGCGATTAATTGCAGCACGGACAATTCACGCGAACTCAACGCATCGACCACTCCCGCGTAATCGTCTTGGCTGACGACGTTCGCTGACTGCGGCAAGTGCTGCAACAAAGCTTCAATCAACGGGCTGGCTTCATACGCCAGCAATTGCTCACGCAACCACTCAGGCTGCCGTGTCAGCAGGCCATGAAAGGGTAATAAACCGCCACCGGCCGCTGCCTGCAGCGCACTGCGCAACTGCTGCTGTGCTTCACGCTCACGCCCGTTGTCGCACAGCAAGGCGGTCAGCTGCATCTGCGCAATCGCCCCCAGCAGCTGACCGCCGGCGTTCTGCGCCAGCTGGCTCAAACCGCGCAAACGCCGCTCGGCGAGTTCGTCTTCACCCTGCAGACGTTCGTGGGTGGCCAGATGCAATTGGATATGCAGCGGCAGCTGCGGATGGAACTCCGGGGCCGCAGCTGCCTGTTCACCGCCGTAGGTATCCAACAGACGACTCAGCCAGACCCCCGCCAGCTCGGCTTGCCCCTGGCGCAGCCACAGCTCACATTTGGTCAGGGTGATCATCGCCAGGTAATAGATCGGCGGAATGTCCCAGATATGCATCAGCCGCTCAGCCTCGGCCAGCTGAGCAAAGGCCTCCGGCAAGTTACCGCTGCGCCCTTCCAGACTGGCCAGTACGCAGTAACCGATCAACACGCTGATATCACGGCAGCCACGCGCTTCGGCAATCCCAGCCAGCAAACGTTGCCGGGCCTGTTGCGGTTGCAGGCGCAGGCTCAGCAGATAACCTTCATAGAGGGTCAGTCGCCCGCGCGCTGCATACTGCCGCTGAGCCGGCAGACGGGCCAGGCGTTGCTGGCCGTGACGCACCTCATCGAGCGCCCGCAGCACTTCGCCGCGGGCTTGCAACACCCGCGCGCGATCATAATGGGCCAGCGCCTCGAACAACGGGTTACCAACGCGCTGCGCTAGCTCCAATGCTTCGCGGTTCAGCCCACGGGCACGCCACAGATCACCGTGCACGATCGCCAGGTTGGCCAGGCTAGACAGGCACATCAGGCGTTGCCCATAACGGTCCAACGGCAAGCAACTCAACGCTTCGCTGCAATAGGCCTGGGCCTTGGCACTGTCACCGCGCCCCCGCGCAATCACCCCGCTCAGGGCCAACCACTGTGCCAGCAGGCCTTCTTGCTCGTTGCGCTCACGGGCAGGTAGAAAGCGCCCCAGCTCAGCCAGCAGTTCTTCGGCAGCATCCAGTTGACAAGCCAACGCCAGGGCCCAGCCATACAGCAGAATCAGGCGCGGCGTGCTGGTCAGCAGGCTGTCCGGCAAGTCCATCTTCCAGCGCAGTAAAGTGGCGACATTCTGCTCGGCCAGCAGTTGCTCTTCGGAGAGGTTCTGTACCAGGTTCGCGGCCACATCCGGTTGGCCGGCACGCAACGCCTGCTCAATGGCCTCATCCAACAAACCTTCGGCACTGAACCAGCGGCATGCGCGCAAGTGCAGGCCAGAAGTGGGCTGCGGACGACTGCGCAGCAGGTCGGAAAACAGGTGGTGATAGCGAAACCATTTGCCCTGCTCATCCAGCGGCACCAGAAACACCTGATGCGCCTGCAGGTGGCGAAGTATCGCAGCGCTGTCATGGGCATCGCGCAGGGCATCGCACAGTTCTGCGCAAAAGCGTTCTTGGCTGGCTGTTTCATAGAGAAAAGCCTGCACGTCCGCCGGCTGGCGCTCAATTACCTCCTCCAGCAGGTAGTCGTGAATCAACCCATCGCCACCCTGCACATGCGCCGGTAGCGCAGTCGACTCCTGGGCCTCACTGACAGCCAGGGACCAAAGGCGTAACCCTGCGACCCAACCCTCACTGCGCAACAACAAGGCGGTCAGCGCATCAGCCGACAGCTCAGCCCCCTGCAACCTCAGAAGCTCAGTGCTTTCAGTGTCCGTCAGGCGCAAGTCCTGCTCATGCAGCTCCAGTAACTGACGCGACAAACGCAGCCGCGCCAGATGCCAGTCCGGGCGCTGACGGCTGGTCACCAGCATCACCAGGCCAGCTGGCAAATGGCTCAGAAAAAACTGCAAACAACGGTCGAGCACAGCACCTTGGGCCAGGTGATAGTCATCCAGCACCAGCAACAGCGGCTTCTGCGGGTCAAGACAGAGCGCCAGCTCATCAAGCAGGCCGTCGAGCCATTCTTCGAAAGCAAACGGCTGATGCCGTTGCCGCAGCCGCAGCAGTCCGAGTGCTTCTTGCCCGAGCTCAGGGAAGAACTGCTGTAGGCCACTCAGCAAACGCTCCAGAAAGCGCCCAGGGTCACTGTCCCGCGAACTCAAACCCAGCCACAGGCTTTGCCACTGTTCTGGCAGATGCTCGCAAAACTCAGTGGCCAATGAGCTTTTACCGAAACCGGCCGGCGCAGTAACCAGCAGCAAACGACCCACCAGACCGCCCAGCAGACGCTCACACAACCCTGGGCGCGGCACATAACTGGCCGGCAAGGGTGGGCGATAGAAATGCCCGCCGAGCCCACTAGGCGCAGCCACTAAGCCAGAAATACGGAATAGATCAGTCATCAGCCAGTTCTTGTAGTAGTCAGGCAGAGGCACTACCAATGCCCCGCAGACTAGCCGCTTGATGCCTGCATTTGAAGCCCTTGCGACCATCCAGTAGCAAACAGCAATGATTGATTATCCATTTGCTGGATGATCACTGGCGTTGTCCAGGCCTAAAAAATAGCCGAAAGCCACTATTAACGGCGCCTAGCGAGAACCCGACGGGGTGCCGCCAAGAATGGTAAGCCATAAAAAACCGGCCCAATGGGCCGGTTCTTTATGCAGCGTGAGTCAGGTTTAGCGCACGCCAGCCTGGCGCAGGGCCGCTGGGGTGTAATCGCTTTCCTTGGCTGGGTAGCCGAACTCGTAGGCACTCTTCTCTTCGTTCTTCATACCCAGAGCCAGGTAACGACCAGACAGCATGTCATACAGGGTCTCGATGCTGTACCACGGCACTTGCTTATCGTAGTAGTACTGAGCATGGGCTTCAGCCACACGCCACAGGGTACCGCGACCGTCGTAGTGATCGATGACAGCAGCTTGCCAAGTATCTTCGTCGAGGTAGAAGTCACGCTTGGCATAGATATGACGCTCGCCCGACTTCAGGGTCGCAGTCACATTCCATACGCGGTGCAGCTCGTAACGGGTCAGATCCTGATTGATGTGGCCAGCCTTGATGATCTCGTCGTACTTCAACTTCGGCGAGTCCAGACGGTAGCTGTTGTAAGGAATGTAGATTTCCTTTTTACCGTTGAGCTTCCACTCGTAACGGTCAGGTGCACCGTTGTACATGTCGAAGTTGTCGGACGTACGCAGGCCATCAGCAGCGGTACCTGGACCGTCATAAGACACCTGCGGTGCACGACGCACGCGGCGCTGACCGGCGTTGTACAGCCATGCCAGACGTGGCTCTTTCACCTGGTTAAGGGTCTCGTGTACCAGCAACACGTTACCTGCCAGACGCGACGGAGCCGTTACGCGCTGTTTGAAGTAGAACAGTACGTTGCTTGGCTTGCTGTTATCAGCATCCTGCAATGCGCCACGGAAGGTGAACTCATCCTGGAAATATACCAGGCTGTAGGAACCATTCGCTTGAGGAGTCGCCTGGGTGACCAGACGCTTCACGCTGCCGCCACGGTAGCGGGTGATGTGGTTCCAGATGGCTTCCAGGCCATCCTTTGGAATCGGGAAAGGGTAAGCCTGGTCGAAGTTCTCCAGACCGTTACCGCCCTCAACCATCTTGGTGTTGACGGCGTTGTTCTTCGCAGCAGCCAAAACAGCATCCGGCATGGTTGCCGTACGATGAGTTGGGAACACCGGCATTTTGAAGCTTTCCGGATAACGCTTGAACATCGCCAACTGACCTGGGGTCAGCTTGTCTTTATATTGATCAACGTTTTGCGCAGTGATGGTGAACAGCGGTTGCTCACTTGGGAACGGATCCGACAGGAAGCCTGCGGAATCCGCAGTACCCGCGCTGGCTGGCAGGCCGCCAGTCCAAGCTGGAATCGAACCGTCAGCGTTACCGGCCATTTCCGCGCCGACTGGTGTCAGCGTGGTACCCAGTTTGGCTGCTTCATCCGGCGATACTGCCGCCATCACACCACTCGCCAACAGCGAAAGTGTCAGGGCGCCAGTTTGCAGCAGACTTTTTGTTGTTTTCATAGTCATAGTCGTCCTCAAAATCTCGTCCGCTTACTTAGAAGTTCACGCCAAAGCTGAGCGCAACAAAGTCGCGGTCAATTGAAGTGTTGTATTTACCGCCAAAGAAGTCGGTGTAGGCCAAGCTGGCGGTGTAAGTGTTCTGGTAGTCAGCATCCAGCCCCAGGCTGACAGCCTTGGCGCCTTCAGTGAATAAGCCGTTCGGGCCGTAACCGTCAACGTCATGCGACCAGGAAACGCTCGGACGCAGATTCACACCAACAATTGCATCTGGATAATCCCAGATAGCACGAGCACGGTAGCCCCAGGAAGTTGAGGTTACAAAACCATCATCATTACAATGCTTAGCTACGTTTTGTGTCGCCCCGGTATTACCAAGCGCACCACCGATAGTTGCAGCGTTTAGCGCTGTACATGTATTGATAACGGCACCAGTTGGCAAGGTAGTAGCCGGGAGCGCACCAGGACCATAAATCGGGTCTCGGCCGTAACGAACATCCGAAGAATCTTCCAAGCCACCAACATGAACAACACCGACTTCGCCAACCAACGTTAGACGGCTAGCGCCCATAACCTGATCAAAGAAGTGGGTAAATGTTGTTTGGAATTGTGTGATTTCTTTACGGCGATATCCTTTAAGGTCCTCGCCCGGAGTACCAGAAAGCAGAGAAGCATTGCCATAAGGCAAAAAGCCTGCTGTTTGCTGAATATTAGCTAAGCTTGTGCGATTGAAGCTGGCAGCAAGTGGAGTAACACCGGCATAAAGAATATCCGTGGAGTTCAATTGCACCGGCGCATTCGGGCGATAACTCAATTCACCACTCATTGCAGTACCGGTCGGCAGAGTGGTCGAAAAGCTCATACCGTACAGACGAATATCCTCAGGATAATCCAAATAATAGCTGGAATTACCTGCAACGACAGGGAGTGCCAAAGCAGTATTATTTTGCACCCCATTGGCTGGACTTAGATCAGCACGACCAACTTGAGTTGCAACAGTATAAATACCGGGCGCAGCACCCGTTGCGTTAAAAGTCGGAGTACGACTATGGTAGTTCATCGCATATAAGCCAAACTCAGTATCCAACGGCTCGGCAAAGTAGCGGAATGCAAGGCCCCACTGACCATCGTCACGCGCATCTCGATCGCCGGCTCTATCAACCAAGAAGCCTTCCGAATTCTGGTCAGGCATAGCATCCAAACGTCCTACCGCAGTCAAGACTTGGCGAATGGCACCAGCACCCGCTGGGTTATTCGCCAGTAAACGCAAATTATTATCACAGCCATCAGCAACTATGTCAGCCTGCGAGAAGAACGTACCGCAGTTATCGACAACAGTTTGATCCCACTCAAGCTGATAGAACGCTTCCATGGAGAGATTTTCAGTCAGGCTTTGGGAAACAAAGAACATATTGACCGGAATCAAACCTTCTTTGATCTCAGCGCCTGGGCGGCGGAATGCAGCCGCATCGACAGGGTTTATTGAATTAATACTGTTCTGAATAAACGTACTTTCACCCCAACTTACAACTTGCTTTCCCAAACGGACGGAGCCTGGTTGATCGGCAATGGAATAGTTGTGGTAAATGAAGGCATCGAGAATTTGTGCACCTGAAGCCTGCGCACCTTCTTTGCGATTGCTGTCGTCGATATCTTTGAAGATACGACTTTCGTCTTTCAGCTCGAAGTCATACCAGTATTTACCACGAACAAAAACACCAGTATCACCATACTTCAACTCGAGGTCGTGAATACCTTTAAAAATCTTGGAAAAGGTTTCACCTTTTTTGAAGTTAGCATGGCCATCATCTGAGGTCTGCGAAAGCCCCTGACCACCATTATTGACGCCAATCAGGTCTGGATCCGCGCCACGTACCGACCAGCTTGAGCCAACCGACATCGAAGAGTCGAACTGACCTTCGATCTCACCGATATTGAAAGTAACGCCGAATGCAGGTGCGGCGAGGGTGGATGCGAGGCTGACGGCCAGTGGCAGTTTTGCCAGGCGCCAGGTTTGTTTTGTTTTTGTCATCGACGCTACTCCATGTGTTTTTTGTTATGGATGGTGCGGACTATAGCCAGCGGGTACTTCTGCTTGATCCCTCTAAAGTGTGATTTGCAGCCCCCAGGCACTCTGGCTCGCAGGTTTCGGCGTGGTTAGCACAGCCGGCAGAGCCAAGAATGGCTTGGAATGAGCAATTAGCAAGCCAAACGCTTGTTTGACTGATCAGTCACCGAAGCGGGGCTGGGATAACGTGCATCGAGGAGTGCTCATCACCCTGTAACCCACCCCGGTAAATTGTTTAACGTCCCCTTGGAAGCCCCTAAACAACTAGTGTTGAGACTGAAAACTCAGCGGGCGAGGCATGCGCTTCGCCCGCAACACAACGTGCTCAGACTGTGGATAGAAATGGGCTACCAGATGCTTGCCACTGGGCGATATCCAGGCGAATACGTTTCTTATCCAGCTTGCCAACGCTGGTCTTGGGAACTTCGGTAACAAGGGCGATCTGCGACGGTATCGCCCACTTGTTGATGCTGCCCTGATCGACAAAAGGCTTAAGGTGTTCCTTAAGGCCCTTGGCATCCAGGCTCTGGCCTTCGCGCAATACCAACAGGGCAAACGGCCGCTCGCCCCACTGTGGATCGACCACACCGACCACCGCTACTTCACGTACTGCCGGGTGACGGCTAATCAGGTCTTCCAGCTCCAGGGAGGAAATCCACTCGCCGCCGGTCTTGATCACATCCTTAATGCGATCGCGAATATCGATAAAGCCGAAGTCATCGATGGTCGCCACGTCACCGGTGTGCAGCCAACCGTGCTCCCACAGTTCTGCCCCCTTCTCCGGTTCACGGAAATAGCCTTGAGTCAGCCACGGCGCACGCAACACCAGTTCACCCTGTGTTTCGCCATCAGCAGGTAACAAAGTGCCGTCGGCTGACATGATTGCCGCCTCCACCAATGGCACCGGCACGCCGGCCTTGATGCGGTAGGTGGTGCGTTCATCTTCACTACCGGCCATCAGCTCATCGTTGATATGGCCACAGGAGATCAGCGGACAGGTTTCCGACATGCCATACGCGGCAGTCAGCTGGATGCCCCGGGCCTTGGCGGCCTCATACAGCGAACGATTCAGCGCGCTGCCACCGATAATCATCTTCAGGCCACCAAAGTCGTGGCCTTGAGCGCCTGGCGCGGCCAACACCATCTGCAGAATGGTCGGCACGCAATGGGAGAAGGTGACCTTTTCATCTTTAATCAGCCGGCAGAGCAGATCTGGCTCATAACGACCGGGATAGACCTGCTTGATCCCCAGCATGGTGGCCACATATGGGATACCCCAGGCATGCACATGGAACATCGGGGTGATCGGCATATACACATCGTTGGTGCCCAGCAGGCGGATGCTGTCCAGGCTACCCAGCACGCTGGCTTCGGCCATGGTGTGCAGCACCAGTTGACGGTGGCTGAAGTACACACCCTTGGGGTTGCCGGTGGTGCCGGTGGTGTAGAAGGTAGTGGCGACCGAGTTCTCGTCGAAATCCGGGAAGTCGTAGCGCGGGCTGGCGGCGGCCAGCAGGTTTTCGTATTCACCGACCAGGCCGCCCAAGTCGGCGGTTTTCTCAGCCGCATCGGTAAGCAGAATGGTCTTCTCTACCGTCGTCAGCTGGCTTTCGATGCCCTTGTACAGCGGCACAAACTCGCTGTTGACCAGCACGAACTTATCGTCGGCATGGTTCATGGTGTAGAGGATCTGATCCGCCGACAGGCGGATGTTGATGGTGTGCAGCACCGCACCGATCATCGGGATGGCGAACATACACTCCAGGTAACGGTGGCTGTCCCAGTCCATCACGGCCACGGTGTCACCGGCCTTGACCCCCGCCTCGGTGAGCACATTGGCCAGGCGCGCCACACGCTCGTTGAGGGTCGCGTAGCTGTAGCGCAGCTGATCGCGGTAGACGATTTCGCGGGTTTTCTCGTAGCGAATGCCCGACAGCAGCAGCCGCTTGATCAGCAGCGGCGCATTGTGAGCATTGTCAGCGGGAGCAATCAGACGGGTCTGCAGCATGGCGATACCTATTGTTGGTTTTTTCAGTGGGCCCAATCTAGAGGCCTAGCAGCCGGCTCAAATCAGCCCAAAGAATGATTTTTTGTGTGACTCTTTGGGCATTTTTAGTCACGCAGTAGAATCGAACGCTCGCATTCGATTTGTTTGGCCTGCGACCTAATACAAAAACGAGGAGTTTCCCGATGTCCGATATCGTCATCGTCAGCGGCGCACGTACGCCGATGGGTGGTTTTCAAGGCAGCCTGTCGAGCATTGCTGCGGTTGACCTGGGTGCGGCCGCCATTCGCGCGGCAGTTGAGCGTTCAGGCATTGCTCCTGCCGACGTGCAGGAAGTAATCATGGGCTGCGTGCTGCCGGCTGGCCTGAAGCAGGGCCCGGCGCGCCAGGCATCGCTGAACGCTGGCCTGCCCGCTGCCACCGGCTGCACCACAATCAACAAGCTCTGCGGTTCGGGCATGAAAGCCGTGATGATGGCGTTTGATTCGCTCAAAGCCGGCAGCAACACCGTGATGATCGCCGGCGGCATGGAAAGCATGTCCAACGCGCCCTACATCATGGCCAAGGCCCGCGCGGGCCTGCGCATGGGTCACGGCGAGATCAAGGACCACATGTTCCTCGACGGCTTGGAAGATGCACGCACCGGCCGCCTAATGGGCTCTTTCGCCCAGGAAACCGCTGACCAGTACGGCATCAGCCGTGAGCAGATGGATGCCTACGCCATCGAGTCGCTGAAACGCGCTCAGGCCGCCATCGCCAGCGGTGCGCTGGATGCGGAAATCGTCCCGATCACCGTCAGCGGCCGCAAGGGTGATGTCGTGGTCAAGGATGACGAGCAGCCGCTGAACGCCAATCTGGAGAAAATCCCCGGCCTGAAGCCAGCGTTTCGCAAGGACGGCAGCATCACTGCGGCTAACGCCAGCTCGATCTCCGACGGCGCCTCGGCGTTGCTGTTGATGACCGCTGAAGAAGCCGCCAAACGTGGCCTCACGCCGCTGGCGAAGATCGTTGCCCATGCCACGCAGAGCCAGGACCCAAGCGAGTTCACCATCGCGCCGATTGGCTCGATCACTAACCTGCTGAAGAAAACCGGTTGGGACAAGGCCGACGTTGACCTGTACGAGATCAACGAAGCCTTCGCCATGGTCACCATGCTGGCTATTCGTGAACACGGCTTGGATCACGCCAAGGTCAACGTCTACGGAGGCGCTTGCGCCCAGGGCCATCCGGTAGGTTCCACCGGCTCGCGGATCATCCTGACCCTGATCAACGCGCTAAAGAACACCGGCGGCAAGCGCGGCATCGCCTCGCTGTGCATCGGTGGCGGCGAAGCTACAGCTGTAGCGGTTGAGCTGATCTAAAAGGATCGACGCATGGCCGCAATGGCCATGTTTACGTTGCGGTAACGGGCCAGCCTTGCGCTGGCCCGTTGCGTTTTAGATGCCGATCTTATCCAGCGACTTGCCGACCTTGCGCCAGAAGCTGCGCTGCATGCGCTCGGTTTCGCCGCTGGCTGCAATGCGCTCGAAAGGCTGGATCTCACGGGTAGTGCTGATTTCTGTTGCGGCCACTTCGCGGGACACCAGTTGTAGCGGGCCATCACCCTGGCTGACTGCCTGCTCATTGACTGGCGGCGGGTTGAGTTCGTCATAGCGCAGGTAGTAAATGCCACCGGCTTCGGCGTCCAGGGTAAAGCTGCTGATCAGGGTGAAGTCCAGCGGACCGTCAGCGAAGAAGGTCCAGTGCGTGCCAAACAAAGGCCGGCGCATTTCCAGCTGATAACTGGCGATATCAAACTCCAGCACCATGTAGGCATTGCTCGGCAGGCTGCCGATACGCGCGTTGTTCAGAAACAGCGCCGGAGCTTCCAGCTCCTGATCCGCCCAGTCGCTCTGCGGGCGGTAGAAGTAAACCAGCGCGTGGTTGTCATCGCTGAGCACATGCTCACGAAACGCTTCGCCCTCGGTGGCGCCAAAGAACGCCCCAGGGGTCGAGCAACCACTCAAGGCAACCACCAACAGCACCGCAAGCCAGGGCAGACCACGCATCGACAGCATCCTTATTCGAGTTATGTGCCGAGCATAGCGGCGCCCTGCCCGGCCTACACCAGACAAAAGTGCGGGCCGAAAAAGTGCGGGTTAGCGGCGACGATCGAGCAGGTTGACCAGCAACTGATCCAGCGCCCCCCAGATGGACTGCTGCAGCCGGCGCCACCAGGGCCGTGCACGCCAATCGGCCAGGGTGATTTCCTGGCTATCGGCAAAGTCCGCCTGAAAGCTCGCTGCCACGCTGGCGGTAAAGGCAGGATCGAGCGCTTCCAAGTTGGCGTCCAGATTGAAGCGCAGGTTCCAGTGGTCGAAGTTGCAGGAACCGACACTGACCCAGTCATCCACCAGCACCATCTTCAGGTGCAGAAAGCGCGGCTGGTACTCGAATATCTGCACCCCCGCTTTAAGCAGACTGGCGTAATAGCGCTGCCCGGCAAAGCGCACCGGCGGATGATCAGTGTGATGCCCAGCCAGCAGCAGGCGCACGTCTACACCCCGTTTGGCCGCTTGGCGTAAGGTGCGGCGCACCCGCCACGTCGGCAGGAAATACGGTGTAGCCAACCAGATACGCTGCTTGGCGCCACGTAAGGCGCGCACCAGAGAGAGCAGGATATCGCGGTGCTGCGACGCATCGGCAAAGGCCACCCGACCCAAGCCCTGCCCCAGCGCTGGCAAAGCCGGCAGATTCTTTAGGCGTAACGGCATGCGCGGTCGCCAGGCGATCCACGCCTGAGACGCCTGCCACTGACGCTCGAACAACTGTTGCCAGTCAGCCACCAGCGGCCCGCTGATTTCCACCATGACTTCATGCCAACGGCTGCTGTCTTGCTCCGGCTGCCAGAATTCATCGGTCGCGCCCGTACCGCCAACAAAGGCAAATTGCCCATCGACCAGCAGCAGCTTGCGGTGATCACGGTGAAAGTTGCGCAGGCCGTGCTTCCAGCGCAGCGGGTTGTACCACAGCACCTGCACACCGGCCGCCTGCAGAAGCTGACGATCCGCCGCATGCAGCCCCTGCGCGCCAAAGGCATCCAACAAACAGCGCACGGCAACACCACGCTGAGCCGCCGCGCAGAGCGACTCAAGCAGGGCTTTGCCACAGGCTCCACTTTCCACCAGATAGAGTTCCAGTTCGACCTGTCGCTGCGCGGCGTCGATGCGCGCCAGCATCTGCACGAAAAACTGCGGCCCGTCGATCAGCAGCGTCAGTGCGTTACCGCGGCGCCAAGGAAAGACGTTATGCGGCATGACAGTTCACGTTGCAGTTGATTCTGCGCATTGCGTCTCACGCATGGGGAATGGAGACGCCACCATAGCCGCCCAGCAGGGCCTTGCAAACCCTGCCGGCGGAACGACCAGGTCGCCACCGTGTTACGGCAGCGGCGCAGCCTGCGGTAACAACTGGCACCCCTGACGCGGGCCCAGCCACTGAGCACTCTGGGTGCTGCCCAGGCCGCGCGCGGTCACGCGCTTGTTGGCTTGGTCGTCGAAAAAGCCGGAGAGCGAAACATACTGCGCCACATACGCCTCGCAGTAGTCGGCCGGATTATTCGCCACATAGCGGCACGAACAATATTCCTTAGCCGAGTATGCGCCGATGATGCCGGGGAAGGCTTGCAGGTGTGCGCGGTTCTGCCAGGCAAGAGCCGCGAGCAACAGCACAATCAGCAACAACAGGCTGCTGAACGGACGACGACGAATCATGGCTGCACCTCATCGGCCAACGCGGCGAGAACCAACTTGAGGAAATGGTTGCGATCAAAGCTGCCATCGCGGTCATCGGCATAGCGCACGATCACCAGATTTTTGCTGGCGATCACATACAAGCCCTGCCCCCAGTGCCCGGAGGCCACCAGGGTGTCCTCCGGCGCATCCGGCCACGGCCTGCTCGCACCGGCTACCGCCGCGTTCAGCCACCATTGGCCGCCCGGTACAGCTTCGCCGGGCTTGTCGGCTTTTGGCTGGTAGTTGGCAAAGGGCGTGCGGTTGAAGTCGACCCAGGCCTTGGGCAGTAACTGCTGCTCGCCCCAGCGACCATCGTGCTGCATCAGCAGGCCGACACGGGCCAGGTCGCGGGTGCTCATGTACACGTAGGAAGAACCAACAAAGGTGCCGGCGGCATCACGCTCCCACACGGCAGTGGTAATGCCGAGCGGATCGAACAATGCAGTCCAGGGGTAATCGGCGTAAGCCGCTTCGCCTACGATGTTTTTCAACGCAGCTGCGAGCACGTTGGTATCGCCACTGGAATAACGGAAGCGCTCGCCCGGCTCGGCATCGGCGCTGTGCGCGGCGGTGAACGCCGCCATATCACTGCGACCGCGGGTGTAGAGCATTGCCACCACCGAGGATTTCAGCGGCGCATATTCATAGTCTTCCTGCCAGTCCAGGCCCGAGGCCCAGTTGAGCAGATGACCGACCTTGACCTGCGGATGCGCCGCAAACGGCGGGTAGTAATCCGCCACCGGCGCATCCAGACGGAAGAGGCCCTGACCATAGGCCACACCCATTGTGGTGGCCAACAGGCTTTTGGCCATCGACCAGGTCAGGTGTGGCGTGGCGGCAGTGGTCGGCGCGGCATAGCGCTCGTAAACCACCTGGCCATCGCGGATCACCAGCAGGGCATCGGTACGTACGCCCTTGCGGGTGGCGTCATCGCGGGCCGGGAAGGCATAGTTTTCCAGCTCGCTGAGCGCGGCGCTGGGCGCGACCAACTGGCTGTCCCAGTCGTTGCCAGGCCAATTCTCGGCGTGCGCCGTGGCGCAGCCTAGGGCGAAGATGCACGCCAGCATCAGCCGCCGCGCGGGAAAGGGAGTAAAGGACATGAAGCCGCCTCTGCTGGGATCGAAGGCGGCACCGTAGCATGGCGCTGATGACGACAAAAAGCGCCGAACACGCCGGTTTAGCCGGTGATTCGGCGCGAAAAGTCACTGTGCGAAAAGCTGTTTAAAGTCTCGCGAACGAGAGACCTGTTTTTAACGCTGCAGGGCCGATGCGCAGCAGACTTCAAGCTCGCGCTTATTTAGGCAAACGGAAATCTTCCGGCCCCATCAGATCCATGCCGCACTCCAGGTTCTCGATCCAGTAGAGAAAAGCATTGATCATTTCCGCGCCGACAAAAGGCCGGCCGTGCTGCGGCACGATCATCGCCACATCCATCTCTCGGACCATCGCCGCCCACAGGCGGCAGACCTTGTTACTGGCCATATAGCGTCGGTGAAAGCCGAGCATGTTCGGCACATGGTTGACGAAGTCGCTCACCGGGTGCGCGTCATCAACCATCGAGGCGCCCATATCGCCGGAAAACAGGATCTTGCTCACCGGGTCATACAGCTGGAAGTTGCCCACCGAGTGGAGAAAGTGCGCAGGCACCGCCTTGAGCGTGCATTTGCCCAGGGCAAACGACTGGCCGCGATCCGGCAGCGCGATGATCCGGTCAAAGGTGTTGATGCCACGGCTGAGTGCCAGGTAGTTGGCCGTCAGATGCGGCAGAAAACGCGCCCAGAGCTTGGAGCAGATCACCCGTGCACGCGTGTGCAGCAGCCATTTGTCCAGCGAGGCGATGATGTCCGGGTCCTGGTGCGAGGCAAAGATGTAAGTCAGGTCCTGCACTGGAATGTGCTTGGACAGCTCCAGCGATAACGGCGTGTAAGTCAGATCGCCGCCCGGATCGAGCAGCAGGTACTGCTCGTTGTCGGTGATCAGAAACTGGTTGGACTGCACGCCCTCCCCGCTGACCAGATCATCGAACATCATGCATTGATGCTCGCCGTTATCGAACAGCACTATGGGCTCGCGTCGCATGGCAGGCTCTCTCCCGAAAGCCCGCGAGCTTACTGACGCAGCGGCTCAGCCTTACTGATCTGGATCAAGCCGGCACGCCATGCCGAGTTAAAGGTTGATGCCGAGCACGGCCTGCGCCTTCTGCAGACGTTTGCTGCGCGCGCTGCCGGCAATCGCCAGCAGGCCTTTGTCGCGCTGCCAGAGCTGCGCCCAATGCGCATCACCAGCAGCAAAGGCGTTGTCCAAATCAGGGCGCAGGCTGTCGAACTGGGCAAACAGCCCAGCCAGCATCACGTGACTACCCGCCGCACTTGGGCATTGCCGCGCCACTTCCGCGCATCCGGCCAGCAAGCCGAGCAAGCGCAATTGCAGGGCCTGCGGCCAGGCCGACTCCTGGCCCACACCAAACAGCCAGGCGGTCAGCGCCGCCAGCACGTGAGTGTCTTCCAATGTGCGGAAGGGTTTTACGTAGTCATCCCAGCCATCGCCGGCCAGCCGTTCGCACTGCGCGCCCTGCAGATGCAAACGGCCATGGCTGACATCGGGCATCAACGGCAACGCCGGCAGCGTCTCGATCTGCACACCCGGCGCGCCATTGCGCACCACCCCAAGCGCAAGCTGCACCGGCGCGCCAGCTGCTTCCTCACGCGCAGCCACCAAGAGCCAGTCGGCGGCTTCGGCGGCGGTGACGAAATCCTTGCGGCCCTCGAGGGTCAGGGCATTGATCCGCGTACTCATGTCAGCAGGACGGGTACTGCGGTTCTCGGTCACGCACAGTGCGCCCAGGGTCCAGGGCGCAGCCGGCCAGAGTGCGCGCAATGCGCCCTGATAGCCGGCGAGAAAGGCCAGCCCCGGCGTAGCTGCCAGCCGGCCGCCGAGCAAGGCAAGCTGCAACGGGGTTGGGTTGCCGATGCGTTCGAGCAGGCTGGCGTACCACTCCTCCAGCCCCGCGACCGGCAGGCGCGCTTGCGGGCTCAACAGTTGTTGCCAGGGCATGCATTACTCCTTATTGGAATTATCGAAGTCACTGTCACACAAGCATCACCAAAGATTCACGGAGGTGACACCGCCGCTACCTAGCCTGAGCTTGCCCAACAAGATCGACCGGCTGCAAGGCAAAAAGCCGGCTAACGGAGATGACGGCATGACCCAGATGGCAATCACCCGCGACCGCACCACCCCAGCTCGTCGCCTGCAGGCCGAGCGCTTACACGGCGCTGCCGCCCTGCGCGAAGCCCAGGCACTGCGCTTTCGTGTATTCAGCGCCGAATTCGATGCCAAGCTCAAGGGTGCCGAACTGGGCCTGGACATGGATGACTACGATATTCACTGCCAACACATCGGCGTGCGTGATCTCAACAGCGGTGAGCTGGTAGCCACTACCCGCCTGCTCGACCACCGCGCTGCCGCCAGCCTGGGGCGCTTCTACAGTGAAGAAGAATTCAGCCTGCACGGCCTGCCGCACCTCGAAGGCCCGGTGCTGGAAATCGGCCGCACCTGCGTCGACGCGGCCTACCGCAACGGCGCAACCATCGCCGTGCTTTGGGGCGAGTTGGCCGAAGTGCTCAACGAAGGCGGTTACCGCTACCTGATGGGCTGCGCCAGCATCTCCATGCAGGACGGTGGCATCCAGGCCCAGGCGATCATGCAGCGCCTGCGCGAACGCTACCTGTGCACCGAGCATTTGCGCGCCGAACCGAAAACCCCGCTGCCGGCGCTGGATGTGCCGAGCAACGTGATCGCCGAAATGCCCCCGCTGCTCAAGGCCTATATGCGCCTGGGTGCGAAGATCTGTGGCGAGCCGTGCTGGGACCAGGATTTCCAGGTCGCCGACGTGTTTATCCTGCTCAAGCGCGACGAGCTATGCCCGCGCTATGCACGGCACTTCAAAGCGGCTGTTTAACAGCAGGTCGGAGTAATCTTGCACAACTCGCCGGCACTCTGTAGACAGTGCCGGCGTTTGTGTTTTTGCCGCGGGAGAGCTTGATGAAGAAATTGCGTTTGTACCTGCGCCTGGCGCGCCTGCTGGCGGTGATCAGCCTCGGCACCCTGCTGGCGGCAGGTATCACCCTGCTCGAACGCCTGGTCCGGCATGACCTGATGCCGACCCGCCAGCGCCTGACCCGCTGGTTTCTCGCGCGTCTGGCAGGAGCGCTGCCATTTCGCCTGCAGGTGCAGGGCGAGCTGCCGCGTCAGCCGATGCTGTGGGTCAGCAACCACGTGTCCTGGACCGATATTCCGCTGCTCGGCATGCTCACTCCGCTGTCCTTCCTGTCCAAGGCCGAGGTACGCACCTGGCCGGTGGCCGGTTGGCTGGCGCACAAGGCCGGCACCCTGTTTATCCGCCGCGGCTCGGGTGATAGCGGCCTGCTCAGCCAACAGCTGGGCAACCACTTGCTACGCGGGCGTAACCTGCTGATCTTCCCCGAAGGCACCACCACTGATGGGCTGGGGCTGCGCACCTTCCACGGCCGCTTGCTGAGCAGCGCGATCGACAGCGGGGTTTACATACAGCCAGTGGCCATCCGTTACCTGCGTGATGGCAAACCCTGCAGCGTGGCGCCGTTTATCGGCGATGACGACATGCTCTCGCACCTGCTGCGCTTGCTCGGCAGCGAGTTGGGTGAAGTGCAGATCCAGCTGCTGACACCGATTGCCAGCCGTGAGCTGAACCGCAATGCCCTGGCTCGCGCGGCGCAGCAAGCGATCAGCCAGGCGCTGTTTGGCACAGCTGAACTACGCGAGGAAGAAAGCCGGGCCGCTTAATCAACGAGTCCACGCTCGCGCGCCACGAAGGCCTGCAGCTCGGGATAGAACTGGCGAAAATCCTCTAGCAGCGGCTGATACAGCCGCTCCAGCTCGGCCGCACCGCCCGCCAACAACCCAGGCCGCGACAGCCGCCGATCAATCCCCGCGACCACCTGCTCCAGCACGGCAAATTCGCGGTAACTGCCCAGCCAATCCTGTGCGGCCATGCGTGGCGCGATCAGCGCCAAGCGCTCGGGCAACTGAGGCTCGGCGGCCAGCACCTGATAAACCCGCCCGGTAAAGCGCGGCAATGGCTCGGCGGCATAGTCGCCCCAATTCAGCGCCAGGCAGTGATCGAAAAATACATCCAGCAAGATGCCGCTGTAGCGGCGCCGCTCAATGGCAAAACGCGCCCGTGCCTGCGCTTGCAGCGGGTGGCTGTCGGTGAACACATCGATGCGCCGATGCAGACGGATCGCCGCCTCGATATCCGCCGGCCACTGCCCGGCCAGCGGCCCTTTGACGAAATCGCCATACAGACTGCCCAGAAGTTGTGCCGGCGCGTCGCCGCCGAGGTGTAAATGTGCGAGGTAATTCATGGCCACAGCTTACACATCAGCCGCCGTGATGATGACTATCGCCACGAACGATCTGTATATCGCCAGCAGCCGATATAAAGTTCGCCCCATCGCGATATGGCGTTATAGCACACAGGGGATAACCCGCATGCAACTCGACATCGATGAAGTGATCAAGGCCTTGGCCCATCCGGTGCGGCGCGACATTCTGCACTGGCTAAAGGACCCACAGGCATATTTCGCCGACCAGGATCATCCGCTGGAAATCGGCGTATGCGCCGGCAAGATCGACCAGCGTACAGGTCTGTCGCAATCGACGGTCTCTGCGCACCTCGCAACTCTGCAGCGCGCCGGCCTGATCAGCAGCAAGAAGGTCGGCCAGTGGAACTTCTTCAAACGCAATGAAGAGACCATCCAGGCGTTCCTTAACCATATCAGCCAAGCGCTCTAAACCAACTTTTACATTCACTTTTTTCAGGAGCTGACGGCATGCCTGCAGCGCTTCTCGTCCTCGCTTTGTCCGCGTTTGCCATCGGCACCACGGAATTCGTCATCATGGGCCTGCTGCCAGAAGTGGCGGGCGACCTCGGCGTGTCGATTCCCGGCGCCGGTTGGCTGGTCACCGGTTACGCCCTGGGCGTGGCAATCGGCGCACCGTTTATGGCCCTGGCCACCGCCAGTTGGCCGCGCAAAGCCTCACTGCTGACGCTGATGAGCATCTTTATCGCCGGCAACCTGTTCTGCGCCCTGGCCAGCGATTACCAGATGCTGATGCTCGCCCGGGTCATCACCGCCCTCTGCCATGGTGCCTTCTTCGGTATCGGCTCGGTGGTGGCCGCCAGCCTGGTGCCGGCCAATCGCCGCGCGTCAGCAGTCGCTTTGATGTTTACCGGCCTGACCCTGGCCAACGTGCTGGGCGTGCCACTGGGCACCGCCCTGGGTCAGTACGCCGGCTGGCGCTCGACCTTCTGGGCCGTGACCCTGATTGGCGTGATTGCCCTGATTGGCCTGTGGCGAGTATTACCGAGCAAAACCGATGAAACCAAGGCCGACTTCGCCAGTGAAGTGCGCGCCCTGCGCGGTGCCGGCTTATGGCTGGCGCTGAGCACCACGGTGCTGTTCTCTGCGGCGATGTTTGCCCTGTTCACCTATATCGCGCCGCTGCTTGGCGAAGTGACTGGCGTATCGCCCAACGGCGTGACCTGGACCCTGCTGTTGATCGGCCTTGGCTTGACCCTGGGCAACGTGCTCGGCGGGCGCCTGGCAGACCGCAGCCTGAAAGCCACCCTGATCGGCGTATTCGTCGCCATGGCGGTGATTTCCACCCTGTTCAGCTGGACCAGCCAGGCGCTGATCCCCGCCGAAATCACCCTGTTCCTCTGGGCCACCGCCGCCTTCGCGGCCGTGCCGGCCTTGCAGGTCAATGTGGTGGCTTTTGGCAGCGGCGCGCCGAACCTGGTGTCGACCCTGAATATTGGCGCCTTCAACCTCGGCAACGCCCTCGGCGCCTGGGTTGGCGGCCTGGTGATCGCCGAAGGATTCGGCCTGACCCGCGTCCCCCTGGCCGCTGCCGCTCTGGCTGTACTGGCGCTGCTGGCCACCCTGCTGACCTTCAGTACCCGTAGCCCTGAAACCGAACTTGCACTCAACGATTAACCTGAGAGGACCTTCCCATGACTACGCTTTTCGACCCGATCCAGATCGGCGATCTGCAACTCAACAACCGCATCATCATGGCGCCGCTGACCCGTTGCCGCGCCGATGAAGGCCGCGTGCCCAACGCGATGATGGCCGAGTACTACGTGCAGCGCGCCAGTGCAGGCCTGATCATCAGTGAAGCCACGGCCGTGACCCCAATGGGCGTCGGCTACCCGGACACCCCGGGCATCTGGTCGGCTGATCAGGTACGCGGCTGGAGTAATGTGACCAAGGCCGTGCACGCTGCAGACGGCAAGATCGTCCTGCAACTGTGGCACGTTGGGCGCATTTCCGACCCGATCTACCTGAACGGTCAACTGCCGGTCGCGCCGAGCGCCATCCAGCCGGCGGGTCACGTCAGCCTGGTGCGCCCGATGAAGGACTTCGTCACTCCGCGCGCCCTGGAAACTGAAGAAATCGCCGATATCGTCGAGGCCTATCGCCTGGGCGCGGAAAACGCCAAGGCCGCCGGCTTTGACGGCGTGGAAATCCACGGTGCGAACGGTTACCTGCTCGACCAGTTCCTGCAGAGCAGTACCAACCAGCGCACCGACCGCTACGGCGGCAGCCTGGAAAACCGTGCACGCCTGCTGCTGGAAGTCACCGATGCGGCAATCGAAGTCTGGGGCGCTGGTCGCGTGGGTGTGCACTTGGCACCGCGTGCCGACAGCCATGACATGGGCGACGCCAACCGCGCCGAGACCTTCACCTACGTCGCTCGTGAACTGGGCAAACGCGGCATCGCCTTTATCTGCGCCCGCGAGAAGGAAGCCGACGACAGCCTGTCGCCAATCCTGAAACAAGCCTTCGGCGGCGTGTTTATCGCCAACGAGCGCTTCACCAAGGATCAGGCCAATACCTGGCTGGCTGAAGGCAAAGCCGATGCAGTGGCTTTCGGTATTCCGTTTATCGCCAACCCGGACCTGCCGGCGCGCCTGGCGCAGGATGCCGAGCTGAACACCCCGCATCCGGAAACCTTTTACGGCAAAGGCCCGGTCGGCTACCTCGACTACCCAACGCTGTAAGCCTGCCGATTTACCGGCATAAAAAAGCCCGCCAATAGGCGGGCTTTTTCGTTGTAACAGTTTTAGAACTACTTCAGGTCTAACGAGCTATAGCGAGACAAGGCAGAAATGGCCGAGGGCGCGGACGACTGCATGGATGCAGGAGGTAGAACGAAGCAGGATGCTCGAGTCGAGTTTACTGGTTGTAAATGAGCAGTACTCGTTTCACTCGCCCTTCGGGCCGCGCTAAAGCGCGTTAGCGGCAAGCCGCTTTCCGAGGCCATTTCTAACGCCGTATCGCCGACGCGCAGCAGACCGATCCTTAGCGTGCGTCGATCTGCTGCTGCAGGTTCAGTACCTGCGCCTGCAGGGTGCTGATATTGCGGGTCATCTGCGCGCGGAAGGCATCGAACTCGGCGGTGCTGCTGCCGGCGGAACGGGTTTCCAGGTCGCTTTTCAACACCAGCAGGTCCTGCTCCACACGGGCAATCGCCTGGCTAGAATTACCCTGTTTCTTGAGCGCATCAATCTCGCTGCGCAGACCGGCAATTTTCTCGTCGAACTTGCTCTGCCCGGCCAGCGCGCTTTTCAGGGTGGCTTGCTCGCTTTTCAGCGCGGCCTGCTCGGCAGTGAGCTTCTTCAGAGTGGCTTCGAGCTTTTCGCCACCACCTTCCTGGCCTTTCAGCTGCGCGGCCAGTTGCTCAAGGCGCTTGCTCTGTTCCGTGTTCTGCCCACTGGCGCCCTGCTGTTGTTTGCTCAGCTCGGCCAGTTTGCTTTCCAGTTGCTTGACCTGCAGCTTCAGCGCTTCACTGCCGCTGGTGACCGAGGATTCGGTGGCCACCACCTTGCCGGAAATATCCTGAATACGACCGGCGGCTTCCTCGCTGATGCGCGCAAAGCTTTCCTGGGTCGCCACCAGTTGCTGCTCCATCAGGCTGATCTGCTGGAAACTCCACCAGCCGAGCCCGCCCAGGGCAATCATCAAGGCGCCAACCAGTGCCCAGAGCGGGCCAGTGCTGGCCGACTTCACCGGTGCAACGGCCGCCGCACGGCCATTGGCAGGGCTGCGCGCAGGCTCCGACTGCTCGGCGGCATAGTCATCGTGATCGCGGTGATCAGCCCGCAGGCTAGGCACGTGATCGAGTTCGTCGTTGGCATCGTTACGCATGGGTCAACCTTCAGTAGCAGAATGCCGCGCAGTATACCGATTCGCGCGCAGGGCTTCAGTGTCGCGCCATGCCAGTGCAAGGTGCACCGACGAAGGGCACGGCTCAGGCCATCGACCCGCTGTAAGCCGCGCAGTTCCGCAGAATGTGAGCTGGTACGCGCTTTGCACTTGTCTATTTGCGACGTTTTCGTAGCACCAGGGAGCAAAGGTGTTGCAGGCGCGATCCGCACGCGGGAAACGCGGCGAGACCAGGCCGGTGGCATTCAGGATGGATGACACCCAGCCCACTTGTACTGACGGGGGAAAGGTCCATGGAGCTGAACAGAGAAGTACTGGATTGCATGATGAGCTTGCGCCGCAGGCTGCGCGAAGAATTGACGGTGGACATCCGCATGAGCCAGCCGGATGCAATCAACAGCATGCTCAGCGCCTGTCTTACCTCAAGCAGTGAGGAAACCCGGCAACTGGGGCAACTGCTAGCCCAATACAGCGACCGCCCCTTCGGCGAGCCTGCGAGCACACCACGCATGCAGGCCGGACACCCGCTGCTGGTGGAGGAAAGCGCGCACCGTCCGTCTAGCGCCTCGGTGCGCATGTATCGCGGTCAGCGCGTTTACGCCTGAGATCTGTTTACCGGCAGTCAACTCGGGTGATGCGCCTGCCACCAGGCGCAGAATTCATCCAGTGCGCTCCATAAACTGGCCTTGGGTTCGTACTCCAGATACTGCTGCGCACGGCTGATATCCAGGGAAAAGTCCTTGGCCATCACCGCCACACCCAGGCGGAACAGGGTCGGTTCAGGTCGCCCCGGCAGCAGCTTGCACACACCTTCATTCAAGGCCGCCGCGCCGCACGCCAGGCTATAAGGCAGGTGACGGGTGACCGGCGGCAGGTCGAGTTTGCGCAGCACATAATTGACCACATCCCACAGCGGCACTGGCGCGCCATTGCTGATGTTGTATACCTGCCCCAGCGCCGGGCCGGCCGCCAGCAGGCAGCTCATCAGCGCTTCGTTGAGGTTGTGCACGCTGGTGAAATCAACCTTGTTCAGGCCGTTGCCGATGATCGACAACCGCCCCTTGCGTTGCATATTGATCAAGCGCGGAAAGATGCTGGTGTCACCCGCCCCAGTGACAAAACGCGGACGCAGTGCCAGCACCTCCAGGCCGAACTCCTGGGCGGCAAACACCTGCTGCTCAGCGAGAAACTTGGTTTTGCCGTAGTGATCGGAAAACCGCTTGGGCAGCTGTTCTTCACGCAGGCCGACATGCGCCTGGCCATCGAAATACACCGACGGCGACGACAAATGCACCAAACGCCGCACCTTCTGTTTCAGACAGGCGTCGACCACGTTTTCGGTGACCGTGACATTGGCCTGATAGAAATGCTCGTAACGCCCCCAGACGCCAACCGCACCGGCGCAATGCACCACCATTTCAACATCCCGGCACAGCTGCTGCACCAGCTCAGGGTCGGACAGATCGCCCTGGACAAACTCCGCACCACGCGCACACAGATGCTCAACACCCTCGGCACGCCGACCGTTGACCCGCACACTCAGGCCCTGCTCCAAGGCAAAGCGGGCGAAACGCCCGCCGATAAAGCCACTGGCCCCGGTTACCAGAATCTTCATTGCCGCCCCCTTTGCCGTGATTGCAGGCCACTCTAGCAGCGCACGCAGGGTGCTGCCGTGGCATTGCAAGCCAGAACAACGACTGCACACACCCTGCGATAGGCACTCACACGCTGCGGTAACCGCTAAGCTGTGCCCCAACATCACAGCATTGGAGGACAACGGGATGGCCATGCACTGGATGATCTATGGCGCCAACGGCTACACCGGCCACTTGATCGCCGCCGAAGCCAAGCGCCAGGGGCTCACGCCCATTCTGGCTGGGCGCAACCCGGCCGCCGTACACGCCTTGGGCAGCCTGCTGGGCCTGGAATGCCGGATATTCGATATCCACCAACTGGATCGCGCCAAGGAAGCCCTGGCGGATGTTGCCGTGGTTGCCCACTGCGCGGGGCCCTTCTCGTCCACCAGCGCACCGATGCTCGATGCCTGCCTGGCCAGCGCCACCCACTATGTCGACATCACCGGCGAAATCAGCGTGTTTGAAGCCGCTCACCAGCGTGATCAGCAAGCCCGCGAGCTGGGCGTGGTGGTCTGCCCCGGCGTGGGCTTCGATGTGATCCCCAGCGATTGCCTCGCCGCTTGCCTGCACCAGGCCCTGCCCGATGCCACGCACCTGGCGCTGGGCTTCGACTCTGGCAGCGGGCTGTCGCCCGGTACGGCGAAAACCTCGGTGGAAGGTCTGAAGTTTGGCGGTAAGGTACGTCGCGCAGGCGTGATCACCGATGTGCCGCTGGGCTATAAACGCCGGACCATCAACTTTGGCCGCGGTGAAAAGCCTGCGGTAACAATTCCCTGGGGCGATGTCTCCACCGCCTACCACTCCACCTGCATCGACAATATCGAGGTGTACCTGCCGACACCGACAGCGGCCGCGATTGTCATGCGCCTGATCGACCCGCTGCGCGGCCTGCTGGGCCTGGATGCGGTGCAAAACTGGCTCAAGCGGCTGATCGAAAAACGCGTCAGTGGCCCGGACGAAGCCAGCCGTGCCCGTCAGCGCACCTGGCTCTGGGGCGAAGCGCGCAACGCCTCCGGCGTGGTGAAAACGGCGCGCCTGGAAACCGCCAACGGCTACGACGTCACCGTGCACGGAGCCCTGCTAGCCGTGCGGCATTTGCTCGATTACAGCGGCCCCGGCGGCTATTTCACCCCCACCAAGCTGCTTGGCGAGCGCTGCGTGGAACAGCTGCCGGGCTCGGGCAAAGTGGTTATTTCCTGAGGTCTACCAGGCTATGGCCTGCGGCCTGGGTAAGGTGGTGCGTCAGCTGATTAAGCAACTCACCACCATTGCGCCAATGGTGCCAGTACAGCGGCACATCGATTGGCCGATCACTGATCAATTCGACCAGCTCGCCACGGGCTATTTCACCCTGTACCTGCAGCTCAGGGATCAGCCCCCAGCCGAACCCGGCCTGAGCCAGACGGATAAATCCCTCAGATGACGGGCATAGATGGTGGGCAAACCCGCCCTCCACGCCGAGGCCAGACAGATAGCGGTGCTGCAGCAGATCATCCGGGCCGAATACGATGGCCGGCGCGTGGGCCAATGCCTGCGCCGTCAGGCCTGTCGGGAAGTTCCGGGCAATAAATCCTGGGCTAGCCATAGCACGGTATCGCATCGCCCCCAGCAACACAGCACGGGCACCGGCGACGGGACGCTCGCTGGCGCACACGCAGGCCGCCACGTCTCCGGCACGCATGCGCTTGAGGCCAACCTCCTGATCCTCCACCACCAGATCCAGCAGCAAACGCTGCTCGGTACAGAACGCGCCCACCGCGCCGGCCCACCAGGTGGCCAGGCTGTCGGCGTTCAGCGCAATGCGCAGGCGCTCCGGTAAACCTCCCTCATCCAGCCCCGGTACCTGCGCCTGAATATCGCGTTCCAGCAACCGCACCTGTTGCACATGGTTAAGCAAACGCCGACCGATTTCCGTCGGCGCCGGCGGCACCGCACGTACCAGCACCGGCTGACCAACACGCGCCTCAAGCAACTTGATCCGCTGCGACACGGCCGATTGCGACAACCCCAGCACCTGCGCCGCCCGCTCGAAGCCGGCCTGTTCGACAACCGCAGCCAGGGCGGCGAGTAGTTTGTAATCCAACAAAATCAGATTTCCTAATGAGTGATCATGATTATTTGTTTCTCTTATATACCCAGCCGCAGCAGACTGGCCAGCATCCCACCCTGAACAAGGCAATCCGCATGGCCGGCGAAACCTCACTGACCACCCTACTGCGCAGCATGAGTCCGCAGCTAAACGATGGCGCATACGTGTTCTGCTGTTTAAGCGATGCCTCGCAACTGAAGGGCTTGCAACCGCTGGGCAGCTTTCAAGAAGCAGAAGGTCTCACGGTGATCGTGCAGCGCCAGCAAGCCGAGCATCTGGGCTTGCCCTTCAGCTACGTGGCCGCCTGGCTGACACTGCATGTGCATTCGGCACTCGAAGCCGTCGGTTTGACGGCTGCCGTCGCCAGCGCACTGGCGCAAGCAGGGATTAGCTGCAACGTGATTGCCGGCTTCTACCACGACCACCTGTTCGTCGCCCACGCCGATGGGCCGCGTGCACTGGCTGTTCTGCAACAGCTCAGTGCACAGGCGGAGTAACCGAGATGTGGCAAAGCTATAGCAACGGATTACTGATCGCCGCCGGACTGATCATCGCCCTCGGCGCGCAAAACGCCTTTGTCCTCGCGCAAAGCCTGCGCCGCGAGCATCACCTGCCGGTGGCGCTGCTCTGTGTGGTCTGCGATGCCTTGTTGGTGGCAGCTGGGGTCTTCGGCCTGGCCGCCGTGCTGGCGCAAAGCCCGATTCTGTTGGGTGTGGCGCGCTGGGGTGGCGCGGCCTTTCTGCTCTGGTATGGCGCCCAGGCGCTGGTTCGTGCCAGCCGCCCACAGGCACTGAATCAGGCCAGTGAAAGCGGCCCGCGCTCACGTAAGGCGGTACTACTGGCGGCACTGGCAGTGACCCTACTCAACCCGCATGTGTACCTCGACACGGTGCTACTGATCGGCTCACTCGGCGCACAACAACCGGTGCCTGGCGCCTATGCGCTAGGGGCGGCAAGCGCTTCTTTAATGTGGTTCTTCTGTCTGGCCCTCGGCGCGGCCTGGCTTGCACCCTGGTTGGCGCGCCCAAGCACCTGGCGCTTTATTGACCTGGGCGTGGCCTTGATGATGTTCAGCATTGCCTGGCAGCTATTGAGCAACCCCGGCATGCTCTAAAACGGCCCTGATGCAACATGCCGAGGTGGTTTTCCACACAGTTGCCGCGTGTTTAAGGCGCAGTGCCGGTGCTATGATCAAGGGCTTGCGGCGCAAAGAGATAACTCACGCCGCTGAGATGGCCGCCCGTGATCGGCCTCGCGCACACCGCACCTGACCTGATTAGGAGATAGACAATGGCTTTCGAATTGCCGCCGCTGCCCTACGCACATGACGCCCTGCAGCCGCACATTTCCAAGGAAACCTTGGAATTCCACCACGACAAGCACCACAACACCTATGTCGTGAACCTGAACAACCTGGTCCCAGGCACCGAGTTTGAAGGCAAAACCCTAGAAGAAATCGTCAAGACCTCTTCGGGTGGCATCTTCAACAACGCCGCTCAGGTCTGGAACCACACCTTCTACTGGAACTGCCTGGCGCCTAACGCCGGTGGCCAACCGACGGGTGCCCTGGCTGACGCGATCAACGCCGCGTTCGGTTCCTTCGACAAGTTCAAGGAAGAGTTCAGCAAAGTGTCCATCGGCACCTTCGGTTCCGGCTGGGGCTGGCTGGTGAAGAAGGCTGACGGTTCCCTGGCTCTGGCCAGCACCATCGGCGCCGGCTGCCCGCTGACCAGCGGCGACACCCCGCTGCTGACCTGCGACGTGTGGGAACACGCTTACTACATCGACTACCGCAACATGCGTCCGAAGTATGTTGAAGCGTTCTGGAACTTGGTCAACTGGGACTTCGTGGCGAAAAACTACGCCGCGTAACCTGCGTTACCCACAAAAAACCCGGCCTTGCGCCGGGTTTTTTGCTATCGGGGCCAAGGTTTACAGCAGTTTGCGCGGAGCAAATGCCAGGTGCAGCGCCTCCACTTGCTGTACAGCCATAGACAGACGCTGATCGGCCACCACTGGCCCCAGGTATTCACACAGCCCGATATACAGCAGGTTGAGCAGTTGCCGCAGTTGCTCCAGCCCCAGGTTGGCCACGTCCAGCTCTGCACCCTGCTCAAGCCAGGCCCGCACGCGCAAACGCTGCTCATTACTGCCCAGCAGGTTGCTCAGATTGCCTGCGGCGAAACGCTGCAGACGTGGCAGCAGGCCAGCGTCCAGTCCGTTGAACAGCACCCGGCTTAACGCCTCGAAGGTATGCCGTGCATGCACGTCTGCCGTATTGCTCGGCGGTGCGCTCAGGCCCATGCGCTGCCGCCAGCTGAGCAGCTGCGGTTCTGGGTCCGGCAACAACGCCGATAACGGCCCCGTGAGCGCCCCCACCAGCTCGCGGTAGAGCTTGGCACGCTCCAACTTGCGCTCGCAGGTCGCCGCCACCTCACCCAGAAACTCATTCAGTGCAAACGGCGGTTTGTCCGCGTATTTACTTTCCCACAGTGCCAGCACAGCCAGCAGTTCGTCTTCAGCAAAGTGGCCTGCCAGCCCTGTGTAGATCGCCCGTCGGCGAGTTGCCAGGCTCATGTCACACCCTCCTCGGCAGGTCGTTACTGTCGAAGGTCACAGCCAGGTTGAACTCGGGATAGCCCACTTCGGCATGCTCGGCATAATCCAAGCCACGCTGCTCATGCTGGGTCGAGGTACGCAGGCCGAGGGTTTTCGCCAGCAATAGATAGAGCATCAGCGCCAGCGGGAAGGCCCAGACAAACGCAACACCCGCGCCGAGCAGCTGCACACCAACCCGCGACCAGTTGAACAGGTCACCGCTGAAAAATAGTCCGGCCGCGACAGTGCCCCACACACCGGCAAAGCCATGCACCGGTACGGCACCGACCACGTCATCGAGCTGCCAGCGCTCCAGCAGACGCATGCCGAAGACCACCACACCACCGGCCACCAGTCCGGTCAGCAGGGCAAACAGCGGCGACATGGTTGCGCAACCGGCGGTGATGCCGACCAGGCCGCCGAGTGAGCCATTCACCGTAGTGGTCAGCAGCACCGGGCTGGAGGTGCTGCGCTGCGCCAGAAAGGCCCCCAACGCCCCGGCTGATGCCGCCAGATGAGTATTTAAGGCAATCAGGCCGAGGCTGACATTCATCTCCAGACTGCTGCCGGCGTTAAAGCCAAACCAGCCGACCCAGAGGATAAAACCGCCCAGCGCGACCAGGCTGAGGTTATGCCCAGGAATGCTGCGCGGTGTGCCGTCCGCAGCAAAACGCCCCAGACGCGGCCCAAGCACCAGAATACCGGCCAACGCACACCAGGCGCCGATGCTGTGTACCACGGTCGAACCGGCGAAATCGATAAACCCCAGCGCCGCCAACCAGCCCTGGCCGCCATAGATGCCGCTCCATACCCAGCTGCCGAATACCGGGTAGATAAACCCACTGATCACCACCGCACCAATCAGGTAGGCCGAATAGCGCGTACGCTCAGCCATCGCGCCGCTGGCGATGGTCGCCGCCGTGGCCGCAAACATCATCTGAAACAGCAGAAAGGTGAAATCCCACGGCTCGCCATCGTGCGGTGCAAAATGACTCATGCCGAACCAGCCAGTGATGTTGCTGCCGAACATCAAGCCAAAACCGAACAGCCAGAAGGTGATCCCCCCCACGCACCCATCCATGTAATTTTTCATCATCACATTGACGGCGTTCTTGGCCCTCGACATACCGCTTTCCAGCAAGGCAAAGCCGGCCTGCATGAAAAACACCAACACGCTGGCCAACACCAGCCAGGCGGTGTTGAGTGCCTCATCGCTGGCCGCTTGAGCCAGTGGCGAAACCGCAAATACCGCTATCCCTATCAGTCGATTTTTCATTGCAGCGTCCCCCATGAAGGTGAATACACGGGGCTTCGCAACTCTCATGCCAAGCAAGAAACCGCCAAACGGCGCTCAAGCCTCGGGCAACTCGCACCGACACAGTGCAGCAGGCCAATTCAGCGGTCAGCAGCCGCGCCATCGCCGCGCAGATAATTTGTTCGACAAACTTTAGTAATGGCCCTTTGACTGCAAGCGCGACTTTGCCAATACTCACTAGCGTGTGACGCCGAAGGCCCGAACAAGGAACCGTCATTTGAAGCTGGAACTCAAAAACAGCTTGTCACTTAAGTTACTCCGCGTGGTGCTGCTCTCAGCGCTGATCGTTGGCGTGGTCTTGAGTCTTGCCCAGATTGTTTTCGACGTTTACAAAACACGTCAGGCAGTCGCCAATGACGCGCACCGTATTCTCGGCATGTTCCGTGACCCCTCCACGCAGGCGGTCTACAGCCTGGACCGGGAAATGGGCATGCAGGTGATTGAGGGCCTGTTCCAGCACGAATCCGTGCGAATGGCGGCTATCGGTCACCCCAACGAGCCGATGCTGGCGGAGAAAGCCCGAGAGCAGGTCGACATCCCCACACGCTGGCTCACCGACCCGATTCTCGGCAAAGAACAGAACTTCACTACCCAACTGGTCGGCCGCGGCCCCTACAGCGAGTATTACGGCGACCTCAGCATCACCCTCGACACCGCGCCCTACGGCGAAAGCTTTGTTACCAACTCCGTCATCATCTTTATCTCAGGCGTGCTGCGTGCGCTAGCTATGGGCCTGGTGCTGTATTTGGTCTATCACTGGCTGCTGACCAAACCGCTGTCGAAGATCATCGAGCACCTGACCAATATCAACCCGGACCGCCCCAGCGAGCACAAGCTACCGATGCTCAAGGGCAACGAGAAGAATGAACTGGGGCTTTGGATTAACACCGCCAACCAGCTGCTGTCTTCCATCGAACGCAACACCAACCTGCGCCGTGAAGCAGAAAATAGCCTGCTGCGCATGGCCCAGTATGACTTCCTCACTGGTTTGCCCAACCGCCAGCAGCTGCAACAGCAGCTTGACCAAATCCTGGGAGACGCCGGCCGCCTGCAGCGCCGCGTGGCCGTGCTGTGCGTAGGCCTAGATGACTTCAAAGGCATCAACGAACAGTTCAGTTACCAGACCGGTGATCAACTGCTGCTGGCCCTATCCGACCGACTGCGTAGCCACAGTGGCCGCCTCGGCGCCCTGGCCCGTTTGGGGGGCGATCAGTTCGCGCTGGTACAGGCTGATATCGAGCAGCCTTACGAGGCGGCTGAGTTGGCGCAGAGCGTCCTCGACGACCTCGACAACCCCTTTATGCTCGATCAGCAGCAGGTGCGTCTGCGCGCCACCATCGGCATCACCCTGTTCCCGGAAGACGGCGACAGCACCGAGAAGCTGCTGCAGAAAGCCGAACAGACCATGACCCTGGCCAAGAGCCGCTCACGCAACCGTTACCAGTTTTATATCGCCAGCGTCGACAGCGAAATGCGCCGCCGTCGCGAGCTGGAAAAAGACCTGCGTGACGCCCTGGCGCTTAACCAACTGCACCTGGTTTACCAACCGCAGGTCGACTACCGCGACCACAGCGTGGTCGGTGTCGAGGCGCTGCTGCGTTGGCAGCATCCGCAACACGGCTTTGTACCGCCGGATCTGTTTATCCCACTGGCCGAACAGAACGGCACCATCATCCCGATTGGCGAATGGATTCTCGACCAGACCTGCCGCCAGCTGCGCGAATGGCACGACCAAGGTTTTACCGAGCTGCGCATGGCGGTCAACCTGTCCACTGTGCAGCTGCACCACGCCGAGCTGCCACGGGTGGTCAACAACCTGATGCAGGTCTACCGCCTGCCTCTGCGCAGTTTGGAGCTGGAAGTCACCGAAACCGGCCTGATGGAAGACATCAACACCGCCGCACAGCACCTGCTCAGCCTGCGTCGCTCCGGGGCACTGATCGCCATCGATGACTTTGGTACTGGTTACTCCTCACTGAGTTACCTGAAGAGCCTGCCGCTGGACAAGATCAAGATCGATAAGAGCTTCGTGCAAGACCTGCTGGAAGACGAAGACGACGCGACCATCGTGCGCGCCATCATCCAGCTGGGTAAGAGCCTGGGCATGCAGGTTATCGCCGAGGGCGTGGAAACCGTCGAGCAGGAGGCCTATATCATCGCCCAAGGCTGCAACGAGGGTCAGGGCTATCTGTACAGCAAGCCACTGCCTGCACGCGAACTGACGACCTACTTGAAACAGGCCCGGCGACTCAACAGTGCCGCCAACCCGGCCACGCTCTAAACCAGCGACAAAAAAGCCCGCCAATTGGCGGGCTTTTTCTTGCGTGCTCGGTACTAGAAGCGGTTGACCCCCAGCAGCCAGGCGGTCGCCACTGCGCCCAACACGCATAGCACAACAGCACCGGCCGCCTGCCAGTAGAAACTCCGCACCAGCTCATCCTCGCCCGCGCAGGACAAGATAAATGGCCGCGCCTCACTCGGCTTGGCCAGGTGGTGCTGCGCCGGTTGCGTGCTCTGCTGACGATGGCGATCCTCAGCCTCAAGAGTCGCGGCCAACTGCACACGATTCCACTCCTGCTCATCCAGCTGACCATTGCGGTCGCTGTCAAAGCGTTGCAGCAAGCCGCTGAAGTCACTTTTCCACTCGCGAATCACGGCACCCTTGGCCGAGGCCAGATCCAGCCCCTGACGACCACCACCGCTGCTGCGAAAATCCCCGATGGCATACAGCGGCTGCCCCGCATGCAGGCGTTCTTCGGTGTAGCGATATTGCCCACTTCCGCTGAAAAACCCACTCCAACCGGTTTTCGCCTGGCCCAGCGGATGACGCTCACTCCCCCTCCACACCTCGCGCGTCAGCGGTCGCACTTGCGCCCCGCGCGGGTCGATCAAGCAGCTGCCAGTGCTGTCATCGAGTTGCAGCAACGCCTCGCTGCTACCGCTCTCTACTGTGCGCCAGCTACTGCCCTTGTCGTCGCTAGAGCGCTGCTCTTCCTCTATCTTGTAACGCCACCACAGGCACGGCGTATTGGTCAGCGGCCCACGCTGCTGTTCCTCGCCCTGCGGGTGCAACACACCGTAGAACTCGGCATAGCCCTGCGCCGCCGAGCGAATCTTTGAGGTGGGCGTATCGAGCAGATGCCGGGCCTGAGAGAAGCGCCGCACAAACCACCAGGCACCGCCTGCACAGGCCGCCACACTACAGGTCAGCCCGAAAATCTGTCCTTGAATATCCATGACCTAGCCAAACAACGATTTAAGGTCGACATCTGCTTTTTCCGACTCGTTGAATTCGAGCAGCACGGCTTCCTTGAAGGCAAACATGCGGGCAATCAACACGTTAGGGAACTGCTCGATGCTCACGTTGTTCAGGTTAACCGCCTCGTTGTACAGCTCGCGGCGGTCGGCAATACCGTTTTCCAGGCCGCTGATGCGCTGCTGCAGATGCTGGAAGCTCTCATTGGCTTTCAGCTCCGGGTAGTTCTCCGCCAAGGCGAACAGCTGACCGAGACCAGCGCGCAGGCCCGTCTCGGCCTTGCCCAGGGCATTCATATCGCCTTTGGCCTGGGCGCTGGAAACCGCCTGGCGCGCGGCAATCACCGCCTCCAACGTACCGCGTTCGTGCTGCATGTACTGCTTGCAGGTTTCAACCAGCTTGGGCAATTCCTCGTGGCGCTGCTTGAGCATCACATCAATATTCGACCAAGCCTTGCTGACGCCATGCTTCAAACGCACCAGCGCGTTGTAGAGCATCACGGCATACGCCGCGAGCAGGACCAACAGCACAATGACGACAACACTGGTAAGGCTCATGCGGGACTCCTGAGTGGTTCTTGAAGGCAGCTGTGCTGGCATTTTAGCCCTATCGAATTGCCCGATCGCAGACTTTGCCCACAGCTCGCAGTGAAAAAGCTGCATTGACCCTTTGCGCAAAATGAAAATCTTTCGCATTATGTTTCGGTTTTTGTACCCGCTTGCGTGGGTGCTTACTCTCACCAGCAAAGGATTCCGCCATGCTCCGTATGCCCCTGGCCTCTGCCAGCCTGCTCGCCATCGCCATCTCACTCGCCGGTTGCGGTGAAGACAAAGCGCCAGCCACCCAAGCTGCCGCACCTGCTGCCAGCAGCGCCAGCGCCCCGGCAGCCGCCACCAGCCAAGTCGATGAAGCCGCCAGCAAAGCGGTGGTCAGCCACTACGCCGACCTTGCCCTGGCCGTATTCAGCGATGCCGCCAGCACCGGCAAAACCCTGCAAGGCGCCATCGATGCCCTGCTCGCCAACCCGAGTGACGACACCCTGAAAGCTGCCCGCGAAGCCTGGCTGGCTGCCCGTGTGCCTTACATGCAGACTGAAGTGTTCCGCTTCGGCAACGCCGTGGTCGACGATTGGGAAGGCCAGCTGAACGCCTGGCCGCTGGACGAAGGCCTGATCGACTACGTCGCCAAGGACTACCAACACGCCCTGGGCAACCCAGGCGCCAGCGCCAACATCATCGCCAACACCGAACTGCAGGTCGGTGAAGACAAGCTCGATGTCACCACCATCACCCCGGAACTGTTGGCCAGCCTGAATGAGCTGGGCGGCTCCGAGGCCAACGTCGCCACCGGCTACCACGCCATCGAATTCCTGCTCTGGGGCCAAGACCTGAACGGCAGCGGCCCAGGTGCCGGCGAGCGTCCAGCCAGCGATTTCGTCGTGGGCGAAGGCGCCACTGGCGGCAACAACGAGCGTCGCCGCGCCTTTATCAAAGCCGCCGCAGACCTGCTGGTCAGCGACCTCGACGCCATGGTCGTGCAGTGGCAAGCCGGCAAAACCGACAACTACCGCGCCACGCTGGAAGCCGACACGGCTGAAAACGGCCTGCGCAAGATGCTGTTCGGCATGGGCAGCCTGTCCCTCGGCGAACTGGCAGGCGAGCGCATGAAGGTCGCACTGGAAGCCAACTCCACCGAAGACGAGCACGACTGCTTCAGCGACAACACCCACAACTCGCACTTCTACAACGGCAAAGGTATTCGCAACGTTTACCTGGGCGAATACAAGAAGGTCGATGGCACCACCCTGACCGGCCCAAGCCTGTCGTCGCTGGTAGCCAAGGTTGACGCCGCCGCCGACAGCACTCTGAAAGCCGACCTCGAAGCCACCGAAGGCAAGCTGCAGGCTCTGGTCGACAGCGCGGGCAACGGCAAGCACTTCGATCAGCTGATCGCTGCCGACAACGCCGAAGGCCAGCAGATCGTTCGTGATGCAATCGCCGCGCTGGTCAAACAGACCGGCGCAATCGAGCAGGCCGCTGGCAAGCTGGGTATCAGTGATCTCAATCCGGATACCGCTGACCACAGCTTCTAAGCGCGTAGGACTTGCTGCGCGCTGGCGATACTGCGTTGAAAACAGCCTTGTCTCGTTCTAGCTCGCGAAGTCCGAAAATTTGTAGTGCATAAAAAGCCGCGACTCCTAAACCGGAGCCGCGGCTTTTTAATGCCTGCGACCTTTGACCGCCAGCGATAATGCAAATCCGTCTTATTTAAAACTGATCAGACTGTTAAGATCAGCCGCCTGTTTTTCTGCTGCGGATGTCCTTTCATGTTTGCGCCGCATCGCGTTGCGCTGCTGTTGGCCTTGGGCCTGAGCTTGGTCGCCTGCGATAAAACCCCACAGTTCACCCATGCCGAGCCTGGCGAAGCCCTGTCTGCGGGCAGCACTACCGTGCGCAAGGCAGATCAGAACGCCTTCTCCCTGCCATCCGCCAACCTGTCACCGTCACGCCGCCTGGATTTCAGCGTCGGCAACAGTTTCTTCCGCAATCCCTGGGTCACCGCACCGGCCACTACCACCGCGCGCGATGGTCTCGGCCCGCTGTTCAATACCAACGCCTGCCAGAACTGCCATATCAAGGACGGTCGCGGCCATCCGCCAGCGCCTGATGCGATCAGCTCAGTGTCAATGCTGGTACGCCTGTCGATTCCTGCCGGCAGCGAACATGCCGAGATTATCCAGCGCCTCGGCGTGCTCGCCGAACCCTCCTACGGCGGCCAACTGCAGGACATGGCTAATCCAGGCGTCGCGCCAGAAGGCAAGGTACGCGTCAGCTACAGCACACAGCAGGTCAGCTTTGCCGATGGCGAGCAGGTCGAGCTGCGCAAGCCCAACCTGGAAATCAGCCAGCTCGGTTACGGCGCCCTGCATCCCGACACGCTATTTTCCGCACGCATCGCACCGCCGATGATTGGTCTGGGTCTGCTGGAGGCCATTCCCGAAGCAGCCATTCTGGCCAATGCCGACCCCGAAGACAGCAATGGCGATGGCATCTCCGGTCGCGCCAACCAGGTCTGGGAGCGTGAGCAACAACGCACGGTACTCGGTCGTTTTGGCTGGAAGGCCGGCCAGCCCACGCTCAATCAGCAGAATGCCGAAGCCTTTGCCAATGACATGGGCCTGACCAGCACGCTGATCGCCCATGACAACTGCACAGCAGCGCAGGCGGACTGCATCAAAGCGCCTCACGGCGGCGAGCCAGAGGTCAGCGACAATATCCTCGCCAGCGTGCTGTTCTACACCCGTAACCTCGGCGTGCCGGCACGCCGCGGCGCCGATACGCCGCAGGTGCTGGCCGGCAAAAACCTGTTCTTCCAGGCCGGCTGCCAGGGCTGTCACACCCCGCAATTCACCACCGCTGCCGATGCTGCCGAGCCCGAACTGGCGAATCAGCTGATTCGCCCCTACAGCGACTTGCTGCTGCATGACATGGGCGAAGGCTTGGCAGACAACCGCCCGGAGTTTCTCGCCAGCGGCCGCGAATGGCGCACCCCGCCACTCTGGGGCATCGGCCTGACTGAAACAGTCAACGGCCACACCCAGTTCCTGCATGATGGCCGCGCCCGCAACCTGCTGGAGGCCATTCTCTGGCACGGTGGCGAGGCCAAGGCAGCCAAGCAGCAGGTCATGACTTTTAATGCCGACGAGCGCGCCGCGCTGTTGGCTTTTCTGAATTCGTTGTAAGGAGCCGCAGATGATCCGCTCACCCCTCACGCTCGCCCTGCTCAGCCTCACGCTTACCGCCTGCAGCCCAAGCGATCCGCAGCAGCAGGTCAGCCGCGCACTCACCGATGGCGTATTGCTACCGATCTACAGCGCCTGGAGCGAAGCTGACCGCCAGTTGGCCGCCAGCGGCCAAGCCTTCTGCGCTGGCCAACAGAATCTCGCCGAGGCCCGCCAGGCCTTTGCCAGCGCGCAAAGCGCCTGGGCAGCCGTGCAACCGGTGGCCTTCGGCCCACTGGCGGAAGGCAACCGTGCCTGGCAGGTGCAGTTCTGGCCGGACAAGAAGAACTTGGTAGCGCGTCAGGTTGAGACGTTGGTCAACAGCAAACCCGAGCTGACTCCGGCCGATCTGGATAAATCCAGCGTCGTGGTGCAAGGCCTTACCGCCTATGAATACCTGCTGTTCGACCCGGCCATTGATCTGAACGTCGCCGAGCAGAAAGCCCGCTACTGCCCGCTGATCGTTGCCATCGGTCAGCACCAGCAAGTCCTCGCCGCCGATGTGCTAAGCCAGTGGCAAGCCAAGGACGGAATGGCCGCGCTGCTCAAGGACTTCCCCAACGCGCGCTACGCCGAAGCCCCGGAAGCGGTGGCCGAACTGCTGCGCACCCAGGTCAGCGCCATCGACGGACTTAAGAAGAAACTCGGCACGCCACTCGGCCGCCAGAGCAAAGGCCAACCGCAGCCCTATCAGGCTGAAGCCTGGCGCAGTAACGCCAGTTTGACCAACCTCGCTGCCAGCCTGGCCAGCGCCGAACGCATCTGGCTGGGCGCCGAACAGGATGGCATCCAGGCGCTGCTCGGCAGTGATCACGACGCACTGAAACAACGCATCAACGCCGCCTACAGCGACACCCGCCAGCGCCTGGCTGCCGCCCAGCGTCCGCTCGGTGAGCTGCTTAGCGACGAAGCCGGCCGCGCCGAGGTCAACGCCCTGTATGACAGCCTGAATGTGCTGCATCGTCTGCATGAATCCGAGCTGGCCAAGACCCTGGGCATCCAGCTGGGCTTTAACGCTCACGACGGTGACTGAGTCATGCAGATCAATCGCCGTGCCTTTCTAGGGCTGAGCATCGCTGCTGTTGCCGCTACAGCAGCGGCCGCCGGCACTTACGGTGGCTGGACGCTGATGCACAGCGGCGCGCAGCCGCTATTGCTGTCGGCACGTAACGACAGCGCCGGTAAGCACTTCGCGGTCGGCTACCGACTGGATGGCAGCCAGGTATTCGCCACTCAGGTGAACGAGCGCTGCCACGATGTCATTGGCCACCCTTTTCTGCCGATGGCGCTGTTTGTCGGTCGCCGTCCAAGCACGCAAAGCTACCTGATCGACACCCGTGACGGTCGTCTGCTGCAAACCGTTCACTCACCCGAACAGCGCCATTTCTATGGTCACGCGGTGTTCCATAAGGATGGCGAATGGCTGTACGCCACCGAGAACGACACCTCCGATCCCGGTCGCGGTGTACTGGGCGTTTACCGCCTGCAAGGCGAGCAATTGCAACGTGTAAGCGAACTGTCGACTCACGGCATCGGCCCGCACCAGCTGCTCTGGCTGCCCGACGGTGAAACCCTGGCGGTGGCCAACGGCGGTATCCGCACCGAGGCTGACAGCCGGGTGGAAATGAACCTCAACGCCATGGAGTCCAGCCTGGTGCTGCTGCGCCGCGACGGCAGCCTGGTCAGCAAGGAGCAATTGCCGGAACGGATGAACAGCGTGCGTCACATGGCCGTGGCCAACGACGGCACACTGGTCACCGGCCAGCAATACATGGGCGAACTCAGCGATGCGGTGCCGCTGTTGGCGATCAAACGCCCTGGTCAGCCCTTCCAGCATTTCCCCGTGGCCGACGCACAACGCCAGCTGATGAGCCAGTACACCGCCAGCGTGGCGATTCACAGCGAGCTACGCCTGCTGGCATTGACCGCCCCACGCGGCAACCGGGTATTTATCTGGGACCTTGACAGCGCCGAGCTGCGCCTGGACGCGCCGCTGGCTGATTGCGCCGGTGTTGGGGCCGTGGCGAATGGCTTTGTGGTCAGCAGCGGCGTCGGGCGCTGCCGCCTGTACGACTGCCGCAATCCCCAAATCAGCAGCACCCCACTGCACCTGCCGGCTGGCCTGTGGGACAACCACTTGCGCCTGGTTTAACACCGTCAGCTAAACCTGTAATACGCCTGCGGCACGCTAAAGAACGCTGCCGCAGAGCCGATCTATACTCCTGACTAGCTGCTGCTTCCGGCAATCCGGCCCAGCTGGTACCAGTCGATAGGGATCTTCGCAGTTTGGGCGCGCTCAGCGTCACTGGCATCCCGCCTTCCACACTCAGGGGTATCACCCATGTTTCTGCAAAAATCCTTGCGCGCGCAGATTCTCGCCTTACTTGGCGGCAGTCTGGCGCTGATTCTGGTCACGGCACTGGCCTGCTTCAGCTTTCTGTCCAATGGCATGCAGGCCTACCGCGGTCTACTTGAGGGCCCACTTGAAGCGTCGTCCCTGATCGACTCGACCAACCTGAACTTCAAGACCCAGGTACAGGAATGGAAAAACGTTCTGCTTCGCGGCAGCGACAAGGCGCAACTGGACAAATACTGGGGCCAGTTTGAAGCGCAGGAGCGCAAGGTTCAGGACTTACTGGGCCAATTGAGTGAATTGGCCAACAACGATCGCGCGCTGAAGAGCAAGGTTGACGCTCTGCGCAGCGAGCACCAGACGCTCGGCGCCAACTACCGCAAGGGACGTGATGCCTTTGTCGCAGCCGGCGGCGACGCTGCGGTGGGTGACAAGGCAGTGTCAGGCATTGACCGCAATACCGCCCAACAGATGGAAGCCCTGTCCAGCGAGCTGCATAAGCAGAGCCTGGAGCAAGCCGGCCTGATCAATGCCTCGGCCGACCGCACCATCACCTTTGGCACCCTGCTGATGCTGGGGGCCACCGTGGTGATCGCGCTGTTCAGCCTGTGGCTGGTCAACCGTAACCTGATCAACCCGATCCGCGAGCTGATCGAGCACATTGCCCAACTCAGCCAAGGTAACTTCGGCCAGCATGTCGACGCGACCCGTCAGGATGAGCTGGGCAAGCTGGCCATTGCTGCGAACATTCTGCGTGACTTCCTCTCGGACACCTTCACCCGCCTCAAGCGCAGCACGGCTGATCTAGACATTGCCAGCGGCGAACTCAACTCCATCGCCACGCTGATGGCCCAGGGCACGCGTGAACAGTTTTCGCGCACCGACCAGGTCGCCACCGCCATGCATGAAATGTCTGCCACGGCCCAGGAAGTCGCGCGCCATGCCGCCGAAGCCGCCGGCGCCGCCGATGCCGCTGACAGCGCCGCGCGCCAGGGCGAAACAGTGATGCAGGCCACCATCAAGACCATCACCGACATTCGCGGTGAGATCAGCAACACTTCGGAGGTGATTCGTCGCCTGGAAGCCGACAGCGGGCGCATCGGCAAAGTGCTGGAAGTGATTCGCGGCATAGCCGAGCAAACCAACCTGCTCGCGCTTAACGCCGCCATCGAAGCGGCGCGTGCCGGCGAACAGGGCCGCGGCTTTGCCGTGGTGGCGGATGAAGTACGCACCCTGGCCCAGCGCACCGCCGAGTCGACGGCAGAAATCCACCAGATCATCGACACTGTGCAGACTGGGGCGGTGAATGCCGTGCGCGCCATTGAAAGTGGTCAGAGCCGCAGCGAGGAAGGTGTAACCCAGGTGACCCAGGCCGGCGCCACGCTGCAGTTGATCACCAGTGCGGTGGAAGCCATTCGCGACATGAATCGGCAAATCGCCACTGCCGCCGAAGAACAGACCTCGGTAGCCGAAGACATTTCGCGCAACCTGACCGAGATCACCGCAATTGCCACTGCCAACCAGGAAAACGTGCAACGCACCGAAAGCGCCGGGCAAAACCTGCACGTCCTCTCTGGGCAGCTGAATGAAGTCACCCAACGCTTGAGTGCCTGACACCCGGCCAGCGCACAGCAAAATGCCAGCCGATGCTGGCATTTTGCTTAATAGCGCCTTGAACCTTGAGGCAACATTTGCACAACAATGTTTTGCAAATGCGAATCTTTGACAGGCCCCTGCGCGAGGTCTAATGTGCCCCTCTTGCCTATTCCCAGGCCTCTATCCGCCTCGCCAAGGATCCGGAATATGTTGCTCCGCCGTATGCTCTTTATGCTCGGCGCAGTACTCGTCGTGGTACTCGCCCTCGCCGCCTACAAAGGCTTCTCCATCTACCAACAAGTGCAGATGTTCTCCGCACCGCAGCCGGCCATCAGCGTCGACGCCGCGACGGCAGAAGAACGTCCATGGCAGGGTCGCCTGCCCGCTATCGGCACGCTCAAGGCTTTTCAGGGCGTTGACCTGACTGTGGAAGTCGGTGGCACGGTGCAGCAAGTGCTGTTCCGTTCCGGTGAGCAGGTCAGCCTGCAACAACCCCTGATCCAGATGGACAGCGATGTCGAGCAGGCCAGCCTAGGTACTGCCCAGGCCGAACTGGGCTTGGCCCGCGTTGAATACGAGCGCGGTCGCAGCCTGGTCAATCGCCAGAGCATCTCGAAAAGCGAGTTCGACCGCCTGTCCGCCAGCCTGCAGAAGGCCAATGCCAGCGTCGCCCAGCTGCAAGCGCAACTGGCGAAGAAACGCATCCTCGCGCCCTTTGCCGGCACCATCGGCATCCGCCAGGTGGATGTCGGTGATTACCTGTCCTCCGGCACCACCATCGCCACCCTGCAGGACCTGAGCAAGCTCTACGTCGACTTCTTCCTGCCCGAACAGGCAGTGCCTAAGCTGGCCGTGGGCGAGCGTGTGCGCTTCAGCGTGGCGGCGTACCCGAGCGAGATGTTCGAAGGCGAAATTGCCGCGATCAACCCCAAGGTCGAAGACACCACGCGCAACGTGCAGGTCCGCGCCATGTTGATCAACCCGGACAATAAATTGCTGCCCGGGATGTTCGCCAACCTGGAAGTGCTGCTACCGGGTGAGCAGAACCTGATCGTCGTGCCGGAAACGGCCATTACCTACACCCTCTACGGCAACTCGGTGTACGTGATCGGCGAGAAGAAGGGGGAAGACGGCCAGGTAGTCAAAGACGACAAAGGCCAGGCCGAACTGGTGGTCGAACGCCGCTTCGTTGAGACCGGCGAGCGCCGCGAAGGCCAGGTGGTGATTCTCAAAGGCCTGCAGGCCGGTGAGCAGGTGGTGTCTGCCGGCCAGCTGAAGCTGGATAACGGCGCCCACGTCAGCATCGCCAATGCCCTTGTCGAGGCCAAGCCGAGCGTCGAGTAATCGAGCACGGCACACAGGAACTTATTTATGGCTTTTACTGATCCCTTTATCCGTCGCCCGGTATTGGCGACCGTGGTCAGTCTGTTGATCATCCTGCTTGGCTTCCAGGCATTCAACAAACTGACCATCCGCCAGTACCCGCAGATGGAAAACGCCCTGATCACGGTGACCACGGCTTACCCCGGGGCCAATGCCGAGACCATCCAGGGCTATATCACCCAGCCGCTGCAGCAAAGCCTGGCGAGCGCCGACGGCATCGACTACATGACTTCGGTGAGCCGGCAGAACGTGTCGATCATCTCGATCTATGCGCGCATCGGTGCCAACAGCGACCGTTTGTTCACCGAACTGCTGGCAAAAGCCAACGAGGTGAAGAACCAGCTGCCGCAGGACGCCGAAGACCCGGTGCTGAGCAAGGAAGCCGCGGACTCCACGGCGCTGATGTACATCAGCTTCTACAGCCAGGAACTGAGCAACCCGCAGATCACCGATTACCTGTCGCGAGTCATCCAGCCCAAGCTGGCCACCCTGCCTGGCATGGCCGAAGCTGAGATTCTTGGCAACCAGGTCTTTGCCATGCGCCTGTGGCTCGACCCGGTGAAAATGGCCGCCTACGGCGTGACCGCCGGCGACGTGAATGACGCGGTGCGTAAATACAACTTCCTCGCCGCAGCCGGTGAAGTGAAGGGCGAGTACGTGGTCACCAGCATCAACGCCGAAACCGACCTGAAATCGGCCGAGGCCTTTGCCGCCATCCCGCTGAAAACTGTTGGGGACAGCCGCGTGCTGATCCGCGATGTGGCGCGGGTGGAAATGGGCGCGGAAAGCTACGACGCGATCAGCTCCTTCGACGGTACGCCATCGGTGTACATCGCCATCAAGGGCACGCCGGGGGCCAACCCGCTGGACGTGATCAAGGAAGTGCGCAAGGTCATGCCGGACCTCGAAGCGCAGCTGCCGCCCAACCTGAAAGTCTCCATCGCCTATGACGCCACGCTGTTTATACAGGCCTCCATCGACGAAGTGGTGAAGACCCTTGGCGAAGCGGTGCTGATCGTCATCGTGGTGGTGTTCCTGTTCCTCGGTGCGTTCCGCTCGGTACTGATCCCGGTGATCACCATCCCGCTGTCGATGATCGGCGTGATGTTCTTCATGCAGCTGATGGGCTACTCGATCAACTTGCTGACCCTGCTAGCCATGGTGCTGGCCATCGGCCTGGTGGTGGACGACGCCATCGTCGTGGTGGAGAACATTCACCGGCATATCGAAGAAGGCAAAACGCCATTCGATGCGGCCATTGAAGGCGCCCGCGAGATCGCCGTGCCGGTGGTGTCGATGACCATCACCCTGGCGGCGGTATATGCACCTATCGGCTTCCTCGAGGGCCTTACCGGCGCGCTATTTAAAGAGTTTGCCCTGACCCTGGCCGGTGCGGTGATTATCTCCGGCATCGTGGCCCTGACCCTGTCACCGATGATGTGCGCCAAGCTGCTGCGCCATGAGGAGAATCCGTCGGGCCTGGCGCACAAGCTCGACCAGATTTTCGACGCACTCAAGAAACGCTACCAGCGGGCGTTGCATGGCACCCTGGATACCCGTCCGGTGGTGCTGGTATTCGCGGTAATCGTCATGTGCCTGATTCCGGTACTGCTCAAGTTCACCAAGAGCGAGCTGGCCCCAGAAGAAGATCAGGGCATCATTTTCATGATTGCCAGCGCACCGCAACCGACCAACCTGGAGTACCTGAACAAGTACACCGACGAGTTCGTGAGCATCTTCAAGGAGTTCCCGGAGTACTACTCCTCGTTCCAGATCAACGGCTTCAACGGTGTGCAGTCGGGTATTGGCGGCTTCTTGATGACGCCGTGGAACGAGCGCGAACGCACCCAGATGGAGATTCTCCCGGAGGTGCAAGGTCGCCTGTCGCAGATCGCCGGCCTGCAGATCTTCGGTTTCAACCTGCCGTCCTTGCCGGGTACGGGTGAGGGCCTACCGTTTCAATTCGTGATCAACACACCCAACGACTACCAGTCGCTGCTGCAAGTGACCGAACGGGTCAAGCAACGCGCCGTGGAGTCCGGCAAGTTCGCCTTCCTCGACGTCGACCTGGCCTTCGACAAGCCGGAAGTGGTGGTGGAAATCGACCGCGAAAAAGCTGCGCAGATGGGCGTGTCCATGGAAGACCTCGGCCTGACGCTGGCGAGCCTGCTCGGTGAAGGTGAGATCAACCGGTTCACCATCGACGGCCGCAGCTACAAGGTGATTGCTCAGGTCGAACGCGCCTACCGCGACAACCCGGAGTGGCTCGGCAGCTACTACGTGAAGAGCGAAAGCGGCGCGATGTTGGCCCTGTCGACACTGGTCAAGGTCAGCGACCGTGCGCGGCCGACCCAGCTCAACCAGTTCCAGCAGCTCAACTCGGCGATCATCCAGGGCGTACCCATCGTCAGCATGGGTGAAGCCGTCGAGACGGTAACGCAGATCATGCTGGAGGAAGCCCCAGCCGGTTATGCCTACGACTTCGCCGGTGCGTCGCGCCAGCTGGTGCAGGAAGGCAACGCGCTCTACATCACCTTCGGCCTAGCCCTGGCGCTGATCTTCCTGGTGCTGGCGGCACAATTCGAGAGTTTCCGCGACCCACTGGTAATCATGGTCACGGTGCCGTTGTCGATCTGTGGCGCGCTGATTCCGCTGTTCCTTGGCCTATCGAGCATGAACATCTACACCCAGGTGGGCCTGGTCACGCTGATCGGTCTGATCACCAAGCACGGCATCCTGATTGTCGAGTTCGCCAACCAGCTGCGCCGCGAAAAAGGCCTGTCGCGCCGTGAAGCGGTCGAAGAAGCGGCGGCGATTCGCCTGCGTCCGGTGCTGATGACCACTGCGGCGATGGTCTTCGGCATGGTGCCGCTGATCCTGGCAACCGGTGCTGGTGCAGTCAGCCGCTTCGACATCGGCCTGGTGATCGCCACCGGCATGTCGATCGGCACGTTGTTCACCCTGTTTGTACTGCCCTGCGTGTACAGCCTGCTGGCGCAGCCCGATGCGCCACCGACAACGGCCAAAGCCCACTAACCAAAAAGCCCTGCAATGCAGGGCTTTTTTCTGTCTATCGAATTTTCATGTCAGCAGGCTCAACCTTGTGAACGGGCGCCCTGAGAGAGGCTGAACATAAACAGCAGCAGGTCCTGGTCCGGTTTTAGCACCTCGGCCGTTCGCGCCTGGGGCGGCAACGGACAGTAGCCGCGCTCGTTGAGGGTGATGACCTGGGGGCTGGCTTCCTGCCAAGCCGCCGCCGCGAGCGAGGCCACGCTGAGCGCGGTCACCAGGAACAAACCTCGTGCGATTTCTAGCTTCATCACTGCAACCTCTTGATAGCGCTGCCAAACGCTGTTTGTAGACCCTAGATCACTGTTAACCACCGCGCCGTATTGGGCGACAAGTGGTCGTTACTGCCGGACACTGCCGGCAATGCCATTCTGATCATCCTGATCCACACGCAGCCATTCAGCAGGCCAAGCTTCGGGCCAGATTCGCACCGTTGGTTCAATCGTTGAGCAAACCAAGGATAGGGATCGCATCACCGCACCTGGCGGTAACACCCTCACAGTCACTTAATTGCCCAATTGCATCAGCGTGGTGCGCAATAGAACCTGTGGTTTTAAAACAATCGCAGGCAAAACCGTAACCGGCACAATCTCCAACCATCCATTGAAAACGGCGTGGTAGAGCACATCCAGGTGAGGTCAAAACACGGAGCGACCATGCGTAGCAGCAGCACAGCGCAGATTGACAAGCTCCAGTCCGGGAGCGCGCATCACACAAAGCAATTGGCGTACCGCTTTGCCGCGAGAGGCTGTTATAGCCGAGAAAAATGAAAACCCCGTGACAGGCACGGGGTTTTCTTTACTGCATGCAGGCCATCTGGCGACGGCCTGCGGGAGCCGGGCTGGCTTACATCATGCCGCCCATACCACCCATGCCGCCCATGTCTGGCATACCGCCAGCAGCCGGCTTGTCTTCTACAACTTCGGCGATCATCGCTTCGGTGGTGATCATCAGGCTGCCGATCGAAGCTGCAGCTTGCAGCGCCGAACGGGTGACCTTGGCCGGATCGAGAATACCCATCTCGATCATGTCGCCGTAGGTGTCGGTCGCGGCGTTGAAGCCGAAGTTACCCGAACCCTGCTTAACCTTGTCGACCACTACGCTCGGCTCGCCGCCGGCGTTGGAAACGATCTGACGCAGCGGAGCTTCAACAGCACGACGCAGCAGAGCGATACCCACGTCCTGATCGGCGTTGTCGCCTTTCAGCTCGCTGATGGCCTGCAGAGCGCGCACCAGAGCCACGCCACCGCCAGGTACCACGCCTTCTTCAACGGCTGCGCGGGTCGCGTGCAGGGCGTCGTCAACGCGGGCTTTCTTCTCTTTCATTTCAACTTCGGTGCCGGCACCGACTTTGATCACCGCAACACCGCCAGCCAGTTTGGCCAGACGCTCTTGCAGCTTCTCTTTGTCGTAGTCGGACGAGGTGTCTTCGATCTGCTTACGGATCTGCAGTACGCGAGACTCGATATCAGTCTGAACGCCAGCGCCGTCGATGATGGTGGTGTTTTCTTTGCTCAGGATCACACGCTTGGCGTTACCCAGGTGCTCCAGGGTGGCGCTTTCCAGGCTCAGACCGATCTCTTCGGAGATTACGGTACCGCCAGTCAGCACAGCGATGTCCTGCAGCATGGCCTTACGACGGTCGCCAAAGCCTGGTGCCTTAACGGCAGCAACTTTAACGATACCGCGCATGTTGTTCACAACCAGAGTCGCCAGGGCTTCGCCTTCAACGTCTTCAGCTACGATCAGCAGCGGACGGCCGGACTTGGCAACAGCTTCCAGAACTGGCAGCAGCTCACGGATATTGGAAACTTTCTTGTCAACCAGCAGGATCAACGGGCCGTCGAGCTCGGCGACCATGGTGTCTGGCTTGTTGATGAAGTACGGCGACAGGTAGCCACGGTCGAACTGCATGCCTTCAACAACCGACAGTTCGTTTTCCAGGCCCGAGCCCTCTTCAACGGTGATCACGCCTTCTTTGCCGACTTTTTCCATGGCTTCAGCAATGATTTCGCCGATGGAAGTGTCAGAGTTGGCGGAGATCGAACCTACCTGAGCGATGGCTTTGGTGTCAGCGCAAGGCTTGGACAGCTTCTTCAGCTCAGCAACGATGGCGATGGTCGCCTTGTCGATGCCGCGCTTCAGATCCATCGGATTCATGCCAGCCGCGACGGCTTTCAGACCTTCGTTGACGATGGCTTGAGCCAGAACGGTAGCAGTGGTGGTGCCGTCGCCCGCGTCATCGTTGGCACGGGAAGCAACGTCTTTAACCAGCTGCGCGCCCATGTTTTCGAAGCGATCTTTCAGCTCGATTTCTTTGGCAACGGAAACGCCGTCCTTGGTGATGGTCGGAGCGCCGTAGCTCTTCTCGATGATCACGTTACGGCCTTTCGGGCCGAGGGTGGCTTTTACTGCGTCAGCCAGAACATTAACGCCGACGAGCATTTTCTTGCGGGCGGAATCGCCGAATTTAACTTCTTTAGCAGCCATGATGGTTATTCCTTGATTCGTTCAAATAGAGCGGAATTCGTAGCGACGGAGCGCTGAAATCAACCTTCAACGACAGCGAGAATTTCGCTCTCGCTCATTACCAGCAGGTCTTCGCCGTCAACTTTGATGGTGTTGCTGCCGGAGTAAGGGCCAAACACCACTTTGTCGCCGACTTTAACGGCCAGGGCACGCACTTCACCGTTGTCCAGCACGCGACCAGTACCGACAGCGAGGATTTCACCGCTGTTGGCTTTCTCGGCAGCGGAACCTGGCAGCACGATGCCGCCTGCGGTTTTCTTTTCTTCTTCGCTGCGACGGATTACGACGCGGTCATGCAGAGGACGAAGCTTCATTGTCGATCTCTCCCAATAGTGATTTTTCGGCCGGTGCAATCACCGGCGGGTTAGCAAAGTCCGGCGAGGCCGGTAGCACTACGCTAGGCGCAGCGCTGAAGTCTGAATCTGTCTGACGACAGAAAACCTTGCGGTGACCGCTACATAAGGGCGCACAAGGGGATTTCAAGGGCTGAGGGTGAAATTTTTACGATCTACAGGCTTTTCTTATGAGCCGAAAATCAGTCGCGGCGCTCAAATTCGCCTTCCAGCACATTGGGACGAACTTGCCCGGAGCGTGCGGCCTGGTCGTCAAAAAAGGCGCGCTGACGCATGGCTTGTTCGGCGGCGCGCAGACGCACCTTGTTGACCAGCAAGCGACGGGTGAACGGAATTAGGCACAGCAGGCCGAAAATGTCGCTGATAAAGCCAGGCAGCAACAGCAGACCACCACCGACGGCGATCAGCAGGCCTTCGAGCATTTCCTGCTCGGGTAACTCACCTCTGGCCAGCTTCTCGCGTGCACGCCACGCGGTTGCTACCCCTGCAACGCGCAGCAGAATGGCGCCGAGGATGCCGGTACCAATCACCAGCAACAAGGTCGGTAACACACCGATGGCACTGCCCACCTGAATCAGCAGGGCCAATTCAATGAACGGGAACAGCAGAAACAGAAACAGAAACGCACGCATCAAAGGATCCTTAACGGAAGATCAGCTTCCTATGGGACTGAAGTATGGGGTGTTGAGCTGAATTCAAGCTGAAGCCTGACTGTCGGTCGGCCAGACTTCGGCGCGGGCCAATGCCACCAAGGCCTGGCGCACCTCCAGCGGACTGTTACAGGATGTTGGAAAGGCCAGCCAATAAAGCCCCTGACCGATCCGCAGGTGGAAGCCCTCACTGTCGACCCCAACCAGCTCAGCCGGCGCATGCTGGGGTAAACCTGCCAGCTCGACATAATGAGCGATAGCCTTGGCATGGTCGCTGTTCATGTGCTCAACCATGCTGATTTCGCTGTCGCCGGCAAAGGGGTTGGTCTGGACCACCTCATCCAGCCAGTGAATCGCACCAAACCCGCCGATGTAGCGCCAGCGCACCGGCTCCAGCCGCCAAAAATCGAAATCATGGGCCTGATGGTAGCCGCGCGACTCCGGGAAATAGCGGTAATAGCGCTGCGCAGCCGCAACAATCTGCGCCTCGTCATCTAATTGCCGCGCCTCGGCGAGCAGCGTAAGACGACCGACCGCCTGCACATCTTCCGCCCCACGCTCGCCCACCAGCAGCGAGCATTTACCATCCTGCTTGAGGTTGTGGGTGTGCTGGGCGATGCGACTGATCAGCATCAGCGGATAACCGTCAGCATCCAGGCAATAGGGCACCACTGATCCGAAAGGGAAACCCGGCATGGCTTTGGAATGGGTGCTGAGCACGCCCCGGTATTCCTTGAGCAGCAATTCTCGGGCATGCTTGCCGGCTTTCACGCTCACCTTATGACTCCTTGCATAGATTCCGTCACAGAACGGGAGGCGCCTAGATTAACCGCCGGCAAGGTCACACAACACCATTTGAGGGGACTCGCGATGCAACTCAAAGATAAAGTTATCGTCATCACCGGCGGCTGTCAGGGCCTGGGCCGCGCGATGGCTGAGTACCTGGCAGAAAAAGGCGCCAGACTGGCGCTGGTCGACCTGAACCAGGAAAAACTCGACGAAGCCGTGGCGGCTTGCAAGGCGCTGGGCGTAGAAGCGCGCGCCTACCTGTGCAACGTTGCCAATGAAGAGCAAGTGACCCAGACCGTGGCACAGATCGCTGAAGACTTCGGCGCACTCAATGGCCTGGTCAACAACGCCGGCATCCTGCGTGACGGCCTGACCATCAAGGTCAAGGATGGCGAAATCACCAAACTGAGCCTGGCGCAGTGGCAGTCGGTGATCGACGTCAACCTCACCGGCGTGTTCCTCTGCACCCGTGAAGTGGCGGCGAAAATGATTGAGCTGAAGAACGAAGGCGCGATCATCAACATCTCCTCCATTTCCCGTGCCGGCAACATCGGCCAGGCTAACTACTCGGCTGCCAAAGCCGGTGTCGCTGCCGACACCGTGGTCTGGGCCAAAGAGCTGGCGCGTTACGGCATCCGTGTCGCGGGCGTAGCACCGGGCTTTATCGAAACCGAAATGGTTGCCAGCATGAAACCGGAAGCACTGGAGCGCATGACCTCGGTCATCCCACTGCGCCGCATGGGCAAACCGGCCGAGATCGCCCACTCGGTGGCCTATATCCTGGAAAACGACTACTACACCGGTCGTATCTTGGAGCTCGACGGCGGCCTGCGGTTGTAATCCGCACCGATCTGCTGCGCGTCGGCCATCCATCGTTAAAAGCACTCGCGGGCTTGCTCATTTACAGCTCGTAAACTCCGCGCCCGCGAGTGCTTTGACCAGCCGGAGGCTGTTACTAACGTAGCGCCTAGACTGACTCTAGCTCGCGAGATCTAGAACGTTTAGAACAAAAAGCCCCGCATCTGCGGGGCTTTTTTGTGTGCAGCCGAAGCTTACCAACCCACGCCAAATCCCAGGCTATAACGGGTTTCGTCCAGCTCGCCTTCTGCACCGCTGACCAGGTCCTTCTCGGCCTTCATATTCAGCGAAGCCCAATCGGTCAGTTTGTAACGCAGGCCCACGGCGGCATCCAGGGTGTAGTCAGCGGCGTTGGCCAGCGGCTTACCCACCTCGCCATCACTGAACAGCTCGACGCTCTTGCCGACCAGGTAGCGGTTGTAATCCCACTTCAGGCTCGCGGCGTAGAAGTTGTCGCTCTCGCCATTGCTGTACTCGTAGTCTGTGCGGTTAAGCAGGCCGGCCACCGAGAAGGCGCCCAGCTCGTTATCCCAGAACTGGTAACCCGGACCGGTACCCACGGTGCGCTGGCGTTCAAGTTCTTCAACCATGTCGCGTTTGTACTCGAAGCGCCCCTGCCAGAACCACTTCTCGGTCAGGAAGCGGTCAAGGGCGTATTCGGCGCTCCAGTTGTCGGTGGTGACCACATCATCCTGAAACTCACGGTTGTAGTCGGCTTGCGCGTTGTGGCGCCAGAGACCGTGACGCGCCTGAGTCTTGAGGCTGACGTCGTAGTCGTCGGTGTCGCGCTCGGCACGTTTGTAGTCCAGCGCCGCATCGATATTGCCCTTCCAGACCAAATCCTCGACCAATGGCTTGGGTTTGAGGATCTGCTTGATGCTGGCGAGCTCGATAGTCTTGGGCGCATCGCCATTGGCCAGGATCACCTTGCCCGGCTCGGCCGGCTGCAGGGACTTGGCGCGCTCACCAGCGATGGCATTTTCCTTGATCAGCAGTTCCTGATCGCTTTCCAGGGTGGCGATCTTGCTCCAGTCGAGGGCAATCGCACCGCCGTAGTCGGTCGCCAGCAACAGCTTGCCACCGTCGTAAAACTTGATCTTGCCGGTCAGGCGGTCGCCGTTCTTCAGCCAGACGGTATCCGCCAACGCGGAGGTAGCAGCCACAGAAAGGGCCAGGCACAGCAGGGTTCTGGAAAACATAGGGATGAATTGTCTACTTCGGGTTCGCGGAAGGTCGCGCATTATCCGTAAGCACGACGCCAGAGCAAGCACTGACCGACAGAATCACCGCGAGTTCATCATTACGTGGCCTACCAGCCGACCCCCACACCCAACAGATAGCGACGCTCACTGCTGGTTTGCCCGAGCGCACGCGCCTGATCCAGCTCATACAGCAGCGATAGGCGCGCCCAATCTGTCAGCCGGTAGCGCAGGCCTATTTCACTGTCGAGCACGTAGTCAATCTCCTCTATCGCAGGCAATTGCAGCTCAGCCGTGCTGTAAAACTCCAGACGGGTACCCCACAGCAGACGCTTGTAATCCAAGGCAAGCGAGTAGGTATTGAACGACCGCTCAGCATCACTGGCCTCCAATTGCAGGCGATTGAACTGGCCGATCACATCCAGCCGGCCCAGTTCGTTATCCCAGAAGCGATAACCCGGTCCGGTGCCCAGCGAACGCTGGCGAGTAAAAAAGGCAAACTCATCCTCGTCCTGCTCTGCCCCCACCCGCCAGAACCAGTGGTCCGTGATAAAGCGGTCAAGGTCGTATTCCAGCTGCCAGTTGTCAGCGGTTTTCGCGTCATTCTTAACCTTGCGCTCCAGCTCACCGGCCAACACGTGACGCCAACGGCCGTGCTCCACACGCGTATTGCTTTTGAGCTTCCACTCGTCGGTGTCGTTGTCGTCGCGCTTCATATCCAGTTTGGCGTCCAGATTGCCCTCCCAGAAGCGGTCCTGCAGTACCGGGCGCGGCGGGATCAGACGCTTGATACTGGAGAGCGGCACGGTTTGCGTGTTGTCGCTGACCACCCGCACCATGCCCTTGCCCGCTGCTTCCAACTGGTTGCTGTGCTCGCTATCGAGCCCCTGGCGGCGCATCAGCAAGGGTTTCTCCGAGCGCAGGGTGTCGATATCCTTCCAGGCAATCAGCACCTGGCCGGCGTACTTGGTTTTCAAGGCCAGTTTGCCGCCATCGAGCAGAACTATCTCACCGCTCAGACGGTCACCATTGTTCAACCACACCGTGTCCGCCCACGCTGGGGTGGTCAGAGCAAGAACCAGAAAGCACAACAGAGTACGTATAAGCATGATGGGAAAGCCGGATAACGAGCCAGAACAGGTGCCGAAGCATGCCGCGCCAGGCCAACCAACAGCAAGCCAGCTCGAGCGTCGCACGGCACTTTATGCGGTGCTGGCGCAGATTCCGGCCGGCTGCGTGGTGAGTTACGGACAACTGGCTGCATACGCAGGCTTGGGTCGCGCTGCGCGCTGGGTCGGGCGCACCCTCAGCCAGCTACCGGACGGCAGCACCCTGCCCTGGCACCGGGTAATTGCTGCCGGTGGCCGCCTCAGCTTGCCGGCTGGCAGCCTCTCCGGCACAGAACAACGCAGTCGTTTACGTGAGGAAGGCGTGCAAATCCATAATGATCGGGTGGATATGCCGCGCTATGGCTGGCGCCCAATGGAGCACAGCGGGTAGAGTGCGCCCTTTATTAGGTCAATCTCAGGCTGATACCCCTTCAATGCCCCGTAAAAGCTGGCGTGATGCCATTGCTGCCTACTCCAGCCCCTCAACCTTGGTGCTGCTGCTTCTAGGGTTCGCCGCTGGCCTGCCTTATATGCTGGTGTTCTCCACCCTGTCTGTCTGGCTACGCGAAGCCGGCGTGGCCCGCGATACCATTGGTTTTGCCAGCCTGATCGGCCTGGCATATGCCTTCAAATGGGTCTGGTCTCCGCTGCTTGATCAGTGGCGCCTACCGCTGCTGGGCAAACTGGGCCGCCGACGCTCCTGGTTGGTGCTATCACAGATCCTGATCGCCATCGGCCTCGCTGGCATGGCCCTATGTGACCCGCAGACACACCTGACCTGGCTGATTTCCCTCGCGGTGCTGGTGGCCTTTGCGTCGGCCACTCAGGACATCGCCGTTGATGCCTACCGCCTGGAAATCGTCGACGACACCCGCCAGGCCGCGCTGGCCGCCAGCTATATGGCCGGCTACCGCATCGCCGCCCTGCTGGCCACCGCCGGCGCACTGTATTTCGCCGAAGGCTTTGGCTCCACCGCACTGCTCTATCAGCACGGTGCATGGGCCGGCACCTACCTGCTGTTTGCCCTGCTGATGTTGCCTGGCCTGCTGACCAGCCTGTGGATGCGCGAGCCGGATGTGCCACTGCGCACGCAACTGGCCGCTGCGCGTTATGGCTTTAGCCACCAGATCGCCTCGGTACTGGTACTGATTGTGTTGCTGGTATCGGTACCGGCGATGTTTACCCAGTTCTACAACACCGACTTCGCCAGCGTGATCAACGGCGAAGCCAGCATGCTTGACCTGCTATTGGAAGACCGCGCCTTTCTGCGCGCCCTGCTTTACACCATTCTCAGTGCCCTGTGCCTGTCGTCCATGGGGCGTCGTGGCCTGGCGCCGGTGCTGACACCGGTGAACGACTTTATCCTGCGTTACCGCTGGCAAGCGTTCCTGCTGCTCGGGTTAATTGCCACCTACCGTATGTCGGACACCGTAATGGGCGTTATGGCCAACGTGTTCTACATCGACCAGGGCTTTACCAAGGACCAGATTGCCAGCGTCAGTAAGCTCTTCGGCTTGGTCATGACCCTGATTGGTGCAGGCTTTGGCGGCCTGCTGATCGTGCGCTTCGGTATTCTGCCGATCCTGTTTATTGGCGGCGCGGCCTCGGCGGCGACCAACCTGCTGTTCCTGATGCTTACCGGCATGGGCGCTGACCTGCAGATGCTGATCGTGACCATTTCCGCCGACAACTTCAGCGCCGGCCTGGCCACAGCGGCGTTCGTCGCCTACCTGTCGAGCCTGACCAACCTGAAGTTCTCCGCCACCCAGTACGCCCTGCTCAGCTCGATCATGCTGTTGTTGCCGCGCCTGATCGGTGGTTATTCCGGCGTAATGGTGGAGAAGTTCGGCTATGCCCAGTTCTTCCTGGTCACTGCCTTGCTGGGTATTCCGACACTGCTGCTGATCATCCTGCAATGGCGCCGGGAACGGCTGCAAACCAGCGATTTAAGCGTGACTAACGCCACCGAACAGCACCAATAGCATTACTGGCAAGACTCTTGCTCTACCCTGCTCACAACAAGAGGGCAGGCCATGACCGTAGCATTCAGTAACGCCACCCGCCTCACCCACTACCCCAGCTTTGACAGCTGGTGGCAAATCCAGGGTGAATGGGTCGAAGAACCTAATGAGCGCCGCGGTGGTTATAGCGGTGTTCAACGCCTCACCCAGCTGGGTCAGTCGCTTTACGCCAAAAAGCAAACCGGGCACACCTACCGCAGCCTGCTTCACCCTTGGGGGCGGCCGACGGTACTGCGTGAACGCGACGCTCTGCTCAGAGCACTCAAGGCTGGTGTCGCGGTACCCGAGATCGTTTACTGCGCCGCCGAGCGCAACCGCGAAGGCTGGCGTGCCTTGCTGGTGACCAAAGCCCTGGAAGGCTTTCAGCCTCTCGATGAATGGTATGAGCATCATGCTCGCGAGGCGCTAGACGCCTCCCTGCAGCAGATCGCGCAAAGCCTAGCCAATTTGCACAAAGCCCGCCAGCAACATGGCTGCATGTATGCAAAACATATCTTTGTGCGTATCCAGGCTGCTAATACGCCGCCATCGTGCGAAATCGCCTTGCTCGATCTTGAGAAGTCACGCCGCCGCCTGACCCGCAAGCAAGCCGCGTTGCACGACATGCTGCAACTGCGGCGCCATTCGCCGTGGGATCAGGCCGACTGGCAAAGCCTGATCAACCACTATCAACTGGCGATGGGCCGCACGTTAAAAACGCTCTATAACGCCACCAGTCGCTAACTCGGCGTTCCTTCAGACAGTGGGTTGCTGCACCAGATGCACCACCCGCTGCGGGAATGGGATGCCGATACCGGCCTCGCTTAGGCGCTCCTTGGCCTGCTCGGTGAAGGCGAAAGTGACTGGCCAGAAATCTGGCGTCGCCACCCAGATGCGCAGTGAGAGGTTGATCGCGCTATCACCCAAACCGGTAACAAACACCACAGGCGCAGGGTCCTGACGCACACGCGGGTCCTTGGCAATGTCCAGCAACACCTCACGGGCCTGCTTGATATCGCTTGAGTAATCGATACCCAGGTTGATATCCACACGCCGCGTGGATTCGCGCGAATAGTTGGTGATATGGCCGTTCGACAGGCTGCCGTTGGGCACGATCACCACTTTGTTATCCGCAGTTTTCAGCGTGGTATGGAAGATCTGAATGCTGTCGACACTGCCCGAAACACCTTGGGCCTCAATCCAGTCACCGGCGCGAAATGGACGGAAAAACATGATCAACACACCGCCCGCGAAGTTCGCCAGGCTACCTTGCAAGGCCAGGCCAATGGCCAGACCAGCGGCACCGATCACCGCAATAAAGGAGGTGGTTTCCACACCCACCATCGACGCCACGCTGACCAGCAGCAACACCTTCAATACGATGCCGACCAGGCTGCAGATAAAACTGCTCAAGGCCCGATCAACCTGACGCAGGTTGAGCAAACGACCAACGCTGTTGATGAGTTTGCTGATCAGCCACCAGCCGATAAGCATGGTGATCAACGCCAGAGTCAACTTGCCGCTGTATTCCAGCACCACAGGCAACCAGGCCTCTGATACTTTCACCAGTTGTTCGATGTTCATATCCATTTGTTAATCCTTGTAAGCCTTTGAAAATAAAACGCCACGGCAAGCCGTGGCGTTTTTACTGCACCAACACCGTTGCGACGCTTTAACAGCGGCAAGGTTCATTGCGCATGCATCAATCGCGGAAGTTATTGAACTGCAATGGCATACCGAAGTCCTTGGCACGCAAGGCGGCAATCGCCTCCTGCAGGTCATCGCGCTTCTTGCCAGTGATACGCACTTGCTCGCCTTGAATGGCGGCCTGCACCTTGAGTTTTATGTCCTTGATGTGCGCGACGATCTTCTTCGCCAGATCCTTCTCGATCCCTTCACGCAGGATCACTTCCTGTTTGACGCTCTTGCCCGACGGGTAGGCGTCCTTGAACTCCAGGCACTGTACGTCGATCTTGCGTTTGACCAAGCAGAGCTTGAGAATCTCAACCATCTGCTCCAACTGAAAATCCGCATCGGCTGTCAGGTTGACAGTCAGCTCTTTCAGCTCAAAGCTACCTTTACCGCGCAGGTCATAACGACGATCCAGCTCTTTGATGGCGCTGTCGATGGCGTTGGTAACTTCATGTTTGTCCAACTCGGACACCACGTCGAACGAGGGCATGGGCTTACTCCAGATAGACGGCGCGCCCTGCATCACGAACGGGACACGCCTGGCTTGACGGTGAAAAAACCCGGCCATTATATAGCGGTAGCAACACACACTGCCCGGCGAAGTATCGGGCCCACGCGATTTCCCCCTAGCGAGCCTGCCCATGCCGAACCCCCACCTGAGCATTTTGGTCGTCGATGACGCCAAGTTCTCCAGCGCCATGATTGGGCGCGCGCTTAGCCAGGCGGGTTATCAGGACCTTCGTTTTGCCAACAGTGCCGCCGAAGCGATTCGCTTGCTCGAACAGCGCCCCGCCAGCGTCTTACTCGCCGATTGGTTGATGCCCGAGATGAATGGCTTAGAGCTGACAGTGCAGGTCCGCCAGTTTGATGAAATGGCCCATCACTACACCTATGTCATCCTGCTCACCGGCAAGGAAGGCGAAAACGTATTGGGCGAAGCCTTCGACAGCGGTGTCGATGACTTCATCAGTAAGGCCGCGATGAACGAGCAACTGGTGCCACGCGTCTATGCGGCCGATCGCCTGTGCAACACCCTGCAACGCCTGCTGCAGGAAAACCGCTTACTGACCGAAAACATTGCCAGCCTGGAACAACGCAACCTTATCGACCCGCTTACCGGGCTGGGCAATAGCCGCTACCTGCACCAGAAGATGCTCGACAGCCTGCGCCAGGTGGAATCGCGTGGCGGTGCGCTGTGTTACCTGCTGATTGGTCTGCAAGACATGCACGAGCTGCACCAGCGCTATGGCGACACCTTCTACAACGAACTGCTCACTGGCGTGGCGCGCCGCCTGCAGCAGCTGGTACGGCCATTGGATGTTCTGGTGCGCTTGGATGAAAGCCACTTCGGCCTGATTACTTTGCTGACCGACCTGCACGAATGCTCGCCCAGCAGCTTCAAGCGCCTGCATGAAGGCATCAACCTCAAAGCCTTCAAGACCAGCGAAGGATTTATCAGCCTCAAAGCGGGTATCAGCCTGGTGGGCCTGGATGCCAAAGGCCTCCCCATCACCCCAGAACAGATCATCGATAACGCGACCAGAATCCTGCCCGAATCACACAGCACCGGGCTGGTCACTGCCCTGCGCTTGTCGTTACCGCAATAAGCCACGTTCAGCATGTGGCATATCCTCGGTGCGGGGAGCCTCGGCACCCTATGGGCGACACGTCTGGCGCGAGCCGGCCTGCCAGTAGCACTGATCCTGCGCGACTCGGCGCGCCTGAATAGCTATCAACAGGCCGGCGGGCTGACGCTGATTGAGCAGGGCCAGCCACAGCATTATCCCATCCCTGCGCAAACACCCGATCATCGCCAGCCGATCCAGCGCCTACTGCTCGCCTGCAAGGCTTATGACGCGGCTAATGCGGTAAGCCAACTGGCGCCACGCCTGGCGCCGGGTGCCGAAATTCTCCTGCTGCAAAATGGTCTGGGCAGCCAGGACGAAGTCGCCCGCGCGGCGCCCCAGGCACGTTGCATCTTTGCCTCCAGTACCGAAGGCGCGTTTCGTCAGGCCGATTTCCAGGTTGTGTTTGCTGGCCACGGCCACACTTGGCTCGGTGACCCACAGAATCTGCAGCCGCCCAGTTGGCTGGCAGACTTGCAGCACGCCGGCATTGTTCACGACTGGAGCCTGGATATTCTCAGCCGGCTGTGGCGCAAGCTGGCGCTGAACTGCGCCATCAATCCACTGACCGTGCTGCATGACTGCCGCAATGGCGAGCTACAGGCACACCCGGCGCAAGTGGCGTGCCTGTGCAGCGAACTGAGCGAGTTGCTGCACACCTGCGGCCGCAGCGCCGCCGCCGAGAACTTGCATGACGACGTGCAGCGTGTGATTCAGGCCACAGCAGCCAACTATTCGTCCATGCACCAGGATGTTCGCCAAGGTCGTCGTACGGAAATCGCCTACCTGCTGGGCTATGCCTGTGACGCCGCACAGCGTCACCAACTGGTACTGCCGTATCTGCAGGCGCTGCACAGCCAGTTGCTAGCGCGCCTTGCTGCACGCGGATTGCCCAGCCACTAAGGCCCGCGTTAACCTGCCCGTACTTCCGTCGCCGTGATAGCTCACCATGCCCCTGCGTCAGCGCCTCGAAAACCTACCGGTCGGTCGCAAACTGCTGGTCGCCTTGCTGGCGTTGCTCGCGGCAGTGCTGCTGGTGGCCAACCTGGCGTTCATCAGCGCCGCCTATTGGATTTCTCAGGAAAGTGTGGCACCTCAGGCCCTGCACACCCTTGGCCGGCTGATTGCCAGCCCGCCGTTGAGCAAGGAAGCATTAAGCACACCAGCAGCAGCCGAAGCGCTACTCCGCCGCCTGGATGATTACGCACCGCTGCGCGCGGCCGTTATCTATGACGCTGAGGGCCTGAACCTGGCACAGCTGCAGCGCGGCACCAAGCTGCAACTGCCGCCGCGTGTCGAAGAGGTGGAATCATGGCGCCACAGCGAATTCCGCATCAGCCAGCTCGTCGAGCTGCCGCAGGCCACAGGCAACCCTGGCCATCTGTTGCTGGTGGCCTCCAGTGAGCTGCCAGGAGTGTTCTACACCGGCACCCTGACCGCCAGCCTGGTTATTCTGGCCTTTAGCGTGCTGCTCTGGTTGATCGTGTCACGCCAGGTGCGCCGCTTGATCACCCGCCCTATTCGCCGCTTGGAAGAGCTCTCACGCCAGGTCACCCGTGAAGAGAACTATGCCCTGCGCGCACGCCGGGGTAATCGCGATGAAATCGGCAACCTGGCCGACGCATTCAACACCATGCTGGTGCGCATCGAGGCGCGTGAGCAGCAACTCAAACGTGCCCGTGATGACGCCCAGGAAGCGTTCGACCAAGCCCAGCATCTGGCCGAAGAAACCCGCCACTCCAACCGTAAACTGGAGCTGGAAGTGCAGGTACGCGGCAAGATCGAGAAGAAGCTCACCGGCTTTCAGAAGTACCTCAACAGCATCATCGATTCCATGCCCTCGGCGCTCATTGCCCTCGACGAACAGTTCTACGTCACACAATGGAACCAGGAGGCCAGCAGCCTTTCCGGCACCCGCCTAGACGAAGCCCTGAACCAGCCGATTTTCCTTGCCTTCCCACCGCTCAAGCCTTTCCTGGTGCAGCTGCGGCGCACCGTGGAACAGCATCAGGTGGAAAAGATCGAGCGGGTCACCTGGGGTAACAGCGAGCAACCACGTCACTTCGCCCTGACCTTCTACCCGTTGACGGGCGGCAGCGGCCGAGGGGTGGTGATCCGCATCGACGACATCACCCAGCGTCTCAACCTGGAAGAAATGATGGTGCAGTCAGAGAAGATGCTCTCCGTCGGCGGCCTGGCCGCAGGTATGGCGCACGAGATCAACAACCCGCTGGGCGCCATTCTGCATAACGTGCAGAACATCCGCCGGCGCCTGTCACCGGAGCTGGAAAAGAACCGTGAACAGGCCGATCAGGCCGGCATCAGCCTGGAGGCCATCGACCGTTACCTGAATGCGCGGGAGATTCCGCGCCTGCTCGACGGTATTCAACAAGCAGGCAGCCGTGCCGCGAAGATCGTCAGCCACATGCTCAACTTCAGCCGCCGCAGCGACCGCCAGCTGGCGCCGTGCCAATTGCCGGCGCTAGTTGATCAGGCAGTCGAGATCGCCAGCAATGACTTCGACCTGACCGAGAGTTTCGACTTCAAGAGCCTGACCATCCAGCGCGAGTTTGCCGCGGACCTGCCCGCCGTGCCGGCCACCGCCAATGAACTGGAGCAGGTCCTGCTCAATTTGCTGAAAAACGCCGCCCAGGCCATTCACCAGCGCGACGATAACTCGACGCCTGGGCAGATCATCCTGCGCGTACGTCTGGCGCCGCCCTGGGCGGAAATCCAGGTGGAGGACAATGGTGTAGGCATGCCTGAATCGGTGCGCAAGCGCATCTTCGAGCCGTTCTTCACCACAAAGGAAGTCGGCCAGGGCACTGGGCTTGGCCTGTCAGTGTCCTACTTCATCATCACCAACAACCACAAAGGGCAGATGGAAGTGCAGTCCAAAGCCGGCCAGGGCACCTGCTTTACCCTGCGCCTGCCTATGACCACCGCCACCCCAGACACAGGTCTCTGAACATGGGCTACCGCCTCTCGAAAATCTACACCCGCACCGGCGATGCCGGCGAAACCGGCCTGGCCGATGGCCGCCGCGTGACCAAGGACCACCCTCGGGTGGATGCCATGGGCGAGGTCGACACGCTGAACAGCCACATCGGTCTGCTGCTGGCTGACCTTGCCGAGCACACCGCACAGTGCCCCGGATTGAATGAAATCATTGAGGTGCTCGCGCCCTGCCAACACCGCCTGTTCGACCTTGGCGGGGAACTGGCGATGCCCGACTATCAAGCCCTGCAGACACCGGAAATCGAGCGCCTGGAATCCGCCATCGACCGCTGGAACGAAGAAGTCGGCCCGCTGGAGAATTTCATCCTGCCCGGCGGCTCACGCCTGATCGCCCAAGCCCACGTCTGCCGCAGCCTGGCCCGAGGCGCCGAGCGGCGTTGCCAACACCTGAATGCAGTGGAGCCGATTCGCGGCGTGGGCCTGGCCTACGTCAACCGCCTGTCCGACCTGCTGTTTGTCGCGGCGCGGCTGATTGCCAAACGCCAAGGGATAGCTGAAGTACTCTGGCAGGCAGCGGCCAAAGAAGCGCACAGCTAGAGCAGGCTGAGCTGACTTTCGAAGCTACGCCGCTCGCCGCTTAACGGATCGATAAAGCTCAGCCCACGGGCCAGTAACTTGAGTGGTTTGCTGTAGTCGTCCGGTGCATCAGGCGCGTCCGTAACCTCGGGATAGAACGGGTCATTGAGGATCGGCGCGCCCAGAGCGGCCAGGTGCACACGCAGCTGATGCTTTTTGCCGGTCACCGGATACAGCCGGTACAACCAGTGCTCACCCAGACGCTGGGCGACCTCGATACGGGTTTCCGTATTGGCTTCACCGGCGACTTCCTGCATACGGAAAAACGGCTCAGCGCCCTCCAGCCGCGTTGCCCGTAGCAAAGGGAAATCCAGCTGCGGCAAAGCCGCCGCCAACGCCTCGTAGCACTTGTCCATCTGCCGCAGGCGAAACAGCGCCTGGTACTGACCACGGCTCTGCCGATTGGTGGAAAACAGCACCAGGCCTGCGGTGTGCCGATCAATCCGGTGCAGCGGCACCAGGTCGGCATTGCCCAGACGCTTGGCCAACCGCGCCTGCAGGGTCTGCTCAACGTATTCACCGGCGGGCATCACCGGCAGAAAATGCGGTTTATCGGCCACCAGCAAATGCTCATCGACGTAAAGCAGCGTTTCCTCGAAGGGAATCGGCGTCTCCGCTGGCACTTCACGAAAGTAATGCACCTTGAGCCCTTCGCGATAAGCCGCCGCCATGCCGAGCGGCTGCCCCTGCGCGTCCAGCACCCGTCCCCGGGCAATCCGCTCCTGCCACACCGCCGGCGCAATCGCCGGAAAATGCGCGCACAGGCACTCGAATACCGTTGCCCAGTTGCCGCGCGGTAAATGCAGGGTGCTGGGGCGCATGTTGGACGGGGAACGGGCTTCAACAGGCATTAATACACTCAATCAGGCAGACACATAAACGGACTCACTCGGGCCAGAACGCGCGAATACCCGCCACGCCCTGGGCGCCGACCTGCCAGGCCTGCTCTACATCTGCAGGGGTAACGCCGCCCAGCAGGTAGGCTGGCTGATTGAAGCCCTGCAGCAACTCGGCAACCTGTGCCCAGCCCAGCGGCTGCGCATCGGGATGGGTCTGGGTGGCTTGCACGGGAGACAGGGTGATGAAATCCACGCCCATCTGCGTGGCCAGCTCCAGCTCCTGCGCCGAATGGCAGGAGGCCGCCAGCCAGCGCTGCGGCGGAAACGGTCGGCCGCCAGCGCTCAATTCGCGCAACTGCTGCGCCGTCAGGTGCCAGCCGGCGGCAGGAAAATCGCCCAGCCACTCAAGCGGCCCCTTGAGCATCAGCTGCGCCTTGCCGGCGCAGAGGCCGAGAGCATCCACGGCAATATCGCGGTACTGCGCATCGAACATCGCTGGGGCACGCAGTTGCAGCAAACGAATACCGCTTTTCAGCGCGCCCTGGATACCGCGCAGCAACTCTGGCCCACTCAGTCCCTCAGGAGTAATCAGATACCGCTCGGGTAAGCGCGCGGCCGCGACAATCGGCCGATTGGCGGCGGGAAACTCATAATCGCCCAACTGTCGAGGGCTGACCCAGGCCAGCGGCTGACCTTCAGCGCCATGGGGCTCACCAGTAAACGCCGAGACCTCCCAGACATCCAGCAGCACCTGTTTGTCCGGGTAGTCATGACGCACCTGAATCAACGGCCGCGCGGCAGTCGGGCGGATGCCCAGCTCCTCGTCCAGTTCGCGGGCCAGGGCTGCCTGCACCGTCTCACCGGCTTCGACCTTGCCACCGGGAAACTCCCAGAGGCCGCCCTGGTGCTTATCATCAGGACGTTTGGCGAGCAGTATCTGCCCATCCACACCGCGAATAACTGCTGCGGCCACATGAATACGTTTCACGCCAGATGTTCCTCCTGGGCGGCTTGGTACCAGCGCTGAAACGCCGGCCACTGATAGATCGTCTCGACATAGGCGGCAGCCTCTGCCGGCAACACCACCTGATAACTGCGCAGACGCGCTGCTACCGGGGCAAAGAAGGCATCGACCAAAGTCGGCCGGCCAAACAGGAAGCCGCCGCCCTGACCAAAGCGCTGCCGGCACTCGGCCCACAGTGCACAGATGCGCTGGATATCGGCCATGGCATCGGCCGGTATCTCAGCCAGCGCCTGATTGCGCGCGAGGTCCATCGGCAGATGGCTGCGCAGCGCAACAAAGCCGCTGTGCATCTCGGCACAGGCACTGCGCGCTAGCGCGCGGGCAGCCCGGGCTTGCGGCCACAGCTGGGCAGCGGGAAAGCACTCGGCCAGGTATTCGCCAATCGCCAGAGAATCCCAGATGGCGCCGTCATCACTGATCAGCAGCGGCACCTTGCCGGTCGGCGAGTGCTGCAAAATCCGCGCGCGGGTATCGGGGCGGTTCAGGGTAATCAGCTGCTCGGCATAGGGCGCACCGGTCAGTTCCAGGGCTAGCGCCGCACGCAGCGACCAGGACGAATAGGTTTTGTCGCCGATAACCAGAGTAAGTGACATGGGTTGCGCTCGCTGCGAGAGGATCGCATGACCTTAAAAGGCGACTCCCGCAATAGCAAATTCCCGTTGCTCATAGGGGCATGAGCAACGGGAATGCGGGCAGTCAAACAGCAGGTAGGTGATCGATCAGGTGCGGTATTCGGCGTTGATCTTCACATACTCATGGGACAGGTCGGTGGTCCAGATGGTCTCGCTGCAGCCACCACGGCCCAACTCGATGCGGATGGTGATCTCTTCCTTGGCCATCACGGCGGCACCCTGCTCTTCGGTGTAACTGGACGCGCGGCAGCCCTTGCTGGCGATGCACACGTCGCCAAGGAATACATCGATCAGGCTGACATCCAGCTGCGCCACACCGGCATAACCGACGGCGGCGAGAATACGGCCCCAGTTCGGGTCGGAGGCAAACAGCGCTGTCTTGATCAGCGGCGAATGAGCTACCGCGTAGCCGACATCCAGGCATTCCTGATGAGTCGCGCCGCCGTTGACTTGCACGGTGACGAACTTGGTGGCGCCCTCACCGTCGCGCACGATGGCTTGGGCCACCTCCATGAAGACACCGAACACGGCCTCCTTGAGCTTGGCGAACAAGTCGCCGCTGGCCTGAGTGATTTCCGGCAGGGCAGCCTGGCCCGTGGCGATCAGCATGCAGCAGTCGTTGGTCGAGGTGTCGCCGTCGATGGTGATGCGGTTGAACGACTTGTTCGCCGCGTCACGCACCAGGTCCTGCAGCACGCTGCGCGCAACCTTGGCGTCAGTGGCGATATAGCCAAGCATGGTCGCCATGTTCGGGCGGATCATCCCGGCGCCTTTGCTGATGCCAGTCACGGTGACGGTGACGCCATCGTGAACAAATTGGCGGCTGGCCCCCTTGGGCAGGGTGTCGGTGGTCATGATGCCGGTGGCAGCCTCGGCCCAGTGGTTCTCGGACAAGTCGTCGAGAGCAGCCTGCAGCGCGCCTTCAATCTTCTCGACCGGCAGCGGCTCGCCAATCACCCCGGTGGAGAAAGGCAGCACAGCGCCCTCATCGACACCAGTCAACTGAGCCAGGGCGGCACAGGTGCGCATGGCATTCGCTAGGCCCGGCTCGCCGGTACCGGCGTTGGCGTTACCGGTGTTGGTCAGCAGGTAACGCACGCTGCCTTGCACACGCTTCTTGGCCAGAATAACCGGTGCGGCGCAAAACGCGTTGAGGGTGAACACACCCGCTACGCTGGAGCCTTCGGCACATCGCATCACTACCACATCCTTGCGCCCTGGGCGTTTGATGCCCGCCGAAGCAATGCCCAGTTCGAAACCTGGAACCGGGTGCAGGGTAGACAACGGGCCAAGACCAACAGCCATAGGGAACGCTCCTTGAGGTGGTAGGACTGATTGCGATGGTAAAACGCCGCGAGCGGTCAAACCGTTCGCGGCGTTAATCAAGCTGGGCCAAGCATCACCAACGTCACTGTCGGCTCAACCCGCTCTACACGGTGGGGTTAATTAACCTGGCCGTGGCAGTGCTTGTACTTCTTGCCGGAACCACAAGGGCACGGCTCGTTGCGGCCGATCTTCGGCTCGGTGCGCACTGGCGCAACGGCAACCGCCAGATCACCCTCTTCTTCAGTGGCTTGCGGCAGCAGCGCCGAGGCTTCGGCATGCTGGAACTGCATGCGCTCGGCCATGGCTTCGGCTTCACGACGCAGACGCGCTTCTTCCTCGGCCGGATCTTCACGACGCACCTGCACATGCGAGAGCACGCGGATGGTGTCCCGCTTGATCGAATCCAGCAGTTCCTGGAACAGGGTGAAGGACTCGCGCTTGTATTCCTGCTTGGGGTTCTTCTGCGCATAGCCGCGCAGGTGAATGCCGTGACGCAGGTGATCCATGGTCGACAGGTGATCTTTCCACAGGTCGTCGAGGACACGCAGTAGAATTTGCTTCTCGAAGGTGCGCAGGGCTTCAGCGCTGGCTTCGGTTTCTTTCTCGTTATAGGCGCTGACCAGCTCTTCAAGAATGCGCGCACGCAGGGTCTCTTCGTACAGCTTGTGGTCATCATCAAGCCACTGCTGAATCGGCAAACGCAGGTTGAAACCGCTGTACAGCGCCTCTTCCAGGCCGGCGATATCCCACTGCTCAGGCAGCGACTGCGGCGCGATGTGCTGGTTGATGGTGTGATCCAGGACTTCCTGGCGGAACTCGGCAATGGTTTCGCCGACGTTGTCGGCAGCCAGCAGCGTGTTGCGCATGTGATAGATCACTTTGCGCTGCTCGTTGGCCACGTCGTCGAATTCCAGCAGTTGCTTACGCATGTCGAAGTTACGACCTTCAACCTTGCGCTGGGCCTTTTCGATGGCGTTGCTGACCATGCGGTGCTCGATGGCTTCACCGGACTGCATGCCCAGGGCCTTCATAAAGTTCTTCACCCGATCGGAGGCGAAGATGCGCATCAGGCTGTCTTCCAGCGACAAGTAGAACCGGCTGGAACCCGGGTCACCCTGACGACCGGCACGACCACGCAGCTGGTTATCGATACGACGCGACTCATGACGCTCGGAGGCGATCACATGCAAGCCGCCCGACTCGATCACCTGCTGGTGGCGCTTCTGCCAATCGGCTTTGATCTGCGCAATCTGCTCAGGCGTGGCGTTCTCCAGGTTGGCGACTTCAACTTCCCAGTTGCCGCCCAGCAGGATGTCGGTACCACGACCGGCCATGTTGGTGGCAATGGTCAACGCACCCGGACGACCGGCCTGGGCAATGATTTCCGCTTCTTTTTCGTGGAATTTGGCGTTGAGCACCTTGTGCTCGATGCCTTCCTGATTGAGCAGCCGAGACATGTGCTCGGAAGTTTCGATGGTGGCCGTACCGACCAGCACCGGACGACCCAGCGCCATACTTTCCTTGATGTCGGTGACGATGGCGGCGTACTTCTCTTCCGCAGTCAGGTAGACCAGGTCGTTGAAGTCCTTACGCGCCAACGCACGATTGGTCGGGATCACGATCACCGCCAATCCGTAAATCTGCTGGAACTCGAACGCTTCGGTATCCGCAGTACCGGTCATACCGGACAGCTTGTTGTACAGGCGGAAGTAGTTCTGGAAGGTGGTCGAGGCCAGGGTCTGGCTCTCGGCCTGGATCGGCAGGCCTTCTTTGGCCTCGATAGCCTGGTGCAGACCTTCGGACAGACGACGACCGGGCATGGTGCGGCCGGTGTGTTCGTCGATCAGCAGTACCTGGTTGTTCTGCACGATGTATTCAACGTTACGGTTGAACAACTTGTGCGCACGCAGGCCCGAATAGACGTGAGTCAGCAAGCCCAGGTTATGCGCCGAATACAGGCTCTCGCCCTCAGCAAGCAGGCCGACTTCGGTAAGCATCTCTTCAACATACTGGTGGCCCGCTTCGTTCAGCTCGACCTGGCGCGCCTTCTCGTCGACCTTGTAGTGACCTTCCTGCGTAACCACGCCCTCTTCTTCCTCAACATGCAGCTTGAGGCGCGGAATCAGCTTGTTGATCTCGGTATACAGACGCGAGCTGTCTTCGGCCTGGCCGGAGATGATCAGCGGGGTGCGCGCTTCGTCGATCAGAATGGAGTCAACTTCGTCGATCACGGCGAAATTCAGCTCGCGCTGGAATTTGTCTTCCAGGCTGAAGGCCATGTTGTCGCGCAGGTAATCGAAACCGAATTCGTTGTTGGTGCCGTAGGTGATATCGGCGGCGTAGGCTTCGCGCTTCTCTTCCGGCGGCATAAAGGGGGTCACGATACCCACGCTCATACCGAGGAATTCATACAGCGGACGCATCCAGTTGGCGTCGCGGCGGGCCAGGTAATCGTTGACCGTTACCACGTGCACACCCTTGCCGGCCAGTGCATTGAGGTACACCGCCAGGGTCGCTACCAGGGTCTTACCCTCACCGGTGCGCATCTCGGCGATCTTGCCTTCGTGCAGGGTCATACCACCAATCAACTGCACGTCGAAGTGGCGCATGCCCATCACCCGCTTGCCGGCTTCGCGGGCTACAGCAAAGGCTTCGGCGAGCAGCTGATCTAGGGTTTCGCCTTTGGCCAGACGGGCTTTGAACTCCTCCGTCTTGGCACGCAGTTGCTCATCGGAAAGGGCAAGCATCTGCTCCTCGAAGCCGTTGACGGCTTGTACCGCCTTGAGCATGCGTTTGACTTCACGCTCGTTCTTGCTTCCAAAGAGTTTCTTCAACAAAGGCGCAAACATATCGACAGGATCTTCCAGGCGTATGGATTGAGGGCGGCTGAGCAGCGACCCATGCAGCCTTTATGGCTGCGTGCGAAGGGGGCATTCTACCCGGAAACGCAAACGAGGAAAGCGGCGTTATTCGACGTCGTTAACCCGGGCTATGTAGCTGGCCGGATTGACCAGCCGGCCATTCTTGGTCACTTCGAAGTGCACGTGGTAACCACTGGCACGGCCGCTGCGGCCAACTTTGGCAATCGTCTGCCCGCGCTGAACCAGATCACCGATCTGCACCTGATTGCTTTTATTGTGCGCGTAAAGGGTTGTGTACCCATCGGCATGGCTGATTTCAACAACATTGCCATAACCCGACCTCTTGCCCGCAAAACTCACCACGCCAGCCGCAACCGCTACGACATCACTGCCGGGCTTGGCGGCAAAGTCCACCCCTTTGTGCTGAGTATTACGCCCGGTGAGCGGGTGCACGCGACGACCGAATGGCGAAGACATATAGCCATGACGCACCGGCATGCCAGATAAGTATTCGGCCTCGTTGAGCTGACGCTCGCCGATCAGTTGCTCCAGCACTTCAAGCAGCTGCTCGCGACTATCCAGGCGTAAACTCAGGCGATCAAGTTCGTCCATAAAAGGCGGTGGCGCATACGCTGCATCGCCCAAGGCATCCTCCGCACCGCCCTGCCCCACGTTAAGCGAGAAGTCGAATTCATTGGCATCCAGGTCCGCCAGCTCGGTCAAGCGCGCACCCAGGGCATCCAAACGAGTGAGACGCGCCTGCAGCTCGGCCACATGCACAGCGAAGGCATCCAACTGCCGCTGCGCGTCACGGCGTACTTCGCCGACCTCGGCACGCTGCTGATCAATCGCCTGATTGAGCTGAGTATCGTCATGCACCTCAACCGTCGCAGGTGCCCACCAGGCACCAACAGCTACGCCACTGGCCAGCGCCGCGCCGAGCGCCAGCAGCAACGCCAGCAATAACCAGCGCAGATCCAGACTGAGTGAACGTGCAGCACCGTGGTGCCGACTGAGTAATATGATGTGCACGGCCTTCCCCTAGTGGTGAAGCGTCAGTCAGCAGCAGTGATTCTGCTACCATGGCGACCTCACTTTTTCAGGCGTCCTGCCATGACTTTTCGTCCTTTGCCGGCCCGGGCTCCCGCGGCGCTGTTGCGCGAAGCGAAACCCCTAAAGGCACTGTTCAATCAAGCGCAACGCATTGATCGCCTGCAGCACCTCTTGGAAAGCCAGCTGCAACCTGCTGCTCGCGAACACTGCCATGTAGCCTCATGGCGCGAGGGTTGCCTGCTGTTAATCATTACCGATGGCCACTGGGCCACTCGCCTGCGCTATCAACAAAAACGCTTGTTGAAACAACTGCAGGCTCTTGAAGAGTTCGCGACCTTAACGAAGATCCTGTTCAAGGTGCAACCTCCGACTGCCGAAAGGCGTGCACCGGGTCGCACAATTTGCCTATCCAGCAGCGCTGCCGAAAACATCCAATCCACCGCGGAAGGCATCAGCGACCCCAAGCTACGCGCAGCCCTGGAGCGCCTCGCCAAGCACGGCAAGCCCACTGAATAAGTGCATGGATAGCCGCTAAAATTTAGGCAAAAAAGAGGCCACCCGAAGGTGGCCTCGAAAACAAAGTAAGGAGAGTGTTGCGTTACACGGCCGCAACCGGGCGCATGTAAGAGATTGGCGCGGTGTTGGGGTCGTCAAACGTGACCACTTCCCAAGCATCAGGCTGCTCAATCAGAGTGCGCAGCAGGCGATTGTTCAGCGCGTGCCCCGATTTGAAGCCTTTGAACTCGCCAATCAGGCTGTTACCCAGCAGGTAGAGGTCGCCAATCGCATCGAGAATCTTGTGCTTAACGAATTCGTCCTCGTAACGCAGGCCGTCTTCGTTCAACACGCGGAATTCGTCTACCACGATGGCGTTATCTACGCTGCCGCCGAGTGCCAGGTTCTGTGAACGCAGGAACTCGATATCACGCATAAAACCGAAGGTACGTGCGCGACTGACTTCTTTCACAAACGAGGTGCTGGAGAAGTCAACGCTGGCTGACTGGGTGCGATTGCGGAACACCGGATGATCGAAATCGATCTCGAAGGTCACCTTGAACCCTTCGAAAGGCACGAAGGTGGCGCGCTTGTCGCCCTCTTCAACAGTGACTTCACGAAGGATACGGATGAACTGCTTGTGGGCGTCCTGTTCTTGCAAACCAGCAGATTGAATCAGGAATACAAAGGGACCCGCACTGCCATCCATGATCGGTACTTCGGACGCGGAAAGCTCGACGTAGGCGTTATCGATGCCCAGGCCTGCCATGGCCGAAAGCAGGTGCTCTACCGTATCCACCTTGACATCACCATTGACCAATGTGGTCGACATGGTGGTTTCACCAACATTGCCTGCACGCGCGGGAATTTCCACGACAGGGTCCAAGTCGGTACGACGGAACACGATACCGGTGTCCACGGGTGCCGGCTTCAGGGTCAGGTATACCTTTTCCCCGGAATGCAGGCCGACGCCAGTGGCGCGGATAATGTTCTTCAGGGTGCGTTGTCTGATCATGGCTTTGGCCGCTATAGCACTAGTTGCGAATAGTTTTCAACAATGGCCGGCGATGATAGCAGAACCGGCCTTTGCTGAACACCAATCACCCCAATACTCCTGATACATTTCATCAATCGGCCTGACGACGCAGGAACGCCGGGATGTCCAGGTAATCCAGGTCATCCTGTGGGTTCAGCTTGGCCGCAGTGGCAGCGCCGCCGTGGCTTTGACGCTGAACGGTCGGACGCTCGTAGTCCTTGTAGTTGACGCTCTGCTCGGCACGCGCCGGGGCTGCTGCGTTGTTGCCAGTGCTGGCAGAAACTTGCACAGTATTGTCGATAACCTTGACCGGCTTCTCGATACGCGCACCCAGACCAGTGGCAACTACAGTCACGTGCAGCTCGTCGCGCATGTCCGGATCGATCACGGTGCCGACCTTGACGGTGGCGTGCTCGGAAGCGAACTGCTCGATGATGTTACCCACGTCGGAGTACTCACCCAGGGACAGGTCAGGACCGGCGGTGATGTTCACCAGGATGCCGCGCGCGCCTTGCAGGTTGACGTCTTCCAGCAGCGGGTTGCGGATTGCTGCTTCGGTGGCTTCACGTGCACGGTTCGGACCGCTGGCGCAGCCAGTGCCCATCATCGCCATGCCCATTTCGCTCATCACGGTTTTCACGTCAGCGAAGTCGACGTTGATCATGCCCGGACGCTTGATGATGTCGGAGATACCGCGCACGGCACCGGCTAGTACATCGTCAGCCTTGGCGAAAGCCGACAGTAGGCTGGCGTCCTTACCGAGGATGGTCAGCAGTTTTTCGTTCGGGATGGTGATCAGCGAGTCGACGCTTTCCGAAAGTGCGCGGATACCTTCTTCGGCGATCAGCATGCGCTTCTTGCCTTCGAACGGGAACGGACGGGTCACCACCGCAACGGTGAGGATGCCCATTTCCTTGGCCACTTGAGCGATGACTGGGGCTGCACCAGTACCGGTACCACCGCCCATGCCGGTGGTGATAAAGACCATATCGGTGCCTTGCAGCACTTCAGCGATACGCTCGCGATCTTCCATCGCTGCCTGACGACCGACTTCTGGGTTGGCGCCAGCGCCGAGACCCTTGGTCACCGCAGTGCCCAACTGCAGCACGGTACGCGCGCCGATGTTTTTCAGGGCTTGAGCATCCGTGTTGGCGCAGATGAACTCAACGCCTTCAATGTTGTTTTTCGCCATGTGATTGACAGCATTACCGCCGCCGCCGCCCACGCCGATGACCTTGATAACTGCACTAGCTGGAGCGCTGTCTACGAGTTCAAACATTTTCCCTCTCCTTTACTTTCTAGTTATAACGCCTACTGCAAAATCAGAAATTGCCCTGGACCCAGCGTTTCAGCCGTTCCAGTACAGGTTGTTTGGGTTCATCGCTGTAGCTGCCAAGCGCAGACATGGAAATGCCATCGGCCTGCTTTTGCAGCCCGTATAGCAGCAGGCCTACGCCTGTGGAATAGATGGGGTTACGCACTACGTCGGCCAATCCTTTGACACCTTGCGGCACGCCCAGGCGCACCGGCATATGGAAAATCTCTTCGGCCAGCTCGACGGCTCCTTCCATCTTCGCTGTACCGCCGGTCAGCACGATCCCAGCCGGGATCAAGTCTTCATAACCGCTGCGACGTAGTTCAGCCTGAATCAGGGTGAATAGCTCGTCATAACGCGGCTCCACCACCTCAGCCAGGGACTGGCGCGAAAGGTCACGGGGTGGACGATCGCCGACGCTGGGAACCTTAATGGTTTCACCCGCACCAGCCAGCTTGGCCAGCGCGCAAGCATACCGAATCTTGATCTCCTCGGCATACTGGGTCGGTGTACGCAGGGCCATGGCGATGTCGTTAGTGACTTGGTCGCCGGCAATCGGGATCACCGCGGTGTGGCGAATTGCACCTTCAGTGAAGATGCAGATGTCGGTGGTGCCGCCACCGATGTCGACCAGGCACACACCCAGCTCTTTCTCATCGTCGGTCAGCACCGCGTACGCCGAGGCCAGTTGTTCAAGAATGATGTCGTCCACTTCCAGACCGCAGCGACGCACACACTTCTCGATGTTCTGTGCGGCATTCACGGCACAGGTCACCACGTGAACCTTGGCTTCCAGGCGCACGCCGGACATGCCCAACGGCTCACGCACGCCTTCCTGGTTATCGATCACGTAGTCCTGCGGCAGGGTGTGCAGCACGCGCTGATCCGCCGGGATGGCCACGGCCTGGGCGGCATCGAGTACGCGCTCCAGATCCGCGGGGCTGACTTCGCGATCACGAATGGCAACGATGCCGTGGCTGTTGAGGCTGCGGATATGGTTACCGGCCACGCCGACAAAGGCTGAGTGAATGCGGCAGCCAGCCATCAGCTGGGCTTCTTCTACGGCGCGCTGGATCGACTGCACGGTGGATTCGATATTCACCACCACGCCCTTCTTCAAACCGCGTGACGGATGGGTGCCGATGCCGACGATTTCCAGTTGGCCGTCCGCATTCACTTCACCGACCAGCGCCACCACCTTGGAGGTACCGATATCGAGGCCGACGATCATCTTGCCGCTCTGCACGTTTGCCATGGCTTTCATCTTCTCCTGATTCACTGCACGACAGCGGTTTCAGCCGCTGCGGGCGCTACCGGCTCACGCCACGCCACGGCAAGGCCGTTGGCATAGCGCAGATCGATCCGCGCAATATTCGCTTGTTGCTCTTTCAAGGCCTTGTCGTAAATGGCCGTGAAGCGCCGCATTTTTTCCACCAGGTGGTCACGCCCCAGCAGCAGTTCAATGCCCTGCCCAGTGGAGAGGAACCAGCTGCCGCGTTCACGCAGCTCTAACCGCGCCACGGAAAAGCCCATGGGCCGCAGCATCTGACTGAGTACCTGGTATTGCTGCATCACCTGCTGCTGGGCACGACGCGGGCCATACAACTGCGGCAAGTGCTGGTAATTACTGACTTCCTGCGGGGCAAAGGCTTCGCCTTGGTTATTCAACAGCGCCTCATCACCCCAGCGGGCAATCGGCAATTGCTCTTCCAGACGCACCACCAACTGATCAGGCCATATGCGGCGTACCTGAGCGCTGGCAATCCAAGGCATCAGCTCCAGCTCGTGGCGCAGGCTGAGCAGGTCGACACTGAAAAAGCTCGCATTGGCATAAGGCGCAATGCGCTCCTGCACCGCCTGCTGGTTGACGTAGCTGAGGTCGCCCTCAACGCTGATCCGCGCAATCGGCTGATCGGCATAGGGCAACGCACGCAACGACAACTCATAAGTGCCGTAGCCCAACGCAAGCAGCAACAGCGGCCAGGTCAGGCGCTTCAGCCAGCTGCCCATGCCAGTTAAACGGGCTTTCGGCAGGCTTATCCGTAGGCTGATCGGCTCCTTGGCCACCAAACGGCTGGCGCCGCGCTGCGCAGGCTTACCGCGCACAGGGGCGCGGTTCGAGCCTGGCTGGTGACGCAAGGTGGCCGTCATGACTTAACCCCGTGCCTCAACGCTGTCAGCAAGAATCGCCAACACCAGTTGTTGAAAATCCAGGCCCGCAGCACGGGCTGCCATTGGCACCAGGCTGTGGTCGGTCATGCCCGGCACGGTGTTGACTTCCAGCAGCCAGAACTTGCCGTCGGCGTCCTGCATCACGTCGGCCCGGGCCCAGCCCTGGGTGCCCACGGCCTCACAAGCGCGCGCCGTCAGGTCCTTCAGCTCGGCTTCTTTTTCTGCGGAGAGGCCGCACGGGATGCGGTACTGAGTGTCATTGGCCAAGTACTTGGCGTCGTAGTCGTAGAAGCTGTGCGGCGTGCCCAGGGCAATCGGCGGCAACACCTGACCGCGCAGCATGGCGATGGTGAATTCCGGACCGGCGATCATCTGCTCGACCAGCACCTGCGAGTCGTAGCGGCTGGCATCTTTCCAGGCAGCGATCAGCGCTTCGACATCATTGACCTTGGCCATGCCAATGCTCGAACCCTCATGGGCCGGCTTGACGAACAGCGGAAAGCCCAGCTCGGCCGCCGCCGCATGGCAGTCGGCTTCGCAGGCCAGCGCCGCGTGGGCCGGCGTCGGTAGGCCAAGGCTCAGCCACACACGCTTGGTGCGCAGCTTGTCCATGGCCAGCGCCGAAGCCAGGATGCCGCTGCCGGTGTAAGGAATTCCGGCACACTCAAGCAAGCCCTGCATCGAACCGTCTTCACCACCACGGCCGTGCAGCACGATAAAGGCGCGGTCGACTTTCTCGGCTGTCAGGCGCTGCAGCAGATCATCGCCTACGTCGATGCCGAACGCAGCCACACCGGCCGCCAGCAGCGCTTGCAGCACGGCATTGCCGGACTTCAGCGAGACTTCACGCTCGGCGCTCTTGCCGCCGAACAGCACGGCCACGCGCCCGAAGGCGCTAACCGGAAATTGTGATTGCAGACTGGCAGAACTCATTTCGACTTACCTTCGGCCGCTGCGAACAGCGGACTTTGCAACAATTGCGGAGCCAGACCGCCGATATCGCCGGCACCTTGGCAGAGAAGAATGTCGCCGGCGCGCAGCAGCGGCTTGACGATTGGCGCGAGGTCCACGCCGCGCTCGATATAGATCGGGTCGAGCTGGCCGCGCTGACGGATGCTGTGGCACAGGTTGCGGCTGTCAGCCCCTGGAATCGGCGCTTCACCGGCCGGGTAGACTTCCATTAGCAACAACACCTGGGCATCGCCAAGCACCTGGACAAAATCGTCATACAGATCACGGGTGCGGCTGAAACGGTGCGGCTGGTAAACCATCACCAGGCGGCGCTCCGGCCAACCACCGCGCACGGCCTTGATCACTGCGGCGACTTCGCGCGGGTGGTGACCGTAATCATCAACCAGCATCACGCTGCCGCCATCCACCGGCAATTCGCCGTAGACCTGGAAGCGTCGACCCACACCCTGGAACTGCGAAAGGCCCTGGACGATGGCTTCATCACTGATGCCTTCGTCGCTGGCGATGGCGATGGTGGCCAGGGCGTTCAGCACGTTGTGGTTGCCCGGCATGTTCACTGACACGTCCAGCGGCTCGCGGTCGCGGCGCAGCACGGTAAAAAAGGTCTGCATGCCCTGCTGACGCACGTTGATCGCACGCACGTCGGCATCTTCATCAAAGCCGTAGGTCACGGTCGGACGGGCTACCTGCGGCAGGATCTCGCGCACGATCGGGTCATCCACACACATCACCGCCAAGCCGTAGAACGGCAGGTTGTGGAGGAACTCGACGAAGGTTTTCTTCAACTTGTTGAAGTCACCGCCGTAGGTGCTCATGTGGTCCATGTCGATATTGGTGACCACCGAGACCATCGGCTGCAGGTGCAGGAAGCTGGCGTCACTCTCATCGGCTTCGGCGATCAGGTAACGACTGCTGCCCAACTGCGCGTTGGTGCCGGCGGCATTCAGGCGGCCACCAATCACAAACGTCGGGTCCAGGCCGCCAGCGGCGAACACCGAGGCCAGCAGGCTGGTGGTGGTGGTCTTGCCATGGGTGCCGGCAACGGCAATGCCGTGGCGATAGCGCATCAGCTCGGCCAGCATCTCGGCGCGCGGCACTACCGGAATGCGACGTTCCAGGGCGGTGGCGACTTCCGGGTTGCTGGTATTGACCGCGCTGGAGACGACCAGCACGTCGGCCTGCTCGGCGTTTTCGGCGCGGTGGCCAATAAAGATCTGCGCACCGAAGGTTTCCAGACGCTCGGTCACTGCCGATGCCTTGAGGTCGGAGCCGGAGACTTCATAACCCAGGTTGAGCAGCACTTCAGCGATACCGCACATGCCGGCACCACCGATGCCGACGAAGTGGATGCGGCGAATGCGGCGCATGCGGCGGATTTCCGAACGTGCAGCGGCGGGAGACTTAGCCACGGGCCACCTCCAGGCAGATATCGACAACGGTGCAGGTTGCATCGGGCTTGGCCAGACGACGAGCCGTCTGCGCCATTTGAGTGAGTTGTTCGGGGTGCATCAAAACCTCGGTCAGCTGCGCGGCCAGCTTGGCGGCGTCAGTGGAACGTTGTGGCAACAGTACGGCAGCGCCGGCACTGGCCAGATAATCGGCATTACGGGTCTGGTGATCGTCAATCGCGTGTGGCAGCGGCAGCAGGAAGGCTGGCAGGCCGGCGGCGGCCAGTTCGCTGACGGTCAGCGCGCCTGCGCGGCACACCACCAAATCGGCCCAGGCATAGGCCCGCGCCATGTCCTTGATAAACGGCGCGACCTGCGCTTCGACGTCAACTGCGCGATAGCGTTCAGCAGTAATTGCATCATGTTGCTTGCCGGCCTGATGGAACACTTCAGGGCGCAGCTCAGCGACCACCAGCGCCAGGGCTTCGGGCAGCAATTTATTCAATGGTTCGGCGCCCAGGCTGCCGCCCAGCACCAGCAAACGCGGCTGGCGGTTGCGCAGCGAATCACGCGGGGTTTCCAGGAACAGCTCTTCACGCACCGGGTTGCCGGTGGTGCGGCGCTTGTCGCTGTTGCCGAAAGTATTCGGGAAGGCTTCGCACACGCGGCTGGCGAACGGCACCAGGCTGCGGTTAGCGGTACCGGCCACAGCATTCTGCTCGTGGATGATCAACGGCGCGCCGCTCATGCGCGCGGCCAGACCGCCAGGGCCGGTGACATAACCGCCCATACCCAGCACACAGACCGGCTGCAGTTCGCGCATGACCTTGCGCGCCTGGAACAGCGCCTTGAGCAGCTGGAACGGCGCTTTCAGCAGTGACAGCTTGCCCTTGCCACGCAAGCCAGTGACGTCGATCAAATGCAGCGGCAGACCGGCCGCCGGCACCAGTTCATTTTCGATGCCGCGCGGCGTACCCAGCCAATGCACGCTGTAGCCGCGCGCCTTGAACTCGCGGGCGCAGGCCAGCGCAGGGAATACGTGCCCGCCAGTGCCGCCGGCCATGATCAGCACATTACCGCGCATGCTGAACCTCCTCGGCGGACTGACCTTCGAAGAAATCCGACTCTTTGAAGTCAACGTCTTCATTGCCCAACTGGGTGCGACGCTCCCACTCGATACGCAGCAGCAGCGCCAGGCTGACGCAGCAGATCACCAGCGAGCTGCCGCCGTAGCTGAGGAATGGCAGAGTCAGGCCCTTGGTCGGCAGTAGGCCAACGTTCACGCCGATATTGATCAGCACCTGACCGATCCACAGGAACGCCAGGCCGTAGGCCACATACGCCGAGAAAAACTGTTTGGCCTTCTCCGCCCATAGGCCGATATACAGGGCGCGCACGCTGACGAAAACGAACAGGGCGACGGTGATCAGTGCGCCGACCATGCCCAGCTCTTCGGCCAGTACAGCAAACACGAAGTCGGTATGTGCTTCCGGCAGGTAGAACTGTTTCTGCACGCTGTTGCCCAGACCGACGCCGAACCATTCACCACGACCGAAGGCGATCAGCGCCTGGCTCAGCTGGTAACCGGCACCGTACTGATCAGCCCAAGGGTCGACGAAGTTGGTCAGACGCTCCAGGCGATAGGCCTGGCTGGTCATCACCAACACGCCAAGGCCGAGAACGCAGGCCGCCAGCGGAATAAAGCGCAGGAGGTTGACCCCGCCGAGGAACAGCATGGCGATGGCCGCGCCAACCAGGACCACGGTGGCGCCGAAGTCCGGCTCGGCCAACAGCAGCGCGGCAATCGGGCCCAGTACCAGCATCGGTTTGATAAAGCCGGTGAGCTTCTCACGTACTTCTTCCTGGCGACGCACCAGGTAGGCGGCGATGAACATCACGCTAAACAGCTTGGCCAACTCGGATGGCTGCAGGTTGAACACGCCCAGCCCGATCCAGCGCTTAGCACCGTTGACCTCACGACCAATGCCCGGCAGCAGTACCAGAATCAGCAGCACCACCGCCGCCAGCAGCAGCATGCCGCTGTAACGCTGCCACAGCGCCATCGGCACCAGCAGGGTCACCAGCGCAGCGCCCAGGCCAATGGCCAGATAAATCAGGTGGCGAATCATGTGATAGAGCGGGTTGCCCGATTGCACTGCCGCCACTTCCGAAGAGGCCGAGGCGATCATCACCAAACCCAAGCCGAGCAGCGCCAGGCAACCGGCCAGCAGCGGGAAATCGATATCGATACCGCGACGGGTATGCAGCGGCGAAGGCGCGGCGAGCAGGCGGGCCAGCATCATTGCAAAGCCTCCACTGCCTGGGCGAACAGACGCCCGCGCTCTTCGAAATTCTTGAACATGTCCAGGCTGGCGCAGGCCGGCGACAGCAGTACGGCATCGCCCTGCATAGCCACCTCTGCAGCGCGCTGCACGGCCTCTTCCAGAGTTTTGACTCGGATCAGCGGTGCGGCATCGCCCAGCGCCTCAGCCAGCAGATCGGCGTCACGGCCAAGCAGCACCACGGCGCGGCAGAACTTGCCGACCGGAGCTTTCAGGGCCGAGAAATCCGCGCCCTTGCCATCGCCGCCGGCGATCAGCACCAGTTTGCCGGCGATATCCGCGCCCAGGCCTTCGATGGCCGCCAGCGCGGCACCGACGTTGGTGGCTTTGGAATCGTCGTAGTAGCTCACGGCATTACGCTCGCCAACCCATTGGCAGCGATGCGGCAGGCCGGCGAACTGCTTGAGGGTTGCCAACATCGGCTCGAACGGCAGGCCGACGGCATGCCCCAGCGCCAAAGCCGCCAGGGCGTTGGATTGATTGTGTGCGCCGCGAATCTTCAGCTCACGCACCGGCAGCAGCGCCGCGAACTGGTATGCCAGGGATTTCTCGCCATTTTCTTCGAGCAGGCCGAAACGCTTGAAGTCCGGCTTGCCCAGGCCGAAGTACCAGCACGGCAGTTGATCAGCCACCAGCGGACGCGACAGCGCGTCATCGCGGTTCACCACAACCTGCCGCGCGCCGCGGAAAATGCGGTGCTTGGCCAGGTGATAGGCCGGCAGATCGGCGTAGCGATCCATATGGTCTTCGCTGATATTCAGGCAGGTCGCCACTTCAGCATTGAGCTGGTCGGTGGTTTCCAGCTGGAAGCTCGACAGCTCCATGACGTACAGCTCGATCTCATCACTGAGCAGGTCCAGCGCCGGCGTACCGAGGTTGCCGCCGACGGCAACCTTCTTGCCGGCCGCAGCCGCCATCTCGCCGACCAGGGTGGTCACGGTGCTCTTAGCGTTGGAACCGGTAATCGCCACGATCGGCGCCTTGGCATAACGGGCGAACAGGTCGATATCGCCCGACAGCTTGACCCCACGCGTAGCGGCAGCCTGCAGCGCCGGGGTGGCGATGGCCAGGCCCGGACTGACCAGCAGCTCACTGGCGCGGCAGAGGAACTCGATATCCAATTCGCCACAACGCACTTCAACCTGCGGGAACTGCTCACGCAAGGTGGCGAGCTCCGGCGGGTTGGCACGGGTGTCGACCACGGCAAACGGCAGGCCCTGGCGCGCGAGGAAGCGCACCAGGGACATGCCGCTCTTGCCGAGGCCGACAACGATGCGGAAGTGGTCAGAAGCGATCAGGGTCATGCTGTTATAAATCCTCAGTCCTCAACGCAGTTTCAGGGTGGCAAGGCCGATCAACACTAGGATCACGGTGATGATCCAGAAGCGCACGATCACGCGCGGCTCGGGCCAGCCTTTAAGTTCAAAGTGGTGATGGATCGGCGCCATGCGGAACACGCGCTTGCCGGTCAGCTTGAAGCTGGCGACCTGGATGATCACCGACAGGGTTTCCACCACAAAGATGCCGCCCATGATGAACAGCACCACTTCCTGACGGACGATCACCGCGATGGTGCCCAGGGCCGCGCCAAGCGCCAGCGCGCCGACATCGCCCATAAACACTTGCGCCGGGTAGGTGTTGAACCAGAGGAAACCGAGACCCGCACCGACCAGGGCGGCGCAGAACACAATCAGCTCACCCGCGCCCGGCACATAGGGAATAAACAGGTATTCGGCGAACTTCACGTTGCCCGACAGGTAGCAGAAGATCCCCAGCGCGCCGCCGACCATCACGGTAGGCAAAATGGCCAGGCCGTCGAGGCCATCAGTCAGGTTGACCGCGTTACTCGAGCCGACGATGACGAAGTAGGTCAGCACCACGAAGCCCAAGCCCAGCTCCAGACTGAAGTCCTTGAGCATCGGCAGAATCAGGGTGGTTTCCACCGGACTCTGCGCAGTCATATAAAGGAAGAACGCGGCACCCAGGCCAAACACCGATTGCCAGAAGTATTTCCAGCGGCTCGGCAGCCCTTTGGAGTTTTTCTCGATCACCTTGCGGTAGTCATCGACCCAGCCGATAGCGCCAAACAGCAAGGTTACTGCCAGCACGACCCAGACATAACGGTTGGACAGATCAGCCCAGAGCAGGGTGCTGACGGCGATGGCCGAGAGAATCAGCGCGCCGCCCATGGTCGGCGTACCCTTTTTCGACAAATGCGACTGCGGGCCGTCGTTGCGCACCGACTGGCCGATCTGGCGAATCTGCAGGGTGCGGATCATCCACGGGCCGAGCCACAGCGACAGGGCCAGCGCCGTCAGCACACCCAAGATGCCGCGCAGTGTCAGGTACTGAAACACTGCGAAACCCTTGTGGAACTGTTGCAGGTATTCCGCCAGCAGCAGCAGCATTAGTGAATCTCCCCGGATGTGCCACACAGCGCCGCGACGACTTTTTCCATCGCCGCACTGCGTGAACCTTTAATTAGAAGGGTGGTGTCGCCCTGCTCGCCTTGCAGCGCAGCAATCAGGCTGGCCTGGTCGGCAAAATGCCGAGCTGCCGCGCCAAATTCGGCCACTGCATGAGCCATCTGTGGGCCCACGGCATACAACGCATCAACCTTACCCACGGCATAGCTGCCGACCTGACGATGGCCCTGCTCGGCCCACTCGCCCAGCTCACCGATATCGCCCAGCACCAGCACGCGGCGGCCAGGGAAACCGGCGAGGATATCGATGGCGGCGCAGACAGATGCCGGGTTGGCGTTGTAGCTGTCGTCGATCACCCGCAAACCGTTCGGCGCAATCTGCGCAACGGCGCGACCTTTGACCGGCTGCAGGCTTTCCAGCCCAGCCTTGATCGCCGCAGGGGCAAGGCCCAGCGCCAGGGCAGCAGCGGAGGCGGCCAGGGCATTGGCTACATTGTGTTCGCCGAGCAGGTTGAGCTGAATGCGTGCCTGACCGCTGGCGCAATGCAGGGTAAAGGCTGAGCAGCCACGGGCGTCGCGAGTCAGTTCGCTTGCATAAACGTCAGCAGCTGAATTGCGCAGGGCGAAGCTGCTGACCGCACGGCCCTGGGCGCGTTGCTGCCAGATAGCGAAAGCACTGTCGTCAAGATTGAGCACGGCCACGCCGCTGTCGCTCAGGCCTTCGAGGATTTCGCCCTTGGCCTGGACAATCTTTTCTGGGCCGCCGAACTCGCCGACATGAGCGTTACCAGCATTGTTGATAATGGCCACCTGCGGCTGGGTCAGGCCGACGGTGTAGGCGATTTCGCCGATATGGTTGGCACCCAGCTCAATCACTGCGGCGACATGCTCAGGGGCCAGTTCAAGCAGGGTCAGCGGCGCGCCGAGGTCGTTATTCAGGTTGCCACGGGTGGCCAGCACCGGACCTTGCAGACCCTCGCGCAGGATGCTGGCGAGCATTTCCTTGACGGTGGTCTTGCCGCTGGAGCCGGTAATCGCCACCACAGGCGCGTTGAACGCCTGACGATTGAGCGCACCCAACTGACCCAGGGCCAGACGGGTATCGGCGACCAGCAGTTGCGGCAGCGGCGCACCCGCCACTTCACGCTCGACCAGTGCCGCCACAGCACCTTTGCTGGCAACTTCAGCCAGGTAGTCATGACCATCAAAGCGCGGACCGGCCAGGGCGACGAACAGCTGGCCCGGCTGAATCGCCCGACTGTCGCTGCTAACTGCGCTGAATGTCACATCGACACCGATCACCCGGGCGCTCAATGGGCCAGCCACTTCGCTCAACCGCAGCGACTTAAGCATGCGCCACCTCCCATGCGGCCAAAGCGTTGGCCGCTTCGACCAGGTCGGAGAAGGGCTGACGCACGCCGTTAATTTCCTGATAGTCCTCATGCCCCTTACCGGCCAGCACCAGTACATCATCGGCAGACGCGCTGGCGATTAGCTGAGCAATCGCCTGACCACGGCCATGGACGAACTGCACGGCCTCAGGTGTAACGAAGCCAGCGCGAATGTCACTGAAAATCTTTGCCGGCGCTTCGGTGCGTGGATTGTCATCGGTGACCAGCACCGCATCGGCCAGACGCTCAACCACCGCGGCCATCAGCGGGCGCTTACCGTTATCACGGTCGCCACCACAGCCGAACAGGCACAGCAGGCGGCCTTTAACATGCGGACGCAGGGCTTCGAGAACTTTTTCCAAAGCATCCGGAGTGTGTGCGTAGTCCACCACCACCAGCGGCTGCTTGCCGCCACCCAAGCGCTGCATACGGCCGATGGGGCCTTGCAGCTGTGGCAGCACCTGGAGAATTTCATCCAGTGGGTAATCCAGCCCCAGCAGCGTGCCGACCACTGCCAGTAGGTTGCTCAGGTTGAAGCGCCCGAGCAGTGAGCTGCGCAGGCTACCTTCGCCGCGCGGGGTGACCAGCGTGGCGCGCACGCCTTGCTCGTCAAACTGCGCATCGCGGCAATATAGATAGGCTTCGGCATCGCTCAGGCTGTAGCTGATCAGGCGCGACTCGTGCTCGGCAGCTGCCAGCTCACGGCCAAAGGCATCGTCCAGGTTGAGCACCCGGCAACGCAGGCCCGACCAGGCAAACAACGCGGCTTTCGCCTCGGCGTAGGCTTGCATCGAGCCGTGATAGTCAAGGTGATCACGGGACAGGTTGGTCAGCACCGCCACATCAAATGCCAGCGCCGCAACGCGGCCCTGGTGCAGACCGTGGGACGACACCTCCATCGCCACCGCGCGCGCGCCGGCGTTTTTCATGTCCGCCAATGTCGCCTGCACGCCGATCGGATCCGGCGTGGTATGACGGCCCTGTTCCAGAGCACCGTAGAAGCCATTACCAAGGGTGCCGACGATGCCGCAGCGCTCGCCCAGCAGGTCCAGAGCTTGTGCCAACAACTGGCTGACGCTGGTCTTGCCGTTGGTGCCCGTAATACCGATCAAATGCAGGCCACGGCTTGGCTCGCCATAGAAGCGCCCAGCAATCGCCGACAGCTGATTGGCCAGCCCCTTGAGCGCGACCAATTCAGCGCTGTGCGCGGTCATCACCGCAGCACCTTCGGCTTCATAAGCCACGGCGGCGGCGCCACGGGCAACCGCATCAGCGATGTGCACGCGCCCATCCTGCTGGTTGCCGGGCACGGCCAGAAACAGGTCACCCGGACGCACCTTGCGGCTGTCCAGGGTCAATTCACGAATCAGTGTCGAGCTGGCGGCTTGCGGCAGTAACTGATTAAGGGGCATGGGCATCAGATACGCCCTCCTTTAACGGGTGCGGCAGCGGCGGTTTCGACCTTCACGGCTTCAGGTGCTGGCAGATTATCCGGGGCGACATTCATCAAGCGCAGTGCGCCAGCCATGACCTTGCCGAACACCGGAGCAGAAACCAGGCCACCGTAGTAGCCCCCTTCGCTCGGCTCGTCGATCATGATTACGGCGGCAATACGCGGGTTATCGATTGGCGCAACGCCGGCGAAGAATGAGCGATACGCCTTGTCGACATAGCCCTTGCTGCCGGTTGCGGCTTTACGTGCGGTGCCGCTTTTGCCGCCGACGTGGTAGCCCGGCACCTTGGCCCGCGCGCCGCCGCCGCCCGGTTCTTCAACCACGGACTGGAGCATGCCGAGCACGGTCTTCGCGATCTGCTCGTCAATGACTTGGGTAGTAACCGGCTGGCGATCCAGGCGCACCATCGACAGGTTTACGTTCTTGCCGTCGTTGCCCAGCACCGAGTAAGCGTGCGCCAGTTGCACGGCGGTCACCGAGAGGCCATAGCCGTAAGCCAGAGTAGCGGTCTCGGCCTGTTTCCAGACGCGGTAGTTGGGCAGGTTGCCAACGCGCTCGCCGGGGAAGCTCAGACCCGTGTCCTGGCCCAGGCCGACTTGCTGCATCACGGCGTAAATCGGCTCGGCGCCGATATCGAAGGCCACCTTGCTGATGCCGACGTTGCTCGACTTCATCAGAATCTGGGTGAGGTTAAGCACACCGCCGCGCGACACGTCACGAATGGTGTAACGACCGATACGCAGACTGCCGGGGGCGGTGTCTACGGTCATTTCCGGGGTCCAGCGACCAGAGCCGAGGGCGGCAGCGATGGAGAACGGCTTAACGGTCGACCCCGGCTCAAACACGTCGATCATCGCGCGGTTGCGCATAGCAGCCGGCTGCAAGTTACGGCGATTGTTCGGGTTGTAGGTCGGCTGATTGACCATGGCCAGCACTTCACCGGTCTGCACATCGAGTAGCACCAGGCTGCCGGCTTTGGCACCGAACTCGGTCACGGCGTTGCGCAGCTCGCGGTGTGCGAGGTATTGCAGGCGCAGGTCAATCGACAATGCCAAGGCCTTACCGGCCTTGGCATTCTGAGCTACCTGGACGTCTTTGATCAGCCGCCCGCGGCGATCCTTGAGCACCTGGCGCTTACCGGGCACGCCAGCCAGCCAATCCTCGAAGGCCAGTTCCATGCCTTCACGGCCACGGTCATCAATGTCGGTAAAGCCCACCACATGGGCAGCCACCTCACCTGCAGGGTAGAAGCGGCGGAATTCTTCAATGCCATACACGCCGGGCACTTTCAGGTCGAGAATACGCTGACCCTGCTCAGGCGTCAGCCCGCGCACCAGGTACATGAACTCGCGCTCGTGTGCAGCCGCCAGGCGTGCGGAAAATGTCTTGGGGTCCTGCCCAAGGGCTGCCGCCAAGACATCCCACTTGGCCTTACCGCTCTGCAGTTCCTTGCCATTAGCCCACAGGGTGGTCACCGGGGTACTGACAGCCAAAGGCTCGCCATTACGGTCGGTAATCAAACCGCGATGCGCCGGAATCGGGATATGCCGCACGCTGCGCGCGTCGCCATGGGCCTGCAGAAAGCTCTGATCGAACACTTGCAGGTCGACAATACGCCAGGCAATCGCGCCCACCATCAGTGCCAGTAGCAGCAGCACCAGACGGAAACGCCAAGGGTAGAGTGCACCTTCAAGGCCCATCATGGCGCCACCATCCGCACTTCGGCGGCATCAGGGATACGCATGCTTAGGCGCTCAGTGGCCAGGGCTTCGATACGGTTGTGCGCGGTCCAGGTGCTTTGCTCGAGGATCAAGCGCCCCCATTCAGCCTGCGCTTTGTCGCGCACACTGAGCTCGGCATACAGTTCATTAAGCAGCTGACGGTTCCAGTGCGCGCTGTAGGAAACGCCCACCGCAGATACCAGCACAGCCACAAACAACAGCAGCATCAGCAGACTGCCGCCGGGCAATGGCTTGGCGAATAGCGCACTCATCGCACTTTCTCTGCAATGCGCATCACCGCACTGCGCGAACGCGGGTTGGCTGCGAGCTCGGCTTCGGAGGCAAATACCGGCTTACCAATCAATTTCAAGCGTGGTTCGAAGGCTTTCGGGATGATCGGCAGATCGCGCGGCAGCTTGTCCATCTCACCCTTGGCATGCTTGCGCATAAAGAGTTTGACGATGCGATCTTCCAGCGAGTGGAAGCTGATCACCACCAGGCGGCCGCCCACTTCGAGGTTCTCCAGAGCGGCTTCAAGGCCGCTTTCCAGATCACCCAATTCATTGTTGATGTAGATGCGCAGGCCCTGGAAGGCGCGAGTTGCCGGATTCTTGCCCTTTTCCCAGGCCGGATTGGCGACGGTCAGCACCTGAGCCAGGTCGGCGGTGCGGGTAAACGGCTGCTCGGCGCGGCGCAACACCACGGCACGGGCCATGCGCTTGGCAAAGCGCTCTTCGCCGTACTCTTTGAAGACCCGCGCGATTTCTTCTTCGGCGGCGCTGGCAATAAAGTCGGCGGCGCTAACGCCCGCATCCGGGTTCATGCGCATATCCAGCGGGCCGTCATTCATAAAGCTGAAGCCGCGCTCGGCGTCATCCAGCTGCGGCGACGACACACCGAGATCAAGCAGAATGCCGCTGACTTTGCCTGCCAGAGCGCGCTGTACCAATTCGTCACCCAGCTCGGCAAAGCTGCGCTGCACAACGACAAAGCGGCCGTCTTCGGCCGCCAGCGCATTCCCTGTCGCGATTGCCAGGGGATCCTTGTCAAACCCCAGCAAGCGACCGTCTGGCCCGAGCTTTTCCAAAATCAGCCGGCTATGCCCGCCACGCCCGAAGGTGCCATCCAGGTAGCAACCGTTCGCGCGCACAGCCAGCCCTTCGACAGCCTCGTCGAGTAGCACGGTGATGTGGCGGAAATTGCTGGTCATGGTCACAGGATCAGGTCACGTAGGTCGTCAGACAAAGCACCCGGTTGCTTGATCGCGGCCAGATCGGCATCGGCCACAGCATTCCAGGCATCTTCATCCCACAGTTGGAATTTATTGAGTTGGCCGACCAGCATCGCGCGCTTGTCCAGCTTGGCGTACTCGCGCAGACGTGGCGGCACCAGGAAACGACCACTGGCATCCAGCTCAAGGTCAACAGCGTTGCCGATCAGCAAACGCTGCAGGCGGCGGTTTTCTTCACGGAAGGAGGCGAGTTCGCGGAGCTTGGCTTCAATCAGCTCCCACTCGGACAGTGGATAGACACACAGGCAGGGGTCAATGGCATCAATCGTGACGATAAGCTGGCCGGCGCAGCGCGACACAAGCTCGTCCCGATACCGACTTGGCATCGCGAGTCGCCCTTTGGCGTCGAGACTGATGGCGTTTGCTCCGCGAAACACGATCGCGTTTCCCCTTTTTATTAGCTATCCGTGCCTAAGAAACCCACTTTGTGCCACTTCTTACCACTCGCGCACACTATAGGAACGCACGCCCCCCACCGTCAAGGCACGCTTGGCGGGAAAAATCCTTATAGAACGGCGATTTAGCGAACTTTGAGAGGGGCAAAACGGAGAAATAACGCGAAGAAATGGATATAAAAATGAGCATATGCAGCGCGTTGAACTACGAAGTTAAAGTAGTTTGTTAAGAGTAAGATTTTTTCGGTCTTAGAAAGGGGGCGAAACAGTGAAGCGGATAAATGAGGAAGGTGGAGAGTCGATCTGTAAGCCGGGTTCTGTCGAGGACAGTCATTCCTCTACGACGTACATCACTGCACGCCTTTAGCAACCTACCCGGTTCCAGCGCGGGCCACGCCAATGGAACCCTATTTGGTCTTGCTCCGAGTGGGGTTTGCCTAGCCACGAACTGTTACCAGTCGCGCGGTGCGCTCTTACCGCACCTTTTCACCCTTACCGGCACCGAAGCGCTTAGGCGGTTATTTTCTGTGGCACTTTCCGTAGGCTCACGCCTCCCAGGCGTTACCTGGCACTCCGCCCTATGGAGCCCGGACTTTCCTCCCCCGCATTACGCAGAACGCAACACGGCAGCGACTGTCCGATCGACTCTCCGCGGGCAAGGTTAACGGCACGCGCCCTATAGAACAAGGTTTAAACGTCTTTCTGCTGTTCCAGCGCGACCTGATAGAGCAGGTTCTTGCGCACCCCGGTGATCTCCGCCGCCAGCGCCGCTGCGCGTTTCAGCGGCATTTCCGCCAACAGCAGATTCAACACACGCATGGCTTCGGCACTCACAGCCTCGTCGCCTTCCGGTGCCTGCCAACCCGCGACCAGCACCACACATTCGCCGCGCTGTTGATTACTGTCGGCAGCCACCCAACCGGCCAGCTCAGCCAACGGCATGCCCTTGAGCGTCTCGAAAGTTTTGGTCAGCTCGCGCGCCAGCAATGCGGGGCGCTCATCGCCAAACACCGACTGCATATCCTGCAGGCATTCGAGAATGCGATGCGGCGCCTCATAGAAGATCAGCGTGCGCGGCTCTTCCTTTACCTGCTCCAAGCGCGCGCGTCGTCCTGCCGCCTTGGCGGGCAGAAAACCTTCGAAAATAAAACGATCCGACGGCAAGCCCGCAGCCGACAGCGCGGCAATCAGCGCGCAGGCACCCGGCACTGGAACCACGGCAATGCCAGCAGCGCGCGCCTGGCGCACTAGGTGATACCCAGGATCGGAAATCAGCGGCGTACCGGCATCGGAGATCAGCGCCACATCGTCACCCGCCAACAGCCGCGCGAGAAAACGTCCGCCCTGATCACGCTCGTTATGCTCATGGCAGGCCGCCAGGGGCGTACCGATGCCAAAATGCTGCATCAGGCGTGCGGAATGACGGGTGTCTTCGGCAGCAATCAGAGCCACGCTGCGCAGGATAGTGAGCGCGCGCGTGCTGATGTCATCCAGGTTGCCAATGGGTGTAGCAACCACATAAAGACTGCCTAAAGGCGAATTCGCAGCAGCGGAAGTGGTCACAGCACAGGCCTCTTAAATCAGCAAAGCGCGCATTGTAGCCCGTTTCCAACCTTCGACATCGCGTCACCCGGCGGGCTTGGGTACAATTCGACGCTCAATTTGATCAAGTATCAGGAACGCTTACATGATCGCCTGCCTGCGCCCCATCTCTATTCTCTGCCTTGCCGGCCTGCTCGCCGCCTGCGCCAGCCAGCCCTCATCGACCCTGGGCGAGTTGCCGCGCACGCCGCAAGCCAACATTGAACAGCTGCTGCAACAAGCAGCCGAAAGCCCCATCGAGCAAGCCGCAGCACTACGCTTGTCGGCGGCAGACCTGGCCTATAAGCAGAAGGATTTAGCCCGCGCCAGCAGCATTCTGGAGCAAGTGCAACTGGAAAGCCTGAAGCCCGCCCAGCAGATCTACGCCAGCACCCTGCGCGCAGAGCTGGACATGAGCCGCAACAAACCCAAGGCTGCCCTGCGCGCCCTCAGCCACCCGAGCATGGAACGTCTCGGCGAGCTACCAGTTGAACAACAGGTACGCAGCCAGCTGGTACGCGCGAACGCCCTGCAGGCCACCGGGCAAGTCCTGGCCGCAGCGCGCGAGCGCGCCTATATCGCGCCACTGCTCAGTGGTGCCAGTGCCAGAGACAACCAGGAAACCATCTGGGCACTGGTTTCCAGCCTGCCACAAGGCGAACTGCAAGCCAGCGGCGATGCTGACCTCGACGGCTGGCTGGAGCTGGCCCGTGCATCCAAGAGCGCTGGCACCCTGGAGCAGCAGCAAAGCGCTATTGATGCCTGGGTTGCAGCCAATCCGCAGCACCCTGCCGCGCAGCAACTGCCGCAGGCGCTGGTCGAGCTGAAAAAGCTGTCCAGCCAACCGCTGACGGAGATCGCCTTGCTGCTGCCACAAGATGGTCAACTGGCCAGCGTGGCTCGCGCTCTGCGCGACGGCTTCCTGGCAGCCCACTATCAAGCGCAGCAAGCCGGGCAGAACCCACCGAACATTCAAATTTTTGACAGCTCGCGCATCGGCTCCATGGACGCTTTCTACACCCAGGCCCAAGCCAGTGGCGTGCAGCTAGTGATCGGTCCGCTGGAGAAAAACCTGGTCAGCCAGCTAAGCAGCCGTGAACAGTTGCCCATCACAACTCTAGCGTTGAATTACAGCGAAGGCAGCCAGGAAGGCCCTGCACAACTGTTCCAATTCGGCCTAGCAGCCGAGGACGAAGCCCGCGAAGTCGCCCGCCGCGCCTGGGCAGACGGCATGCGCCGCGCTGTAGCACTGGTACCCAACGGTGAATGGGGCGACCGCGTGCTCGCCGCTTTCCGCCAAAGCTGGCAAGCCCAGGGCGGCACATTGATTGCAGCCGAACACGTTGATCAGCCGGTCGAACTAGCCCGACAGATCGCCGACCTGTTCCAACTTCGCGAAAGTGAAGCGCGCAGCAAGCGCCTGCAGAGCACACTGGGCACTTCGGTGGCCGCGGCTCCATCACGCCGCCGTGATGTCGACTTCATCTTCCTCGCTGCCACACCGCAGCAGGCTCAGCAGATCAAACCGACGCTGGCCTTCCAGTACGCCGGTGATGTGCCGGTGTATGCCACGTCGCACTTGTTTACCGGCACCTACAACCAGGCGCAGTACATCGACCTCAACGGCATCATGTTCTGCGAAACCCCATGGCTACTCAATGTCAACGATCCGCTGCGCCAACAAGCCAGTACACAGTGGCCTCAAGCTGGTGGCAGCCTCGGTCGCCTGTATGCCATGGGCGCCGACGCCTACCTGCTGGCGCCACGCCTCAATCAGCTAAAAGCCCTGCCCGATACCCGCCTGCAAGGCCTGTCCGGCAATCTGAGCCTGAACCCGAGCCAGCGCATCGAACGGCAACTGCCCTGGGCCGAGTTCCGTGACGGCCAGGTTCAACCGCTTCCCGACAGCATCAATTGAGCGAGCGCATCAGCACGCAACAACGCGGAGACGCTGCCGAGGCACAAGCCCGGCAGTATCTTGAACAACATGGTTTGCGCCTGCTTGCACAGAACTGGCGCTGCCGTGTCGGCGAGCTCGATCTGGTCATGCTCGACGCCGATACAGTAGTATTCGTAGAAGTTCGCTATCGGCGCCATAGCGCCTGGGGCGGCGCGGCCGAGAGCGTGGATGCACGTAAACGTGAGAAACTCAGTCGCGCCGCTCAGCACTTTCTGCAACAAGAAGCACGCTGGGCCAAGTACCCATGCCGTTTTGATGTGATTGCCATAACCGCCGACAGCCAAGCCCCCGCGCAACTGGACTGGATTCAAAACGCCTTTGATACCTGAACAGAAGCCACACTGAAGGTTAGACCCCTAATGGACATGCAAGCCCGTATTCGCCATCTGTTCCAAGCCAGCATTGAAACCAAGCAGCAGGCCATGGAAGTGCTCATCCCCTTCATCGAGCAGGGCAGCCAGGCCATGGTTCAGGCACTGCTGAGCGAAGGCAAGATCCTTTCCTGCGGTAACGGCGGCTCAGCCGGCGATGCCCAGCACTTTTCCTCGGAGCTGCTCAACCGCTTCGAGCGTGAACGCCCAAGCCTGCCGGCCATCGCACTGACCACTGACAGCTCGACCATCACCTCGATCGCTAACGATTACAGCTACAACGAGGTGTTCTCCAAGCAGATTCGCGCCCTCGGCCAGCCTGGCGACGTGCTCCTGGCCATTTCCACAAGCGGCAACTCCGCCAACGTGATCCAGGCCATCCAAGCCGCTCACGACCGCGAGATGACCGTGGTGGCCCTCACCGGTCGCGATGGCGGCGGCATGGCGTCACTGTTGCTGCCGGAAGACGTGGAAATCCGCGTACCTTCAAAAGTCACCGCACGCATTCAGGAAGTCCACTTGCTGGCCATCCACTGCCTGTGCGACCTGATCGACAGCCAACTGTTTGGGAGTGAAGAATGACCCGCTCACCATTAATCCTCGCCGCTTTGGCGCTGACCCTTGCGCTGGCCGGCTGCGGCAATCGCAGCGTCGGCAACAAGATCGATGACCAGTTTATTCCCTCGGAAGTCAGCTCCAGCGTGGCACGCGCGCACATCGACCTGACCAGCCCGACCTCACACATCATCGTCACCAGCTACAACGGTGTGGTGCTCCTGGCCGGCCAGACACCGCGCAACGAGCTCAAAGGCATGGCTGAGCAAGCTGCTCGCCGAGTCGGCAATGTGAAAAAGGTGCACAACGAACTGCAGGTCCTGCAGCCCACCTCTCTTCTTGTACGCAGCAATGACTCATTGCTGACCAGCCGCATCAAAACCCAGATGCTGGCGGACAGCGCTGTGCCAGGTACACGTATCAAGGTGATCACCGAAAATGGCATCGTCTACATGCTCGGCCTGGTCTCGCAAGCGGAAGCCAGTCATGCCACCAACTTGGTGCAGAGCGTCTCTGGGGTGCAGAAAGTCGTGAAGCTGTTCGAGTACACCAACTGATCGCCCTACAGCCGACCTGAATAGCAGCAATAAAAAAGGCGATCCTCGGATCGCCTTTTTTATGTTTACTTAACCACTTTAAGACTGGGCCTGCCGCTGGGGCGTGGCGGCTCATCATCCGGAGGGCTTTGCTCATCCGGATCGTCGATCTCGCCACCCTCAAGCATCGATGACTCGGCATCAAACACCATGCCCTGACCATTCTCCCGCGCATAAATCGCCAGTACCGCAGCCGCAGGGATATACAGGCTTTGCGGCACGCCGGAAAAACGCCCCTCAAAGCTCACGGCCTCATTGTCCATGTGCAAATTGCGCACGGCGGTCGGCGAGACATTCAGAACTATCTGACCATCGCTGGCAAAGCCGGTAGGCACTTGCACCCCGGCAAATTCGGCATTGACCAGTAAATGCGGGGTGCAGTCGTTGTCCACGATCCACTCATAGAGGGCACGAACCAGATAAGGACGACTCGACTTCATCACTACCTCCTCGGGTTAACGCATATCACGTTCGACAGGCGACAGACTGGCCTGGAACGCTTCACGAGCAAACTGACGATCCATGTAGTCCAGCAAAGGCTTGGCCGGCTTTGGCAACTCTATCCCCAGAATCGGCAAACGCCAAAGAATCGGCAGCAGACAGCAGTCCACCAGACTCAATTCATCACTGAGGAAATACGCCTTATCGGCAAACAACGGCGACACCCCTGTCAGGCTCTCACGCAGCTCCTTGCGCGCGAGGGCACGGGCCGGCTCTTTGCTACGCGAATCGAGGATCAGGTCCACTTGCGCGCACCAGTCACGCTGAATGCGATGGATCAACAGACGGCTATTGGCACGCGCAACCGGGTACACCGGCAACAACGGTGGATGCGGGTAGCGCTCATCCAGGTATTCCATTACCACAGTCGACTCATACAGTGCCAAATCGCGGTCCACCAAGGTCGGCAGGCTGGCATAAGGGTTAACCTCAAGCAGCTTGGCCGGATAACGACCTTTTTCGATACTGATGATCTCGGCGCTTACACCCTTCTCGGCGAGCACAATACGTACGCGGTGGGAATAGTGGTCGGCGGGGTCGGAGTAACAGGCCAACCGATTGGTCACGCCCATGGCGGTCCTCCTCGCTTATAAAGTTATGTGAAGCAGAAAGACCTGCGCGCCCAAAGGGGCGCGCAGGTCAACAGCGGAGATGCAACGGATTAATGTATGTCCTTCCAGTACTCGCGCTTGAGCAGATAGGCGAATACGAAGAAGAAGGCAAGATACAGCAGCACGTAGGTGCCGATGCGCTGGCTTTTCAGTTTGACCGGGTTAGCCGAGTAAGCGAGGAAGGTCACCAAGTTCTGGATCTTCTCGTCGAACTCCTCCGGACTCAACGCACCTGTTTTCGGCTCGATGGTCAGCTGATCGCAGGCTTCATGAGTAATCGGCGTGCCAGTCAGTGGATCGAACATCTTCTTGCCGTCTTCGACCACCTGAACCTGCTTGCAACCGATGTACTGGCGACCCTGCAGGCCCACCAGCACGTTCGGCATACCGACGTTCGGGAACACCTTGTTGTTAGCACCCAGCGGACGCGCAGGATCTTCATAGAACGTGCGCAGGTAGGTGTACAACCAGTCATTGCCGCGCACACGCGCAACCAGAGTCAGATCCGGCGGAGCAGCACCAAACCAGGCTTTAGCATCTGCTGGCTTCATACCGATGTTCATGTGCTCGCCAATCTTCGCGCCAGTAAACACCAGGTTGTTCAGCATGATTTCATGCGGAACGCCCAGGTCGTCTGCAACACGCTCATAGCGCTGGTATTGCGCAGAATGGCAACCCATGCAGTAGTTCGCGAAGGTACGCGCACCATCTTGCATGGCTGCTTTATCGGTCAGGTCGATTTCCACTTTATCCAGTGGATAACCACTACCAGCACCCAGAGCCAGGGCCGGCATTGCAGCAATTACGAGTGCAGCAAATAGCTTTTTCATCAGCCAGTCACCCTTTCCGGAACCGGTTTGGTCTTCTCGAGTTTGGTATAGAACGGCATCAGGATGAAGTACGCGAAGTACAGGAAAGTACAAACCTGCGACAGCAACGTACGGCCTGGTGTCGGCGCCAGTACACCCAGCACACCCAGAATCACGAAAGACACACAGAAGATCAGCAACCAGACCTTGCTCATCCAGCCCTTGTAGCGCATCGATTTAACCGGGCTACGATCCAGCCACGGCAGCACGAACAGCACTGCAATAGCCGCACCCATGGCAATTACACCCAGCAGTTTGTCCGGCACCGCACGCAGAATCGCGTAGAACGGAGTGAAGTACCAAACAGGGGCAATGTGTTCAGGCGTCTTGAATGGGTTAGCGGCTTCGAAGTTCGGCTTCTCGAGGAAATAACCACCCATTTCTGGGAAGAAGAAGATCACGAAGCAGAAGATAAACAGGAACACCACCACACCGACGATATCTTTCACGGTGTAGTAAGGATGGAAGGCGATGCCGTCGAGCGGAATGCCGTTCTCGTCTTTCTTCTTCTTGATATCAACGCCGTCTGGGTTGTTCGAACCAACTTCGTGCAACGCCAGAATGTGCAGCACCACCAAACCGAGAATCACAATCGGCAGGGCCACCACGTGCAGGGCGAAGAAGCGGTTCAGCGTGATCCCGGAAATCAGGTAGTCACCGCGAATCCACTGAGTCAGGTCCGCACCGATCACTGGGATGGCACCGAACAGCGAGATGATTACCTGGGCACCCCAGTAGGACATCTGGCCCCACGGCAGCAGGTAGCCCATAAAGGCTTCTGCCATCAGCATCAGATAGATCAGCATGCCGAAGATCCACACCAACTCACGCGGTTTCTGATAGGAACCGTAGAGCAGGCCGCGGAACATGTGCAGGTACACCACCACGAAAAACGCTGAAGCGCCGGTGGAGTGCAGGTAGCGCAAGATCCAGCCGTACTCCACGTCACGCATGATGTACTCGACCGAGGCAAATGCCTGTTCAGCCGAAGGCGTGTAACTCATGGTCAGCCAGACACCCGTAACGATCTGGTTAACCAGCACCAGCAGTGCCAGGGAGCCAAAAAAGTAGAAGAAGTTGAAGTTCTTTGGCGCGTAATACTTGGAGAGATGGTCTTCCCACATTTTGGTCGCGGGAAAGCGCGCATCGACCCATTCCATGAATTTGCTCATCATGCTTTCTCCTGATCCACACCGATGATGATCACATCATCCGACTCATACGTGTGCGGCGGCACCGGCAGGTTCAGGGGCGCAGGCTGAGCCTTGTACACGCGGCCAGCCAGGTCATAGCGCGAACCGTGGCAGGGGCAGAAGTAACCACCAACCCAGTCAGCACCCAGATCAGCAGGTGCAACTTCCGGACGGAAAGACGGTGCACAACCCAGATGGGTGCACAGACCTACCAGCAACAGCACTTCCGGCTTGATCGAACGGGTTTTGGGGTCGACATAACTTGGCTGCTCAGACGCCTTGGAATCGAAGTCAGCCAGCTGGCCCTCGATTTTTACCAAGTTACTGAGGATTTCCTCGGTACGGCGCACGATAAACACCGGCTGCCCCCGCCATTCAGCAACCATCTGCTGGCCAGGCTCAATTTTGCTGACGTTCACCTTCACGGGTGCTCCGGCAGCTTTAGCCTTGGCGCTTGGGAACCAGGACCCTACGAACGGGACCGCGGCACCCACCGCTCCTGCAGCGCCCACCACAGAGGTGGCCGCTACTAGAAAGCGACGCCGGCCTGCATTCACGCCGTCATTGCTCATTCAGTCGTCTCCCATCAGCTTTATGGCCTGTTGGTCAGGCCTATACTAGGTAAAAATCGAGTCGCGCAAAAAATTTGCCAAATGGTAAAGAAAAGCCCCTCTACTGACAAGGTAATTACCCAGCCAGAGCGGACTCAACCCCTTACAAATCACGGCGTGCACGGATGCGGCATGATGCCGCAGAGCAAATAATCGCCCACAAAAAACGCCCAGCTCCGAAAGGAAACTGGGCGTTTTCGTGAACGCAGGTAGCGAATTAACGCTTGGAGTACTGCGGACGCTTACGCGCTTTACGCAGACCAACCTTCTTACGCTCAACTTCACGGGCGTCGCGAGTCACGAAGCCAGCTTTACGCAGTGCAGGACGCAGAGCCTCGTCGTAGTCCATCAGGGCGCGAGTGATGCCGTGGCGGATTGCGCCAGCCTGACCACTTACACCGCCACCGATTACGGTAACGAAGATATCGAACTTCTCGGTCATCTCAACCAGTTCCAGCGGCTGACGAACTACCATGCGTGCAGTTTCGCGACCGAAGAAACCATCAAGAGTGCGATTGTTGATGGAGATTTTGCCAGTGCCCGCACGCAGGAAAACGCGAGCGGTTGCAGTCTTGCGACGGCCAGTGCCGTAATTTTGAGTCGCCGACATAATGAACTATTCCGTTAAAACTTCAGTTCTTGGGGCTGCTGAGCAGTGTGAGGGTGAGCAGCGCCCGCGTACACTTTCAGCTTACGATACATGTCGCGACCCAGCGGGTTCTTCGGCAGCATGCCTTTAACCGCGGTCTCGATCACGCGCTCAGGGGCTTTAGCGATCAGCTTCTCGAAGTTGATCGACTTGATGCCGCCCGGGAAACCGGAGTGGGAGTAGTACATCTTGTCAGTGGTCTTGGCACCGGTAACGCGAATCTGCTCAGCGTTGATGATGACGATGTAGTCACCAGTATCAACGTGCGGAGTGTATTCAGGCTTGTGCTTGCCACGCAGACGGCTTGCAACTTCGGTAGCCAGACGACCCAGGGTCTGACCTGCAGCGTCGACGACAAACCAGTCGCGCTTAACTGTTTCCGGTTTAGCAGTAAAAGTTTTCATTCTTTATAGCCTCAGGGGCCGCCCTGATAAATAAGACGGCGGATCTTACTGAATAGTGCGTACTTTGACAAGTCAAAGGCAGCCGAAAACAGGCGCTATCGGGGGCTCGGGTCAGCGCGTCCGTAATACGGCAAGATTCTTCGGCAGGCGGCGCATCACTTCCACTGCAGAAAGAGGTGCGCAATTATGCAGATTGCGCGGAGAATTTCAACACGATTATGCCGACCCGCTTTTCTTAAGGAGCTAGCAATGGATTACCGTCAACTCGGCCGCACCGATCTCAAGGTCAGCAGCCTGTGCCTGGGCACCATGACCTGGGGCGAACAGAACAGCTCTAGCGAGGGCTTCGCCCAGATCGAACGCGCCAAGGCCTACGGGGTAAATTTCATCGATACCGCCGAGATGTACCCGGTACCGCCACGCGCCGAAACCTACAGCAAGACCGAACAAATCATCGGTGACTACTTCAAAAAGCGCGGTGATCGTGCCGACTGGGTGCTGGCCAGCAAGATCGCCGGCCCTGGCAATGGCATCGGCTATATCCGCGACGGTCAACTCAAACACAACCGCGCGCATATCGCCCAAGCGCTGGATGCCAGCCTAAAACGCCTGCAAACCGACTGGATCGACCTCTATCAACTGCACTGGCCGGAACGCCCGACCAATTTCTTCGGCCAGCTCGGCTACCGCCATCAGGACAACGACTTCACCCCACTGGAGGAAACCCTCGAAGCCCTGGATGAACAGGTCAAGGCCGGCAAGATTCGCCATATCGGCCTGTCCAATGAAACGCCCTGGGGCACCATGACGTTCCTGCAGCTGGCCGAACAACGTGGCTGGCCGCGCAGCGTATCGATCCAGAACCCCTACAACCTGCTCAACCGCAGCTTCGAAGTGGGCCTGGCAGAAATCGCCATCCGCGAACAATGCGGCCTGCTCGCTTACTCGCCCCTGGCCTTCGGCATGCTCTCCGGCAAGTACGCTGACGGCGCGCGTCCGGCCAATGCGCGAATCAGCCTGTTTAGCCGTTTCACCCGCTACACCAACCCGGAATCGGAAAGTGCCTGCGCACGCTATGTCGCCCTGGCGCGTGAGCATGGCCTGGATCCGGCGCAGATGGCCTTGGCCTTTGTCACCGCGCAACCCTTCGTCACCAGCAACATCATCGGTGCGACCAACCTGGAGCAACTGGACAGCAACCTGGCCAGCAGCGAACTGAAACTCTCTGCCGAGGTGCTAACTGCTATCGAAGCGATACACAAAGCCCAGCCCAACCCAGCCCCCTAATCAGTGCACGAGACATAAAAAAGCCCGGCAATAGCCGGGCTTTTTATTCATCGCTCGATCACAGCGAGCGGGCGATGATCTCTTTCATGATCTCGTTGGTGCCCGCATAGATGCGCTGCACCCGCGCATCGGCCCAGGCGCGCGCCACCGGGTATTCCCACATATAGCCGTAGCCGCCGTGTAGCTGCACGCACTCATCGAGCACCTTGCACTGCAGGTCGGTACCCCAGTACTTGAGCATGGCCGCAGTCGGCACATCCAGCTTGCCCTGCAGATGCAGCTCCAGGCAGCGGTCGACAAACACCCGGCCAATCTGAATTTCCGTGGCCATTTCTGCCAGCTTGAAACGGGTGTTCTGAAAATCACCGATCGGCTTGCCGAAGGCCTTGCGCTCGCGGGTGTACTCCAGGGTCCACTGCAGTGCCGCCTCGGCCGAGGACAGCGCACCGATGCCAACGGTCAGACGCTCCTGCGGCAGCTCCTGCATCAGATAGGCGAAGCCCATACCGGCCTGGCCCAGCAGATTTTCCTTGGGCACGCGCACGTCCTGGAAGAACAACTCGGAGGTGTCCTGGGCCTTCATGCCGACCTTTTCCAGGCGCTTGCCTTTGGAGAAGCCCAGTGTATTAGCCTCGACCAGGAACAGGCTAGTGCCCTTGGCGCCAGCCTTCGGATCGGTCTTGGCCACCACGATTACCAAATCAGCCAGAAAACCGTTGGTGATAAAGGTCTTCGAGCCATTGATCACGTATTCATCACCATCCAGCACCGCGGTGGTTTTTACGCCCTGCAAGTCGGAGCCGGCACCGGGCTCGGTCATGGCGATGGCAGTGACCATCTCTCCAGACACCAGTTTTGGCAGGTAATGCTGTTTCTGCGCCTCGGTGCCGTAATGCAGGATGTAGGGCGCGACGATGTCCGAATGCAGGGAGAAACCGATGCCAGTCAGGCCCAGGCGGCCGACCTCCTCGATCACCACGGTGCTGTAGAGAAAATCCGCGGCCATGCCACCGTACTCTTCCGGGATATGCGAGCAGAGCATTCCCGCCTCCCCCGCCTTGTTCCACAGCGCACGGTCGATATGCCCATCCTTTTCCCATTGATGATGGAAAGGCACGGCTTCCTGCTCAAGGAACTTGCGCACGCTGTCGCGAAACTGTTCGTGTTCGGAGCTGAAAATCGTTCTAGGGATCATGGCAACACCTGCTTGATAGAGCGGTTTTAAAGTGGCCTCGACTTTAGCCAAGCAAACGCTTGGTCACACTGGACACAAGCGCCAAAAAATAAGACGATCCAGCCAGCTCATGACCACTTAGCCTTAATAAGAACAATATATATGCCGAATCCGTCACCAGCGCCGCTGCACCGCGTCAGCATTCTTGCAACCGAGGGTGTGTTTGCCTCGACCCTGATGCAGGCCAAAGACTTCTTCCACATGGCCAGTCTGCGCTACGGCAAACAGCAGGGCCGAGGCCTGACGCCGACCTTTGAAATCCATCTAGTCAGCCCGGACGGCAAGCCCGTGCGCAGTTTCAGTGATGTGCTGATCCCGGTCGACGGCGCACTGGCAGATGCCGACGTGATCATCCTGCCAGCCTTCTGGGATGACTTCGACGCCCTGTGCCAGCGCCACCCGCAAGTGCTCAGCTGGCTGAAACAGCGCCATGCCGCCGGCAGCGCAATCTGCGGCGAAGCCACCGGGGTATTCTGGATGGCCCAGGCCGGCCTACTCGACGGTAAGGAAGCGACCACGTATTGGCGCTTCTTCAACGAGTTTGCCGAGCGCTTCCCCAAGGTACTGCTCAATCAGGAAAAACACCTGTCGGACGCTGACAACCTGTATTGCGCCGGCGGTGTGACCTCCGCCTGTGACCTGTATATCTACTTGATCGAACGCTTCTGCGGCGCCAGCGTGGCCCAGGGTGTGGCCCGCGACATTCTTTATGAAGTGCAACGCAACTACGCCCCCGGCCGCATCGGCTTTGGCGGGCAGAAGCTGCACCACGACATGACCATCCTGCAGATCCAGCAATGGCTGGAAGATCACTTCGCCGACAAGTTCCGCTTCGAAGATGTCGCCCGTGAGCACGGCATGAGCATCCGTAACTTTATGCGGCGCTTCCAAACCGCCACCGGCGATAAACCGCTGCACTACCTGCAACGCCTGCGTATCGAAACCGCCAAGGGGCTACTCAGCGCCACCCGCAAAAGCATCAAGACCATCAGCTATGAAGTGGGTTACGACGATGCCAGCTTCTTCGCCCGTTTGTTCCGTCAGCACACGGAACTGTCACCCAACCAGTACCGCCGACAGTTCCAGCACAAGGACAGCCATGCTTAAGATCGGCACAGCCGCAGGCCCGACGCACTTAAAACCCGCGCAACTCATCCTTGGATGGGTGGGGCGCGGGCGGCAGCACTCTATGATCGGCGCATACCTACAACAATCAGGTCATTGCCATGCGCCGCACACTTATCGCCTTACTTGCCGCCTGCAGCTTCAGCGCTTTCGCCGCTGACAACTGGAAACCCTTCCCCTACGACCAAAGCGCCTACGACTACTCAGGCGACAAACTGCGCCAGGCCTGGCCGCAACTGACACGCGGCTTTGGCGCCAACTACCCCTTCCCCGACGCTGACTGGGTGGTGACTATGGCCACCACGCACCCTCAGGCGCTGGAAAAAACCGTGCTGGCCAACACCGGCTTCACTGGCAAGCCGGAAGAAGCCGAGGTTTACGCGGCCAAGCTGCAGGATGTCTGGCGGTTGATGTTCCGTGGTGATTTCGCCGAGGCAAAGCAACAGGGCCTAGCCTTGGGTGTTGGCGGGCAGATCCCGGCGATGTTTGCCCAGGTGGTGTATGCCATGTTCCTGGTGCCCGACCAGGCCGAGAAGCACAAGCTGCTGGAAGAGGTGATCACTTACACCGACCAGGCCGGCGAGCTGGTTCAGGCCGATACGGTGGCGCAATTCGGCCGGGTGTACGCCAAGGCGCGCCTGGGTGAAGAGCTGTCAGTACCGGTAGTACTCAAGCGCGGCTACACCTCGCAGATTCCTGACGAACTCAAGGCCCTGCTGGCCAAGCACCCGCAACAACCCTTTGCTCTGGCCCTGTATGGCGGCTATGAAGCTGGGGTAATCCGCAAGGTTGGCAAGATGGTCGGACGCATGACCTATGGCGTCAGCGCTGACAACATGGAGAAATACTTCAGCCGCAGCTTCAAGGCCCAGGACAATCTGCCCATCGGCCACTACGAATACGCCAATGCCCTGACCTATGTGTACGGTGACGACGAGCAGGACAAGGCACTGCAACACCTCAAGCGCGCAGTAGCGATCAAGCCGATCAACGCCATGGAAGCCCTGGAAGTGGCTCACGCACAGAAAATGCTCGCCCAATACGAGCAGAAGCTGGCGCAAAACTAAGCCCCACCGAAACGCAAAAAGGCTGCCTCATGGCAGCCTTTTTTGATTTTTGCATCGGCAACTTATTGCTTGGCCCGCTCCAGGGGCTCCAACTGTGCCCACAACGCCTGTGCTTCTTCCGTCAGCATCGAATAGCTGCGGATATCACCGTTACGCTGCGCCTGCATTGCCTCTTCCAACTTGGCACTGTATTGCTTGCGTAGTTTCTTGGCGGGATCGCTTTTAAACAAACCGAACATGCTGTGTGCCTCTGTCGACAAAGAGCCCAGGATAGGTGCCTGTCCAGCTTAATTCAGCCACGCGCCATGGTTGAGACGCAGATGTAACAAGCCGCTAAAAGCATCGTCAGCCAAAGGCGTGATCACGAATTTTCTGCAACGCCAGCGACATCTTCGCGGCGGGCACCCGCTGCAGGTTGCACAGCAGCTCATGGGAAATCTCGGCAATGCCATGGCGCTCACGCAGCAACGCCGCCATAAAGCAGGTCAGGTTGGCCGCCATCTCGGCATCTGCCAGCGCACGGTGCGCCTTGCCAGTATCAGGCAGACCAATCCACTGGTTGAGATTGCCCAGCTTGTGGCTCGGCGCCATCGGTAACAGACGACGCGACAGCAATAAAGAACAGGCAAACGGCTGCACGCGGCGACGGCGAATCAGTCCCAGTTCGGCGTCCCAGAACTTCTGGTCGAAACTGGCGTTATGCGCCAGCAACGGACGATCACCGACAAACTCGGCCACTTCCTGCATCACCTGCGCGGCAGGCGGTGCGGTGCGCAACATGGCGTTGCTGATGCCGGTGAGCTGCTCGATAAACGGCGGCACCCAGGCGCCGCTGTTCATCAGGCTCTGGTAGCGGGCGACGATCTGCCCACCCTCGACGATTACCACACCGATTTCGGTGGCACGCGCCTGCTGGGCCGGCGACATGCCAGTGGTTTCAAAGTCGAGTACGGCGATGGAGTCGGCAAGCATTGCTCAGTTTCTCAGCAGCAGTGCGCCGTCGATCGGCACGTAGCGACTGGCCGCACGCACCAGCGATTGCGCGGTCAAACCTGGCACGCCATAGGCCACCGCGTCGACGCCATAACTGCCGCGAATTTTGTCCAGCAGCAGGTCGAAGTCGCCATCACCGGAGGCCAGCACCACTTCATCGACGCGCGGCGCGGCGTCCATGATATCGATGGTGATGCCGACATCCCAATCACCCTTGGCCGAGCCGTCACTGCGCTGGATAAAGGGTTTGAGTTTTACGGTAAAGCCGAGGTTGCGCAGGATCTGCTGAAACTGCTGCTGCTTCTGATCGCCTCGGTCGATAGCGTAGGCATAAGCTTCGACAATCTGCCCATGCTGACTGATATCGGCCCACAGCGCGGCGTAGTTGAAATGGCAACCATAGGCCTGGCGCACGGTGTAATAGAGGTTCTGTACATCGGCGAATACGGCGATCTTCTTCACCGGTAATCCTCATGGCAGGGCAATAAGCGCCTGGCAGTATGCCAGAAGCAAGGCACTAGCAAAGCCGGCATAAATTGGAGCGCCAGGGGCAATCGGCTAGAGTGGCGACTCTCAGACTCAACACGCGCCCACCATGAATATGACCTCCGCTCTGCGCGACGCCTGGTATTTCTTCAGCCATAACATAGTGGCGATTGCCCGCCTGTGCCTGCCGTTGATCGTGCTCGAAGGTTTGTTGCTGCAGCAGGTCACCAGCCTGGTGGACGCCGAATCTGCCACACTCTGGCGCCTGCTCGCCGGTTTGCTGTTCTACCCGTTATATAGCGCCGCGCTGATTCTATTCCTCGACGCACGCAGCCAAGGCCAGCAGCCGCGCGCCCGCGATCTGCTGGCAGCCAGCCTACGGCTGTGGCCAAGTTTCGCTCTGCTGGCGGGACTCAATACCTTGGCGGTTCTGCTCGGCGCTTCGCTGTTCGTGCTGCCGGGAATCTGGCTGATGGTCAAACTGGCGTTTGCCGAGTACCTGCTGGTGTTGCGCGGTCTGAGCCCGATGAAGGCGCTGCACGAGAGCTTCCAACTGAGCAGCGGTTACTTCTGGCCTATGCTCGGTTGCATCCTGATTGTCATGCTGCCGCTGTGGCTGCTCGACGGCTGGAGTCACTCCAACGAGGTCTTGGCCGACAACGCCCTAGCGAGCCTGCTGCTCGACTGCGCAAGTCGCTTTTTACAACTATTCTCAAGCGTCGTGCTGTTTCGTCTATTTATGCTGCGCAGCGCCCAGCCCGAAGTCGAGTGAACGCCAGCAACACTCAAGGAGGACAGAGCCATGGCTGACGCCAACCCGAGCATCCTTTCGCATATCTCCATAGGCACCAATCAATTCGACAAGGCCACCGCCTTCTACGATCAGGTGCTCGCCACCCTCGGCTGCAAGCGCGTACTCGCCCACCCCGGCGCTGTCGCCTATGGCCGCGAATACCCGGAGTTCTGGGTGCAGACGCCGATCAACGGCAAACCGGCAAGTATTGGCAATGGCAGCCACTTCGGCTTTGTCGCATCGAACAAGGCCGCCGTGCACGATTTCTACCAGGCAGCCCTGGAAGCTGGGGCCAGCGACGAAGGCGCCCCCGGCCCTCGCGCAGAATATGGCGAGCCCTATTACGGCTGCTTTGTCCGCGATCTGGATGGCCACAAGATCGAAGCAGCGTTCTGGGATCTGGAAATGATCTACGAGGTGTATATCGAGCCGCACGAGCACTAATGGCTGAAGGCGTTGAAACTCAAGGCGCGGCGGACTGATAACGCTGCGCAGCCTTGGCGATCCAGCCTTCAGCCTGCATCTGCGCCAGTGCTTCGCTTACCTGCTGATACTGCGCCTGCAAGCCTCGCCGGCGGGAGAAGCCAATGTACAAATCGGTGTGTGCCTCGGGCTGAAACACGGCCTTGGCGATATGGCCATTCCAGCGCGCATCGCGCAATTCATAGTCGACCTGACAATCGGTGCCGATCACCGTTTGCAAGCGGCCACGCACCAGCATTTCCAGTAACTGCCCTTCAGTATTGACCGCGGTTTTGCGCAGTTGCAGATCTGAATCAAACGGCTCGAAGTACGCCGACTCCAGCACATGGCCGATCGTCAGGTTGGCCAGCTGGCTGTAGCTCTGCAGCGCCTTGGCCTGCGCCGGTGCAGCATAGAAACGCGGCGCACAAGCGTAGTAAGGCTGTGCGAGGTAATGGATATAGCCCTCACGCTCCGGGGTTTTCGCCAACCCCGTCATCAAGTCCGCCTTACCGTTCTGCAGCGCCGCCAAACCGCGCGCCCAGGGCGCACGCTGGACGTCGAAGCGCAACCCGGTGCGCTCAGTGAGTTGCTCGAGCACATCAATATCTAGCCCCGTTAGCGGGCCATCACCTTCCTGCATACGGAACGGTGGCCAGATATCGGTCATGACCCGCAACGCAGGCGGCTCCTCGGCGTGTAGCGGCGCACCGAGCAACAGCAGTAAAAAGGGCCATGCGCGGCGCATCAGGACCTTCCCGCACGCTGCGGTTTCAAGCCGGACAGGCGCGGCAGCAGCACACGCTCGAACAGCCGTGGGAAGAACCGCGCCAGCACCCGCGCGCGCCAGTCGACATTGGACAATACCAGCAGCCGACGACGCTTCAAGGCACCTTGGTAGATAGCCTCAGCGACATCCTGCGGCGAAGCGACTTTGCCCATCGCCAACGGCGGCTGCGAGGCCACCGAGCCATCGCCCACCAGGGCATTCTTGCGCAGGTCAGTGGCGGTAAAGCCAGGGCACACCAGCATCACATTGACCCCGGAGCCCTTCAGCTCATAGCGCAGGGTTTCAAACAGACCATGCAGGGCATGCTTGCTGGAGTTATAGGCACTACGATAAAGCAGCGGCGCAAAGCCTGAGAGAGAGCTGAGCACGATGATCTGCCCGCCGCGGGCGATCAAACTGGGCAAAGCAGCCTTGGTGCAGTGCAGCGCGCCAAAATAGTTGACCGCCATAATCCTCTGAAACACGGCTAGCTCCGTGTCGGCAAAGCTGCTGCGGTGGGTAATGCCGGCGTTATTGACCAGTACATCAATGCCGCCAAAACGCTCGACGGTCAGCGCCATCGCCCGCTCAACTGCCGCCGCATCGGCCACATCACAGAGCACGCCCAGAACCTCAGCATTGTGATGATCGGCCAGGTGCTGCACCAGGCTGTCGAGCGCCTGCTGCTGCAGATCAAAGATCACCAGCCGAGCGCCGGCCTGTGCCAAGCGCATGGCCAGCGCGCGGCCAATACCGGCGCAGCCGCCCGTAATCACCACAACTTTACGGTCGAATACCTTGTTGGCGAACACCTTGCGGTACATAACCTGTCTCCAACCCAGTGACTGCAAAGGCGGTTACTACAACCTGTTATGGCTGCCATCGCAACAAGGCGGTATCTGGGTGTGCTTGCAGCCACAGAAGTACAGGGTGGCGTCCTCGTCTGCGTGGAACTTCAACGGGGTGAAACCGCTGCCTTTATGCTTGCCGTCGCAGAACGGCTGTGCGACGCTGAGCCCGCAGCGGCACCAGAAGTAATCGTTGCCGGCGGTGACCGCAACCGCATAGGGGCTGCGCTGGGCAATCGTTGGGTGAGTCATGTGACCTCCTGAAGCACCCGAGCAAGGCCCTGCAACATCGGCAGCATCGGCCATCTCCGGTATGCTCCCACAGCATAGTTCACCTGCCAGCGATCCTGTTTATGCCCCTGCCCCGATTCCTGCGCCTTCTCCTGCTCAGCCTGGCTAGCCTGTGCTGCGTGCTGGCGGCACTGATCTACAGCCTGACCTGGCACCCAGACGCCCGCGAAGCCGCCCCCGTGAGCTGCCAGACCAGCGCGCCGCAACTGCAACCCGGCCAGGCTCTGAAAGTGATGACCTGGAATATCCAATACCTGGCCGGCAAGCGCTATGTGTTCTGGTACGACCTGGTCGGTGGCAACGGCCCCGACCAGCGCCCCAGCGCGCAAGACTTGGCGTTTACCCTGGATGAAGTCGCCCGCATTCTGCGTGACGAGCAGCCCGATATCGTCCTGCTGCAAGAACTGCACAACGGGGCCAAAGCCACGGACTATCAGAACCAGCTCGCACTGTTGCACGAGCGTTTAAGTGACCTGTATCCGTGCAGCAGCCAGGCTTATTACTGGAAAGCAGCCTTTGTGCCGCACCCGCAGATTCTCGGCAGCGTCGGCATGCAGCTGGGCACCCTCAGCCGCTTCCAGATATCCCACGCCGAACGCCTGCAACTGCCGCTGATGCCCGCCAACCTGATCAGCCGCCAATTCAACCTCAAGCGAGCCTTGCTGGTCAGTCACCTACCCGTGCGTGGCGGTGGCGAACTGGTCGCCATCAACACCCATCTGGATGCCTTCGCCCAAGGCAATGACACCATGCAGCGCCAAGTGGCCATGACCCGCAGCCTGCTCGACCAGCTCCAGGCCGACGGCAAACCCTGGGTGATCGGCGGCGACTTCAACCTGCTGCCTCCCGGCCAGTACCAGCGTCTGCCTGAGAACCAGCGCAGCTGGTACAGCCCCACCAGTGAGTTGCAGCAACTGGCTGAGCGCTACCCGATGGTGCCGAGCCTGGAGCAGGCCAGCGGCGCCGAACAGACGCGCTGGTACACCCATTACCCCAACGATCCGGCAGTGAGCGGCCCGGATCGTACCCTCGACTACCTGTTCCACAGCCCACAGCTGACGCTACTCGACAGCCAGGTGCGTCAGCACGACAGCTTAGGCATTTCTGACCACCTGCCGGTGCTCGCCCGCCTGCTGCTGCCGACGCTGGACTAAGCTTTTTCAGCAAGCCACTGGACAAAACTGCTGGCAGTTAGCCATGCTCGGCTTGTGTGACATTTTTATAACGAAAAGACGGCAGATAGCCGCAGTACGTACCCATTTGATGCCACGATTTCTCTGCCTCGCGCTGGCTGTAGCCTTGCACTGCAGCGCCAGCCTCGCCGCTTCTGCCGCCGATGATTCGCGACCATTGGTGCACGTGGGGTATTACGAGTTTCCACCTTATTCCTACACGGACAGCCAAGGGCGCGCCAAAGGCGCCATATTGCAGTTGAGCAAACGCCTGCTGGAACATGCGGGCTATCGCACCACACTGCGTTCCTACCCCAGCGCACGGCTGTACAACGCCATTCAGGACGGCAGCGTACAGGTCTGGCCGGGCGCACCGGGCAAACTGGAATTGCGCGAGCACACCCTGGAAACCCAAACCCTGTTGGGCGAGATCGTGCTCAACCTGTATTTCCGCCGGGACACCCTGATGCCGCGTCTGCCTGACGACCTCAAGGGTCGCGGCGTGATCATGATCAGTGGTTACACCTACTGGCAGACGGTCAACGAAATGCTCAACGACCCGCAACTGGCCGTAGAGCAACACCGCACCGGCACCCACACCGCCGCATTGGAAATGCTCCAGCGCCGTCGCGGCGACTTCCTTCTCGATTACCAAACCCCGGTCGAGCAGGCGCGCAAACGCCTGGGCATGTCCGAGCTGCCGTATGTGGAGCTGCAGCGCATCCCGCTGAAGCTGATTGTGTCCAATAAAGCCCCCGGCGCCGAAGCCCTGCGCGATGCGCTGGATCGTGCCTATGCCGAGCTTCAGGCGGCCGGCGAAGACCTGCGCCTGCCCTGAGGCCTACTTACGCGGTTTGGCCCGCGCGGTGGGCTCGGCGATCAGCGGATCATCCGGCCAGTAGTGTTTCGGGTACCTGCCCTTGAGGTCTTTCTTCACCTCGGCATAGGTGCTGCGCCAGAAGTTGGCCAGATCCTGAGTCACCTGCACTGGCCGCCTCGCCGGCGACAGCAGGTGCAACTTGACCACCTGGCGGCCACCGGCAATGCGTGGCGTATCGGCCAGACCGAACAGCTCCTGTAAACGCACCGCCAACACCGGCGGCTGCTCGCTGTAATCCAGACTGATGCGCGAACCAGACGGCACCTGCACGCTGCGTGGCGCCAACTCATCCAGACGTTGCGGCAGCGGCCAGGGCAGTAGATTCAGCAACAGGCTGGGCAAATCCAGATTGGCGAAGTGACTGAGCCGGGTGACGTTATCCAGATAGGGCTGCAGCCAACTCTCCAACGTCGCCAGCAAGGCAGCATCACTGACATCGGGCCATTCGCTGGTGTCCTTGCTGGCCAGATCCAACGTGCGCAGCAACGCCACCCGCGCCTGCCATTGGCGCAGCTCCGGCGTCCAGGGCAGCAGCGCCAGGCCCTTGCGCCGCACCAGGCCGAGCATGGCGCGACTGCGTTGCTGTGCATCGAGTCCGGTCAGCGGCTCGCGTGACAGCACCAGCTCACCGACCTTGCGCTGGCGTTCGGCGCGCAGGGCGCCTTCGCGTTCATCCCAATCCAGCACGTCCAGGTTGCTGACCTGCTCGGCCAGCACGCCTTCGAACAACTGCGGCTCCAGCTCAGCGGCCAGGTAGATACGCTCTTCACGCTGCCCCTGGCGGCCACCCAGGTCCGCGACTACCAGCCAGCTGTGTTTCATCAGCCCATCGACTTCGGTAAACAGCGTCGCCCGGCCGTTGGCCAAACGGTATTCCGCTCCGCCGTCACGCCGCTGCTGAGCGATGCGATCCGGGTAGGCAAACGCCAGCAACGCGCCCAGCCAGCGCGGATGCTCGGGATCGCTGACTGCCTGCGGGCTGGGCCGGCGCTTGAGGTAACCCTGAAACTGCCGGGCCAGTTGCCGCGCGCGCTGCACCCCGCCCTGACTGCCGCGCGCGCCGCGTGACTCACGCGCCAGCAAGGCCAATCGGCTGTGCAGATCAGCGCCCGCGCCACGCAGAATGTCGCGTTCGCCGAGCAACGCAGCCAGATCGCAGGCCAATGGGCCAAGGCCCAACTCCTGACCGCGCAGCAGCAGATGGGCGATACGTGGATGAGTCGGCAGCTCAGCCATAGCCTGACCGTGAGCGGTCAGTTTGCCCTGGGTATCCACGGCGCCCAGACGTGCCAGCAACTCCAGAGCCTGGGCATAGGCCGCTGCCGGCGGCGGATCAAGCCAGACCAGTTCAGCCGGCTGCACGCCCCAGCGCACCAGTTGCAAAGCCAGGCCGGCGAGGTCGGCCTGGAGCATTTCCGCCGTGCCGTAGGCCGCCAATTGCTCATGCTGCGCCTGCGACCACAGCCGATAACAGACGCCCGGTTGCAAGCGCCCAGCACGCCCGCTGCGCTGAGTGGCCGAGGCGCGGGAAATACGCTGGGTGTCCAGGCGGGTCATGCCGCTGTTCGGGTCAAAACGCGGCACCCGCGCCAGGCCGGCATCGATTACCACACGCACGCCATCGATGGTCAGGCTGGTTTCGGCGATGTTGGTCGCCAGCACCACCTTGCGCAGGCCCGGCGGTGAAGGCTCGATGGCAGTGCGCTGGGCGCTAAGATCCAGTTCGCCATGCAGCGGGCAGAGCAGAACATCGCGCCGTCCGGCCAGGGACTCTGCCAGTTGTTCGTTGACCCGGCGAATCTCCGCCTGCCCCGGCAGAAACACCAGCAGGCTGCCCGGTTCATCGGCCAGCACCTGCAACACACACTGCAGCACTTTCGGCTCGACCCACTCGCCCGCCTGCCAGGGCGCGCCCCAGCGGATATCCACAGGGAACATCCGCCCTTCGCTGCGCAGCACCGGCGCATCGCCGAGCAGGCCCGCCAACCGCTCACCTTCCAGGGTTGCCGACATCAGCAGCACCTTCAGCGGCAGTTCGCCGGAGTCCGCACCACGAAACATCGCCCGGCCATTCAGGCACAGCGCCAGCGCCAGGTCCGCATCCAGACTGCGCTCATGAAATTCATCGAAGATCACCAGGCCGACGCCTTCCAGCGCCGGGTCGTCCTGCAGCCGCCGCGCCAGAATGCCTTCGGTGACCACTTCGATACGGGTGCGCGGGCCGACCTTGCTGTCCAGGCGGATGCGATAACCGACGGTTTCCCCCACCGCCTCACCCAGCTCACTGGCCAAGCGCTCGGCCGCCGCGCGCGCCGCCAGCCGCCGAGGCTCAAGCATGATGATGGTCTGCCCGGCCAGCCAAGGCTGCTCCAGCAGCGCCAGTGGCACGCGGGTGGTCTTGCCGGCACCGGGCGGCGCTTCCAGCACCGCTTCGTCACGCAGAGCAAGGGCCTGACACAGCTCAGGCAGCAGCACATCGATTGGCAGGGAATTCATGCGGGCTCCATTCAAGGCGCGGGATTATAACGGCGAACCTGTAGAGCATTGGCGCTGTCTGAGTGTTAGGTATGGCTGCGCGAAATAGCGCTGGCAGCGCCTGACGCAGCGGCATTGCAATACAGGCATTGGTATAGTTGCGCCACTTTTTCCATGGAGATGTTCAATGCGCACCCAAACCCGCGTTATCGGTGGCCTTATCGTCGCCGCGTTGCTCACCCAACTGACCGCCTGCGGCACCCTGTTCTTCCCGGATCGCCGCGGCCAAATCGAAGGCCGCATCGACCCCATGGTGGCTGGGCTTAACGCTATCGGCATCCTGTTCTATGTGATCCCAGGACTGATCGCCTTTGGTATCGACTTCGCCACCGGCGCGATCTACCTACCGGGCGGCCTGACCTCGCAAGTTGGCCCGCAAGACCTGCAGAATGTGGTGGATGCTGACGGCAAGGTCGATCCGATCAAGCTCAAGGCACTGATCGAAGTGCAAACGGGCCACAGCCTGCCGCTTGATGACCCGCGTCTGATTCAGCACAGCGGCAGTGCGGAGCAACTGGCAGCCTATGGCCTGCGCCCAGCAGCCTAAGCCCGGTAACAGCAAGCTCATACTGAAAGCCCGTTTTACGACGGGCTTTTGTTATTTAGCGCTAGCCTTGGCAGAACGTCCCCACTCTGGATAACCCGTGAACATACAGCCGCAACACGCCCGCCTGATGCGCCTGGCGACCTTCGCCGCACTGGCGGCGGCACTTACGCTGGCACTGGCCAAAGCCATTGCCTGGTGGCTCAGCGGCTCGGTCAGCCTGCTGGCGGGGCTGACCGACTCGCTGCTTGATGGAGCCGCCTCGCTGCTCAACCTGATCGCCGTGCACTACGCCCTGCGCCCGGCCGATGAGGATCACCGCTACGGTCACGGTAAGGCCGAAGCCCTGGCTGGCCTGGGCCAGGCACTGTTTATCGGCGCCAGCGCAATCTTAGTCGGCAGTCACGCCATCGACCGCCTGCTCAATCCCGAACCGATTGGTGCACCGGCCCTGGGCATCGCGGTGATGCTACTGTCGCTGGCGGTGACCATCGCCCTGCTGATGTTTCAGAACCATGTGGTGAAACTGACCGGCTCCACCGCGATTCGCGCCGATTCGCTGCACTACCGCTCGGACCTGTTACTCAACAGCAGCATCCTTCTGGCATTGCTGCTGGCTAGTTACGGCTGGCCGCAACTGGACGCCATCTTCGGTATCGGCATTGCGCTGTATATCTTCTGGAGCGCCATCAGCATCGTCCGCGAAGCCGCCACCGTGCTGATGGATCAGGAGCTCGATCCGCAGATCAGCGCACAGATGCACAGCCTGGCCTGCGCCGTGCCCGGCGTGCTGGGCGTGCATGACTTGCGCACGCGGCTCTCCGGCACCCACTGGTTTGTGCAGCTGCATGTGGAGCTGCCGGGCGAGTTGAGCCTGCAGCATGCCCACGGCCTGTGCGATCAGGTTGAAGCGGCGATCCGCAGCGAGTTCCCCCGCGCCGAGGTACTGGTACACGCCGATCCAAGCAATGTGGCAACGCCAGCAGCGGCCTCTTAAAGGTAGCGAGCAGGTAACAGGAGTCGCCTGGCACCAGGTTTAGCGGCGCGCAGCCGAAGACGACGGGCACAAAAAAGGGGAAGGCCTGCAGGCCTTCCCCTTTTTCGCGTGTCCGTCATTGTGGCGATGGTAACGCCTTTTCTTCGCATACCTGGTTGGGCAGTGCGGACCCGGGTGCCGTGACGATCCGGTTGGATCGGCGGCGACCGCTCACCTGATTGGGCGAGGCGGCTGGACATGTCGTCCGGGCCTTGAAGTTGAGGTAAAGCTTACGCCTGCCGACGCAGTGAAAGATTGCGAACATTGCTGAAATACCCACCACTTGCGCAATTAATCACCACAAGCGCATCATCCTGAACAACCGAATAACGAAAGCAGGATAAAGATGAACAGACTTGATCGTTACGACCTGAATATCCTCGCTGAATTGCAGCGCGACGCCACCCTGTCCAACCAGGACCTGGCCGAACGCATCGGCCTGTCGCCCTCCCCTTGCTCGCGGCGGGTTAAACAGCTCGAAGACGATGGTTATATCCTCGGCCAGGTCGCCCTGCTCGACCGTAAACAGCTCGGCCTGACGCTGACCGCCTACGTGCTGATTGGCATGGACAAGCACACCCCGGAACGCTTTGAGCATTTTCAGGAAGAAATCCGCAAATGCCCGCAAGTGCTGGAATGCTGCCTGGTGACAGGGATGGACGCGGACTACCAACTCAAGGTGGTGGTACCAGACATGGATCATTACCAGAAACTGCTGCTGGGTACCCTGACCCGTATCGAGGGTGTTTCCAGCGTACGTTCCAGTTTTGTGCTGCAACAGATTCTCTCCAGCACTCAGCTGCCGTTACAGCACCTGCGCGGCTGATCGCCGCACTTTGGCCGTGGTCGGCTGGCAGAGCCGCCGATGGTGCGTATAATCGCGGCCTCTGTGCGACGGCCTTCCTTTCATGCGCCTCGCATAGCGCTGGTCGGCACCCAGCCGAGCACCTGCAGGTTCACGAGGCCCGAATGGAAACCGAACAGTTCGAATCCCTGATGATGTACGCCCTAGTCGGCGGGCTGATGGTGTTTATGTTCTTCATCATCTGGGACCTGGCGAAAACCTCCAAAGCCGGCCGCCTGGGCACCGCCATCCTGTTCCTCGGCCTGGGCCTGTGCCTGTTTGCCTTCCTGGCCAAACCAGTCATCACCTACATCATCGAAGCAAGTCGCGGCATCCACGGCTAGAAAGCTGCCCCGCACCGACCACTGCACACCAAGCCGCAGCAAACTGCTCTAGAATGCGCCTTTCCGCCTTCCTCCAGGAGCATTCATGTCCCCTACAGACCGGGTGATGCAGAGCTATGGCCGCTGCTGCGCCAGCCCTGATTTTTTCGACAGCTTTTACCGGCATTTCCTCGCCAGCTCACCCGAGGTGCGCGAGAAGTTCGCCAATACCGAGATGAACGGACAAAAGCTCCTGCTGCGTCAGGGCATTCTCAATCTGGTGATGCATGCCCGCGGCATGCCTGACACCAAGCTGCGCGCCCTGGGCTGCAGCCACTCCCGCGCCGCCATGGACATTCGCCCAGAGCTGTATGTGCTGTGGCAGCACGCGCTGCTACAAACCATCGGCGAGCATGATCAGCAGTACTGCAACGAAACCCGCAACGCCTGGAATGAGGTGTTGGATAAAGGCATCGCCGTTATCAAAGCCGGTTACTGATCAATCCAGCCGGGCCGGCACTTCGCGCCACTGCCCCGGCTGCAAATCATCCAGGCCGAACGGGCCGATACGCACGCGCACCAGGCGCAGCGTTGGCAGCCCAACAGCGGCGGTCATACGGCGTACCTGACGGTTGCGCCCCTCGCGAATCACCAGCTCAAGCCAGGCCGTCGGGATGCTTTTGCGAAAGCGCACCGGCGGGTTGCGCTCCCACAGCTGCGGCTCATCCAGTAACCGTGCTTCGGCCGGCAGGGTTGGGCCGTCATTCAACTGCACGCCGTCACGCAGCTGCTGCAATTGCATGTCGTTCGGTTCGCCCTCTACTTGCACCCAATAGGTTTTCGCCAGCTTGTGCTTGGGATCGGCGATGCGTGCTTGCAGGCCGCCGTCGTTGGTCAACAACAGCAGGCCTTCACTATCGCGGTCCAGCCGACCAGCCGGATAGACGCCGGGTACATCGACAAAATCCTTGAGAGTGGCACGGCCCTGTTCGTCGTTGAACTGGGTCAGCACGTCGAAGGGTTTGTTCAGCACCAGCAAACGCGGCTCGGCGGGCGGTGCCTTGGCCACGCGGCGCACGGCAGGTTTGCCACCGTGCAGGCGAGAAGACGCTGGGCGAGGTGGGCGCGACATAGGTGATCCAGTAACAGGTGACGAGGCGGCTAGTGTAACCGAGGCCACGGTTGGACTATCAGGCTGAGTGATCCGCGCAGCCTGCAGCGGCGTAGCGGGCTATGCTGGATGGGTTGTGTTTCCCGTCCCGAGGCCATTGTTATGAGTTCGTCCGAATCCGTCGTCGATACCTTTACCGGCTGGGCTGCCAAAGCACCCGGCGCGCCCCTCGAACTGCACAGTTATGACCCCGGCCCACTGGGCGCTGAAGAAGTGGAGGTGGCGGTGGAATACTGCGGCATTTGCCACTCCGACCAGTCGATGATCGACAACGAATGGGGCAATGCGCGCTACCCCTTTATCCCTGGCCATGAAGTAGTCGGCACCGTGGTGCGCCTCGGCCCACAGGCCCGCGGCCTCAAGCTCGGCCAGCGCGTCGGTATCGGCTGGTACAAGGGCAGCTGCATGCATTGCAGCTCCTGCATGGAAGGCTCGCATCAACTGTGCGGCACGGTAAAACCGACCATTGTCGGCAGCAACGGCGGTTTCGCTGATCGCCTGCGCAGCCATTGGGCCTGGGCCGTAGCACTGCCCGACGGCCTTGACCCGGCGCTGGTCGGCCCACTGTTCTGCGCCGGCTCCACGGTGTTCAGCCCACTGCTGGACTTCGATGTGAAACCCACCGATAAGGTTGGCGTGGTGGGTATCGGCGGCCTCGGTCACCTGGCGCTGGGTTTCCTCAATGCTTGGGGCTGCGAAGTCACCGCTTTCACGTCTTCACTGAGCAAACAAGAAGAAGCCAAACGCCTAGGCGCACATAAGGTGGTGGCCTCGACCGACAGCGCAGCGCTGAAAGCGATTGCCGGCAGCCTGGATTTCCTGCTGGTCACTGCCAGTGCCGACCTGGACTGGAGCGCTATGATCGGCACCCTGCGTGGTAAAGGCCGGTTGCATTTTGTCGGCATCGTACCAAGCGCGATCCCGGTGCATGTGTTCAACCTGATTCCCAAGCAGAAGAGCCTGTCTGGCTCACCGGTTGGCTCACCGGCCAACATGGCGAAAATGCTCGAGTTCTGCGCGCGCCATCAAATCCTGCCGCAGGTCGAGCACTTCCCCATGAGCAAGGTCAACGACGCCATTGACCACCTGCGCGCCGGCAAAGCGCGCTACCGCGTGGTGCTGGACGCCAGCAAGTGACAGCAGGGGCAAATCAGCTGCATGATTTGCCCCTTTTTCACCGCCGCTGAGCCACACATGCCGCACCCGATCGAAACACCCCGCGCCACCGACTTCCCGCGCTTGCTTGAAGTGTGGGAAGCAGCCGTACGCGCTACCCATGACTTCCTCGAAGAGCACGATATTCAGCTGCTCAAACCCTTACTGATCGAGCAGTACTTCCCCCTGGTTCAGCTCAGTTGCATACGTGGCGACGATGGCACGATCGCCGGTTTTCTCGGCTATGCCGAAGGCAAGGTCGAGATGCTGTTCGTTGACCCGCAGTACCACGGCATGGGCATTGGTCGAGCACTGCTTAACGACGCAGTGGTACGCCTCGGCGCTAGCCGAGTTGACGTCAATGAACAGAACCCCAAGGCGCTGGGTTTCTACCTAAGCCAGGGCTTTGCAGTCGAAGGCCGATCACCGCTGGATGGCGGCGGGCGGCCTTTCCCGATTCTGCACCTGCGCTTCGCTTGATGCGTTAGCGGAACGGCGGCTCATCAAAGCTGCGCAGCTTGCGCGAGTGCAGCGAGTTGAGCTGGCTGCGCATCAGTTCCAGCGCGGTGATACCGATATGCAGGTGCTGGGTGACCGCGCGCTCATAGAAGGCACCGGCCGCACCCGGCAGTTTGATCTCGCTGTGCAGCGGTTTGTCGGACACGCACAGCAGCGTGCCATAGGGCACGCGCAGGCGATAACCTTGCGCGGCGATGGTGCCGCTTTCCATATCCACGGCCACGGCGCGGGAGAGATTGATCAACGGCCGCTCCTGGGCCCAGCGCAATTCCCAGTTGCGATCGTCGTAGGTCAACACAGTGCCGGTACGCAGGCGCTTCTTCAGCTCATCGCCCTCTTCACCGGTCACCAGCTTGGCCGCTTCCTGCAACGCCTGCTGCACCTCGGCCAGGGCCGGCAACGGAATGTTTGGCGGCAGCACGCGGTCGAGAATGCCGTCGCGGCGCATATAGGCGTGGGCCAGCACGTAGTCGCCGATGGTCTGCGACTGACGCAGGCCGCCGCAGTGGCCGATCATCAGCCAGCAGTGCGGACGCAGCACAGCAAGGTGATCGGTGATGTTCTTGGCGTTGGATGGGCCGACACCGATGTTGACCAGGGTAATACCGTGACCGTCCTCGGCCTGCAGGTGGTAGGCGGGCATCTGGTAACGGTGCCAGATGACGTTCTCGATAATCGCCTGCATCTCGCCTTCGGCCATGCCGCGCTCGATCACCACGTTGCCCGGCAGCACCATGCGGTTGAAACGCGACTCACCCACCAGCATGTCCAGACCGTGGCGAATAAATTGGTCGACGTAGCGGTGGTAGTTGGTCAGCAAAATCCATGGCTGCACATGCCGCCAGTCGCTGCCGGTGTAATGCACCAAGCGGCGCAGGGAGAAGTCCACCCTTGCGGCATCGAACAGCGCCAGCGGCAGCGGGTCGGTATTTTCCCAGTCGTACAGGCCATCGGCGGTGCCGTCGGTAGCGGCGGACAGATCGGTACTGGGGAATACCCGCGCCAGCTCGGCGGCGGTGACCCCGGAGCCAGCCAGCTCATCGCCCTGCTCGACCACGTACGGATAAGGAATGTTCTGCTGGCTGATGCCCACTTCCACGCGCACGGTGAAGTCGTTCATCAGCGGGCGCAGCTGCTCCAGCAGGTATTTACGAAACGCTGCCGGGTGGGTGACGGTGATGCTGTAGGTACCCGGCACCTGCACCTTGGCGTAGGCACGCACGGTGGTCGGCACTTCGCCCTGACACAGGTAGACCAGACGCAACTCAGGGTAGCGGAACTGGCACTGCTGAGCGGCATCCGGTTTGACGCGCTCTTTCAGGTAGCGCTTGAGCGCCTGACTCAAGCCCGTGGTCGCCTGCAGGTGCAAGGCGGCCAGACGATCCACTGCTTCTTCAGCGGTGTTGGCGACAATAAAGTCATCGGAACAAGGGTTCACAAGGCACCTTCCTGGCTGATCGGAATGGCTCTATCTTGCCCTGATCCGCCGCGCTTGCGATAGCGCGACGTTGCCCGCGCAGGCTATTTGAGTAGCGCCTGCAGATCCTCGGGCACAGCCTGCGGGGTCAGTGGGCCGACGCGCCGTGTGCCCGGATTTCCCAAGGGAAACAGCCCCAGCAACGACCCCAGGCTACCGGGTATGCGCAGCAGTTGCGCCAGGCCCTCGGCCCAATCACGCTGGCGCCAGGCCCAAGCGAGCATCCATAAATGGCTGCGCAAGTGTTCGCTAAAATAACGCTGACCGAGAATATGCGCCCGCTCCAGATGGCGCAGCTCGGCAGTGGGATCAGTGCCGCGCTGAGCGCGGGCCAGTTGGTATTCCTGCCAGAAGGCTTGTTCACGGGTCATGGCAACGCTCCTCTATTCAGCTGCGTTACCAGTCTGCAAGTGTGGGGCGGCACCCAGGTCAAGCATCCGTTGCTAATCTTCTGTCAGCCAATTGTCTAAGGAACACTCATGCCGCACGCGCTGCTCACCCTTGTGCTTTGTCTGTTACCCAGTTTTCTGCTGGCCGATAACCTAGACGGCCATTACTTGACGACGCTGGACGGCCAGCCAGCCGAAATGCACCTGCGCAGCCAGGGCCAGCAGGTCACGGGGGAATATGTGGAAGGTGGCAGGCTGCACCTGCAGATCAGCGGCACCTTTGACGGGCAACTGCTCCGGGCTCAGATCAGTGATGCGCAATCTGGCCAGTTGATCGCCAATATGAACGCCACTTACGCCAATGGCATGCTCAACGCCCATATTGCCGCACGCAACCCGACGACCGGGGCCACTCTGGAGCGCAAGGCGCTGTTCCACCGGCAGAACCTTAACGCTGCAGCGGCAGCGCCAAGCAGTAGTCCAAGTAGCAGCGCCACACGCGATCCGGCGCTGATCGGCACCTGGGTACACGAGAAGATCATCAACAGCGGCGGTGCCAATTTCGCTTCAATGACCACCCAGATGATTCTGCAACTGAGTGATGACGGCAGCGTTTCGCAGTGGACGCGCAGTGTGGCAGGTGGCGCTGATTGGAACTACGACAGCCCTGGCGAGCTGCAATACAGCGGCCGCTGGCAGAGCAACAACGGCTTGTTGGAAGTGCAGATGCAGGGTCGCAGTGACTATCAGCCTGCCGCCTACTATCGCTTCAGTGACCAGTACCTGGTCACTGAGAGCAACACCGGCAAGCTGATCTGGCAGCGCCGCCAGTAGTCAATCAGGCCGACTGATGCAGACGCGTGTTGAACAGCGGCCCACGGCTATAAGCGGACAGTGCCTTGGCAGCGGCCAGCACACCCAGATCAACCAGTGGCTCGATCAGGATCACGCTCATATAGGCCAGACCAAAACTACCCACGGCCGCCAGGTTCTCACCGGAGAAACCGTTGCCATAGAACGCCCAGAAGCCGACCCAGGCGACGATGCCACCCTGATAGGCGGTCGACAGCGCCAACGCCTGTTTGTAGGAGAGGTCTACATAGGCGGTGCCCGGCGCGATAATGCGCTTGGCCAGCACACTGATCGCCCACAGCGGCACCAGCAGCGTGGTGACGTTCATGCCGTACTGCGGCAGGTCAAACTGAGCAAACAGCAGCCCCTGCAGTAATAAGCCGAGCGCCAGACCAACAGCCGTGGCACCCGCGCCAAACAGCAGCAGCAGTGTCGAGCCGAGGATCAGGTGCACCTCGGAAACCCCGACCGCATGGTGCGGAAAGACCTCGAAGAAGCAGAACACCAAGGCGGTGGTTAGCAGGCTACGCAGCGCTAAGGCGGCAGCGCCACCGTTGCTGCGTACGCTGTCGAGGGCAAGTTTGGCCGTAAGGCCAAAGGCACCTGCGGCGGTTGCATAACTGAGGAAGAGTTTGGCGCCAGTAACGACTTCTGGTTCGATGTGCATAGCGATTCCTGTACCGCGCCCACCGCGCGATGATCCGGATTGAGGGGATGGGCATAAGCGCCCGACTTCGATGGCAGGTCTCCTGGCTCACGGCTTGATACTCCACCCGCCTTCCCAACCTTGCGGTCAGTGGCATCTGGGCGTCGCTCGCCGTTTACAGTTGCGGGGGCAGCCATGGCTTCGGCACCGGTTGTGGTGCTTTCCATGTTCCCTTTTCATCCAGTCGCATCACACGGGCTGGAACCATCGGCGGCCACCTTACCCGGCGGCCGCGGGAAATGACAGAGCCTGGCGTTTACCGCGCAGGTAAACCAACGGACTGAGTAGCGCCTGACGCCGTATGGAGCAAGCAAGTGAAGACACCACTGGCGTTGGCGCACAGCAGCCCCTGAGCATCGTGCAGCGTGGCCTGTACCGCGACATGTCGCCCTTCGCGCTGCTGCACGCGGGCTTCGGTTCGCAGCGGCAAAGCCGCAAGACCAATCGGGCGCAGGTAATTCACCTGCAGGCTGGCGGTCACGTAGACCTCCTCGGCACAGGCTTGCGAATACACCGCCAACCCCAACGCCGCATCGAACAGCGTGGCGGTGTAGCCGCCATGCACACCGCCAAGCGGATTGAAGTGCACAGCCGGCGGCTGACTGCTGAAGCTCGCCACCCCGGCTGCGGCCTGCAGCTGAGCGATACCGTAGTCCGCACCGATATCACCGGCCAGCCAGGCCTTTAATCGCTCAAAGAGACTGCTGTGCATGCTCAGGCCTCAGATCAGGTGCGGCGTACTGCGCACCACCAGCGCCTCGACATTCACCCCACGCGGCAGAGTGCCGTAGACCCGGCCGCCCTGCCCGCCCAAACGGCTGGCTATAAAGGCATCGCTTACCACCGAATTGCCGGCTTCCAGCAGCAGCTTGGCCTGTAGCGCCAGGGCCACGTCTTCGGTCAACTGACGGGCGCGGTACTGGATATCAGCGGTGTCGCGAAAGTCCGCCTGCAGCTTGGCGATATGCGCCTTGAGGCGGGCATCAGCATGACCGTCACCGAGTTCATCGAACAGTGCATCGAGCACACCGGGCTCCTTGGACAGTGCACGCAGCACGTCCAGGCACTGCACGTTGCCCGAGCCTTCCCAGGTCGAGTTGACCGGTGCTTCTCGGTACAGGCGCGGCAAGATGGTGTCCTCGACATACCCGGCGCCGCCCATGCATTCGGCGGCCTCGTTGATCATGGCGGGCGCACGTTTGCAGATCCAGTACTTGCCCACGGCGGTGACCAGGCGGGCGAACTTGTCTTCCTGCTCGTCATGCGGATTATCCAGCGCCTTACCCATGCGCATGGTCAGCGCCAGGGCCGCCTCGCTTTCCAGGGCCAGGTCGGCCAGTACGTTCTGCATCAGCGGCTGTTCGCTCAGTACACGACCGCCCACCTGGCGATGAGCGCAGTGGTGTGCGGCCTGGGTCAGGGCCTGACGCATCAGGGCGCTGGAGCCGATCATGCAGTCGAAGCGGGTCAGCGCGACCATCTCGATAATGGTCGGCACGCCACGGCCCTCCTCGCCGACCATCCAGGCCAGGGCGCCGCGAAACTCCACTTCACTGGAAGCGTTCGACCAGTTGCCCAGCTTGTTTTTCAGGCGCTGGATATAGAACTCGTTGCGCGTGCCGTCCGGGCGGTGGCGCGGCAGCAGAAAGCAGGTCAGGCCCTTGGTGGTGTATGCCAGGGTCAGGAAGGCATCGCACATCGGCGCCGAGCAGAACCACTTGTGGCCGACCAGCTCATAAGCTTGACCGGGACCACCCAAACCTACCGGGTAGGCACGGGTGGTGTTGGCGCGCACATCGGTACCGCCCTGCTTCTCGGTCATGGCCATGCCGATGGTCGCGCCGGTTTTCTGCTCGATCGGCAGATTGCGCGGGTCGTACTGGGTGGAGAGGATTTTCGGCAGCCACTTCTCGGCCACATCGGCCTGCAGCTTGAGCGCCGGCACGCTGGCGAAGGTCATGGTCAGTGGGCAACCACTGCCGGCTTCGGCCTGGCTGTGCAGGTAGCTCATGGCGGCGCGCGCGACCTGAGCGCCGGCGCGCGGATCGGTCCAGGGCATGGACGGCAGACCATGCTCGATGGCCGCACTCATCAGCTGGTGATAAGCCGGGTGAAACTCCACCAGATCGGCGCGATGGCCATAGCGGTCGTGGCTTTTGAACACCGGCTTGTTTTCATTGGCGAGAAAGCCTGCGGCCATCAGCTCACCACCCGCCAAGCCGCCATACACATCCAGGCGCTGCTCGGCCCAGCCGCCGCCAAAACGCTTGGTCCACTCTTGCAGCGGCAGATCGACGCGGTACAGGTTGGCGCCATCCAGCGGCGGCACCTGATTGAACACTTCATGGGTTTCGGCGTGTTGGCTGGCATTCATGGCTGAGGCTCCTCTGCAGGCAATGGGGCGCCCACGGCGCGTAAACAAAAGGTGACCAGAGCCTGACTGACTTCAGCCAGGCTGGGGGCGGGATAACCGGCTTCGCGGGCGGCGCGCGCGGGCGGCGATAACGGGCCGACCAGGGCTTCGGCAATGGCGCCGACCAGGCAAGCAGCAACCAGGTTGATTTGCTGCACGCGGAACACGCCTTGTGCGGCGCCTTCCTGCAGCAATTCGATGAATAGCTCGGCATAAGCTTCGCGGTAGAACAGGCGCTGCTCGTCAACTTCCGGATCAACCGGCTCAGCAATCAGGGCGAAGGCCAAACGGCGGCTTTCCCAAGCCCTCGCCGCAAAGCGCTCCAACCCCGCGCCCAGGCGTTGCTCCGGACGACCGGTTCCGCGCATGGTGGCGGCCAACGCATCGACTTCACGCTGGCTGGCCACGGCAAACACCTCGGCCGCCAGGCTGCCCTTACTGCTGAAGTGACGGTAAAGACTGCCAGTGGCGATACCGACATCCTCGGCCAGGGCCTGCATGGTCAGCGCGGCGAAGCCGCCTTCGGCCACCCGCGCCAAGGCGGCGCTGATGATGCGCTCACGCAGCGCCTGGTCACGGTCGATACGCAGTGCAGTGGTGCGATAAGCCATGGTCTGAATCCTGATTCACTATTGCTCAAGTGAATCAGGATTCAGAGTTTGGCTAAAGGGCGATTCCGGGCACAACAGCGGGCATATTGGCCAGCCGCTGGCGCATACAACTCAATAATGTATTTACGATCTCGCGAGCTAGAGCCATACAAGGCGCTACGTTAGTAACAGCCTTCGGCTGGTCAAAGCGGCGAGGAAGCGGACTGGGCTCACATACGAGTTTACGAGCTGTAAATGAGCATTACTCGTTTCACTCGCCCTACGGGCCGCGCTAAAGCGCGTTAGCCACAAGTGGCTTACCGAGCCTGCTTTTAACGCAGTGGGCCGACGCGCAGCAGATCGTAAGATCAGGACTCGCGGCAGAGCACCCAGTCGTGCAATAGATTGCGCAGCTGCTCGAACTTCACCGGTTTGGCCAGGTAGTCGCTCATGCCAGCAGCAAGACAGCGCTCGCGGTCGCCGCTGTGGCTGTGGGCGGTGATCGCCAACACCGGCAGCAACTGACAGCCCGGCAGGTTACGCAGCGCCCGACAGGTGGCAAAACCGTCCATCACCGGCATCTGGCAGTCCAGCAGCACGGCGTCGATGGTCTCGCTACGCAAGAGCTCAAGGGCTTCAGCGCCATTGTCGGCGGTGCGCACCTGATACCCCAGCTTGAGCAGCATGCCGCGTGTTACCAACTGATTGATCGCGTTGTCTTCGACGATTAATACCGTGCACTGCTCAGGCGCGCGCAGCGCCGGGCCGGTGGCGCGCAGCACGACGGCGGCTGGGGAGGTCATTTGCACCGGCAAGGCCAACGGCAGCTCCAGGCGGAAACAGCTGCCCTGACCGGGCTGTGATTCATGACTGAGATCACCGCCGAGCAGATCGACCAGCTGCCGGCAGATCGCCAGACCAATGCCCAGGCCGCCGTACTCGCGGGTCATCGAACCATCCAGCTGCTGAAAACGCTGATACAGCTTGCCGTCCGCCGGTACGGCAAAGCCCACACCGGTATCAATCACCTCGATGCGCAGCGGCAGAATATCGCTGGCCGAACCGCCACGGCTGACCCTTACATGCACCTCGCCATGCAAGGTGAATTTGATGGCGTTATCCAGCAGGCAGTTAAGGCTTTGCACCAGTTTGCTGGCGTCACCCTCAAGGGTGTCGGGCAGGCTGTCATCCAGCTCAAGCACAAAGCGCAAACCCTTGTCTTCGGCACGTGGCGCGTACTGCGCACGCAAACCGTCGAACAGCCCGCGCAGGCTGAACGGCTCACGCCGTGGGTAAAGGCGTCCGGCCTGCAGCTCGGTGAGAGCGAGGATGTCATTGACCATGCGCATCATGTCGCGGGCCGAACTGGCGGCGGTGCGCTGGTAATGCGCCAACTCACCGTCGATCTCGAGCATCTGCATCAGTTCCAGCGAACCGATCACCCCATTCATCGGTGTGCGCAGTTCGTGGGTGACGGTGGCGAGGAATTCATCCTTGAGGCGGTTGCTGTTGGCCAGCTCCTGGTTGAAGGCTTCCAGCTTGAGCCCGGCCTCTTGGAGGATGCGCGTGCGTTCTTCCTTCATCGCGTTGATGCGGTCGGCCAGGGCCAGCGAGAGCAGGCCGACTTCCAGCGCCGAGCCAATCTGACTGGCGTACATGGTGAGGAACATATTCGGCAGGTAGCCCAGCACCATCAGCGTGTTGACCATCCCACCGGCGAGAAAGGCCGTCCAGGCGATGATGAAATAGCGCGCCACACGCATGCCGCGCATCCAGGCGAGGATGCCAGCACTGAAGATCACCACGGTAAAGCCCAGCGCCAGGTAGGTGGCCAAACGCAATGACAGGGCATAACTGGCCGTCAGTGCCAGGGTCATCACCAGCACACCAGACCCCATCATCAGCAACAAGGCGCGGTCGACCCAAGGGCTGTGCTCGGCGGTATGCAGGAAGCTGCGGGCGAACTGACACCCAAACAACGCAGCCGCACCAATCAGAAACGGCGTAGCAGCGTTCGCCCACCACGGGCTGTTGGGCCAGAAATACTCGATGGCCGCGCCGTTAACCGACAGCTGATAAAAGCCGAACGAGGCGATATAGAGGATGTAATACAGGTAGCTGGTGTCGCGCACGCTGAGGAAGATAAACAGGTTGTAGATCAGCATCACCAGCAGCACGCCGTAGATGATGCCCAGCACATAGATGCGCGCCGGTTGCTCTTCCAGGTAGGCGTTGGGCGCCCAGAGGGTCAGTGGCGCCTGGATCGAGCCCTGGCTTTCCAGGCGCAGGTAAACACTTTGCTGTTGCCCCGGTGGCAACCTCAGTTCAAACACATAGTTGTGCTGCTTGATCTCGCGACTGGAGAACGGCAAGGCATCGCCGGTGTGCTGGCTCAGTTGATAGCGTCCCTGTGCATCGGGCAGGTACAGCTGCACATGATCAAGCGGCGGATAGGCCAGCTCCAGCAACCAGGGCTGGTCGCCATTCGCCTGCTGCGGGCGGTATTCCAAGTCCAAGCGCAGCCAGAACACCGAACGCGAATAGCCAGCATTCAGTACGCCCTTGTCATGCTGACGGAAGCTGGCCTGCAGGGCTGGAGAGGTGATGTCCTCGATGCTGGCATCGCCGCGTACATCCTCGAATACCGACATGGCCGTGCCGAGCGGCAGGCTGCGGGTGTTTTCGTCAAAAACCAATGCCCCGGCCAACCCTGGCACCAGCATGAAGAAGCAGAGAAGGATGTAGTGCATGCAGCTCAGCCAGAGTAGGCCAACAGCGCCACGGCGCGCCGTTGGAAGCGATGTAATTGGATGCTGGCACTCTAACATAGGCCTTTACGCCAGAACCCCAGGAAAAACCTGAATGACCTGGAGTTTTTTGACCGTTCATTGGCCCGCGTCACAACTCTTTCCGAGCCTGCGACAGATCGTCCGCAGGACGGGCTTTCCTGCCGCAACAGGGTCTGCAAGCCGCCGTTTGGTGGTAAGCTCGCGCACCATGAAAACGCCTACTTCTCGCCCCGTAGTGCTGTGCCTGTCCGGTCACGACCCCAGTGGTGGTGCTGGCCTGCAAGCCGATATCGAAGCCCTGCTCGCCCAAGGCTGTCACGCCGCTCCTACCGTGACCGCGCTGACCGTGCAGGACACCGTCAATGTTTCCGACTTCCGCGTGCTCGACCGCGACTGGGTCTTGGCCCAGGCCAATGCGGTGATCAATGACCTGCCGGTCGAAGCCGTTAAGCTCGGCATGCTCGGCTCGGTCGAGATGGTCGAGACCGTGCTGCACATCATGCAGCGCTTACCCGGCATTCCGCTGGTCTGCGACCCGGTGCTGCGTGCCGGTGGTGGTGGCGCACTGGGCAAGGACGAAGTCGGTTATGCCATGCGCGAGCGCCTGCTGCCCGTTGCCACCATAGCCACGCCGAACCTACCGGAAGCGCGCATCCTCGCCGAGCTGCCCGAGGGTACGGCCGATGAGTGCGCCGAGAAGCTGCTGCCCTTCATCCAGCACCTGCTGATCACCGGCGGTCATGGCGATGAGCATGAAGTGCACAACCGCCTGTACAGCCGTGATGGCAGCCGCCACACCTTCACCTGCCAGCGCCTACCCGGCAGCTACCATGGCTCCGGCTGCACCCTGGCCAGTACCCTGGCCGGGCGCCTGGCACTGGGTCAGGAGTTGGTCAGCGCCGTGCAATTTGCCCTCGACTACACCTGGCGCACCCTGCGCGATGCCGAACAGCCTGGCCACGGCCAGTTTATTCCGCGTCGCCTGCCACTCGATCTTTCTTGATGAACGGCTGCTGTATGGAGCGCACCCCATGAAACTGCGTGGCCTGTATGCCATCACCGATAGCGAATTACTCAAGGGCAAGCTGCTGCCCTACGTCGAGGCGGCACTCAAGGGTGGCGCGACGCTGCTGCAGTACCGCGACAAATCCAGCGACGAAGCGCGGCGCCTACGCGAAGCAGAAGCCCTGCGCGAGCTGTGCAACCGCTATGGCGCTGCACTGATCATCAATGACGACGCCGAACTGGCGGCGCGCCTCGGCGTGGGCTTACACCTGGGGCAAGGCGATGGCTCGCTGTCCGTCGCCCGCGCCCTGCTCGGGCGCAAAGCAATTATCGGCGGCACCTGCCACGCCCAGCTGGAACTGGCCGAAGCCGCCGCCAAAGAAGGCGCCAGCTACGTCGCCTTCGGCCGCTTCTTCAATTCCAACACCAAGCCTGGCGTACCGGCGGCTGATGCCGAGCTGCTGACGGCGGCGAAAGCCAAGATCAACCTGCCGATTGTCGCCATCGGCGGCGTGACCCTGGACAACGCCCCTGAGCTGATTGCCCACGGTGCCAGCATGGTGGCCGTGGTGCACGGCCTGTTCGGGGCTGACTCGGCTGCCGAAGTCGAGCATCGCGCCCGCGCTTTTAGCGCCCTGTTTACCCAGAAATAAAGGCCTGGAGCCATTATTAACGTCGCACAGCGACGACCCGAAGGGTGGCCGCCAGGGATGGCAGGCCATAATTAATCCTTGTCAGGGGCAGCCCGGCTCGCCCCAACTCCCCGCTTGAGAGGCCCTGCCATGTCCCGTTCCGAAACCCTCTTCGCCAACGCGCAAAAGCACATCCCCGGTGGCGTCAACTCGCCGGTGCGCGCCTTCAAAAGCGTCGGTGGCACGCCGCTGTTCTTCAAGCATGCTGAAGGCGCCTACGTCACCGATGAAGACGACAAGCGCTACGTGGATTACGTCGGCTCCTGGGGCCCGATGATCCTCGGCCACAGCCACCCGGAAGTCCTCGACGCAGTGCGCAACCAGTTGCAACACGGCCTGTCCTACGGCGCACCAACTGCCATGGAAACCGAGATGGCGGACCTGGTGTGCAGCCTGGTGCCGTCGATGGAAATGGTGCGCATGGTCAGCTCCGGCACCGAGGCGACCATGAGCGCCATTCGCCTGGCCCGTGGTTACACCGGCCGCGACAACATCATCAAATTCGAAGGCTGCTACCACGGCCACTCCGACAGCCTGCTGGTGAAAGCCGGCTCCGGCCTGCTAACCCAGGGCGTGCCGAGTTCGGCCGGCGTGCCGGCGGACTTCGCCAAACACACCCTGACCCTGCCCTTCAACGACCTGGCAGCGGTCGAGCAGATGCTCAGCGAAGTCGGTTCGAGCGTCGCCTGCATCATCGTCGAGCCGGTAGCCGGCAACATGAACTGCGTGCCGCCTGCACCGGGCTACCTGCTGGGTCTGCGCGAACAGTGCGACAAGCATGGCGTGGTGCTGATCTTCGACGAAGTGATGACCGGTTTCCGCGTCGCCCTCGGTGGTGCCCAGGCGTATTACGGCGTCACCCCGGACCTGACCACCTTCGGCAAGATCATCGGCGGCGGTATGCCGGTCGGCTGTTTCGGCGGCAAGCGCGAGATCATGCACTGCATCGCCCCGCTCGGCCCGGTGTACCAGGCCGGTACTCTGTCGGGTAACCCGCTGGCCATGGCCGCCGGTCTGACTACTTTGCGCCTGATCAAACGCCCGGGCTTCCACGCCGAGCTGACTGACTACACCAGCCGCATGCTACAGGGGCTGCAGGACCGCGCCGATGCGGCCGGCATCCCGTTTGTCACCACCCAAGCGGGCGGCATGTTCGGTCTGTATTTCAGCGGCGCCGACAATATCGTCACCTTTGACGATGTAATGGCCAGCGATGCCGAGCGCTTCAAGCGCTTCTTCCATTTGATGCTTGCTGGCGGCGTGTACCTGGCGCCGAGTGCTTTCGAGGCCGGCTTCACCTCCATCGCCCACAGCGATGCCGAGTTGAAGATCACCCTAGACGCCGCTGAACGGGCCTTTGCCGAGCTGAAGAACGCCTGATGCAGTACAGCACGGCACTCTCCGATGGCGTACTGGCTTTGGCCTGCCTGGCCTGCGCAATCGCCATCGGCAAAGCCCGCAGGCACTATGGCGAGGCCGATCAGCCCGCGCTGTTTTGCGCCCTGCTAGGGTTTCTCCTGCCGGCCGCTGCGGCGGCCGTTGGCGTGGTTCGCTTCGGCATCGACCCCGACGCTCAGGCCGCGCACCTGTGGTTAAGCCAAGCCAGCAGTTTTCTCGGCCTGCCGCTGCTTGGCGCAGCCGCACTGGCTTTGGGCCGAGGCTGGGAATGGAGTCGCGCCAACTGGGGACGCATCCTGCTCGGGCTGTGCGCCTTCTTCGAGCTGTTCCGGCAGATGAACCAGCTGGAGGATTATCGCCTGCTGCTCAACCTGGCAACCTTGCTGCTGATTCTCTACGCCGGTGCTGTGCAGTGGCCCAGACGCGCACCCCTGGCTTCGGCGATTACGGTGGTCGGGCTGTTTCTGCTGGCCGGCTTGGCCGTCGGCACCGAGGGCTTAATCGGTTCTTTACGCCGAGTCGACTTGTTCCACGCCCTGCTGACACCGGCCTACCCACTGCTGGCCTGGCTACTGTTGAGCCTGCCTGGCAGCGCAAAAAATGGCCGCACGGAAGAAAACCCGGTAAAGACTTTGTAAGAACGCCGCTGCTTATTTCATAATGTGATGGCTGCCGCGTTACGGCGGCCAGGCACATCGCCTGTTGTGCATCCCGAGGTAAACGGATTTTCATGAAACGCACCGGCCGCACCCTGTCTCTGGGCTGCCTGTTGCTCCTGCTGCCACTGCTTGCCTCGGCGAGCGGCAATTCCTTGCTGATCCCCGCGCTTGGCAGCTGCTCACTCAACACCGCCCCCGAAGAACTACCCGCTGCTGTCGAAGCCTGCGAGCAAGCTGCACTCAATGGCGATCTGCAGGCAGAGTTTGAACTGGGCGAGTTCTATTACGACGGCAAGCGTGTCGAACGTGATCTCAGCCAGGCGCTGAAATGGTTCGAGCAGGCCTCACTGCAAGGCCATGCGCAATCGCAGTACCGCCTGGGCATGATGTTTTTCCGCGGCGAAGGCGTACAAGCAAACGCCGTGCAGGCTTATATCGTGCTGAAGATGGCGGCGGTGAATGGCTCGGATGAAGCCATGGACAGCGCCGACCTGATTGCCGCGCAGATGCCCCGTGATGAGCTGGAGATCGCCAGCCAGGTGCTCGGGCAAATCTTCCGCAACTACCTGCTGGAGTTGCAGAACGCCGACACCCTTACCTCACCGTTCGCCCCGCTGCCCTGATTCAACCCATCTAACACGCTTAGACACTGTTTAAGATCTCGCGAGCTAGAGTCATGCAAGGCAAAAACAGACGAGGAAGCGGAGTGTACTTTTGTACATGAGCATTCTGAGGCTGTTTTTAACGCAGCAGGGCCGACGCGCAGCAGATCGTATGCAGGTCCTTACTTTTCCGGCATGGGCATAGGGAACGGCATCACGTTGCCGCCGCCCTTGGCTTCGCTGATCTTCGGCGTGCCCAGGCGCTCGACTTCGTCGATGCGGATGATCGCGTGCATGGGGATAAAACTGCGCACCACGCCATCGAACTGTGCCTTGAGCTTTTCCTCGCTGGGGTCGACGACCACCTGGGTGCGCTCGCCGAAGACGAACTCCTCCACTTCCAGAAAGCCCCACAGATCGCTTTGAAAGATCTGTTTGGCGTACATCTCGTACACCTGACCCTGGTTGAGGAAAATCACCTTGTAGATGGGTTCGCGCTTGCTCATGGCTATGCAGTTCGTACCGATGGGTTAATTGAAAGGGCGCGGATCATAGCATAGCCGCCTAGCAGCCAACGCTAGGAACCCTGGCACTAGCTCCCTATAATGCGCGGTTCTTCGAATCACCCTTTTTGAGCGCGCATGACCAAGAAGCTTTATATCGAAACCCACGGTTGCCAGATGAACGAGTACGATAGCTCGCGCATGATTGACCTGTTGGGCGAACATCAAGCCCTGGAAGTCACCGAGAAGGCCGCAGACGCTGACATCATCCTGCTCAACACCTGCTCGATCCGTGAAAAAGCCCAGGACAAGGTGTTCTCGCAACTCGGCCGCTGGCAAAAACTGAAAATTGCCAACCCCGACCTGGTGATTGGCGTCGGCGGCTGTGTAGCCAGCCAGGAAGGCGCGGCGATTCGTGATCGCGCGCCCTACGTCGACGTGGTTTTCGGCCCGCAGACCCTGCACCGCCTGCCGGAAATGATCGACGCCGCGCGCACCACCAAGATCGCCCAGGTCGACATCAGCTTCCCCGAGATCGAGAAATTCGACCGCCTACCCGAACCACGTGTCGACGGCCCCAGCGCCTACGTGTCGGTGATGGAAGGCTGCAGCAAGTACTGCACCTTCTGCGTGGTGCCCTATACCCGTGGCGAAGAAGTCAGCCGCCCCATGGCCGACGTGCTGGGTGAAATCATTCACCTGGCCGAACACGGCGTGCGCGAAATCACCCTGCTCGGGCAGAACGTCAACGGCTACCGTGGCGCAACCCAGAATGGGCAAATTGCTGACTTCGCCGAGCTGCTCTACGCCGTAGCGGCCATCGACGGTATCGACCGCATTCGCTACACCACCAGCCATCCGCTGGAGTTCTCCGACGCACTGATCCAGGCCCACGCCGAAATTCCCGAACTGGTGAAGTACCTGCACCTACCGGTGCAATCGGGGTCCGACCGCATTCTCGCAGCGATGAAGCGCAACCACACCGCACTGGAATACAAGTCGCGCATCCGCAAGCTGCGCGCCGCCGTGCCGGACATCCTGATCAGCTCGGACTTTATCGTTGGCTTCCCCGGTGAAACCGAGAAGGACTTCGAGCAGACCATGAAGCTGGTCGAGGATGTCGGTTTCGACTTCTGCTACTCCTTCGTCTACAGCGCGCGCCCTGGCACCCCGGCGGCCGACCTGCCCGATGACACCCCGCTGGAGCTGAAAAAACAGCGCCTGGCATTGCTGCAACACCGCATCACCCAGCAGGGCTTCGAAAATAGCCGACGCATGGCCGGCACTGTGCAGCGCATCCTGGTCAACGATTACTCGAAGAAGGACCCTGGCATGCTCCAGGGCCGCACCGAGAGCAATCGGGTGGTCAACTTCCGCAGCGACAACCCGCGCCTGATCGGCCAGTTTGTCGACGTGTATATCGACGAAGCCATGCCCAACTCGCTGCGCGGCACTTTGCTCAGCGAAACCGTCTGCAACTAAAGCCGCAGCGGCCCGAGCTTCCCCCTCGCGGCCGCTAGCGCTATTCTTCGTTTCACTACCCCAGCCGACTGGCGGCCATCACACGACCTTGAACGCACCCATAGAACCACTCCGCTTTATCCTTGAACCCTTTGAGGCTCGCCGCTTCGCTAACCTGTGCGGCCAATTTGATGAGCACCTGCGTCTGATCGAACAGCGCTTGGGCATCGAGTTGCGCAACCGCGGCAACCAGTTCGAACTGGTCGGCACCGCTGGCCAGACCCGCGCAGCCGAACAGCTGCTGCGCCGCCTCTACCGCGAAGCCGAAAACACCGAACTGTCGCCCGACCTGGTGCACCTGTTTCTGCAGGAGTCTGGCATCGAGGAAATGAGCAACCCGACCGTCGAAGCCAGCGTCGCCCTGCGCACCCGCAAAGGTATGATTCGCCCACGCGGCGCAAATCAGCAGCGCTACGTCAAAGCCATCCTCGACCACGACATCAACTTCGGCATCGGCCCAGCCGGCACGGGTAAAACCTACCTGGCGGTGGCCTGCGCCGTGGACGCCCTGGAGCGCGAGCAGATTCGCCGCATCCTGCTGGTACGCCCGGCGGTAGAGGCCGGCGAGAAGCTCGGTTTCCTCCCCGGCGACCTGTCGCAGAAGATCGACCCCTACCTGCGCCCGCTGTACGACGCGCTATACGAGATGCTCGGCTTCGAACAGGTGGCCAAGCTGATCGAGAAACAGGTGATCGAAGTCGCGCCACTGGCCTACATGCGCGGCCGCACCCTGAACAACAGCTTTATCATCCTCGACGAAAGCCAGAACACCACACTGGAACAGATGAAGATGTTCCTTACTCGCATCGGTTTCGGCTCCACCGCCGTGATCACCGGCGACATCACCCAGGTCGACCTGCCACGCGGCACCAAAAGCGGCCTGACCCACGTGATCGACGTGCTGCGTGACGTTCCGGGCATCAGCTTTACCCACTTCAAGCCCAAGGACGTGGTGCGCCACCCACTGGTGCAGCGCATCGTCGAAGCCTACGAGCGCTACGACAATCGCATGCACGGCAAGCTGGATGACGAGCAGGATGATCGCAATGCTTGAGCTTGACCTGCAGATCGCCAGCGACGCCGCCTCCCTGCCGAGCGAGGAGCAGTTTCGCGCCTGGTGCGAGATCGCCCTGCGCCAGCGCACCGCCGACTCCGAGCTGACCATTCGCCTGGTCGATGAAGCCGAAGGCCGCGAGCTCAATCACACCTGGCGTCATAAAGATTACGCCACCAACGTACTATCCTTCCCTGCCGATGTGCCGGACGAGATGCTGGATATACCGCTGCTCGGTGATCTGGTGATCTGCGTGCCAGTGGTTGAGCGCGAAGCCCAGGAACAAGCTAAAACCAGCGAAGCGCACTGGGCGCATCTGGTGATCCACGGTTGCCTGCACCTGCTTGGCTATGACCACATCGAGGATGAGGAAGCCGAGGAGATGGAAGCGCTGGAACGAGAATTGCTGGCTGAGTTGGGTCATCCCGACCCTTACGCCGACCACGAATAAATACCCCTCCACGCAAACCCAACTGAAATTACAAAAGGTTCCTGAGTAACCACCATGAGCGAAGACCGATCGAGCAACGAGCAGAAGTCCTGGTTTAACAGACTGACCCAGGCTTTTGCTCATGAGCCGAAAAACCGCAAGGAATTGCTGGAAGTGCTGCGCGAAGCGCATCAGAACAAGCTGCTCGACAGCGAAGCACTGGCCATCGTTGAAGGTGCAATTCAGGTCGCCGACCTGCAGGTTCGCGACATTATGGTGCCGCGCTCGCAGATGATGAGCATCAAGGCCAACCAGACGCCCAAGGAATTTCTGCCCTCGATTATCGAGGCCGCGCACTCGCGTTATCCCGTGGTGGGCGAGAGCCTCGACGATGTGGTTGGCATCCTCCTGGCCAAAGACCTGCTGCCGCTGATCCTCTCGGGCGAACAGCCCAACTTCAATATCAAGGACCTGCTGCGCCCGGCCACCTTCGTACCCGAGTCCAAGCGCCTCAATGTGCTGCTACGCGAGTTCCGCGCCAACCACAACCACATGGCCGTGGTGATCGATGAGTACGGCGGTGTTGCTGGCCTGGTGACCATCGAGGACGTGCTGGAGCAGATCGTCGGCGATATCGAAGACGAGCACGACGTGGAGGAAGACAGCTACGTCAAACCACTGCCTTCCGGCGATTTTCTGGTCAAGGCGCTGACGCCGATTGAAAGCTTCAACGAAGCCTTCGATACCGAATTCTCCGATGACGAGTTCGATACCGTCGGCGGTCTGGTGATGAGCGCCTTCGGCCACCTGCCCAAGCGCAACGAAGTCACCCAGATCGGCGAATTCCGCTTCCGCGTCCTCAACGCCGACAGTCGCCGCATCCATCTGCTGCGCCTGAGCCCGGTTAGTAATTGATCCAAAACCGGCCACCTCCAAGGGTGGCCGGTTCGCAACACTTCCCCCGCCTGCTCTGCCGCTTTACCCTTGCGCCACCTCAATCCAAGGACCTGCATGCAATGCACTGGATAACCCGACCTGGCTGGCCCGGCAACCTGATCGCGCTGTTGGCAGGCGCTATCACGCCCCTGGCGCTGGCGCCTTATGACCTGTGGCCGCTGGCCATCCTCTCCATCGCCCTGCTCTACCTCGGCCTGCGTGACCTCACGCCACGCCAGGCAGTGCTGCGTGGCTGGAGTTATGGCTTTGGCCTGTTCGCCGCCGGCACCAGCTGGGTGTACGTAAGCATCCACGATTACGGCGCGGCCTCGCCGCCCCTGGCGGTCTTTCTGACCCTACTGTTTGTCGGCGGCCTCGGTCTACTGTTCGCCCTTAGCGCCTGGGTCTGGACGCGCTGGCTACGCCGGGTCGAAGCACCGCTGGCCGACGCACTGGCCTTCGCTGCCCTGTGGCTGGCGCAGGAAGCCTTCCGCAGCTGGTTTCTCACTGGCTTCCCCTGGCTGTATGCCGGTTACAGCCAGCTGGATGGCCCGCTGGCTGGCCTAGCCCCGGTGGGCGGCGTGTGGCTGCTGTCGTTTGCCTTGGCGCTAAGCGCCGCGCTGCTGGTAAATCTGGCGCAACTGCGCGCGCGCAAGGCGTTTCTCGCCATCGGCGTGGTGCTGTTAGTCGCCCCGTGGATCGCCGGCCTCGCGCTCAAGAATCACGCATGGACCCAGCCGCTGGGCGAGCCGCTGAGCGTGTCGGCCATGCAGGGCAATATCGAACAGAACATGAAGTGGGACCCCGAGCAGCTCAACGCGCAGCTCGCGCTGTACCGCGACATGACCTTCAGCGCCAAACCGACCGACCTGATCGTCTGGCCGGAAACCGCCATCCCGGTGCTCAAGGACCGCGCTCAGGGCTACCTGGGCATGATCAATCGCTTCGCCAATGAGCGAAATGCCGCACTGATTACCGGCGTGCCGATTCGCCAAAGCAACGAGCGTGGCGAGCAGCGCTACTACAACGGCATCAGCGTGGTCGGCCAGGGCAGCGGCGATTACCTCAAGCAAAAGCTGGTGCCTTTCGGTGAATACGTGCCGCTGCAGGAAGTGCTGCGCGGGTTGATCGCCTTCTTCGACCTGCCGATGTCCGACTTCGCCCGCGGCTCCGCCGAGCAGAGCCTGTTGCAAGCCAAGGGCCATTCGATTGCCGCGTTTATCTGCTACGAAGTGGTCTACCCGGAATTTTCCGCCGGCCTGGCCGCGCAGAGCGACCTGCTACTGACCATCAGCAACGACACCTGGTTCGGCCGCTCCATCGGCCCGCTGCAGCACTTGCAGATGGCGCAGATGCGCGCCCTAGAAGCCGGTCGCTGGATGATCCGCGCGACCAACAACGGCGTCACCGCGCTGATCGACCCGCAAGGCCAGATCACCACACAACTGCCGCAGTTCGAACAGGCAGTGCTCTATGGCCAGGTGCAACCGATGCAGGGGCTCACGCCTTATCTGCAGTGGCGTGGTTGGCCCATGCTGATTATCTGCCTGGGGCTATTTGCCTGGGCGTTGATGGCCAGCCGTATGGCTAAAACGCTTTAACGACGAAAAAATCGGTAGAACTCGCGCAGCTCAGCCTGCGCATCGCCGATGCTGACCGGGGTGAAGCGCAGCGGATGGTGCGCCGGGCATTGCGCAAGGCGTCCCTGATCGAGCGGATGCAACCAACCGAGCAGCGGGTATCCGCCCATGCTCTGGTGGTCGGCCTGCAGGATAATCGGCTGGCCATCCGGCGGCACCTGAATCGCCCCCCGGCCAACCCCCAATGACCACAGCCGCACAGGCGGCTGCACGGCCTCACCGAGCAGCCGCGCGCCCATGCGATCGGAGTGCGGGCTGAGCTGCCAGGTCTGGGCGAAAAAGCCCTGCAACTGGTCTTCCTCGAAACTCGCCGCATCGCCGCCGGTAATTACCCGCAGTAAAGGTTTGCAGCGGTAATCCGGCAGGTAGGGCCAGGGCACGCTGGCGCCGCGGGTGAAGTGCGCAGGCCGACAAGCCAGCAGATCCCCGGCCTGCACCGCCTGCCCCAGCCCTTCGCGCAGCTGCACGCTGACGCTGCCCAACACCGGTGCGGCGATAAAGCCGCCGGCAACCGCCAGATAGGCGCGCTGACCACTGCGGGCAAAGCACAGACGCAGCAGTTGGCCTTTTCGCAGCGGCAAGCGCGTCCACAAGGGCTGCGGCTGATCATCCAGGCTCAGCGGCACCTGGGCGCCGCACACCGCCACCCAGGTGTCGACCTCGGCCTGCAACTCAACGCCGCCCAGGGCGATTTCCAGCAGCGGCGTGCCCCAGGGATTGTTCAGCAGATGATTGGCCCAGGCCGCGCCGTGCCAATCCAGAGGCCCGGCGGGCGATACGCCCAGGTGTTGCCAGCCGCGCCGCCCAGCATCCTGCAACAGGCTTTGCGGCCCTGGCTTGAGCACGCGCAGGCCGCTCATAGCTGACCGCCTTCGCGAATAAAATCGCGCTCATCAATGCTGCGAAAACGCACCCGGTCACCCAACGCCAGCGGACAGGGCGGCGTGCGCGCGGCGTCGAACAACGACCAGGGGCAACGGCCGATCAGATGCCAGCCGCCGGGCGAGCTGTGTGGATAGATCGCTGTTTGCCGCTCGGCAATCGCCAGACTCCCGGCCGGTACGGCAATGCGCGGGGTAGCGCGACGCGGCAAGGCCAGGCGCGCATCCAGCTCACCGAGGTAGGCAAAGCCCGGAGCAAAACCAATCGAGCCAACGCGGTACTCGCTCGCGGCATGCAGTTCGATCACCTGAGCGCCGCTCAGCTGACACAGACGCGCGACCTCGGCGAGGTCTTCACCGTTATACAAGATAGGGATTTCATGCAGCCGCCCGGCCTGTGCAACAAAGGGCTCGGCGAGCCAGTGCTCCAGCAGCGGCTTGAGCCGCTCGGCCAATTCCAAGTGATCGGTGCGCATCAGGTCGTAGTGCAATAACAGGCTGGTCCAGCCCGGCACCAGATCAGTCAGCACTTCACCCAACTCGCCACGGATACGCTCGGCCAACAGGGCGACCCGTTGCGGCAACTGCGCATCCGGCTGCTCGGCCAGCACCAGCAGCAGCGCTTCGGCACCGGCCGGTTCGAGGCGGATCATAGGGCGTCCAGGCTGGCCCGCAAACGCCGCAATACGGCCAGGGAGTCGGCGTTATCGCCATGCACGCACAGGCTGTCGGCGCGCAGCTGCAGCGGCTTGCCATCGATATCGGCAAACGGCTCACCCTGAGCAATCGCCAGGGCCTGCTGGAAAATCCGCTGCGGATCATGGTGCACCGCGCCGCTCAAACGCCGGGGTGCCAACTGCCCGTCGGCCAGATAGGCACGGTCGGCAAAGGCCTCGAACATCAACGGCACATCGGCGGCATCGGCCAGGCGCAGCTCACGGCTGTTGTCGGCCAGCGCCAGCACCATCAGCGGCAAGCCCTTGCGGTAACTGGCGCAGGCCTCAAGCACCGCGTTGAACAGCGCATCGTCACGCACAAGGTCGTTGTAAAGCGCGCCATGCGGTTTGACGTAGGCCAACTGGATGCCGGCCGCGCGGCAGAAGGCATCCAGCGCGCCGAGCTGATAAAGCACCAGCGCGGTGACCTCCTCTGGCGAGCAAGCGATATGCCGACGGCCGAAACCGAGCAAATCCGGATAGGCCGGGTGCGCACCAATGCTCACCCCATGCTGCACCGCCAGGGCGACGGTGCGTTGCATGGTCAGCGGGTCGGACGCATGAAAGCCACACGCCAGGTTGGCCTGATCAACCAGCGGCATCGCATGCACGTCATCGCCCATGCGCCAAACGCCGAAGCTTTCACCCATGTCGCAGTTCAGCAGGATTTTTTTCATGCCGACAAGCTTAGTGGTGCATTACCGCTGCGGGAAGCCTGGCCGCGTTAATACACGTCGCGGCGATAGCGCCCCTCTTCGCGCAGGGCCGTGACAGCGGATCCGCCGAGCAACTCATGCAACACCGCATCCACCCCAGCCGCCATACCGTCGAGGCTGCCGCAGACGTAGATTGCAGCGCCCTCGGCCAGCCACTCACGCAGCTGCTCGGCGGACTCACGCAGGTGATCCTGCACGTAGACCTTGGCGGCCTGATCGCGGGAAAAGGCCAGGTCCAAGCGCGCCAACTCACCGGTAGCCAGCCAGCCCTGCAACTCAGCCTGGCAGTAGAAGTCATGCGCCGCATTACGCTCGCCGAACAGCAGCCAGTTTTGCCGATGCCCGGCGATGATCCGCGCCTTGAGCAGGCTGCGCAGCCCGGCCAGGCCGGTGCCGTTGCCGATCAGGAGCAGCGGTCGATCATCTTCGGGGGCATGGAAGGCGCTGTTACGCCGTACCCGCGCCAGCAACTGGCCCTGCAGCGCCGCGCCTTCCGTCAACCAACCGGAGCCAAGCCCGAGCGAGCCATCGCGATGCCGCTCCTGGCGGACTATCAGCTCCAGCTCGCCGTCGCTGGGCAAGGAGGCGATCGAGTATTCGCGCGCAGCGAGCGGCACCAGCGCATCCAGCATGGCCTGGGCGTGCAAGCCGACCAGGTGGGTGAACTGCTCGGGTAGCTGCTTGCCGCGCAGCGACTGCTGCAGCGACTGCGTCAGGCCATCGAGGCTGACCGTCTGGTTGCCGTCCAGCGCATGGGCCTGCAACCAGGCCTGCACGGTGGCATCGCTATGGCGCGGCGGTACGTCGAGAATATCGCCGGCACTCCAGTCGACCGGCTGTTCAGCACGCAGTGCCAGCAGGTATGTCGGCGCACCCTGACTACCCGGATTAAGCAGCTCGCGACGCGTTAGTGTCCACAGGCAGGGCGGCGTGTCCGCTTGAGGCAGCGGCTGGGCGCCTGTCAGCTCACCGAGTTGGCGTTGCCAGTGGGCCAAGGCTGTCGCATCGGCAGCGTCGACCTGCACCGGCTCGAACAAACTGCGCGCCCCCTGCTGAGTCAGCCAGCCGTGGACCCGCTGGGCAAAGCCACAGAAGTGCTGATACTGGCGATCCCCCAGGGCGAGCATGGCATACCGCAGATTAGGCAGATGCAACGCCTGCCCCAGCAGCCTGCGCTCGAAGCCGCGCGCACTGTCCGGCGCCTCGCCATCGCCAAAGGTGCTGAGCACAAACAGCGCGTTGTGCGCCTGGCGCAGCATCTGCTCGTTGAGTTTGGCCAAGGGCTGCACGCTGACGGCAAGGCCGGCGGACTGCAACTGGCCGGCGGTTTGCCAGGCCAGCTGTTCGGCAAAACCACTCTGACTGGCAAAGCCAATCAGCCACCCCTCGCCCAGCCCCGTGCTTGGTTGTAACGCACCACGCGCCTTGAGCATCGCGCGTTTTTTACGCCGACGATCCAAGTAGAGCAACCAGCCAGTGATGGCGAACAACGGCATCGCCAGGCTGGCAAGCATCATCAGAATGCGCCCGGTCAGGCCGAAATAGCTGCCCACATGCAAGGCATACACACTGGTCAACAGTTGATCGCCAAAGCTCTGTTGCTCGTAGCGCGTGTGCTTACCTGCCTCGCCGCTTAAAGGGTCGAGCGCCAGTTGGTTGAAAGCACGGTCGTGCGGTGCATCATCACGCTGGTAGAATACGGCCACGGGCTGCCCAGCCACTGGCGGCAAGCGCAGGTTGTAGCTGCTCAACTGACTGCCGGCCTCACGCTGCAGGCCTTCCCAGACGGCGTGGTAGTTCACTATCGGCAACTCGCCGGCCGGTGGCGGGCCGCGCTTGCCTCCGCGCTGCTGACCACCAGGCTCAACGCTAAGTAACGCGGTTGCACCTTCACGGTACCAGTCATATGACCAATACAGCCCTGTAAGCGCCGCCAGCAGGTATAGCGCCAGGCACCAGGTGCCGGCCACCGCGTGCAGATCCCAGTTGAAGCTGCGGCCCTTGCGCGCCCAATCCAGAGTCAGCCAGGCACGCCAGCTGCCCGCCTGACGCGGCCACCGCAGGTAAAGCCCCGAAAGGCAGAAGAACACCAGTATCAATGTGCTGGCTGCGGTGATCTGCTTGCCGTATTCCCCCATGGCGAGGAAACGGTGCAGCCTCAGCATCAGGTCGAAGAACCCTTGCCCGCGTGGCTCAGCTAGCAATTCACCGCTGTAACCATCGAAGTAACGCGACGGCCCACGACGCTCGCCAGGCGGCGGTGCGAAAAACACCCGCGCAGCCCGGTCACCCTCGACCTCCAACCACAGGCCGACCACCCGCTGCTGGCTGGCCGCTTCGAGTTTAGGCACCAGCTCGGCGGGCGACAGCGTGCCACTGTCACGCACCTCAACCTTCAGCACATCGGGGTTGAGCGCACGCATCAGCTCATCCTGAAACGAGTAGGCCGCACCCGTAACACCCATCAAGGCCAACACCAAGCCGGCTGTGATACCGAACAGCCAATGCAGCTGGAACAGAATTTTCTTTAACACGGGAAACTCGATCACCGGCGTTGAACACAGGCAGTCGCACTACAAACCGGCAACGGCCAAAGAGAAGCAATTCTATTTAATAATTTGTTTCAATAACCAGCCATCTGCCGACCTTTACCGACTCTTTACCCAAGGTGAGCGCTCACACAAACGGCCCTAAAGCCGTGATTCGTTGAACGACACGGACGATTCAAGCCTGCGTTAAGCCGAGCAGCTCACTCGCGCGGCGACGGCTGCGACAACCATTCACTCGGCGCACATCCCGCCACAGCTGTTTGCAACAGTTAGCGGTCAGCGAACGCACAAAAACCCTGCACATACTCGAGCAGGGTTTTCTCAATCGGCTGGCAGGCTGGCTTACGCAGCCTGCCTGCCGCTTGGCGTGGCTAGAAGCGGTATGTGGCCGACAGAACTGCCGAACGCGCATCACCGTATTCGATAGCCGAAGAACGGGTATTGAGGCCGACGTTCTGGCGCACGCTCTGCACATAGTCCTTATCGAACAGGTTGTTCATGTTCAGCTGCAGGTCGAGCTCCTTGTTGACCTGATAACCGAGCATGGCGTTGTGCACCCAGTAGGCATCCAGTTTGGCGTTATCACTGGAGGTCACGTTACGCTCGCTGGCATAACGCGCGCCGTAACCGAGACGCCAGCCGGCTGGCAGCTCGTAGGTGGTCCACAGGTTGAACGAGCGCGGCGGCGTGTTGCCCAGCGCCTGACCTTCACGGGCAATACCGGCAGCAGTATCTGCAGCCTTGAGAGTTTCGCTGTCGAGGAAGGTGTAGTTGGCGTAGACGTTCCACTGATCGGTAATACGACCGGTCACACCAAATTCGACGCCCTGCACACGCTGCTCACCCGCCAGCTGGGTAGAGCCATCGACCATGGTTTCGCGGGCATTGGTCTTCTCCACGCGGAACACTGCGGCATCGAGTTGCAAGCGGCTGTTGAGCAGCTCCCACTTTGTGCCCAGCTCCCAGGTTTCGTTCTCTTCCGGAGCCAGATCAGCAGCCGCAGCGTTCAGCGCACCGGAGGATGCCAGTGCTTCGGCGGCCGGGTTGAAGGAAGTGCCGTAAGCCAGGTAGATGCGGCCATTTGCGGCTGGTTTGTACACCACACCGGCACGCCCGCTGAGTTCCTTGTCACGCGAATCCAGGCGCGTCCCGGTGCCAGCTGGCAGCGCTACGTTCTTCGAGTCACCTTTGATCCAGTCATAACGCAGACCTAGACTCAGGTCCCACTGCTCATTCAGGGCAATGGTATCGAACACATAGACCGCTTCGTTTTCCAACAGAGTGCTGGTTTCAGCGGAGCGGGCTTTGTTGATCGACCCGGTGTAATAACCCGGCGGGTTACCCAGATCGAAGCTGCGGCCGGCGAAATCCAAGCCATAGCTATAAGTGTTGCGATCGTAATCTTCACGCGAAATCTCCACACCACTAACCAGGGTGTGGCCCAGGCCGAAGGTGTCGAAATATGCGGTCAGGTTGGTCTGGTTGATCCACATCTCGCTGGTCACATCACGGCCATAACCCTGCGGGCCTGCCGGACGATAGCGACCAGGCGGGGCGACGGCCAGGTTGACGTGGGATGCAGAAATGACCGTATCACGCTTAACCTGGCTGTAACGGCTGAGGTTCTGCAGGCGCAGGCTGTCGCTGAAATCGTGTTCGAATTTGACGGTGAAGGCATCGGTCTGGATCTCTTCCTTGTCGATGTTCTTCCAGCCGAAAAACGCATCGCGATCTACACCAGCCAAGCGCTTGCCATCGAAGGCGGGCACGCCGTAGTCCGGCAAATTGTCATCGTTCTGATGCAGGTAGCTGAGGGTCAAACGCGTCGAATCGCTCAGGCCCAACAGCAGCGACGGCGCGATGCCCCAACGCTGACGATCCACATAGTCGCGGCCTGGTACATCGTTCTCATGGGCCATCAGGTTAAGACGCATGGCGCTGCCGGTACCCACGCCATCCAGGGTCTGGTTGGAGTCCAGGGTCAGGCGGTGATAGTTGTCGGTGCCCAGGCTGGCGCCAATTTCAGTGAAGTCACGCTGGAGCGGCTGTTTGCTGACCTGGTTGATGCTGCCGCCAGTGGTGCCGGAACCACCGAATACCGAGTTGGGGCCCTTGATGACTTCAACGGCTTCGATATTGAAGGTATCGGTACGGTTGTTCTGCGAGCTGTCACGCAGGCCGTCGATCTGCATGTTGGCGTTGGCACTGAAGCCACGGATGTTGATGCTGTCGCCCGAGCCACCACCGCCCTCACCGGCGTTGAAGGTGATGCCGGAAACGTTGGCCAGCACTTCTTTCATGCTCAGGGCTTTCTGCTCTTTAAGCAGCGCCTGCGGTACCACGGTGATGGTCTGCGGGGTATCGAGTAGCGGCACAGCGTACTTGGCCGACGCCGAGCTTTCGGTCTTGTAGTCTTCGGTTTGCTCACCTTTGACCGTTACGCTGCCCAGCTCAACCGGTGTCTTGGCTTTTTGCGGCGCTTGCTCAGCGGCCAGGCCTGCGCCCGCCCAAGAGGCGATGACCAGACCAATGGCCGAAGCCAGAACACGACGCTGCGGCAGACTGCCGGCTTTTTTACCCATACCCATGAGAACCACCCCCAGATAAAAACGAGGCGTGATTCTAATTGATAACTATTATCAAGCAATAGGTATTTACACCTTAATTCGTATTTAGTTCCCTCCTCGTGGTTTTTTGTCCAGCAGGCACTCGCTTCCAATACTGGCCAGATCACGACAGCCCGTCAGCGCCATCGCCACTTCCAATTCAGCGCGCAACAGCTGTACCACATGCGCCACCCCGCTCGCCCCGGCGGCTGCCAGGCCATACACATAGGGTCGCCCGACCAGCACGGCATCAGCGCCCAAGGCCAACGCCTTGAACACATCCGTGCCACGGCGAATACCGCCATCGAGCAGCAGCGGCACCTGCCCCTGCACCGCAGCAGCAATTTCCGCCAGTACCTCGATGGTTGCGGGCTGGCCGTCCAAAGTCCGTCCGCCATGATTGGAGACAATGATGCCGTCGACGCCTTCGGCCACTGCACGCCGCGCATCCTCGGCAGTCATCACGCCCTTGAGCAGGATCGGCAGACGCGTCAATGAACGCAGCCATTGCACATCCGCCCAGCCTGGCGCTGCCGCAAGCAACGCACCACCGAGCAGCAAACCACCGCTAGGCGGAGCTTCCTCACGCAATGGCTGCATGCCGCGCAGATTGACCGCCTCAATGCCCCCGGGCAGACAAAAGCCCGCGCGCTGTTCGCGGTTGCGCATGCCGTTGACCGGCGCATCCACCGTCAACACCAGCGCCTGATAACCCGCCGCTTCGGCGCGCCTGACTAACGCTTCAGTAAAGGTTCGATCAGGTTGGATATACAGCTGAAACCACAGCGGGTTATGCGCCTGCTCGGCCACGGCTTCAAGGGACACACTGGCCTGGGTGCTCAGCACCATGCCGGCCTGCACAGCCGACGCAGCCAGCACCGTAGCCAGCTCACCCTCGGCATGCGCCAACTGCTGATACGCCACCGGCGCGAGGAAAATCGGATGAGTAAAGGTCTGACCGAACAACTGCAGATGGGTGTTACCACCACTGAGATCGGCCAACACCCGCGTACGCAGACGAATACGCTGAAACGCTGCCTGATTTTCCGCCAGGGTCAGCTCATCAGCCGCGCCGCCCGCTATATAGGCCCAGGCCTGGGCGCTCATGCGCTCGCGGGCCAAGGGTTCATAGTCAGCCACGGCAGCAACACTTGGCGGAATCTGCGTCAGTTTTGGTAACGGCATGCCGGTCATGTATTGGCCCACTGGCGCAGCAGGTTGTGATAAACCCCGGTCAACCGCGCCAGCTCAGCACTCTCTGGCACTTCAAGGGTCAGCGCTTGCACCGCCCGATCCAGCTCCAGCAACAGGCCGCGCTGGGTGTCATCACGCACCAGGCTCTGAATCCAGAAGAACGCCGCATAACGCGTGCCACGGGTTACCGGATTGACGCGGTGCAGGCTGCTGCCGGGATACAGCACCAGATGACCAGCCGGCAACTTGACGCTGTGGCTGCCGTAGCTATCCTCGACCACCAGCTCACCACCCTCGTACTCATCCGGATCACTGAAAAACAGCGTGGCCGACAGATCACTGCGCACTCGATGCGGCGTGCCCGGCACACTGAAAATCGCGTTGTCGATATGATTGCCGTAGGTGCCGCCGCCGGTGTAACGGTTGAAGCGCGGTGGCAACACTTTCAGCGGCAAGGCAGCCGAGACGAACTGCGGATGGTTGCCCAAACGCTGCACAATAAAGTCGCCAATCTGCACCACCAGCGGATCATCCTGCGCCAGCTGCTGATTGGCCTTGGCCTTCACCGCCTGATGGCCGGCGGTCAGGCGGCCATCCTGCCAACTGGCTTGCTCAAAGGCCTGACGGCACTCCCGCACCTGCTCGGGCGTCAGCACATCGGCAATGCTCAACATCATGATTCGCTCTCCTCACCGGCCGCCCTGAGCGACCGCCACCAAACAGTTGCAAATGATTCTAAATAGCTAGCGCGCACTATGACAGCGCCACACACCGAGGCAGTTGATCCAGCCCAATAAAAAGCGCTCAGCCTCCACCTCAATGCCCCAGCCAACCACTGCAGCGGAAAAATAAAACGCCCCGAATACCATCGGTATTCGGGGCGTTTGTTTGCTGCCTGATGTGACTTAGAAACGGAAATCAGTGCTCAGGGTTACAGTGCGTGGATCACCCAACAAAGCACGGCGACCTTGCCAGTTGGCTGAGGCAACATATTCCTCATCCGTCAGGTTATCGATGTTCAGACGCACATCCACATTGGCATTCACTTCATAAGAAGCCATCGCTGCAAAGGTGGTGTAACTCGACACGCGACCAAAGCGGCCATTGGCGACCATACGCTCGGCATCATCCGGACGCCCCAGGTACGACGAGCCGACATGCTGCGCGCCCAGACCGAAGGTCAGCCCGACCGGCAGGCGGTAGGTCGTCCACAGGTTGCCGGAGACTTTTGGCGTAAAGGCTAGCTCGTCGCCATTGGTACGCAGTTCAGTGCCGTAATCCCCAGCATTGGCGCGACGACGTACGTCATCCAGGTAAGCGCTGTGCTTACGTTCGCTGTCCATAAAGACGATGCCGCCAAACACGCTCCAGTTATCGGTGAGTTTGCCCGAAGCGCTCAATTCCAGCCCTTTGACGGCCTGCTCACCATACCCTTTGAGCGTGGCGCTGCCGGTCTGGCCAACATCAAGCCCGGTGATGGCCACATTTTTCTTCACGGTGTAGAACAACGCCGCCGCGGTCGAGAGGCGCTTGTCGAAGAAATCCCACTTGGTGCCGATTTCATAGTTGTGCGCACGCACCGGGTCGGCCCCCTTGATCAGCGCGGGCAGCCCCTGGTCGGCTCGCGAGATATCGGAGTTCGACAGGTAGGAGCCTGGCGGCTGAGTGGAAACGCCATACGCGGTGTAGAGGCTGCCATTCGGCAGTGGCTTGTACACCAGGCCCAGCTTGCCGCCCAGGCTCAACTCGGTGTCATTGAAACCATCGCCCGCCGTAGCGGCCCCGCTGCTCAGGTTACGGCTGCTGATGCTGGCCTCGTATTGCTCCAGGCGCAGGCCACCGGTGAGTTGCCACTGCGGGTTGAACTCCAGCGTGTCGTAAACATAAAGAGCGGCAGTATCCACATCCACCTTGGTGCGATCACGCGGAGCCAGTGCTGCCGGCACACTGCGCGACCAGTCCGGGTCAAACACATTGACCAGGCCGGGCAGGGTCTGTGAAGCGAATGCCAGCGACTCGGACTTCTCGTGAGTCAACTCCAGTCCAGTGGACAGGTTGTGGGCAATACCCCAGGTCGAAAACTGGGTGGACAGGTTGGTGATGTTGCTCAGGGACGTGTTGACCCGGTCGTATTGCTGACGCTGCACATTGACCAGCGCGGCATTGGCATTGTTATCGTCATCCAGCACATGGGTAAACCGCGCCTGACGATCCACCCGCGCCAGGCGTGTCTGGTTGCTCACCGTGGTGACAGCACCTAGATCCTGCTCAATACGAAACAGCAATGCATCGCTGGTGGTGTCGTCGAAATCCGACTTGAGGCCGAAGAACGTGTCACGGTCCGCCGACCAAACAGACGGGTCATAGGGCGTGCCGGCACCCTTGAGTTTGTCGCGCAGCGCCACCCCGGCCACCCCAAGATCAGGACGATCATTCATCTGCACATGCTCATAGGCGAAGATCGCGCGCGTATCGGTGCCCAAGCCAAACGCTACCGAAGGTGCGATGCCCCAGCTGTTCTTCTCGGCGTGCTCACGCCCGGCCACACCGCTGTCTTCCAGCAGCAGGTTGAGGCGCACTGCGGTGCTGTCGTTGATCACCTGATTGGTATCGAGGGTCATGCGCTTGCGCGCCTCGGAATCGTACTGGTCGAAGGCATAGCTGATGCCGCCACCGATGAATTCTTCCAGGGTCGGCGTCTTGGTCACCAGGTTGACGTAACCACCGGCGCCACCCCGGCCGTTATCGGCCGCCGGGCCCTTGGCCACTTCAACCGACTCGACGTTGAAGACATCGCGGGTGTAGCTACCGTTGTCGCGCGCACCGTCGATAAAGATGCTGCCGCTGGTGTCGAAACCACGCAGGCTGAAATTGTTGGTGCCACTGGCAAAGCCGTTCTCGCCGGCATTGAAGCTGATACCAGGCGTGTTGCTGAGCACGTCAGTCAGGTTGCGCGCGCCCTGCTCCTTGAACAGCGCTTCAGGGATCACGCTGAAGGTTTGCGGCGTATCCAACAGCGCTGCAGTCTGCTTTGGCGAGGAGGCCTTATCGACCTTGTAGCCGTCGTCCTGCTGACCTTTAACCGTGACGCTGCCCAGCTCAACCGGGGTTTTATCGGCGTCGGCAGCCAAGCTGTGGCTGGCACAGGATGCGATGGCAAAACCGATGGCGCTGGCCAGCAGACGGCGTTGCGGGAGACTTCTGCGCTTTTTATCGTAGTTGTTCATGAGAATCGCTCAGGCTTAAAAATCTGGCGCAATTCTAATTAGTAAGCACTCTCAATCAATCTTTACATCTCGTTTACAGAAACTCGTTTGTAACAAAATTGTTACGGCGAAACGCCCAGAACTACGGCCCGCACGCCTGTAATAACGGCAGGCACCTGACGGATCAGAGGCAGAAGATTGCGGACACAAAAAAGGCACGAGGGTGAGCCCGTGCCTTTTTGCGTAGCGTTTAGCCTGCGTATTACAGGTAGAACGACTTCAGCGGCGGGAAGCCGTTGAACTCCACAGCGCTGTAACTGGTGGTATAGGCACCAGTGGACAGCCAGTAGACGCGGTCACCAATGGCCAGATTGAGTGGCAGGCCGTACTTGTAGTTCTCGTACATGATGTCAGCGCTGTCGCAGGTCGGCCCCGCGATGACAACCTCTTCCATCTCGCCCTTCTTCTCGGTGTAGAGCGGGAACTTGATCGCTTCACCCATGGTTTCGATCAGGCCACTGAACATGCCCACATCGACATACACCCAACGCTCGACCGCGGTACGCGACTTGCGCGCCACCAACACCACTTCGCTGACCAGAATGCCCGCGTTGGCGATCAGCGAGCGGCCCGGTTCAAGGATGATTTCCGGCAGGTCATCGCCGAAGTCTTCCTTGAGGAAACGGATGATTTCCTCGGCATAGGTTTCCAGGCTGTTGGTACGGGTGATGTAGTTGGCCGGGAAGCCGCCGCCCATGTTGATCAGCTTAAGCTCAATGCCGTCTTCTTCTTTAAGACGCTCGAAGATCACTTTGACCTTGGCAATCGCCGCGTCCCATACCGAGATGTCGCGCTGCTGCGAGCCGACATGGAAAGACAGGCCGTAAGGCACCAGGCCGAGGTCACGGGCGAGGATCAGCAGATCCATGGCCATGTCGGTCTGGCAGCCGAACTTGCGCGACAGCGGCCAATCGGCCGTGGTCGAGCCTTCGGTGAGGATGCGTACATAGACTTTCGCACCCGGCGCAGCCTTGGCGATATTACGCAGGTCAGCTTCCGAGTCGGTGGCGAACAGGCGCACGCCCTTCTCGTAGAAGTAGCGGATGTCCTTGGATTTCTTGATGGTGTTGCCGTAGCTGATGCGATCCGGGCTGACGCCACGGCCCATGACCTTGTCCAGCTCATAGATCGAGGCGATGTCGAAGCTGGAGCCCTTTTCCTTGAGCAGGTCGATAATCTCGACCGCCGGGTTGGCCTTGACTGCGTAATACACCTTGGCAAATTCGAAACCAGCGCGCAGGTCATCGTAAGCCTGGCTGATGATCGCGGTATCGATGACCACGAACGGGGTTTCCTGAGTATCGGCAAACGCCTTCATGCGCTGAAACGTAGCGGGTGCGTAATAGTCTTCGACCTTGATCGGCATGCGGAACTCCAGTTGGCTGAACCCGTTAACACAGTTTTAGTCAGGCAACCGCTGCGTACGCAGCCCGTTGCCCACCATTTAGGGAGACCTGGCGGCTAACCCGCACAGGTAGAACGTCTGATCAGTTTCCCCACTTTGGTTCGCCTACTTCCCAAGGCATGTCGCCGAGAACCCTGTGGGCCTCTCGTCGTCAGTACTTGAGCCGGATGGATCGTTGCCAGCATGGACGTTCGGGCGCGAACTTTAGGGCCATGGGGGGCTGAGATCAATCAAAAATGCCGTGCTTTTGCTCCTCTTTGTCGCCTTATTGATTGAACGTTTTATATTCAAAACAAAACGCCATGAAATGCTGCACAACGCGCGAAAAAACCCAGGTTTTGCGCACTGACTACAGGTCGCCGCGCTGACCGACGTTTACCGTTATAATCGCCGCCTTTTTTGACAGACCGACTATTCAGTCGACGGGTTCCCGCACAATGAGCATCCAGGCCACCGAAGTCGGCAAACGCCGTACATTCGCCATCATTTCCCACCCAGACGCCGGTAAAACAACCATTACCGAGAAGCTGCTGCTGATGGGCAAGGCAATCGCCGTGGCCGGTACGGTTAAGTCGCGTAAGTCCGACCGCCATGCCACCTCCGACTGGATGGAAATGGAGAAGCAGCGCGGCATCTCCATCACCACCTCGGTGATGCAGTTCCCGTATCGCGAGCACATGATCAACCTGCTCGACACCCCCGGCCACGAAGACTTCTCGGAAGACACCTACCGCACCCTGACCGCCGTGGACAGCGCACTGATGGTGCTCGACGGCGGTAAAGGCGTTGAGCCACGCACCATCGCCTTGATGGATGTCTGCCGCTTGCGCGACACGCCCATCGTCAGCTTTATCAACAAGCTCGATCGCGATATCCGCGACCCGATTGAACTGCTCGACGAGATCGAAGCGGTACTGAAAATCAAGGCCGCGCCGATCACCTGGCCGATTGGCTGCTACCGCGACTTCAAGGGCGTGTACCACCTGGCCGACGACTACATCATTGTCTACACCCCGGGCCACGGCCACGAGCGCACCGAAACCAAGATCATCAAGCACCTCGACTCCGATGAGGCACGCGCCCACCTGGGAGACGAGTACGAGCGTTTTGTCGAGCAGCTGGAACTGGTGCAGGGTGCTTGCCACGAGTTCGACCAGCAGGAGTTCCTCGACGGCCAACTGACCCCGGTGTTCTTTGGCACCGCACTGGGCAACTTCGGCGTCGACCATGTACTCGACGCTGTAGTCGATTGGGCGCCCAAACCGCTGGCGCGCATCGCCAACGAGCGCACCGTAGAGCCGGTGGAAGAGAAGTTCAGCGGCTTCGTGTTCAAGATACAGGCGAACATGGACCCTAAGCACCGCGACCGCATCGCCTTTATGCGTATCTGCTCGGGCAAATACAGCCAGGGTATGAAGATGCGCCATGTGCGTACCGGTAAGGATGTGCGCATCGGTGACGCCCTGACCTTCTTCTCCAGCGAGCGCGAGATGCTGGTCGAGGCCTATGCTGGCGACATCATAGGCCTGCACAACCACGGCACCATCCAGATCGGCGACACCTTCACCGAAGGCGAAGCGCTGGGCTTCACCGGTATCCCGCACTTTGCCCCGGAACTGTTCCGCCGCGTGCGTCTGAAGGACCCGCTGAAATCCAAGCAACTGCGCCAAGGCCTGCAGCAGCTGGCGGAGGAAGGCGCAACGCAGGTGTTCTTCCCCGAGCGCAGCAACGACATCATCCTCGGCGCGGTCGGTGTGCTGCAGTTCGACGTGGTCGCCAGCCGCCTGAAAGAGGAATACAAGGTCGAGTGTGCCTACGAGCCGATCACGGTCTGGTCGGCGCGCTGGATCGACTGCAGCGACAAGAAGAAGCTCGAGGAATTCTCCAACAAGGCGGTGGAAAACCTCGCCCTGGATGGCGGCGGCCACCTCACCTACCTGGCACCGACGCGGGTCAACCTGAGCCTGATGGAGGAGCGCTGGCCAGACGTGAAATTCCGCGCCACTCGCGAACACCACTAAGCCATCCACCCTCTCCCCAACCCTCTCCCGCCAGCGGGAGAGGGGCCGAACGCAGCAGGTTGTAGATACGCTAGCGCCGCCTCGATCATTGGCTGAATTACTAATCCAACAAGCTACGCGGTCAACTCCCCTCGCCCGCTTGCGGGAGAGGGGCTGGGGGAGAGGGCCGCTTGTGCTCCACCCATAAGCGCAACCGCTCCAGCACCGCATCTGTTTGCAGCAGCACCTCATGATTCCAGAAACGCAGAACGTCAAAGCCCTGCGTCCGTAGCCAGCCATCACGCTGCTCGTCATAGGCCGTCTGCTCTGCATGCTGACTACCATCCAGCTCAATGACCAGGCCTATCTCCAGGCACACGAAATCCACGATGTAACGGCCCAACGGCTTCTGCCGCTTGAACTTAAGCCCCATGCAACGATGGGCGCGCAGCAGATACCAAAGACACCGTTCTGCCTCGGTCATCTCACGCCGCAGCGTTCTGGCACGCTCCCTCATCAGCCCGTCCATAAGCTACCCTGCTCCCTGCAAAGCCCACTATTTGAACAAACCCTAGCCCATGCGCCTGATCGACACCCACACACACCTGGATTTCCCCGATTTCGATGCGGATCGCAGCGAGCTACTGACCCGCTGCCGCAGCCGTGGCATTGAGAGGTTGGTGGTGCTGGGTGTGCATCAGGCCAACTGGCAGCGGGTGTGGGATCTGGTGCAAGCCGAAGACAGCCTGTATGCGGCGTTCGGCCTGCACCCGGTGTACCTGGATGAACACCAGCCAGAACACCTGAGCGAACTGCGTGACTGGCTGACACGCTGCGCCGGCCACCCCAAGCTTTGCGCCGTGGGCGAGTTCGGTTTGGACTATTTTCTTGAGCAGCTGGACCGCGATCGGCAGCAACAGCTGTTCGAGGCGCAGCTCAAACTCGCCAGCGAATTCGAACTACCGACCCTCCTGCACGTACGCCGCGCCCATGCCGCGACGATCGCCACGTTGAAACGCTTCAAACCACCACGTGGCGGCATCATCCATGCCTTTGCCGGCAGCACTGAAGAAGCAAGGGAATACCTCAAGCTCGGCTTCAAACTCGGCCTCGGCGGCGCCCCCACCTGGCCGCAGGCATTGCGCCTGCGCAAAGTGGTGGCGCAATTGCCGCTGGAGGCCATCGTGCTGGAAACCGACTCACCCGATATGGCGCCGTCCATGCACCCCAACCAGCGCAATAGCCCGGACTACCTGCCGGACATCTGCGCGGCCCTGGCCGAGCTACGCGGCATCAGTGCCGAAGAGCTAGCCAGCGCCAGCAGCCGCAATGCCACCGAGTTGTTTTGCTGGGACTGACCTGGGGCGAAACCATACGTCGCGGGCTTATGCCGCCGCCTCAACCAGAGGCTGAGTGTCCGCACGTTTCAACAGTGCATAGCTCACCCCAGTCAGCAGACTGCCCGCAACAATGGCTAACAGGTACAACAGCGCATGGTTAATCGCGTTGGGGATCAACAACACAAACAGGCCACCATGCGGGGCCATCAACTTGCAGCCGAAATACATCGACAGAGCACCGGTCAGTGCGCCTCCAGCGATGCTCGCTGGAATCACCCGTAACGGGTCCTTGGCGGCAAACGGAATCGCCCCTTCGGAGATAAAACACAGCCCCAAAACACCAGCGGCCTTGCCTGCCTGGCGCTCGCTTTGCGCGAACTTGTGCCGCGCCAGCACGGTGGCAATCGCCATGCCGATGGGGGGTACCATACCGCCGGCCATGGCCGCTGCCATGGGGGCGTAGCTCTGTGAGGCCAGCAAGCCAACCGAGAAGGCATAAGCGGCCTTGTTGATCGGCCCGCCAAGGTCCACGCACATCATGCCGCCAAGCAACAACCCCAGCAGCACCGCGTTGGACGTGCCCATGGTGTCGAGAAACACGGTCAGCGCGGCAAGCATGCCGGCAACCGGTTTGCCGACCACAAAGATCATCACCAACCCCGTAAACAGGCTGGCCAGCAGCGGGATGATCAGAATGGGTTTGAGCGCTTCAATGCTGGTCGGCAACTTGACCCAACGCGCCAACGCCTTGGCCGAATAGCCCGCCAAAAAGCCGGCCACGATGCCACCGAGAAAGCCTGCGCCCAAGGAGCTGGCCAACAGCCCGCCAATCATTCCAGGAGCCAGCCCCGGCCGGTCGGCAATCGAATAGGCAATGTAACCGGCCAGCAGCGGCACCATCAGCTTGAATGCCGCATCCCCGCCAATCTGCATCAGCGCGGCGGCCAGCGAACCTTCCTGCTTGAACGCCTCGATACCGAAGACAAATGACAGGGCGATCAACAAACCACCAGCCACCACCATCGGCAGCATGTAGGACACACCCGTGAGCAGGTGCTTGTAGGGACCATTTTTCTCGCTGGGGGAAGGGCTCGCGCTAGCCTCTGACGGTTCGCCCGTCAGAGGGCGGGCTTCAGCAAAAGCACGCTCCAGCGTTTGTTGTGGCTGTTTGAGCGCCACACCCGTGCCGCAGCGGTACACCTTCTTACCGGCGAAACGGGCAGTGTCCACCTCGATATCGGTTGCCAGTAGAACGGCGTCGGCGGCAGCAATGGTGGCGTCATCCAGCAGGTTGCGTGCACCGACAGAGCCGCGGGTCTCCACCTGCAGCACGATGCCCATGCGCGCCGCCGCCTGCTGCAAGGCTTCGGCTGCCATAAACGTGTGTGCCACACCGGTGGGGCAGGCGGTCACAGCAACCAAGCGTCGCACGCTGCTGGCAACCGCAGCCTCTTCGACATAGGGCTCAGCGCGTTCAGCCGCCTCACGCAGGAAGCGTTGCGGGTCAGCCAAGGCATCAGCGGGCGTGGACTGCACCAGGCGCTTACCAACAAAACGACTCAGCGGCAGCTCGCCGGTTTTCACCACCAGTACCAGGTCAGCCGTAGCGATATCCGCCGCGCTCAATGGCGAGCCGATAGCCCGCGCATCCTGAACCTCAACCTTGGCCTTCCACCCCAGGCGTTCGGCGGCGGCCTGCAGCAGCCGCGAGCACAACACGCTGGTGACCTGGCCATTGGGGCAGGCGGTAATGATCAGCAGATTCATGGTCAATGCCTCTTATTCTTGCAAGGGCTGTAGCCGCACAGCGGCTTCTAAGCGGGCTAATTGTTCGCGGTCATGGATGCCAAAGCCGATCTGCGTCACCGCCTGCGCAGCCACCGCCGTCGCCATACGCAAGGTGCGTTCAGCCGGCCAGCCTTGCAGCAGGCCGTGCAGGCTGGCGGCCAACAGCGAATCGCCAGCACCGACTGTGCTGACGACCTCAACGCGAGGCGGTATGGCGCGCAAGGCAATGCCGGGGCCATGCCAGTCGACACCGGCACTGCCCCGCGACAGCACAACATGCTCGATGCCTTGCCCGCGCAATTGACGCACAGCCGCCGTGAGGTCGCTGCCGCAGACTTCGCTGAGCTCCTCTTCGTTGGGTTTGATCATCCAGGGCGCAATGGGCAACGCGGCCTGCAACGCCGCGCCACTGCTGTCGAGCACCAGCGGCACGCCACTGGCTTTGAGCCGATGCACTAACGCGGCAAACCACGCTGTGCTCACGCCACGCGGCAGGCTACCGGCCACCACAATCGCATCGTGCCCCGCCACCAGCGGTGTCAGGTTATCGAGCAGGCTCTGCAGGTGCTCGTCCTCGACCTGCAAACCAGGACCATTGAGATCGGTAATCCGCCCATCGGCCTCGGCCAGTTTGATATTGCTGCGGGTCTCGCCCGGCACGCGGATAAAGGCATCGGTAAAACCACGGGCCTGCATCAAATTGTCAAATGGCTGCGCATTGTCGCTGCCAAGAAAACCGCTGACCGTCAGGTGATGGCCCAGATCAGCCAATACTTGGGCGACATTCAGCCCCTTGCCAGCGGCGTGACGCGTGAGGCCCAGGCTGCGATTGACTGCACCGGGGATCAGCTTGTCGAGGCTAACCGTGAGATCCAGCGCCGGGTTCAGGGTCAGGGTCAGAATACGGGCCATCAGTGCATCCCCGCGATCAGGGCACGCACAGCCGCAGCGCTGTCGAGTGTCAACGCTTGCTCAGCCAGGGTGCGTGCGGCGCTCATCGTCAATTCGCGCACGCGCGCCTTGACCAGGGCAATCGAGCGCGGTGACACACTCAGCTCATCCACCCCCAAGCCAACCAGCAGCGGCACCGCCAAACGATCACTGGCCAGCTCGCCGCACACGCCGACCCACTTACCGTGGGCATGCGCGGCGTCGACCGTCATGCTGATCAGTCGCAACACCGCTGGATGCAAGCCGTCAGCCTGCGCCGAGAGGGTCGGATGGCCGCGGTCGATGGCCAGGCAATACTGAGTCAGGTCGTTAGTGCCGATGCTGAAGAAGTCCACTTCCCGCGCCAACACAGGAGCCATCAGCGCAGCCGAGGGCACTTCGATCATGATCCCGAGTTGCAGGTCTGCCACGGGAATTTCTTCACGTAAACGCTGCGCCATATCACGCGCCACACGCCACTCTTCAACCGTGCTGACCATGGGAAACATGATCCGCAGCGCACGCCCATCGGCCGAGGCCAGCAAGGCGCGCAGCTGGATTTCCAGAATGTCCGGCCGTTGCAGGCTAAGACGAATGCCACGTACGCCAAGGAAGGGGTTTTCTTCACTCGGCATCGGCCAGTAAGGCAACGGTTTGTCGCCGCCGACATCCAGGGTGCGCACCACCAGCGGTCGTCCGTTCAGGGCATCCAGCACACGCCGGTATTCGCGCTCCTGCGCCGCCTGGTTCGGGGCTTGGGCGTGCTCCATAAACACCAGTTCAGTGCGCAACAGGCCGACCGCCTCGGCACCCAGCGCCACGGCTTCGGCGGTTTCGCCACTGGCACCAATATTCGCGGCCACCTCAATCTGTACACCATCACGGGTGATGGCCGGCTGCAGGCGCTCGGCATGGGCCTGCTGCTGGCGCAGTTGCGCTGCCTCGCGCTCACGCAGGGCCTGCTGCTGGGTGGCCTGATCCGGTGCTACGCGCAGCAGCCCGCTGTCGCCATCCAGCAACAACAGGGTGTTCTGCGCCAGCGCCAGCACCGCCTCACCGGCACCGACCAGCGCAGGAATACCCAAGGCGCGGGCAATGATCGCACTGTGCGCAGTGGCCCCGCCGCGCGCGGTGAGAATACCGGCTACACGCTGCCGATCGAGACCGGCGACATCCGAGGGCGCCACCTCATCCATCACCAGGATGTAGGGCTCGCGCGGCTCGTCGGGCAAGGTAATGCCACACAACTGCGCCAGCACACGCCGGCCAATGTCACGCAAATCCGCCGCGCGCTCGGCCAGCAGCGCGTCGTGCAACGCCTCCTGACGCTGCGCAGCAGCATCGATTTCGTGTTGCCAGGCCGCTTCGGCGCTGGCTCCGGCGAGCAGCCGAACCTCAACATCATCAATCAGCGCGGGATCATCAAGCATCGCCAGGTGAGCGCTGAATATTTCCCGAATACTGGCCACACCGGCACCGTCGACCAGGCGCTGAATCTGCCCGGCGACCACCGCACGCGCCGCTTCTAGGCGCTGCCGCTCGGCATCAACACCCTGGCCGTGCTCGGCATATTCAAAGCGCGGAAAGATCCGTACCAGCGCCGGGCCGATGGCGATGCCGGGCGATGCCGCCACCGCTATCAACTGACTGCCCGCGGGCGGCGCCATTGGCACGGGCGCAGCCGCCGGCAACAGCGCCGCGCCCTGCTCGGCCAGCAACGGTTCCACTGCCTCGCCCAAACCGCTTTCCAGCGCCGCTTGCAGGGCGGGCAAGGCATCGGCGGCAATACTCGGCTCGGCGCTGAAGTGCAGCATCTGCCCACGCCGCGCACCCAGCGACAGCAAACGGCTGAGGCTTTTCACCGATACCCCTGCCCCTTCATCGCCGCTCAAGCGGACGCGCAACTCGCCACCAAAACGCTGTGCCAGCTCGCTGAGTACCTTGGCCGGGCGCGCATGCAAACCATGGGCATTGAGCAGCGGCAGAGTCAAACTCGGCCAGTCTGGGGCGACTTCGCCGCCCAGCGCCTCGATCACCAGGCGACTGTCATTGGCTTCACTCAGTTCGGCAGCGCGGCCGCCGATCAGCACATCACACAACCTCTCCAGAGCCTGACGGTGCGCCTCGCCCTGGCTGGCGAGGCAAAACAGCCCTTTCAGCACCTCTCCGCGAAACTGCAGGGGCTGCGCCGGGGTGACAAACGCCAAACCGGGGCGCAGCACGCTCTGTTCGCTGTGCAGCCACCACAGCCCCTCACCTAGGGGCAGCGGCTCGCTGCGCGCTAAGCCCAGGGCAAAGCCGCTGCTGGCACACTCGGCCTGCCGCAGCAGTCGCGCGCCTTGCCACAGCAGCTCGTCAAAGTCCTCAATGTGCAGCCCCAACCCGACCAACTGGCCGTCCAGTGCCAGCGCCTGTGGCGCACCTTGCAGCAGTTCGACGAGCTGCTCGGGCTCGCGCGCTTGACGCAGCGCCTGACTGAGATCGCCCTCCCCCAGCGCGCGAGTGAGTAATTGCAGCAGGTACAAGTGCTCATCGGACTGCGCGGCAATACCGATAGCCAGGTACACCTGCTGACCATTACCCCAGTCGACCCCCTCGGGAAACTGGATCAACCGCACCCCGGTACGCAGAACGTGATCGCGGGTTTGCGGCGTGCCATGCGGGATCGCCACGCCCTGCCCAAGAAAAGTCGAACCCTGCGCCTCACGTGCCTGCAAACCCTGCAGATACGCTGCAGTGGCCAGCCCACCCTCGACCAGCGCCTCGCTCAGCATGGCCAGTGCCTGCGCCTTATCCGCCGCATGGCAGCCCATTTGGATCTGGCTGGCATCAAGTTCGAGCATGGGTATTCCTCTGGCTATCCGGTTTGACAAGGTGTCGCGGCTGGCTTGAAACCCGCCTGATGAACAACATTGCTGAAACGATTCATCAAGCAGTGGCACCTTAGCTGATTATGGGTAATCCTTGAAGCCCGACACGGATAACAGCACAGTGGCCAGCGCCCGCAACCGACACCCCTCGCGGCCCTGTATTCCAGCCCGGATATCCCTCAGTGAAAGAGTGCTACGCCCGTGAAACTCAGTGACATCGCCAGGCTGGCAGCGGTCTCGGTAACCACCGCCAGCTATGTGATCAATGGCCAAGCCGCTCAGCGGCGAATCAGTCCCACAACCGTAGAACGGGTGCAGGCGGTGGTCGAGCAATACGGCTATCGTCCCGACCAGCAGGCCGCGGGGCTGCGCCGTGGCGACAGCCGTTGTTTGGGCTTTATCCTCCCGGACCTGGAAAACCCCAGCTACGCCCGCCTGGCCAAGCTGCTGGAACAGAAGGCCCGCGCCGCCGGGTATCAGTTGCTGATTGCCAGCTCTGATGACAACCCGAACAGCGAGCGGCAGTTGATCAGCTTGTTTCGTTCACGCCGCTGTGCGGCGCTGATCGTCGCCAGTTGCCTGCCACAGGACGACCCGCTCTACCCCAAGCTGGTCAGCGACGGCTTGCCGATCATTGCAGTGGACCGGGCACTTAACCCCGGCCACATTCGTTCGGTGATCAGTGATGATGAAGCGGCTGGCCAGCAGTTGACGCACAGCCTGCTCACGCCCAAACCCCGGCATATCGCCCTGCTTGGCGCACGCCCGGAACTGGTGATCAGCCAGGCACGCGAGCAAGGCTTCCATAAGGCCTTGGCGGATTTCGACGGGCGCGTCAGCGTTTATCACAGCGAGCACTTCAGCCGTGACAGTGGCTACCAGCAGATGCACGATCTGATTGCTGCAGACGGGCCGCCGGATGCACTGATCACCACCGCGTATGTCTTGCTTGAGGGCGTGCTGGACGCGATTTATCAGCAGCCCGATGCCGCCTGGTCGGCACTGCGCCTGGCCACATTCGGCGACACCCGGTTACTCGACTTTCTGCCGATGCGGGTCAACACCACCAGCCAGCAACATGAGCAGATCGCCGAACGGGTGATGGCCTGGGCGCTGCAAGCCGTAGAGCAGGCTGACTATCAACCGGGCATTGAAGCCATCAGCCGCCGCTTCAGAGCGCGCATGTAGCGCATACGCAGGGCTGCCGCCGGGCACGCGGCCCGACTACGCGAAGCAGCTGGTCAATAAACAACCAGCGCCCTGCAGACCGCAAGCCGCTTGACCAAGCGCCAGGGCCGCACACCTTATCCACAGTGTTTTGCACCATTACTGTGGGCTAAACGATTGATCTTGAATGCATTTATATACAACGACCCTGCAGCTCACCCGCAAGGGCTTCAGTGGCTGATCATCCACGGCCGTGCGCTGGGTTTGGTCTTGAGTGCATGGGGATTGGCCTTGGTTGGCGCCAAAGGTTTGTTCGGTGTGCAGCAACCACAACCTTTCGGGTGCTTACGGCTCTGCGCGTACTCCTCAACCGTTTGTGGCGCATTGGCACTGCGTTCGTTGGCCGCAATGGCACGGCGCTGGCTGCCGGACATGGTGGCCAGGCTCGGCGCGCTGAGAATCACCCGCGCGCTGGCCCCGCCACACCAGGGACAGCTGCAGGGCTGGTCACGCTCGGCCATCGGCCGCAGCTGGGTGAAATCACCGCAATCGATGCAGTCGTATTCGTAAATCGGCATAACGGCATTCCTCTTCATCATGGCTAAGCAACCGCCCTCTCCCGAATTCGGGAGAGGGGTCATCGGGTTACTTGTCCGGGGCGATGGGCAGGTCGATGCTGCCGTCGAGGAACTTGGTCGGGCCGTTGGCGTTAGGGTTGATATCGAACTCGAAGATCTCCGTCGGCAGCCACAGAGTGGCGCAGGCGTTGGGCACATCGACGATGCCGCTGATATGCCCCTGCACCGGCGCCGAACCGAGCAGCGCATAACCCTGGGCCGGCGAGTAGCCAAACTTGGTTAGGTAGTTGATGGCATTCAGGCAGGCCTGCTTGTAGGCAATATTGACGTCCAGGTAATGCTGCTTGCCGGCCTCGTCCACCGAGATGCCTTCGAAGATCAGGTAATTCTTGTAGTTCGGGGTGATCGGGCTGGGCTTGAACACCGGGTTCTTGATCCCGTATTTGGCCATGCCGCCTTTGATCAGCTCGACCTTCATATGCACCCAGCCGGCCATTTCGATGGCGCCGCAGAAGGTGATCTCACCGTCGCCCTGGCTGAAGTGCAGATCGCCCACCGACAGCCCGGCGCCATTCACATACACCGGGAAGAAGATCTTCGAGCCGCGGGACAAATCCTTGATGTCGCAGTTACCGCCATGCTCACGCGGCGGCACGGTACGCGCACCGGTCAACGCGGCCAGGTCGCGCGCCTCACCCTTCATCTTGCCCATATGTGCAGTCGGCGCCATCGGCGGGTTGGCCAGGGCCGGCACGCGGTGCGGGTCGGTGTCGATCAGTTCCTGCTCGCGCTTGTTCCAGTCGGCGAGCATCTTGTGGTCCGGCAGGCAGCCAATCAGACCGGGGTGAATCAGCCCGGCGAAGTTAACCCCGGGAATGTGTCGGCTGCTGGTGAACATGCCCTTGAAATCCCAGATAGCCTTCTGCGCCATAGGGAAGTGGTCGGTAAGGAAACCACCGCCGTTCTGCCGCGAGAAGAAGCCATTGAAGCCCCACTGCGAGTCGGGCATGGCGCCGATGTCGAGCAGGTCGACCACCAGCAGATCGCCCGGCTCGGCGCCGTGTACGCCCACCGGCCCGGACAGGTAATGCACGGTGGACAGATCCACGTCGCGCACATCGCTGGCGTCGTCGTTGTTCTTGATCGCACCGGCAGTCCAGTCATAGGTTTCGAGGATGAAATCGTCACCCGGCTTGACCCAGCAGGCCATCGGAATATCCGGGTGCCAGCGGTTGTGGATCTGCTCGTTTTCGGTGGCGGGCTGGTTGAGGTCGACCTTGATCAGCGTTTCGGTCATGACAAAGCTCCTGGGACCATGGATGAGGGCTTGGCGCCACTGCGCCGGGGTACGGAGCTAGTCTTGAACGGCGGCGAAAAACCGCAAATACGTCGGATGACGTATGCCCAGCACCTGCATTAACGAGCCGTTTTCCAGGCATGAAAAAGCGGCCAGCGCATGGAGAACACGCCAGCCGCAAAGCTTTAAATTTGAACTACTGCGGGTGAGCCATCACACCGACAAATAACGGCTGATCGTCGCCTCGTCGACCTTGTCGCGAGTCTCCTCGACCACGAACTTGCCCTTCTCGATCACCAGGAAGCGGTCGGCGATTTCCATGGTGAACGACAGCACCTGTTCGGAGACCACGATGGTCAAGTCACGCAGATTGCGAATCTCCTTCAGGGTGCGGGCGATGTCCTTGATGATCGACGGCTGGATGCCCTCGGTCGGCTCATCCAGCAGCAGCACCTTGGGGTTGGTCGCCAGTGCGCGGGCGATGGCCAGTTGCTGTTGCTGACCGCCAGAAAGGTTGCCTCCTTTACGGTGGCGCATCTCCTGGAGCACCGGAAACAGTGCATAGAGATCGTCCGGCACCTTGCCCTTGGCTGAGGCTGGCAGGCCAGTCTGGATATTCTCCAGCACGGTCATGCTGGGGAAGATCATTCGCCCCTGAGGCACGTAGGCGATGCCGCTCTCGACTCGCTGATGAGTCTCCAGTTTGGAAATGTCGCAACCGTCCACACTGATCTGCCCGCCCCACTGCGGCAGCACGCCCATCAGGCTCTTGAACAGTGTGGTCTTGCCCATACCGTTACGGCCCATCACCGCGACGATCTCGCGCTTGGCCACATTCAGGTTGAGGTCATGGAGGATCTGACTCTGGCCATAGCCGGAGGCGAGGTTGCTGATCTGGAACATGGAAAACTCCTTGTTGAACGTACCCGGATGCCATCCGGGCTAGCGCTGATGGATGCGTGAAGCCACTCAATGCCCCAGATACACCTCAATCACTTTCGGGTTGCTCTGCACCGCCTCCATGCTGCCCTCGGCCAACACCTTGCCCTGGTGCAGCACGGTGACCTTGTGCGCGATGCTTTTGACGAACTCCATGTCGTGCTCGATCACCAGTACCGAGCGGCCCTTGCTGATGCGCTTGAGCAGTTCGGCGGTCTGCATGCGTTCGTTGACGCTCATACCGGCCACCGGCTCGTCGAGCATCAGCAGCGCCGGGTCCTGCATCAGCAGCATGCCGATCTCCAGCCACTGCTTCTGGCCGTGGGACAGCAGGTCAGCCTGCAGGTAGAGGTTGTCGGTGAGCATGATTTCCGCCGCGATCTGCTCGACCCGCGCAATCACCTCGGCGGTACGTTTGAAGAACAGCGCGCCGAACACCTTGCGCCCCTTGGGGTAAGACATCTCCAGGTTCTCGAACACCGTGAGGTTTTCGTATATCGAGGGGTTCTGGAACTTGCGCCCGACCCCGGCACGGACGATGTCGAACTCACGCATCTTGGTCAGCTCACGGTTCTCGAACTGGATGCTGCCGGCGGTGGCCTTGGTCTTGCCGCAGATCAGGTCGAGCACCGTGGTCTTGCCAGCGCCGTTTGGGCCGATCACCACCCGCACCTCGTTGCGGTCGATGTACAGGTTAAGGTCATCCACCGCCTTGAAACCATCGAACGATACGGTCAGGCCCTCAATGGCCAGCACCGGTTTGGGCATCTGAAATGCACTTGGCTGACTCATGGGGTGGTCTCCAGTTCACGGGGTTGGCTGCTGGCCACCGGGGCCTCAGCAACAGGTGCTGGCGTGGCCGGCGCTGCAGGTTTGCGAGCCAGCTTGCCCAGCCATTTGCGCCCGTGGCTTTCCCACAGGCCAGCCAGGCCGTTGGGGAAGTACATGACCACGGCGATAAACAGGCCGCCCATCAGGTACAGCCACAGTTCGGGGAATGTTTCGGAAAAGTAGGTCTTGCCGTAGTTGACCAGCAGCGCGCCATACACCGCGCCGAGCAGCGACATACGCCCGCCGACGGCAGCGAAGATCACCATCTCGATCGACGGCACGATGCCGACGAAGCTCGGTGACATAAAGCCCACCTGCAAGGCGAACATCGCTCCGCCGATAGCAGAAAACGCCGCCGCCACGCAGAACACGAATATCTTGAAACTGGCCACGTCGTAGCCGGAGAAGCGCACCCGCTCTTCCTTGTCGCGCATCGCCATGAGCAAGCGGCCGAGCTTGGAGGCGAGGATAAAGCGGCCGATCAGGATGCAGCCGAACAACAGGAAGGCATTGATGAAGTAGAGGATCATCTTCGAGCTGTCGTCGCGGATATCCCAGCCCATCAGGGTTTTCAGATCGGTGATGCCGTTGACCCCACCGGTCAGGCCCTGCTGGCCAATGATCAGTACGGTGAGGATCAGCGCAATCGCCTGGGTAACGATGGAGAAGTACACGTCACCGACGCGGCGCTTGAACATCGCCACACCAATCACCAGCGCCAATATCACCGGCACCGCGATCACCGCCAGCAAGGTGAAACCGAAGCTGTGGAACGGCTGCCAGAGCAGCGGCAATTCGGTGATCTGGTTCCAGTCCATAAAGTCCGGAATGCCGGGGGTGGACTGGATCTTGGTGCTTTCCGGGTCGCTGGCTTCGAGCTTGAGAAACATCGCCATGCAATAGCCGCCGAGGCCAAAGAACACGCCTTGGCCGAGGCTGAGAATGCCGCCATAGCCCCAGCAGAGCACCAGGCCCACGGCGACGAAGGCGTAGGTCAGGTACTTGCCGACCATGTTCAGGCGAAAGGCATCCAGCGCCAGCGGGAACACCACCAGGATCAATGTGGCCAGCACCGCCAGGCCAATTGCGCCCTGCTTGCCGCCAAGAAACTTATCGAGTGTCGGGTTCATGGGACGGCTCCTTACTTTCGCACTTTGATGGAGAACAGCCCTTGCGGACGCAGCATCAGAATCAGGATCACCGCAGACAGGGTGAACACCTTGGCCATCGAACCGCTCATAAAGAACTCCATCAGCGACTGCGCCTGGGCAATGCTGAAGGCCGAGGCGATGGTGCCGAGCAGGCTCGATGCGCCGCCGAAGACCACCACCAGGAAGGTGTCGACGATGTACAGAGAACCGGCGGTTGGACCGGTCGAGCCAATGGTGGTGAAGGCCGCACCCGCCACACCGGCAACACCGCAGCCGAGGGCGAAGGTCATGCGGTCGACCTTCTTGGTGTTGATGCCCACGGCGCGGCTCATCACCCGGTTCTGCACCGTGGCGCGCACCTGCAAGCCCCAGCGCGAGCGGTAAAGCATGAAGAAGATCATGCCGGTCATCAGCACGGTCAGGCCCATGACGAACAGGCCGTTACGCGGAATATCGATAGCCTCGGTGGGGTTCCATGAGCCCATCAGCCATTCCGGCAAGGTGGCGCTGACTTCCCGCGCACCGAAGATCGAACGGAAGGCCTGCTGCATCACCAGTGACAGCCCCCAGGTGGCCAGCAAGGTATCCAGCGGGCGCTGGTAGAGCTTGCTGATCATCGCCCACTCGGCGAGCCAGCCAATCGCACCGGCGATAAAAAACGACAGCACGATGGCGAGAAAAAAATAGTACGGGCCGAAAAACGGCGCGTATTGCTCGGTCAGTACCGAGACCACGTAGGTGGTGTAGGCGCCTATGGTGAGGAACTCACCGTGGGCCATGTTGATCACGCCCATCTGGCCGAAGATGATCGCCAGCCCCAGGGCCATCAGCAGCAGGACGCAGAAAACGGACAAGCCGTTGAAGCCCTGCATGGCCGCGATGGCACCAAATTCCGATAGCCATTCCATGATAATGGTCTCCAGCTGGAAGAAAGAAACACGTCAGCCCGTAAAGGCGTCAGGCGCACCCTCACGGATACGCCCTGCCCTGAGTCCGGCTTAGGCCACTGTTACTGATAGCCTTTCGGGAATGGGTTCGGCTCAATCAGGTCGGATTCGAACACCACCTTGAACTGACCATCCTTCTGCACCTGGCCGATGCGGGTCTTGCTCCACAGGTGATGGTTGTCATGCACCTTCACGTAGCCTTCCGGCGCAGTGGTCAGCTCGATGCCTGGAGAGGCGGCAGCCACCTTGTCGACGTCGAAGCTGCCGGCTTTCTCGACTGCAGCCTTCCACAGCCATGGGCCGAGGTAGGCGGCCTGGGTCACGTCGCCGATCACCGAGTCCTTGCCGAACTTGGCCTTGAAGGCTTCCACGAAGGCTTTGTTGTTCGGGTTGTCGAGGCTCTGGAAGTACTTCATGGAGGCGTAGAAGCCGTCCATGTTCTCGCCGCCGATGCCCAGCAGCTCGTCCTCAGTTACCGACAGGGTCAGCAGGTTCTGTTTAGCGCTGGTGACGCCGGCGGCTTTCATCTGCTTGTAGAAGGCCACGTTGGAGCCGCCGACCACTGCGGTGAAGACCACGTCAGGCTTCTTCAGTTTGACCTTGTTGATCAGCGAACCGAACTGGGTGTTGCCCAGCGGGTAGTACTCCTCGCCCACCACCTTGCCGCCGAGCACGTTTTCGATGTGCTTGCGCGCGATCTTCATCGAGGTGCGCGGCCAGATGTAGTCCGACCCGATCAGGTAGAAGGTCTTGGCGCCCTTCTCCTTGGCGATCCAGTCGAGGCCGGCGAGGATCTGCTGGGTGGCTTCCTGACCGGTGTAGATAACGTTCTTCGACTGCTCCAGGCCTTCATAGAAGGTCGGGTAGTAGAGCAGGCCGTTTTCCTTCTCGAACACCGGCAGCACGGCTTTGCGTGAGGCCGAGGTCCAGCAGCCGAACACGGCGGCAACCTTGTCACCGACCAGCAGCTTCTTGGCTTTTTCCGCGAAGGTCGGCCAATCGGAGGCGCCGTCTTCCTGAATGATCTTGATCTGCCGGCCGAGGATGCCGCCGCTGGCGTTGATCTGTTCGATGGCCAAGCGCTCGGCCTGGATCGAACCGGTTTCGGAAATGGCCATGGTGCCGGTGGCCGAGTGCAGCTGACCGACCGTCACTTCGGTGTCGGTCACGGCCAGGCCGGTGGTGTTGACGTCGGCCAGGGCCATCTGGCTGAACACACTGGCCGCCAGCAGCGAGAGTGCCGCAGCACCCAACGCTAGCCGACGAGGGAGAAAGCGAGTCGGTGAATCCATGGTCATGCTCCTCTGGGTGGTTTTCCTCCCTGGCTCGCCTTGCGGGTACCAGTTCGGTTCGCCACCAGCATGCGTTTGCCACCGGCGCGGACGGTATACGCAGGTTGACGTAACGGCATACGTCATCTGACGTACAGCTCCGCGCCCCACGCTGGTGCAAGCTCACGCCCGTGCTGCAGGCAGACAGAGGTCCGCGCGCGCAAGGACGGCGGTTGCAGACGCAGGGCATGGATGTTGCAAATTCAAACAAGCGTATTAGCCACGACTCAGGAGCGTCCTTGTGCAGCCGAATGGCACCCAGCGCATCGTCAAAATCCGCCGCGACTACAACAGCTGGGTCGCCGACGAGACCATGGAGGACTACGCCCTGCGTTTCACCCCCAAGTCGTTTCGCAAATGGTCGGAGCTGCGCATCGCCAACACCGCCCTGAGCGCGGTGTCGTTTCTCGCCCTGGAAGCCATCGGCGGTGCTCTGGCGCTGAGCTACGGCTTTACCAACACGCTGTGGGCGATCCTCGCGGTGAGCCTGGTGATCTTTCTCACCGGTCTGCCGATCAGCTACTACGCTGCGCGCTATGGCGTGGACATGGACCTGCTGACCCGTGGCGCCGGCTTCGGCTATATCGGCTCGACTATCACCTCGCTGATCTACGCCAGCTTCACCTTCCTGTTCTTCGCCCTTGAGGCGGCGATCATGGCCCTGGCCCTGGAGCTGTACTTCAACATCCCGCTGGCGCTGGCCTATGTGATCTGCTCGGTGATCGTCATCCCGCTGGTGGCCTACGGCATCACCCTGATCAACCGCTTGCAGATGTGGACCCAGCCGCTGTGGCTGTTTCTGCTGTTCCTGCCCTATGTTTTCGTCATCGGCAAAAACCCCGAAGCACTCAGCGACTGGACCAGCTTCGCCGGGCGCGAGGGTGAAGGCGGCGCGTTCAACCTGCTGTATTTCGGCGCTGCCTGCACCGTGGCCCTGGCGTTGGTCACGCAGATTGGTGAACAGGTCGACTACCTGCGCTTTCTGCCGGAAAAGACTCGGCGCAACCGTAAACGCTGGTGGGCCGCGCTGCTGATGGCCGGGCCCGGCTGGATCATCCCCGGCGCGCTGAAAATGCTCGCCGGTGCCTTTCTGGCCTTTCTCGCTCTGCAACATGAAATACCCATGGAGCGCGCCGCAGAACCGACGCAGATGTACCTGGTGGCGTTCAACTATGTGTTCAGTTCACCGGAATGGGCACTGGCAGCCATGGTGCTGTTCGTTATCGTCAGCCAGGTGAAGATCAACATGACCAACGCCTACGCCGGCTCGCTGGCCTGGTCGAACTTCTTTGCCCGCGTCACCCACAGCCATCCGGGGCGCGTGGTGTGGCTGGTGTTCAACGTCGCCATCGCGCTGATGCTGATGGAGCTGGGGGTGTTCCAGGCCATTGAGGAAGTGCTCGGCCTGTACGCCAATATCGCCATCGCCTGGATCGGCGCGGTGGTCGCCGACCTGGTGATCAACAAGCCGCTGGGTCTGTCGCCCAAGCACATCGAGTTCAAGCGCGCACACCTCTACGACATCAACCCGGTCGGCGTCGGCGCCATGCTGATCGCCTCCTTGCTGTCGATCCTGGCCCACGGCGGCTTGTTCGGCGCCTTTGCCCAGGCCGCCTCGCCGCTCGTTGCACTCGGCTCGGCCATGCTCTTCGCCCCGCTGATTGCCTGGCTGACCGGCGGGCGCTACTACCTGGCGCGCAGCAGCGACCCGCTATTGCTCTATCCCCTCGGCGTGACCACCACGGTGCAATGCGGCCTGTGCAGCAACGCCTTTGAAAGCGAAGACATGGCCTTCTGCCCGGCCTACAGCACGCCGATCTGCTCGCTGTGCTGCTCACTCGATGCGCGTTGCGGCGATGCCTGCAAGCCGCGGGCGCGGCTGTCCGAGCAGCTCGACGACTTTATTCGCTGGCTGTTCCCGCGAGTCTCGATCCCGCGCCTGCACAGCCGCCTGGCACAGTACCTGGGTCTGTTGACCGTGTTGGTGGCGCTGCTGTTCGGTGCTCTGGCACTGATCTACAGCCAGGTATCACAGGGCTTGGTGGCGCAATCAGCGGAGGCGCAGGACACCCTCTACCTGGCTTTTCTCAAAGCCTTTCTGACCCTCTCGCTATTCGCCGCGATTCTCGCCTGGTGGGTGGTGTTGACACGCGAAAGCCGGCGGGTGGCGCAGGAGGAATCCGACCGCCAGACCCAACTGCTGATGCAGGAAATCGAAGCCCACCGCAAGACCGACGAGGCTCTGCAGAAAGCCAAGGAAGCCAGCGAAGCCGCCAACGCGGCCAAGAGCCGCTACGTCACCGGCCTGTCCCATGAGCTGCGCACGCCGCTCAACAGCATCCTCGGCTACACGCAAATTCTGCAGCGCGATGCCGGCATGCCGGGGCAACACCAGGACGCCCTGGCCACCATTTTCCGCAGTGGCTCGCACCTGCTGTCACTGATTGACGGGCTGCTCGATGTAGCCAAGATCGAGGCCGGCAAGCTCAACCTGGAGCTGACGGAAATCCCTTTCCCCGAATTTATCCACCAGCTCGAACGCATGTTCACCCCGCAGGCTGAAGAGAAGGGCCTGCGCTTTCGCCTGGAAACCAGCGGGCGTATGCCGGCGGTGGTACGCGGTGACGAGAAGCGCGTGCGGCAGATCCTGATCAACTTGCTCGGCAACGCGGTGCGTTTCACCGACAGCGGCGAGGTCTGCCTGCGCGTCAGCTACCTGCGCGAAACCGCCAGCTTCGAGATCGTCGACACTGGTATCGGCATCGACCCCGAGCAGATTGAGCGGATCTTCCAGCCATTCGAGCGCGGCGACCTGATGCGCCAGGACAACGGCGTCGGCCTCGGCCTGACAATCACGCGCATGCTCACCTCGCTGATGGGCGGCGAGCTGTCAGTCAAAAGCATGCAAGGCCAGGGCACCAGCTTCCAGGTGCGCCTGTTCCTCTCCGAGGTGCGCGTGCCGCAGGCGGTGGTGCATGTAGAGCACGACATCATTGGTTATCAGGGCCGGCGCCGGCTGATTCTGGTGGTGGATGACCATATCGAACACCGCCGCGTTCTGGCCGGCATGCTCGAACCGCTGGGTTTCAGCATCGCCCAGGCCGCCAGTGGCCAGGAAGCCATCCGCCAGGTTGCGCTGCTGCAGCCTGACCTGATCCTCATGGACCTGTCGATGCCGCAGATGGACGGCTGGGAAACCAGCCGACTGATTCGCCGCAACGCACAGAGCAAGGCCCCAATCATTGTGATCTCAGCCAACGCCTTTGCCGATGACCGTGAACGCAGCGTTAGCGCCGACTGCAGTGACTACCTGGCCAAACCAGTGCATACCCCCGAGTTACTCGAACGCATCCACAAACACCTCGACCTGCAGTGGTTGCGGCGCACGCTGCAACTCCCGGCCGCCACACCAAATGCGACTGTTCGCCCTAGCGCAACTGATCTCGGAGTGCTGCGCGAGCTCGGCGCCATGGGCTATATCCGCGGCATTCTGGAGAAACTCGACGCCATTGATCGGCTGACACCCGCCAGCACCAGCTTCACCACGCCCCTGCGCGCACTGGTGAAAAGCTACCGTCTGGACGAATTCAACCGCCAACTCAAGGAGGCCGAACATGAACGCGCTGACCAATCCATCTGAGCACAACCCCAGCCCGGCCGAACGCGGGGTGATCCTGATCGTCGACGACACCCCGGACAACCTGGCCCTGCTCTCCGATGCCCTCGATGAAGTGGGCTATATGGTGCTGGTGGCGCTGGATGGCTTGAGCGCGCTCAGCCGCATCCAGCGCCGGCGCCCGGACCTGATTCTGCTCGATGCGATGATGCCGGGGCTGGACGGCTTCGAAACCTGCCAGCGGATCAAGGCCGATCCGGCCACTGCCGACATTCCAGTGCTGTTTATGACCGCCCTGACCGACAGCGAGCATGTGGTCAAAGGCTTCGCCGCTGGCGGTATCGACTATGTGACCAAGCCGATCAACACCGAGGAAGTTCTCGCCCGCGTAGCCTCACACCTGCGCACCGCGCGTATCCTGCAAACAGCGCGCGCCGCCAGTCAGGTGCAACCGCTGACGCTGAACGATGAGCCAGCCTATGCCACCCTCTCGGCGCGTTTTCAGCTCACCGAACGGGAGGTAGAAGTGCTGCGCTGGGTAGCCTGTGGCAAGACCAACCGCGACATCGGCGACATCCTCGGCCTCAGCCCGCGCACGGTGAACAAACACCTGGAACACGTGTACGTGAAGCTAGGCGTGGAAACCCGCACCGCCGCTACCTCGGTAGCCCTCTCCGCCATGGCCGAGCGCGCCTGAACCACACTGACAGCCAGGCATAAAAAAACCCGCCAAGGTGGCGGGTTTTGCTGGGCAGTGGCGAATCAGACGCGGAATGCACCGATCAGCTGTTTGAGACGCGCCACCAGCCCGGACAGCTCGCGGCTGGCCTGTTCAGTTTGGCTGGCACCCTCGGCAGTACGCTCACCGGCCTGGCTTATCTCGACAATGTTCTGGTCGATATCCTGCGCCACGGCGGTCTGCTCTTCGGCAGCGGTGGCGATCTGCTGGTTTTGGTCGACGATCATGCCCACCGCGCCGAGGATATTTTCCAGCGCCTGCTGCACTTTGCCCGACTCATTGACGGTGGTATCAGCCATCTTGTGGCTCGCACTCATGGCCTTGACCGCAGCACCGACGCCACTTTGCAGCTTGGCGATCATCGACTCGATTTCTTCGGTGGACTGCTGCGTACGCTTGGCCAGGTTACGCACCTCATCCGCCACCACGGCAAAGCCGCGACCTTGTTCACCCGCTCGCGCTGCCTCGATGGCCGCGTTGAGCGCCAGCAAGTTGGTTTGCTCGGCAATGCCTTTGATCACATCCAACACCTGGCTGATCGACGCACTGTCGCTGGCCAGCTTATTGATCACGCCCACGGATTGATCGATTTCACCCGCCAACCGCTGGATGCTGCCGACTTGCGACTCGACCAGCGCTCGCCCGCTGACCGTTTCATCGTTGACGCTCTGGGCGCTGCCCACTGCAGCGGCAGCACTGTGCGCCACTTCCTGGGCAGTGGCAGACATCTCATTCATCGCAGTGGCGATCAGATCAATCTGGCCGCGCTGGCCGGCTACCGCCTGGTTACTTTCGCCGGAGACCTGCTGCACACGGTCTGCCTGACGTTCAACCTCAACCACGGTCTGGCCGACACGCTCGATCAGCTGATGGATCTTGCTGACCGTCTCATTAAATACCTGGCCCAGCTCGCCCAACTCATCCTGGCTCTGCGCCTTGAAGCTGACAGTCATATCGCCAGCGGCCACCTGGTTCATCACTTGACCGAGCTTTTTCAGCGTGGTGCGGATCGACACATAAAAACCGCTGTACAGGTAGACGATCAGCAGGAACACCACCACCAGGGCCGCGACCAGCAACACCATGTGCGTACGGTTTTCTTCCAGACGGACTTGCAGCTGTTTATCGAGGAACGCCAGCACCGCATGATTGAGCTGGTAGGTTTGATCCATGGCACCGCTGACATCGGCATAGAACTGCGCCCATGGCGTGTCCAGCGAATCGGCAATCACCACCTTGTCTTCAAACAACACTGCGGTGGTTTTCAGGGTTTCCAGGCTGCTGGCGGCTTGGCTTGCGAGTTCGGTGCGAGCCTGCGCGCTGCTGTTAAGTGAAGCCTGCAGGTTCAAGCCGTACTCGGCATGCAGCTTTTCCAGCTCCAGCAACAGCTCGTCAAACGTGGTGCTGGCAGAGGAATTGAGAAAGCCTTGAGCCAGGGAGTAAGCACCAACCGCGCGACCTTCGCTCAGCACTGCCGTGACCTTGGGCGTGTCCACGGACACCAGCTCAATCATCTGCCGCACAGAACCCTGGCGGTCCTGGCTCAGGCCGGCTTGGGCGGCGACCAACTTGATAAATACCTGGGAGCTGCCCAGCAGTTTTTCAGCAAGGGCAATTTTGCCCTGCAGCGACGTCTCGGCCTGCACAGCGCCTAATTCGGCAATCAACTGATCACGCTTGTTGTTGAATTCCTCAATCTGCTCAGGCTCGCGTACCACCGCCGCCATGCCCTGCAACGCCTCACCGATGCTGCCTTGCAGCTTGACCAGCCGCGCTTCAAGATCACCCGCTTGGCCCGACTGACCGATCATTGCGTTGATTTCGGTGAGGTCGACGAAGTCCTCAAGATTACGCCGCAACGTCAGGCTCTCATCGAGCAGATCAATGCTCTCGAGCGCCGCCTGGGTACTGACGAACTGCATATAGGAGTCGCGCACCAAATAGAAGTTGGTGACCAGCATGGGCAGAAAGAACAGAACACTGATCAGACTGAACTTCATGCCGAAGCTGAGGCGATTCATTAGCGCGATGGCCGGATACAACACGGTCTTCACAGGACGTCTCCAGTTCTAATTATTGTCGTGTAAGGTTACAAAACAGTCGTTCAGGGTCTCAAACGGCGGCTTGTATGTCCCTTGCTGCTCGACCTGTGGCATTTGCATCAACCGGGTAAATACAGGCAGATTAATGTGATAAATGTCACAAAATAACGACCGAGCAGGGCGTCATGTATACCTCTTATCGACTCCAACCTCTGTAACTTAAGGTTAATGATGCGCAAACAACTGAAGCTCGGTATTGACCTGGGTGGCAGCAAAGTCGAAATAATCGCCCTGCACAATGGCCAGCAAGTCTTGCGCCGCCGCGCCCCAACACCCCAGGGCGATTACCTTAAAACCCTCGGTCTGATTGCCAGCTTAGTTGAAGATTGCGAACGCGAACTGGGCATCCAAGGCAGCGTAGGCGTTGGCATCCCAGGGGCGCGCTCGCCCGACCATGGGCGGATCAAGAATGCCAACTCGCAGTGCCTGATCGACCAGGATCTGCAAGCCGACCTTTAGCAGCGCCTCCAGCGCCCAGTGCGCCTGGCCAATGACGCCGACTGCTTTGCCCTTTCAGAAGCCTGCGATGGCGCAGGCGAAGGTGCCATAAGTGTTTTCGGGGTAATTCTTGGAACCGGCGTTGGCGGCGGACTGGTCGTGCGCCAGCAACTGCTCAGCGGCCCGAATGCCATCGCCGGCGAATGGGGACACAACCCCTTGCCTTGGCGACGTGATGAGGATGGCCCAAGCCGCCGCTGTTATTGCGGCCAGGATGACTGCATTGAAACCTTTCTCAGCGGTCCAGGCTGGGCAGCACGCAGCGGCCTTGGCCTGGAAGCAGGTGAGCTGGTTCGTGCGGCAGGCGCCGGCCAGGCTGATGCGCAGGAAGCCGTTACCCGCTACTACGACCAGTTGGCACGCGGCTTGGCAGCGGTGATCAACCTGATGGACCCGCATGTGATTGTGCTGGGCGGTGGGCTGTCCAACAATACGGCGCTCTACTCCCAGGTGATGCCTCTGATGCCGAGCTATGTGTTTTCCGATCAGGTCAACACACGCCTGCTGCAGGCCCGCCACGGCGACTCAAGCGGTGTGCGTGGCGCCGCCTGGTTGTGGAACGATTAGCCTGTTTTAAATAAGCAGGGTCCACACAGCGAACACCGCGTACCAGAACACCGCCGCACGCACCAGCAGCTGCCACAGCCCATCAAGAGTGCTGACACCGGCCTCGCCAATCACCGGCTCCGGCGTTTCGCCAGCAGCCCGCGCCGTGATGATGACCAATTGTGCGGCGCTGATATCCCAGCTGAGCAGCTCATGCAGCAAGGTGCGGCTGACGCCGGCGAAGTTGCCGACCATGGCAAAGCTGGCAGCCAGTACACGCACCGGCAACCAGTCCAAGCCGTGGCGTACCTGCACTGCTGCCTCACGCAAGGCTGGCAGCGTGGCATGTTCACTGGCCAGGGCGACCAGCCGATATGCCAGCGCCGCCAAAGGCCCTAGCAGCGCATACCAGAAGATCACCGCAAAGAAACTCTGGTAGGCCTGCCACACCAGATGCCCCTGTACGCGCTGGAGCAACTCGCCCTCTTCCTCCGCTTCCAGGGCCAGATCGCGCCGCGCTACCAGGTACGCGGCCTCGGCATCCTCACGGCGCCAGCTGTCGCGAAACGGCCCTAATGCCGCCAACAAATCACCACGCCCCAAGCTGTAAATCACCACCAACAGATGCACCGGCAACGCCAGCCAACCATAAGCCAGCGGTTCTAGGATCAGCAGAATCAAGCCCAGCACGAACAACGGCAACAGCACCAGCACGGCCAACACCAGCCAAGGCCGCTCAGCCCACTGCGGCTTGATCTCAGTTGCAGCCAGCAAACGCAACCATGGGCCATCGTGTTGAATGGGCTTACGCCAGGACGAAAACTTCTCGACCCAGAGCACCAGCAATAGCACCAGAAAATTCATGTCAGCTCCTTGTCTTGCTGCAATGCAATGCGTATGCGTTGCCAGTCGAATGCCGGGCCGGGGTCGGTCTTGCGGCCCGGCGCGATATCGCTATGGCCACAAATGCGCTCCAGCGAGATCGCCGGGTAAGCCGTCTGCAGCTGCCGGGTCAGTTCAATCAGCGCAGCATACTGCGCGGCCGTAAACGGCAGATCATCGGTGCCCTCAAGCTCAATGCCTAAGGAAAAATCATTACAGTTTTCCCGTTCGGCAAACCGCGACACCCCGGCGTGCCAGGCGCGCTCGTTACAGGAAACGAATTGCGTAACAGCGCCATCACGCTCGATAAAGAAATGCGCGGACACCTGCAGGCTGGCAATGCTGGCGAAATAGGGATGTTCATCGGCGTCCAGACAATTCTGAAAAAACGCCTGCACCTTGCCCGTACCAAACTGACCAGGCGGCAAGCTGATGTTATGAATCACCAAGAGGGAGACTTCGCCCAGCGGTCGCTGATTGAAGTTCGGCGATGGGCAGTGCTGGATGCCATCGCACCAGCCACTGGAAGGGTCCAGCTGCATGAAAGACTCCTTGAACGAGCTACCACTCTAGTGCAGCACCGGCTCAAGGCCAAGGGGAATGCCCAAGCAGCGCGCAGATACAAAAACGCCGCCTGGGCTATGCCCTGGCGGCGTTGTCGTAATGCATCAATATGAGTCGATTAAGCGCCTTTGAGCTTACGCAGGTTGCCGATCACCGACTCCAACGCTCGATCAAACAGCAATGCATCATCGAGCAAGCGAATCGCGCTGCGGCGGAACTCCACGGCCAGCCCCATACGGGTTTTTTCCAGTACCTTCATACCGGTACGGTTGACGAAGATGTATTTGCCGGTCGGTTTTATCACCGCTGCCAGCTTGCAACGCAGCTTGTGCTCTTCATCTTCCTGAAACTCGACCCAGCTTCCGACCCGCAGATTATCGACCTGCAGCAGCGACTCATCGTCGTCCGGCAGGCTGGCTTCCGGCTCAGCTGCACGCAGCTCGCCAGGCGCCAGCAGAATGATCTCTTCCACCACCTCGACCATCGTCGGCTCTTCAACCACTTCCGCGGCCGGAAGCTCCAGCAATGGCAACTCGATACCGGCCTCGGCCAAAGCAGCACGCTGCTCTTCGTCGATCTCAGCCAGCGCGGGGGCATCATCCTGCGGATGCTCTTCCGGCAGGCTGCGCTTGAAGCGTTGGAAAGCCTGCACATGCAAGGCTTCCAGCTGACTGAAGAATTCACCGGTGGAGAATGGATCAAAGGCCGCGCTGGCCATGCCCTCACGCAGTGCCTTGAGCAACCCCGGCACCATTTCCAGCAAACGCATGCGCGCTTCCGGCTCTTCGTGCAGCTCAACACTCCAGACCAGATCATCCATGGTCGCCAACGCGGCCTGCCATTCTGCCGACCCAACGCCATGCTTCAGGCAGGTCAGCATCAACACCTTACTCCAGGCTTCCTGCAACAGACGCACCACAACTTCTGGAAGAGTCTTGCCGAGCAGCCGCTCATTGAGTGCTTGCTCGACCTCACGCCGCGCCATTGCAGCCTTCGCGCTACCTTCCTCAGCATCACGGGTACGCTGCTCAAGCAGCTCGCTACGGCGGCGCTCGTCTCCGGTAAACGCCAGGAACTCGGCCAATAGCTCGGAGAAGATCACCGGATCATCAACAAAATCATTGAGCAGGCGTTGCACCACCTGCTCGATCTTTTGATACAGGCTGTCGCGCTGCGCATCGTCCTGCTCACCCCAACCGAGGGCAGCAGAGGCAATTTCATTGAGTAGGCGGCGGGCCGGATGACTACCACGGCTGAAGAAGGTCTTGTCGATCACCGCCACTTTCAGCATCGGAATCTGCAAGCGGCCAATCAATGCCTTGAGTGAGTCCGGCAAGGTACGGTCATCGAGGATAAATTCGAAGAGCATCGACACCAGGTTGATAACGTCTTCATCGACCTCACCGACCACCCGAGCCTTGCCCGCCTTGGCGCTAGCACGGGTGAGCAAACCTTCCAACTGCTCACGCAGATCGAAATCATCGCTGACCTGTGCAGGCGCACGCTGCTGCATATGCGAGAGCAGGCGCATCAGGTCATTGCTGGAGATCGGCATCGCATCGGCCGGGCGATTGCGCCGCGGAATCGCCGAGCCACGCGCTTGGGAAAGCAGCTCCTGCAGTGCGCCAAACACTTCTTGCACGCCTTCATCAGCAAACTCAGCTGAGAGTTCCGACGATGCATCCTGACGAACACCGCCTGCCGGTGCACTGGCGCGCGAAGGATTACGCCGCGCAGGGGCGGATTTAAGCTCGGGCAAAACGCCGGCGGCGATCAGTGCCTGATTGGCTTCGGCATACAACTGATCGAGGTCGCTGAGTACGTACTTCTCGAACAGCTTAAGGATGATCAGCTTGACCCGTATCTCGACGCCCAAGCTGCTGCAAGCATCAAGGAAAAATTCGCAGAGGCTGGTCGGACCGACAGGGTTGCTCTTGTCGTCCAGCTTCTTGCTGACCATGGCGTTGAAGCGCGTGGTCAGGTGGCTGAGCGCAGCGCCGTCGCGACTGACAACTTTAGCCACCATCGAATCCAGAGCAACTGACTCTTCTAGCGCGTCGTTCTGCACCAGCGACAGGGTGTCAAACGACACAGCATCCAAAGGCGCAGGCTTACCGATTTCATATTGATTCAGGGTTGCAAAGGCCTCAAAGACCTTTTGCAGAAAGCCGCGCTCGATATTTTTGCGCTTCAAGCGCAGATCGCGCATCGCCTCAAAGAACGCATTCTGCTCAGCATTGCTGGTGGCGCGATCCGCCATCTCGAACAGCGTATCGTCCGCATTGTCGAACAGCGCCTGCAACGCCGTTTTCAGCTGTTGCGCCGCTTTGTCACGCAGATTTGTAAGCGCCACAGGCAGTCTTCCTACCGGCGAAGTGGGCGGTTGCTCAGGGCTCACCTTGCTCAGGTGCACCACATTCGCATCAGTCTTCATTGCGAGTCTCCTGCAGACTGCCCCTCTTGGGCGAACCGATCTGCACAGCGATCAACTGAGCGTCATCCGTAACGTCAAAGGCCTGGCGTCAACAAATTCATAAAAAGTAAAGTCATTATAGGGATGCGCGCTCGCATACCAAGCTGACTTTTCCTCCAGACATGACAGGCGTCACAGATGCAGCATCACAGCCTACCAACGGTTACCTGCATACGACGAACGCAACACAACGCTGTGTAGCGGCTGCATGCAGCCAACGAAGAACCTCTTCAGCATAGCCCCGCCGGGCCCAGAGAACAGCTGCAAAGACTGCGCAAACAGCCATCAGTCCCTATAATCGGCGCATTCTGCTGACTGGAGCCCATCATGCCTAACCTCATCCTCGCCGACCTCGCTCACGAAATCGAGGCCAATGTGCGCCGCGCACTGGCAGAGGATATTGGCAGCGGCGACATCACCGCCCAACTGATCCCCGCCGAGCGCTTGGCGCACGCTAAGGTCATCACGCGCGAATCCGCAGTCATCTGCGGCACCGCGTGGGTCGATGCCGTATTCCGCCAACTCGATCCACGGGTCACCGTGCACTGGCATATCCAGGACGGCCAACGCGCCGAGGCCAACCAAGTCTTGTTTGAGCTAGAGGGCCCAGCTCGCGCCCTACTCAGCGGCGAACGCAGCGCCCTGAACTTCCTGCAAACCCTCTCCGCTGTAGCCACCCGCTGCCAGCACTATGCCGACTTGGTACAAGGCACCGCCGTCAAACTGCTCGACACCCGCAAAACCTTACCCAGCCTGCGCCTGGCGCAGAAATACGCCGTGACGCAAGGCGGCTGCCATAACCACCGCATTGGCCTATATGACGCTTTCCTTATAAAGGAAAACCATATCGCCGCCTGCGGCAGCATTGCACAAGCAGTCGCCGCCGCGCACAAGATCGCGCCCGGCAAGCCGGTGGAAGTTGAAGTGGAGAGCTTGGAAGAGCTGCGCCAGGCTTTAGATGCAGGAGCTGACATCATCATGCTTGATGAGCTGAGCTTGGAGGAAATGCGTGAAGCAGTAACCCTCACCGCTGGCCGCGCAAGACTTGAAGCCTCAGGCGGCGTAACCGAAGGCACCTTGCGGGCGATTGCGGAGACTGGCGTGGACTATGTGTCGATTGGCACGCTGACCAAGGACGTAAAGGCAGTAGATTTGTCGATGCGGCTGACTCTGTAGCCATACAACAATTCTGTAGGATAGGTCGCATCATGCTGAATGAACAAAGCGATACCCATGCGGGCCTCAATGATGGGTATCGCTACGCTCAACCCATCCTACGCACGATTAATGCGCAGCCTGTTCAAGAATATTGAAGAACACGGTTTCCAATGACACGGCCGGCTTGATAGTCAGCAGATGACCACCTGCGCTATTAAGCTGCGCAATAAACACCGGCAAATCTGCCTGCGATAATTCGCACTCAAATTCCATCTCGCGCAACTTTTTGCAACCTTCCAGCAGTGGCTGCTGCGCATTGAAGCGCACCAACATCTGATCAACCCGTTCTGCCGCCAACTCACGAGGCGAGCGAACTGTCAGCAACTCTCCTTTATTGATAAAGCCAAAACGGTCGGCAATACGCTCCACGTCATGCAACACATGGGAGGTAAAGAAAATCGCCCCGCCCTGCTGTTTGTACTCCGTAAGAATATCTACCACATCCTTGCGCCCCACCGGATCAAGCCCCGATAAAGGCTCATCCAGCACCAGCAATTTAGGCTGCACCACCATGGCATGGGCCAGAGCGACGCGCTGCACGTTACCCTTGGAAAGCTCACGAATCCGTCGCCTGGCATTCTGCGCAACAGAAAACCGTTCAAGCCACTGCATGCACCAGGCATCGGCATCTTTGCGCTTAATGCCATACATGGATAAACCCATACGCAGGATTTCCAGCGGGGTGAACTGCTCATACAACGCAGGTGACTCAGGCACAAAGGCCAGGGGCTGTCTGGCCTCTGCACGCTTTGCATCTACACCATAGATGCGCACTTCACCCTGATAATCATTGATGATGTCGAGCATCACTTTGATGGTGGTGGACTTGCCCGCGCCATTAGGGCCGACAAAGCCGAAGACTTCGCCTTCGACCAGGCTAAAACTGACATCACGCAGCGCCTGAACTTCTTTGCCTTTACCGCGGAAGGTATGGCTGACGCCTTTAAATTCTAGAACTGTAGACACTAAGGCCCCTCCACACCGGCGACCTTAAGCTTCGTCAGCAAAAAGCGCCCGTCAACAAATTCATAACCAAGCCTGAGTGGATCTTCAGGAAATGACTCTAGCAAACCGCTATCAAGTAACTGCTCAGGGGTCGCTAGCGACTTACCTTCCCGCGCCTCGAAGCGGCGCTGGGCCTCACGGAGCATCACCAAGCCCTCCAAGCGCTGAACACGCTTGGCAAGCATCGCCTTTAGCTGGAGATCAGACGCCCTGCTGTGTTCATCCTGCAAAAACTCAAGGGCTAGACGCTCATCTTCAATCTGCTCAGCTTTGAGCATAATGGCGAATTTACGAAAACTAGCGGCGTTAAACGTTGCGCGCGAAGCGGCCTCTTCAAGATAGACAGCAGCGGCCTCAACATCACGCTCGAAGAAGAACTTATTAAATCCGTAAAAGAAGGGAGGAAGCTCATCCCAAAACCGGCAGGAACTAGCCCGGCGTAAAACTTCGCTCCCTTCGCGATCTGCCCCCGCCCAAGTGAGCAGACCGTTAGCAAGATAATAGTTGTCTTCATGGCAAGGGTTGAGCTCGGCAACCACTTGTTGAGCACGAACCAGATACCCCGTATCAGTCTGCCCCCAATCAACACCGGTCGAGGCTAAGCGTATAGTTTCAAGGTTGGCCGCCAGAAATCGATCACCACCAAACAAAAGCAACAATACAGGTGCTGCGATAACTACACGCCCATCACGTCCAAACTCCGAAGGCGCTAGGCGAGACGTGTCAGAACGCCATTGCGAAGATATGGAGAAAACAGCGAAGGCCAGCAACGCCAGCCATAAAGACCCGCAACGATAACTACGCATGATCATGAGAAACGCTTGCGCTGCAAAGCCAAGACAGCCAAGGACAGCAGAGCAACAACATAAGCCAAGTTACTCAATAGCAACCATGGCCAATCCGCAGGAAGAAATTCAGCCCGCCCATAGAGTGCCAACATGCGTATATCCAACGCACCTAAGTCAGGCATCAAATAGCCTAATACTCCCAAGCCGTTACGGTATTCCTCCGCACGCCCTACCACACCTGAATCATTACTGAGTAAGTCGATGATAGCGCCATAAGATCGAGCCACTAACATAAACCCAAAGGTGCCAATCAGTACGAAACTTGGAGTCGAAGCCGTAACCGCCAATAGTGTCGCTAGCGCCGCCAAAACCAGAAAATCAAGCGCAAAAAATCCAAGCACGATTAGATATGGTTGGCCTAACGCTACGGGCGTGTCACGGGGGTACAAATCCCCAATATATCCCACCAAAAAAACTTGCACTCCACCCAGCACCAGCATAAGACACAAGAGCACCGCTAGCACTGCAAAAAACCGACTGAAAAGCAGGCGGCTTCGGCCCTGCGGATAGGCCAGTGTATTCAGGTAATAGCGTTTATCGAACTCACGTGACAGCAGCTCTTGAACCAACAGTACTATGAGCAAGGGCACCAACATACGAATGGTGGAAAACCCTACGTCCAAAGCTACAGTCGCCGGCTGCCGCCCACCAAAAAAGGCGGATAACACTGTAGTCAAGATCACGACTAGCAGTACACCCGCAGCAATCCATACAAAATTCGCTTTAAGCACTAAGCGAAGCGAATTTAAAAAATCACGAAATATCGTCATATTAAAAAATCGCCCGGGATAATCAGCAGCTTCAACAACAGCAAACCGCGCACCCGAAACAGTCAAATCGACAATTTTAATCAATGAAAATGGCGAGAAATCTCGCCATTTTCATTGACTCTCACAACAACCAAACCGAGGCAAGCCGACGTCAACATCAACTCCACCCCACCAAAGAATAGTTATTGCGTCGCATTCATAACCTGAGAATTAGCTTCTGCGCCACCAACAGTGCAAGTTGCACCGCCTGGATACTGGGTATTAACAGTCCCCAGACGGGTAGTGGCTGCAGGCATAGCAGGGCCAGTTACTGGCGTGAGCACACAAGTGGCATCATTCGCGTCGATAGTGCAGTTTTCTAAGTGCTCCGGAACACCGGTAGCGGCATTCGCAGCAACAGTTCTGACCGGAACACTACGCGTAGTAACCTTGCCAGTGCTATGGCAGGCCGAAAGCGCAACGGAGTTTGCGCTACAAGTTACACCGGCGAACACGCCAGTACTCAAATTAATTCTCACGTTCTCATTCAGCGGCTGGCAAACGTTCATTTCCACAGCACCCGAAGATGGGAGCTGGATAGCCGAAGCAGCACCAGAAATCATAAGCCCAGCACAAACCATAGTAATTCTTTTCATGTCAGCCTCCTGAGCTTAATTAACGCAGCGATGAAATAATGGAAGTCACGCCATTCTTAACATCAGCAACTGCTGAAGTATCGTTTGCCTTCTGACGATATTCATTAAATTGTGGAATAGCGATAGCAGCCAAAATACCGATAATCGCAATTACGATCATCAGTTCGATCAGGGTAAAACCTTTTTGTTTCTTGAGAGACTTCATGGATAAGCTCCTGTTGTGGTTAAGGTCAGCGACCTACATAAGGTATAGCACAGGTCATGCCAACACTCGAAAGCCCCCATTTAACCGTTCAGCATCCAACAACGACAATAAGCACACCCCTCAACAGGGCACCATCTGCCGTTTTTTGTCACCCTAAACCGCCTTGCTTGGGCTACCGCTAAATTTGAGCTATAAGACAACGACTCCATCTGGCAAGAAGCGCCCTATAAATCATGAGCGAAGCCCCCAATCTAACCGGCCTGGCACGGCAACTGGTCAATGCCGAGCTACTAAGCGAAAGCACTGCTTCTCAGGCACAAGCGCAAGCACTGCGCAATAAAATCCCGCTGGTTTCTTACCTTGTTCAGAATAAGCTCACTACCAGCAAGGCGGTAGCTGAGGTGGCTGCAGAACAATTTGGCGTACCTTTTTGCGACCTAAGCGCCATTGAGAAAGACAGTCAGCCACGCGACCTGATCAGCGAAAAACTGGTTCGCCAGCACCGAGTTATTCCGCTTTTCCGTCGCGGCAATAAACTATTTGTTGGCGTATCGGACCCGACCAATCACCAAGCGGTTACCGATGTACAGTTCTCCACCGGTTTAACCACTGAACCCTTGCTGGTTGAAGATGACAAGCTGACCGATGCCATCGAAAAATTCTTCGATACCGCCAATAGCGGCATGGAAGAACTGGGCGATGTCGACCTCGACGGCGTGGATGTCGAAGCTGTAAATGATGACAATCAGGACAACAACGACGGCAATTCATCAGACGACGCTCCTGTGGTGCGTTTTGTCCATAAGATGCTGCTGGACGCGATCAAAAAGGGCTCGTCAGACCTGCACTTTGAACCCTACGAGAAAACCTACCGCGTACGCTTCCGCACCGACGGTATCCTTCAGGAAATTGCTCGCCCCCCGATCCAATTGGCACCACGCATTTCTGCTCGCCTCAAGGTCATGGCCGGACTCGATATTTCAGAGCGACGCAAGCCGCAGGATGGGCGCATTAAAATGCGCATATCCAAAAACAAATCCATCGATTTCCGCATGAGCACTTGCCCTACCTTGTGGGGTGAGAAGATTGTGATGCGAATTCTTGACTCGGCCAGTGCACAAATGGGCATCGACGCACTGGGTTATGAGGAGTCGCAAAAAGACCTGTATATGACCGCCCTCAAGCAACCGCAGGGCATGATTCTGGTAACCGGCCCGACGGGCTCCGGCAAAACCGTATCGCTCTACACCGGCTTGAACATCCTCAATACCGTGGATGTAAATATCTCCACAGCCGAAGACCCGGTAGAGATCAACCTGGAAGGCATCAACCAGGTCAACGTTAACCCCAAGCAGGGCATGGACTTTACCGCCGCACTGAAAGCCTTCCTGCGCCAGGACCCGGACATCATCATGGTGGGGGAGATCCGCGACCTGGATACCGCCTCCATCGCAGTAAAGGCAGCACAAACCGGCCACATGGTGATGTCAACCCTGCACACCAACAGCGCCGCAGAAACCCTGACCCGCTTGCGCAATATGGGCGTACCGTCGTTCAACATCGCCACCTCAGTCAACCTGATCATTGCCCAGCGCCTGGCACGCAAACTGTGCAACAGCTGCAAAAAAGAGGTGAAAATACCCCGAGAAGCCCTACTCGAAGAAGGCTTCCCAGCCGAAAAAGTCGACACACTCAAGCTTTACGGCCCTGTTGGTTGTGAAAACTGCAATAGCGGCTATAAAGGCCGTGTCGGAATATATGAAGTAGTTAAAAACACGCCCGCCCTGCAACGGATTATCATGGAGGAAGGTAACTCCATCGATATTTCCGTACAAATGCGCAAAGACGGATTCAATGACCTGCGCACCTCCGCCTTACTGAAAGCAATGCAGGGCATCACTAGCCTTGAAGAAGTCAACCGTGTGACCAAGGATTAAGCCATGGCGGCCAAAGCTCCAAGCATCAGCACCTTTGCGTGGGAAGGCACCGATAAGAAAGGTGCAAAGATCAAGGGTGAAATCAACGGCCAGAACCCTGCCCTGGTCAAGGCGCAATTGCGCAAACAAGGCATCAATCCGCTTAAGGTCAAGAAGAAACCCAAGCCGCTCTTCAGTGCCGGCAAAAAGATCAAACCCATGGATATCGCCCTGTTTACCCGGCAGATGGCAACCATGATGAAGGCTGGCGTCCCTCTACTACAGGCCTTCGATATTATTGGCGAGGGCTTCGACAACCCTAATATGCGCACACTGATTAATGACGTTAAGCAGGAGGTCGCAGCGGGCAATAGCTTTGCTGCCTCGCTGCGCACCCGGCCGCAATATTTTGATGATCTGTATTGCAACCTTGTTGACTCCGGCGAGCAATCCGGTGCTCTGGAAACCCTGCTGGACCGAATCGCGACCTATAAGGAAAAGACCGAAGCATTGAAAGCCAAGATCAAAAAGGCCATGACCTACCCTATTTCGGTACTGGTCGTAGCCGTTATCGTCACGGCAATCCTTTTGATCAAGGTGGTTCCGCAGTTTGAGAGTGTATTTGCTGGGTTTGGTGCCGAACTACCAGCATTCACTCAAGTCGTGGTTAATATGTCGCGAGGCTTACAGGAGTGGTGGTATCTGTTCATATTTGCATTCTTTGTAATCGGTTTTACTTTCAAGGAGGCGCATAAGCGATCTGAAAAATTCCGTGATTTTTTAGATCGGACACTGCTGAAAGCACCGATTGTTGGCGATATTCTCTACAAAGCAGTGGTCGCGCGCTTTGCACGCACCCTTTCAACCACATTCTCGGCCGGCGTTCCTTTAGTGGAGGGTCTCCAGTCGGTTGAAGGCGCTGCTGGTAACGTGGTGTTCCGCCAAGCAATCGCAAAAATCCGCAATGATGTATCGTCTGGTACCCAGCTTAACTTTTCCATGCGCACTACTGGCGTATTCCCAAGCATGGCCATACAAATGACCGCCATCGGTGAAGAGTCCGGCTCACTGGATGAAATGCTAGACAAGACCGCGGAGTATTACGAGGCCGAAGTGGATAACGCTGTAGACAACCTCACAACACTGATGGAACCGCTGATTATGTCGGTACTCGGCGTACTCGTTGGCGGCTTGATCATAGCCATGTACCTGCCGATATTCCAACTCGGCGCAGTGGTTGGCTAATTTATGATGCTCAACTTTCTGGCCGGCAACTTGCCGGCCTTTGTTTGTGTAAGCCTGCTGCTCGGTCTTTTAATTGGCAGCTTTCTCAACGTAGTGGTTTACCGCTTACCCATCATGATGCAACGTGACTGGCGCGAACAGGCCCGCGAGATATTAGAGCTGCCTGCCGAGCCTCAGGCCGCAGCATTCAATTTGGTATTGCCCAACTCAAGCTGCCCGCACTGCGCCCATGAAATAAAGCCATGGGAAAATATTCCGGTTATCAGCTACCTGTTTCTGCGCGGTAAGTGCTCTAGCTGCAAAGCACCAATCAGCATGCGCTACCCGTTGGTTGAGCTGACTTGTGGCTTGTTGTCGGCTTTTATCGCATGGCACTTCGGTTTTACCTGGCAGGCGGGAGCGTTGTTGCTGCTGACCTGGGGCTTACTGGCGATGAGCCTGATCGATGTGGATCATCAGCTGCTTCCAGACTCGCTGGTGCTACCGTTGCTGTGGCTTGGCTTGATTACCAATAGCTTTGGGTTGTTTACCAGCCTGGAAGATGCGCTCTGGGGCGCGATTGCTGGCTATCTGAGCCTGTGGTCGGTGTACTGGCTGTTCAAGCTGGTAACGGGCAAGGAAGGCATGGGTTACGGTGACTTCAAGCTGCTGGCGATGCTCGGCGCCTGGGGTGGCTGGCAGGTATTGCCGCTGACGATATTGCTGTCATCTCTGGTTGGCGCGGTGCTGGGCTTGATCATGCTGCGCCTGCGAAACGCGGAAGCCAGCACGCCTATCCCCTTTGGTCCTTATCTGGCGATTGCCGGCTGGATTGCCTTGATCTGGGGTGAGCAAATCACTTCCAGCTACCTGCAGATTGCAGGGTTCTAAAAAAGCGTCATAGCCCTGGCTAAAGCCGGGCTGGCACGTCACACCAGTGACCGTCGGCGGCTCAAGAACTGAGCCGCCCTCTATGGTTCGCCATCAGCCAAGCCGCTGCACTACAATCGCGCCCTTGTATGTCCTGCATGAGCTCGCACCTTGATGACAAAACCCTGGATTCTTGGCCTAACCGGCGGCATTGGCAGCGGCAAGAGCGCTGTCGCTCAGCACTTTATTGATCTGGGTGTGCATCTGGTCGATGCCGATCATGCGGCGCGCTGGGTGGTTGAGCCGGGTAAGCCAGCGCTGGCCAAGATAGCCGAGCACTTCGGCAGCGATGTGTTGCAGGCCGACGGCCAGCTTGATCGCACAGCACTGCGCAACCGGATTTTTACCGATGCCAGTGAGCGACGCTGGCTCGAAGCGCTACTGCATCCGCTTATCGGCCAGGAAATCATCCAGTACCTAGCGCGCGCAGAATCACCCTATGCCATTCTGGTTTCGCCACTGCTGGTTGAGTCAGGCCAGCACAAGCTGACCCAGCGCATACTGGTGGTGGACGCACCTGAAAAGCTGCAAGTGCAGCGCACCATGGCTCGCGACCAGAGCTCCAACGAACAGGTGCAGGCTATTCTCAAAGCCCAGGCCAGCCGTGCAGAACGCCTGCAGCATGCCCATGACGTACTGCTTAATGATCAAGACTTGCCCTGGCTGCGAGCCGAAGTGGAACGACTCCACACCTTTTACCTAAGCCTACGCGGAGGCCAAGCATGAGTACGCCAACCCTAGTCGCCTGCCCCACCTGTAGCGCCCCCGTAGAATGGGGCCCGCAAAGCCCGAGCCGGCCATTCTGCAGCGAACGCTGCAAGCTGATCGACCTCGGCGCCTGGGCCTCAGAAGAGCACGCAATTGCCGGCAATCCACTGGAGGACGATCTGTTCTCTGGGGAGTTACCGCCTCGCGGGCACTGATATTCAAGGCCGCATAAAGCTGTAATCGCGATCATCATCCAGATTGTCCGCGAGAAACTGCAGTTCTGCGGCCAGATCCGCCGCACTGCGCCCGGCCCGGCTGCGCTCGACCACTGCGCTGAGCAAAGCCCGCAGTACCATGGCCTGATCGAAATCCTGCGCCTCAACACCCTGCAAACTTTGCTCGATTGCCTGCCGCGCCCATTGATGCACGCCCATGTCACGCCCTCTCTGTTGATAGATGCAAGATCGCGCATAGCCATTCGCGCAACTTGATCTGAATCAACCTGCACAACGCAATCGAAACGCTGAAGGGCGCGCCATCAGCGCGGCAGATCATCCCCCTTCCAGGGCGCGGCCAGATAACGCGTGCGGTTGAAGGTCTCCAGCCAGTCTGGATAGAACACTACCAGCGCGGTCACCAGCATGCCGTTGATAAAGGCCTCGGGGAAAATCACCAGCCAGAGGTAGCCGATAAAATCCTCCAGCCAGGGCGGCATCGGGAACAACCCATCCACCCAGAGCAGGGCAAAAGCGGCAGCAATACACAGCAAAGCAGCCAGCGCAGCGGCGAAGAAGCCGCTGAAGAATATGTAGACGAACAGATTGCGCGGCTGCTTTTTCTCAACCCAAAGCGCGCAGGCTTCGGTCACCCACACGGGTATCACCACCAGCAGCACGCCGTTAACACCCAAGGCGGCAAGATCTTGCTTACCCAGTGCCAGCAAACCCAGCTGGGCAATCAAACCCACCAGCATGGCCAACGGCCAATCCAGCAGCAAGGTGACCGCCGTCATGCCGATAAAGTGATAGGACAGGCCCGAGTCGAAATCCCGACGCACCAGCCACAGTACAAACAGCGCCAGCGCTGTACCACCCAGCAAATGCTGACGACGCAGATCACTGCACAGCTCAACCCAGGGCGCACGCCAGATCGCCCAGCACAGCAGCGGCAGATAGATCAGCCAACCCAGTATCAGACTGGTGGAAGACAACAAGTGCGCGGCAATCATGTGGAACAACCCCCAAGCCATCGTGGCCGACTTGTGCAGTCTACAACTGCGGGCTCCAGCAACACATGAAAAGCACGCAACAACCGCCGCAGAGGGGTACCAACAACCCAATCGCGCAGGCTAAGCTGAGCCTATGGATGACTCAGACTATTTGCGCCTGCTGACGCACCAGGCCGAACAAGCCAATGCCTTTCTCTCCAACGCGCGCAAGTGGGAGCGCGAGCGCTGGGTCTGCCAGCGCCTGCTGCAGGCCTTGAACGTCAACCACCGCCTGGATGAATTCAGCGCCGCCAACCATGAACCACCCGACGTATTGTTCCGCGAGGCCAGCTTTGAAGTGTTCTTCGTCCTCGACGAAGGCCGTCGCCTGAATGATGAATGGCGTGCCGAACTGGAACGGCGACGCAGTGCGTTTTCCCTCAGCCAACTGGTGCGGCGCGAAACCAAACCACGGCGCATTGCCGCAGCTGAACTGCAACAGCGGCTGACGCCCACCCTGCGCAAAAAAGCCCACAACTATAAAGAGCGCGGCCTCGACCTGGGCGAGCTGGACTTGCTCGCCTACGTCAACCTGAAGCGCGCCGTGCCAGACTTCAACAGCCACTTTCCACCACCGACCGAGTTTCTCCGCCAAGGATGGCGCTCGCTATCACTGGTCGGCCCGACTTTTGCCCGCGTGCTGTTCGCCCACCCGAGCGCACCCGACTTTCTGCGCCACAACCTCGGTCGCAGCATACTTTTCGATGTAGGTATCAGCCTGTGAGTCCTCTGCATGAACTGCTTGCCGCCGTACCTCAGCAAGGCTGTGTACGCTGGATAGGCGTGCGCACCGCATCGCGAGCAACGATGATTGAATTGGACGCCGTGGAAGCGCGCCGTGAAGCAGGCCTCACCGGCGACCACAGCCGGCCGGGGCCGCGCAATGCCAGGCAAGTCACCCTAATTCAATGGGAACACCTCGCGGTGATAAGCGCCTTAATGGGTCGCCCTACCGAACAGCCGATCAACCCGATTGAACTGCGGCGCAATATCGCCATAAGTGGCATCAACCTATTCAGCCTCAAGGGCCGACGCTTCCGCCTCGGCCAGGCGATACTGGAAACCACCGGCTGGTGCCAACCCTGCGCCAAGCTGGAGGAACGCTTAGGGCTTGGTACCTTTCAGGCCATGCGCGGCCACGGCGGAATTACCGCGCGCGTGCTACAAGGGGGCATTATTCGCTTGAATGACGCCCTGCGCGTTGAGCCTTTATAAGTCGCGCGGCTAGAATGCCCAGCACTTCAGCCTGCAATCGATCCCATCAATTGCCAACCGGCCCCTTAATTCGAGGCACGCATGTCCAGTCGCCTGAATCCTGATGATCAAAAACGTGTCGAGCAATACCTTAGCGCTCCGCAACATCAGGTCGAGCGCCAGCCGTTCAAAGTCTGGCGACTGCTGCTGATCATCGTAATGGTCACGATTGGTCTGGGTGTGCTGAGCCGTCTTCTGAGTCGACTGGTGCTATGAGCTGCTTAGCGCTCGCCCACTGCGACTCGCCACTTTTTCTTAAAAGCCTTGTGAGCGTGTCTGATGACTCATCAAATCGTAATTGTCGGCGGCGGCGCCGGCGGACTGGAGCTTGCTACCCGCCTGGGTAGAACCCTGGGTAAACGCAGCCAAGCCAAGATCACCCTGGTTGACGCCAACCTGACCCACATCTGGAAACCGCTGCTGCATGAAGTGGCCGCGGGCTCGCTGAACTCCTCAGGTGATGAACTCAACTACGTGGCGCAAGCCAAATGGAATCACTTCGAATTCCAACTGGGGCGGATGTGCGACCTCAATCGCGCAGAAAAACGTATCAGCCTTGCTGCCACCCTGGATGATCAGGGGCAGGTGCTCATGCCTGCGCGCGAGCTCAGCTATGACAGCCTGGTTATTGCTGTGGGAAGTACCACCAATGACTTCGGAACGTCGGGCGCCGCCGAGCACTGCCTGTTTCTCGACACCCGCGAGCAGGCCGAGCGCTTCCACCACCAGCTGCTCAGCCACTACCTGCGCGCCCATGCCAGCCAAAGCGCAGCTACCGAGCTAATCAACATCGCCATCGTCGGCGCCGGCGCAACAGGCGTTGAACTGGCCGCCGAACTGCACCATGCCGCACGCGAACTGGCGGCCTACGGCTTGGATCGGATCAGCCCGGAAAACATGCGCATCACCCTGATTGAAGCCGGCCCCCGGGTCTTGCCTGCCCTGCCGGAACGGATCAGCCAGCCCGTGCATAAGACCCTGGAGAAACTCGGCGTAACCGTCCTCACCGGCGCAGCCGTCAGCCAGGTCACTCGCGAGGCGCTGCATACCGCACAAGGCCAAGTCATCCCAGCCACCTTGAAAGTCTGGGCGGCGGGGATTCGCGCACCTGACTTCCTTAAGGAGCTGGATGGCCTGGAAAGTAATCGCATCAACCAATTGCAGGTGCGCCTGACGCTGCAGACCACCCTGGACGACAACATTTTTGCCTTCGGCGACTGCGCCGCCTGCCCGCAGCCGGGCAGCGGAGGACGCAACGTGCCGCCGCGGGCGCAAGCGGCGCACCAGCAAGCCTCGCTACTGGGCAAATCACTTAAGCTACGCATCGAGGGCAAGGCGCTGCCGGAATACCGCTACCGGGATTACGGCTCGCTGATCTCGTTGTCGACCTTCTCGGCGGTCGGCAACCTGATGGGCAACTTGACCGGCAGCGTTATGCTCGAAGGCTGGCTGGCCAGGATGTTCTATGTATCGCTCTACCGCATGCACCAGATCGCTCTATACGGCGTCACCCGCACACTGCTGATGATGCTTGGCGACCGCATCGGCCGCAGCACCGAGCCGCGTCTAAAGCTGCATTGATTGGCTCAACCCTATCCGCAGGAACTCGCCACGGTCGCCCAGCACCATGTGCGACATGGCCAGTTCTTGCGTTTAAATCCGCCAAAGAATGGAGGTCGAGATAAATCGCAGGCAATAAAAAACCCGCACTAGGCGGGTTTTTTATCATTCAAGCATGCTTGAAATGGTGGGTCGTGTGGGATTCGAACCTACGACCAATTGGTTAAAAGCCAACTGCTCTACCAACTGAGCTAACGACCCAAAAATGGTCGGGGTAGGGGGATTCGAACTCCCGACATCCTGCTCCCAAAGCAGGCGCGCTACCGGACTGCGCTATACCCCGATGAAAGATTGGCTCCGCGACCAGGACTCGAACCTGGGACCCAATGATTAACAGTCATTTGCTCTACCGACTGAGCTATCGCGGAACTACTTGCTTCCGTTCTCAGAAACTGGATCCGGTTATTAAGTCGTTTCCCGTGTCTGAGGCGCGCCATTTTACGTTTCCGCGCGCGCCTGTCAACCCCTTAAATTGCTTTTAGTACAATGATTTGCAGCTGCGTGAGCGGCTGCTATATCTTCACTAGGTCTGTATTCATTGCAGGACGCACAAGCCGTAAGGCTCCAGCCAGGAAAGTCCATGAGTAACCAGGGCACACCGCCAAATCCACCCGGCTCAACGCACACCCTTGCCAGCCGTGGCATCCAGCCACGCTTCGGCGATTTGGTGCAAAGCTGTCGAAAACTAGTGATGAACCGCCTGGCTGAACACCTGACGGGGGTCTTTGCCCAGGTCGACGACACGCTGTTCGAATGCGCCGAAAAAGCCGAGAACAATCAGGTGCAAACCCTGTTCTTCGACAACATGCGCGAGATTCGCCGGCAGCGTCCGCAGATTGAACGCAGCTATCATCAGCAAATTGCACAGAATTTCTCCGATTTCCTCGAAGGCAAACTCAAGCCACCACCCAGCACCAGCAAGCTGGACGCTGAGCACATGGCGCTGGTGCAAAACGAGGATTATGAAGAAAGCCTGCAAGTCACCAATATGGTCAGCCGGGTCAAGGCGCGATGCGCGCAATCACTGTTTGCTCTGGAACAACGCCTGGCACTCCTTAATAACGGCCAGAAGCTGGGGGAGGACATCAATCCCTTTGGCCCGCAGATGATTGCCCAGGCGTTTCGCGATGCCCTGACGCCCTGCCCGTTTCCGCTTCGTATAAAGGTCATCCTTTATACGTTGTTTGATACGCATGTGATGCAGAGCCTGGACAGTATCTATACCGCATTGAATCAACGCCTGATCGATGCAGGCGTGCTGCCAAATTTGAAGTACACCGCGCAGCGCAACAACCCACTGCTGCGACCTAAAGCCTCGACTGCCGCGCCGGCAGAGCAAGCACCTGAAGGCAGTGCCACTACAAGTCATAGCCCGACAGGCACACCTTCGACTCCAGCGCCAGGGCAACCCTACAAGCCTGTCACTACAGACCTCAGCGGCCCACCACCGAGTGACCCCCTGGAATTGCTCGGCAGCCTGGCGACACTACTGGGCGAACACCGCCAGCGCGACATTGACGCGCCACTCCTTGGCGGAACACGCAGCATTGCCAGCTTCACACCGCGCGAAGCGACCAGCACCTACAGCGCGTCCGCACTGCTGGATGCGCTGAATCGCATGCAGCAACAATCAGCCAACGACCTGTCGCAGCGGCTGAGTCGCCCGCAGCAGGTAGAGGGCCTCAAGGCGGATTTGCAACAGCAGCTAGAGGCGCACAGCGAGCTACCGGGCCAGCAGAAGGTTTCTGACCAGGAAGCCGACGTGATCGACCTGGTCGGCATGCTGTTCGACTTTATCCTCGACGACGACAACCTGCCGGATACCTGCAAGACCACCCTATCCCACCTGCATACGCCCTACCTGAAAGTGGCACTGCAGGACAAAGCGCTGTTCACCCAGCACCACCACCCGGCCCGGCGCCTGCTCAATGCCATGGCCCAAGCAGGTGTTCTGTATGGCGGGGAAGGCGACGAACGCGGCCTGCTGGCCAAAATGCAGTGGGTGGTTGAGCGGGTTATCCACGATTTTTTCGGCGACCTGCAACTGTTTAACAACCTACTGGAGGAGTTCAACGAATTCGTTGCGACACTCCGCCATAAGGTCGAGCTGCGCGAGCGCCGTGCAGTAGAAGCGGCAAAAGGCCGCGACAAACTGCTTGGCGCTCGTCAGCATGCAGTCGAAGTGATCGCCAACAGCCTGAATAATCGTCAACCGCCGACCATCATCCGCAACTTCCTCGAACTAACCTGGGCGGACGTACTGGTCTTTGTACTGCTGCGCAATGGTGAGCAGAGCCCGGAATGGCAGCGCGCCTGCGAAGCGGCCGAGCAACTGGCCTGGAGTGGCACCCTGCTTGACGACGCCGGCCGTGAGCGCCTGCAGAAATTACGCGTACCGCTGCTCGAAGACCTGCGCAAAGGCCTGGAGCTGCTGGGCGGCTACCACGAAGACGGCATCCGCCGGCTGCTGCAGGACCTCGTGGCCTGCCAACATGCCGTACAGGCCAAACAGCCACAAGTGGCCGCCCAGCTCAAACCCATCCTGCCCGAGAGCCCACTCGGCGCCATGCTCGGTGAAGACGCCGCGCTGGCCACTCTGGCACCACGCGAATCAACACTCTCGACGCGCGCGCTGGCGCTGGCTAAAGAACTGGGACATATCGAATTCGGCACCTGGTTCGAGTTCGTCAATGGCGAGCAGGTGCGCACACTCAAGTTGTCCTGGTTCAGCCCAACAACTCGCAACTACATGTTTGTCGACCAGAGCGGCCAGCGCGTAGCAATCAAGCCACTCACCCAGCTGGCCACTGAAATGGAACAAGGGCTGGCGCGCATCGTCACCCCCGAACGAGGTGCACCACTGGTGGACCGTGCCCTTACCGCCATTTACCGCGTGCTCCAGCGTTTTACCGGGCGCACGGCTGAGCCTCAAGAATAAGGAACTCCTATGGATGACGAACGTCGCCTGCACAGCCGGCATAACGCCGAAGTGCAGCTGGAAGTCTTCGACCTACACACGGGACAACGCCTGGGCCGCGTGGTCGACCTGTCCGCCGACGGCTTTATGTTGTTTAGCGATACGCCGCTGGCCGCCGACGAGTTGGTGGAGTGCCGCCTAGTGAGTGAGCAACCGGTAGAGGGCGTCTGTGAAATCACCCTCGGCGCTGATTGCCTGTGGAGTCGTCCTGGCGCCGACGGCCAGCACTGCTGGGCCGGCTTTCACATCATTGACCTGGCAGAAGACCAGGCTGCCGCACTGGAAGTCCTGCTCAAGCACCTGTAATCCACCCCAATAAAAACACCCCGGTCAGCGCGAACTGAACCGGGGTGTTTTTTATTTTGCAGCCCTATTGTGGCCGACAGCGTTTAACCAAAGACGATTTCATCCCCCTCAACCTTGCCTGTCACACTGCTGCCTGGGGCGAACTTGCCGGCCAGAATCAGCTGGGCCAAGGGGTTTTCGATCCAGCGCTGCACGGCACGCTTGAGCGGGCGAGCACCATAGACCGGGTCGTAACCAACGGCGATCAGCTTATCCAAGGCCTCATCGGACAACTCCAGGCTCAGCTCACGCTCAGCCAGACGCTGACGCAAACGGCTCAGCTGGATTTGTGCGATACCCGCAATCTGGTCGCGGGCCAGCGGCTCGAAGATCACCACCTCATCAATCCGGTTGATAAATTCCGGACGGAAGTGTGTGCCCACCGCATCCATCACAGCTGCGCGCTGTGCCTCACGATCACCGACCAGCTCCTGAATCTGCGAGGAGCCAAGGTTGGAGGTCATCACGATTACGGTGTTCTTGAAATCCACGGTGCGGCCATGGCTGTCAGTCAGACGACCATCTTCAAGCACCTGCAACAGCACGTTGAACACGTCTGGATGCGCCTTTTCCACCTCATCCAGCAGGATCACCGAATAAGGCTTACGGCGTACCGCCTCGGTTAAATAACCGCCCTCTTCGTAACCGACATAACCCGGCGGCGCCCCGATCAGCCGCGCCACGGAGTGCTTCTCCATAAACTCGGACATGTCGATACGCACCAACGCCTCTTCGGTATCGAACAGAAACTCAGCCAACGCCTTGCACAGTTCGGTTTTACCGACCCCGGTTGGACCAAGGAAGAGGAACGAACCACTTGGCCGATTCGGGTCGGACAACCCGGCGCGGGAGCGCCGCACGGCGTTAGCCACAGCAACTACAGCTTCGTTCTGACCGATCACCCGCTGATGCAGCAGACCTTCCATTTTCAGCAGTTTGTCGCGCTCGCCTTCGAGCATCTTGCTTACCGGAATACCGGTCCACTTCGATACCACTTCGGCGATTTCTTCCTCGGTGACCTTGCTACGCAGCAACTGGTTCTCGCTTTTACCGTGCTGATCGACCATCTGCAGGCTGCGCTCCAGGTCCGGAATAATCCCGTACTGCAGCTCGGCCATGCGGTTGAGATCCCCCTTGCGCCGCGCCGCCTCAAGCTCTTGCCGAGCCTGCTCGATCTTCTGCTGGATCTGCGCGGAGCCTTGCACCTCAGCCTTCTCAGACTTCCAGATTTCCTCCAGATCAGCGTATTCACGCTCCAGCCGCGCAATGTCTTCGTTAAGCTTGGCCAGGCGCTTGATCGCCGCTTCGTCGTCTTCTTTCTTCAACGCCTGGGCTTCAACCTTGAGCTGAATCAGCCGCCGCTCAAGGCGGTCGAGCACCTCAGGCTTGGAATCGATTTCCATACGAATGCGGCTGGCCGCTTCGTCGATCAGGTCGATGGCCTTGTCCGGCAACTGACGATCGGTGATGTAGCGGTGCGACAACTTGGCCGCTGCAATGATCGCACCGTCAGTGATGGCCACCTTGTGGTGCACCTCGTAGCGTTCTTTAAGTCCACGCAGGATAGCGATGGTATCTTCTTCGCTCGGCTCATCCACCAGCACCTTCTGAAAGCGCCGCTCCAGCGCCGCATCTTTCTCGATGTACTGGCGATATTCGTTGAGCGTGGTCGCGCCGACGCAGTGCAGCTCGCCGCGCGCCAGCGATGGCTTGAGCATATTGCCAGCGTCCATCGAGCCCTCGCCTTTGCCGGCGCCGACCATGGTGTGCAACTCATCGATAAACAGGATGATCCGCCCTTCCTGCTTGCTCAGCTCATTGAGCACCGCCTTCAGGCGCTCCTCAAACTCGCCGCGGAACTTGGCACCCGCGATCAGCGCGCCCATATCCAACGACAGCAGGCGCTTATCCTTCAGGCCATCCGGCACCTCGCCATTGACGATGCGCTGGGCCAGGCCTTCGGCAATCGCAGTTTTACCGACACCCGGTTCGCCGATCAGCACCGGATTGTTCTTGGTGCGGCGCTGCAAGACCTGAATTGTGCGGCGAATCTCGTCGTCACGACCGATTACCGGGTCGAGCTTGCCTTCTTCGGCACGCTTGGTCAGGTCGACGGTGTATTTATCCAGGGCCTGGCGATTTTCCTCGACGTTCGGGTCATTTACCGCATCGCCGCCGCGCAGGTTGGTCACGGCATTTTCCAGCGCCTTGCGGCTAACGCCCTGACCAAGCAACAGCTTGCCCAGCTTTGTGTTCTCATCCATCGCAGCCAGCAGCACCAGCTCGCTGGAGATAAATTGGTCGCCCTTCTGCTGCGACAAGCGATCAGCCTGATTGAGCAGACGCGCCAGGTCCTGCGACAGATTGACGTCGCCGGATGGGTTCTGGATTTTGCCCAGCTGATCCAGCTCCTTGCCCAAAGCCAGGCGCAGGCTGTTGACATCAAAACCGACCTGCATCAGCAGCGGCTTGATCGAGCCGCCCTGCTGTTCGAGCAATGCCTGCATCAGGTGCAGCGGCTCAATGGCCGCATGGTCCAGACCAACGGCCAGGGACTGCGCATCGGAGAGCGCGAGTTGCAACTTGCTGGTTAAACGATCAATACGCATAAACAATCAACCCTCGTGGTGATGGCAGGCCGGCGCACTGAATCGCACCCAAACAGAAAGCCTGCGAGATGAAGAGTAGATGAGGACGATTGTGCGGGTTTCAAGCCGAGCGGCGTTGACCTGGATCATTTGCCGCAACAGTGCCGCAGCTGCGGCACGCGAGGATCAGTTAACCAACCAGATCAGGCTGGCAAAGCGCCCGGTTTGCGCAGAACGGCGATAGGAGAAGAAACGTGGATCGTTGAAGGTGCAGAAATCACCGCCGTACACCGCGTCAACGCCACAGGCGGCCAGACGAATACGCGCCAGCTGGTAGATATCAGCCATAAATTTGCCCACATTGACGCTGGGCTGGAATGCTGACGCGGCTTGCGCATGCTGAGCAACAAAGGCCTCACGCACCTCACCGCCCACTTCGAAGGCCTGCGGACCAATCGCTGGCCCCAACCAGACCAGCACCTGATCTGTCGGCACTGCCAATTGATCCAGGGTGGCTTCAAGTACCCCGGCAGCCAGGCCACGCCAGCCAGCATGAGCTGCCGCAACACGGGTGCCGGCTCGATCACAGAACAGCACGGGCAGGCAGTCGGCGGTCATTACTGTGCAGGCGATACCTGGCTTTTTCGTCCAACTGGCGTCGGCTTCAAGTACCAGAGCAGGGTTGGCCTCAACCACTGCAACACCATGCACCTGCTGTAACCAGGCGGGCTTGCAGCCGAGCAGGCTGACCAATCGCTGACGGTTTTTCAGCACGGCCTTTGGTTCGTCGCCAACATGCTCGCCCAGATTGCAGCTATCGAACGGCGCAACACTGACACCACCACTGCGGGTCGTGACGCTGGTTTTGACTCTTGCTGGCGCGGGCCATTGTGGTGTTAGCCAATCGTGCATCCTGTCACCCTGCTCCCTATTCGCCACTCGCGTTAGTCAGGCCGCGCTCAGCCGATAAACGCTTCACGGTCCTGACGCAGCAGCGTCAGCAACCAGACAAAGTCATCCGGCAATGGCGACTGCCACTTCATGCGCTCACCGGTGATCGGATGATCCAACTCCAGGAAACGCGCATGCAAGGCCTGACGCGGGAACTCCTTGAGGGTTTGCACCATGCTTGGATTGGCGGCCGGAGGGATGCGGAAGCGCCCACCGTAGACCGGATCGCCCACCAACGGATAACCGATATGGCTCATGTGCACGCGAATCTGGTGAGTACGGCCAGTTTCCAGCTTGACTCGCGCATGGGTGTGCGAGCGATAACGCTCCAGCACCCGATAATGGCTGACCGCCGGTTTGCCACCATCGCTCACCGCCATGCGCTGACGCTGCGAGGAGCTGCGGCCAATCGGCGCGTTGATCTTGCCGCCGGAGGTGATCACGCCAATCACGATGCACTCGTAGATACGGCTGACCGAACGCTTCTGCAACTGATCGACCAAACGGGTCTGCGCCTCGATGGTTTTGGCCACCACCATCAGGCCAGTGGTGTCTTTATCCAGACGGTGCACGATGCCGGCACGCGGCACATTGATAATATCCGGCACGTGGTGCAGTAAAGCGTTAAGCAGGGTGCCATCGGCATGCCCGGCAGCCGGATGCACAACCAGACCAGCCGGTTTGTCGATCACCAGAATCTGTTCGTCTTCGTAGACGATGTTTAGCGCGATGTCCTGGGCGATCCATTCGCCCTGGGCTTCCTGCTCGGCGTTCAACGCCAGCAGTGCACCGCCATGGACGATGTCGCGCGGGCGCAACACCTCACCATCGACGGTCAGCAGACCCTCTTTGATCCAGGCAGACAGACGCGAACGCGAGTGCTCGGCGAACAGGAGTGCGGCGACTTGATCGAGGCGTTGACCGCCCATTTCATAGGGCACCTCGGCGTTCAGTTCAATGATCTGCTTATTAATAGAGGACATGCTCGGCAACAGAGGGGGCATAGCTTTTGGTTTCGGCTACACGCTTGTGGTTAAATACGGCGTCTTTGCCCCAGGGGTACCGGGGGCGCTCATCATAACAGGACGGCTTTGCTCAAGACAGCCGCCGTCACAGGGACGCAAGCCGCCATGCAAGTGAAACACCTGCTGCTGATCGCAATCCTCGCCCTCACTGCCGCCTGCTCATCGAAAGAGGTGGTCGACGAAAACCTGAGCGAGACCGAACTCTACCAGCAGGCACAGGCCGACCTGGATAATAGTAGCTACACCAGCGCCGTCGCCAAGCTCAAGGCACTGGAGTCGCGCTACCCGTTCGGCCGTTATGCCGAGCAAGCGCAGCTGGAGCTGATCTACGCTTACTACAAGAACGTTGAGCCTGAAGCAGCCAAGTCCGCGGCGGACCGTTTTATCCGCCTGCACCCGCAGCACGCCAATGTTGACTACGCCTACTACCTCAAAGGCCTGGCTTCGTTTGACCAGGACCGCGGCCTGATTGCCCGCTTCGTTCCGCTGGACATGACCAAGCGCGACCCGGGCGCCGCCCGCGACTCTTACAATGAGTTCGCCCAGCTCACCAGCCGCTTCCCGACCAGCCGCTACGCGCCCGACGCCAAGCAGCGCATGATCTACCTGCGCAACCTGCTCGCCGCCTACGAGATCCACGTGGCGCATTACTATCTAACCCGTAATGCTTATGTGGCCGCCGCGAACCGTGGCCGCTATGTTGTGGAAAACTTCCAGGAAACACCCGCCGTCGGCGATGGCTTGGCCGTGATGACCGAGGCCTATCAGCGCCTGACTCTGGATGACCTGGCGGCTACCAGCCTGGAAACCCTCAAGCTCAACTACCCGGACCACCCAAGCCTGGTCGATGGCCAGTTTGTTCCGCGCGAAGAAGAAGCCGACAGTCGCTCCTGGCTGGCCAAGGCGACCTTGGGCCTGATTGAAACTGACACCCCACTGCCACCGGGTGAAACCCGCGCCAGCCAGGATGTGATTCGCCAGTACGAAGATGCAGAAGAACAAATCCCGGATGACCTCAAGGCCGGCACCAGCGAAGAAAAACCGAGCCGTTCCTGGTTCAGCTACCTGACCTTTGGCCTGTTCGACTAAGTCAAAATAGGTAATAAAAAAGGGAGGCCCGATGCCTCCCTTTTTTATTGGGGCGACTGCAGGGACTACGAGGCAGGCCTGCCGTAAACCAAACAACACTGCTCGCTTCGCCAATCGACGCAAGAAACGGCATTCAGCGCACAGCTTCAAGACTGGGCGCACGCAAACGGCTTAGCTAAACTGCCCGCCTACCGATAGAAAGAGAGCACCATGGGCCTGTTCCGCTTATTGTTCTGGATTGCCATCATTGCGGCCGCGTTTTGGCTGTGGCGGCGCTTTACTCGCACGCCAACTGCACGCCCCGAAGACCGCAACACTGGTGCAGCCCCAATGGTTCGCTGTGCACACTGCGGCACTCATGTACCCCGCAGTCATGCACTGGCTAAAGATGAACAGTGGTTTTGCAGCCAAACGCACCTAGAACAAGGCCCGCAATCCGGTGAGCGCTGATTTCCCCCTGAGCGGGGAGCAAAGCTGGCGAATCCTGCGGCTCTATCACCTCTACCGCCTGGTAATCGGCATTACCCTGGCGCTGCTGATCTCCAGCGACCTCGACGCTCAACTGCTGGACATGATGCACCCGGCACTTTTCCGTAATGGCAGCTGGGTTTACCTCGCCCTCAACGTCCTGATCATCGCAACCGTTCGACGCCCCAAGCGCCTGGCGCAGATATTCAGTCTCGCATTGGTCGATGTGATTCTGCTTTCCGGGTTGTTCTATGCCGCCGGCGGCCCCCCCAGCGGCATCGGCAACCTGCTGATTGTCGCCGTCGCGATCGCCAACATCCTGTTGCGCGGACGTATAGGCCTGCTGATTGCCGCAGTCGCCGCAACAGGCATGATCTACCTGACCTTTTACCTCAGCCTCAGCCGACCGGCTGCTGCCGCACAGTACGTGCAGGCTGGCGCACTTGGCGCGCTTTGCTTCGCTGCTGCATTGTTTGTGCAGGGACTGACACGCCGGCTGCAAGTCAGCGAAAGCCTGGCCGAGCAACGTGCAGCGGATGTTGCAAACCTGGAGGCGCTGAACGCCCTGATCCTGCAACGGATGCGTACCGGGATTCTGGTGCTCGACGAGCTGCACCGCGTGCTGCTGGCCAACCAAGGCGCCAACCACCTGCTAGGGCACGCGGACCTGAATGGCAAGATTCTCGACCCGCACTGCCCCGAGCTGATCAAACGCATGCAGCAATGGTCGCACAACCCCAGCCTGCGCCCCGCCAGCTTACAAGCCGCCCCCGATGGCCGAGTGCTGCAACCTAGCTTTATTGCTCTGCAGCGCGGCGAGTATAAACACACCCTGATTTTTCTCGACGACATCTCACAGATCGCTCAGCAGGCGCAGCAGCTCAAACTCGCCTCACTGGGCCGCCTCACAGCGGGTATCGCCCATGAGATTCGCAACCCCCTGGGCGCAATCAGCCACGCAGCACAACTGCTGCAGGAATCCGAAGAGCTGGAAGGTCCGGACCTGCGCCTGGCGCAGATCATCCAGGATCACTCGCGACGAATGAACCTGGTGATCGAGAACGTCCTGCAACTGTCGCGACGGCGCCAGGCCGAACCACAACTGCTCGACCTGAAGTATTGGCTGCACCGCTTCGCCAGTGAATTCCGCAGCAGTGCAGCTCCCGGGCAGACACTCCACCTAGAAACCAGCAGCGGCAGCATTCAAACTCGAATGGACCCGCACCAGCTCACACAGGTGCTGAGCAATCTGGTGGAGAATGGCCTGCGCTACAGCGCACAAAAGAACAAGCAGGGCCAAGTCTGGCTAAAGCTGTTCCGCGACCCGGAAAGCGAGCTACCGGTACTCGAGGTATTGGACGATGGCCCTGGCGTTGCCGAGGAGCAACTGCACCACTTGTTCGAACCGTTCTACACCACAGAAAACAAGGGCACCGGCCTGGGCCTGTATATTTCCCGCGAGCTGTGCGAAAGCAACCAGGCACGCCTCGACTATAAACTGCGTGACGGTGGCGGCAGCTGCCTACGCATCACCTTCGCCCACCCGCGCAAACTGAGCTGACCATGACCCGCCAGAGAGCCTTGATCGTCGATGACGAACCGGATATTCGCGAACTCCTGGAAATCACCCTGGGGCGCATGAAGCTCGACACCCGAAGCGCGCGCAACGTCAAGGAAGCCCGCGAATGGCTGGCGAAGGAGCCATTCGACCTGTGCCTGACCGACATGCGCCTACCTGACGGTACGGGCCTTGAGCTGGTACAACACATTCTGCTGCGCCACCCGCAAGTGCCCGTGGCGATGATCACCGCTTACGGCAGCCTGGACACCGCGATCAATGCGTTGAAAGCTGGCGCATTCGACTTTCTGACCAAGCCGGTGGACCTCGGCCGCCTACGTGAACTGGTCGCAGCCGCCCTGCGTCTGCGCAGCGCCGATGGCGAAGAGTTGCCCGTTGACAGCCGCCTGCTCGGCGACTCACCGCCGATGAAGGCCATGCGCAAGCAGATACTCAAGCTCGCACGTAGCCAAGCACCGGTGTACATAAGCGGCGAGTCTGGCAGCGGCAAGGAGCTGGTCGCCCGCCTGATCCACGAGCAAGGCTCACGTGGCGATCAGCCCTTTATCCCGGTCAACTGCGGCGCCATCCCCACCGAGCTGATGGAAAGCGAGTTTTTCGGTCATAAAAAAGGCAGCTTTACCGGCGCCATCGAAGACAAACAAGGCCTGTTTCAAGCAGCCAACGGCGGCACGCTGTTCCTCGACGAGGTCGCCGACCTGCCACTGCCAATGCAAGTTAAATTGCTACGCGCGATTCAGGAAAAAGCCGTACGCGCAGTGGGCGGCCAGCAGGAGTTGATCGTCGATGTACGCATCCTCTGCGCCACCCACAAGGATCTGGCCGGGGAGGTCGCGGCCGGACGCTTCCGCCAGGACCTGTATTACCGCCTTAACGTGATCGAACTGCGCGTACCCGCTCTGCGCGAGCGCCGCGAAGACATTGCCCTGCTAGCAGGCATCATGCTCAAGCGCCTGGCCGAGGGCACAGGCCTCAGCCCAGCCAAGCTGGATGACGACGCGCTGGAAAAACTCAAAAGCTACCGCTTTCCGGGCAACGTGCGCGAGCTGGAGAACATGCTCGAGCGCGCCTACACCCTGTGCGAAGACGATCGCATCACCACCAGCGACCTGCGCCTGGCCGACAGCGTGCCGATCAGCGAGAACGGCGAAGCCAACCTCGCACAGATCGATAATCTGGAAGACTACCTGGAAGCCATCGAACGCAAACTAATCATGCAAGCTCTGGAAGAAACCCGCTGGAACCGCACCGCCGCTGCTCAGCGCCTGGGCCTGAGTTTTCGCTCGATGCGCTATCGGCTAAAAAAGCTCGGCATCGACTAACGCAAGCATTCATTACGGGAGGGGCTTTAGCCGCGAGCCCCTTCCCGAGAAATGTTCAACCCGCCAAAGCTAACCGTCCAGCCGGCGCATAGGGCGCGGGATCAACTATTGGCGCACGCCCAAGCATCAGATCCGCCAGTAATTGGCACGACGCCGGCGCCAGCACCAGTCCATTGCGGTAATGCCCGCAGTTCAGCCACAGGCCATCATGCCCCGGCACCGGCCCAATAAACGGAATCCCCTCAGGCGAACCAGGCCGCAGCCCTGCCCAATGCCCCACCACCTCAGCCTCCGCCAGCGCCGGTAACAACTCGATAGCAGAGGCTTTCAAGCTGGCCAGCGCCTCATCAGTTGGCGTTTTATCGAAACCAGCATGCTCAAGCGTGCTACCAATCAGAACGTGCCCATCACGACGCGGGATTGCATAACGCCCCTTCGCCAGCACGATGGCAGGGAGAAAGTCTTCGGCACATTTGTACAGAATCATCTGCCCCTTAACCGGCACCACCGGCAACTCAATGCCAAGGGTTTTCATCAGCTCGCCCCCCCAAGCACCCGCAGCGAGCACCACCTGATCTGCATACATATCACCCTTTGCGGTATGCACACCCGTGATACGCCCACTCTCGCGAATAAACCCACTCACCGCACAGTTTTCATGCACGGTGACATTGGGCATCTGCTCTAGCGCCACACGCAGCGCCTTGACCAAGCGCGGGTTGCGCACATTCGCCACATCCGCCATCTGCACAGCCCGCCCGAAGCCCTCCGCCAACGCAGGCACCGCGCGCTGCACAGCTGACACATCCACAGACCGCAACGACATCCCCTCACGCCGCGCCCACGCCAGCGCCTCCGTTTCGTCCTCCAGATCCAACCAATACAGCCCTGTTACATGCACTTCAGGATCAATCTGCGTCTGCCTCAATAACTGCTCGGCCAGTCGCGGATAGAAATCCTGCGACCAATGAGCCAATGCCGTCACCGCTGAACTGTAACGCCAGGGATAAAGAGGCGAGACGATTCCGCCGCCGGCCCAGGAAGATTCGCGGCCTGCCAGACACCTCTCTACAAGCTCAAGAGGCCTGCCCTGCCTTGCCAAAGACAGCGCAGAAAGCAACCCGATTACCCCACCACCAATAACAATATCGCGGCCTGAAGATTTCAAACTGGCAACCCTTGAATAATCATCTTTAATCAAATTGCTCCCACGGATAGGGATACAGACAGGATGAAACGGAATAGTACAGGTACGAGCCTGATTGAGCTTTTGACAGGTATAGGCATTTTAGGAATCAGCGCGTCGCTGGCCATACCCACTCTGCAGGACGCACTTGCCAGACATCAGCTAACAAGCACCAGCAGCGCACTCTATAGCTTGACGCATCAGGCAAGACTCAGCGCAATAAACCGCCAAACAAGAGTCTCACTGTGCCCACTTGTCATGAATGGCGAGTGCTCAGCCAACTGGCAATTACCAATCAGTATTTTTACAGATATCAATGGTAATCGCCGACTTGATCCAGAAGATGAAATCCTCAATACCTATGAAAGCCCCAGCTCTGTAGAAATCAGCTGGCGAGGAATGGGCAACAGTAAAAGCCTTCACTTCAACCGCCAGGGCATCACGTTTGTCAGCAATGGCAGCTTTCACTTACGAGGCGGCAATCGAACGATACGATTGACCATCAACCGCCTGGGAAAAATCAAATCCGAAGTAATCGCTGCGCCGCTTACGCCCTGAGTAGCACCGACCATCCCCCAGTGGTTGCCCTATACCGCTCGTAACCTTATGGTCAGCCTAAGGCATAAGGGGTCTGGCATGCACAGAAAAAATGGTTTCACGCTTATTGAGCTTCTAATAACGCTAGCGCTGCTAGCCATTCTCATGGGAGTTGCAATCCCAAACATGACGCAATTCCTTGTCAATCAGCGCGTCTCGGCCCAAGCCAACGAATTGATCAGTTCTCTGGCACTCGCACGTAGCGAAGCCAGTAAACGCAATGCAAATATTGTTGTGCTCCCAGTCACGAATACCCCCAATGGCTGGAGTGGAGGCTGGTGTACAGGCCCTGCGACCATTGATAACTGCCTCCATGCAGACGTAATCACCCACTACCAACCCAAAGCCAGCGACGTGACTATTACGTCTACTTACTTGGAAAGTGGTAACCGCCTGACATTTCGGCGCGATGGGACCCTACTGTCTCCAGGCGCTGCGGCACCATTCAAGATCACTTCCGCTCGCCTCACTGCAACAAGTAGTAATGCCCGATGTATCAGCCTGAACGGCCTCGGAAAAGCCACAATCACCAAGGTGAAACCTGATGTCGACTGCTAAATTCAACCAGTTTTGCCAGGGTTCATCACTGATCGAAATTCTGGTTACGCTACTCATCTTTGCGGTGGGGCTTCTGGGTTTTGCGGGGCTACAACTCAACGCCCTACAAAGTACAGCTGATAGCAGCCAGCGCTCGCAGGCGGTATGGATCAGCCAGGAGCTTGCAGAACGCATCCGGGCGAACCCTGAAGCCAGCAACGCGGTTTACGCGGCAGTGGCGACCGACTGCGCCGCACTACCGGCACAGATCTGTGCGGATCACTATGACCCAGTCAATGCCGCCAAGGTCAACGCTGCGAATTGCACAGCTGCACAAATGGCAGCCTTTGATCTCTGGGAGGCAAGGTGCACATACAGTGGCACAGCTACCTACCAAGCTGATGCAGTGGCTGCCGAAGGCCGCTACAACAGCCGTGACTTTCTTGCCCGACCTGCCGGCGCAGCCCCCCCCCTTGCACTTCAGGTCAACGGCACTCGCCTGAGCATAACGACCAACTGGCTAAGCACTGCGTCCCGATCAGCAGCCGGCGTGGGCGCAGGCGAGAATCTTTCGAATCGCCTGGAGGTACAGCGGTGATTAGTACACGGCAAAAAGGCCTCAGCATTATTGAGCTACTGGTAGCGATGGTAATTGGACTGATTCTGCTGCTGGGCGTGAGTCAGGTCTTCCTCTCTAGCCGGCAAACCTTCGCAACTAATGATGCAATGACCAAACTTCAGGAAAATGGACGATTCGCCCTAGAGTTCATTGCAGCAACGGCAAGACAGGCCGGTTACCTCTCGCCCGGTTCATCAGAAGGCATGCCATTTCCAGTAGAACCTATTAACTGTGGGAGAGGTTCCGCAGCTAGCAACCCATGTACATTCAGTGGAGTTGGAAACGCGTCCGACCGAGTTAGTTTCAGTGCCGAACCCGCGGTTGTAATTGATGGGAGCTTGCGTGACTGTACTGGCAGCGCTGTTCCGATTAACAAAATCATAATCAACTCATACTTCATCATCCCTCCAGATGCAAACAATCCGCAGCCTTCACTAGGCTGCAGCTCCTATAACCGATCGGATAGTGGTTGGTTGGTGCAAAATCAACGACTGATTGACGGCATTGAGTCACTTCAAGTGCTCTACGGCATTGCGTCGAATGCAGACCCATTCAGTGTCGGAAGCTTTATTTCTGCCGATAGAGTGGAAGCTCAAAACAAATGGAAAGATGTGCTCGCCGTGCGGATTGCAGTTCTGGCCAATAGCCTTGACCCGGTTAGCCCACCACCCGTGCAGCGTAATTATTACTTGCTGGATGCCCCTCCAATAACCCCTGCCGCAGGCGACCAACTATCCCGACAGATATTCACAACAACAGTTCAACTCAAAAATATTTATTGAGGTTGGTATGCCAAGTACAGCCGGACCATACAAACAACAAGGCGCAACACTGATTGTCGCCCTTGTATTTTTGTTGATATTAACCGTCGCAGGTGTCACTGCTGTCAGACTATCAACCAATAGTGAACACATGGCAAGCAACAGCCAATTCAGGGGATCTGCATTTCAATTGGCTCAGAGTGAATTAAAAGCGCAAGTTTTCAACATGAACACGAACGTAGCCAATAGGCAACCGTTGCTAGATGCTAAAGCCAGACCACTGGAAGCAACCGCACGCTACCCTGAACGCCGCGCTGCATTAGGGCTCGCGCCCCGCATAGCCGAAGCAAACCTCACCCAAGCAACTAATACAAACTCGCTGGGTATTGTTGACTGCTTATTATTCGGCGACGGTACTTCTGCAGAAAAATTTAACTGCGACCAATTTGAATTAACAGCACGTTCAACCCTAACCAGCGGAGCCTTCTCCGAGCAAGTCGGCGGACTGGTTATGTCCACGCCCAAATGAATCGAGGACACCCGATGAAAATTTTATTCAGCGCCATTATCTTTATTTTTGCGACTACTGCATATGGCCTTGCCAATGCGGAGACGCCAGGCGAAAGATACATAGAGCATGCAGAAATAATTCTTAACCTGGAGCGCACTGACGGAACAGAGAATGCCCACGGTTATTTACTCGCAAAACCGTGCGAAAACTGTACACAGACCCGTATTGAAGTAAATGAATCCACCGAAATATTCCTGAATGGAAAACCTACAAAATTAGATGCATTGGCTCTGAAAATTGACTGGCAAGGCATGGTGTTTTTCAACAGCGGCTCACCTGCCATTGCCACTCGACTAATGCTGCAGTGAGCTGAGGGAAAAATCATGTACGAAAAGAAAAAAATAGCGACCGGCACACTAGCATTCAGCTACCTATTCCTATCATTACAAAGCGGCATAACTTTTGCCGATGACACAGAAATTTATTTGACGCGGGAGCTTCCTGCCGACCAACGTGTCCGTCCTAACATCATGTTCGTTATTGACACATCAGGCTCCATGCTAAACGGCGTCCCCGGCACAAACTGTCGCGCCCTAGTTGTCCCTAACAACTATGGATCAACACCACAGAATTGGTGCACAAGCACCAGGCTACCCGACGACAGGAGGAATAATGGCACTCTTACACGCATGGAGGTGGTCAAACAAGTCGTTAGCCAACTGGTAGATGAACTGGCTGTTTCCAACGATTCAAATATTGGTCTTGCACGCTTTGACTCGAACAGTAACGGCGGTTTTATCAATGTCCCTGTTGGCCGCGCTGCAACTGTTGCCAGCAACTTCAAAACACAACTCCGCAGCTACTATGCAAGTGGAGGAACACCACTCCTTGAAAGTTATCACGAAGCAGCAATTTATCTGCGCGGAGAAAGCCCACGCTATGGCAACTCCACACGCGGAGTCATAGAAGACGGGACCGGTGCACGAACCGTGAATCCATGGAGAAGCAATAGCGCCGCTTTTACAGGCAGCAGTTACAAGTCACCAATAGAAAACTCATGCCAGAAATCTAACATTATTGTACTGACTGACGGACTACCTAACGGCGACGTAGGAAGTAACACTGCCATTCAGTCCTTGGTAGCGGGCAAGAACACTCAATACACCTCGTGCAACCGAAACTACCCAACTGATGGTGCGGCAGCCGATGGTTGCTGGATGCCGGGGCTCTCCGAATACCTAGCGAATCAGGACAACTCCCCAGCAGCTGGCAAACAAACCATCAATACCTACACAGTTGGCTTCGGCAATATTGGCAACTCGCAACTGCTTCAAGACACAGCAGACTATGGCGGCGGAAAATTCTTCACAACCAGCGATACGTCGGGCCTGGTCAGTGCTTTAAAAAGTATTGTGGTGGACATTCTTGCAGAAAACACATCATTTACCACGCCCACTGTATCAGTAAGCGCCTACAGTAACTTTGGCTATCGCAACGATCTTTACTACGCACTATTCAGACCCGCCGAAGGTGCCCGCTGGGTCGGTAACGTAAAAAAATACAAGGCCGTAACCGACACAACAACTGGCGATCTTATCGTTACAGATGTTAACGGCCGCAACGCTGTTGATTCTTCGACAGGCTTTTTTAAGGATACCGCACAAAGTTTCTGGAGCCCCTCGGCTGATGGTCGAAACGCTGAAAGTGGTGGCGCAGCAAGCACGCTTACCAACCCAAGCATGAGAAAAATGTTCACTTATACAGGCACAACTCCACTGGCAGGCCCAGGAGCTACCGGCACAATCAACCTGACACTCAGTTCGAATGCCTTAAACACCAGTAATGTTTCAAAAGCATTGCTGGGCGATGCCTCTATGTCAGATGACTATAAAACTAAACTCATCAGTTGGGCACGTGGTAGCGACCCAGGTGTAGCAGGCTCTCCGGCACGCCTTCAAGTTGCCGATGTACTGCACAACGCCCCAAAAGTTGTCGCCTATATTAGTGATGAGGACTTGACCCGTGTGGATGCAGGAAATACCGAGGACAAACTCGTCTTGTTCTATGGCACAAACGAAGGTCACATTGCTGCGATAGACCCAGAGACCGGCGCAGAGCTTTTTGTTTATATCCCTAAAGAGCTCCTGCCAAATCTCAAGGCCTATTATGACAACCCTAAAGGTAGCGCTAGCAAGAAATATGGTATAGACGGGCAGTTCGGCCTTAAAGTTAGCTATGGCTCGGCGGATGCAGTACGTAAGGTTCGCCCGGTTTCTGAAGTCATACTGTATGCAGGCATGGGGCGCGGTGGCCGTAACTACTATGCTCTAGATGTTAGCCCAGCGAACAGCGGAGAGCCCTCCACTATTCAGCCCAAATTAAAATGGGCAATTGTTGGCGGGACAAATGGCACACCTTACCAGCGTCTAGGTCAAACGTGGTCGACTCCTAAAGTTAGCAAAATAAAGTGGAACGGCAGCGCACGGGACGTACTTATCTTCGCCGGTGGTTATGATCCTAATCAAGACGATGACACACCAAATACCCCTAACAATGATAGCTACGGAAATGCACTCTATATAGCTGACGCAAACACAGGTGAACGCCTCTGGATGGCTGGCCCTAACCCAGTCACAGGAGAAACTTCACCTGCAAACCTGCGCATAACAAGCATGACCAATAGCATTCCAGCAGACCCAACCTTGATCGACATCACGGGTGACGGCTTGATTGATACTATTTTTGTCGCAGATACGCGCGGGCAACTGTTTCGTTTTGATCTTGACCCACTCAGCACAGGCGCAAGTAACCTGGCAACAGGTGGACGGGTAGCCAATTTTGGCGGAACAACCGCACTGGACAACCGTCGTTTCTACAACGCACCGGACGTAGCCCTGATAAAAGAACGGGGCAAGCAACCTTTCTATACGATCGCACTGGGTTCCGGTTATCGCGGTCATCCACTTAACGAAGACACCATTGATCGATTCTATGTAATCCGAGATACAAATGTAGCCAAGAAGCCTGCTACTTACGTCACCATTACTGAATCTGACATGGTAGATGTCAGCAGCATTGATCCGACCGGAACGACTGCAACTGATATACAAAACCGTATCAATGGAAAACGCACTGAAATTGCCACACTTACCGCGGCTGAAGCAGCTGCACGCGACGCCCTGTCAAACTACCAGTCAAGTGTCGGCTACATTGCAAAACAACAGGCCCTCTTACAAACGAACAATGACATTAACTCCAAACAGGAGGCTATTGAAGCAATCATCAGTGCCGACCCTTTTATTGTTGAACACGCAACAGAAATGGATGCGCGCACACAACTCAATAATCTCATTGTTGAAACACTTGATGGACTCAAGTCATTAAATGCGCTTTCGGCACCCGTAACACACCCTAATGCGCAGGCATTCCTGGCTGCCCAGCTTAACAATGCCAACACAGCGGATTGGGGGCAACTTCATTTGAACCTACAGGTTCTTAACACAACCCCCGACACTGAATATCAAGCCGTAGTAGCAGCAGAAGATGCTCTAAAAACGGCACGGGCCAACAACCAACCTGATACAACAGCCCTGGAAGCATCACTTGCCTCTGCCGTTGCTGCCCACGAAGCGTCATCGGCCTTTATTCAGCGGCAAGAGATAGTTGACAACCAGAGCGAACTTGGAAACAAACTCAATCAAATTCTGGCACTACAAAACAGCATATTCCAAACACTTATCAATAATGACGCTACTGATGTAAGTGCAGATTTTGCAGCACTAGACACGCTCAAAACAGAGGTCAGTTCGTTAATCCCAGGTTTGAGCCAGAATGCGACCGGACCAACAACCAATAGCGACATTCTTTCTGTAGAAGCAGCTACTCGGCAAAGCCAAGCCGACAGTGTTGCAATCAGCACACCGCTGAATAGCGAGGCGGCACGCCTTTCAACGCTGCAAAGCGAGCAGACCGCTCTGAGCAGCCAGGCAGCCAGCCAACTCGCCGATCTTGCAGCGATCAGTGACAAACCATATGACGGCAGCGAACCCGCGCTCACGCCAGCGCAGGTGGCGGCGGCAACAGCAGCGGACGTTGTACCACCGCTAAGTATTTTTGATGCATTTAACTACTTAATCGAAGCCAAACGCCTGGAGGCAGTAAACCGAATACCAACGCTGCGCAACGATATCAATGAACTGTATGCACAACTCAGTCCTGGCAATAGTTATGTTCCAGATCTGTCTGCGCTCAATAACAGCAAAGGCTGGTTTATGCGCTTCCCAATTGGCGAAAAAGTACTGTCTAGCTCAATAAGCTTCCGCGGCGCAGTGCTGTTCTCGACATTCCGCCCCAGTGGACAGCAGGTAACGACCTGCGGACCAGATGTCGGACGTGGAAGGTTCTATGCCCTCAACCTGACAGACGCCACATCAATTTTTACTGAAACAATAAGCGGCGTAGCTACAGATAAGCGTGGATTTGACCTGACTCACGGAGGAATTCCACCTCAGCCAGCAGTTATTCTTCGCGAAGACGGTCGTCCAGGCTTACTTTGCGGTGCAGAGCGTTGCGAAGGTGGTGAAGACGATGGGATTAAACCACCGCCTAAGTGCAAACCTACCGCTCTGTTCTGCGATCCAAACGCAGGCGGACTGAAACCTACCTACTGGAGAGAAAATTAATGCACCGCCAGCAAGGCTTTACCTTGATCGAACTGATGATCGTCGTAGTGATTCTTGCTGTGTTAGCAGCCATTGCGGTGCCTAACTACCAGGAATACCTCTTGAAGAGTGGTCGAAGTGAAGGTCAGGCCAAACTGTTAGAAGTTATGCAGATGCAAGAACGCTTCTACTCACAGAACCAGACCTATACCACTAATCTTGGGGCCGGAGCAGGCGGACTTGGGTATGCAGGTGTAGCCGCAAATGCGGCTGCCCCTTCAGAAGACAGGCGCTACCTGATAACTGCAGCAGTTTGTGCAGCAGGCATCCCTATCGCAGCCTGCGTGCTGTTAAGAGCAGCGCCTCAGGGCTCTCAAGCTGCGGATGCCACATGCAGTACGCTAACTATCAACAGTCGCGGTGTTAAAGGCATAGTAGGGGGAACAGGAACTGCAGCTACCTGCTGGTAGAACGAATAAAGGCCGGGATACCGGCCTTTTTATTGCGCGAATAGAAGTGCCTACTGCCGGGTAATGACTCTCAACTCCTTCGGCATCGAGAACGTCACATTCTCTGGCCGCCCCTGCAGCTCTTGGGCGCCTGTTGCACCCCACGCGCTAAGTTGCTGAATAACGCCTTGCACCAGCACTTCGGGGGCTGATGCACCTGCCGTAATACCGATGCCCGCCACACCGGCAAACCACTCTTTCTTGAGATCTTCTGCCCCATCGATCAGGTAAGCAGGCGTACCCATGCGCTCAGCAAGTTCGCGCAAACGGTTGGAGTTGGAGCTGTTGGGGCTGCCGACCACCAGCAGCACGTCACATTCAGCTGCGAGCTGTTTGACGGCGTCCTGGCGGTTCTGGGTGGCGTAGCAGATATCGTCTTTGCGCGGGCCGCCGATGGCGGGGAATTTACTGCGCAGGGCATCGATTACCTTGCTGGTGTCGTCCATAGACAGAGTGGTCTGGGTCACAAACGCCAGCGCTTCGGGGTTACGTACCTCAAGCGCTGCCACATCTGCTTCATCTTCCACCAGGTAGATACTGCCGCCGTTGCTGGCGTCGTATTGGCCCATGGTACCTTCGACCTCAGGGTGGCCTTCGTGGCCGATCAAGATGCACTCGCGTCCTTCGCGACTGTAGCGCACCACTTCCATGTGCACCTTGGTTACCAGCGGACAGGTGGCATCAAATATCTTCAAACCACGACGCTCAGCCTCGTTGCGCACAGCCTGGGAGACGCCGTGAGCGCTGAAGATAACGATAACGTCATCAGGAATCTGATCCAGTTCTTCGACAAAGATTGCGCCGCGCGAACGCAGGTCTTCGACCACAAACTTGTTGTGCACCACTTCATGACGCACGTAGATCGGTGGACCGAAGACCTCCAGAGCGCGGTTAACAATCTCAATGGCGCGGTCGACGCCGGCACAGAAGCCACGGGGATTGGCGAGTTTGATATGCATGGCGGTATCTCGACGGTAGACCTTGCGGGCTAGTGTACGGCGCGGCCGCACGCACTGGGAAAGCAATCTGTGTAAGCCGCCGTGATCGCGAGGATCACGCGGGAACACGCAAGACGAAACCCGCTCCCACAGGAGCGAGCTAAACCTTAGAGCGCTTTGACCTCAATAATTTCAACATCGAAGCTCAGCGCTTTGCCGGCCAACGGGTGGTTGAAGTCGATGGTCACCTTGGCGTCATCAAACGCTTTAACCACGCCTGGCAACTCGGCATTGGCCGCGTCGTTGAAGATCACCAGTAGGCCTTCCGACAGCTCCATATCCTGAAACTGACTGCGCGGCATAACCTGGATATTCTGCGGATTACCCTGACCGAAGCCCTGCTCCGGACTGATCGGCAGGCTACGTTTGTCGCCCGCTTTCAAGCCATAGATGGCCTGCTCAAAGCCTGGCAGCAGGTTGCCGTCGCCGACCTTGAAGGTGGCGGGGCTTTTATCGAAGGTGCTGTCCACCACATCGCCGTTGTCCAGCTTGAGGGCGAAATGCAGGGTCACCTGCTTATCCGGGCCGATACGCACGTCAGTCATTTGCCTATTTCTCCGGACTTTTCACTTTTGAACATATCCAGCGCCAGCAGGATGGCACCACCGGTAATCGCCATGTCAGCCACGTTGAAGGCTGGGAAGTACCACTGCTGATGCCAATGCAGCAGGATGAAGTCGACCACATGGCCAAACACCACGCGATCGACCAGGTTACCCAGTGCACCACCCAGAACTAACGCCAACGCCACCGCAAGCCAGGTTTCGCCAGGTTTTAGGCGCTTGAGCCATACCACCAGCACTCCGCTCACCACCACGGCAATCGCGGCGAAGAACCAACGCTGCCAGCCGGCGGCATCGGCCAGGAAGCTGAATGCCGCACCGGTGTTGTAAGCCAGGGTCCAGCTAAAGTAATCGGGGATGATCACGATCTGCTGGTACATGCTCAGGTTGTTGTCGAACCAGAACTTGCTCGCTTGATCGACTACAAACACCAACAGACTCAGCCACAACCAGGCCAAACGCCCGAAACGACTAGCGTTATCACGCATAGTGACGAACCTCACCTGCGCCTTCGATGTTGTCCACGCATCGCCCGCAAATTTCCGGATGCGCTGGGTTCACCCCAACGTCCTCGCGGTGATGCCAGCAACGGGTGCACTTGGCATGCCCGGACTTCAGCACTTTGAGCTTGAGCCCCGCGACTTCGGTTTCCACAGCATCACTCGGCGCGCTGGCGAGCGGCGCCAGGCTGGCGGTGGAAGTGATCAGCACAAAGCGCAGCTCGTTGCCCAGTTTGTTCAGATCAGCAATCAGGCTGTCTTCGGCATACAGGGTGACTTCCGCCTGCAGGTTGCCGCCGATGGCCTTGGCTGCACGCAGGTTTTCCATCTCCTTGTTTACCGCGACCTTGACCGCCATCACGCGCTCCCAGAACGCACGATCCAGCTCGAAGCCTTCCGGCAGCTCGTTCAGGCCCTGATACCAGCCATTGAGCATTACCGACTCGTTACGCGCACCGGGCAGGTATTCCCACAGCTCATCGGCGGTGAAAGACAACACCGGAGCGATCCAGCGCACCAGGGCTTCGGCGATGTGGAACAGCGCGGTCTGGCAGGAGCGACGCGCCACGCTGTCGGCGGCGGTGGTGTACTGACGGTCCTTGATAATATCGAGGTAGAAACCGCCCAGCTCCTGCACGCAGAAGTTGTGCACTTTCTGGTAAACGTTCCAGAAGCGATAGCTGTCGTAGGCTTCTTCGATTTCGCGCTGCAGCAACAGGGCGCGATCTACGGCCCAACGATCCAGCGCCAGCATGTCTTCCGCAGGCAGCAGGTGCTGCGCCGGGTCGAAGCCGCTGAGGTTGGAGAGCAGGAAGCGCGCGGTGTTGCGGATACGCCGGTAGGAATCGGCGCTGCGCTGCAGGATGACCTTAGACACGGCCATCTCGCCGGAATAGTCAGTAGACGACACCCACAGGCGCAGGATATCGGCACCCAGACTGTCATTCACTTCCTGCGGCGCAACAACGTTGCCCAGGGACTTGGACATCTTGCGACCGTTCTCGTCGACCACGAAACCGTGGGTCAGCAGCTCTTTGTACGGCGCGTGGCCGTCGATGGCTGCGCCCGTCAGCAAGGATGAATGGAACCAGCCGCGGTGCTGGTCGGAGCCTTCCAGGTACAGGTCGGCACGCGGGCCACTGGCATGGCCCAGGTTGTGCGAACCGCGCAGCACGTGCCAGTGGGTGGTGCCGGAGTCAAACCAGACATCCAAGGTGTCACTGATCTTGTCGTAGTCGGCGGCTTCATCGCCCAGCAGCTCGGCGGCGTCCAGCTTGAACCAAGCCTCAATGCCCTCTTGCTCGACACGTTTGGCCACCTCTTCCATCAGCTCAGCGCTGCGCGGGTGCAACTCGCCCGTAGCCTTGTGCAGGAAGAACGGGATTGGCACACCCCAGTTACGCTGACGCGAGATGCACCAGTCCGGACGCCCGGCGATCATGCTGTGCAGACGTGCCTGGCCCCAGGCCGGAACGAATGCAGTCTGCTCGATGGCCGCCAGCGCGCGCTCGCGTAGGGTGCCGCATTCGTTAGGCTGCTTATCCATGCCGACGAACCACTGCGCGGTTGCGCGGTAGATCAGCGGGGTCTTATGGCGCCAGCAGTGCATATAGCTGTGCTGGATAGCCTCGTGCTTGAGCAACGCGCCGACTTCGTCCAGCTTGGCGACGATGGCCGGATTGGCCTTCCAGATAAACTGGCCGCCAAAGAACGGCAGGTCACTTACATACACGCCGTTGCTCTGCACCGGGCTGAGGATGTCGTCATTGCTCATGCCGTAGCCTTTGCAGGAACGGAAGTCGTCCTCACCATAGGCAGGTGCCGAGTGCACCACGCCAGTGCCGGCGCCCAGCTCAACGTAGTCAGCCAGATAGACCGGGGCAAAGCGCTCATAGAACGGATGACGGAAGCGGAGCAGCTCCAGCGCTGCACCTGGCGCGGTGGCGATCACGTCGCCCTGCAGGCCATAGCGGGCCAAGCAGCCTTCCACCAGTTCTTCGGCCAGCAGCAGCAGACGCTCGCCGGTATCGACCAGCGCATAGGTAAATTCAGGGTGGACGTTCAGCGCCTGGTTGGCCGGAATGGTCCAAGGCGTGGTGGTCCAGATCACGATGGCAGCAGGCTTCGGCAGGCTGGCCAGACCAAATGCGGCGGCCAGCTTGTCGGCATCTTCCACTACGAAGGCGACGTCGATGGCATCGGACTTTTTGTCCTGGTACTCGACTTCGGCCTCAGCCAGCGCGGAACCGCAGTCGAAACACCAGTTGACCGGTTTCAGACCCTTGAATACGAAACCCTGTTTGACCATCTCGGCCAGCGCGCGGATTTCGCCCGCTTCGTTGGCAAAGTCCATGGTTTTGTAAGGGTTGTCCCAGTCGCCCAGTACACCGAGGCGCACGAAGTCGGCCTTCTGCCCTTCGATCTGCTCACCTGCATAGGTACGGCAGCGCTCGCGGGTCAGGTCGGACGGCTGATTCTTGCCAAAGGTGGTTTCCACCTTGTGCTCAATCGGCAGACCGTGACAGTCCCAGCCCGGCACATAGGGAGCGTCGAAACCGGCCAGGGTCTTGGAACGGGTGATGATGTCCTTGAGAATCTTGTTGACCGCATGACCGATGTGAATGCTGCCATTGGCATAGGGCGGGCCGTCGTGCAGAACAAACTTCGGCCGACCTTCGCCTTGCGCGCGCAGCTTCTGATACAGGCCAATCTCGTTCCAGCGCTGCAGAATCTGCGGCTCGCGCTGCGGCAGGCCGGCCTTCATCGGAAATTGGGTGTCAGGCAGATTAAGCGTGGCTTTGTAATCGGTCATTTCAGGCTCTTCGTAAGCGATTGGCACCCAGCAGTTGAAGCCGGGCGCTTAAACGCGCCAATGGGCACGGGCGGCAGCAATATCGGCAGCAATAGCCGTCTTCAATGCCTCAAGGGAGGCGAAACGCTGCTCATCGCGCAGCTTGTGGTGGAAAGCCACCGTCAAACGCCGGCCATATAAATCACCGGCAAAGTCCAGCAAATGCACTTCCAGATGAGCGCGACCATCACCGGCCACGCTCGGGCGCACACCAATGTTGGCCACACCCGGCCAGGTTTGGCCGTCAATCTCGGTGCTGACCAGGTACACGCCTTTGAGCGGCACCCGCTTGCGCTTGAGCTGCACATTGGCAGTCGGCGCATTCAGCTGACGCCCCAGTTTCTGCCCGTGCAACACCCGTCCGGCAATCTGAAATGGCCGCCCGAGCAGGTGCTGCGCCAAGGCAAAATCACCGGCATCAAGGGCTTCACGTACCCGCGTACTGCTGACGCGAATACCGTCCAGCTCAACCGTGCTGGCAGCCTCGACGCTGAAGCCTTCGCGCTCACCGGCCTCGGCCAGAAAGGCAAAGTCACCGGCGCGGTCACAGCCGAAGCGAAAGTCGTCACCCACTTCCAGATGCTGCACACCCAGGCCTTCCACCAGCACACGATGCACGAACTCAGCCGCGCTCAACTCACGCAAGCGGCGGTTGAAACTCAGGCACAGCACTCGATCAACACCTTCGGCAGCCAGCAGAGCCAGCTTGTCGCGCAACCGCGCCAGGCGCGCCGGTGCTACATCAGGTGCAAAAAACTCGCGCGGCTGCGGCTCGAAAATCAACACGCAACTGGGCACGCCAAGCTCGGCGGAACGCTCACGCAAACGCGCCAAAATGGCCTGATGACCACGATGGACGCCGTCGAAATTCCCGATGGTGGCGACACAGCCCCGATGCTGGGGCCGCAAGTTGTGTAGGCCTCGAACCAGCTGCATAACGCGCTTCTTGCTCATAAAGTGGTCGATTATACGCACACCGAGCAGCGGACAACAGGCAGCAAATCAGCTGCAACTCAGAGCGCACTGCGGCGAGCAAAATCCTTCAAACGGAACCCCAGCAGCGCCAACACGGCCAAATAGGCCAACATGCCCACACTCACCAGCCCACCCAGGCGCAGTAAACGCCAGAGCATAGTGCTGTCCGCCCAAGCTGGCAGCTGCTGCATAGCCAGCAGCAACACCACCACCATCGCCAGCAGCGCCAGCAACAACTTGCCGAGGAACAACGCCCAACCCGGCTGTGGTTGGAACATGTCGCGCTTGCGTAGCTGCCAGTACAACAGACCAGCATTCAGACAGGCGGCCAGGCCGATGGCCAAAGCCAAACCGGCATGCGCCAAGGGAATCACAAAGATAAACAGCACGTTCATCGCCTGGGTCGCCAGCAATGTCACCAGACCGATACGCACCGGGGTTTTGATGTTCTGCTGGGCGTAGAAGGCAGGCGCAAGAATTTTCACCAGAATGATGCCGACCAGCCCCAGCGAGTAAGCAACCAAGGCCCGCTGGGTCATCAAGGTATCGTCAGCGGTGAACTTGCCGTACTGGAACAGCGAGGCGATCAACGGCTCGGAGATAATCGCCAACGCCAACGCACTGGGCAGCGCCAACACCAGACACAAACGCAGCCCCCAGTCGAGCAGCTTGGAATAGTCCTCACGACTGGCGCTTGCATGGGTTTTCGACAAGGCCGGCAGCAGAATGGTGCCTAACGCCACACCGAGCACACCAGCAGGCAACTCCATCAAACGATCGGCGTAGTACATCCAGGACACTGAGCCTGCCACCAGAAAGGAGGCAAAAATCGTATTGATGATCAGCGAAATCTGGCTGACCGACACCCCGAAGATCGCCGGCCCCATCTGCTTCATCACGCGCCATACACCGGTGTCTTTGAGGTTCAGGCGCGGCAGCACCAGCATGCCGATCTTGTGCAAATGTGGCAGCTGGAACAGCAACTGCGCCAGCCCCCCCACCAGTACCGCCCAACCCAGCGCCATGATCGGCGGATCGAAATAGGGCGTCAGAAACAGGGCGAAGACGATCATGCTGACGTTGAGCAGGGTCGGCACAAAAGCCGGCACCGAGAACCTGTTCCAGGTATTGAGCACAGCCCCCGCCAGCGAGGACAGGGAGATCAGCAAGATATAAGGAAAGGTCACCCGCAGCAGGTCGGTGGTCAGCTCAAAGCGCTCCGCCTCATCAGCGAAACCAGGAGCGGAGGCCCAGACAATCCACGGCGCCGCGAGGATGCCGATAAAGGTTACCAGCGCCAGCACCAGAGTCAGCAGGCCTGTCACGTAAGCGAGAAACGTGCGCGCCGCCTCATCGCCCTGCTGGGTTTTATATTCGGCCAGAATCGGCACAAAGGCTTGAGAGAACGCGCCCTCGGCAAAAATCCGCCGCAGTAGGTTGGGCAGCTTGAACGCCACCACAAAGGCGTCCGAGGCCACGCCAGCGCCGAAGGTGCGGGCAATGATGGTGTCGCGCACAAAGCCCAATACACGCGAAAGCATGGTCATGGAGCTGACGGCGGCCAACGACTTGAGCAAATTCATGTAGTATCCCGGCTCCGCAAACAAGCACTGGCGCGCAAAGGCGACGAGTGTAGCGGTCTGCCGCTGGTCAGGCCAGCACAGGGAAAAGCCAACAGGCTTGACAGCACTCCCTCATATCGGCATGATTCGCGGCCTTATTTGTTTGTAACCCCCAGAATTTTTCTTCGAGGAGCTTGACGGTGGCCAATACACCTTCTGCCAAAAAACGCGCAAAACAGGCTGAGAAGCGTCGTAGCCATAACGCCAGCCAGCGCTCGATGGTTCGTACTTACATCAAGAACGTCGTCAAGGCTATCGAAGCCAAAGACGCCGCTCTTGCAGCCACCGCTTACACCCTGGCTGTGCCGGTAATCGACCGCATGGCCGATAAAGGCATCATCCACAAGAACAAAGCCGCTCGTCATAAGAGCCGCCTCAATGGCCACATCAAGGCCCTGAGCGCTGCTGCAGCTGCCTAAGCTGTTTGCGACACGCTACTCGTTCTTGAAAAACCGGCTTAACCGCCGGTTTTTTATTGTCCGCAATAATTGCTGGCGCAGCCTGCAACGCCCAGAGACAATCGCCACCGGTGGCAAACCACAAAAAAGCCCGAATCACTTCGGGCTTTTTTTGCTTCAGGGCTTTTGCGGCCAGGGCAGAATCGGAATGGCCGTCACCGCATTCTGCGGACTCCCCTCGATTACCCGATCGCTGTAGACCAGATAAACCAGGGTATTGCGCTTCTGATCGAAGAACCGCACGACCTGCATGGTCTTGAATACCAGCGAGGTACGCTCACGAAACACCTCCTCGCCCTCCTTGAGCTTTTCCAGGAAGCTGATCGGGCCAACCTGGCGACAGGCAATCGACGCCTCGGCACGATCCTCGGCCAGGCCCAGACCACCCTTGACGCCACCGGTCTTGGCCCGCGACAGGTAGCAGGTCACGCCCTCCACCTTAGGGTCATCAAACGCCTCGACGACGATTTTGTCGTTCGGCCCCATAAACTTGAAAACCGTCGACACTTCACCGATCTGCTCGGCCGCCGCCAATCCAGGCAACAGCACAAGCGCACCCAGCAATCCCTTAACCAATCGCATCAGCCTTCCCTCAAAACCCATTCAAAGTCTCGCGAGCTAGAGCCATGCAAGGCAAAAACAGGCGAGGAAGCGGAGTGTACTTTTGTACATGAGCATTCTGAGCCTGTTTTTAACGCAGCAGGGCCGACGCGCAGCAGGCTTTGTGCAGGCTTTCAAATCAGGATCAAATTATCCCGATGAACCAACTCGGGCTCATCAACATAACCCAGCAGCCTCTCGATGGCATCCGACGACTGACCGATGATCTTTTGCGCCTCAAGCGCACTGTAGTTAGCCAACCCACGGGCAATCTCGCGGCCATCCGCCGCCACGCAGACCACCATCTCACCGCGGCGAAAGCTGCCCTGTACGGCCTTTACGCCAACTGGCAACAAGCTCTTGGTCCCGGTCGCCAGCGCCTTGACCGCACCATCATCCAGCACCAGAGTGCCGCGCGTCTGCAAATGCCCGGCTAGCCACTGCTTACGCGCTGCCAGCATACCGCGCTCAGGCGCCAGCAGCGTACCCAGGCGCTCGCCCGCCTTGAGCCGCGCCAACACCTGCTCAATGGCACCACCAACGATTACCGTATGAGCACCGGAACGCGCCGCCAAACGCGCCGCGCGCAGCTTGGTCTGCATACCGCCACGTCCGAGCGCACCACCCACGCCACCCGCCACAGCATCCAGCGCCGGATCATCGGCGCGCGCCTCGAAAATCAGCTCGGCATCAGGGTTATGCCGCGGATCGGCGTTATACATGCCGTCGCGATCAGTAAGAATTACCAACAGGTCGGCCTCGACCAGATTGGCAACCAGCGCAGCCAGGGTGTCGTTATCACCAAAGCGGATCTCATCGGTAACCACGGTGTCGTTCTCGTTGATCACCGGCACCACATCCAGATCCACCAGCGTACGCAGCGTGCTGCGCGCATTCAGGTAACGCTTGCGATCAGACAAATCGTCATGGGTCAGCAGAATCTGCGCCGTGCGCCGGCCATGCTCGGCAAAGCTCGACTCCCACGCCTGAATAAGCACCATCTGACCAATAGCTGCCGCCGCCTGTAACTCGTGCATGGCGCTCGGTCGCGCAACCCAGCCCAACTTGCTCATGCCCGCCGCCACCGCACCGGAGGACACCAACACCAACTCAACACCCTGCTCACGCAGCGCGACCATCTGTTTGACCCAAACCGCCATGGCCGCACGATCCAAACCACGACCATCAGCGGTCAGCAGGGCACTGCCAATCTTCACTACCCAGCGCTGCGCACCGGTTACCTTGTCACGCATGATCTTCCAACCTTAGCCGCGACCTGTGATTACAAAAACGCCGCAATTAAGCGGCGTTTTTGTAGTTGCTTAATCCCGGACGTAAATGATTTCCGGGCCATCGTCTTCGTCTTCTTCATCCCAGAAGCTGTCGTCTTCATCGACATCACCGACTGCCTTGACTCCGGAACGACGCAGCGCGCGCTTGTCGTCCAGCGCCTGCAGCTGAGCGCGCGCCTCGTCCTCGATGCGCGTATCCAGCTCGGCCAACTCGGCGGCGTACTCTGGGTTTTCCTGAATGCGCTCAGCGCGCGCCTCAAGGAAGTCCATGATGTCATAACAGAGCTTCTCAGTGCCCTGGCGCGCCAGCGCAGAAATCACATAAACCGGCCCAGTCCACTCGATCCGCGCGACGATTTCAGCAATCCGCGCTTCCTGCTCTTCATCGAGCATCTGGTCAGCCTTGTTCAGCACCAGCCAGCGCTCACGCTCAGCCAGCGACGGACTGAACTTGGTCAGCTCATCAATAATGGTAGCTGCCGACTCGGCCGGATCGGTCAGATCCAACGGCGCCATATCGACGAGATGCAGCAACAGACGGGTACGCGACAAATGCTTGAGGAAGCGGATACCCAAACCAGCACCGTGTGAAGCACCCTCGATCAGCCCCGGAATATCGGCAACCACGAAGTTCTTGTAACGATCGACACTGACCACACCCAGGTTTGGCACCAGGGTAGTGAAGGGGTAGTCAGCAACTTTCGGCTTGGCGGCCGACACGGAGCGAATGAAGGTGCTCTTGCCGGCATTCGGCAAGCCCAGCAGACCGACATCGGCCAACACCTTCAATTCCAGCTTGAGATCGCGCGACTCGCCCGGCTTGCCCGGCGTGGTTTGCCGTGGCGCACGGTTGGTACTGGACTTGAAGCGGGTGTTACCCAGACCATGCCAACCGCCCTGTGCCACCATCAAACGCTGACCAGCGCGAACCAGGTCACCAATCACCTCCTGAGTACCGGCATCGATCACCGTGGTACCAATCGGCACCGGCAGGATCAGATCCTCACCCTTGGCACCGGTACAGTCGGTACTGCCACCCTTCTCACCATTCTGCGCCTGGAAACGACGGGTATAGCGGTAATCCACCAGGGTATTGAAGTTCTCGACTGCCTCGATATACACCGAGCCACCGTCACCGCCATCACCACCGTTGGGACCACCTTTCTCGATGAACTTTTCACGACGAAAAGCCATCATGCCGTTACCGCCGTCGCCGGCTTTTACAAAAATCGATACTTCATCGACGAATTTCATTTTTACGCCTCCCGCAATCACGCGGGTCATCTAAACCGAGAAACACCAGGTTCTTGCAAAATTGACCTGCATTCAAATCGAACGCTAACACCCAGGACAGTTTGGCAAGAACCCCAAGAATACAGAAACAAAAAAGCCCCGTCGCAAGGACGGGGCTTTCCCAGCAGTCGCGCTATTAAGCCGCAACGACGCTCACGTAACGGCGGTTGAACGCGCCTTTTACTTCAAACTTGATCACGCCTTCGATTTTCGCGAAGAGAGTGTGATCTTTACCCATGCCAACGCCGTAACCGGCGTGGAACTGGGTGCCGCGCTGACGCACGATGATGTTGCCTGCTTTGATAGCCTGGCCGCCATACATCTTCACGCCAAGGCGTTTGGCTTCTGAGTCGCGACCGTTGCGGGTACTACCGCCAGCTTTTTTGTGTGCCATGAGTTCAATACTCCTATAAAGGGATCAGACCGAAACGAATCAGGCCTGGATACCGGTGATTTTGATCTCGGTGTACCACTGACGGTGGCCCTGGCGCTTCATGTGGTGCTTACGACGACGGAACTTGATGATGGTGACCTTGTCGTGACGACCTTGAGCGATCACTTCAGCAACAACTTTGGCACCTTCAACAACCGGAGCGCCGATTTGAACGTCGTCGCCATTGCCGACCAGCAGAACACGGTCAAAAGTCACAGCTGCGCCAGTGGCCAGCTCGAGTTTTTCGACCTTGAGGAATTCGCCTTCGGTGACTTTGTATTGCTTGCCACCAGTAACAATTACTGCGTACATGGTAAATCTCCGTTAATCCTGCTCACCCAGCGCTTTATAGGAATAAGTGTCGGCTGGCATGGCTGCTTGGGGCCTTCAAGGACACCCTTGCAATTGCGTAAGGCAGGGAAATACCCAGGGGGAAGTTCAGGGTGCGCGATTGTACGCAAGCAGCCAGCGCGACGCAAGGCCCCGACACCCAGAGCACCAGCCTCTTGCCTTGACAGCCCCTACCCTGCCCCCTAGCATGCCGCGCAACCCATGAGTAGCAGGTGCAAGCGATGCAACCCCAGGCTTTCTACCGCGTGGTGGCGGATGACTTTACCGCCGTCGACGGCATCATCCGCGCCCAACTGGTGTCGCGCGTACCGCTCGTAGAGAAGATCGGCGACTATATTATCTCCGCTGGCGGAAAACGCCTGCGGCCTTTGCTGGTTCTGCTCAGTGGTAAGGCGTTGGGCATTGAAGGCGACAACCTGCGCCTGCTCGCTGCCACCATCGAATTTCTGCACACCGCCACCTTGCTGCACGACGACGTGGTCGACATGTCCGACATGCGCCGCGGCCGCAGCACCGCCAATGCCCAGTGGGGTAACGCGCCAAGCGTGCTGGTCGGCGACTTCCTTTATTCGCGCTCCTTCGAAATGATGGTCGAGCTTGGCTCCATGCCGGTGATGAAGATCCTTTCAAAGGCCACCCGGGTGATCGCCGAAGGCGAAGTGCTGCAACTGTCGAAGATCCGCGACGCCAGCACCACCGAAGAAACCTACATGGAAGTCATCCGCGGCAAGACTGCGATGCTCTTCGAAGCCTCGACCCACAGCGCCGCAGCACTGGCGGGCGCCAACGCCGAACAGACCGAAGCGCTGCGCACCTTTGGCGACCACCTCGGCGTGGCCTTCCAACTGGTCGATGACCTGCTCGACTACCGTGGTGATGCCACTACCTTGGGCAAGAACGTCGGCGACGACCTGGCCGAGGGCAAGCCGACCCTGCCGCTGATCTACACCATGCGCGAAGGGACGCCTGAACAAGCTGCACTGGTACGCCAGGCGATCCAGAAAGGCGGCATCGAAGACCTGGAAAGCATCCGTAATGCCGTAGAAGCGGCTGGGGCACTGGACTACACCGCACAGCAAGCGCGTGACTTCGCCGAGCGCGCCATCGCTTGCCTGGATGCGCTGCCCGCCAGCGAATACCGCGACGCACTGATCGAACTCAGCCGCTTTGCCGTAGCCCGCACGCACTAAAGTTTCCCAGGACAGACAAAAGCCCGCCCATATGGCGGGCTTTTTATTAGCAGCGATCCACAGCAATCACACCGCGCGACAAAAGGCAGCGATTAATCCTTGCTATAAATATAATAAGAATTATTCTCATCCAACCACTTGAAAGGGAGATGAGTCATGACCTATCTGATCGATGCCTGGCTGGACCGCCCGCAGCCGTATCTACGCATTCTCAATCGCAACACCGGCGAAGTTTGCGCCCTGCTTAAGGAAGATGCCCTAGATGAGCTGCGTGATCAGGGGGATCTGGATCTGCACGAGCTGAACTCCAGCGAGCCGCTAGTGCTTAAAGAGTTGGTGCGTAATCTGTTTCTCTACTGCTACGCCCGAGCGTTGCGCCCCTGAAACGCATCGCGGGCATGGCCCGCTCCTACATCAAGTAAGAGCGCACCATGCCCGCGAAGGTAAACCGACTGAGCGTTAGAGAACGTCCAGCAGCTCCACATCAAACACCAGCACGCTGTGCGGCGGGATGCTGCCCACGCCTTGCTCGCCGTAAGCCAGCTCGCTCGGCACGTACAGGCGCCATTTGCTGCCGGCATTCATCAGCTGCAGGGCTTCGGTCCAACCGGCGATCACGCCGCCAACCGGAAACTCGGCAGGCTGACCACGATCGTAGGAGCTGTCGAATACAGTGCCGTCGATCAGGGTGCCGTGGTAGTGGGTGCGCACTGTGTCTTCGCGAGAAGGCTTGGCACCTTCGCCGGCGGTCAACACTTCATACTGCAGGCCAGAAGCCAGAACGGTGATGCCGTCACGCTTGGCGTTTTCAGCGAGGAACGCCAGACCCGCACCGGCCGCTGCTTCGGCCTTGGCAGCCGCTTCGGCTTGCATGATGTCACGGATGACTTTGAAGCTAGCGGTCAGCTCCGCTTCGCTGACGCGGCTTGGCTGGCCGGAGAAGGCATCGGTGATACCGGCGATGATGGCTTCCAGGCTGGCACCCGGCGGCGGGTTGTCGCGCAGCTGACCACCCAGCTGACGGCCAATGCCGTAGCTGACGCGGGTTTCGTCAGTCGAGAGATTGAGTTCGGACATAGCACGGCTCCGCTAGGGGCTAAAAAAGGTCGGCCAGCCTAGCACAATCCGCCTGGCCGCCCTACCCGCCGGCAGCGCCCTGACGATGACGCCGACAGCGCTCGGAGCAGTACTTCACCTCATCCCAGCAGCGCGCCCACTTCTTGCGCCAGGTGAAGGGCAGGCCACACACCGCACAGGTTTTGACCGGCAATTCGGCCTTTTTCACAGGACCTCGCCCGCATCCAGACGCGCCAACAACTGCTCACCCCGCGTCCATAAGCCCTGCTGCTTGGCATCGCTCATCTTGTCCAAACCGCGATAGATCATGCCCAACCGATGGTTACCGGACAGCTTCTCGCGGTGGCGCATGAGGAAATGCCAGTACAGCGCATTGAACGGGCAAGCCTGCTCACCCACGCTTTCCGTGACCTTGTAGGCGCAGTCGCCGCAGTAGTTGGACATCCGTTTGATGTACTGACCACTGGCGCAATAGGGCTTGGAGCCCAGATAACCGCCATCGGCGTGCATGACCATGCCCAGGGTGTTGGGCAGCTCGACCCAATCGAAGGCATCCATGTACACCGCCAGGTACCAGTCGCAAACCTGGCTGGGCTGGATACCGGCCAGCAGGGCGAAGTTGCCGGTGACCATCAGCCGCTGGATGTGGTGGGCATAGGCATGTTCCAACGTCTGGCCGATGGCCTGACTCATGCATTTCATGCGGGTTTTACCGGTCCAGTAGAACTCCGGTAGCGGCCGAGTGTTGCCGAAGGCATTGCGCTCGGCGTACTCCGGCATGTGCATCCAGTAGATGCCGCGCACGTATTCGCGCCAACCAATCAACTGCCGGATAAAGCCTTCCGCAGCATTCAGCGGCACCTGGCCACGCCAGTAGGCCGCCTCCACATCCGCACACAGCCGGCGCACATCCAGCAGGCCGATATTCAGCGCCGCGCTGATCCGCGCATGGAACAGAAACGGCTCACCGACTGCCATGGCGTCCTGGTAATCGCCAAAAGCCGGCAGGGCGAAATCGAGAAAATGCTGCCACAGCGCTTCGGCCTCGGCATGGGTCACCGGGTAATCGAAAGCCGCCAGGCTGCCGTAGTGATGACTGAAGCGCTCGGCCACCAGCACCAACACGTCCTGGGTAATGGCGTCCGCCGAGAAGCGTGCCGTCATCGGCGCCTTGATCTGCTTGGGCAGTGCCTTACGGTTTTCCGCATCAAAGTTCCAGGCACCGCCCACCGGGGTACCATCACCATTGAGCAGCAAACCGGTCTTGCGGCGCATCTCGCGGTAGAAAAACTCCATACGCAGCTGTTTGCGACCCTCGGCCCACTGTACAAACTCGTCACGACCACAGATAAAGCGGCTGTCGGCATGCCAGGTGATCGGCACGCCGCTGCGCTTCAACTGATCTTCCAGCCGCCACTCACCACACTCGGTGACATGCACTTCAGTCGTCTGCAACTGCGCGACCCAGCGCTGCAACTCTCCCGGCAGCGAGCCGCTGTTGTCCGGGTCGTCCAGTGCTACGTACTGCACGCGCCAACCGCGCTCGCGCAATGCCTCGGCAAAGTGACGCATGGCACTGAAGATCAGCGCAATTTTCTGCGGGTGGTGTGGCACATAGTCCGTTTCGGCGGCCACCTCTGCGAGCAACACCGCATCCTGCTGCGGGTCCAGAGCCTGCAGACTGGGCAGATCGAAAGACAGCTGATCACCCAGTATCAGGGCGAGCCGGCGAGTGGTCATAACACAACTACCTCGGTGTTTGGGCAGCGCCGTAAATGGCTCAGCACGATGTGGTAGGCATCCAGACTGAATGCCTGGGATGGCTGCTGACTGACGGAATGAAGCAAGGCCGGGTCATCGACCGTGGCCAGGTAGCGCCACTGATCCAACACATGCCACTGCGAGAGCCCATGTTCAGGATCACGCTCAACCAGCGCGACAGTCCCCGGCCAGGGCCATGCCACCGTACGCAGCTGTTCGCAGGCGGCCAGCAGCCGGGCATCATGCGCAGCACGAGGTTCTTGCCCGCAGCAGGCGCCCTGACAGCCACCCAGTTGAGTGGCAAAGCACGCGCCCATGCCCGCTTCCAGACCGATCAGACGTAAACACAACTGATGCTTGCGCGCCTGGCTGCGCAACCAGTCCTGAGCCTGACGCCGTGAGCGGAATAAACCGACACTGCTGTCAATCGGTGCATGGGCGTCGACAGCCTGCAATGCCAGCTGCCAACCGCCCGGAGACTGGCTAAGGCTCCACGTCAGCAGTTCACGCTGGCGCCGCAGTTGCCGGTTATACAACGGCAAAAGCCGCTTGACCTCCGCAGCCTCCAGCAACAGCGCACCCAGCTCGCCGGCTGTAGGCTGCACGCGCACCTCACGGATCTGCTGAGCCACCTGCAGGCTTCGACGGCTGTGGTGATCATTCTGGAAATGCGATTGCACACGCTGACGCACATTACGGCTTTTGCCGATATACAGCAGCGCCTGGTTGTCGCCATAAAAGTAGTAAACACCCGGCCGCGCAGGCAGCGCTTGCAATCGCTCAGCACTGAGGAACCGAGGGACTGCCGCTTTGCGTAGTTGGCGTTGCACTTGAACGTCCAGTAGCTCAGCGGGCACCTGCGATTGCAAACTGGAGAGCAACTGCCAAACGGCATCGGCGTCCGGTAGTGCGCGATGACGGAAGAAACGCCGGATCTGTTGACGCTCACACAGCGTCTCCAGACTGTAATCCGGTAAATCCGGCCAGGCGGCACGCGCGAGCCGCACGGTGCACAACTGCCGGTAACGCACCGACAGGCCTGCGAGGGTGAAGGCCCGCCGCAAAAATGCATGCGCCACACGCAGGTTGTGCCCGACCACCACCCGCCCTTCCAGCAACCGGGACAGCTCGCCAGCAATCTCGGCAAACACAGGCTGCTCGTCCAATTCTGCCGGTAACACACCTGACAGCCGCGAAACAGTGCGGGGCAGCGCACAGGCGGGCTTTAACAACCAGGAGTGGCGCGCCACCACCGAACCCGCCTCGACCTGCAACACAGCAATCTCCCAGATGCAGTCCTTGTCAGGATGCATGCCGGTGATTTGCACATCGATAACAGCCAGCGGGCGAGCAAGCAGCGGGGTTGTGGGGTTCAAGGCATTACCAGGACGAATTGAAGGAGATCGGTACGCGCAGGGTGTCCTGGGTGCCGTCCTGCATGCCGCACATCTCGTCATGCACCACCGCGTGCACCAGGTGGAACGGGATACGCGGCAAGTCGTGCAGCAGGTCGCGTGCATGCTCAACAGAGCGCAGGTGCAAGGTTTTGCCTTGGCCATCGTTGAGAGGATGGACCCGACCATCCATGTGCGCTTCCAACAAGTAGATGCCACCCTCAATCGAGATCAGGTTGAGGGCGTCGATATTTCCGGAATGGGCATGCTGTGACAGCTCTTGAAGATTCATGGCTACGTCCTCGGGCAAGCAAAGTTATACAAAAAACTATACAAATACAATTCTTGTACAACACAGCAAAAGCACAAGGCACAAACCAAACCGCCCGTCCGTTTTGCAACGGCCGGGCGGCGGGTCCAGCAGCAAACGATCAGTGATCGTGCTTGGTGAGCTTGTCCAGGTAGCCCATGGCAAACGCCGAGAGCACAAAGGCCATATGGATGATCACGTACCACATCAGCTTGGTATCGGGGATGTTCTGCGCATTCATGAACACTTTGAGCAGATGAATGGAGGAGATCGCCACAATGGAAGCTGCCACTTTCATCTTCAGCGAGCTGGAATCCATCTTGCCCAGCCAGCTGAGCTTCTCGGTGCCTTCCTTGATATCCAGTTGGGAAACGAAGTTCTCGTAACCGGAGATCATCACCATCACCAGCAGACCGCCCACCAGCGCCATATCGATCAGCGACAACAGCACCAGAATCAGATCGGCTTCAGCCATGGCAAAGACGTTAGGCAGGATGTGAAAAACTTCCTGAAAGAACTTCAATGCCAGCGCCAACAGGGCCAGCGACAGGCCGAAATAGATGGGCGCCAGCAGCCAACGCGAGGCATACATGGCATTTTCGATAATGCGTTCCATAAGGACTCACTCAGGGTTCAAGACTGCCGGCGAGTATACCCAGCGCCCCCGCCCAGACAACCCTGGCGTGTGGCAATCAAGGCTCGCTGCAGTTATCCCCGACAACTGTGGATAACCTTGTGGGCAGGCTCAGGATGAATGACTGCACGCTTGCACGACAGCGGCTTACAGGAGGCTGGTCAGAAACTCGCCAGACGCCTGCTCAGGTGTCTGGATGGCGCTGGCAGTCGCGCAGTGGATGGCCACGATCACCGTTTAGGCGACGCAACTCCGCCTGGATATGCAGGCGCCAGATCGGCACATCAGCGGCTTGCTCATAGCCCATGCCCTGCAGGTTTTCAGCGATATCGACAAGGATGCTTTCAGCAGCAAAAGCCCCGTGGAATGGGCCCTGTGCCTTAATCGTGGAAGGCTGCGCCCCAGCCATGCCTGCCGCACAAATCAGCGTCCAAAGGCCGTTGTTACCGGCCAGCGGCAACACCACGCATTCAATACGGGTATCCAGGCCCAAGCAGTGACGGGTGAGATTGAGGCTGCGCACCATGGCGACGACCCTCTCGGGAGCAGGTCTTCAGCCTACACCCGAGCGAGCGCCACTGGGAAGCCAACAGTTACCCCCGCTTACTGTGGATAACTGTGTGGATGAAGTGAGGAAAAGCCGGCCTGAGCCAGGCGCACGGGCCGGCGGCGCAATTCGCTCAGTGACTGACCAGCCACCGGGCGAATTGTCGCAGCCGGGCGGTCATTCAGCCGCCGGCTTTTTCGCCCGAGGCTTCTTCTCCTTGGCCGCAGCAGCCGGTTCTTCCTTCTTCGGCTCCTCTTTGTCGTCCTCTTCCATGCCCATGGCAGCGATATCACGCAGGCGTTCAACCACCCGCGCATTGACGCTGCCCGCCGGGAACTGACCCTGCTCATTCGGTGAACCGGCATCCGCACCGACCAGCAGACTCAGCGCCTCATCCACCTGGCGCACGGCATAGATATGGAACTGCCCAGCACGTACCGCCTGTAGCACCCGTTCATCAAGCATCAGGGTGGTGACGTTGGAGTGCGGGATGATCGCGCCCTGCTCGCCCGTAAGGCCACGCGCTTCGCAGAGGCGGAAGAAGCCTTCGATCTTCTCGTTAACCCCACCCACCGCCTGCACTTCACCGAACTGGTTGATCGAACCGGTAATGGCGAAGCACTGCTTGAGCGGCGTGCGCGATAACGCCGAGATCAGCGTGCAGACCTCACCGAGCGAGGCGCTGTCACCGTCGACATAACCGTAGGACTGCTCCAAGGCGATGCTCGCGGAAATCTCCAGGGGGAATTCCTGAGCATAACGACTGCCCAGGTAACCGGTAAGGATCATCACGCCCTTGGAGTGGATCGGCTGACCGAGATTCACCTCGCGTTCGATGTCGACGATGCCGCTGCCACCCGGATACACCGTGGCGGAAATCCGCGCCGGTACACCGAAGGCCGAATCGCCGACTTCCAGCACAGTCAGGCCGTTGCACTTGCCCACGGCTGCGCCGGCGGTATCAATGAGGATGATACCGGCCAGCATGTCATCGATGATCCGCGCCGAAACGCGACCGGTGCGGGTGGCTTTGGCCTTTAGCGCGCGCTCGATATGCCCGGCGTCGGTCACTTCATCCCCAGCCAGGCTGCGGATAAAGTCGGCTTCACTGACCAGCTGGAACAGATCGCCAATACGCGCCGACAAACGCCCCTGATGCTCGGCCAGGCGCGCGCTGTAGGTCGCAACCCGCGCCACGGCCGCCGCAGTCAGCGGCGCCATACCCTCTTCCGAGGTGCGGGTTTTCATCAGCTGGGCGAACTGCTCCAGGCTGTCGTCGGCCAGCGGGATGTCTTCATCGAAGTCGACCAGCACACGGAACATCTCCTGGAAGTCCGGATCGAGGTCCTGCAGCGTGTAATACAGCTGACGCGAGCCGATGATCACCACCTTGAGGTGCAGCGGAATCATCTGCGGGGTAAGGGTCACGGTGGCGATGCGGCCCAAGTCACCGAGCGGCGACTCCATCTTCAGCTGGCGCGATTGCAGGGCGCGCTTGAGCGCATCCCAGACAAACGGCTCGCCGAGCATCTTCTCCGCTTCCAGAATCAGAAAGCCACCGTTGGCGCGGTGCAGCGCACCGGGACGCAGCTGACGGTAACTGGTGTAGAGCGCGCCCTGGTCAGTGTTGTATTCGATACGACCAAACAGGTTGTCATAGGTCGGGTGCGGCTCGAACACCACCGGTGCGCCACCTTGGGCGTGATGGCCGACTACCAGGCTCGGGCAGTACTGTTCTTCGAGCAGTTTGCGGGTCTGCGCATCGGCCTTTTCCACTTCGACCAGTTGATCGACCACGGTTTTCAGCAGATTGACCTGAACCGCCTGCAGGTAGGCGCAGACCCCGGCGTTTTCCGCGTACTTCTGCGACAGCGGCGCCAGCAGCGGTTGCAGGGCAATGGTGATGGTTTCTTCATTGAGCTGACGCAGCAGGTTGCTCGACTCGCGCTTCCACTGCGGCAGACTGGACAGCTCCTCGTTGAGGCGCTCTTCCAGGGTGGCGATATCGGCATGGAAGCGCTCGCGCTCGACTTCCGGCAGCTGGGCAAACTCGGCCTCATCCAGCGCCTTGCCATCGAGCATCGGGGTGAAGGCGATATTGCTGCTGTCACGATAGAGGGCGACGCTCTTTTCCAGCGACAGGCGCTCGACCACATCCAGCGCCTGGTCGTAGCGCTTGTTGAAGTCGCGGTCGATGGCGTTTTTCTTCTGCTGGAACGAGGGGTGCTCGAACACCGCCGGGAAGGTCGCCAGCAGGTTATCGATCAGGCCGTTGATGTCAGCGAGAAACTCGCCGGCAGTGCCGGACGGCAATTCCAGTGCCCGCGGCTCGCGCGGCTCATCAAAATGGTTGACGTATACCCGGTCAGCCGGGGTTTCCAGGCGCTTGGCTTCAGCCTTGAGGTAGCGCTTGACGAAGGAGAAACGCCCGGTACCGGGCTCACCCATAACAAACACGTTATAACCGGGGCGCGGCATCGCCACGCCGAACTGCAGTGCTTCGACGGCGCGTTCCTGGCCCAATACGCCACGGAAGGGCTCCAGGTCTTCGGTATTGGTGAAGTTGAACTGCTCAGGGGAGAAGGGACGGGTAAGTGCTTCAGGTGCCAACCGCAAATGGGCTGCGACGGAGTCTGGCATTGGAAATCCTTGGACGGGGGCCTGGTGGAAATCATGGCCGCATCGGCCCGCATCCACAAGCCAAAAGGCGCGTCCTGACTCGGCAAATCTCGCCAAGTGCCACACCACTGCACCCGCGCTGAGCAGAGCGCGACTAACCGTACGTCATCACGCTGCCGGTCGTGGCGTCGACTAACCGGCGCAAAAGCAACTTCGCGGCGGGATTGCTGCCCGCCGATGTAGACGCGCATTCAACGTTAGCGCGCATCGGCACAGGCCATACAACACTCTGCCGCGGGCATCACCTGTAACCGCGCCGCACTGATGGCCTCACCGCAGCGCAAGCACAAGCCGTAGCGCCCCTCGGCCAGGCGCAGCTTGGCGAGGCCGACTTGGCGCAACCCGGTCTCGGCTTCGGCCAGCAGCGCCTGCAGCACGTCATCGTTTTGCCGCTGCTGCGCTTGCTCGGCAAAACCTGCCGAATGCAGACGCGCCAGATCCTGGCGGATCGCATTGGCGCGAGCGCTGTATTCGTTTACCAAGGTGTACAGGGCGATATGGGGGTCGAAAGCAGGCATGTAGGCAGTCCTCGGGAGCACTGCATTCAGTGTGCTCCAGTGCTGGCGCCAAACACTGTCGCAGATCAGTACTTGCTCGCGCGTTGCACGCGGAACCGGCAAACAAAAACGGAGCCTTTCGGCCCCGTTTTTTTTATTGCAACCTGACTTACTGCGCCAGCTTCTTGTAACGCACGCGGTGCGGCTGCGCGGCTGCGTCGCCCAAGCGTTTTTTACGATCCGCTTCGTACTCGGTGTAGTTGCCCTCGAAGAACTCGATATGCGAGTCGTCTTCGTACGCCAGGATGTGGGTCGCCACGCGATCCAGGAACCAGCGATCGTGAGAGATCACAATGGCAGCGCCCGGGAAGTCGAGCAGCGCTTCTTCCAGCGAACGCAGGGTTTCCACGTCGAGGTCGTTGGACGGTTCGTCCAGCAGCAGCACGTTGGCGCCCTCTTTCAGGGTCAACGCCAGGTGCAGACGGCCGCGCTCACCACCGGAGAGGTCCTTGACGAACTTCTGCTGGTCGCCACCCTTGAAATTGAAGCGCCCGACATAGGTGCGCGACGGTACTTCATAGTTGCCGATCTTGATCATGTCGGAACCACCAGACACGGCTTCCCACACGGTTTTGCTGCCGTCGAGGTCGTCGCGGCTCTGGTCCACGCAGGCCAGCTGCACGGTTTCACCGATCTCGATGCTGCCCGAGTCCGGCTGTTCCTTGCCCATCAGCATGCGGAACAGGGTCGACTTACCGGCACCGTTACCGCCGATCACGCCGACGATGGCGCCCTTGGGCATGCTGAACGACAGGTTGTCGATCAGCGCGCGGTCGCCATAGCCCTTGCTGACGTTAACGAAATCGATGACCTTGTCGCCCAGACGCGGGCCGACCGGGATGTAGATCTCGTTGGTCTCGCTGCGCTTCTGGAATTCCTGCGACTGCATTTCTTCGAAACGCTGCAGACGCGCCTTGGACTTCGACTGACGGGCTTTGGCGCCTTTGCGCACCCACTCCAGTTCTTCCTTCATGGCCTTTTCATGGGCTGACTGCTGCTTGGACTCCTGGGCCAGACGATCCGACTTGGCTTCCAGCCAACCCGAATAGTTGCCTTCGTAAGGGATACCGGCGCCGCGGTCGAGTTCGAGAATCCAGCCGGCGACGTTATCCAGGAAGTAACGGTCGTGCGTGATCGCGACCACGGTGCCCGGGAAGTCGTGGAGGAAGTGCTCCAGCCAGGCCACCGAGTCGGCGTCCAGGTGGTTGGTTGGCTCATCCAGCAGCAGCATATCCGGGGCTGACAGCAGCAGACGGCACAGGGCCACGCGGCGCTTCTCACCGCCGGACAGGTGTTCAACCTTGGCGTCCCAGGCCGGCAGACGCAGGGCATCCGCCGCAACTTCCAGCTGACGCTCGAGGTTGTGGCCGTCGCTGGTCTGCAGAATGGCTTCGAGCTTGGCCTGCTCGGCGGCCAGCTTGTCGAAGTCGGCATCCGGCTCGGCGTAAGCGGCGTAGACCTGATCCAGACGCGCCTGGGCGTCCTTGATCTGGCTCACGGCCTCTTCAACCACTTCGCGCACAGTCTTGCTCGGGTCGAGCTGCGGCTCCTGCGGCAGGTAGCCGATATTCAGCTCCGGCATCGGACGGGCTTCGCCGTCGAACTCGGTGTCGACGCCCGCCATGATTTTCAGCAGGGTGGATTTACCAGAGCCGTTGAGGCCGAGTACGCCGATCTTCGCGCCAGGGAAGAACGACAGGGAGATGTTCTTGAGAATTTCCCGCTTCGGCGGTACGACTTTGCCGAGCCGATGCATGGTGTATACGTATTGAGCCATGATGACCTTGGTTCTGGGTTGAAACGAAAGAGAAGCCGCCAACTGATGCGTGTAGCCTAAGGCTAAACGGCGGGGACGGAGCCGCCAGGCGATACCAGCGCAGCATCCTGTTCATACAGTCACGCGCGCGTGCGGCAAAGCTACCGGAATGCGCCGAACAGGGCAAACGACGCTCGTCGGCGGCGCTGGCACTTTGCCACGGTTATGGCATGCTAGCCGCCCCCTGCCTGCCGGCCATTCTGCGCCCCCAGGAACCGTCATCGTCGCCCAGCCCCCAGGATGTAGGTCTTTGCCAACAGTCACGCCCCCAATCACACCGCGTACTCCCGGCGCGCCGCCGGCTGCGACGATGCGTGGGCCGACCCGTGGCGCACTGGTGGTGTTGGTGCTGAGCATGTTGGTGCTGCTGCTCTGGCAACTGCGCCAGGAGTCCCAGCAACTGCTCGACAACCAGCGGCAACTGGGCCTGGCCTACAGTTCGCAATTGGCCAACCACCTCAATTTGAACATGGCGCTGAAAGCCAGTGCCGGCCAGGCGCTGCTGCAGCCCCATGTGCTGCCGCCAAACAACCCGGATGAGCTTGAAGAACTGCTGCACACGCTGCGCGGCGTATTCCCGACGCTGCGCAGCCTGGCCTGGCTGAATGCCGAGGGCCGCATCATCGCTGACAGCCATGCGCCCACCGACGACACGTTGTACCTCGAAGAGTTGCTGCAACGGGGTGGCCGTGACAGTTTCTTTTATACCTTCAGTGCCAACGAGCATGGGCGTATCTACCTGCTGCTGCGGCATAACCCCGACAGCACGGCCAGCGGGTTCTGGATATTGCGCCTGACCAACCAGGCACTTACCGGTTGGCTGAATGAACACCATCAAAGCAAACATCACTGGCTACTGGAAGACCGCAATGCTCAGCGGGTGATTGCCAGCAACGTGGCCCAAGGCATTCAAAATGCAGCCGTCGCGCCGCCTGTGACTGCGGAAAACCTCGACCAGAGCATGTTGGAAACCCCACTCAAAGGCAGCGACTGGCAACTGCGTGCGCTGTTCAACGAGCGCAAGGTGCGCGCCCAACAGCTGCCGCAGCAGGCCAGCAAGCTGCTGCTGTTTATCCTCTGCGCCACCCTCACGCTGTTGGCGCTGTACCGCCTGCTGAATGAGCAACGCAACCTGCACGCACTGAATACCGCCTCGCGGCGCTCATTGCAGCAAGCAGCCAGCGTACTCGGCGCCATCGAAGAACGCGTGCTGGTCACCGACAGCAGCGGCCAATTGCAGTACCTCAACCCGCAAGCGGAAGCGATGTTTGGGTTGAGCAACGATGAGGCGCGTGATTGGCACCTGCTGAAACTGCTGCCACGCCTCGACCCGCTGCTGCTGCACGACACCGCGCTGCACAACGACCTTGGCCCGGACCTGGTAGAAATTCAGCAGAACGGCGTCACTCATCTGTATGACATCAGCCGCAGTGACTTGAGCGAAGACAACAAGCGCACCGGTTTTGTCTGGGTGCTGCGCGATGTCACCGAAGAACAGCATGCCTCGCATGTGCTGCAGGAAACCCGCCGACGCTATCAGGACATCTTCGACGGCACCGGCACCGCCCTTTGCGTGCTCGACCTGGCTGAGTTACAGCGCTACCTGCAACAACAGCAACTGCGCAACATGACCGACCTGCAACGCTGGTTGGACGAAGACCCGCAACATCACATTGAGCTGTGCCAGCGCCTGCGCCTGACGGAAACCAATCAGGTGGCCCTGCAACTCCTCGGTGTCGACTCCAACCAGCAGGCCTGGCAACACTTGTTCAATAGCGGCCCGCTGCGCCCGGAAGGCTTCCGCATGCAGCTGCTCAGTGTTCTGCTCAGCGGTAGCGGTCAGCTGGAAATGGAGCGCCAGATCACCACGCCACAAGGGTATGAGCGCCACCTGTGGTTATTGATGCGCCTGCCGGAGAGTATCGACGACCTGCAGGCCGTGACCCTCAGCATCAGCGATATCACCAACCGCAAACGCATCGAAACGTCACTGATCGAGCGTGAGCGCTTCTGGTCCGATGTGGTCAACGCAGTGCCCGACACCATCTATGTGCACGACATCGCCGGCAAGCGGGTGATGTACAGCAACAACCACCTCGGCCCGCAGCTGGGCTACAGCAAAGCGGAAATGCGTGCCCTCGGTGATCGGCTGTGGGAAAAAATCCTGCATCCCGACGATGTCGAGCTGTACCAACGTATGCGCAATATCCAGCAGGTATTGGGCAATGGCCTGTTGATGCAGTTCGAGCTGCGCTGGCGGCACCGCGATGGCAGCTGGCACTGGTTCGATATCCGCGAGCAGGCCCTGGCGCGTGATGCCAAGGGCCGGGTCAGCCGATTGATTGGCGTGGCCAAGGACATCACCGAACAGATCACTCACAGCGAGTCCTTGCGCACCAGCGAGCAACGCTATCGCCTGCTGGCGGAAAGCATCAGCGACGTGATTTTCTCGACCGACGCCCAGCTGCAACTCAACTATGTCAGCCCATCGGTGATGCCGGTGCTTGGCTATGACAGCGAGTGGGCGCTGGCCAACGGCTTCCAGAGTTTGGCTACCAACCCGCGTCAGCTCAGCGGTTTCTACGCCCTGCTCGACCGTGTGCGCAACGCCCTCGGTGACCCGCAGCGCCTAGCCGAACTGCGCGCCGAATTTCTGCCGCAACTGTTCGTCTTTGACGCCTTGCGTGCGGATGGCCAGAAAATCCCCGTGGAACTGCGCTTGGTGCCAATGTGGGATGACAGCGGCCGTTTCGAAGGCTTGCTAGGTGTTGGTCGCGACATCAGCCTGCAGCGCCGCGCCGAGAAAGACCTGCGCATGGCCGCCACGGTATTCGAGCATTCCACGGCGGCCATTCTGGTCACTGACCCGGCCGGTTATATCGTCCAGGTCAACAACGCCTTCAGCCGGGTCAGCGGCTACAGCTCCAAACAGATTCTTGACCAGCTGCCGAGCGTATTGACTGCAGACACTCAGCAAGCCAGCCATCTGGCCTATGTGATCAAACAGCTCAACCAGCAAGGCAGCTGGGAGGGCGAGGTGTGGCTCAAACGCAAGAATGGTGAGAAATTCCCGGCTTGGGTCGGCATCACTGCGGTCAAGGACGATGAAGGCGACCTGGTCAGCTACGTGTGCTTCTTCAGCGATATCAGCGAGCGCAAGGCTAGCGAGCAGCGTATCCACCGCCTGGCCTACTACGACGCTCTGACCCAGCTGCCCAACCGCACCCTGTTCCAGGATCGCCTGCACAGTGCACTGCAGCACGGTGAGCGGCATCAGGAGTGGGTGGTGCTGATGTTCCTCGATCTCGACCGTTTCAAGCCGATCAACGACTCCCTCGGCCATGCCGCCGGCGACCGCATGCTCAAGGAAGTCGCCGTGCGCCTGCGCGCCTGCGTGGACAGCGACGACACCGTGGCGCGCATGGGCGGTGACGAGTTCACCTTACTGCTGCAATCCCAGGCGCAGCGTGTAGGCGCACTGACCCGCGCAATCCACGTTGGCGAGCAGATTCTCGCCAGCCTGGCGCAGCCGTTTATCCTCGAAGGCCGCGAATTCTTCGTTACCGCCAGTATCGGTATCGCCCTGAGTCCGCAGGATGGCAACGAGCTGAGCCAGTTGATGAAGAACGCTGACACGGCGATGTACCACGCCAAGGAACGCGGTAAAAACAACTTCCAGTTCTACCAGGCCGACATGAACGCCAGCGCCCTGCAGCGCCTGGAGCTGGAAAGCGACCTGCGCCACGCCCTCGAACAGGGCGAGTTCAAGCTGTTCTACCAACCGCAATTCTCCGGCGATGGCAAACGCCTGACCGGCGCCGAAGCGCTGCTGCGCTGGCAGCATCCACAGCGCGGCCTGGTGCCGCCGAGTGACTTTATTCCGGTCTTGGAAGAGCTGGGCCTGGTGGTCCAGGTTGGCGACTGGGTGCTGCGCGAGTCGTGCCGGCAACTGGCCGAATGGCACGAGGCGAAGATTCGTGTGCCGAAGATTTCGGTCAACCTCTCGGCACGCCAGTTTGCCGAAGGCGACCTGCATCAGCGGATTGCACAGATCCTTGAGCAGAGCGGTGTTCCCGCCGCCTGCCTGGAGCTGGAACTGACCGAAAGCATCCTGATGGAAGATGTGGCCAATGCCATGCAAACCCTGAGCAGCTTGAAGCAGCTGGGGGTGTTTATCGCCATCGACGATTTCGGCACCGGCTACAGCTCACTGAACTACCTCAAACAATTCCCGATCGACGTGCTGAAGATCGACCGCAGCTTTGTCGACGGCCTGCCGCATGGCGAACAGGACGGGCAAATCGCGCGCGCGATCATCGCCATGGCCCACAGCCTGAACCTCACGGTAATCGCAGAAGGTGTGGAAACCCTGGCCCAGCTGGATTTCCTGCGCGGCCACGACTGCGACGAAGTGCAGGGCTTCCTGCTGGGCAGGCCAATGCCGGCCCACCAGTTCACCGCGCTGTTTACCGGCACCGCCCTGTTTATGCTGAGCTGAATCGCCGGCGTACATGAGCCCCGCTTGTCCGTCAGATGACCACGCTTCATATGCCTGTTTAGTGCGGATGAGGTAGAATTCGCCCCCTCTTTCTACCGCCCAGCTGATTTTCTCAGGGGAATGCTATGTTCAGCCGTGATTTGACTATCGCCCGTTATGACGCCGAATTGTTTGCCGCGATGGAGCAAGAAGCCCAGCGCCAGGAACATCACATCGAGCTGATCGCCTCGGAGAACTACACCAGCCCAGCGGTGATGGAAGCCCAGGGTTCGGTACTGACCAACAAGTACGCTGAAGGCTATCCAGGCAAGCGTTACTACGGCGGTTGCGAATACGTCGACATCGTTGAGCAGCTGGCCATCGACCGCGCCAAGGAGCTGTTCGGCGCCGATTACGCCAACGTCCAGCCGCACTCCGGCTCGCAAGCCAACAGCGCCGTGTATTTGGCCCTGCTGGAAACCGGTGACACCGTACTGGGCATGAGCCTGGCACACGGCGGCCACCTGACCCACGGCGCCAGCGTCAGCTTCTCCGGCAAAATGTACAACGCTGTGCAGTACGGCATCACCGATGCCGGCCTGATCGACTATGACGAAGTTGAGCGCCTGGCTGTTGAACACAAACCGAAGATGATCATTGCCGGCTTCAGCGCCTACTCGCAGGTACTGGACTTCCCACGCTTCCGCGCCATTGCCGATAAAGTGGGCGCTTACCTGTTCGTCGACATGGCACACGTGGCCGGCCTGGTGGCTGCTGGTGTGTACCCGAACCCGGTGCCGTTCGCCGACGTGGTTACCACCACCACTCACAAAACTCTGCGCGGCCCGCGCGGCGGTCTGATCCTGGCTCGCGCCAACGAAGCGCTGGAGAAGAAATTCAACTCCGCGGTATTCCCAGGCGGCCAAGGCGGCCCGCTGGAGCACGTCATCGCCGCCAAGGCCGTGTGCTTCAAGGAAGCCCTGCAGCCTGAGTTCAAGACCTACCAGCAGCAAGTGATCAAGAACGCCCAGGCTATGGCCAGCGTGTTTATCGAGAACGGCTACGACGTGGTTTCCGGCGGTACTGAGAACCACCTGTTCCTGCTCAGCCTGATCAAGCAGGACATCACTGGTAAAGATGCCGACGCCGCTCTGGGTCGTGCCTTTATCACCGTGAACAAGAACAGCGTGCCGAACGATCCACGTTCGCCGTTCGTCACCTCCGGCCTGCGCATCGGCACCCCAGCCGTGACCACCCGCGGCTTCAAGGAAGACGAGTGCCGCGCACTGGCTGGCTGGATCTGCGAGATCCTCGCCAACCTGGGCGACGAAGCGGTCGAAGCGCGCGTGCGCGAGCAAGTCAAAACGGTCTGCGCCAAGTTCCCGGTTTACGGCAACTAAACATCGGCTGCTGCTGAAAAGCCCGCCTCCTGGCGGGCTTTTTTATACCTGCCGAACCACCCTCAGCAGCGATAAAACCAAGCCAGCGGCAGCAGCCTTGGCTATAGTGGATAAAACCTCGCAGGAGTTTCTTTGCATGAGCGAAACAGCCAATGAGCGTCGGCGCTTTCACCGCATCGCTTTCGACGCCCCCACCGAGATCGTGCAAGGGGAACGACGCTGGGCAGTCGAATTGCATGACGTGTCGCTGAAAGGTCTGTTAATCAAGCGTCCTAACGGTTGGAATGGCGACCCCAATCAGCCATTCGAGGCCAATATCCAACTGGCCGATGACACCCGTGTGCGGATGGAAGTGGTGCTCACCCGCACCCAGTCTGACCTGCTCGGTTTTGTCTGCCGGCATATCGACCTCGACTCGATCAGCCACCTGCGCCGCCTGGTGGAGCTCAACCTCGGTGATGACAGCCTGCTGGAACGCGAACTCGCCGCCCTCGGCGAAGACGAATAAAAAAGGAGGCCTCGGCCTCCTTTTTTCATCCTGCCTGAGCGGATTTAGAACGTGTTTACGATTTCGCGAGCTAGAGCTAGACAAGACAAAAACAGCCGAGAAACGCAGCGCAGCGGAGTAACCGCCAACGGCTGACCCGCAGGGTGAGCGAAGCGAATCACGCGCAGTTTACGAGCTGTAAATGAGCATTCCGAGGCTGTTTTTAACGCCGGATGGCCGACGCGCAGCAGATCGTAAACAGGTTCTTACTCGAACAACGCATCCAGCGCTTGCTCCAGGCGCGTTACGGCAATCACCTGCAACCCTGGCGGCGGATCTTTTGGCGCATTGCCCTTGGGCACAATGGCGCGCTTGAAGCCGTGTTTGGCCGCCTCCTTCAAGCGCTCCTGACCACTGGGCACTGGACGAATCTCGCCGGACAGGCCGACCTCGCCAAACACCAGTAAGTCATGCGGCAGCGGCTTGTTACGCAGGCTGGAAATGACTGCCGCCATCAGCGCCAGGTCGGATGCGGTTTCCAGCACCTTGACCCCGCCCACCACGTTGAGAAACACGTCCTGGTCATAGGTCGGGATACCGCCATGCCGGTGCAATACGGCCAGCAGCATAGCCAAGCGGTTCTGATCCAGGCCCAGGGTGACGCGGCGCGGGTTGGCCATATGGCTGGTGTCAACCAGCGCCTGCACCTCCACGAGCATCGGCCGGGTGCCTTCCCAGGTGGCCATCACCACGCTGCCGGGCACTTCTTCCTGGGCCCGGGTGAGGAAGATCGCCGAAGGATTGGTGACCTCTTTCAGGCCCTTGTCGGTCATGCCGAACACGCCCAGCTCGTTGATCGCGCCAAAGCGATTCTTCACCGCGCGCAGCAGGCGCAGGCGGCCATCGGACTCGCCCTCGAAATACAGCACGGTATCGACCATATGCTCAAGCACACGCGGCCCGGCCAGCGCGCCTTCCTTGGTCACGTGGCCGACCAGGAAAATCGCCGTGCCGCTCTGCTTGGCAAAGCGCACCAGCAACGCCGCGCTCTCACGCACCTGGGCGACGCCGCCAGGAGCCGACTGCAGCTGCTCGGTAAAGATGGTCTGGATCGAGTCGATCACCATCACTTTGGGCTTTTCCACCCGCGCGGTGGCGATGATGCTTTCAATGCAGGTTTCAGTCATCACCTTGAGCTTGTCTTCCGGCAAGCCCAGGCGGCGGGCGCGCATGGCTACCTGCTGCTGGGATTCCTCACCGGTGACATACAGCGCGGGGAAGCGCGTGGCGATATTGCACAGGGTCTGCAGCAGGATGGTCGACTTGCCGATACCGGGGTCGCCGCCAATCAGCACCACCGACCCGTCCACCAGACCGCCGCCCAGCACGCGATCCAGCTCGCCAGAGGCCGTGGAGAAACGCGGCACCTCCTCGACGCTGACCTCGGCAAGGGTCTTGATCTGCACCTGATCACCCGCCCAACCGGCGCGGCCGCTGGGAGTGGCTGCGTTGGCTTCAAGCAGGGTTTCCACCAGGGTATTCCAGGCCCCGCATTCGCCGCACTGGCCGGCCCATTTCGGGAAGGTGGCGCCGCACTCGGTGCAGCCATACATGCGCTTGGCCTTGGCCATGCCGGACTCCTATAAACGCTGAGCCCGGATCATACGAAATAGCTGGATATATTTACAGTCCCGCGCAGCTATCCCTTGCAACCGTTACCACAGCCACAACATTGCCCGGCAGCGCGTTTCAGACGACGCGCGAGATCATCCTTGAGGCCAACCCGCTCCTGCTTGAGGGCCAGCAGCGCCTCATCAGCCAGCAGTTCGCTGCCCGCCTCGATCCGGCAGATACGTTTATCCAGGGTTTCGTAGGTATCCGCCAGGCGGGCGAAGTTGGCATCGCCAAGACGCAGCTCATGCAGCACGCCGCGCAGTTCGGGGAAATCCTTGATCAGCGGATGGTGTTCAACGTGCATGCGGATAGCCCTCTGAGATAGTCACTGTTTGCAGACTATCCCTCGAACCGGGCCCCGCACTTGACCCGGATCAAAGCAATACCGTTATTACGCGCCGCTAAGAAAATCGGCCAATTCATCCTTGAGGCTAACGCGCTGCATCTTCAGGCCCAGCAGCAACATCTCATCCATGGCCACCCGCCCGCTCTCCGCCTCATAGATGCGCTTATCCAGCTCTTCATACTCCTCGACCAAGCGAGCGAAATGGCCATTGCTAGACAGCAAGGTATGCAGCTGCGTCTTGAACTCGGGAAACTCGCGGTGCAGCGGATGATGTTCCAGTGGCATAACGGCATCCTCATGGCGGATTCCCCTTGAGCCTAGCCCAGTAGCGCAGGCTCTGCCGAAACGGTCCAGCTGCACGGATGGAGAGCGACTTCTGCTATCTTTGCCCAAGCATCAGGAACCACTTACGAGAACAGGTTATGAGTACGACATCAGGATGTTCGGCTTGCCGTGACGGCCAAAGCTTGGATTTCCCCATCAGCATGGCCTTTCAGCCCATTATCAACCTGAGCACGGGCGCCATTTTCGCCCACGAGGCGCTGGTGCGCGGCAAAAACGGTGAGTCCGCTGGCAGCCTGCTGAGCAAGCTCAACGCGGATAATTTGTATCCGTTCGACCAAGCCTGCCGAATTACGGCGCTGGAGTGGGCAGCCAAACTGCAAGTGCCGGCCATGGTCTCGATCAACTTTATGCCCAACGCGGTGTACAAACCCGAGACCTGCATCCGCGCCACGCTGGAGGCCGCTTCGCGATTCAACTTCCCGCTGGAGCGGATCATCTTCGAGGTCACCGAACAGGAGCAGGTGCTGGATATCGACCACCTCACCGGCATCCTGCGCGCGTACCGCAAACAGGGCTTTATGACCGCTATCGATGACTTCGGCGCCGGTTATGCCGGGCTCAATCTGCTGGCCGACTTTCAGCCTGACCTGATCAAGCTGGACATGCAGCTGATCCGCAATATCGAGCAAGACAGCGTGCGGCAGATCCTGGTCGAAGCAACCCTGCAGATGTGCCGCAAGCTGAATATCCGGGTGATTGCCGAGGGCATCGAAAGCATCGGTGAACTGCACGCATTACGCGATATGGGGGTGGAACTGTTCCAAGGCTACCTGCTGGCTAAACCTGCGTTCGAGTCGCTGCCCGAAGTCCACTACCCGGGCTGATAAGTAGCTGGCAAGCGGCGCGTGCTGGATTACACTCAGCGCAACCTCACCTACCAGGGAATGCAGCATGAGCATAATCAGTGAATTCAAAGCCTTTGCGGTCAAGGGCAACGTGGTCGACATGGCCGTGGGCATCATCATCGGCGCGGCCTTTGGCAAGATCGTCTCGTCCTTTGTTGGTGACGTGGTGATGCCACCGCTGGGCGTGCTGATTGGCGGCGTGGACTTCACTGATCTGGCCATCACCCTGAAGGCTGCCGAAGGTGATCTGCCTGCTGTGGTGTTGGCCTACGGCAAATTTATCCAGACCGTGCTCGACTTCCTGATCGTCGCATTCGCCATTTTCATGGGCATCAAGGTGCTCAACAAACTCAAGCGCGAAGAAGAAGCGGCACCCGCAGCACCGGCCCCACCGACCAAGGATCAGGAACTGCTGAGCGAGATCCGCGACTTGCTCAAGTCGCAACAAAGCCGAGACTGACGCCCCGTGTGGAGGGCCGAGCGCCCTCCCGTACATGATTTGTTGCAGGACAGAACGTTGGGCTACCGCACGTTCGTGTAAATTAGCCACCCCTTGGCTACTTTTCCCCCTCAATGACCCTCCTGATTGCGTTTGCAGTTCTATCCATCCTCGTATCCTTTATCTGTTCGATTCTTGAAGCGGCGCTGCTGTCCCTGACGCCTAGCTATATCGCCCAGCAAAAAGCGACCAGGCCTAAGCTCTACGAGCGTTTGAAGGGGCTTAAAGACAAGATCGACCAGCCTCTGGCCGCCATTCTTACGCTGAACACCGTGGCCCACACAGTTGGCGCTACCGGCGTGGGTGCGCAGGTCACAGTCGTGTTTGGCGACGGCTACTTGGGCATTGCCTCAGCAGTGATGACGCTGCTGATTCTGGTCCTCTCGGAAATCCTGCCCAAGACCATTGGTGCGCGTTACTGGCCAACCCTGGCGCCATTCCTGCCGAGCCTGCTGGGCGGCATGATCCTGCTGCTCAAGCCGTTTATCTTCATGTCCGACATGATCATGCGGCTATTTGGCGGCAAAGAGCCTGAGCACGACATCCGTCAGGAGATCAAAGCCTTGACCCTGCTCGGCCGCGAGGTGGGCAAGCTCGATGAAGACGAACAACGGGTTATCAGCAACATCCTCGACCTGCATGAAATCAAGCTGCGCGACATCATGACGCCACGGATTGTCTGCGAGTTTGCTGCACCCGATGACACGCTCAGTGCGTTCAAGGCGCGCGTGAAGGAAAGCCAGTTTTCCCGCTACCCGGTTATCGGTGAGGATGAAGCACCACTGGGCGTGGTGTTCCGCTATGACGCCCTGGGCGCCGATGCGGATGAAGCGCCGGTGTCCAGCATCCTCAAACCGCTCAAGGTGGTTTCCGACAGCATGAACGTCGAAAACCTGATGACGCAGATGATGCATGAGCGTCAGCACATGTGCCTGGTGTATGACGAGTTCGGCAGCTGGCGCGGCCTGGTGACCATGGAGGACATCATGGAAACCATCATCGGCAAGCCGATCCTCGACGAAACCGACGACATCCCGAATATGCGCCGCTTCGCCAAGCGCCGCTGGGAACACCGGATCAAGGCCATCCGCGAGGAATAAGCGCTACCAGTAGTTCTCCACCGCCACCTGCCCCGGCCGCCGGGTCAGACTGAGCTGCAGGTCGCGCTGTTTCAGCAGCGCGCGGGTGTCGTCGATCATCTGCGGGTTGCCGCAGATCATCAGCCGCGAATGCTCTGGTTCCAGGCTCAGCCCCGCCGCCCGCTCCAACTCGCCATTGTCCAGCAAGGTGGTGATGCGCCCATGCAAACAACCGGGCACTTGCTCACGGGTGACCAGGGGCAGATAGACAAACCGCTCGGCGTATTCCTGCAGATGCTCCTGCTGCATCAACCCGTGAATCAGTGGCTGATAGGCCAGCTCACTGGCCGTGCGCGCGCTGTACACCAGCACCACACGGGCGAAGCGCTGCCACACCTCCAACCCCTGCAGAATCGACAGAAACGGCGCGAGCCCGGTGCCACTGGCCAGCAGCCAGAGGTCACGGCCATCGGCAAAACGATCGAGGGTAAGAAAGCCCAACGCCTGTTTTTCAACTAACAGACTGTCGCCGACCTGCAGCCGACTCAGCTCGGAGGTGAACTCACCGCCCGGCACGACAATAGAGAAAAATTCGAGAAACTCATCATGCGGCGCCGAGGCCATCGAATAGGCGCGCCAGACCACCGAACCGTCGGCCTTTTCTACGCCAAGACGGGCGAACTGCCCGGCGCGAAAGCGAAATCCGGCATCGCGACTGCAACGCAGGCTGAACAGGCTGGGTGACCAGACCTGAATAGAGCTAAGGGTTTGCCGCGTGTACTTGTCGTCACTGGTCATACGAATACCGGGCCTATGCAGATTGCACAGGCCCAGTGTGGCGCAACGTCGGCCGGACAAACACCGGCAAAACCTGGGGGCTCTTGGCTTTGCCCTAAGCCCGCGCTCAGCGGCGGTTGACGGCCTGCGCGGCGCGCAACACATCGGCACCGATTTCCGCTTCGTAGGTCTTCCACATCGGGCTCAATGCGGCGCGCCAGGCGGCACGCTCATCGTCGGTCAAGGTGACCACTTTGGCATGGCCGGCGGCGATGATGCGCGCGCGATCATTGTTGTTCAGCGTTTCGGCATCCTTATTCACCGCGAAGGACACTTCATCGATGATCGCTTCCAGCTCGGTGCGGGTTTTGTAGGGAATGCTGGTCCAGAACTCCTTGCTGCTGATCAGCATATAGCTCAGCGAACCATGGTTGAGCTCACTGATAAACGGCTGCACGGTGTCGACCTTCTGGCTGGCGATATTCGACCAAGGGCCTTCGGTGCCCTGGATGGTGCCAGCCTGCAGCGCCTTGAATGCCTCGGCGAATGGCATCTTCACGGTCTTGGCACCGAGCTGGCCAAACTGTGCCTGCAACACCGACGAGGGCTGAATGCGGAAAGCCAGGTCTTTGGCATCTTCGGGCTTGCGCAGCTCGCGGCTGGAGGTCAGCTGCTTCATGCCGTTGTTCCAGTAGGCCAGGCCATAGATGCCCTGGTTGGACATGGCGTGCAGCAGCTCGCGGCTCTTGTCGCGCTTCTGGAAGCGTTTGACCGCCTCCAGGTCGTCGAACAGGAACGGCAGGTCGAACACCTGCAATTGCTTGGTGTAAGCCTCGAACTTGGACAGCGACGGCGCCAGCATCTGCACCTTGCCCTCGCGCAGTGCGTTGATCTCCTCGCCATCACCGAACAGCGTCGAGTTCGGGTAAACCTCAACCGCCACCTGACCGGCCAGGCGCTCTTCCACCAGCTTCTTGAACAGCAGCGCGCCCTTGCCCTTGGGGGTGTCTTCGGCCACCACATGGGAGAACTTGATCACGATGGGCGCCGTGCCTTCGGCCTGGGCCGGGCTTGCCGCGACCAGCAATGCGCTGAAGGTTAAGGACAACAGTGACTTGAACATGAACATACCTTTTTGCAAATAGAACGCCGTGAAGCCTGCATGGGCAGGCCTCATTGAGTGGGGGTGTGGGCTATGGATGATTCGGTGGACGCGGCAGAGTGCTGCACGGCCCTGATCATCAGGCGCTACCAGATCGCAGCCGGGCTTAATGCTCGGGGCCTGGTTATTATTTGAATGCCGACCTTGCTGGCTCATGCTTGCTGACTGACGGGTATCAGACACGACTGAGCAGATCCACAAGGGGGCGGCATTCTTCGGTAAAGCCGTGCGCGGCACAACTGCGATTTGCTGAACCAGCTCTCAGTTCCGAGACTTTTCCGCCACTTGCACCGACAATAGCGACCAACTGCACTTTTTATCGCGCCCTTGCGGCCCGCCACCCGAGTTTTCCATGCCTGTGTTCAGTACCCCGTTCGCCCAACTCGATCTGCTCCGCCAACCCGACCAGCCCCATGAGCCGCTGCAAGCGTTCGATGCGGCGGACGAATACCTGCTCAACCATCTGCATGAACAAGGGCTGACGAGCAACACGCGGGTATTGGTGCTGAATGACAGCTTCGGTGCCCTGGCGGCCAGCCTCGCTGGGCAGGCGCGCGTGACCAGCAGCGGCGACTCACACCTCGGCCACCTGGGCTTGCAGGTCAACCTGCTGCGCAATCAGTTGCCGGCGGATGCCATGACGTTTGTACCGGCCAGCGCAGTCGCTCAGGGGCCGTTTGATGTGGTGCTGATTCGCGTACCGAAAACCCTGGCGCTGCTGGAGGAGCAACTGATTCGTCTGCACGGCCAGCTCGCGCCAAACGCGCAGGTGATTGCCGCCGCCATGGTCAAGCACCTGCCGCGTGCTGCCGGTGATCTGCTGGAGAAATATATCGGCCCGGTGCAGGCCTCGCTGGCGGTGAAAAAAGCCCGCCTGCTGTTTGCCACATCAGAGGCCAAACCCGCACCTGTATCGCCCTACCCGACGCGTTATCGCCTGGAAAAGCCGGCTATCGAGCTGCTCAACCACGCCAATGTGTTCTGCCGCGAAGACCTGGATATCGGCACCCGCGCCTTCCTCCCGCACCTGCCCAAACACCTCAGCCGCGTGCGCGTAGCAGATCTCGGCTGCGGCAACGGCATACTCGGCATTGCCTATGCCTTGGGCAGCCCGCTGGCCGAGCTAACGTTGGTCGATGAGTCCTACATGGCGGTGCAATCCGCCGAAGAAAACTGGCGTGCGGCACTGGGTGAGCGCCCGGTCGAGATTCGCGCCGGCGATGGTTTAGCCGAGCAGGCGGAGGATTCGTTGGATCTGGTGCTGTGCAACCCGCCGTTCCACCAGCAACAGGTGGTCGGCGATTTCCTCGCCTGGCGCATGTTCCAGCAGGCCCGCGCCGCGCTGGTGACCGGCGGCGAGCTGTGGATAGTCGGCAACCGCCACCTGGGCTACCACGCCAAGCTGAAACGGCTATTCCGTGGTGTCGAACAGGTGGCGGCGACGCCGAAGTTTGTGGTGCTTAAAGCGATCAAATAAGCCACGCCGTTACGGCGTGCCCATCCCAGCCGCCTGCATAAACAGGCGCAGCAGATAGGACACCGCCCCCAGGGCCAGCACACTGCCGGCCCAGATTGCTACCAACCAGCCGAGGCGTTGCCACAGCGGCTTTTTCTCTTCTACGTCATTCATCTTGCGCCCTCATAACTTACTTGAGGTCTCGCGAGCTAGAGTCCTGCAAGGCAAAAACAGGCGAGGAAGCGGAGTGTACTTTTGTACATGAGCATTCCGAGCCTGTTTTTAACGCCGCAGGGCCGACGCGCAGCAGACCGGAGCCGAGCCTCAGTGATAGCCATCTTCTTCAGTGACCTTGCCGCGGAACACGTAATAACTCCAGGCGGTGTACATCAGGATGAAGGGAATGATGAACAGCGCCCCAACCAGAATAAAACCCTGGCTCTGCGGCGGTGCGGCGGCTTCCCAGATGCTGATCGATGGCGGGATGATATTCGGCCACAGGCTGATGCCCAGGCCGCTATAGCCGAGGAAGATCAGCGTCAGGGTCAGCAGAAACGGTGAGTAGTTGGCGTTGCGCGCCACCGCGCGCAGCAGCGCCCAAGTGCACAGCAGCACCAGCAGCGGTACCGGCATAAACCAGAAGATATTCGGCAGGCTGAACCAGCGCTCGGCAATTTCCGTATGGGCCAGTGGTGTCCACAGGCTGACGATACCGGTGACGCCAAGCAGCACAAACACCAGTGGCCGCGCCATATCGTGCATCTGCAGCTGTAAGCGGCCTTCGGTCTTCATGATCAGCCAGGTGCAGCCGAGCAAAGCGTAAGCGGCAATCAACGCCAGGCCGCAGAACAGCGAGAACGGCGTAAGCCAATCCAGCGCGCCGCCGACATAGACCCGATCAACCACCTTGAAGCCGTCGATATAGGCCCCCAGCGCCACGCCCTGGAAGAAGGTCGCAGTCAGTGAGCCACCGATAAATGCTTTGTCCCAGAGGTGACGCTTGGCGGCCTTGGCTTTGAAGCGGAACTCAAAGGCCACTCCACGGAAAATCAACCCAAGCAGCATAAAGATCAGCGGCAGGTACAACGCACTGAGCACCACCGCGTAGGCCAGCGGAAAGGCCCCGAACAGCGCCGCGCCGCCGAGCACCAGCCAGGTTTCGTTGCCATCCCAGACCGGTGCCACGGTGTTCATCATCACATCGCGCTCGCCTTCGCTTTTGACGAAGGGAAAGAGGATGCCGATGCCCAGATCGAAGCCGTCCATAACCACGTACATCATCACCCCGAAGGCGATGATCACGGCCCAGATCAGCGAGAGATCAATGCCCATATTCAATTCCTCTCAGCCAGCGAGTCAGTTTCGCCCTCTTCCAAGCCCTCTTCAGGCGCGGACAGCGGACGCGACGGCGTGCGTTTCTGGCCTGGGCCGCCTTCAGCGGGTTCCTTGCCTTCGTCGGTGATCGGGCCTTTGCGCACCAGGCGCATCATGTAGCTGATACCGGCACCAAACAGGGCGAAATACACCACCACAAACAGAATCAGGGTCAGGCTCATCTGCGCAAAACTGTGCCCGGACGAGGCATCGGCGGTGCGCATCAGGCCGTGGATAATCCAGGGCTGACGACCGATTTCCGTGGTGTACCAGCCGGCGAGGATGGCGATGATCCCCGACGGGCCCATCCACACGGCCAGATGGAGGAACGGCCGGCTTTGAAACAGCTTGCCGCGACTGCGCAGCCACAGGCCCCAAAGACCGGTGAGGATCATCAGCATGCCCAGGCCAACCATGATCCGGAAGGTCCAGAACACGATGGTTGAGTTAGGCCGATCTTCCTTGGCGAACTCCTTGAGCGCCGGCACCTGCTTGTCCAGGCTGTGGGTGAGAATCAGGCTGCCGAGGGCGGGAATCTCGATTTTGAAGCGGGTTTCTTCGGCTTCCATATCCGGCCAGCCGAACAGGATCAGCGGGGTCGGCTCATCGCCATGATTTTCCCAGTGGCCTTCGATCGCCGCGATCTTCGCGGGCTGATACTTGAGGGTATTCAGACCATGGAAGTCGCCAATCACTGCCTGGATCGGCGCGACGATCAGCGCCATCCACATGGCCATCGATAGCATCTTGCGGATCGCCGGGTTGTCGCGACCGCGCAGCAGGTGCCAGGCCGCCGACGCGCCGACGAAGAAGGCGGTGGCGAGGAACGCTGCCGTGGCCATATGCGCCAGGCGATAAGGGAACGAAGGGTTGAACACCACGGCGAACCAGTCCACCGGAATCACCCGGCCGTCGATGATCTCGAAGCCCTGCGGGGTGTGCATCCAGCTGTTGGAGGCGAGAATCCAGAAGGTCGAGATCAGCGTGCCGACCGCCACCATCACCGTGGAGAAGAAGTGCAGGCCCGGACCGACGCGGTTCCAGCCAAACAGCATGACGCCAAGAAAGCCCGCTTCGAGAAAGAACGCAGTCAGCACTTCATAGGTCAACAGCGGCCCGGTGACCGCCCCGGCAAAGTCGGAGAAGGCGCTCCAGTTGGTGCCGAACTGGTAAGCCATGACCAGACCGGAAACCACGCCCATGCCGAAGTTGACAGCAAAGATTTTCGCCCAGAAGTGGTACAGGTCGCGGTAAACCTCCTCCCCGGTCTTCAGCCACAGCCCTTCGAGCACCGCCAGGTAACTGGCCAGGCCGATGGTGATGGCCGGAAAGATGATGTGAAAGGAGATGGTGAAAGCGAACTGGATTCGAGCAAGGTCGAGAGCCTCCAATCCAAACATGGCGTTTCCTCAGTCAGGTGATACGGGGCACGGCCACGGGCGCGCATGCCAGTCACGGGTATTCAGTCGGGGGATTATTGTTCTGGGTGAGGCAACTAGCGAGCAGGGCAAAAGCCCTCACAACCGCACGCCGAAGGTGTTGACGCGGGTCAATGCATGTACAGAGAGTAGCGTTTGCCGGGGTAAGTTCAGCTGTGGTCGATTGTCGCGCGACCAGCTGCCACAAGCACTGCGCGCAGACACAATCTGCCCCTGGCAGCTTGTGCAAGCTCACACCAAGCCCCTAGGCTGCACCTCCCCCAGTTATCGCTTGAGCCTTTTCGGCCATGTCCCAGCTTCTGCTCCGTCAGCACCGCCCATTCCTGGCCTTCTGGTTCGCCCGAGTGTTCACGGCCAGCGGCTTCCAGATGATTACCGTGGCGATTGGCTGGCAGATGTATTCGCTGACCGGCAACGTGCTGGACCTCGGCCTGGTCGGGCTGATCGAATTCCTGCCGAAGATCCTGTTTATCCTGCTCACCGGGCATGTCGCCGACCGTTTCGACCGGCGCAAGGTGGCGGCGCTCTGCCAGGGCGCACAGGGGCTGATTGCTCTGGGCCTGCTGCTGGGCAGCAGCGCCGGCGGTATCAGCCGCGAAATGATCTTCGTGATTGCCTTTCTGCTCGGCACCGCCCGCGCCTTTGAGATGCCGACCACCCAGGCGCTGCTACCGAATATCGTGCCGCCCGGGCTGTTTCCCGCTGCCGTGGCAGCCTCCGCATCGGCCATGCAGGCCGCCACCATCATCGCGCCGGCGCTGGGCGGTTTGCTCTATGCGCTCGGTACGCACTGGGTCTATGGCCCGGCCGTGCTGTTATACGGTTGCGCCCTGAGCCTGATGCTCAGCCTGCCGGCGCGCCAGTTGCCGCTTAAACAGAAAGTCTCGTTGGATTCGCTACTGGCCGGCTTTCGCTTTATCCGCAGCCGCCCTGCCGTGTTCGGCGCGGTATCGATGGACATGCTGGCGGTGCTACTCAGCGGCGCCACCGCGCTGCTGCCGGTGTTTGCCAAGGACATTCTGCTCACCGGGCCCTGGGGCCTCGGCCTGCTGCGTTCGGCACCGGCCGTTGGCGCGCTGCTGATGTCGTTGTGGCTGGCGCGGTTTCCCATTGAGCGGCGGGTCGGCCCGGTGATGTTTACCTCGGTGGCGATATTCGGCGTGGCGACCATCGGCTTCGGCCTGTCCACCTCACTCTGGTTCAGCCTGGCAGCGCTGGTAGTGCTGGGCGCAGCGGACATGATCAGCATGGTGATTCGCGGCGCCTTCGTGCAGCTGCAAACCCCGGACGAGATGCGCGGCCGGGTCGGCGCGGTCAACGGCCTGTTTATCGGTGCGTCCAATCAGCTCGGCGACTTCCGCGCCGGGGTCAGCGCGGCCTGGTTCGGCACCGTACCGGCGGTGCTGATCGGTGGCGTCGGGGCCATTCTGGTCACTGGCCTGTGGATGCGTTTGTTCCCCGAGCTGGCCAAACGTGACCATCTGCACCTGCAAGGGCCTGAGCGAAGTAACGACTAGCTGACCAACATGGCCTCAGCGACCTGCTTGCGCACGGCCTTGCCGCACAGCTGTTCGACCAGGGTCAGAGCGAACGCCAGGGCGGTGCCGGGACCCTGACTGGTGATGCAGTTGCCATCAACCACCACTGACTGATCGACAAACACGCAACCGCTGAGGCGATCACTGAACGCCGGATAACAGGTCATGCGCCGCTGCCTGAGCACGCCGTATTGCTGCAGGGCCAGCGCGGGCGCTGCGCAAATGGCGGCAAACAGCTTGCCGGCCTTGGCCTGCTCGCGTACCCGCTCGGCCAACGGCTCGTGCTCGGCGAGGTGTTGTGCGCCAGGCATGCCGCCGGGCAACACGATCAGGTCGAAGGGCTGGGCCAGAACGTCGACCAGCATGGTATCGGCGGTCAATCGCGTGCCACGGGCACAGGTGATCATCCGTCGGCTTTCGATGCTGGCCACCACCACCTCAACCTCGGCCCGCCGCAGTACGTCAATCAGGGTTACGCATTCGAGGTCTTCAACACCATCGGCAACGCTGATAAGAGCCCGTGCAGTCATCGTTTCGCTCCTTGTTCTGGCCGTGCATAAACTGTCCGAGCGGTCATAAATTCACCAGCTCCAGACGAGCTGATATGATGCGCGCCTTTTTCCAGATCGCCAGCAAAAACATGCACCCACGCGTGGATGTGCTTTGCTTTCGGTTTGCATAAACACGGCAAGAAGGCCGTTACGGGGAGCTCCACATGCTGGAAAGATTGTTCCAACTCAAAGCCCACAACACCACGGTGCGCACCGAGCTTCTGGCGGGCCTGACCACCTTCCTGACCATGGCCTACATCCTCTTCGTCAACCCCAACATGTTGGCCGAAACCGGTATGGATAAAGGTGCCGTATTCGTTGCCACCTGCCTGGCAGCGGCGATTGGTTCAGCCATCATGGGCCTGCTGGCCAACTACCCGATTGCTCTGGCACCGGGCATGGGCCTGAACGCCTTCTTCACCTACACCGTGGTGCTGACCATGGGATACACCTGGCAGACTGCTCTCGGCGCGGTGTTTCTCTCCGGCGCAATCTTCTTCCTGCTGTCGATCTTCAAGATCCGTGAGTGGATCATCAACAGCATACCGCTGGCCCTGCGCTCGGGTATCGCGGCGGGCATCGGCCTGTTCCTGGCCATCATTGCGCTGAAAAACGCTGGCATCGTGGTGGACAACCCGGCCACCCTGGTCGGCCTCGGCGACCTGAGCAAGGGCGGCCCACTGCTGGCCTGCCTGGGGTTCTTCGTAATTGCCGCGCTGGCTTACCGCCGCGTAACCGGCGCGGTGATGATCGGCATTCTGCTGGTCACTGGCCTGTCGATTCTGTTCGGCTTGTCGCAGCTCAATGGCGTGGTGTCGATGCCACCGTCACTGACCCCGACCCTGATGCAGCTGGACATCATGGGCGCGCTGGATATCGGCCTGCTCAGCGTGATCTTCGCCTTCCTCTTCGTTGACCTGTTCGACACCTCCGGCACCCTGGTCGGCGTGGCGCAAAAAGCCAACCTGCTGGACAAGGACGGCAAGATGCCAAAGCTCGGCCGCGCCCTGCTGGCTGACAGCACCGCGACCATGGCCGGCGCGGCGCTGGGCACCTCGACCACCACCAGCTATATCGAGTCCGCTGCGGGCATCAGTGCCGGCGGGCGAACCGGTCTGACCGCCTGCGTGGTGGCCATGCTGTTCCTTCTGGCGCTGTTCTTCGCTCCGCTGGCCGGCGCCGTACCGGCCTTCGCCACCGCACCGGCACTGCTGTTTGTCGCCGTGCTGATGATGAGCAGCCTGGCGCAGATCGACTGGGACGACCTCACCGTCGCCGCCCCCGTGGTAGTTGCCGCCCTGGCCATGCCGCTGACCTTCTCGATTGCCAACGGCATCGCCTTCGGCTTTATCGCCTGGACCCTGATCAAGCTGCTGGCCGGCCGCTGGCGCGACCTCAACCCGGCGCTGGTGGTGCTCTCGGTGCTGTTTGCGATCAAACTGGCGTACTTCGCCTGATGACCCAGCGGGTGAGCCCTTACTCACCCGCCTCCATTTGAAAAGAGTCCTGCATGAGCCGTTCCCAGTTCGATCCCGCCAACTACGCCGCCCAACTTGCGGAGAAGCAGCAGCGCCTGATCGAGCTGTTGGCACCCTTCAATGCGCCCGCCCCCGAGGTATTCGAGTCGCCGCGCGAGCACTATCGCCTGCGCGCCGAATTCCGCTTGTGGCGTGAAGGTGAGGATCGCCACTACGCGATGTTCGAAGCCGGCGATAACCTCAACCCGATTTTCTTTGAAGACTTCCCCATCGCCAGCGCGCAGATCAATGCGCTGATGCCGCGCCTGAAGGCTGCCTGGCAGGCCAGCAGCGCCCTGAGCTTCAAGCTGTTCCAGGTCGAGTTTCTCACCACCCTGGCCGGCGACGGACTGATTACCCTGTGCTACCACCGCCCACTGGATGCCGCCTGGCAGGCCGACGCTGAAAAGCTCGCCGCCGAGCTGCAGGTCAGCATCATTGGCCGCTCCAAGGGCAAGCGCATCGTCATCGGCAAGGACTACGTCGAAGAAAAACTGCAGGTCGCCGGGCGCACCTTCAGCTACCGCCAACCGGAGGGCGCGTTTACTCAACCCAACGGTGAAGTGAACCAGAAGATGCTCGCCTGGGCCTATAACGCGCTTGGTGAACGCTCGGACGATTTGCTTGAGCTGTACTGCGGCAACGGCAACTTCACCCTGCCGCTGGCCACACGCGTGCGCAAGGTACTGGCCACCGAGATCAGCAAGTCCTCGGTCAACGCCGCACTGGCCAACCTGGCCGACAACGGCGTGGACAACATCACGCTGGTGCGCCTGTCTGCCGAGGAGCTGACCGAAGCGCTGAATGACGTGCGACCGTTCCGTCGCCTAGCCGATATCGATCTGAAAAGTTACGACTTCGGCTGCGTATTCGTCGACCCGCCGCGCGCTGGCATGGACCCGGACACCTGCGAGCTGACCCGACGCTTCGAGCGCATTCTGTATATCTCCTGCAACCCGGAAACCCTGGCCGCCAACATCGCCCAGCTGAATGACACCCACAAGGTGACGCGCTGCGCGCTGTTCGACCAGTTCCCCTACACCCACCATATGGAGTCGGGTGTGCTGCTGGAGCGCCGTTAAGCCTACAGGCGCTGCAAGCCGCGCAGCGCCCAATAGCTCAGCCCTGCCGATACCACTTCCAACAGCAGCGCGTAGAGATTGAACGTCTGCTGCGCGCCACCATCCAGCCACAGCCCGCCAATGCGTGCCAACGCCAGCGCGCTGTAGAGCAGCACCAGCAGAGTCAGCGCAGCGCGCGTCAGCTCCAGCCGACTCAGCGACAAGCCGAGAAACGCCGCCAGCCCCAGTTGCAAGCCACCGTAGAACGCCCGCATATCCGTGGCGGCTGCCGGCGACATCAGCAACATACCGCTGAGGTTGGCCATTTCATGGGGACGCACAAAATAGGCCAGCCCCAGCCCCGCCAATGCCAACAGTTGAATCACCAGTACTGCGCGTGCAAACAACATGAACACCCCCTCCCCCTGAAATCGAGCACGCAGCATAAGCTGCGCCCGTCCGATTCGGAAATCGCCGGTGGTTGCCCACGGCCGCCCGGCGCTATGCTCAGCCTTTCACCTGCCAGGAGTTACCCGATGCGCCAGTTGCTTGTTCTCGCCGGGCTGTTTGTCAGCAGCCTGAGTTTCGCCGCCGAACCCCTGACCATCGACGTGCATCGCGATGCCAACTGCGGTTGCTGCAAGGCCTGGATCAGCCACCTGCAGGACAACGGCTTCAACGTTGTTGATCATGTAGAAACCGATATGAGTGCGGTCAAACAACGCCTGGGCGTGCCGCCGCGCCTGTCCTCCTGCCATACCGGAGTGATCAACGGGCAGTTTGTCGAAGGCCATGTACCGGCCGCCGACATTCTCAAAATGCGCAAACAGCCCGACCTGCTCGGCGCAGCCGTACCCGGCATGCCAGCCGGCTCACCGGGTATGGAATACGGCAATGTACGCGACGCTTATCAGGTCATAGGCCTGGATAAGCAAGGCGCAGAGCGGGTGATCAGCGAATACCCCACCATTGAATAAGTGATGACTGCACCGGCGCAGCTCACGCCAGCGGATGACACTCACGCTCGACAGACACAGGACGATAGCGATGCGCTGGAAACGCGGAAGACGCAGTGACAACGTGGTGGATGCGCGCGGCAGCGGCTCACGCATGGGCGGCGGCAAAGGGCTGACCCTGGGCGGAGTGGCCATCGTGGTGATCGTCGGCCTGCTCAGCGGCCAGGACCCGATGCAGATCCTCGGCCAGCTGGCCGGGCAAGCCATGCAGGGCGGCTCGGTCAGCGCGCCGCAACGCTCAACGCCTGCCGCCAATGACGAGCAGTCGGAGTTCGTCCGCGCCGTGCTCGGCGATACCGAGGACACTTGGAGGGAAATCTTCCAGGGCGCCAACCGGCAGTACAAGGACCCGACCCTGGTGCTGTTTCGCGGCGGGGTGAATTCCGCCTGTGGCTTTGCCAACTCGGCAGTCGGGCCGTTCTATTGTCCAGGCGATCAGCGGGTGTATATCGACCTGGCGTTCTTCCGCGAGCTGGAACAACGCTTTGGCGCCGCCGGCGACTTTGCCCAAGCCTATGTGATTGCCCATGAAGTCGGCCACCACGTACAGACCCTGCTCGGCGTCTCGGCCAAGGTCAACGCTGCCCGCCAACGCGGCGAACGGGTGGAGGGTGCGAACGGGCTACTGGTACGCCAGGAGTTGCAGGCCGACTGCCTGGCCGGGGTGTGGGCCTATCACGGTCAGCAGCGCCATGACTGGCTGGAGCCAGGCGATATTGAAGAAGCGCTGAACGCCGCCAATGCCATCGGCGATGACCGCTTGCAGAAGCAGGCCCGCGGCCAGGTGGTGCCTGACTCCTTCACCCACGGCACCTCAGAGCAGCGCGTGCGCTGGTTCAAGACCGGTTTCGACGGCGGCGATGTCGGTCGCTGCGATACGTTCAAGGCCACGCGGCTGTAAGCCAGACAAACGCCCAAGATATTCAGCGCAAAAAAATGCCGCTTACCTGATCAGGTAAGCGGCATTTTTTATCAGCGGCACGCTCTGTCTATTGCGCCCAAGGCGGTGGCGGCTCTTCGCCTTTGGGTTCGTCTTCGGCATTCAGCAGCGCCTGACGGCGCGCTTCGTCGGCCAAGGCGGCCTTGATCTCGCGCATCACCGCATCGATATCGGCTTCTTCTTCCGGGTCATCGAATTCACCCGTCAGCGGGCTCTCCGGGGTCAGTTCACCGGCCTCATAGAGCGCCCACATTTCCTTGGCGTACTTGGTGAATTTCAATTCTGGGGCAAACTGACCGAAATACTCAGCCATGTTGCGCACATCGCGCTCAAGCATCTTGAACGCATGGTTGTTGCCGGCCGCATCCACAGCTTGCGGCAAGTCGATAATCACCGGGCCACCCGGATCAAGCAGCACGTTGAATTCCGACAGGTCACCATGCACCAGGCCAGCGCAGAGCATTTTCACCACTTCATGAATCATAAAAGCGTGGAATTCGCGGGCATCATCCGGGTGCAGGTCGACATCATTGAGGCGCGGAGCCGCGTCGCCCTCACCGTCATCGACCAGTTCCATGAGCAACACGCCTTCAAGGAAGTCATACGGCTTGGGCACCCGCACCCCGGCGTTGGCCAGGCGGAACAAGGCGGCAACCTCGGCATTCTGCCAGGCATCTTCCTGGCCCTTACGGCCGTACTTCGAACCTTTGGCCATGGCCCGGGCATCACGGCTGTTGCGTACCTTGCGGCCTTCCTGGTACTCGGCGGCTTGGCGAAAACTGCGCTTATTGGCTTCCTTGTAGACCTTGGCGACGCGCAGTTCCTCACCGCAGCGCACCACGTAGACCGCGGCTTCTTTACCGCTCATCAGCGGGCGTATCACTTCATCGACCAGCCCGGCTTCGACCAGGGGCTCAATACGTTTTGGCGTCTTCATCAGCTTTAATCAGGGGTCCTGTGTTGCCCAAGTCGACTCTGCCGCCCGTTATACGGCAATCTTTACGCAGCGCCCACCCTCCTGTCAGCACACCCCGCATTACCTGGCGCCACCCAGACCGATCGAAGGCTGAGTAAATCGCTCAATCATGCCGCTTAGCGGTGTGTTAAGTGGCGCACATGCAGCAAACCCGGCGTTACAAACACACGCGCCATGCAACCAAAAGGGATTTAACACTGTCCCATTCGCTGTATATTCGCCAGCCGGTCAGGCCACGCGCAAGGCCCCTTACCGCCACCCCGCGAAGGCGCCTCGCCTGAGCCTGCATGATTGGGGGAAACAACTGTGAAACATGCCCAATCTGGCAGCAGCACCCTGCCCCAGCAGCCACATCTTCAGACGCGCAACGCAGTGGGCAGTCTGGCCGCCAAGCGCCACGCGCATCCTAAACGCTGCAATGGCATCGCCGCGCTGCACATCGCCTCCAGCCATGTCGTCACCGATACGCCTGCACGCTACATCAGCCGCCTGTGTGCGCAGTTTGCGCACAAGCTGCCCGTCAGTTTCGGTGACCACCACGGTCGCATCGAATTTGCCTTCGGCCTCTCGCACCTGCATGCGGATCGCACCGGCCTGCATATCACTGTCCTGAGTAATAACCCGCAGGACCTGAACAAGCTCAAGCACCTGATAGCCACACACTTCGAGCGCTTTGCCTGGCAAGGCGAGTTAGACCTCGCGTGGCAGTAGCCCACGACACCCCACCACGCAGGTGAGCACCTCAGGTTACCAATAACTGCTGCCGCAGCGCCTCGATGGCATAACGCACTTTGGCCGGTTGTGCATCGCGGCGCGGTGTCACCAAATAAATACCAAACGGCGGCATGCGCCAGTGCGGCAGTAGCTCACGCAAGCTGCCATTGGCCAACTCTTCGAGCACTTCCTGCTCCGGTTGCAGCGATACGCCCATACCGGCCAAGGTGAAATGGCGCACGGCGAGGATGTTGTTGCAGCCCACCCGGCTTTCCACCCGCAGCTTCTCGACCTGGGCATCGGGCCCATGCAGCTCCAGCAGGTTGAACGCGTTATCACCATGCAGGATCAGCCAGTCCAGGCCGAGCAGGTCGCGGGGATGATTGATCTGCGGCTTGCGCAGCAGGTAGGCGGGTGCTGCGCACAGCAGCATGCGCGTATCACCGATATGCCGCGCCACCAGGCTGGAGTCCTCTAGGTGGCCGACGCGGATGGCCAGATCAATGCGCCGCTCAATCAGATCGATTTGCTCATCCTGAAAAAACAGCTTGAGGCTCAGGCCACTATGCGCCTGCAACAGCGGCGCCAGCGCCGCGCTGAGCCGCCGTCCGGAAAACCCCACGGGCGCAGCAATACGCAGCTCGCCGACCGGGGCATCGCGTAACTCGGCCAGGCGCTGTTCGGCCTGCTGCGCCAGTGCCAGCACCTGAGCGCAGCTCTGGTAGAAGGTCGCACCCGCTTCGGTCAGGGTCAGCTTGCGCGTGGTGCGATGCAGCAGGCTGACCTGGGTGCTGTCTTCCAGTTTACGAATCTGCTGACTGATTGCTGAGGCCGTCATCCCCAACACTTCAGCCGCCGCCACCATGGAGCCTCGGTCGACTACGGTGGCGAACACCGCCATGCGCTTTAACTGCTCCATTCGTAAGCCCTGCTTAATAGTTAAAGCCTTTTTAGCCTATTTTTCTGCCCTTTACCCAGCTGCGATTATTGCTGTCACCTAATCGCACCTGGAGAACCCCATGAAACTCGCCCTGATCGGCGCCAGCGGCTTTGTTGGCGCTGCTGTTCTGCAAGAAGCCCTGGACCGTGGCCATCAGGTCAGCGGCATCGTCCGTGATCCCGCGAAACTACTGCAGCACCCGGCCCTGACCGCAGTGGCTGGCGACGCCTACAACGCCGACGCCTTGGCCGAGCAACTCAAAGGCCATGACGCAGTGATCCACGCGTTCAATCCGGGCTGGGGCACAGCGGATATTCGCCAGCGTTTTATCCAGGGCAGCCAGGCGATCATCGCAGCCAGCAAACAGGCCGGCGTACAGCGCCTGCTGGTGGTCGGCGGCGCAGGCAGCCTGTATGTCGCCCCAAACCTGCAGCTGATCGACACTCCGGACTTCCCCGCCGCGTACAAGGAAGGCGCCGAAGGCGCGCGGCAAACCCTCAACCTGCTGAAAACTGAAACCGCGCTGGCCTGGAGTTTTATCTCACCGCCCGCGCTGTTGCAGCCGGGCGCACGCAGCGGACAGTTCCGCATCGGCGGCGACCAGTTACTGATGAATGGCGACGCCCCGGCGCAGATCTCGGTCGCAGACCTCGCGGTAGCCATCATCGATGAGCTGGAGCGCCCACATCACCTGCGCCAGCGCTTTACCGTTGGCTATTAAGCCGTCACTTGACCAGGAGAACCCCATGCCACTGAACGCCAGCGCCTATGTCGTCACGGATACACCGGCCCGCTACATCAGCCGGCTGTGCAAACACTTCGCGCACAAGATTCCGGTGAGCTTCGATGAACAACAAGGACGTATCGAGTTCGACAGCGGCTTGGCACTGCTGCAGGCCGAGACCGACGGTTTGCGCCTGAGTGTGCAAAGCGCCAGCAGCGAAGGCTTGGAAAGCCTGAAACAGGTCGTCAGTCGGCATTTTGAACGCTTCGCCTGGCAAGCCGAACTCAGCCTTGACTGGGAATAACCACTGCTGAGTAGGGAACAACGGCCTGAGCCCAGCAAATAGCGGCGGCGCGGCAGCCTGTCGCTCAGGGCAGGTTGTCACCGAAAGCCGTCTCGATGTTCAGGCCCAGGCTGATCACGCCGAGCAGTACATCGGTATCAGGGTCGTAAAGCGGCGCCGAGACCTTGCTCTGAAAGCTCTGTGTTGAACCGTCATACTCAATCGCGCCGATATACACCTCGTCACGGGGGAGCGACGCGGCCCGCTGAAAATCCAGCTCATCAGCCTGCCAATAATCACTGGTGCTCTCGCTCAAGGCCACTAATTGACCGCTGGCATCACTGATAAACAATTCATTAAACAGCGGGGCATACTGCTGAGCGATACCGGCTAACAGCTTGGATGGCTGCAGGTTGAGCATGCGCCGGATCAATGGTTTTTCTTCAAGAATACGCTCGCGCCGCCACTGCCGATCCAGCTCCTGGATCCGCTCCGCGCTGTTCTCGCGCTGATTCGCCGCCCGCAAAGCCTTAAGCAGATCAGCATGTAGCCCCCAGCGCGCCACATGCTGCGCGACCAGCTGGCGCAGATAGGCCTGCTCCGCATCACTGAGCGCTATGCTGGCCGGAGCGCAGCTTTCCACCTGGCGATTGAAGGCCTTGAGAAAGTCCGGGTGCCCATCGAGAAAGGTCTTGGAAAAATACACGCCCAACGGCGAGTAGCGCACGAAACGCTCGTGCAGCATCTGCTTACCCTCTGCCTGTTCAAGCGTGCTGTGCATGGCGCTGCTATCAGCCAGCACCATATTGATACGGCCATGGCGAAGCATTTCCACCAGCTGCTCCAAGCGGGGCACTTTCTGTTCAACTTTAATACCGCGCGATTCGAGCCAGATCATGCTGTTGCTGCCCAGTACGCTGCCGATCCTCAGCTGCTTATCCCAGATGGGCAGGTTGAGCAGGCTGGGGTCCAGCGCATACCAGTACCACTTCTCGATCAGCAGCGGCGCCGAGAGCACCGCGTAACCATCTACCAGACTATTGGGTGCCGAGCTGAAGAAGCCGTCGGCGACCTGTCGGCTGACATTCAGCCTGGCGCGCTGCAACGAGGTCAGCTGAATCTGATAGGGCTGCTGCATACGGTTGAAAATGCATTCGAGCACCTTGACCGACAGCCCGCCGAGTTGACCATCGACCACTACTTGGTAAGGCTCTTCGAAACTGGTGTCCAGGCGCACCGGTACCGGCGGTTGTGCGGCGGCGCAAACGCTGGCCAGCACCAGCAGCAGCCCCATATGGCGCAGTCTGAACATTGCCCTCTCCTTGCGTGTGCGCCGTGGCGGATGCAAGGAGTCTAGGCGAGCTTGGCTAAGTCGCCGGGCGCCAGCTTGGGTCGCTTTGAAAGTCAGATGTGGATTGGCAGACCACCAGCCGCAGCCGACAATCAGCCCATGCTTATTGAGGATCACGCCATGCTCGATGCCGACCGCTGCTGGCAAGCCGTATGCAACCGTGATGCTGCGCAGGATGGCCGCTTTGTATTTGCCGTGCGCAGCACCGGTATCTATTGCCGGCCCAGTTGCCCGGCGCGGCGGCCCAATCGCGAGAACGTCAGTTTCCATGTCGATGCTGACGCAGCTGCAGGCGCGGGCTTTCGTCCATGCAAACGCTGCTCGCCGCAGGGCCAGAGCCCGGCCGAACAACTGGATGCGCTGGTGGTGGCTGCCTGCGAACTGCTCAACACCAGCGAGCAACCGCTCAACCTCACCCAGCTGGCAGCGCGTATCGGCCTGTCTCCTTCGCACCTGGCGCGCGCCTTCAAGGCGCGTACCGGGCTGACGCCCAAAGCCTGGAGCGAGGCGCAACGTCGCGCGCGTCTGGAACAGCAGTTGCCGGTAGCAGACAGCGTGCTTGATGCCGCGCTAAACGCCGGCTACTCCGGCACCCGCGCGCTGTATCAACAAGCGACCGCACTGAGCCCGGCAAAACGGCGTAAACAGGCTGCGGGTGAGCAACTGCGCTACAGTATCGCGCCCTGCCCACTCGGCCACTTGCTGCTGGCCAGCAGCGCCAAAGGCATCTGCGCGCTGCTGTTTGGTGACGACCCGGCTGCGCTGCTAAGTGAATTGCAGCAACGCTTTGCCGCCGCCGAACTGCATGTGGATAACGCGGGCCTGGGCGATAGCTTGCGACAGGTGCTGGCGCAGATCAGCGAACCGCAGCGCGCCGCCCAGCTGCCACTGGATATTCGCGGCACGGCGTTTCAGCAGCAAGTGTGGCGCGCCCTGCAGCAGATCCAGACTGGGCAGACGCGCAACTACGCCGAACTGGCAGCGCAACTGGGCAGCCATCCGCGCGCCATAGCCCGCGCCTGCGCCAGCAACCCGCTGGGCCTGCTGGTGCCGTGCCATCGGGTGATCGCCAGCAACGGCAGCCTCAGCGGTTACCGCTGGGGCCTGGCACGCAAGGCGGCGCTGCTTAAACAGGAAGCCAACGAAGACGCGGAATAAGAGTTGACTGCAAAGCAACAAAAAATGGCCGCGAGCCATTTTTAACGCCGCGCAGCGACGGCCCGAAGGGTGGCCGCCAGGGATGGTAGGCCATAAAAAAAGAGCGGCGCCACCTGCGTGGGCCGCTCCAAATCACGGAGTTGCATACATCAGTACCCGCACAACGTGCGAATACTGCTGTTTGATTACTTTTCCAGGATTGCAGTCACACCTTGACCACCAGCGGCGCAAATTGAGATCAATCCACGACCTTCCTGCGCCACTGAGAGCAGCTTGGCTAGGTTGGCGACGATGCGCCCACCGGTGGCTGCAAAAGGGTGACCTGCAGCCAGCGAGCTGCCCTTGACGTTCATCTTGGTACGGTCGATAGAACCCAGTGGCGCATCCAGGCCCAGGCGAGTCTTGCAGTAGTCGGCGTCTTCCCAGGCCTTGAGGGTGCAGAGCACCTGCGCGGCGAAGGCTTCGTGGATTTCGTAGTAATCGAAGTCCTGCAGGCTCAGCTTATTGCGCGCTAACAGACGCGGCACGGCGTAGGCCGGCGCCATCAGCAGGCCTTCCTTGCCCGCGCCGACAAAATCCACCGCTGCCGCTTCACCATCCTTCCAGTAAGCCAGAATCGGCAGGCCACGGGCTTTGGCCCAATCCTCGCTGGCCAGCAGCACCAGGGAGGCGCCATCGGTCAGTGGCGTCGAGTTGGCGGCGGTCATGGTGCCGCGCGGGCTGCGCTCAAAGCAGGGCTTGAGCGTGGCGAGTTTTTCCAGGCTGATATCGGCGCGCAGGTTCTGGTCGCGGGTCAGACCACGGAACGGCGTAAGCAAATCGTCGTGCCAGCCTTCTGCGTAGGCGGCGGCGAGTTTCTGGTGGCTGGCCACGGCCAGCTGGTCCTGCTCGTCACGCGGAATGGCCCAGGTCTGTGCCATCAGCTCGCAGTGCTCGCCCATCGACAGGCCGGTGCGCGGTTCGCCGTTGCGCGGAATGGCCGGAGCCAGATGGCGCGGACGAATCTGCAGCAGGCTCTTAATCTTCTCGCCGGTGCTCTTGCCTCGATTGGCCTGCAGCAGGATCTTGCGCAGCCCTTCGTTGACCCCAATTGGCGCATCCGAGGTGGTGTCGACGCCGCCAGCGATGCCGCACTCGATCTGCCCAAGCGCAATCTTGTTGGCCACCAGCAGCGCTGCTTCCAGCCCGGTGCCGCAGGCCTGCTGCAGGTCATAGGCCGGGGTTTCCGGGGACAGGCGCGAGCCAAGCACGCATTCGCGAGTCAGGTTGAAGTCACGCGAATGCTTGAGCACCGCACCGGCCACCACTTCGCCGAGGCGTTCGCCGTGCAGGTTGAAACGCTCGACCAACCCATCCAGCGCGCTGATCAGCATCTCCTGGTTGCTCGCAGTGGCATAAACGGTATTGGAGCGGGCGAACGGAATACGGTTACCACCAACGATGGCGACGCGGCGCGGCTGGGTCATGGATTACTCCTGATGAAGTGAATGGCGCACAGGCTAGCTTGTTACCGCAGTGTGGCATTGGCCGCCTTGCCAGCGCAGCAGGCGATGCGGTCAATTGCGCATTTCTGCTGCCTGAGTAGAGTGGGCGCACTTTTGATCCATGCGCAGGAGCCGTTTCATGTCAGACCGTTATCTCGCCTTTGCCAACTCCACCTCAGGTCGTCGATTGGTCAGTGCGCTCGGTCTGCCCGCGCCGCTGCTGCTGGAGCGTTGGATGGCCGGGCGCAGTCGACCGGTGGACGGTGCCCTGCTGATTGGCGGCGAAGGCAGCCTGGCCAGCGCCGTGCTGCCCTTTGCCAACAAACTGACCGACGCCCTGTTCGCCGCCCGTGAAGGCCAATTTGATTTGCCGCGCTGGACTGCCGAGCACGGCCCCAAGCTCAAGGCGCTGGTGTTTGACGCAAGCGGGCTGACCCGCTTCGAGCAACTGATCGAGCTGCGCGACTTCTTCCAGCCGGCGTTCAAGGGCCTGGATAAATGCCCGCGCGTGGTAATCCTCGGCCGCGCCCCGGAATCGTTGAAAGACCCGATTGCCGCCAGCGTGCAGCGCTCCCTGGAAGGCTTCAGCCGCTCCCTGGGCAAGGAAATCCGCCGCGGCGGTAACGTGCAGCTGATCTACGTTGGCAAAGGCGGCGAGGCGCAGCTGGAAGGCGCACTGCGCTTCTTCCTCTCGCCGAAAAGCGCTTATGTATCCGGCCAGGTGCTGCGCCTGAATGCCTGTGGCGAGCAGGTCAAGGACTGGACTCGCCCACTGGCCGGCAAGAAGGCCCTGGTTACCGGGGCCTCGCGCGGCATCGGCGCAGCCATCGCCGAAACCCTGGCCCGCGACGGTGCCGAAGTGGTGCTGCTGGACATACCGCCGGCCAAGGACGCTCTCGACGCACTAGCTGCCCGCTTGGGCGGGCGCAGCCTGGCCCTGGATATTTGTGCCAGCGATGCCGCCGCGCAGCTGATCGAGGCTCTACCGGACGGTATCGATATCGTCGTGCACAACGCCGGCATCACCCGTGACAAGACCCTGGCGAAGATGAGCGACGACTTCTGGAACTCGGTGATCAACGTCAACCTGAATGCCCCGCAGGTGCTGACCCAAGCCCTGCTGGACGCCGGCAAGCTGCACGACAACGGCCGCGTGGTGCTGATCGCCTCGATCAGCGGCATCGCCGGCAATATGGGCCAGACCAACTACGCAGTCAGCAAGGCCGGAGTGATCGGCCTGGCCCAGGCCTGGGCGCCGACGTTGGCCAAGCGCGGTATCAGCATCAACGCCGTGGCGCCCGGTTTTATCGAAACCCAGATGACCGCCGCCATCCCACTGACCATCCGCGAAGCCGGCCGCCGCATGAACTCCATGGGCCAAGGCGGCTTGCCGCAGGACGTCGCCGAAGCCGTGGCCTGGTTCGCCCAGCCCGGCTCGGGTGCCGCCACCGCACAAGTGCTACGCGTATGCGGGCAGAGCCTACTAGGTGCTTAATCGCCCCCGGACTACATCCGAGCTACGGTTTTTAAACCAATATCAGCAGATAGCAAAAGGCCCCGCAGTGCGGGGCCTTTTGCATTCAGCGCGAGCTTGTGCCTGCTCAAGATCTCGCGAGCTAGAGCACTACAAGGCGCTACGTTAGTAACAGCCTTCGGCTGGTCAAAACGGCGAGGAAGCGGAGTGTACTTTTGTACATGAGCATTCCGAGCCTGTTTTTAACGCAGTAGGGCCGACGCGCAGCAGATCGATTGTTCCCTAGGACGACAGGTAAGACGAACGGGTCAGCCCAAGACGCAGCGCGTCGAGGAACTGGGTGCGCTCGCGCGGGCTGATCTTGGCGCTGGCGACCTTGTCGCGGTAGTGGTTCATCAACTCCTCCGGCGACAGGTGCACGTAGCGCAGCATGTCCTCGATGGTGTCGTGGGTCTCGATACCGGCGTGGTACACGCTGCCATCGGCGTTCTGGTAAATGTTCACCGAGTCGGTGTCACCGAACAGGTTGTGCATATCACCGAGAATCTCCTGGTAGGCACCGACCAGGAAAATCCCCAGCAGGTAGTCCTCGCCCTCGCGCACTTCGTGCACCGGCAGGCTGGTCTCGATCGACTGCTCATCGACGTACTGGCGGATCTTGCCGTCGGAGTCGCAGGTCAAATCCTGCAGCACGGCGCGACGCAGCGGCTCTTCGTCGAGGCGGTTGAGCGGCAGAATCGGCAGCACCTGGCCGATGGCCCAGGTGTCCGGCAGGCTCTGGAACACCGAGAAGTTACAGATGTACTTGTCGGCCAGCTTGTCGTTGAGCTCATCCAGCACCTGACGGTGCGAGCGCTGACGCGCCTTCAGCGAGTTATGCAGGCGACGGCACACAGCAAAGTAGCACTGCTCGGCCAGGGCCTTTTCGGTCAGGCTAAGTTTGCCGTCAGCGTACTGAGTCGCCACGTCGCTCATATAGTGGGTGGCGCGCCAGTAGGTCTCGGTGACCATCTCGATATCGGTCGGGCCCAGCAGCTCAACCAGATAACGCACGGTTTCCGGCAGGCTGGTGACGTCTTCGATCTTGGGGATCTCGTCGTTGTGTTTTTCCACGTCGGTGACCTGCACCACCAGCATGGCGTGGTGCGCGGTCAGCGAGCGGCCGCTTTCCGAGAAGATGTGCGGATGCGGCAGTTCCTGGGCATCGCAGAACTCTTTAAGCATGCCGACCACCACGCCGGCGTAGTCGTCCATGTCGTAGTTGATCGAGCTGGCATTGCGCGAGTGGGTGCCGTCGTAATCCACACCCAGGCCGCCGCCGACGTCGATATGGTCAACCGGTAGGCCCAGCCCACGCAGCTCGCCGTAATAGCGAATGGCTTCCTTGAAGCCGTGCTGGTAGTCGGACAGGTTGGCGATCTGCGAACCCATATGGAAGTGCAGCAGGCGGATGCCCTGATCCAGCTTGGCCGCGCGGAAGCGCTCTACCACCGACAGCAGCTGCGCCGCTGAGAGGCCGAACTTGGACTTCTCGCCACCGGTGTCAGCCCACTTGCTCGATGCCAGCGACGACAGACGCACGCGCAAGCCGATCTGCGGCGCGACCTTGAGTTCGGCCGCTTCGTCGATCACCAGCTGCACTTCGGATTCTTTCTCGATCACGATAAACACGTTATGACCGAGCTTCTGCCCCATCAGGGCCAGCTTGATAAATTCGCGGTCTTTATAGCCGTTGCAGACGATGGTACCGCCCTTCGGCGCCAACGCCAGCACCGCCATCAGCTCCGGCTTGGAGCCAGCCTCCAGGCCGATGGAGACGTTCTGCGTGGCGATGATGTTTTCCACCACCGCTTCCTGCTGGTTGACCTTGATCGGGTAAAGCGCGGTGTACGGGCTCTGGTATTCCAGACGCGCGATATTGGCATCAAATGCGCCGGTCAGCTGGCGCACGCGGTCTTGCAGAATGTCCGGAAAACGCACCAGCAGCGGCAGCGACAAGCCGCTGGAACGCAGCTCATCAACCTGCTCGTAGAGGTCAATCGGCGTGCTTTGCGGGCCATTCGGGCGCACCTCGACACGGCCCTTGTCATTGATCGCGAAGTAACCCGCGCCCCAATGGCGAATACCATAGACGCTGCGGCTGTCCGCTACGGTCCACTGGCTGCCGTCATCTTTACGTGTGCGTCGTGCAGACATCGATGTCTCCCTTGCTGGCGATAGTGGCCTTGGCACAGCCAAGACGCGTACAGATTAAAGTCTGGAAATGACGATTACTCAGCTGTGACCCAAGGTCCGCCGAGGAAGTTTAGAAAAGACGGGATCAGCCGCCGGACTTCTTGGCTTTAAAACCGTGCTTGATCAGCTCGGCCATCAGCAGCTCGACGTGGTCACCCTGAATCTCGATCACCCCATCCTTGAGCGAACCGCCGCAACCGCAGCGTTTCTTCAGGGCACTGGCAAGGTCCTTGAGCGGCTCCTCGGCCAGCGGGACACCACTGATGGTGGTCACCGTTTTGCCGCCACGACCTTTGGTTTCGCGGCGCACGCGGGCGATGCCATCACCGTCGGGGATCAGGGTCTGTTTGCAGGTGCAGGCATCCACCGGCTGACTGCAGTCCGGGCAATGCCGGCCGCTGTCGGTGGAATACACCAGGCCGCTGAGTGCGGCGAATGACGAAGCTTTCTTGACCACCGGTTTGTCCTCGAAGGGGTCAGGATAGCGACTGGTCGACTGAGTGCTCGGGGTCGACCGCGAAGCCCCACTCTGGCAGGGGCAGCGCACCCTGGCGATACACGGCCAGGGCTTGAAGGCGGCGCAGTGTAACGGCAAAAGCCGCGACTGCTAAGTGTAAAAATGCGCCATTAATCGGCGGATTGGCGACCTTGTTCAGGATGCCGAACAAAACGTCCAGATATCCTGCACAAAGCCAGGGCTGACGCGGGGTTTGGCCGTTATTGAGGGCCTAGCGAGTGGCTGCCAGATAGCGCTGCAAGGCGGCCAACGAGTCGGGGCAATACGGCAGGTGCTGCGTCTCGGCCAATGCCTCGTCGATGGAGATAAAGCGCGCCTCCAACACTTCCTCCGGCTGCAAGCGCAGCGGCGCATCGGACACAGCCGAATAGGCCATGCACCACAGACGGCTTTCCGGCGCGTCGTAGAGGAAATGCGCATGCTCCACCAGCTGCGCGTCTTCGATACCCAGCTCTTCAGCCAGCTCGCGCGCGGCCGATTCGGCGTAGCTCTCGCCTTCGAGCACCATGCCGCCGGCTGCCACATCCCAGTAACCGGGGTACAGCGCCTTGCTCAGGGTACGCCGGTGCACGCACAGCAAGCCGGCACTGTTGAATAACAGGATGTAGGTGCCGCGCCCGAGCAAGTGCCGCTCGCGCAGCTCACTGCGCAGTACACCGCCGAGCGGACGGTCCTGCTCGTCAACCCAGGCGATGCGCTCAGCATCAGAGGCGGCGCGGTGCGCCACCTCGGCTTCGGACCAGGCCACCGCTTAACCCTGCGACAGCAGTTGGCGCAGGTCAATCAGCCCGGCATTGGCCCGCGAGATGTAGTTGGCCATCACCAGCGAGTGGTTGGCCAGCAGGCCATAACCGCTGCCATTGAGGATCATCGGACTCCACAGGGTTTCCTGGGCCGCTTCCAACTCGCGAATGATCTGGCGCACGCTGACGGTGGCGTTCTTCTTCGCCAGCACATCGGCGAAGTCCACTTCAATGGCACGCAGCAAATGCGCCAGTGCCCAGGCCTGACCACGGGCTTCGTAGAACACGTTGTCGATCTGCAGCCACGGCGTTTCGTAATTCACGCCTTCTATAAAGTCGGCCTGGGCCACGCTATCGGCCAGCGCTGGATCAACCACTGCAGTATTCAGACGCACTTGACCGACACTCGCCGACAGACGCTGTGACAGCGAACCCAGACGCGTGGCGGCGTCGCCCAGCCAGTTATTCAGGTTGTCAGCACGGGTGTAGAACTGGGCATTGCCCTTGCTCGGGTCGCCCAAGCGTTCAAGGTAACCATCCAGTGACTTGATGCCTTCAGCGTATTCCGCCTCAGAGGCCGGCAACGCCCAGCTTTTGTGGTCGAAGTGGAAGCGCGGTTCGGCCTTGGCCAGGTCGGCGTCTTCGGTCGACTGTGATTGCGAGCGAGTGAAGTCTTTGCGCAGCGCACGGGACATGTCTCGCACCTGCACCAGCACACCAAACTCCCAGCTCGGCATGTTGTCGAGCCACAGACCCGGCGGAGCGAGGTCGTTCGCCAGGTAACCGCCCGGCTTGTTGAGCAAAGTGCCCGCGACCTGCTTCAGGGTCTCCACAGTGGTGTAGCCATTCACCAGCTTGCGCCCGCTAGCCTGAGCCGCGGCTTCGGCGCGTTGCTGCACGGAAAACTGCGCGGGCTCCTGGCTCCAGTACCAGCCCACCACCAGCGCCACGACCAGGTAAAGCCCGAGCAGGCCTGCGACCAAGCGCGTAACCGTGCGTCCTGTCGATTGATTCGGTGAGGTGGTGGCGGTGTCTGCGGCGCCAGTGCGCGTTTCGGCCGTTCGGTTTTTCCAATCCAGCATGGCAATGTCCTTTTGTTACCCAAGTAGCAAACTCGCGACCGGCTGCATCACCCGGCGGCTGTTAGTTTGACCACAACCCTCAAGCAGGGTTGCGCAACTGCCTTGCACTATAAGGGAAGCGCAGCCGACTGCGCAGCGGCGAACGGCAAACTTAGCGCCGGTTATGCCAATGGTGTATCTGTGATGCTATAGACAGAAGGCCGACGCCAATAGATCGACGGCACTCGCAATAATTCAAACGAGTGTTAGCATTGCTAGCACTAAGCCATCACCCGTAGCCCTGCGCTGCCCTTACTGAAAACGGGCCATGATCGAGCAAGAAGACCCTAGCCGCGACCGCCTCAAGCAGCACTTTGCCCAGCGCGTGATCAATCAGGCGCGTCAGGTATTGGAAGTCTGGCAGCGCCTGCAGCGCAGCGAGTGGAATGACGCCGGCATGGGTGAGCTGCGCGAGGCAACGCAATTGTTGCAGCGTTATGCCGAGCGCTTCGATCAAGCTGAACACAGCCAATTGGCCCTGGAAATCGACAGCTGCCTGCAACTGGTGACCGACAACCGCGGCCGCCTCAACAGCGAGCTGATCAGCCAGCTCAACCAGCTGCTGCAACGCCTGTCACGCACGGGCCTGAGGCATGGCGATCGCTTTGAGCAAACCGTGCTGCCACCCTTGCGCAAGCCGGTGTACTTGGCCTTGCAACACCTGGAGCGGGCCGAACAGCTGGTGCAGCGCCTGGAATTCTTCGGCATGAATGCGATTGCCCTGGACAGCGCCAACGCGTTTCGCAATGCCATGCTTGAGCGTCATCCGGCAGCGATCCTGATGGAAGTTGACTTCTCCGGCCCTGGTTGCGGCCTGCAATTAGCCAAAAGCGTGCAGGAAGGCCTGGAACACACGATCCCACTGCTGTTCTTTAGCCCTGAAGACACCGATACCATGACTCGCCTGTCGGCTGTGCGCGCAGGTGGCCAGGAGTTCTTCACCGGCAGCCTGGATGCCTCGAACCTGTTCGAGCGCATTGAAGTGCTGACTAACGTGTCGCAATACGAGCCCTACAAGGTACTGATCGTCGACGATTCGCGGGCCCAAGCCACGCACACCGAGCGCGTTCTCAATAGCGCCGGGATCGTCACTCGCACCTTGATCGAACCCATCCAGGCGATGAGCCATCTGGCGGATTTCCAGCCCGACCTGATCATCCTCGACATGTACATGCCCGAGTGCAACGGCCCGGAACTGGCCCAGGTGATCCGCCACAACGACCGTTATGTCAGCGTGCCGATCATCTACCTGTCCGCCGAAGACGACCTGGACAAGCAGCTCGACGCGATGAGCGAAGGTGGCGACGACTTCCTCACCAAGCCGATCAAGCCGCGCCACCTGATCGCCACCGTACGCAACCGTGCCGCGCGCGCGCGCAGCCTCAAGGCGCGCATGGTGCGTGACAGCCTGACCGGCCTGTACAACCACACCCACACCCTGCAACTGCTCGAAGATGCGCGCTTCCGCGCCGAACGTGATGGCCTGCCGCTGAGCTTTGCGATGATCGACATCGACTTCTTCAAGAAGGTCAACGACACCTACGGCCACCCCATGGGCGACCGGGTGATCAAAAGTCTTGCGCTGTTTCTCAAGCAGCGTCTGCGCAAGAGCGACCATATCGGTCGCTACGGCGGCGAAGAGTTCGCCGTGGTGATGCCCGACACCGACGCCGAATCGGCCCGCCGAGTCCTCGATGAGATCCGCCAGCGCTTCGCCGAAATCCAGTATTCCGCGCAGCCGCATGACCTGTCCTGCACCTTCAGCTGCGGCATCGCCCAACTGGCGCCGCAGCTGGACGGCAAACTGCTGTCGCAGCAAGCCGACCTGGCGCTGTACGTGGCCAAACACGGCGGCCGCAATCAGGTGGCGATCTACCAGGGCGACTGATCCCACCCGTCACGGCCGATCATCCGCCACTCAGCAGAAAAATGTGACGCAGTCGGCGTCGTCATATTACGGTCACGAAAAAGCAATAAATTCTGAGGCTTAGCAGCCGCCTTGACGTCCACGTCGGCGGCCGAACCGTTCGTCATCGGTCGAGCCTTATGCGCCTGAAATTCCTTACCAACCTCAATACCCTGCTGCTGGTTACCGTCTGCGTGGCCCTGGCCGTCACGCTCTGGTGGTCGCAGCGCGCCCTGGAACGTCCATACCTGCTGATGGCGCGCTACCTGAGCCTGTCCCAGCAGTTCCAGGGCGAAGCCGCGCAGAACATCAGCGCCTACCTGGACAGCGGCGACGCGCTGCGCCACAGCGCCGCCCTGCAATCGCTGGACAGCCTCGAACAGGCCATGACTGAATTGCCCACGCAATTGGCGGATAACCTGCGTCCCAGCCTCGCTGAACTCAAAGCCTTCAGTGCCAACGAACTGCTGGCCGCAGGCAAGCTCTCCGCTGACCCGCAAGGCCTGCTGTTACAAGCCGAGCGCGAGATGGACGCAGCACTGGAGCAGCTCGCGCAATACGCCGACAGCGGCGAAGCAAATGCCGCGGTTGCTTACCGCAAGCCGCTGTTTAGCGCGGCACGGCACCTCACCCGCCTGGCCCATGCCCGCGACAAGCTGGTGCGCAGCGGCCGTAGCGAGCTGGCCAGCGAAGTAGAACGTGAACTGACAGCCTTGGGTAAGCAGGCGCAAACCCTCACTGATCTGCCGCTGCTCGGCGTGGCCGACGCCAGCCAGTCGTCCAGCGATTCGTTTGCTGACATGCTGGGCTTGGACGCCAGCAGTGAGAGCAGCGAGGCCGAAGACCGTGGCATTGCCCTCAAACGCGACCTGGACAACCTGATCAGCCGCTACCCGGCCGAACTGCAACGCACCCGTAATCTGATCGAACAACGCGGCGCTCTGGCCACGAGCACGCGCATGCAGATCGATCAGGTACAGCAGGCGCTGGCCGCGCTGGAACCGCAAGTGCGCGCCGAACATGGTCGCATCCAGGGTGAAGTACAGCTGATACTCGGCTTGATGATCGGCCTGATTCTGTTGATTGCCCTGATCATCGACACCCTCCAGCGACGCCTAACACGGGTACTCACGCACCTGGTCCCCGCACTGTCCGCCTGGGCGCAAGGCGATTTTGCCGCCGACATCCGCCTGGACTCACGCACTCAGGAACTGCGCGATATCGAAGAATCACTAAACCGTCTGCGTGCCTATCTGGTCGATTTGGTCGGCACCATTCGCCGGCATGCCGAACAAGTAGTCGGTTCTAGTCGCACCCTGGCTGATCTCAGTGGCGGTCTGCACAGCGGCGCCGAACGCCAGGCCGGCGACACCGCGCAGATCCGCGATGCGCTCGGAGAGCTGCAGGCCACCATCCAGCAGGTTGCCGGCGATGCCAGCCAGGCTGCCGATGCCAGCCGCGACGCCAACCGCGCCCTGGAACAAGGCCAGCAGGTAATTGGCCACAGCCTCACCGGCCTGCATGAACTGGTTGATGAAGTGCAAGGCAACGCCCAGGCCATCGAACGCCTGGCCGAGGAAACCGCGACCATCGGCAATGTGCTGACGGTGATTCGTGGCATCGCCGAGCAGACCAACCTACTCGCGCTGAATGCCGCCATCGAAGCGGCACGGGCCGGCGAGCTGGGCCGCGGCTTTGCCGTGGTCGCCGATGAAGTCCGTTCGTTGTCGCAACGCACTAGCGGCGCCACCGCGCAGATTCAGGAACTGATCGGCCGCCTGCAACAGGCCGCGCTGCAATCTGTACAGGCCATGCGTACTCAGGTCGAACACGCCGAAGCCACCGCCAGCCAGGCGGAAGCCGCCGATGGCGCGCTGGATGAAATCGTCGTGGCGATCCGTACCATCGCCAGCATGGCCGAGCGCATTGCCGACGCCACCGCGCAGCAGAGCGGCGCGGTCAGCGAAATTCGCGGGCACAGCGAGCGCATCCACCAACTTGGCGGCGACAACCTGCAGCGCATCGGCGAGGGCCGTAATCAGGGCGACCAACTGCTGCAACTCGGCGGCCAACTGCATACCGCCGTGCAGGCGTTCAGGGTCTAACAGACGGTTAACGGCCGCTGGCGCGGCAATCTGTCGCGCACCATCCAGCCTGCAGACAAGACCGCTTACAGCCTGGGCCGTGCCCTGAGCCTCCCGCCTCCGCTATGATGCGGCGATTCCCGCATCACGAGCCTGCCATGCACCGTCTACTCAGCCTGCTTCTGCTTCTGGTCGTACTGCCGGCCAGCGCCGGCCTGTTCGATAAGCCGCCCGCTCCTGCGCAGTTCGGCGCCCCCCTGAACAACAGCGCGGACTTCCTGCCCGTCCGTGAGGCGTTCAAGCTGAGCCTGATCAGCAGCTCCAGCGAGTCAGTGAAACTGCGCTTTGTCGCGGCCGAAGGTTATTACCTGTACCGGCACCGCTTCAGCTTTAGCAGCGAGCCCGCCGATATAAGCCTGGGCCAGGCCGTGTTACAGGCCGGCAAAGCCAAGCATGATGAGTACTTCGGCGATGTCGAGGTGTATTACGAGGTGCTGGATGTCGAGGTGCCGGTCAACAACCCGGACAATCGCCCCTTCAACCTCAGCGTCAACTACCAGGGCTGCGCCGACAAAGGCCTGTGCTACCCGCCAGAAACCGAAGTGCTGGCGATTGGCGGCGGTGCAGCGACCAGCAGCGCCACGCCGGATGCCTCAACACCCTGGAGCTGGACCGATCTGGCGCTGTTCTTCCTCGGTGGCCTGGCGCTGACCTTTACCCCGTGCGTGCTGCCGATGCTGCCAATCCTCACCGGCGTGGTGCTGCGCGGCCAACCCGGCGGCATGCGCAGCCTGGTGCTGTCGCTGGCCTACGTGCTGCCGATGGCATTGAGCTTTGCCATCCTCGGCGCATTGATGGGCTTGTTCGGCGCGGAACTCAACCTGCAGGCACGCCTGCAATCGCCCTGGGTGCTGGTGCCGTTTGCGATCTTCTTCGCCCTGTTCGGCGCGGCCAGCCTGGGCTTTCTTGAACTGCGCCTGCCGGCTGCCATCGACGGCCCGTTACAGCGCCTGAGCCAGAAACTGCAGGGCGGCACAGTTCTCAGCGCCGCAGCGCTCGGCGTGCTGTCCAGCGTCCTGGTCTCACCTTGCGTATCCGCGCCACTGGCCGGCGCGCTGCTGTACATCAGCGCCAGCGGTGACGCCCTCGGCGGCGGCCTCAAACTGCTGGCACTGGGTCTCGGCATGGGCGCGCCACTGGTGCTGTTCGCCGTCGGTGGCGGCGCCTTGCTGCCGAAATCCGGACCGTGGATGCTCACCGTGCGCAATCTGTTCGGCGCATTGCTGATGGCCGTGGCGATCTGGCTGCTTGAGCGCGTCGTACCCGGCCCAGTCAGCCTGGCGTTGTGGGGATTGCTGGCCGCCGGCATCGCACTGTGGCTCGGGGTGCTGGAACTCACGCCGAAAACCCATCACCAGAAACTCGCGCAACTGCTCGGTCTGCCCCTGCTGGTCTACGCCCTAGTGGCCTGGGTCGGCGCACTGCAAGGCCAAGATGACCCGCTACGTCCGCTTGGCCGCATGGTCAGCACCGCCGAAGCAACTCAGGTACAAACTGGCCAATGGCAAACTATCAGCACCCCCGCCGAACTGGATGCCGCCTTGCTTGCCGCAAAGAACAACGGCAAGCCGCTGCTGCTCGACTGGTACGCCGACTGGTGTATCAGCTGCAAGGTGATCGAACGCGAAGTGCTCAACGCCCCGGAAGTCGGCCGCCAGCTCGGCGACTATCAGCTGGTGCGTTTCGACATCACCGAAAGCAACCCCGCTCAGCGCGCCCTGCTCGACCGCTACCAGCTATTCGGCCCGCCGGCGATTCTGCTGTTCGACGCCAAGGGTGACGAATGGCTGGATCTGCGTGTCGTAGGTGAGGTGGATGCGGCGACCTTTGCTGCGCGCCTGAGCACGGCGCGGGAACGTTTTTAACGCCCCGAGTCATATATTTGCCGCAATCTGCGGTCATCGTGTCGACTATTGCTGAGAACTGGACAGCCCCGCGCTGCCGCGGCATAGTCCTGCCCAGTAGAAAAACAAGGATTAAGGATCATGGCGACCTTATTGGTACTGCACGGCCCCAACCTCAACCTGCTCGGCACACGCGAGCCAGGGGTTTACGGCGCCGTCACCCTGGAGCAGATCAACCTCGACCTGGAGCGCCGCGCGCGTGAGGCAGGCCACCATCTGCTGTACCTGCAGAGCAATGCCGAGTACGAGCTGATTGACCGTATTCACGCCGCAAAAGGCGAAGGTGTCGACTTTATCCTGATCAATCCTGCCGCTTTTACTCATACCAGCGTCGCATTACGTGACGCATTGCTGGCGGTGAGCATCCCATTCATCGAAGTGCATTTGTCCAACGTGCACAAACGCGAAGCTTTCCGCCATCACTCCTACTTTTCAGATGTCGCGGTGGGAGTGATCTGCGGCCTTGGCGCCAGCGGTTATCGACTGGCCCTGGAGGCTGCACTAGAACAACTTGAACTTAAGCGCCCCTGACCTCACCGGGAGTTGAACCACTATGGATATTCGTAAAGTCAAAAAACTGATCGAGCTGCTGGAAGAATCCGGTATCGACGAGCTGGAGATTCGCGAAGGCGAAGAGTCCGTGCGGATCAGTCGTCACAGCAAGCAGCCAGCCTTTATGCAACAGCCGATGTACGCTCAGGCCCCTGCGCCTGCAGCTGCTCCGGTTGCTGCAGCACCGGTCGCCACTGAAGCAGCAGCCCCGGTTGCCGCCAAGCTGAATGGCACCGTAGTGCGCTCGCCAATGGTCGGCACCTTCTACCGCGCATCCGGCCCAACGTCAGCCAACTTCGTAGAAGTCGGCCAGAGCGTGAAGAAAGGCGACATTCTCTGCATCGTTGAAGCGATGAAGATGATGAACCACATCGAGGCCGAAACCAGCGGCGTGATCGAATCCATCCTGGGAGAGAACGGTCAGCCGGTGGAATACGACCAGCCTCTGTTCACCATCGTTTGATCCACGGAGAGCCAGCGATGTTGGAAAAAGTTCTGATCGCCAACCGCGGCGAGATCGCCCTGCGCGTCTTGCGCGCCTGTAAAGAGCTGGGCATCAAGACCGTCGCGGTGCACTCCACCGCTGACCGCGAACTGATGCACCTGGGCCTGGCCGACGAGTCGGTGTGCATCGGCCCAGCCTCTGGCGCGCTGTCCTATTTGAATATTCCGGCGATCATCAGCGCAGCTGAAGTCACCGGCGCCACCGCCATCCACCCCGGCTACGGCTTCCTCGCGGAAAACGCTGATTTCGCCGAACAGGTGGAAAACTCCGGTTTCGCCTTTATCGGCCCGAAAGCCGAGACCATTCGCCTGATGGGCGACAAGGTGTCGGCCAAGGACGCCATGAAGCGCGCCGGCGTACCAGTTGTACCTGGCTCTGACGGCCCACTGCCGGAAGACGAGGAAACTGCCCTGCAGATTGCTCGCGAAGTCGGTTACCCGGTGATCATCAAGGCCGCTGGCGGCGGCGGTGGTCGCGGCATGCGCGTGGTGTACAAGGAAGAAGACCTGATCAAATCGGCCAAGCTGACCCGCAGCGAAGCGGGTTCGGTGTTTGGCAACCCGATGGTCTATCTGGAGAAGTTCCTCGGCAACCCACGTCACGTGGAAGTCCAGGTGATCTCCGACGGCCAGGGTAACGCCATCCACCTGGGTGACCGCGACTGCTCGTTGCAGCGCCGCCACCAGAAGGTTCTGGAAGAAGCGCCGGCACCGGGCATTGATGAAAAAGCCCGCGCCGAAGTGCTGCAACGCTGCGTCGATGCCTGCATCGAGATCGGCTACCGCGGCGCTGGTACCTTCGAGTTCCTCTACGAAGATGGTCATTTCTACTTTATCGAGATGAACACCCGCGTACAGGTTGAGCATCCGGTTTCGGAAATGGTCACCGGCATCGACATCGTCAAGGAGATGCTCAGCATCGCCGCTGGCAACAAGCTGTCGTTCAAGCAAAGTGACGTGGTAATTCGCGGCCATTCGCTGGAATGCCGAATCAACGCCGAAGACCCGGACAACTTCATGCCCTGCCCTGGCAAGGTCAAGCACTTCCACGCCCCAGGCGGCAATGGCGTACGGGTCGATTCGCATCTGTACAGCGGCTACACAGTACCGCCGCACTATGACTCGCTGATCGGCAAGCTGATCACCTACGGTGCCACCCGCGACGAGGCCCTGGCCCGCATGCGCAACGCGCTGGATGAGATCGTCGTCGACGGCATCAAGACCAACGTGCCCCTGCACCGCGACCTGGTCCGTGACAAAGGTTTCTGCAAAGGCGGCGTGAATATCCACTACCTAGAGAAAAAGCTGGGTATGGATAAGCACTAAGCTTCGGCGTAGCGCACAGACAAGGGCTGCCATTCGGCGGCCCTTGTCGTTTCTGCCGACCGCAAGCGGTGGCAGCCGCCCCACCGCTTCAAGTAAGCTGCGCGCCAATTTGCGCCATCCCGCCACAACGTTCACGAGGTTTGCCATGCCCTGGTTACAAGTCCGTCTCGCCATTACCCCGGAGCAGGCGGAAACCTACGAAGATGCGTTGCTGGAAGTCGGCGCCGTCTCGGTGACCTTTATGGACGCCGAAGACCAGCCGATCTTCGAGCCGGACCTGGGCACCACGCCACTGTGGTCACACACCCACCTGCTCGCTCTCTTCGAAGCCGACACCGACGCCAACGCGGTATTTGCCCACCTGCAGCTGCTGACCGGCGCCGAATTGCCCGAGCACCAGGCCGAAGTGATCGCCGATCAGGACTGGGAACGCAGCTGGATGGACGGTTTCCAGCCGATGCGTTTCGGCCAGCGCCTGTGGATCGTGCCGAGCTGGCACGCGGCGCCGGAGCCGGATGCGGTCAACCTGCTGCTCGATCCGGGCCTGGCCTTCGGCACTGGCACACACCCGACTACCGCATTGTGCCTGGAATGGCTGGACGGCCAGAACCTGCAGGATTGCAGCGTGATCGACTTCGGTTGCGGCTCGGGCATCCTGGCAATTGCCGCCCTGCTGCTCGGCGCGCCGCAAGCGGTGGGCACTGATATCGACATCCAGGCCATCGAAGCCTCGCGCGATAACGCCGGACGCAACAACATCGACCCGGCGCGCTTCCCGCTCTACCTGCCAGACGAGATGCCGCAACAGCCAGCCGACGTGGTGGTCGCCAATATCCTCGCCGGCCCACTGGTGGCGTTGGCGCCGCAGATCACCCGTTTGGTCAAGCCCGGCGGGCGCCTGGCGCTGTCGGGCATCCTTGCCGAGCAGGCCGAAGAGGTGCGCGCCGCTTATAACGACGCCTTTGTCCTCGACCCGACCGCCGATAAGGACGGCTGGGTGCGTATTAGCGGCGTACGCCGCTAACCGCCCCAGTGCGCAAGTGCTGCATTGCCAAGCACTTGCGTTAGACTAGCCGCCTCGTTTAGCCGGATCGCCGCATGACCCAGAGCTTCGTCACCCAGTGCCCCCATTGCCGCACCAGCTTTCGCGTGAACCTCACGCAGCTGGGTGCCGCCCATGGTGCCGTGCGCTGCGGAGCCTGCCTGCATGTGTTCAATGCCGCGCAACAGCTGCGTGAACAGGGCCAGCAACTGCCGCCCCCCGCCGTGCCAGTAGCTGCGCCAACGCCAACAGCGACTCCACAGCCGAGCAAACCACCCGTGCCGCCCGCGCCACGCCCGGTTATGCCCAGCGCCACGCCCGCAATACCGGCGGCGCCAGCCAGCAGCAAAGCTAGCGACACGCTGTGGATTCATGACGACCTGGACCTCGACAGCCTTGATCTGGATGAAGAGCTGGCCAAGCTCGAAGCCCAGGAGCAGCAGCTGTCCAAGCAGTTTCTGGCGATTGATAGCGCACCAAAATACAGCGAAAGCTTTCTGGCACCCGAGCCAATAGAGCACGACCCGCACGACGAGCGCTGGGCCGAAGCCCTGCTGCAGGATGAGCTGAGCAAGCCAGCCACCAGCCTGAGCGTCAAACCTCAGCCGCTGCCACCACCTGCTCGGCCGACTCCGCCGCCGGCACCCGCAGCGCCAGCTCCGATCAGCGAGCCCGATGACGAGCCACCGCTCGGCCTCAACGCCCTTGACCGGCGCCACCCCGAGCCGGAAATCGAGCACATTGAGCTGCATGCCGAGCGCGAGCCCTTTGGCGCGCGGGCAGACAGCCCGGCCGATGAAGAACCCACCGTAGCGGCGCCGAAAAAGGCCGCGCGCAGCGAGCCCGAACTGCGTGACGAGCACCTGTTCGAGCTGGATGACGAGCCACTGCAACTGGACTGGCAGCAGCCGAAGAAGCCCTGGGGCCGCTGGACTGGCTGGGGCCTGCTGAATTTTCTCGGCGCTGCCGCGCTGGCCGGGCAGTACGTGATGTACCACTTCAATGAGTTGGCCCGCCAGGATCAATACCGCCCCTGGTTCGAGCAACTCTGCCCGGCGGTCGGTTGCCAGCTGCCATCCAAGGTCGACATCACCCAGGTCAAGAGCAGCAACTTGGTGGTGCGCAGCCACCCGGAATTCAGCGGCGCCCTGGTGGTCGACGCCATCCTCTACAACCGCGCGGCGTTCTCCCAGCCCTTCCCGCTGCTGGAAATGCGCTTTGCCGACATCAACGGCCAACTGCTCGCCAGCCGCCGTTTCAAGCCCAGCGAATACCTCGCTGGCGAGCTGGCCGGTAACGCGGAAATGCCGCCGCAGACACCTATTCACATCTCCCTGGACATCCTCGACCCAGGCACCCAAGCAGTGAACTACAGCCTGAGCTTCCACTCGCCGGAATAGCCTGCACGCAGCGGATTGCTTGAGAATCCGCCGCAACCAAACCCTTCGCGATAAGCCCAGAGCTGTTCAGAATTTGTTCAAAACAGCCTTTCTCCGGTCATCCAGAGCGGGTATCATGCCCACCCTTTTTCGCACTCTCCTATTTGTTCAACAGCAGGTCTCTTGAGCAGGGAAGCCCTATGTCGGCGCTACGCATCGGCCCCTATACATTGCCAAATTCGCTGATCCTCGCCCCCATGGCGGGCGTCACTGACCAGCCGTTTCGCCAGCTGTGCAAGCGTATGGGTGCGGGTCTGGTGGTGTCGGAAATGGTCACCAGCGATGTGCGCCTGTGGAACACCCGCAAGTCGAGCTTGCGCATGATCCACAGCGGTGATCCCGAGCCCCGCTCGGTACAGATCGCCGGCGGTGATCCCGAAATGCTCGCCGAAGCGGCGCGGCGCAACGTGGAAATGGGCGCGCAGATCATCGACATCAATATGGGCTGCCCGGCCAAGAAGGTCTGCAACAAGGCCGCCGGTTCTGCCCTATTGAAAGACGAAGTGTTAGTTCGCGAGATTCTTCAGGCCGTGGTCGCCGCCGTAGATGTGCCGGTGACCCTGAAGATCCGCACCGGCTGGGACCGCGAGAACAAGAACGGCATCAGCGTGGCGAAAATCGCCGAAGACGCCGGCATTGTCGCGCTGGCCGTGCATGGCCGCACCCGCGCCGACCTGTATATGGGCGAAGCCGAGTACGACACCATTGCCGCGATCAAGCAGGCGGTGTCGATTCCGGTGCTGGCCAATGGCGATATCGATTCGCCGCAGAAAGCCAAAGCCGTACTGGCCGCCACCGGCGCTGATGGCCTGTTGATCGGTCGCGCGGCTCAGGGCCGGCCGTGGATATTCCGTGAGATCGAGCACTACCTGCGTACCGGTGAACAGCTCCCGGCACCCAGCCTGCTCGAAGTGGAACGCATTCTGCTTGAACATCTGGCTGCACTGCACGCCTTCTACGGCGATGTAATGGGCGTTCGCATTGCCCGCAAGCATGTCAGTTGGTATCTCGCAACCTTGCCGGGCGCCAGGGAGTTTCGCGCCCAATTCAATCGTCTGGACAGTACGGACGCGCAGTGCACCAACGTTCGCGAGTTCTTCAGCGAGCGTAATAACAATGGAGAAGGGGTGGCCGCATGACGATGTTGACTGAGACTTTAGGAAGTGGAATGGCTCCCGTGAGTGACAACAGCAGCTTGAAGCAGCATCTCAATACGCCAAGCGAAGAGGGGCAAACCCTGCGCGGCAGCGTTGAGAAGGCTCTGCACAATTATTTCGCCCATCTTGAGGGCGCAGACGTCAGTGACGTTTACAACCTGGTGCTCACCGAAGTGGAAGCGCCGCTGCTGGAAACCGTGATGAACTACGTCAAGGGCAACCAGACCAAGGCCTCCGAGCTGCTCGGCCTGAATCGCGGCACCCTGCGCAAGAAGCTCAAGCAATACGACCTGCTGTAACCCCGAACTCCCGAAAAGGGCGGCCCACATGAGCCGCCTTTTTTGCTGATAACGCCTTTGCCAATACTTCTGCTCTGATGGATTCTGAAATGACCGACCAGACCACCCGCCTCCCCGTTCGCCGTGCCTTGATCAGTGTTTCCGACAAGACCGGCATCCTCGAGTTTGCCCGCGAGCTCGTAGCCCTGAATGTGGAAATCCTCTCCACCGGCGGCACTTACAAGCTGCTCAAGGACAACGGCATCGCTGCTGTGGAAGTGGCCGACTACACCGGTTTCCCGGAAATGATGGACGGTCGCGTCAAGACCCTGCACCCGAAGATCCACGGTGGCATCCTCGGCCGTCGCGCCATTGACGGCGCAGTGATGGACGAACACGGCATCAAGCCAATCGACCTGGTCGCGGTCAACCTCTACCCCTTCGCGGCCACCGTGGCCAAGCCGGGCTGTGACCTGGCCGACGCCATCGAAAACATCGACATCGGCGGCCCAACCATGGTCCGCTCCGCTGCCAAGAACCACAAAGACGTGGCCATCGTGGTCAACGCAGGTGACTACACCGGCATCATCGAGTCGATGAAAGCCGGCGGCCTGAGCTACGCCCAGCGCTTCGACCTGGCCCTGAAAGCCTTCGAGCACACCGCTGCCTACGACGGCATGATCGCCAACTACCTGGGCACCATCGACCAGAGCCGCGACACCCTGAGCACCGAAGAGCGCGGCGCCTTCCCGCGCACCTTCAACAGCCAGTTCATCAAGGCTCAGGAAATGCGCTACGGCGAGAACCCGCACCAGAGCGCGGCGTTCTACGTCGAAGCGCAGAAGGGTGAAGCCAGCGTGGCCAGCGCCATTCAGCTGCAAGGCAAGGAACTGTCGTTCAACAACGTGGCCGACACCGACGCCGCGCTGGAATGCGTGAAGAGCTTCGTCAAACCGGCCTGCGTAATCGTCAAGCATGCCAACCCGTGTGGCGTGGCCGTGGCTCTGGACAGCGAAGGCGGCATCCGCCAAGCCTACGAGCTGGCCTACGCCACTGACACCGAGTCGGCCTTCGGCGGCATCATCGCCTTCAACCGTGAGCTGGACGGCGCCACCGCCCAGGCCATCGTCGAGCGCCAGTTCGTAGAAGTGATCATCGCCCCGAAAATCAGCGCAGAGGCTCGCGCCGTAGTCGCCGCCAAAGCCAACGTACGCCTGCTGGAATGCGGCGAATGGCCGGCCGAGCGCAGCGCTGGCTGGGACTTCAAACGCGTCAACGGTGGCCTGCTGGTGCAGAGCCGCGACATCGGCATGATCAAGGCCGAAGACCTGAAGATCGTCACCAAGCGTGCACCGAGCGAGCAGGAAATTCACGACCTGATCTTCGCCTGGAAAGTGGCCAAGTTCGTTAAATCCAACGCCATCGTCTATGCCAAGGGCCGCCAGACTATCGGTGTCGGCGCCGGCCAGATGAGCCGCGTCAACTCCGCCCGTATCGCCGCCATCAAGGCTGAGCACGCCGGCCTGCAGGTTGCCGGTTCGGTAATGGCCTCCGATGCCTTCTTCCCGTTCCGCGACGGCTTGGATAACGCTGCTGCCAATGGCATCACTGCGGTGATCCAGCCGGGTGGTTCGATGCGTGACAACGAAGTAATCGCGGCTGCCGACGAAGCCGGGATTGCCATGGTGTTCACCGGCATGCGTCATTTCCGTCACTGATTGATGGAACGGTGGATGGCTGCGGCCATCCACCCTACGCAGCACCTGATTTCGTAGGGTGGATAACGCCTTGTTTATCCACCGAACGGGCTCAACGCCCGCCTCCATTGGGAGAGCAACATGAACGTATTGATCATCGGCAGCGGCGGTCGTGAACACGCCCTGGCCTGGAAAGTGGCGCAGGACACCCGCGTCACTAAAGTCTTCGTCGCTCCCGGCAACGCCGGCACCGCCGTTGAACCCAAGTGCGAAAACGTCAACATCGACGTGCTGGCCATCGAGCAGCTTGCTGATTTTGCCGAGAAGAACGTGCAGCTGACCATCGTCGGCCCGGAAGCGCCGCTGGTTAAAGGCGTGGTCGATCTGTTCCGTTCGCGCAAGCTGGATATCTTCGGCCCCACCGCCGCCGCTGCGCAGCTGGAAGGTTCCAAGGCCTTTACCAAGGATTTCCTGGCACGCCAGAACATCCCAACGGCCGACTACCAGAACTTCACCGAAGTCGAGCCGGCCCTGGCCTACCTGCAAAAAGTCGGCGCGCCGATCGTGATCAAGGCTGACGGCCTGGCTGCGGGCAAAGGCGTGATCGTCGCCATGACCCTGGCTGAAGCCGAGGACGCCGTACGCGACATGCTCGCTGGCAACGCTTTCGGTGACGCGGGTTCGCGCGTGGTCATTGAAGAGTTTCTGGACGGTGAAGAGGCTTCGTTCATTGTCATGGTCGACGGCGAGAACGTGCTGCCAATGGCCACCAGCCAGGACCACAAGCGCGTCGGCGACGCCGACACCGGCCCGAACACCGGCGGCATGGGCGCTTACTCGCCAGCCCCTGTGGTCACCGCCAATGTGCACCAGCGGGTGATGGACGAAGTGATCTACCCAACCGTGCGCGGCATGGCCAGCGAAGGCAACGTCTACACCGGTTTCCTCTACGCCGGGTTGATGATCGACAAGGCCGGCAAGCCCAAGGTCATTGAGTTCAACTGCCGCTTCGGCGACCCGGAAACCCAGCCGATCATGTGCCGCCTGGAGTCTTCCCTGGTGCTGCTGGTCGAAGCCGCACTGGCCAAGGCGCTGGACAAGGTCGAAGCCACCTGGGACCCACGTCCGACCGTGGGTGTGGTGATCGCTGCCGGTGGTTATCCGGCCGATTACGCCAAGGGCGATGTGATCGAAGGTCTGGATGCTGCCGCGCAATTGGAAGGCAAAGTGTTCCATGCGGGCACCGCTCTGAAGGACGGCCAGATCGTCACCGCAGGTGGCCGCGTACTCTGCGCCACCGCCATCGGTCGTACGGTTGAAGAAGCTCAGCAGCAGGCCTATCGCCTGGCTGAGAAAATCCGCTGGAACGGCAGTTTCTACCGCAACGACATCGGTTACCGCGCCATCGCCCGCGAACGCGGGGAAAAATGAAGGTAAATAAAGGGTAAAACACGACAAAGGTGGCCAATTGGCCACCTTTGTCATATTTCCCTCGCGAACAGCTTGGCTATAATCCAAGCACTTATTTTTGAAGGGACTTCACTGTGCGCCGGCTGAGGATTGCCACCTACCTGCTACTCAGCACGCTGCTGATGGCGCTTACTGTAGCGTCAGCTCAGGCAGATGCGCAGGCATCCTGGTCAAGCCTCACCGACCCGAGCGCTGAGCTGCAATTCAATGATGTACGCAGCCCCGAGCGCCAGGCGCAGTTCCGCTCAACCGACCTCACCCAGCTTTACACCCCTGGCGGCAACAGTGCGCTGTGGCTGCATCACCGCATGCCAGACAACACTGATGCGCAGATGCTGCGGGTGTTCGCGCCCTATCTGGCCTATCTCGACCTGTACGTGCTTCAGGGCGATACGCTGATCGAGCAGGCGCACACCGGTAGTAACCTGCCATTTTCCAGCCGCCCCCTGGCCAGCCGCGACTTCCTCTTGCCGCTGCCAAGTGCTGAGCAGCCACTGGATATCTACCTGCGCCTGGCCTCAGAACATTCGCTGCGCCCCAGCATTACCCTGCAAAGTGCGCAGGCGATGATCGCCGATGACAAGCGCCCATTGATGTTTGGCTTACTGCTCGGCTGCCTGGGCATGCTGGTGGCCTATAACCTTGTGCGCTTTGCCTACACGCGTGCTGTGAGCGGCCTGTGGCTGGCGGCCACCCAGGTCTGCCAGCTGGTCGCTGTGGTCAGCCTGCTGGGGATCAGCACGCCCTGGCTCAGCGAATGGCAAAGCCTGCAACCGCAGATTGCCAATCTGTCGATGCTGCTGGCCGCACTCTGCGCCCTGTGCTTTACCGCCAGTTTTTTCCACAAGGTCTGTCCGAGCACGCCGCTGAACCACCTGCTCACCGGCGAAGTGGTGGTGATCAGCCTGGTCTGCGTGGCCCTGCTGGTGGCAACCAATTTGCAGTTCAATCAGCTGGTATACCTGCTCAATGCCGTCGCCGGCCTGAGCATCCTCATGGTTGCATTGACGCACTGGCGCCATGGCTACCAGCCGGCACGGCTGTTCAGCCTGGCGGTGCTACTTTTTTGTGCAGCCTTTATCTGCGCCCTGCCAATCCTGTTCGGTTACTGGGCGGTACAGAGTGAGTGGATCGCTTACGGCCTGCTCGCCACCACCGCCGTCAGCGGTTTTATCCTCAGCATGGCCTTGAGCGAGCGACAGCGACGCATCATGCAGGACCAGTTCAGCACCAGCCGCGCCCTCGCCGCCAGCTCCGCCGAATTGAAAGCCAAGGCGGAATTTCTCGCCAAGATCAGCCACGAAATCCGTACGCCGATGAATGGCGTGCTGGGCATGACCGAACTACTGCTAGGCACGCCACTGTCCGCCAAGCAACGCGACTACGTACAGACCATCCACAGCTCGGGCAACGAGCTGCTCACCCTGATCAACGAAATCCTCGACATCTCCAAGCTCGAATCCGGGCAGATCGAGCTGGATGACGTGCAGTTCGACCTTAATGCACTGATCGAAGACTGCCTGGATATCTTCCGCGCCAAGGCCGAGCAGCAGAAAGTCGAGCTGATCAGCTTTATGCAGCCGCAGGTGCCACGGGTGATCAGCGGCGACCCCACGCGCCTGCGCCAGACCCTGCTGAGCCTGCTGGACAATGCCTTCAAACAGACCGACGAAGGTGAAATCCTTCTGGTGGTCGCACTCGACACCAACACCGAGCAACCGCGCCTGCGCATTGCCGTACAGGACAGTGGCAAACCGCTGGATGCCAGCGAGCGCGACGCGCTGCTGAATGCCGAACTGCACAGCAAGGACTTCCTTGCCGCCACCAAAATCGGCGGCCGCCTCGGCCTGATCATCGCCCGCCAGCTGGTGCGCTTGATGGAAGGCGAATTCGGCATCCAGAGCGGCGGCAGCCAGGGCTCGACCCTATGGCTGACCCTGCCACTGGACGCCGCGCGCCTGGAGCAGCCCACCGCCGATCTCGACGCCTCGCTGCAGGGCGCGCGCCTGCTGGTGGTGGACGACAACGACACTTGCCGCAAGGTGCTGGTGCAACAATGCAGCGCCTGGGGCATGCAGGTCAGCGCCGTACCGTCGGGCAAGGAAGCCATGGCTCTACTGCGCACCAAGGCGCACCTGCGTGAATACTTCGATGCGGTGCTGCTCGATCAGGACATGCCCGGCATGACAGGCATGCAGCTGGCCGCGCGGATCAAGGAAGACGCCAACCTCAATCACGACATTCTGGTGATCATGCTCACCGGCATCAGCAATGCGCCGAGCAAGATCATCGCGCGCAACGCCGGGATCAAACGCATCCTGGCCAAGCCGGTGGCCGGCTATACCCTGAAAACCACCCTGGCCGATGAACTGGCGCAACGCGGCAAGGGCGATTCACCGATGTTCAGCCCAACGCCGGTTAGCGCGCCGCTGAACGTGCCCAATGACTTCCGCATTCTGGTGGCCGAGGACAACACCATCTCCACCAAGGTGATCCGCGGCATGCTCGGCAAGCTCAACCTGCAACCCGACACTGCCAGCAACGGCGAAGAAGCCCTCAGCGCGATGAAAACTAAGCAATACGACCTGGTGCTGATGGATTGTGAGATGCCGGTACTCGACGGTTTCTCCGCCACCGAGCAGCTGCGCGCCTGGGAAGCCGCCGAACAGCGCACACGCACCCCGGTGGTAGCACTCACCGCGCACATCCTCAATGAGCACAAAGAACGCGCCCGCCAGGTTGGCATGGACGGGCATATGTCCAAGCCGGTGGAAATGTCGCAACTGCGCGAGCTGATCGAACACTGGGTCGCCGAACGGGAAATACGCCGCCAACGCGACGCCCTGCCTTCCTGAGGATAAGGCCGGGATTGCCTGGCGGCCTCTACACTCTTACCCTGCCACCCTTCTTTATCGAGACGAGTCCTTTCCATGGCGTCCGCGCTGTTCAGCCTGTATTTGAAACTGCTGGTGCTCTATAGCCCGTTCTTCGTGCTGTCGTGTTTTATCGGCCTGAGCCGTGGCTACACGGTCAAGGAGCGCAAGCGCCTGGCCTGGAAAGTCGCCCTCGGCGTGCTGATCGCCAGCGTGCTGCTGTACCTGTTCGGCAAACACATCTTTACCCTGTTCGGCATCACCATCGACGCCTTCCGCATCGGTGCCGGCAGCGTGCTGTTTATCTCGGCCCTCGGCATGGCCCAGGGCAAATCGGCGGTGCAGAGCGACAACGTACAGCAGGACGTGACCATCGTGCCGCTGACCATCCCGCTCACCGTCGGCCCTGGCACCATCGGTGCGCTGCTGCTGATGGGCGCTAGCCAACCGGATTGGGGCGATAAAGCCGTGGCCGTGCTGGGCATCGCCCTGGCCAGCCTCACGGTGGGTGTGGTGCTGTATATGTCCAACCAGTTTGAGCGCCTGCTCGGCGATCAGGGCCTGCAGATCGTCAGCCGCCTAATGGGTCTGTTTGTCTGCGCCCTGGCCGCGCAGATCATCTTTACCGGGGTGAAGAACTACCTCGCCCTCTGACCCCGCCCGGATGCGCTTTGGGCTGCACCACAAGCTGGCAATCGGCCCCGCTGCGGTGCACCGACCGTTCTGCGCAGCCCTCTAAAAAGCCGCAATACGCGGCTAACGCATTGAAATAGATCAACTTGGCAAACCTGGCACTGGGCTTGCTCTGACCACTCCATCACTTGGATACAAGATGGAATATCAGCGCATGTCCAACGCCCCGATCGCCTTCACCCTCGCCGACTGGCAACAGACCTACCGCGACGGCCAATCACCCGCCGAGCTGCTGCATAGCCTGCGCCTCGAGCTGAGCACAGAGGATAATGCCTGGATCACCCTGGCCAGCGAAGCGCAGCTCGATGCCCAACTCGATGGATTGTCAGCGCTACTCGACGCCGCCAACGGCGAGCTGAGCAAGCTGCCGCTGTACGGCGTGCCCTTCGCCATCAAAGACAATATCGACGCTGCCGGCTGGCCCACCACCGCTGCCTGCCCGGCGTTCGCCTACATCGCTGCAGTCGACGCCACGGCGGTGGCCAAGCTGCGCGCCGCCGGTGCCATCCTGATCGGCAAAACCAACCTCGACCAATTCGCCACCGGCCTGGTCGGCACCCGTTCGCCGTATGGCGCGGTGTGTAACAGCTTTAATCCGGACTACGTCAGCGGCGGCTCCAGTTCCGGCTCAGCCAGCGTGGTAGCGCGCGGCTTGGTGCCATTCTCGCTGGGCACCGACACCGCCGGCTCCGGCCGTGTTCCAGCGGGCTTCAACAACATCGTCGGGCTCAAGCCGAGCAAGGGCTGGCTGTCCAATAGCGGACTGGTGCCGGCCTGCAAGACCCTCGATTGCATCTCGGTCTTTGCCCTGAGCGTCAGCGATGCCCTGAGCGTGGCGCAGATCGCCGGCGGCTATGACGCAGCTGACCCTTACAGCCGCAAGAATCCCAATAGCGCCAAGGTCGGCATGCCGGCCAAGCCGCGCCTGGCAGTGCCAAGCAACCCCGAGTTCTTTGGCGATAGGCAGAACCAGGCGGTGTTTGAGCAAGCCCTGGGCACACTGCGCGAACTGGGCGCTGATCTGGTGGAAATCGATTTCACGCCCTTCCAGCAACTGGCCGAGCAGCTGTATTACGGCAGCTGGGTCGCCGAACGCACTGTGGCGCTCGAAGGCGTCGACCCGGAACATATCAACCCGGTGGTGCGCGGTATCGTCGAAAACAGCCATAAATACAGCGCCTGCGATGCCTACAAGGCCGAATACACTCGCGCCGCACTGAGCCGGACGATCAATGACGTGCTGGCCGGCTTCGATGCCCTGGTTGTACCAACCTCGCCGACCCTTCGCAGCCTGGCCGAGATGGACGCAGAGCCGGTGCTGTTTAACAGCCAGTTCGGCACCTACACCAACTTCACCAACCTCGCCGACCTGTCGGCTCTGGCGATACCCGCCGGTATGCGTGCCGACGGTCTGCCCGCCGGTATCACCCTGATCGCTCCAGCCTGGCACGACCTGGCCCTGGCTGCCTTTGGCCAGCGCTGGCAGCAAGCGCTCAAGCTGCCGTTGGGCGCCACGGGTAAAGCATTGCCCGAGCAGGCGCTGAGCAGCACGCCAGCCCCCGGCAGCGTGCGCGTCGCCGTAGTCGGCGCACACCTGGCCGGTATGCCGCTGAACTTCCAACTCACCAGCCGCGACGCCGTGCTGGTCGAGCAAACCACCAGCGCCGCCACGTATCGCCTGTATGCCCTGCCCGGCACTGTGCCGCCGAAACCGGGGCTGGCGCGAGTGGCCGCCGATGGCGCGGCAATCATTGTCGAGTTGTGGGATATCCCCCAGTCACGCTTCGGCGAATTTGTCGCGGAGATTCCCGCACCGCTGGGTATCGGCAATCTGCAGCTGGCCGATGGTCGCTGGGTCAAAGGCTTTATCTGCGAACCCTATGCGCTAGATGGCGCGCGCGATATCACCAGCTTCGGTGGCTGGCGCGCGTTTATCGCCAGCCAGCAGCAGGGCTGACGCAATGCAACTGAGCGGCGCCGCCAGCAGTAATAAGGAACGCCCGGACAACCTCGCCGAGCGCATCTACCTGCAGCTCAAGGACGACATCTTCGAGTTCCGCCTGCTGCCCGGTGATCGCTTCTCCGAAGGCGAGATCGCCGAGCGCGTGGCCGCCAGCCGCACCCCGGTGCGCCAGGCGCTGTACCGCCTGCAGCGCGAAGGCTACCTGCAAGTGTATTTCCGCAGTGGCTGGCAGGTGATGCCGTTCGACTTCGCGCATTTCGAGGAGCTGTATGAAGTACGCATCGTCCTCGAACTGGAAGCCGTGCGGCGGTTGTGCGAACGCCCCCAAGACGAGCACAGCGACGCACTGGTGCAACTTCAACGCACCTGGCTGGTGCAACCCGAGCAGCGTTTACAGGACGGCCGCGAAGTCTCGCGCCTGGATGAGCGATTTCACTGCCAGTTGCTGGAAGCCGCCGGCAACCGCGAGATGGCCCGCCTGCACGCCGAGGTGAGCGAGAAAATCCGCATTATCAGGCGCTTGGACTTCACCCAGAGCCCGCGTGTGGCGGCCACTTATGACGAACATGGCGAAATTCTCGCGGCAATTTTGTCGCGGCGATGCGAAGAGGCACAGCTATTGCTCAAGACCCATATAGAGGTCAGCAAGGCCGAAGTGCGCAAGATCACCCTGCACATGCTGCACAGCGCGCGTCAGCGCACCATGCCGGCACCAGAGGTGAAGACCTGAAGTGAAGACCCAGGGCCCGCCCTGTTTCAACTGCCAGACAAACAACTAAAAACCAGCAGCTCAAACACTTAAGTTCGTGAATGGAGATCGCACCATGCAACGTCGCAACCTGATCAAGGCCTTTACCCTCACCGCGTCCATCGCCGCCATGGGCATGACCTGGACCGTGCAAGCCGCCGAGACCATCAAGGTCGGCATCCTGCACTCGCTGTCCGGCACCATGGCCATTTCGGAAACGTCGCTGAAAGACATGGCGTTGATGACCATCGACGAGATCAACGCCAAGGGTGGCGTGAATGGCAAACAACTGGAAGCCGTAGTGGTTGACCCGGCCTCGAACTGGCCGCTGTTCGCCGAGAAAGGCCGCCAGCTGCTGACCCAGGACAAAGTCGACGTGGTGTTCGGCTGCTGGACCAGCGTGTCGCGCAAATCCGTGCTGCCAGTATTTGAAGAACTCAACGGCCTGCTGTTCTACCCCGTGCAATACGAAGGCGAAGAAATGTCGCCGAACGTCTTCTACACCGGCGCCGCGCCAAACCAGCAGGCTATTCCAGCGGTCGAGTACCTGATGAGCGAAGACGGCGGCGCGGCCAAGCGCTACTTCCTGCTCGGCACCGACTACGTCTACCCGCGCACCACCAACAAGATCCTGCGCGCCTTCCTGATCAGCAAAGGCGTGGCTGAGAAAGACATCGAAGAGGTCTACACCCCGTTCGGCCACAGCGACTATCAAACCATCGTCGCCAACATCAAGAAGTTCTCCGCTGGTGGTAAAACTGCAGTGATCTCCACCGTCAACGGCGACTCCAACGTGCCGTTCTACAAGGAACTGGCCAACCAGGGCCTGGAAGCCACCGACGTCCCCGTCGTGGCCTTCTCCGTAGGTGAAGAAGAACTGCGCGGCATCGACACCAAGCCACTGGTCGGCCACCTGGCCGCGTGGAACTACTTCCAGTCGGTAGAGAACCCGGTCAACACCGAGTTTGTCGCCAAGTGGAAGGCCTACGCCAAAGCCAAGAACCTGCCAGGCGCCGACAAGGCCGTGACCAACGACCCGATGGAAGCCACCTACGTCGGTATCAATATGTGGGCGCAAGCGGTCGAGAAAGCTGGCACCACCGAGGTCGACAAGGTTCGTGAGGCGCTCTACGGCCAGACCTTCGCTGCACCAAGCGGCTACACCCTGACCATGGACAAGACCAACCACCACCTGCACAAGCCAGTGATGATCGGTGAAATCCAGGAAGACGGGCAGTTCTCCGTGGTCTGGGAAACCAGCAGCCCGGTCCGCGCCCAGCCATGGAGCCCGTTCATCGAAGGCAACGACAAGAAGCCGGATTACGCGGTCAAGTCGAACTAAGCACCTGCCAGTAAGCCCGGATGACATCCGGGAACGCCCTGCCCGGATCGCCTCCGGGCCAAGGCTTACCAGCCGCCGTGCCCACGCGGCGGCTGGTACTCCCAAAGGACTGCCCTATGCCCACTGCCGTTACCCGAATTCTGCTGAGCCTGCTGTTGCTGCTGCCCCTGGCCGCGCACGCCGGTGACGCCCAGGACTTCGTCACCGCCAACCCGGCCAAGCAGGCCAGCCTGCTCGAACGCTGGTCCGCCGCGCCCGAAGCTACTCGCCTGCCGCTGCTCGAAGCCCTGCAACAAGGCCGCGTCGCTGCTGACAGCGCCAAAACCGCCTTTATCGAAACCGCCGGCAACTACCAGGCGGCCGAAGGTGAAGCACAGCCCCTCGACACGCCAAAGAAGCTGCGCCTGAACAACCGCCTGCGCGGCCTGATCGCCACTGCGGTGGCCAGCCACCAGCTGCTGGTTGATGACCCGGCGCTGCGCCTGGCCGCTGCCCAACAACTGCAGAAGAGCGCCAAGCCGGCGCAGCTGCAACTGCTTAACGCCCAGGTGGCCAGCGAAACCGATGATGCCGTGCGCGATGCCCTGACCCTGGCCCTGGCCAACCTGCAACTGGTCGATAGCGACCTGGCCGTGCGCCTGGCTGCCGTGCGCCTGCTCGGTGAAACCGGCGACCCGCTGGCTCGCACCCGCCTGGAAACCCTACTCGACCCGGCCGTGGAAAGTGACCCTACGGTACGCACCGCCGCCGAAACCAGCCTGGCCCAGGTCAAACGCAAGCTGCTGATCGGTGAGCTGCTTGGCCAAGCCTTTAGCGGCCTGTCGCTCGGTTCGATCCTACTGCTGGCCGCACTCGGCCTGGCCATCACCTTCGGCCTGCTCGGCGTGATCAACATGGCCCACGGCGAGATGCTGATGCTCGGCGCCTACTCCACCTACATGGTGCAGGTGCTGTTCCAACGTTTCGCCCCGGAAGCCCTGGCGCTCTACCCGCTGGTGGCGCTGCCGGTGGCGTTCTTCGTCACCGCCGCCATCGGCATGGCGCTGGAACGCACGGTGATTCGCCACCTCTACGGCCGCCCGCTGGAAACCCTGCTGGCCACCTGGGGCATCAGCCTGATTCTGATCCAGCTGGTGCGGGTGATCTTCGGCGCGCAGAACGTTGAAGTGGCCAACCCCTACTGGCTGTCCGGCGGCATTCAGGTGTTGCCGAATCTGGTGCTGCCGTACAACCGCATCGTAATCATCGGCTTCGCCCTGTTCGTGGTGGTGCTGACCTGGCTGCTGCTGAACAAGACCCGCCTGGGTCTTAACGTGCGTGCCGTGACGCAGAACCGCAATATGGCGGCCTGCTGCGGCGTGCCGACCGGCCGGGTGGACATGCTGGCGTTCGGTTTGGGCTCCGGTATCGCCGGCCTCGGCGGTGTTGCCCTGAGCCAGATCGGTAACGTCGGCCCCGACCTGGGCCAGAGCTACATCATCGACTCGTTCCTGGTGGTGGTACTCGGCGGCGTCGGTCAACTGGCCGGTAGCGTGATGGCGGCCTTCGGGCTGGGCATCGCAAACAAGATTCTTGAACCGCAGATCGGTGCCGTGCTCGGCAAGATCCTTATCCTCGCGCTGATCATTCTGTTTATTCAGAAACGCCCGCAAGGTCTGTTTGCTTTGAAAGGACGGGTGATCGACTGATGAGTATGCCCATGAATCAAACGTTGCTGGCGCGCGTCAGCGCCAAACTCGGTCCGCAAGCCTCCATGGCGATCGGCCTGCTGGTACTCGCCGTGCTGCTGGCCATGCCGCTGCTGCACCTGCTGCCGGCGGACAACGCCCTGCATGTCTCGGCCTACAGCCTGACCCTGGTCGGCAAAATCCTCTGCTACTGCATCGTCGCCCTGGCGCTCGATCTGGTCTGGGGTTACGCCGGCCTGCTGTCACTCGGCCACGGCCTGTTCTTCGCCCTCGGCGGTTACGCCATGGGCATGTACCTGATGCGTGAAGCGGCCGGCGACGGCTTGCCGGCCTTTATGAGCTTCCTCGCCTGGACCGAGTTGCCCTGGTACTGGTACGGCACCAGCAACTTCCTCTGGGCCCTGTGCCTGGTGGTGTTAGCGCCGGGTTTGCTCGCGCTGGTGTTCGGCTTCTTCGCCTTCCGCTCGCGGATCAAAGGCGTGTACTTCTCGATCATGACCCAGGCGCTGACCTTTGCCGGCATGCTGCTGTTCTTCCGTAATGAAACCGGCTTTGGCGGCAACAACGGCTTTACCAACTTCCGCACCATCCTCGGCTTCGACATCACCTCGGCTCATACCCGCGCAGTGCTGTTCCTCGCCACCGTCGTTCTACTCGTGGCCAGCTTGTATCTGGGCTGGCGGCTTGCGCGCAGCAAGTTCGGCCGCGTGCTCACCGCGCTGCGTGATGCGGAAAACCGACTGATGTTCTGCGGCTACGACCCGCGCGGCTACAAACTGTTTATCTGGGTGCTCAGCGCCGTGCTCTGCGGCCTGGCCGGCGCGTTGTATGTACCGCAAGTGGGCATCATCAACCCCAGCGAAATGTCGCCGACCAACTCCATCGAAGCGGCCGTCTGGGTCGCCCTCGGTGGGCGCGGCACGCTGATCGGTCCGCTGCTCGGTGCCGGCTTGGTCAACGGCATGAAGAGCTGGTTCACCGTGGCCTTCCCCGAGTACTGGCTGTTCGCCCTGGGCTTTCTGTTTATCGTCGTGACCTTGTTCTTACCCAAAGGCGTGATTGGCCTGCTGCGTAAAAAGGGAGAGCAATAATGCGCGCCACTCCGGTCCCCGAATTTATGCTCGAACCTGCCTATGACCCGTCCGGCAGCGGCCGTGACCCAATCGGTGCCAGCGCCCTGGCCACCAAGGGTCTGAATGTGCGCCACGGCACTATCCTGACCCTGGAAGACATCAACGTCAGCTTCGATGGTTTCAAGGCACTGACCAACCTGACGCTGTACATCGGCGTCGGTGAACTGCGCTGCATCATCGGCCCCAACGGCGCCGGCAAGACCACCATGATGGACGTGATCACCGGCAAGACCCGCCCGGACAACGGCGTCGCTTACTTCGGCGAAACACTCGACCTGACCCAGATGAGCGAGGTGGAAATCGCCCAGTCCGGCATCGGCCGAAAGTTCCAGAAGCCGACGGTGTTCGAAGCGCTGAGCGTGTTCGAGAACCTCGAACTGGCGCAGAAAACCAACAAGTCGGTGTGGGCCAGCCTGCGCGCCAAATTGACTGGCGAGCAGAAAGACCGCATCGACGAGGTGCTGCAGACCATCAAGCTCGACGCTTCGCGCCAGCGCCCGGCCGGGCTGCTGTCGCATGGCCAAAAGCAGTTTCTGGAGATCGGCATGCTGCTGGTGCAGGACCCGCAACTGTTGCTGCTGGATGAACCGGTGGCGGGCATGACCGACGCTGAAACCGAGTTCACCGCCGAGCTGTTCAAGTCGCTCGCGCGCAAACATTCGCTGATGGTGGTGGAACACGACATGGGCTTTGTCGGCAGCATTGCCGACCACGTCACCGTGCTGCACCAGGGCAGCGTACTGGCCGAAGGCTCGCTGGAGCAGGTACAGGCCGATGAACGAGTGATTGAGGTTTATCTGGGCCGCTAACGCCGCGATCACGACCGTCCAAACTCCACAGAATTGAGAGCCTGAACATGCTGCAAGTTGAGCAACTGCATCAGTACTACGGCGGCAGCCATATCCTCCGTGGCCTGTCGTTCGACGTGAAGGTCGGCGAAGTCACCTGCCTGCTCGGCCGTAATGGCGTGGGCAAGACCACCCTGCTGAAATGCCTGATGGGCCTGATCCCGGCCAAAGAAGGCGCGGTGAAGTGGGAAGGCCAGCCCATCACCGCCTTCAAGCCGCACCAGCGCGTGCACGCCGGCATTGCCTACGTACCCCAGGGCCGGGAAATCTTCGGCCGCTTGACCGTGGAAGAAAACCTGCTGATGGGCCTGTCACGTTTTCCCGGCAGCGACGCCAAGGTGGTGCCGGAATTTATCTATGAGCTGTTCCCAGTGCTGCGCGAGATGAAGCAACGCCGCGGCGGCGACCTTTCCGGCGGCCAGCAGCAACAGCTGGCCATCGGCCGCGCGCTGGCGAGCAAGCCGCGCTTGCTGATCCTCGATGAACCCACCGAAGGCATCCAGCCCTCAGTGATCAAGGAGATCGGTTTGGTCATCAAAAAGCTCGCCGAACGCGGTGACATGGCCATCCTGCTGGTCGAGCAGTTCTATGACTTTGCCGCCGAACTGGCCGATCAGTACCTGGTGATGAGCCGTGGCGAAATCGTCCAGCAGGGCCGTGGCGAAACCATGGAAGCCGACGGCGTGCGCGGACTGGTCGCAATCTGAATGGCGACGCTGGCCCTTTACTTTGCGCATAATCAGGCTTTCGCCCACGGATTCGAGGCCCCGATGTTTGCCCTGCGTCACGCTCTGCTCCCGGTCACCGCACTGACGGGTATCGCCCTGCTGATCTGGGCCGGCAGCCAGCCGGACTACTGGATGCTGCGCGCCCTACCCGCCGGCAGCGAACTGCCCTACCCGCTGAAACCAGTGCTGATTTTCTGCGCCATCGCCTTGGCCGAATGCGGCCTGCTGCTGGCGCTACTGCGTCCGCGCTCCTACTGCCGCTCCTGGGGCCGCGCGCTGTGCGCCTGCCTCCTGGCCATCGGCCTGGCGCTGCTCTGGCTGCAAGGTGCGCTGCATGCACCGCCCTACTACGGCATGCACTTGCAATGGTGGTTGGCGGTCAGCTTGGGCCTGGTTCTGCTGTGTGTTTACTCCGCCGTGCAAGCCTGGCGTCAACGGCGCAACCGGGTGAGCGCATGAACGCTCCCGCCGCCGTCTTCACGCCCAGCTGGCACGCCGAGCTGGAGCTGGGCTATGGCCGCGATGGCGATTGCACGCGGCCGACCTTGCGCCGCCATAAAGGCCCGCTGCGGGTGCAGAAGCACCTGTACGCCGAAGGGCCCGAGGTGTGCCAACACATCATCGTCCACCCGCCCGGCGGCATCGCTGGCGGTGATCGCCTGGACATTTCGGCCACGGTCGGCAGCAACGCTTGGGCGCAATTGACCAGTCCCGGCGCAGCCAAGTGGTACCGCGCCGCTGGCCCGGCTTACCAGAGCCTGAAACTGCGCGTAGAAGCCGGCGCCACCCTGGAATGGCTGCCGCAGGAAACCATCGTCTACGCCGCTGCTCAGGCGGAACTGACCACCGAGATCGACCTGCACGGCGATGCCAAGCTGCTCTACTGGGACATCGTTGCCCTCGGCCGCCCGGCCAGTGGTGAACGCTTCGACACCGGCCACTTTCAAGCGCAGCTGAATATCCGCCGCGACGGCCAGCTGCTCTGGCACGAACGCCAGCGCGTCGTGGGTGGCGATGGCCTGCTCGACTCACCCATCGGCCTGGCGGGCAAACCGGTGTTTGCCACCCTGCTGATCAGCGGTGAAATCGACAGCGACCTGCTGGAGCGCTGCCGCAACCTGAGCACACCGGTGCGCGGCGACCTGACCCAATTACCCGGCCTGCTGGTGGCCCGCTGCCTGGCCGACGAAGCCTTGCACGCGCGCGCCTGGCTGATTGCCCTCTGGCAGCTGTTGCGCCCGGCCCTGCTCGGCCGCACCGCAGTGCCCCCACGTATCTGGAGTACCTGATGGACCTGACACCGAGAGAAAAAGACAAACTGCTGATCTTCACCGCCGGCCTGGTGGCCGAGCGGCGCCTGGCCCGTGGGGTAAAGCTCAACTACCCGGAAGCCATGGCCTACATCTCCGCCGCGCTGCTGGAAGGCGCGCGCGACGGCCAAACCGTGGCCGAGTTGATGCACTACGGCACCACTCTGCTGAGCCGTGATCAGGTGATGGAAGGCATCGCGGAGATGATTCCGGAGATTCAGGTGGAAGCCACCTTCCCCGACGGCACCAAGTTGGTCACCGTCCATCAGCCGATTGCTTAAGCATGATGATTCAAGACGCTACTGCCGCCGACCTGCCTGCCATCCTGGCCATCTACAACGATGCCGTGCAGCACACCACGGCGATCTGGAACGAAACTCTGGTCGACCTGGGCAACCGCCAGGTTTGGCTGAATGAACGCACAGCGGCCGGCTTTCCGGTGTTGGTGGCTCACAGCGACGCGGGCGAGGTGCTCGGCTATGCCAGCTACGGCACCTGGCGCGCCATCGAAGGCTTTCGCCACACCGTGGAACACTCGGTGTATGTGCGCAGCGACCAACGCGGTCAGGGCCTAGGCCCCTCGCTGATGCACGCCTTGATCGAACGCGCGCAAGCGGCCGGTCTGCACGTGATGGTCGCAGCCATCGAGAGCGGCAACAGCGCCTCGATCCGCCTGCATGAGCGCCTCGGATTCGTCACCACCGGCCAGATGCCGCAGGTCGGCCGCAAGTTCGGCCGCTGGCTGGACCTCACCTTTATGCAATTGACCCTGGAGTGAAGCAGCGATGATCCCCGGCGAATACCAGATCCAGGACGGCGAAATCGAGCTTAATGCCGGCCGTCGCACGATCAGCCTGAGCGTGGCCAACAGCGGCGACCGGCCCATCCAGGTCGGCTCGCACTACCACTTCTTCGAAACCAATGACGCGCTGACCTTTGACCGCAGCGCCGCGCGCGGTATGCGCCTGAATATTCCGGCCGGCACTGCGGTGCGTTTCGAACCGGGGCAGAGCCGTGAGGTGGAGCTGGTCGACCTCGCCGGTCATCGTCGCGTGTTCGGCTTTGCCGGCCGGGTGATGGGCGACCTCTAATCCACGATTTTCGTAGGGTGGAAAACGCTGAAGGCTTTTCCACCCCAGCAGACTCACGGTGGACAAGCTTCGCGTTGTCTACGCTAAGGACAGGACCCACAGCATGAAAATCTCCCGCCAAGCCTACGCCGATATGTTCGGCCCTACCGTCGGCGACAAGGTGCGCCTGGCCGATACCGAGCTGTGGATCGAGGTCGAGAAGGACTTCACCACCTACGGTGAAGAAGTGAAATTCGGCGGCGGCAAGGTGATCCGCGACGGCATGGGCCAGGGGCAACTGTGCGCCGCCGATGTGGTCGATACGCTGATCACCAACGCGTTGATCATCGATCACTGGGGCATCGTCAAGGCTGACGTCGGCCTCAAGGACGGCCGTATCGCCGCCATCGGCAAGGCCGGCAACCCGGATATCCAGCCGGACGTGACCATCGCCATCGGCGCCGGCACCGAGGTGATCGCCGGTGAAGGCATGATCCTCACCGCGGGCGGCATCGATACCCATATCCACTTTATCTGCCCGCAGCAGATCGAAGAGGCGTTGATGAGCGGCGTCACCACCATGATCGGTGGCGGCACCGGGCCGGCTACCGGCACCAACGCCACCACCTGCACCTCCGGGCCATGGCATATGGCGCGCATGCTCCAGGCCGCCGACGCCTTCCCGATGAACCTGGGCTTTACCGGCAAGGGTAACGCCTCGCTGCCCGAGCCGTTGATTGAGCAGGTCAAGGCTGGCGCTATCGGCCTCAAGCTGCACGAGGACTGGGGCACCACCCCGGCGGCGATCGACAACTGCCTGTCGGTCGCTGACAAATATGACGTACAGGTGGCCATCCACACCGACACCTTGAACGAGTCCGGCTTCGTCGAGACCACCCTCGGCGCGTTCAAAGGCCGCACCATTCACACCTACCATACCGAGGGCGCCGGCGGCGGCCATGCACCGGACATCATCAAAGCCTGCGGCTTCCCCAATGTACTGCCCAGCTCGACCAACCCGACCCGGCCGTTCACCCGCAACACCATCGACGAGCACCTGGACATGCTGATGGTCTGCCATCACCTCGACCCAAGTATCGCCGAGGACGTAGCCTTCGCCGAGAGCCGCATCCGCCGCGAGACCATTGCCGCGGAAGACATCCTGCATGACCTCGGCGCGTTCAGCATGATCAGCTCCGACAGCCAGGCCATGGGCCGCGTTGGCGAGGTCATCACCCGCACCTGGCAGACCGCCGACAAGATGCACAAACAGCGCGGCCCGCTGGAAGGCGACGGCCCCGGCAACAGCAATTTCCGGGTCAAACGCTATATCGCCAAGTACACCATCAACCCGGCCATCACCCACGGCATCAGCCATGAAGTGGGCTCGATCGAAGTGGGCAAATGGGCGGATCTGGTGCTCTGGCGCCCGGCCTTCTTCGGCGTCAAACCGACGCTGATCCTCAAGGGCGGCGCGATTGCCGCCAGCCTGATGGGCGACGCCAATGCCTCGATCCCCACGCCGCAACCCGTGCACTACCGACCGATGTTCGCCAGCTACGGCGGCAGCCGGCATGCCACCAGCATCACCTTTATCAGCCAAGCCGCGTTCGAGGCCGGCGTACCCGAGCAGCTGGGATTGAAGAAAAAGATCGGCGTGGTCAAAGGCTGCCGCGAGGTGCAGAAGACCGACCTGATCCACAACGATTACCTGCCGACCATCGAAGTCGACCCGCAGAACTATCAGGTCAAGGCCGATGGTCAGCTGCTCTGGTGCGAGCCGGCGGATGTACTGCCAATGGCGCAGCGTTATTTCCTGTTCTGACACAGTCAGAGGCCTGGCTGCCGGCAACAGGTTGCCCGATTACCGGCAAGCTGTTGCCGAACGGCCCGCCTAACGCGCTGATCGGGCAGGCTTCGTACGCCGCAGAAGCCGCTCAGCCCGGCGGATGCAACGATTTGGCGCAGGTTTTGCTCGGCACAAGGCTCATTTAGCCGGTCGCAAGGAACCGCCATGAGAATTGATGCAGGAGCCACCTACCCAGCGGCCAACCAACGTGCGTCAGCGGCCAACCTGAACCGAAGCACTGATAGGTCCTTCTCGGCGGTGCTGGCCAGCACCGCATCCAGCGCGCCGATAACAGCACCCGCAGACTTCAGCAGCATGACCCGCCAGGACCTGCGCGACTGGACCAACGGTAAAATCCGCAGCGGGCAGATGTCACTCGATGACAGCCGCGCGTTTATGGCCATGAGCATGAAAATACCGGTAGCCGGCGGTCTGACAGGCGAGCTGCCCGCGGCAAACGACAGCACGCGCTATGACTTTACCCAGAAGGGCCGCGCCGGCATTGAAGGCGCCACAGCGCGTAACGACTCGGCGACCTTGAAGATGCTGCAGTCGGCCATGTCGATCATGCAGAGCCAGACTGATGGCGTGGATATTCGCGCCTGACGCTGGCTACGCGGGCGATGGGCGTTGCGGCGCGCCTCAGCGCAGCTGACTGTCCTTGCTGCCCCGGCGGTTATAGCCGCTGAATCGGGCCTGCTCCTTGTCATGCGCGGTCTGGCAGGCCACGCACAGGTGCACACCGGGGATGGCGTTGCGCCGCGCCTCGGGAATGGCGGCGGCGCATTCCTCGCAATGGCTCAGGCTTTCGCCGCGCGGCAGCTGGCTGCGGGCGCGCTGAATGGCGTCCTCGATGCTGCTGTCGATCTGCTCCTGTACCGCACCATCATTTGCCCAGCCACCGGCCATCGCACTTTTCCTCCGCCGTGTATGCCTCTAGATATGCGCCGCCTGCGGGCAAATCTCAAGCGCACGCGGTCGCCCTACTCCTTGACCTCCATAAACTCGCGCGCCCAGACAATGTAGTCCTCGGGCTGAGTGTATTTGTGGGTCAGCTCGGTGGCGTTGAGGTCGCACGCATCGACACCGCGCTGCTCACGCAGGCAGTCGTAAGTGGCCTTGATCGCAGCGAAGTAGGCGGCATGGCCGTTGACCACGATGCGCACACCTAAGCTGGCCAGACGCGCGTTATCGCGCAACGACGGGTTGCCGTAAGTCACCAGCATCAACGGAACGCTGAGGTGCGCAGCAATCTGCTCTAAGTGAGCAAAATCCTCGACCCCAACCAGGCAGATGGCATCAGCGCCGGCCGCCTGATAGGCCTGGGTACGACGAATCACTTCGCTGACATCCAGCACGCCGGCATGGGTGCGAGCGATGATCGCCAGGTCCGGATCAACCCGCGCTTCCAGGGCCGCACGGATCTTGCCTACACCTTCGTCGATACTGATCAGGTCGGTGGACTTACGGCCGAATTGCGCGGGTAGCAGGGTGTCTTCGATGGTCAGCGCGGCAATCCCCGCGCGCTCCAGTTCCACCACCGTGCGCATTACGTTGAGCGCATTGCCATAGCCGTGGTCAGCATCGGCGATAACCGGCAGGCGGCTGACGCGGCCGATCCGCGTGGCCTGCTCGACAAACTCGCTGAGGGTGATCAGGGCGAAATCCGGTGCGGCCAGAACTTGTAGTGAAGCTACAGAACCACCCAAAATGCCGACCTCAAAGCCAAGGTCAGCGGCAATTCGAGCGGCCATAGGATCAAACACAGAAGCGGTGTGATAGCAGCTATTCGAAGCAAGAAGCGCACGAAATTGTGCGCGAAGGTCGTGATGCGAGGCTCTTTGCATGGGGTGCACCATCGTTCATGGTCAATTCTGAGCGAGTGATTATGTAGCAAAACTACAAAACCCGTCATGTAGTAAAACTACATAGTCGACCAGTAACCTTGCACCCTCCTTTCAGTCCACCGTGTCACTAACCTAACTCTGCCGGTAAGCGCGGCCCAAAGCCTGCGCCAGTCAGCAGCCCATAGGCCATCCACAGCATTACCCCGGCATAGAGCGCACGCGGCAACCAGGTCGCCAGCTGTTCGGTCAGGCTATCGAGTTTCTGTGTTTCCACCCCGGCGTAGTTGAGTAGGCTGGCTGGCAAGGTGCCACTGGCCTCCCCCGTACGAATCAGGCCAAGAGCCAAGCCATGGCCGGGGAAGTCCAGACTGGCCAACGCCTGCGCCAAGCTCTGACCACGCTGAACAGCCAGCTGCACACCACTGAACCGCTTGCGCAGTGGCGCATGGCGGATCACCGCGCAGGCCTTGGGCAGGGCGTCGAGCATGGGCATGCCAGCCTCCAGCATCAGTCCCAGGCTCTCGAAAAAGTCCCGCAGATTACGCCGCAGCAGCGCCGTGCCAAAGACCGGCACGCCCACCAGCAGGGCATCGAGCGGCGAAGCCGTCGCCGCTGGCGCTGGCGCGCGCTCACGCCGACGATAAAGTCCACGCCCCAACGCGTAGAGCGTACCCAGCGCCAGCACCGGCCAGAGTACGCCCCACAGATACCCGGCAATACTCAGCTGGCCACCGACCAATGCAGGCAGCGGCTGGATAAATAACGCCAACACCAACACCGCGGCGGGCAACAGCAACCGTGACTTTACAGCCGCGCCCTGCTGCGCACGGTGGCTGTAGCGCTCGGCCAGTCGCTGATAAACCGCAGCCAGACAACCGCTGGCCTGGGCGGCGCGCAGCAGGGTGCTGTCCAGCGGGGTGAACACGCCACTGCGCAGTCCGGCACTGGCCATATCGCTGCCGCTGGCTATCTGTGCCTGCAGGCTGGATAACGCGGCCTTGCTGCCCCCCGGTAGCGATACGCTGAGCAATGCCTGCGTCACAGGCACCCCAGCTTTTTCCATAGCGGCCAAGTGGGCAAATAACTGCGCACGGGCTGAAAAATCCAGCGAAACAGGACGGGGCATTAACAATGCTCGATACGTAAATGGGTGATCTGTAGGGGCTGGACTATTCAGTCACAGTGGGCGGTTGGGCGTGTGGCATCCAACGGCGAAAAATCTCAGTGAAACTACCATCCTGATGCATACCATCCAGTGCACGACGCCAGCGCTGCACGACAGCGGCATCCGTTTGCGGGGAAAAGGCGATGTAGTAGGCCGAGCGCATAAACGGCAGGTGCGCTTGCACTTGGTCGGCGCGCAACCCACCGCGCGCCAGCTCAGCATCCAGCGTCAGGTCTTCGGTGGCAATCAATTGCACACGGCCATGTTTGAGCATGGTCACCATGCTCTTCGAACTGGTCACCCCATAGAGGTTCGTGAACCCTCGCGCCGCCAACGTCTCATAGGTGTACCACTGCTTCGGCACAGCCAGAGGGCCACTGTCGGCCGCCTGCTGCAGGTTATCGAACTGCAGATTGCGTGACTTCAACGAGTAGAAACTGGTGGTGCCGATCAACAAGGGCCCCACCCATTGAAACTTGGCCTCCCGCTCAGGGGTGCGCACGGTGGAGAAAATCGCTGTATCGGCCTGCTGCTGGGCCAGGTGGTAGGCACGCGTCCAAGGCAGCAACTGGATGCGCGCCTCATCGCCCGTGCGCCTGATGAGCTCACGCACCACTTCCACCGCCAAGCCATGCAGCTCACCATTCTGGCTGAAGCTGGTGGGTGGGGCCTCCTCGGTCAGCAGCTGCAACTCAGCACGAAGCGAACCGGACAAGCAGCACATCAGCCAGATACTGAGCAGGCAACATCGTTTCAGCAAGATGGAATCTCCGGGCACTGCAATCAGACTAGCTCAGTGCCAACGAATTGCGTCAAGGCGCCGGGGCCAGTACCGGCATGCTGTTAGGGTCAGACAACCAACGCCGATGGATGCGCAGTAGCCCGCCATCACGGGTCAATTGATCCAGCGCCTGCTGCCAACGCTGCACCAACGCTGGGTCCAGGGCACCACCTGAATGCTTGCCGAAGCCCCAGTGCGCTGGATCAGTTGCTCGACGACTTCAACCGCCATGCCGGTGAGCTTGCCATCGTCGAAATAGCTCAGCGGGCGGTATTCCTCGGTATACAGCTGCAACTTCGCGGCCAGCGCCAGGCTGGAGTAACCGATGAGCAGCAACAGAGCACCAAGCAGGGGCATAAGCCGCATGGCAACACCTCGGACAAACGAGGGCAAGACCCGGTTCATGATATGCAGGCCACGACATCACAGCCAGTTCGCGGCCTCACAAAACCGCTTAGGGCTGGCCAGAGAGCGTGTTCTGCAACTGCGTTTGCTCCCACTGCGCCAAGTTGCCCTGGTCAATTCGCTCAGCGTCCAGGGCGACCACCACACGCTCCGCCGGCAACTCGCCACGCGCAGCACGTGCGGCTAACTGCACGGCACGGAAGCCCAGCAGATGGGCCTGCTGGATATACAGGCTGTGAATTTCCCCCGACCGCAACGCCTCGATCAATAACGGGTCGCCATCGAAGCCCACATGCAGCAGCTGCCCGGTTTTACCCAAACGCCGCAACGCAGCCAATACCGCACGGGAACTCGTGCTGTTCGGCGTGAACAGCCCATCCAACTGATCGACCTGCCCTTGCAGCGCCTGCACGGCCAACTGCCTGTCTTCGCCTACATAGACATCCAGCAGCACCTGCAAGCCCCCAGCCTCTGCGGCCTGGCGAAAGCCACGCTCGCGCTCGGTGGTCGACGTCACGTCGGGGCGCAAACGCAATAGCGCGACGGTGCCCCGCCCACCCAGAGCGCGCACCAGGTATTGCCCAGCCTGCTCACCGGCGCGGTAGTTATCGGTCGCGACGAGGCCGCGCGCCACGCGACCTGGCATGTCGCGGTCAAAAAAATAGTGGTTATTCCGCTGGCTGACAGCTGATTAACCCGCCGCGTGATCTCCTCACCGCTGGGTGCGATGACCAGCGTTCGGCAACCGCGCGCCAGTACCCAGTCAATCATTTCCAACTGGGTCTCCACGCTGCCTTCATGGGTGGGCCCACGAACAAGCACTTCCAGCCGATTCTCGGCCCCGGCCTGCCGCGCCCCCGCTTCCACCTGGCTCCAGTAGGGCGTGAAGCTGGCGGTCACCACTCCCACGCATGCCATCGCCGAGGACACCCACCCACTCAACAGCACGCATAACGCCACCAGCGGTTTCCACAAGCCTCGGCAATGCATGGCGATCACTCCCAAAAACGAGACCAACAAGCACCCGTGTGCCACTGCCGGACTGATTCTAGAGCCAGTGCTAGCAGATTAGCATCAAGCAGTTAGCCTCGCCGGGCGCAGAGCAGTCACGGCCCGTCAAAAACTGAACGGCAGCACCCGGCCTCACACTTTTTCACACTCCAGGCGACGGCTGGGCTGGTAGCGGCCGCTCAAGCAGGCGATGATCGCGCCTCTCTCCTACACCTTGAATGACATGACCGATACCACGCACAGCACTCAGGCCACGCACAAACCCCGCCCGCTGATCGATCTGCTGGTCAGCATCCTGATTCCTTCCCTGATCCTGATGAAACTCAGCGGCGAGAGCCGACTGGGCGCTGATGGCGCGCTGATGCTGGCGCTGGCCTTCCCGTTGGGCTGGGGCAGCTTCGAGCTGATCAAGTACCGCAAATTCAACTTTATCGCCCTGCTCGGGCTGGTCAGTGTGCTGCTGACTGGCGGCATCGGCCTGCTCAAGCTGGACAACCAGTGGCTGGCGATCAAGGAAGCGGCGATCCCCGGCATCATCGGTATTGCCGTGCTTGTCTCGACGCGCACCCGCTTCCCGTTGATTCGTACCATGTTGTTCAACAAGACCGTGCTCAACGTCGATAAGATCCATGAGCGCCTGGAGCAGGCCGGCAATACCGCGCTGTTCGAAACGCGCCTGCTCAGAGCGACCTACTGGCTGAGCGGCACCTTCTTCTTTTCCTCGGCCATGAACTACGTGCTGGCCAAGTGGATCGTCATCAGCCCGGCCGGCAGCGAAGCCTTCAACGCCGAACTGGGGCGGATGAACCTGCTCAGCTACCCGATGATCGCAATCCCCTCGATGATCATGCTGATGGCCATCTTCTATTACCTGTGGCGCACCATTCACGGGCTGACCGGCCTCAAGCTGGAAGACGTGATGGCCAATGCCGAGCAGGAAAAACAGCCTTAAGCCAGGCAATCCGGCGCACCCGGAATGCTGACGTTCTCTGCCTACCTGGGCCTGTTTATTTCGGCCCTGGGCGCCGCCACGCTGCTGCCACTGCAATCGGAAAGCGTGCTGGTGGCGTTGTTGCTCAACGGCACCTATTCACCCTGGCTGCTGCTGGCGGTAGCGAGCGCCGGGAACATTCTCGGCGCGCTGCTCAACTGGCTGCTGGGCCGTTACCTTGAGCACTTTCGTCACAAGCCCTGGTTCCCGGTCAGTGAGGCGCGCTTGCAGCAAGCGCAACGCGGCTATGCCCGTTATGGCCGCTGGTCACTGCTGCTGAGCTGGGTACCGATCATCGGTGACCCGCTGACCGTGGTGGCAGGGGTCATGCGCGAACGCCTGTGGGTTTTCCTGCTGATCGTCGGTCTGGCGAAAACCGCCCGCTATGCTGTATTGGTAGCCCTGACCCTCGGTTGGGGCTGACCTCCCCCCTGCACGACACACGCCGTAACGCCAAGGGCAACTCTGAGGTTGAGCATCGGCCATGCCTCCGTGATACTGCGCAGCCTTCGCACGGGCGTGTGCGAAGACCGTCACCGTGCGAAGGAGTGATCAGAGTGGAGCGGCATCCGTAATGAAAAGGAGCGATCTGGCCTGGACCCTGGTGGGGCTGAGCGCCGTGCTGCTGTCGTGCTACTTGCTCTATCACCAAGTGCGCACCATTTCCCTCGATGAAATTGCCGATAGCCTGCGCGCCATCCCGCGCCTGGATTGGCTGCTAGCCGCCTTGGCCACTCTGGGCGCCTACAGCGCCCTGGCCTGGTACGATCGCATCGCCCTGGCTCACCTGGGCAAGAAGATTTCCTGGCGCTTTATCAGCCTGTGCTCCTTCACCACCTATGCGCTGGCCCACAACATCGGCGCCTCAGTATTCTCCGGCGCCCTGGTACGTTATCGCGCTTACCGCAGCAAAGGCATGACGCCGCAGGAAATCGGCATCCTGATCGTCTTCTGCTCCTTCACCTTCGTCCTCGGCACCATCCTCGCCAGCGGCTGCGTACTGGTGCTAGAGCCGGATCTGATCCACCGCGTGGCCAAGGTCACACCGCTGGTCTCCGAGATTATCGGCGTGCTCCTGCTGCTGTTGGTTGCACTCTATGTGCTCGGCTCCTGGCGGCACTTCAAGCCCTGGCACTGGGGCAAGCTGCATCTCGAATACCCGCGCCTGGGGATTGTCGGCCGCCAGTTGCTGGCCGGACCGCTGGAGCTAGCCTGTGCGGCAGCGATCATCTACTTCGCCCTGCCGGCTGAGCACAACCCTGGCTATCTGGTGGTATTCGGCGTGTTCCTCGCCTCGTTCTCCCTGGCACTGTTGTCTCACGCCCCTGGCGGCCTGGGCGTACTGGAAGTGACCTTCCTCGCGGCAATGCCCGAGCTGCCCGCCGCTGACGTGCTTGCGGCACTGATAGTGTTCCGCTGCTTCTACCTGCTGCTGCCGTTCGCCCTGTCGTTGCTGGTGGTGCTGGGCTTTGAGTGGTCGCAGTGGCAGAGCCGCCGCAACACCCCTGACAACCCGCCCTTGCCCTGAGTCGCACACACCGGATAACCGGGGGCAGCATTGCGCCGCGCACTCGCATAGAATGCGCGGCCGTTTTTGCGGCACGCCTGCACAACAGCCACTCGCCGGCTTCGTGACAGGATGCTCAGAAACTTCCCGGTACTTATTCAGGAACAGCGCGCCGCATGACTCACTCTACACCCGCCCGCGCCTGCGGCATCGACTTCGGCACCTCCAACTCCACCGTCGGCTGGCTGCGCCCCGACGCCGAAACCCTGATCCCACTGGAAGACGGCAAGATCACCCTGCCCTCGGTGGTGTTCTTCAACCTCGAAGAGCGCCGCCCGGTCTATGGCCGCCTGGCCCTGCAGGAATACCTGGAAGGCTACGAAGGCCGCCTGATGCGCTCGCTGAAAAGCCTCTTGGGCAGCAAGCTGCTAAAAAGCGAAACCACCGTGCTGGGCAGCGCCCTGCCGTTTAAAGACCTGCTCGGTTTTTTTATCGGTGAGCTGAAAAACCGCGCCGAGGCCACTGCCGGCCGTCCCTTTGAAGAAGTGGTGCTGGGCCGCCCGGTGTTCTTCGTCGACGATGACCCGGTGGCTGACCTGGAAGCACAAAACACTCTGGTGGCCGTGGCGCACAAGCTCGGTTTCAAGGACGTATCGTTCCAGTACGAGCCTATCGCCGCAGCCTTCGACTACGAGTCGGGCATCAGCCGCGAAGAGCTGGTACTGATTGTCGACATCGGCGGTGGTACCTCGGACTTCTCCCTGGTACGCCTGGCGCCCGAACGTCGCGCAGTGGCTGATCGCCACAACGACATCCTCGCCACCGGCGGCGTGCACATCGGCGGTACCGACTTCGACAAGCAGCTTTCTCTGGCTGGGGTGATGCCACTGTTTGGCTACGGCAGCCGGATGAAGAGCGATGCGCCGATGCCCACCAGCACCCACCTCAACCTGGCCACCTGGCACACCATCAACGCGGTGTACTCGGCGCAGTCGCAGCGCCAGCTGCAGAGTATGCGCTACGACATCGTCGACCCTACCGGTATCGACCGGCTGTTCCAGCTGATCGAGCGCCGTGACGGCCACTGGCTGGCCATGCAGGTCGAGGAAAGCAAGATCGCCCTGACCGAGCAGGATGCGCGCCCCATCGACCTCAGCCGCCTGGAAGAGGGCCTGGTCGCCGAGCTGACCCGCACGCTGTTTGAGGATGCCATCGAGCCGTTGCTGGAACGCGTGCGCGCCAGTGTCACCCAGCTGTTAAGCGATGCCGGCGTCAGTGTCGAGCAAGTGGATACAGTGTTCTTCACCGGCGGTTCCAGCGGTATTCCGGCGCTGCGCCAGAGCGTCGCAGCCATGCTGCCCAATGCCCAGCATGTGGAAGGCAATACCTTCGGCAGCATCGGCAGCGGCCTGGCCATCGAAGCGCAGAAGCGCTACGGCTGATCAAATGCCGCAAGGCGCCCGGCCACAATAAAAAACGCCAGCTCGAAGCTGGCGTTTTTTATTGCTGCAGAATCAGCGCGGCACGGCCGGCTTCTTCACCGGTTTCTTGCCTTTGCCCTTGGCAGCATCGGCACGTTCCTTGGCCGCTTGCTGATTACGCGCCTGCGCAGCGGCTTTGGCCTGCTCACGCTTGTCCCACGGGTTACCGCCCGCCGCCCCGGTGTCACGGGGTGGCAAGCCGGTGTGTTGGGTCAGCATCGGCTTGCTCTTGGTGGTGTCCTTGGCGACCTTGTGGCTACCGGCTGGCGTCGAGTTCTTGCGACGCGCGCTCTGGTAGCTGTCAGTGGCGGGTTGATGCAGCGGGATCAGTTGGTTCTTGCCTGGCCCAATCAGGTCAGCGCGGCCCATGCGGGTCAGCGCTTCACGCAGCATCGGCCAGCCTTTCGGGTCGTGATAGCGCAGGAACGCCTTGTGCAGGCGACGCTGCTCCTCGCTCTTGACGATGGTCACGCCGTCGCTCTTGTAGCTGACCTTGCGCAGCGGGTTCTTGCCCGAGTGATACATAGCCGTGGCGGTGGCCATCGGCGACGGGTAGAAGGCCTGCACTTGGTCGGCACGGAAGCCGTTGCCCTTGAGCCACAGCGCGAGGTTCATCATGTCCTCGTCGGTGGTACCCGGGTGCGCGGCGATAAAGTACGGAATCAGGTACTGCTCTTTGCCCGCCTCTTTCGAGTACTTCTCGAACATGCGCTTGAACTTGTCGTAGCTGCCAATGCCCGGCTTCATCATTTGATTCAGCGGGCCTTCCTCGGTGTGCTCCGGGGCGATCTTCAGGTAGCCACCGACGTGGTGGGTGACCAGCTCCTTCACATACTCCGGCGACTCCACGGCCAGGTCGTAACGCAGGCCCGAGGCGATCAGAATCTTCTTCACCCCTGGCAGCGCGCGGGCGCTGCGGTACAGCTGAATCAGCGACGAGTGATCGGTGTTCAGGTTCGGGCAGATGCCAGGGAACACGCACGATGGCTTGCGGCAGGCGGATTCGATTTCCGGGCTCTTGCAGGCAATGCGGTACATATTCGCGGTCGGCCCGCCAAGGTCGGAAATCACCCCGGTAAAGCCTGGCACCTTGTCGCGGATCTCTTCGATCTCACGGATGATCGACTCTTCCGAGCGGTTCTGAATAATCCGGCCTTCGTGCTCGGTGATCGAGCAGAAGGTGCAACCACCAAAGCAGCCACGCATGATGTTCACTGAAAAGCGGATCATGTCGTAGGCAGGGATTTTCTCTTTGCCATACGCCGGGTGCGGGACGCGCGCATAGGGCATGCCGAACACGTAGTCCATTTCCTCGGTAGTCATCGGGATGGGTGGCGGGTTGAACCACACATCCACTTCGCCATGCTTCTGCACCAGCGCGCGGGCGTTGCCCGGGTTGGTTTCCAGGTGCAGCACGCGGTTGGCGTGGGCGTACAACACCGGGTCGTTACGCACCTTTTCCATGGACGGCAGGCGAATCACCGTCTTGTCGCGGGTCATCCGTGGGCTGGCAAGAAGCTGCACAACCTTCGGCTCGTTCGGGTCTTCCTGCGGGCCCTTCTCCTGCTCGATGGCGCAGGCCTGGGTATCCTGAGTGTTCACGTACGGGTTGATGATCTTGTCGACCTTGCCCGGCCGATCAATACGGGTGGAGTCCACCTCATACCAGCCCTGCGGCGTATCACGACGGATAAACGCGGTGCCGCGCACGTCGGTGATGTCTTCGATCTTGTGACCGTAGGACAGGCGCTGGGCCACTTCAACGATGGCGCGCTCGGCGTTGCCGTACAGCAGGATATCGGCGCTGGCGTCGATCAGGATCGAGTTGCGCACGCGGTCTTGCCAGTAGTCATAGTGGGCGATGCGGCGCAGGGAGGCTTCGATACCGCCGAGCACGATCGGCACGTTTTTGTAGGCTTCTTTGCAGCGCTGGCTGTACACCAGGCTGGCGCGGTCCGGTCGCTTGCCGGCCATACCGCCAGGGGTATAGGCATCGTCGGAGCGGATTTTCTTGTCGGCGGTGTAGCGGTTGATCATCGAGTCCATGTTGCCGGCCGCGACGCCGAAGAACAGGTTCGGCTCGCCGAGCTTCATAAAGTCGTCTTTCGACTGCCAGTTTGGCTGGGCGATGATGCCCACACGAAAGCCTTGCGACTCCAGCAGCCGGCCGATAATCGCCATGCCAAACGATGGGTGATCCACATACGCGTCACCGGTCACGATGATGATGTCGCAGCTGTCCCAGCCCAGCTGATCCATCTCTTCCCGGCTCATTGGCAGGAAGGGCGCAGGCCCGAAACACTCGGCCCAGTACTTTGGATAATCGAATAACGGCTTGGCGGTTTGCATGGACATGAAAGTGACCGGCGGTGGCGAACAGGATGGAAAATCGCGGGCGCGGAATATAGCACAAAATTTAACCAAACCCGACTCCGGAGCTAGGTTTAATGACTGAAATCCCCCTAGCGCTGTAGCAGCAGCGTAGTGGCTTACGGCTATACTCGGACGCACAACATCGGTCTCCAATAGCCGGGACAAGGGGTGAACGTGGTGCAACGCTTAGCTTTTTCAATCCTAATCATGCTGAGCCTAGCCTTGCTGCCCGGCTTTTCGAGCGCAGCCATCACGCTAACGCCCACCAGCAGTGGCATTTCCCTGAACACCGACATAGAACTGCTGGAAGACAACAGCGCACAACTGACCATTGCCGATATGGCCGACCCGACTATTCAGAGCCGCTTCAAGCCGGCCAATGGCCGCGCCAGCGTAGGCCAGAGTCTTAACCCTTGGTGGATCAAGGTTACCCTCCAGCGCACTAGCGATGCACCCAGCCAGTGGTGGCTGGAAGTCAGCTCGGTCACCCAGCTCGACCTGCGCCTGTACCTGCCCGAGCAGAATGGCCGTTGGCAGGAGCGCCAATCTGGCGAGCTGGTCAGCCATAAAGAAGGCCGCGATCACGAATTCCGCCACATGCTGTTCAAGCTGCCGGAGCTGAGCCAACAACCCCTGACTTTTTATCTGCGCAGCTATGACCCGGCCGGCAACTCGTTCCCGATGCGCGCCTGGCAGCTGGATCAGCTGACCCAAGGAGCCGCAGAAGAGAACCTCGCACTTGGGGTGGTCTACGGCATCATCGCCGCGCTGCTGCTGTACAACCTGTTTATCTTCTTCAGCCTGCGTGACTCGGCCTATTTCTGGTACGTGCTGACCACCGCCGGCGCTCTGCTGATGATCCTCAGCATGAGCGGCCATGGCTTTCAGTACCTGTGGCCAAACAATCCCGTGCCCTTCTGGCTGGACCGTGTCACTCTGCCTTCTCTGTGGGGCTTCTGCGCCTGCCGCTTTACTCAATGCCTGATGCAAACCCGCACCCATGTGCGCTGGGCTCATCACCTGTTAAGCCTGGCATGCGTCTGCTATGTGATTGCAGTCGCCCTGGAGGGCCTGGGACAACGCCATACCGCAGCCTGGATCATCGCCCTGCTATCGCTAACCAGCATCCCAGCAGCGCTGGGCTCGGCACTGATTCGCTGGCGCCAGGGTTACTTCCCGGCCCTGCTGTATCTCTGTGGCTATGGCCTGATTCTCGGCAGCATCAGTCTGGCGCTGATGCGCGCCACCGGCCTGGTACAACCGGCCATCTGGAATGCTTACGTATTCCCACTGTCGGTGGCGGCCGAATCGATTCTGTTCTCCTTCGCCCTGGCATACCGCATCCAGACGCTCAAGCAGGAAAAAGCCGAAGCCCTGGAGCAGGCAGACCGCGAAAAAACTGCGCGCCTGGCGCAGATGCAAGGCAGCGCCGATGAACTACAAAGTGCGGTCAAGCTGCGTACTGCCGAACTGGCACAGGCCAACCAGCAACTCTGCGAACGCGAGCGCGAGCTACAGCACGCCGCCTTCCACGACCCGCTAACCGAGCTGCCTAACCGGCGTTTTCTGGTCGAGCGCTGCGAGGCCGCACTGGCCAATGCGCGGCGGCACAATGAAGCCACCGCCCTGCTGCTGATTGACCTCGACCATTTCAAGCCGATCAACGACAAATATGGCCACGATGCCGGCGACCTGATGCTGCAAACCATCGCCCAGCGCCTGCGCGAACATGTGCGCTCGGGAGATGCCGTTGCACGCCTGGGCGGTGATGAGTTTGCCGTACTGATCTGCGGCGAAGACGCCGAACAGCACGCCCGCGAAATCGCTCGCCGTTTGCTGGATGAACTGGCTAAACCGGTGGCCTATGGCGCGGATCGGCTGACCGTGACCATCAGCATCGGTGTGGCGCTGTACCCGCGCCACGCCAGCAATTTCACCACGCTGTACAAGGCGGCGGATGAAATGCTCTACAAGGTCAAGGGCCGTGGTCGCTCGGGCTCAGCGGTGTGCGGAGAAGATGGCGAACTGAGCAGCAGTGCACGCCTGCAACTGGACGTGCTCAACGTACCCAGCGGTTTGAGCTGACGGCTAAACGGTCGAGATCACCTCGCGCAGCCCAGCCATCCACCCAACCAACGACGTGCCGGCAACTTCTGTGAACGATCACGCCGCTGCGCCTATACTCGCGCAACCGCCACTCGACACCGGGAAGTCAGCAGTGCAGCGCCTCACCCTATCCATTTTTCTACTGCTGAGCCTGTTTAGCGGCCCGGGCGTTGCCAGCACGGTGCAGCTGAGCACCTCCAGCAGTGGCAGCGTGCTCAACGGCCAGATCGAACTGCTGGAGGATGTCGACGGCCAACTGAGCATTGCCGACATGGCCGACGCCGCCGTGCAAAGCCGCTTTCAACCCGCCGCCGGGCGCACCAGCGTTGGTCAGAGCAGCAACCCCTGGTGGATCAAACTCAGCCTGAAACGCGCCAGTGACGCGCCCGAACAGTGGTGGCTGGAAGTCGGCGCGGTCACCCTGCTCGACCTGCAAATCTTTCTTCCCAGCGCCACGGGCCAATGGCAACTGCGCCAGGCGGGTGAACGCGTCGGTTTTGCCGAAGGCCGCGACCATGACTACCGCCGCGCCGTGTTCCGCCTGCCAGTCCTTGACGAACAGCCACAGACTATTTACCTGCGTACGTACGACCCGGCAGGAAACTCCTTCCCGCTGCGTATCTGGCAGCTGCACGACCTCGAACAACTGGCCAAGCGCGAACATCTGGTGCTCGGTCTGATCTACGGGGTGATCCTCGCCCTGCTGCTTTACAACCTGTTTATCCTGCTGGCCCTACGCGACCCGACCTACCTCTGGTATGTGCTGACCATGGCGGCGTCATTGATCTTTATCGCCAGCATGAGCGGTCATGGTTTTCAGTACCTCTGGCCGGACGGCCCAGTACCGGCTTGGCTGGACCGCATCACCCTGCCCATTCTGGTTAGCCTCGGCATCCTGCGTTTTGCCCAGGCGCTGCTATCCACCCGCACCACCCTGCGCATTGCCCATCACATCCTCAACGGCTGTATCGCGGTGTACCTGCTGGCCCTGGCGGTCAACCTGGCCGGTTATCGCAGTGAAACGGGCCTACTGATCGGGCTGATCCCGATTGTTACCGTGCCCACCCTGCTGCTCAGCGCGGCCATCCGCTGGAAACAGGGCTTTACCCCGGCGCTGTTCTACCTGCTGGGCTACGGCAGCGTGCTGCTGAGCTTTGTGATTCTGGTGCTGCGCGCCGCTGGCGTGGTACAGCCAGGCGAGTCCACCGCTTACCTGTTCCCACTGGCGGTGGCGGCCGAAGCGATTCTGTTCTCCTTCGCGCTGGCCTATCGCATCCAGATTCTTAAGCAGGAGAAAGCTGACGCCCTCCAGCAGGCCGACCGCGAAAAAACTGCACGCCTGACCCAAGCCCAGGCCAACGCCGCAGAACTGCAACATTCGGTTGACCTGCGCACCGCAGAACTGGCCGCCACTAATGAACGCCTGCGCCAACGTGAACAAGCACTGCAGCACGCGGCATTTCACGACCCGCTGACCGAGCTGCCGAACCGCCGTTATCTGGTGGAGCGCTGTGAAACCGCACTGGCCAATGCGCGCCGCCACAGTGAAGCACTGGGCCTGCTGTTGATTGACCTCGATCACTTCAAGCCGATCAACGACAAACACGGCCATGATGCCGGCGACCTGATGCTGCAACAGATCGCCCTGCGCCTGCGCGAGCATGTTCGCGCCGGAGATACCGTGGCACGCCTGGGCGGCGACGAGTTTGCCGTGTTGGTAGGGGGCGCCGATGCCGAAGAGCATGCCCGGGAAATCGCTAATCGCTTGCTCGCCGAGCTGGCCAAGCCGGTGATGTACGGTGCAGAACGGCTGACCGTGACCATCAGCATTGGCGTCGCACTGTACCCACAGCACGCAGGTACCTTTACCGCGCTGTACAAGGCGGCCGACGAGATGCTCTACCGAGTCAAGACACGTGGTCGCTCAGGCTCAGCGGTGTGCGGCGAAGATGGCGAGCTGAGCAACAGCGCGCGCCTGCACCTGGATGTGCTCAGCGTGCCCAGCGGCCTGCTCTGACTCAGCTGTTGCGGTAGCGCCGCGGCACCCGCGCAGTGACCTTGCTGAGCAGCTCGTAACCAATGGTGCCGGCTGCCTGCGCCACCTCATCCACCGGTAACTGCGCACCCCACAGCTCGACCGCATCGCCCACGGCGGCATCCGGCACGTCCGTAAGGTCGATCATCAGCATATCCATGGACACCCGCCCGACCAGCGTCACGCGCAGGCCCCGGACGACAACCGGCGTGCCGGCCGGCGCATGGCGTGGGTAGCCATCGGCATAACCGCAACTTACGGTGCCGATACGCGACGGCCGCTCAGCACGCCAGGTGCAGCCATAGCCAACCGCTTCACCCACCTCTACATCGCGACAGGCAATCAGCTGCGCGGTCAGGCTCATCGCCGGGCGCAAGCCCAGCTCAACGGCACCCAGATCAGCAAAAGGTGTTGCGCCATAGAGCATGATGCCCGGACGCAGCCAATCCATATGCGCAGCCGGAATGGTCAAAATTGCCGCAGAGTTGGCCAGTGAGCGCTGAGCAAAATCCAGATCCAGCAGCTCGAGAAACTGCTCAAGCTGCAGCTCGGTGGTTTCACTGCCGCGCTCATCGGCGCAGGCAAAGTGACTGAGCAGATTCAGCTCGGCTACCTGCGCTGCGCCCTGTAAACGACCATGCCAATCACGCACAGCAGCGGCGCTGAAGCCCAGGCGGTGCATACCGCTGTCCAGCTTCAGCCACAGATTCAGCGGCCGCGATAGATTAGCGGCGAGCAGCTGCTGCGCCTGTTGCTCGCTGTGCAGCACCACATCCAGATCCAGCTGCGCGGCGAACTGGTACTCGTCCGCTTCAAAGCAGCCCTCGAGCAACAGAATCCGCGCCTCACCGTGCAGCGCACGCACCTCGGCGGCTTCCTCCAGGCTGGCCACAGCAAAGCCATCGGCGACATCGTGCAAGGCCGTCACCACCTCGCGCACGCCATGCCCGTAGGCATTCGCTTTGACCACCGCAAACGCCTGCCGCCCCGGCGCACAGCGCCTGGCCACCGCGTAGTTATGGGCAATGGCAGACAAATCGACAGTAGCTACAAGGGGCCGCATGGAGAAAAGTCCTTAAACAAAACGGGCAGCCAGTTTACCCACTGGCTGCCCGTTTTTATTGATCTGACACGGCAACACGCTGCGTTGCGCGCCCGCCGCTCTACTCGTCGTCGAACTGGTAGCTACCCGGCGCGAGGTTTTCGAAACGCGAGAACTTACCGAGAAACGCCAGCCGCGCCGTGCCCAATGGACCGTTACGCTGCTTGCCGATGATGATTTCGGCCACGCCCTTGTACTCGGTTTCGGGGTGATACACCTCGTCGCGGTAAACGAACATGATGATGTCGGCGTCCTGCTCGATGGCCCCGGATTCGCGCAAGTCAGAGTTGATCGGGCGTTTGTTCGGGCGCTGCTCCAGGCCACGGTTAAGCTGCGACAGGGCGATAACCGGGCAATTGAATTCCTTGGCCAGGGCCTTCAGCGAGCGAGAGATTTCGGAAATCTCGTTGACTCGACTGTCGCCGCTGGAACCTGGAATCTGCATCAGCTGCAGGTAGTCGACCATGATCAGACCGATCTCGCCGTGCTCACGAGCCAAACGGCGGGTACGTGCGCGCATCTCCGAGGGCGAGATACCGGCGGTATCGTCAATAAACAGCTTGCGGTCATTGAGCAGATTGACCGCCGAGGTCAGACGCGGCCAATCGTCGTCATCCAGGCGACCGGCACGCACCTTGGTCTGATCGATACGCCCTAGCGAGGCGAGCATACGCATCACGATGGAGTCGGAAGGCATCTCCAGCGAGTACACCATCACCACCTTGTCGCTGCGCATCAGCGCGTTTTCCACCAGGTTCATGGCGAAGGTGGTCTTACCCATCGACGGTCGGCCGGCAACGATGATCAGGTCGGCCGGCTGCAGGCCGCTCGTCAGGTTGTCCAGATCGGTAAAGCCGGTGGACAGACCGGTTATCGCGTCACCAGCATTGAACAGGGTATCGATGCGGTCGATGGCCTTGACCAGAATATCGTTGATCCCCACAGGGCCACCGGTCTTCGGCCGCGCTTCGGCGATCTGAAAGATCAGGCGTTCGGCCTCATCGAGAATCTCGGCGCCGGTACGGCCTTGCGGCATATAGGCGCTATCGGCGATTTCACCGCTGATGCCGATCAACTGGCGCAGCGTGGCGCGCTCACGAATGATCTGCGCATAGGCCTTGATGTTGGCCACCGAGGGAGTGTTCTTCGCCAGCTCGCCGAGGTAGGCCAGGCCGCCGACTTGCGACAGCTGCCCTTCCTGATCGAGTTGCTCGGATACAGTCACCACGTCGAAGGGGTGGTTACGCTCAGCCAGCTTGAAAATCGCGCGGAAGATCAGGCGGTGGTCATGCCGATAGAAGTCGCCATCGGACACCGCATCGAGCACACGCTCCCAGGCATTGTTGTCGAGCATCAGGCCGCCCAGTACGGCTTGCTCCGCCTCGATCGAGTGCGGCGGCACCTTCAGGGCGGAGGTTTGCAGATCGTACTGTTCGGGCAGGCTGATGTCGTTCATAAGGCTCGGGCAAAGAATTCTGTGTTGGAAAAACAAAGGGCACGGCATCGCTTTCGCAATGCCGTGCCCGATGTTAGCGAGCCTGCACTCAAGTGCAAGCCCGTTGAGCAGCCAGTTAGGCGGCTACAACAACAACCTTAACGGTTGCTTCAACGTCGCTGTGCAGGTGCACGGCTACGTCGTATTCGCCGAGTTGACGAATGGTGCCGTTCGGCAGACGCACTTCAGCTTTGGCCACTTCAACGCCAGAGGCGGTCAGGGCTTCAGCGATGTCGTGAGTACCGATGGAGCCGAACAGTTTGCCTTCATCGCCCGCGGTAGCGGTGATGGTGACTTCCAGTTCAGCCAGCTGAGCAGCGCGGGATTCAGCGTAAGCTTTCTTCTCGGCAGCCAGTTTTTCCAGCTCGGCGCGACGCGCTTCAAACGCAGCAACGTTTGCAGGAGTAGCGGCAGTGGCTTTGCCTTGCGGCAGCAGGAAGTTACGACCGTAACCGGACTTAACATTCACTTTATCGCCCAGGTTGCCCAGGTTGGCGACTTTTTCCAGCAGGATCAGTTCCATTTGGTAATAACCTCTTAACTTTTAACCTTCACCGTTCGCGGGGCCCGAGCCTTGTTTGCGCTCAAAGCGACCACGAAAATCAAGCAGACTGTCGACAATGGCCAAAACCACCAGTAACGGATAAGTCAGCTGCATAAACAGCAACAACGTGATGTACAACCCAACCAGCCAGAACTTACCTAGCCGACCTTGCGCCACCATCCCATGCAACAGGGCGATGCCCGCAAACGCCAACGGCACACTGCACAACGGTGTCAACATGGCCATTTGCGGACCCAGATTGGGCCCCAACAGCATGCCAACCAGCAGCAACATCGCCAGCGGGGTCGGGAGGCGTAGTGCGCGAAACTCGCGACCGAAGCCACCCGGGTTATACAACTGCGCCTGCCAGAAGCGCCCAAGCATCAGGCTCAACAAGCTGACTATCTGCAACAACGCCGCGATCAATCCGGTCAGTACCGGTGCAATCAGGCTATCCAGGCGCGCTCGCTCATCCACCGACATCTGTTGGTGAACCCCATCAAGCATTTGCGGCATCAGCTTTTGCAGCTCAAGCGCCATTGCTTCGATGGGTTCGCGGAACACCGCACCCAAGACCAGCCCATACACCAGGCCCAATGCCACACTGCACAGCAGCACACGATTCCAGGACAGGTTGGCGCGTAACAACAACGCCAATCCCAGCGCACCGAGCAACACCAACAGGGTGCGCGGCTCACCGAAATACCACCAGCCAATGGCCGGCAGCAGGGCCCAGGCGAGGATGCCAGCGGCATCACTCCAACCGCGCCGCAGAAGCACCAGGCTTCCAGCGGCAGCACTCAACCAGAACAACAGCGGCAACGCCGCAGAAACCACCACTACGAGAGTGGCCTGCATACGGCCGCGCATAATGAATTCAGCTATGGCGCGCATGCGATCTATCCCTTACTTCTTGTCGAACATCCGGTCTCAGCGGCCGTGGCTGTCGGTGTAAGGCAGCAGGGCCAGGAAGCGGGCGCGCTTGATAGCGGTAGCCAGCTGACGCTGATAACGAGCCTTAGTACCGGTGATACGGCTAGGAACGATCTTGCCGGTTTCCGAGATGTAAGCTTTCAGCGTGTTGAGATCTTTGAAATCGATCTCTTTCACTTCTTCTGCGGTGAAACGGCAGAATTTACGACGACGGAAGAAACGTGCCATGAGAGTGGCTCCTCAATAGATCCGTGGATTACTCGTCAGCGTTGTCGCTGTCGTTGTTGTCGCTGTCATCGCCATCAACAGAATCGGCGTTGTCAGGACGGTCACGACGCTCACGGCGCTCACTGCGGTTTTCTTCGGCCTTGAGCATCTCGGACTGGTCAGTAACGGCCTCGTCGCGACGGATGACCAGGTTACGGATCACGGCATCGTTGTAACGGAAGTTGTCTTCCAGCTCAGCCAGGGCTTTACCGGTGCACTCAACGTTAAGCATCACGTAGTGAGCTTTGTGGACGTTGTTGATGGCGTAAGCCAGCTGACGACGGCCCCAGTCTTCCAGGCGGTGAATCTTGCCGCCGTCTTCTTCGATCAGCTTGGTGTAACGCTCAACCATGCCGCCGACTTGCTCGCTCTGGTCCGGGTGAACCAGAAAGATGATTTCGTAATGACGCATAAATGCTCCTTACGGGTTGTAGCCTGCCGCGAAATGCGGTCAGGCAAGGAGTGAATTTCACTTGTTTGTCTTGCTGAAACAGAAAGGCGCAAAAGCACCTGCCGTCGCGGCAAGGGGCGACATTCTAGTGAAGCCCCCTGCTACACGCAAGGTGAACTGGTGATTATTTGAACAATACTGCGCGATTGCGCGGACAGAAAAGTCATTGCCTAGGTCAACGGCAGCGGGCGCCTTGCAGGCGCCCGCCGCGCATTATTTCTTGCCACCAGCCTTGCGCTGGCGCAATGCCTCGAACAGACACACACCGGTCGCAACCGACACATTGAGGCTGCTAACGCTACCTGCCATCGGCAACTTGACCAGGTAATCGCAATGCTCACGGGTCAGGCGACGCATACCTTTGCCTTCAGCCCCCATGATCAGCACAGTCGGCCCAGTCAGGTCATGCTCATACAACTCCATCTCAGCTTCACCGGCCGTACCCACAACCCACAGGCCGCGCTGCTGGAGTTTCTCCAGACTGCGCGCCAGATTGGTCACTGCAACTAGCGGGATCACCTCTGCTGCGCCGCAGGCGACTTTACGCACGGTAGCGTTGAGCGTGGCGGACTTGTCCTTCGGCACAATCACCGCCAGCGCACCCGCCGCATCAGCGGTCCGCAGACAAGCACCGAGATTGTGCGGATCGGTCACGCCGTCGAGCACCAGCAGCAGAGGCGCACCTTCGGTGCGGTCGAGCAGCTCGTCGAGCATCGCCTCGCCCCAGACCTGACTGGGGCTGACATCGGCCACCACACCTTGATGCACGCCTTCGACCCAGGCATCCATCTCACGGCGCTCACACTGACCAACAGACACTCGCGCATCCGCCGCCAGCGCCAGCAACACCTGCACGCGCGGATCATTACGCCCTTCGGCTAGCCAGATTTGCTTAACCCGCTTTGGATGGTGACGCAGCAGCGCTTCTACAGCATGCACGCCGTAGATTTTCTCCAGCTGACTCATGACTTCGCCTTACGCTTGCGTGCACCACCGGACGCCGGCGCCCCACCAGTCGGAGCGCCCTTGCGGTGCGCACCTGGCTTACCTGACTTACTGGCTGGTTTGGAAGACTCACTCTTGGCAGCGCCCTTGCCGGCCTTGCTCTTGGAATCACTGAGCAGCGACTTTTTCAGCGCACGGCTCTTTTCCACATCGGTATTACCTGGCGCAGCACGCTCGCCGCGACGCCCGGTTTTACCCGCAGCCGATTCAAAACCACCACGGCGCTGACCAGCCGGCATAGCAGTTTTACCTTCAGCCAGTTCAAAGTCGATCTTGCGCTCGTCCAGATCGACGCGCATGACCTTGACCTCAACGCTATCACCCAGACGGAAACTGCGCCCGCTGCGCTCGCCCGCCAACCGGTGATGCACAGGGTCAAAGTGGTAGTAGTCACCCGGCAAGGCGGTGACGTGCACCAGACCCTCGACGTAAATGTCCTTCAACTCCACGAACAAACCAAAGCCTGTCACGGCCGTGATCACACCCGGGAACGTTTCGCCGACGCGATCCTTCATAAACTCGCATTTGAGCCAGTTCACTACATCGCGAGTCGCCTCATCGGCGCGGCGCTCCGACATCGAGCACTGCTCGCCAAGCTGCTCGAGAATCGCATCGTCGTATGGGTAGATCCGCGCCCGCGGCATGATCGCCGCACCGGCACGCTTGACGTGCGGGGTATCAAGCTTGGAACGGACCACACTGCGGATCGCTCGATGGATCAACAGATCCGGATAGCGACGAATAGGCGAAGTGAAGTGCGCATACGCCTCGTAGTTCAGACCGAAGTGACCCTGGTTATCCGCGCTGTACACCGCCTGACTGAGCGAGCGCAGCATGACGGTCTGGATCAGGTGGTAGTCCGGACGCTCGCGGATACTTTCCAGCAGCAGCTGATAGTCCTTGGGCGAAGGACCGTCCTTCGACTTGCCACGGTGCAGCGACAGCCCCAGCTCGGTGAGGAATGCTTTGAGCTTCTCCACACGCTCCGGCGGCGGGCAATCATGCACGCGATACAGCGCCGGAATTTCATGCTTCTGCATAAACGCAGCGGTGGCCACGTTGGCAGCCAGCATGCATTCTTCGATCAACTTGTGGGCATCGTTACGCTGGGTTGGGCGAATCTCGGCAATCTTGCGACCGGCACCGAAAATGATCCGAGTTTCCTGAGTTTCAAAATCAATGGCACCGCGCTCATGACGCGCGGCCAGCAACACCTGGTACAGCGAGTACAGCTGCTTGAGGTGCGGCAGCACTTCTTTGTACTCGCCACGCAGCGCCTTGCCTTCGCTGCTTTTCGGCTGCTCAAGCATAGCGCTGACCTTGTTGTAGGTCAGACGCGCATGGGAGTGGATCACCGCCTCATAGAACTGGTAGTCGGTCATCTTGCCGGTCTTGGAGATACTGATCTCACAGACCATGGCCAGACGATCGACATGCGGGTTCAGCGAGCACAGGCCGTTGGACAATTCTTCCGGCAGCATCGGAATCACCCGCTCCGGGAAGTACACCGAGTTGCCACGCACCTGGGCCTCGGCATCCAGCGCCGAATCGATTTTCACATAATGCGAAACGTCAGCGATGGCGACATAGAGCTTCCAGCCGCCGGAAAACAGCCGCCAGTTGCTGCCGTTTTTCTCGCAATACACCGCATCATCGAAGTCGCGCGCGTCTTCACCATCAATGGTGACGAACGGTAGGTGGCGTAGGTCGATACGCTTTTCTTTGTCCTTCTCTTCAACTTCTGGCTTGAGCTTGTGCGCTTCTTTTACAACCGCGTCCGGCCAGACGTGGGGAATGTCGTAGCTGCGCAATGCAACGTCGATTTCCATACCGGGCGCCATGTAGTTGCCAACCACCTCAACCACGTCGCCCTGGGGCTGGAAGCGCGTAGTCGGCCAGTGAGTAATTTTCACCTCAACAAACTGACCCTGTTTGGCGCCGGCATTACGCCCTGGCGTCACCAGCACTTCTTGCTGAATTTTCGGGTTATCGGCCACAACAAAGCCAACGCCGCTTTCTTCGTAATAGCGGCCAACAATGCTTTCGTGGGCACGAGAGATCACCTCAACCACCGCACCCTCACGACGACCACGGCGATCAAGACCAGAAACCCGCGCCAAAGCACGGTCACCATCGAACACCAGGCGCATTTGCGCGGGACTCAGAAACAGATCATCACTGCCGTCATCCGGCACCAGAAAGCCGAAACCATCACGGTGCCCGCTAACGCGCCCGAGAATCAGGTCGAGCTTATCAACAGGGGCATAGGTGCCGCGACGGGTATAGATCAGCTGACCATCACGCTCCATGGCGCGAAGACGGCGACGCAGGGCTTCGAGCTGCTCTTCAGTTGCCATGCCAAATTCATCAGCCAGCTCTTCGCGAGCTGCTGGAGAGCCACGCTCATCCAAGTGCTTCAGAATCAGTTCACGACTTGGAATGGGGTTTTCATATTTTTCCGCTTCACGAGCGGCCTCGGGATCGAGGGATTGCCAATCGGCCATTAGAGGTAATTCACCTTATCTACACAAATTCGGTTTGCCATGTGCCTATTGAAGCGCGAAACCACTGTCCAGGTCAGCCCGGCACACAGAATAAAATTTTTTAACAACAGGGGTTTACAAGTAAAAACCCGATCCGTATTATGCGCGCCACAACGACGGGAAACGAAGTTAACCAAGTTGTAGTTGATAGCAAATAAGCAAGTTTTGCAATCAATGCCCAGGTGGTGAAATTGGTAGACACGCCAGCTTCAGGTGCTGGTGACCTTACGGTCGTGGAAGTTCGAGTCTTCTCCTGGGCACCAATTCAAAAAAACCGAGTCACTGGCTCGGTTTTTTATTGCCTGCGATTTAACCCCCAGATGCGTAAACAACTTGGTGGGCGCTCAGGTGCGCCCACCCTGAATCGGCCTAAACGCGAAACTGACCCAAACTGGCTTTAAGCTTCTTCGCCAAACCATCCAACACGCGACCGCTATTGGCCGTAGCAGCAACAGCCTCAGCCGCGCGTTGCGCCTCTACATGAATAACCTCAACACGCCCACGCACAGCATCGGCCCCCTCCGCCTGATGCGCAGCCGCCTCTGTCGCGGCATTGATCGCACCGTGCACTTCCTCCACCGCTTCACGCACCGACTGCTGCACCCGCGCACTTTCGCGCAGGGCCGATAGGCCTTGATCAGCCTGCTTACCGGCCTGACTAATGGCCTCAACCGCTTCGCGTGCACCCTGCTGCAATGCGCCGATATGGGTCTGAATATCGCCAGTAGACTGCTGCGTCTTACTGGCCAGCGCACGCACCTCATCGGCCACCACAGCAAAACCGCGACCACTCTCGCCCGCCCGAGCCGCCTCAATGGCCGCATTCAGGGCCAATAAGTTGGTTTGCTCAGCAATTGAGCGAATCACCGTTAGCACCACTTCAATCTGCTCACTCTGCTTGGCCAGCCGTTCGATGACCGAAGCCCCCGTTTCCACACGCCTCACCAACTCTTCGATCGAGCCCCCCACACGCAGCGCAATCGCAGCATTGTCATCAGCAGCCTGACGAATCGCACCAACACGCTGCAAGGCCTCGCGCATGGCATGGCTTTCCGCCTGCGCTTCGCTGGCCATTTCAGCCAACGCCTGCAAACTACCGGCAACCTCATCACGCTGACGCTCGGCCGCTGACTCCGCTGCAGCACTGCGCGAAGCAAGACTGCCAATTTCTTGCCCGGTGAGTGATGCCACCTCACCCGCCTCGCGCACGATCGGCTGCAGCTTGGCCACGAAACGATTGACCGCCGCTGCCATATCGCCAATTTCATCACGGCTATTGAGCTCGACCCGGCGAGTCAAATCACCCTCTCCCGCCGCCCAGTCATTCAACACCGCAATCAATGTATGCAGCTTGCTGACCACTCGCCGCCCGAGCACCAAGGCCAATACCAACAGAATCAGCAGTGCCACGACAGCAAGGCCCATGCTGATATTCCAACGCAAACCAGCTGCAGCCTGCTGCACCACCTGGCGACTGCTCTGCTCCATACCGCCAGCCGCCTCACGCGCAACACTCAATCGAGCCGCCAGAGCGTCCGCACTGCTGGTGGCCGCACCACTTAAACTGTCTGAAACCAACTGCCCACTGCTGTCGATCAAACTGACGAAACGCTGATCCAGCTTCGCCAACTCCTCATCCACCGACGCAGTAGAAACCCCCAAAAGAACCTTGCCGATATCCGAGCCCATTGGACTGATCGTCGCCTCGGCGATATACACGCCAGGATCATTGGCGGCAGCCTGCAGCACCTTATCCAGTGCGCCACCACCTTCCCCCTTGGCCATCAAGGCACGTACACGTGCGTCCTGCCGATTGAGATGGCGTGTCAGCCGTTCGCCTTGCGCATCGAGGTACACCGCAAATAGCACCGCCGGGTTGCGATGCGCTCCACGGACTAACTCAGTGAGCGCGGGCACATCGGCATCCCAGATAGCCTTTGGCGCAACCGCCGAGAGCAGCTGCGCCAACTCATCAGCGGAACGTTTGAGGTTACTGTCCAGCACCCCTCGAATCTGCGCCTGCTCCTCGGCCAGACGTGAGGAAAGGCCTTTGGCCAACTGCGCCTGAGTGCTTGCAGACAAACTATCCAGCCCGCCGCGCACTTCATCGCCGGCCTTGGTCAGCTCACCCACCAGGCGCGCCGTATCGGCCTGCATACCTTTGGCCAGATCGGCCTCAAGCGTCGCCACCGTGGTACGGGTCAACGCCACCGCCACGACAACCTGCACCAGCAGGGCCACGCCCAGCGCCAGAAACACCGGCAACAACAAACGACTGCGCAGCACAGAAATAATGGCAAACACGGCAGACACTCCTAACAGCGGTAATGCCTATAACGGCGGGAAAGCTGATTTATAAAGGCTAGCTCGGATATTTTTACGCAGACCAGAAACGACAAAGGGCCGCCAAATTGGCGACCCCCTGTGCACTGCCTGTGACTATCAGGCAAACGGATGACGCAACACAATAGTCTCGTTGCGGTCCGGGCCGGTGGAAACGATATCAATCGGCGCACCAACCAACTCTTCCACGCGCTTGATGTAAGCACGCGCAGCCGCCGGCAACTCTTCCAGGGTTTTCGCGCCCAGGGTCGACTCGCTCCAGCCTGGCAGCTCCTCGTAAACCGGCTGCAGACCCAAGTAGCTGTCGGCATCCGTCGGCGCATCAACCAGCACGTCACCGTTCTGGTCTTTATAGCCAACGCAGATACGGATGGTTTCCAGACCGTCGAGCACGTCCAGCTTGGTCAGGCACAGACCGGAGATGCTGTTGATCTCGATGGCGCGACGCAGGATCACGGCATCAAACCAACCGCAACGACGCGCACGACCTGTGGTAGAGCCGAATTCGTGACCACGCTTGGCGAGGAACGCGCCGGTTTCGTCGAACAGCTCAGTCGGGAACGGACCGGAGCCAACACGGGTGGTATAGGCCTTGGTGATACCGAGGATGTAATCCAGGTACATCGGACCAAAACCGGAACCGGTGGCGATGCCGCCCGCTGTGGTGTTGGAGCTGGTGACGTAGGGGTAGGTACCGTGGTCAATATCCAGCAGCGAGCCCTGAGCACCTTCGAACATGATGTCTTTGCCCTCACGACGCATGTCGTGCAGCACGGCGGTAACGTCGGTCATCATCGGCTTGAGCAGCTCGGCGTATTCCATGCACTCGTCGAGCGTCTTCTGGAAGTCGATGGCCGGCTCTTTGTAGTAATTGACCAGTACGAAGTTGTGGTAATCCAGCAGCTCACCGAGCTTGGCGGCGAAACGCTCACGGTGGAACAGATCACCAATGCGCAGGCCGCGACGCGCCACCTTGTCTTCATAAGCAGGGCCAATGCCACGGCCGGTGGTGCCGATCTTGGCATCGCCACGGGCTTTCTCACGGGCCTGATCGAGAGCCACGTGGTAAGGCAGAATCAACGGGCAGGATGGGCTGATACGCAGACGCTCGCGCACCGGCACACCCTTCTCTTCCAGCTTGATGATTTCACGCATCAGCGCATCAGGCGCAACCACCACGCCGTTGCCGATCAGGCACTGCACGTTTTCGCGCAGGATGCCGGAGGGGATCAGGTGCAGAACGGTTTTTTCGCCGTCGATTACCAGGGTGTGGCCAGCATTGTGACCACCCTGGTAACGCACAACAGCTGCAGCCTGTTCGGTCAGCAGGTCGACGATCTTACCCTTGCCTTCATCGCCCCACTGGGTGCCCAGGACTACGACATTCTTACCCATAACACTAACCCTCTTCGCAAACTTGATGCCGGCCATAGCCGACGGAAACTTTTCGCACGACCGCTTAGGCTGTCAGTGCAGCCAACTGCCAGCGGCCATCACGCAACAGCAGCTGACGATCACAGCCTGCAGCCTCGGCGTCAGCCGCGACCTGCCCAGGCAATGCCTGGACGACGCGCTGACCGTCCTGGCGCAGACGCACAATCGCCTGCCACAAAAACACATCATGGCTATCCGGAGCCCAAACACCGGCAGGCTCTTCACCCAACTGCATCCGCCCCAGGCTTACCAGGGTTTTCAGGTCGGTGGAGAAGCCTGTCGCCGGACGCGCGCGACCAAAATCAGCGCCGATGTCGTCATAACGGCCGCCCTGGGCGATGGCATAACCCACACCAGGGACGAAGGCCGCGAACACTACGCCGGTGTGATAGTGATAACCGCGCAGCTCGCCCAGATCGAAATACAGCGGTAATTCCGGGTAGCGTAAGCTCAGCGCATCGGCAATCGCCATCAGGTCATCCAGCGCCGCATGCACATCGTCCGGCGCATCGACCAGGCAGGCCTGAGCCAGGTCCAGCACTTCACGACCGCCGCACAGCTCGCTAAGCGCGCGCAGCATTTTGCGCAGGTCATCCGGCAGGGTTTCAGTCAGCTCAACGAGCTCATCCAGCGCCTTGCGCTGCAGCGCGTCGAACAACTGCTGCTCGACCTCGCCAGACAGCTCGGCGGCGCGCGCCAGACCGCGGTAGATACCGACATGACCAAGGTCCATATGCACATCAGGCACCGCAGCCAGCTCAAGGGTGTTGACCAGCAGGCTGATCACTTCCACATCGCTGGCCGGGCTGGCGTCGCCATACAACTCAGCACCCAACTGAATCGGGCTGCGCGAGGTGGTCAGCGCACGCGGCTGGGCATGCACCACGCTACCGGCGTAGCACAGACGGCTCGGCCCTTCACGGCGCAGGGTATGCGCATCAATGCGAGCCACCTGCGGCGTAATGTCGGCACGAAAGCCCATCTGCCGGCCGGACAGCGGGTCGGTCACTTTGAAGGTGCGCAGATCCAAGTCCTGGCCCGCGCCAGTCAGCAGCGATTCCAGGTACTCGATATGCGGCGTGACCACAAATTCATAGCCCCAGCGCTGGAACAGATCCAGAACCTGGCGGCGCGCCACTTCGATACGCCCTGCGTACGGCGGCAGTACTTCTTCGATGCCATCTGGCAGTAGCCAGCGGTCTACCGTTGCCATTTAGCCATTCCCCTCTTGAACCGGGCGGCACAAGCCTTCAGTGAAGCCAATAAAGAACGGTTGTTCCCAGCAGCATGCTGGCCAACCCCAGCAGACGCAGCTGCCTATCAGACAACTGCATCAGTTGTAAAAGCGTGTCACGCCAATGGCGCGGACACAGAAAAGGCAGGATACCTTCCAGCACCAACACGAGACACAACGCGATGCCTAATTCCTGCCACATGCTTCCCACAGACGCAAAAAAGCCGGGATTTTCCCGGCTGCCGCATCATACCACGTTTTCCGAAAGGATCACCCCGGCGGCTGCCCGCCGGGGTGATGACTCAAGGCTTGGACTTCTCCAGATAGCGGAAGAAGTCGCTACTCGGATCCAGCACCAGCACATCACGCTTATCAGCGAAGCTCTCGCGATAAGCCCTCAGGCTGCGATAGAACGAGTAGAACTCCTGGTCCATGCCATAGGCCTTGGAGTAGATCGCAGCGGCCTGGGCATCACCCTCACCGCGCAGCTCTTCAGCCTGACGGTAGGCATCGGCCAGCAACACGCGACGCTGACGGTCGGCGTCGGCACGAATACCTTCGGCCAGCTCCTTACCCTTGGCACGGTGTTCACGAGCCTCACGCTCACGCTCGGAGCTCATGCGGTCAAACACGCTACGGTTAACTTCCTTCGGCAGGTCGATAGCCTTGACGCGCACATCCACTACCTCGATACCCAGCTCTTTCTGCGCTGCACGATTCAAGGAGGCAGTCACATCTGCCATCAGCGCATCGCGCTCACCGGACACCGACTCATGCAAGGTGCGCTTACCGAACTGGTCACGCAGAGAAGCTTCAAGACGACGCGCCAGACGCTCGTCGGCAATCTGCTTCATACCGGAAGTCGCGGTGTAAAAACGCTCGGCATCCAGCACTCGCCATTTGGCGAAGGCATCAACCATCAGCGCTTTCTTTTCCAGCGTGAGGAAACGCGAACTGGTGGAGTCCAGAGTCAGCAGACGCGCATCGAACTTGCGCACCTGGTTGACGTACGGAATCTTCACATGCAGGCCCGGCTGCACGTCCGGCTGGACGATACGACCAAACTGCAACAGCACCGCACGCTCAGTCTGCGACACGATATAGAAGCTATTCCAGGCGACCAGCGCCAGCACCACACCAACAATAAGGGCGATCAGCGATTTATTGCTCATCAACGGCTCTCCCTTGTACGCAGTTCAACCTGACGCGGATCGATAGTTACCCGCGAGCCGGCGTCTGCAGTACCCGCAGCGCCAGATATCGAGCTAGGCGCAGACGAACTGCGGCCATCGATCATTTTGTCCAGCGGCAGATAAAGCAGGTTGTTCTGCCCCTTGTCGCCAGTCACCAGCACCTTGCTGGTATTGCTCATCAGCTCCTGCATGGTGTCCAAATACAGACGCTCGCGAGTGACCTCAGGCGCCTTGCGGTACTCGGTCACCAATGCAGTGAAGCGATCCGCCTCACCCTGTGCGCGGGAAACCACTTCGTCACGGTAACCGCTGGCATCCTCAATCAAGCGCTGCGCCTGACCACGGGCTTCCGGCACCACGCCATTGGCGTAGGTTTCCGCCTGATTCTTCTCACGCTGCTCGTCTTCACGGGCGCGGATCACGTCATCGAAGGCTTCCTGCACTTCGCGCGGCGCCGCCGCACTCTGCAGGTTGACCTGAGTAACAGTGATACCGGTACGGTAGTTGTCGAGGAAACGCTGCAAGCGATCCTTGACCTCACTGGCCATCAGCTCACGGCCTTCGGTGAGCACCTGATCCATCTCGGTGGAACCCACCACGTGGCGCACGGCGCTATCGGTCGCATGCTGCAGACTGACTTCCGGCTGATCAACGTTGAGAACGAAATCCTGCAAGTTGCTGACCCGGTACTGCACGGTCAACGGCACTTCGATGATGTTTTCGTCTTCGGTCAACATCTGCCCTTGTTTGCTGTAAGCGCGCTCGCGGGTGACGTTTTCCTGAAACTTGCGATCAATCGGCGGGAAATAGATATTCAGGCCCGGGCCGACTGTTTCGTAATACTTGCCGAAGCGCAGCACCACGGCCTGCTCCTGCTCATCAACGACATAGATCGCGCTGTACAGCCAGACTGCAGCCAACAGCCCCAGGCCCACGAACAGCAAGCCGAAGCCGCCGCCATTGCCCGAGCCAGTCCCACTGCCTCGTTTCTTGCCGCCACCGAACAGCCCATTCAGGCTCTCCTGCAGCTTGCGGAAGGCCTCATCGATATCCGGCGGCCCCTTGCGATCACCGTTCTTACGGCCACCCCATGGGTCCTGATTATTCGAGTTGCCACCCGGCTCATTCCAAGCCATAGCGCTCTCCATCTGATAAAGCAAAGACGCGCCCACGGCGCGCCCGCCAATGCTACAGAATGCATGCAACCAGCGGCAAAGTCGCTGATGCAGGCTTTATTGCAAAGTGTGTTGCTCAATAAATTCCTGCGGCTTCAAGCCTTCACGACTAACCAGCCGATTTAGCTCGATCCGCGGCAAGCGCACCGCCAGCAAACTGCTGCCGTCTTCGGTGTGGGACTCGCTTTGCACCGCACCCAAGGCGAAAAACTGTGCGCGCAAGCGCGCAAGGCGCTGCGGCAGCTGCAATGTACCGACAAACAGGTCATCACCCAACAGCTCGGCTATCGCCTGACGCAGTAACGGTAAACCACGCCCGTCACGCGCCGACAGCCAGACCCGCTGCGGCTTGCCGTCGGCATCGCGCTGAATCTGCGGCTCCACACCCTCAAGCAAATCGAGCTTGTTATACACCTCAAGCATCGGCAGTTCATGGGCACCGATTTCACCCAACACCGCCAACACCTGCTCGATCTGCTGATCGCGCTCGGGCTCGTGGGAGTCGATTACGTGCAGCAGCAGATCGGAATTGCTCGATTCCTCAAGCGTCGCACGGAACGCCTCGACGAGTTTATGTGGCAAATGCCGGATAAAGCCCACGGTATCGGCCAGCACGATCGGCCCCAGATCATCCAGTTCCAGACGACGCAGGGTGGGATCGAGAGTGGCGAATAGCTGATCAGCCGCGTAGACATCTGAGGTGGTCAGGGAATTGAACAGGGTCGATTTGCCGGCGTTGGTGTAGCCCACCAGCGATACCGAAGGAATATCCGCCCGCTGACGACCGCGCCTAGCCTGCTCGCGCTGGCTGCGCACCTTCTCGAGTTTCTGTTTGATCTGGCGAATCCGCACGCGCAACAGGCGGCGGTCGGTTTCCAGCTGAGTCTCACCCGGGCCGCGCAGACCGATACCACCCTTCTGCCGCTCAAGGTGGGTCCAGCCGCGTACTAGCCGCGTACTCATGTGGTCGAGCTGGGCCAGCTCGACCTGCAACTTGCCTTCATGGGTACGCGCACGCTGAGCAAAAATGTCGAGGATCAGACCGGTACGGTCCAATACTCGACACTCGAAAGCGCGCTCAAGGTTGCGCTCCTGGCTCGGCGTAAGCACGTGGTTGAAGATAACCAGATCAGCTTCGGCGGCCTTGACCTGATCACGCAACTCTTCAACTTTGCCACTGCCGATCAGGTACTTGGCCGTCAGCCGATTGCTCGGAACACTGAGGAACGCGACAGTTTCAGCACCGGCCGAGATGGCCAGCTCCTGAAACTCCTGCGGATCCTCGCGCGCCTCGGAATTTTGGCCGTCCAGATGAACCAGAATGGCCCGCTCTCCACCTTCATGGCGCTCGAAGAACAATGCAGCCTCCTAAATCAGGCGTTACCAGGCTCAGCTTCAGCTTGCTCGGTTTCGCTGGCGCTCGGCAGACGCACCGGACGGCTTGGCACTACAGTGGAAATGGCGTGTTTATAGACCATCTGGCTGACAGTGTTTTTCAGCAAAATCACGAACTGGTCGAAAGATTCAATCTGGCCCTGCAGCTTGATGCCGTTAACCAAATAAATAGAAACCGGGACGCGTTCCTTACGCAAGGTGTTCAGGTAAGGGTCTTGTAGCGAATGCCCTTTTGACATGTGCCGCACTCCTTTAAGGATAATTTTTCAATAATTTTAGTAAACCAACTAACGGCTTAAAGCCGCCATACCCCCAAGGATAGACGGCCAACGGCAAGGTCTCAGGTCAATATGGAGACCGCTGCCAGGTATTTCAAGGCACGCGGCAGATTGTCACAGTCGGCACTATCGAACCAGTGCACGTCCTGCTGCCAACCACGTAACCAAGTGAACTGTCGCTTGGCCAACTGGCGCGTGGCGATTATGCCCCGCTCCTGCATCTGCACAGCATCTAACTTGCCGTCCAGATGATCCCAGACCTGCCGATAACCCACCGCTCGTATAGACGGTAGCCCAACGTGCAAGTCACTTCGCTGACGCAGGCGTTCGACCTCGGCCACCAGCCCCTGTTCCAACATCAGGCGAAATCGCAGGGCTATTCGCTCGTGCAACAGCTGCCTTTGCGCCGGGGCAATGGCCAATTGCGCAACAGTATAGGGGAATTGGCGCACCGCCGATGCGCCACCCGCAGTATTTTCTGCAGCCTGGCGCTGACGATGTACTGTCATGCTCTGCCCACTCACGCGATAGACCTCCAGGGCGCGAATCAAGCGCTGCGGGTCGTTAGGGTGGATACGCGCGGCGGACTCGGGGTCGACCGCACGCAGCTCAGCGTGAAGCACCTCCCAACCTTCGGCCTGGGCGCGCGCCTCCAGCTCGGCGCGCAACGCCGCATCTGCGCTGGGCATATCGGCCAGACCTTCAAGCAACGCCTTGAAATACAACATAGTGCCGCCCACCAGCAGCGGAATACGTCCGCGCGCGGTGATTTCAGCCATGGCCGTCAGGGCATCGGCACGGAACTCGGCTGCCGAATAGCTCTCGGCCGGGTCACGAATATCGATTAAGCGGTGAGGAAACTCAGCCAGCGTGGCCTTGTCCGGCTTGGCCGTGCCGATATCCATATCACGGTAGATCAGCGCAGAATCAACGCTGATCAGCTCGCACGGCAGCACCCGCGCCAGCTCGATTGCCAGATCGGTCTTGCCGGCCGCTGTTGGCCCCATCAGGAAAATCGCCGGAGGCAGGCGCTCGGACATGCTAAAGAGTCTCTAAATGGCGCGGCGCTTAGCGGCCGCGCAGGAACAGCTTGTCCAGATCATCCATGCCCATCTGCGTCCAGGTCGGCCGACCGTGGTTGCACTGGCCGCTGCGCTCGGTATGTTCCATATCGCGCAACAAGGCATTCATTTCCGGCAAGGTCAGGCGCCGGTTGGCGCGCACGGCGCCGTGGCAAGCCATGGTGCCGAGCAGCTCATTGAGATGTGCCTGAATGCGGTCGGTGGTACCGTATTCGAGCAGATCACCCAGCACATCCTGCACCAGACGAGTGGCCTCGGCCTGCTTGAGCAATGCGGGAATCTGTCGGATAGCCAGGGTTTCCGGGCCCAAACGCTGTAGCTCAAACCCCAAGCGCTGGAACCACTCGGCATGCTCTTCGGCGCAGTCGGCTTCACGCTGGCTTACGGCAATCGACTCCGGCACCAGCAGCGGCTGACCGCGCAGACCTTCACTGGCCATGGCAACTTTTAAGCGCTCGTAGGTGATGCGCTCATGGGCTGCGTGCATGTCCACCACAACCAGGCCCTGAACGTTTTCGGCAAGAATATAGATGCCCTTGAGCTGGGCAATGGCATAGCCCAAGGGTGGAATATCACCTTGCGCATCCGGTAAGCCAGCAGGAGCCGGCGCAGTGGTCATAGGCGAGAAAAACTCGCGATAGGCGCCCTGTGCTTCGGCGGCCGGCAAGGCTGCTTCCGGACGGGAGCCTTGATAGCCGGCACCCGGCGAGCGCCATACTGAGGCGCTGGGCGCTGGCTGCAGCAGACTGGCGGCCAAGCCGATTTCACCTTGCGGGCCAAACTCGCCAGCTGCCTGCCCCGTGGGGCGCACCATCTCGCTCACAGCTGCTGGAGCAGCGAGCTGATCCTCCGGACGCACCTCACCCAGGGCTCGGTGCAGCGTGCCGTAGAGGAAGTCATGCACCATACGCCCATCACGGAAGCGCACTTCGTGCTTGGTCGGGTGCACGTTGACGTCTACCACCGACGGGTCGATTTCCAGAAACAGCACAAATGTAGGATGGCGACCGTTGAAGAGCACGTCGCGGTAAGCCTGGCGCACCGCGTGGGCGACCAGCTTGTCGCGCACCATGCGCCCGTTAACGTAGAAGTACTGCAGGTCAGCCTGGCTACGGGAAAACGTCGGCAAGCCCACCCAACCCCACAAGTGCAGACCGTTGCGTTCGATATCGATCGGCAGCGCCTGCTCGAGAAACGCAGGGCCACAGACCGAAGCCACCCGCCGCGCGCGACTCTGCTCATCCGGCGCCTCATGCAGACCGAGCACAGTCTTGCCGTTGTGACGCAGGTGGAAGGCCACGTCAAAACGCGCCAGCGCCAGACGCTTGATCACTTCCTGCAGATGATCGAATTCGGTTTTTTCGGTCTTGAGAAACTTGCGCCGTGCCGGAGTGTTAAAGAACAGATCGCGCACTTCTACCGAGGTGCCGACCGGATGCGCCGCGGGCTGCACACGGGGCTGCATATCACGGCCTTCGGTTTCCACCTGCCAGGCCTGCTCGGCACCCTCGGTGCGTGAGGTCAACGTCAGGCGTGCGACGGAGCTGATCGACGCCAGCGCCTCACCACGGAAGCCCAGGCTCATGACCTGCTCCAGGTCTTCAAGCTCGCGGATCTTGCTGGTGGCGTGGCGGGCCAGTGCGAGCGGCAGGTCATCCGGGGAGATGCCGCTGCCGTTATCACGCACTTTGAGCAACTTCACGCCGCCCTGCTCAACATCCACCTCGATACGTTTGGCGCCGGAATCCAGGCTGTTTTCCAACAGTTCCTTGATTACCGAGGCCGGGCGTTCAACTACCTCACCGGCAGCAATCTGGTTCGCCAGCCGCGGGCTGAGCAGCTGGATACGCGCAGTTTCACTCATGGCTGCACAGCCAGAGCAGTCGCGGGAATCTGCAAACGCTGGCCGACCTTGATCACATCGTTTTTCAGCGAGTTGGTACTGCGCAGCACGGCCAGGCTAACTTGATAGCGCTGGGCAATCAGCGCCAAGCTTTCGCCAGAGCTGACCACATGTTCGCGCGGCCCGAGGGCAATCTTGCCGTTGTCACGCAGCCAAGCCACGTGAGTGCCAGGCGGCGGGTTTTCATGGAAGAACTGCCGCACGCCTGTGACGATCGAGCGCGCCAGCGCTTGCTGATGGCTGGCACTGGACAGTTTGCGGGCTTCATTGGGATTGGAGATAAAACCGGTTTCCACCAGGATCGACGGAATATCCGGCGACTTCAGCACCATAAAGCCGGCCTGCTCTACCCGCCGTTTATGCAGCGGCGTCACCCGGCCCATATTGCCCAGCACCTTGTTGCCGACGTTCAGGCTGGATGACAACGATGCAGTCATCGACAGGTCGAGCAGCACCCCAGCGAGCATCTTGTCCTTGTCGTCCAGACTGACATTGCCGGCGCCGCCGATCAGGTCCGACTGGTTTTCCGCATCGGCCAGCCAGCGCGCAGTCTCCGAGGTGGCGCCACGATCTGACAGGGCATACACCGACGCACCGAATGCAGCGGCACGCGGTGCAGCATCGGCATGGATGGAAACAAACAGATCGGCGCCCTTCTTGCGGGCAATCTCAGTGCGTTTACGCAGTGGAATAAAGTAGTCGCCCGTGCGTACCAACTCGGCACGGAAGCCTTTCTCGGCATTGATCTGCCGCTGCAGTTCTTTGGAAATCGCCAGGGTCACGTGCTTTTCATACTGGCCTTTAACCGGCGACAGGGCGCCCGGGTCTTCACCGCCATGGCCGGCGTCGATGGCAATCACGATATCGCGCTTGCCGTTGGGCACTGGCGTCAGTTTCGGCGGCGCTTGCGTTGGCGTGACCGGAACTTGCGGTGCGGTGGCCACGGCCGTGCTCGGCAAGCTCGGTGCCGCACCACTCTCCTGATCGAACAAATCAACCACCAGACGATGCCCGTACTGCTGGTTAGGTGCCAGGGTAAAGCTCTTTGGCGTGACCGCTGCGGAAAGGTCAATCACCACACGCAGATCTTGCGGGGTGCGTTGTGCCGAGCGTACGCCGGTGATCGGGGTATTACTCAAGGTCAGCTGATCGAAGCTGGTAGCCAGTTTGGCCCCACTGACATCAATGACGATACGATTGGGCGCGGACAGCAGGAAAACGCTGTGTTGCACTGGACCGGACAGGTCAAACACCAGGCGCGTGTTATCCGGCGCACGCCACAAGCGGACACTGCGCACATCCGAAGCGGCCATTACATCGGCGACCAACGCCACCAATGCCACTCCAATTGCGATGAAACGCGCGCCTATGCGCATAGCCAACCCCATATCAAATTCATGCCCCGACGGCCAAAGTGGCGCACCAGGCGTTGCCGCGCTCGCCTTGCGCCCGCAGATGCAGCGCCCGGCCGGCTCCGTGCGGGCTAATGGTAATGTCCATGTCCGCCTTTGGCAAAACGCCTGCGCCGCGTTGCGGCCACTCGACCAGACACAGGGCATCGCCTTCGAAATAGTCACGAATGCCGAGAAACTCCAGCTCCTCAGGATCAACCAAGCGGTACAGGTCGAAGTGATAGGCCCTTACTGCACCTAACTCATAGGGTTCGACCAGGGTAAAGGTTGGGCTTTTCACCGCCCCTACATGCCCTAGCCCGCGAATGATGCCGCGCGACAAGGTGGTTTTACCGGCACCGAGATCGCCATGTAGGTAGATCACGCCAACGCCGCCGCTCGCCTCTGCGATGCGCGCGCCCAGCGTCAGCATCGCGTCCTCATCCGCGGCAAACAGTTCTAATTCAGACACGCAGACTGCTCCTGCAACAATTGACGAATAACCGCACATAAATCACTGGCCGCCAGACCACGGCCCTGCTGCGCCAACTGCTCACCCGCGCAGGCATGCAGATAGACCGCCAGTTGGGCCGCTTCCAGCGCAGACAGCCCTTGGGCTAGCAGCGCACCGATCAAACCGGCCAACACATCGCCCAAGCCAGCACCGGCCATGACGGGATGGCCACGATCACACAACCACAAACCACCATCCGGCGCAGCAATCAGGCTGCCTGCGCCTTTCAGCACACATACCGTTTGAAAGCGCCGCGCCAGGGCTCGTGCGGCGGCCGGACGATCGGCCTGCACCTCGGCCGTACTGATACCCAGCAAGCGCGCTGCCTCGCCGGGGTGCGGCGTCATCACGGCACCTGCTGGTAACTGGACCTGCGCGCGCGCCAGCAGGTTCAGCGCATCAGCATCCCACACCTGCGCAGCGCGGCTGACGGAAGCCGCCGACAGCAGGCTGCGCCCCCACGCTTCCTGACCCAGCCCCGGCCCGACCACCCAGACGCTGGCATTCGCGCCCAGCGCCAGCAACTGATTGGCCGAGGCCACGCCAGCGGCCATTACCTCGGGTAAACGCGCCTGCGCTGCAGGCAAATGCTCACCACGGGTCGTCAAGCTCACCAGCCCGGCACCGGCGCGCAGCGCGCTTTGCGCCGCCAGCAGGCCGGCGCCGGCAAAGCCACGATCCCCACCCACGACTAACACATGGCCTAACTGGCCCTTGTGCACGCTGCGCGAGCGAACCGGCAACTGCGGCAAGCTGGCCTGCGTCAAGCGCTGCGCGGTAAAGGTTTGAGCAGCGACCAGAGCCGTATCGGCCTGCAGATCGTCAAACTGCAATTCACCCAGATAATCCGCCGACTGCCCGGTAAATAGGCCCAGCTTTAGGCCGATCAGAGTGACCGTCAGTTGCGCACGCACAGCAACGCCCGACACCTGACCGGTATCGGCGCAAAGCCCGGACGGAATATCCACCGCCAGCACCGGCAGATCACTGGCATTCAACAAACGGATAGCCTGGGCATAAGGCTCGCGCACTGCGCCTTGCAAGCCCGTGCCAAGCAGTGCATCGAGCACCACGCCCTGCAGCTCGGCGCACTCGCTCCAAGGCTGCACCGCCACACCAGCAGCAAGCGCATGGTCACGGGCCAACGCGGCATCGCCCTGCAACAGCGCCGCCTCGCCGACCGCCAGCACCTGCACCCGCCAGCCCGCACGCAACGCCAAGGCTGCCACCAGATAGCCGTCACCGGCGTTATTACCGAGCCCGGCCAGCACCGTCAGCACACCGGCATCTGGCCAGCGCCGACGCAAAGCACGCCAGATGGCATGCGCGGCGCGGCTCATCAGCTCGAAACCCGGCGTGCCGGCAGCGATCAATCGCGCATCCAGCTCACGCACTTGGGCGGCGCTGTACAGCGGCAGAGGAAGATTGTCAGGCGAATGCAGCATGCGTTGGCTCCGATGTCTGGCAGAATTATACCCACCTGCGCCCCGGTTACCCGCCCTCATATGAACACTGACACCCTTGACCTTATCGCCCTTGCCCAGTCGATCAAAGACTGGGGCCGCGAGCTGGGCTTTCAGCAGGTCGGGATTGCCGATGTGCAACTGGGCGAACACGAGGCGCACCTGCAGCGCTGGCTGGATGCTGGTTACCAGGGCGAGATGGACTATATGGCCGCCCACGGCAGCAAACGTTCCCACCCGGACGAACTGGTACCGGGCACCCTGCGCGTGGTGTCGCTGCGCATGGACTACCTGCCCGGCGACACGCAGATGGCCCAACGCCTCGGCCAGCCTGAGAAAGCCTACGTATCGCGCTACGCCCTGGGCCGCGATTACCACAAGCTGATTCGTAAACGCTTGCAGCAGCTGGCCGAACGCATCCAGCAGCAGATCGGCCCGTTTGGCTTTCGCGCCTTTGTCGACAGCGCGCCGGTGCTGGAGAAAGCCATCGCCGAACAGGCTGGGCTTGGCTGGATCGGCAAAAACACCCTGGTGCTCAACCGCAAGGCCGGCAGCTACTTCTTCCTTGGCGAGCTGTTTGTCGACCTGCCGCTGCCGGTCGACCCGCCACACGCCAGCGAGCATTGCGGGCGTTGCACGGCCTGCATGGATATCTGCCCCACCGCCGCCTTTGTTGGCCCCTATGTGCTGGATGCGCGGCGCTGTATTTCCTACCTGACCATCGAACTCAAGGGCTCAATCCCTGAAGAGCTGCGCGCGCCCATCGGCAACCGGGTGTTTGGTTGCGACGACTGCCAAATGGTCTGCCCATGGAACCGCTTTGCCAAACCCACCGAACAGGGAGACTTCCAACCGCGCCATAGCCTGGACAATGCCGAGCTGGCCGAGCTGTTCTGTTGGAGCGAAGAAGAATTTCTTAACCGCACCGAGGGCTCGCCGCTGCGCCGCGCAGGCTACGAGCGCTGGCTACGCAACCTGGCCGTCGGCCTGGGCAACGCGCCCTCCAGCATCCCAGTGCTAGAAGCACTCAAAGCGCGCCGCGAGCATCCATCAGAATTAGTGCGCGATCACGTCGAATGGGCGCTAGCCCGCCACGGCCTGTAACCGAGCACGCAGAAAAAAGCCCGCAGTAGCGGGCTTTTTCGTGCATCACACTTTAAGAAAGTGTTGACGGTAGTGCTTCAACTCGGCGATGGACTCGCGAATATCGTCGAGAGCCTGGTGCGTGCCCTGCTTCTGGAACGATTCCTTGACCTGCGGCGCCCACAGGCCAGCAAGGATTTTCAGGGTAGACACATCCAGATAGCGGTAGTGAAAGTAGGCTTCCAGGTTCTGCATGTATTTGTAGAGGAAGCGCCGGTCCTGGCCAATGCTGTTGCCACAGATCGGCGACTTGCCCTTCGGCACCCACTGCTCAAGGAAGGCGATGGTCATGGCTTCCGCTTCGGCAGGACCAATGGTGCTTTCGCGCACGCGCTGGGTCAGGCCGCTCTGCCCGTGAGTACGGGTGTTCCACTCATCCATGCCGGCAAGCAGCTCATCACTCTGGTGCACGGCAATCACCGGGCCTTCGGCGAGGATGTTCAAATCGCTGTCGGTAACGATGGTGGCCATCTCGATGATGACGTCTGTTTCAGGCTCCAGACCGGTCATTTCTAGGTCGATCCAGATCAGGTTATTGGCGTTCTGCATGCGCGGCTCCTCAACTAAGGCCGACAGTTTAACAGGTCGCCGGAAAACCACTGCGCTCGGCTGACAGCATTGCGCTCAAGCCGCGCCGCGCATGCGCCACACCAGTAGCCGCGACTTGCGCCAGTCGTGCAGTTCGATCTGCTGATCCGCCGGCTGCCCCGGCACCTCGAAAGTGTTGCTGATCAACAGGCTGCCGGCCGGCATCTGCTCGCAGGCCTTGGCCCACAGCTCGGGCATCGGCGCAGGTGAGAGGAAGCAATACACCACATCAAAAGCAGCCAAGTCGGTGCACCAGAGGTTTTCGTAGCGAATCTGGCAATTGCGCTGAGGCACGGCACGCAACCAGGCGATGGCGAAGGACAACGGCGCGGTCTCAACACCAACAAACTGCGCCTGCGGATAATGGCGGGCCAAGCTCAGCAGCGCACCGGCAGGACCACAGCCCAGATCAATAAAACGAAACTGCGCAGGCTGCTGGTCAAGCACTGCGCACAAGTGCTGACGCGCACCGGCAGCGGTCAGGTACAAGGGCACCCGCTCGCCAAAGCTATTCCAGTTGAGCAACAACAGCAGGACAAAACCGCCGAGAAATACCCAGGATGGCAGCGGCGCACCACTGGCCAGCAACAGCGCAGGAACGAACAGCAGGTTCAAGCCGCACCACCAGCGCGACAACCCCAGATAACGTGCCAGCGTGGCAGCCAGCAGCCCTTGCAGCAGGCCGGCCGCCATTAAGGTTGGACGCCAGGGTGACAGCTGAGCGATCAGGTACAGCGCCAAACCGACCAGCAGGGTTGCCCCCAGCTGAGCAGACAACGCCAGCAACGCCGGATAGTGGCGAACAACGCGCAACATGCAGACTCCTCAACCACCCGACCGATGATGCGCCGCAGTTTAGCTGCGCCAGCAGCTCAATAGGCAGCCCGTGCTAGACTCGCGACCGTTTATTGCGCAATTCAACTCTCGGAAGACCCATGGCCAAACGCCAACTCAACCGCCGGCAAAACTGGCGTATCGAAAAAATTCAGGGCGAGCGTGCCGCCCGCGCCGCCAAGCGCGAGTCGCAGGCTGTACAGATTCTTGAAGGCGGCGACCTCGGCCCGGAACAGACCGGCCTGGTCATCGCGCACTTCGGCGTACAGGTCGAAGTAGAAGCGCTGGATGGCGAATTGGCCGGCAAGGTATTCCGCTGCCACTTGCGCGCCAACCTGCCGACCATGGTCACCGGTGACCAAGTGGTGTGGCGCGCCGGCAACCAGGGCATTGGCGTAATCGTCGCGCAACTGCCACGTAGCACCGAACTCTGCCGCCCGGACACCCGTGGCCAGCTCAAGCCGGTAGCCGCCAACGTCGACCTGATCGTGATCGTCTTCGCCCCACTGCCCGAGCCCCACGCCAACCTGATCGATCGCTACCTGGTGGCCGCCGAGCACGCGGGTATCCGTCCGTTGCTGTTGCTGAACAAGACCGACCTGCTGGACGAGCAGAATGCCGTGGCACTCAACCGCATGCTCGGCGTGTATCGCGAACTCGGTTATCCGCTGCTGGAAGTGTCGGCCCACGGCGGCGACGGCATGCAGCAGCTTCAACAGCAACTTGATGGCCACGTGAGCGTCTTCGTCGGCCAGTCCGGCGTCGGTAAATCATCGCTGGTCAACAGTCTGCTGCCAGAAGTCGATACCCGCGTCGGGCCGCTCTCCGAATTGACCGGCAAAGGCACGCACACCACCACCACCGCGCGGCTGTTCCACTTCCCCGGCGGCGGCGAACTGATCGACTCCCCTGGGATTCGCGAGTTCGGCCTGGTGCACGTGAGTCGTGATGACGTCGAAGCCGGCTTTATCGAGTTTCACGACCTGATCGGCCAATGCCGCTTCCGCGACTGCAAGCACGATCGCGAACCGGGCTGCGCCATGCTCAAAGCCCTGGAAGATGGGCGCCTGCACCCGCAGCGCATGGCCAGCTACCGGCATATTCTGGCCAGCCTGCCAGAAGCCGAGTACTAAGATGCACAAGGCCGCGACAATGCGCGGCCTTGTGTCAGCAGAGCATGCTCACTCAGCGGGCTGATCGAACTGCAGCACGCCTTCTTCGAAGATATTCAACCGTTCACGCAATTGCCCATCCGGCAATGGATCACCAGGTGCGGCAGGCGCAGCCGCAGCCGGTGCTACCGGCGCAGCGCCAGGCACTGCAGGCGCTTCATCTGCCGCTGCATCGCCTTGCTCACCTTCGATGGCGCGCTGCGCCTTCTTGGTCAGTACAACAATATCGATACGCCGGTTGACCGGATTGAGCGAATTCTCGCGGTCAAATAACGCCGAGGACGCATAGCCCACCACGCGCGCGACCTGCTCGTCGTCATAGCCGCCGGCAATCAGCACCCGCCGCGCCGCATTGGCACGGTCCGAAGACAGCTCCCAGTTGCCATAGCCGCCGCGACCGACAAAAGGCGCCGCATCGGTGTGACCACTGACACTGATCTTGTTCGGTACTGCGGCGATGGTGTCGGTCATGGCCAACAGAATGTCTTCAAAATACGGCTGTAAGCGTGCGCTACCGGAGGCAAACATCGGCCGATTTTCGGCATCCATGATCTGGATGCGCAGACCGTCCTGGGTGATTTCGAAGAGGATCTGGTCCTTAAAGTTCTGCAGCTGAGGGTTTTCTTCAACCTTGTTCTGCAGCTCCTGCAGCAACAACTCCAGTCGCTCGCGCTCGACTTCTTCGGCGACTGATTCGGCCTGCAACTTGTCCACATCGGCCTGGGCATCCTCAGCAGGGCTTTGCTCTTCCTGGGGTTCAGGGTTGAGGGTGCGATCAGGCGCCGGCGTTGGCGTGCCGCCCAGGTCAATCACATACGGGCTGGCGCTTTCCGAGAAGCCTACCGGGTCCTGAAAGTAGCCGGAAATCAACTTCTTCTGCTCAGGCGTCGCCACGGTCATCAGCCACATCACCAGAAAGAACGCCATCATTGCCGTGGCAAAGTCGGCAAAGGCAATTTTCCAGGCGCCTCCGTGATGACCACCGGCAACCTTCTTTACCCGTTTGACGATAATGGGCTGATTGTTTTCCATGCTATGACTCAGCCCCCACGCATGGCCTGTTCAAGCTCGCTAAAGCTTGGACGGTGCGCTGGGAACAGCACCTTGCGGGAGAACTCCACAGCCAGCGACGGCGGCATACCGGAGGCCGAAGCCACCAAACCGGCCTTGATCGCTTCATAGACGTTCAGCTCTTCCTTGGCATCGTGCTCCAACGCTGCCGACAGGGGCCCGAAAAAGCCGTAGGAGGCCAGAATCCCAAGGAAGGTACCGACCAGCGCGGTGCCCACCTTCTGCCCGATCTCCGCGTTATCCGCTTCGGCGAGAATCGACATGGTGATCACGATACCCAGTACCGCCGCCACGATACCCATGGCTGGCATACCGTCGGCCACCTTGGCTACGGCATGCGCAGGGTGCTCGATTTCTTCCTTGAGGCTGGAAATTTCCATATCGAACAAGCCTTCCAGCTCATGCGGCGCCATGTTGCCGGATGACATGATGCGCAGGTAATCACAGATGAACGAGGTCATCTGCTGATCCTTAAGGATGCCGGGGTACTTACTGAAAATCGGGCTGGCGGCAGGGTCTTCAACATCGGCCTCAATAGCCATCATGCCTTCGCGGCGGCTCTTGTTGAGAATCTCGTACAGCAGCTTTAGCACATCAAGGTAATACGCATGAGTAAAGCGCGAGCTGAACATGCTCAGCGACTTCTTGAACACATGCATAAAGGCGCTGCCGGGGTTGGCTTGCAGGAAAGCCCCTAACGCAGCACCACCGATGATCATCACCTCAAAGGGATGGACCAACGACATAAACGTACCGCCCGAGAAAATAAATCCGCCCAACACGCTGGCGAATACAACAATGATACCGATGATTTTTGCCATAGAAAGAGACTTGCCAGAGAGGGTAGAAAGGGGCTTTGCAAAACAACCCTTCTATTTATCGGAAGTTTTGCGCGAGACTATAGCCAGTTAAGGTCAAAAGCCAGCTTGTCTCAACCCGCATGCCAAAGCCCGCCTCTTATCCGCGCACCCTGACAGACTGGCTCAAGCAGCTAGACAGCCAGCTATTGCCTGCGTCCAGTGATAGCCAGCAGAAGCTGCGCCGCGCCTTGGCAGACAGCAATCGCTCCATGCGCGAGCTGGCTGACTTGATGCAAAGCTGCCCCGCGCTGGCGCTCAGCGTGTTGCGCGAAGCCAACCGCAAGAGCAGCGGCCTCAGTGAGCAAACCGAAAGCCTGGAGGCCGCCATCAGCCGCCTCGGCATCAAGCGCACCGAACAACTGCTCAACGCCCTCCCGGCCATGCCCGAGCAGGAACTGCCGAAAGCGCTACGGCAAATCCTGCTAATCAGCCAACACGCCAGTCACCAGGCAAATGGTCTATTTGCAGGCCGCCTGGCAAGGCTGTGGCAGGAGATACACTGGGGCAGCCTGCTGTTTCTGGCGCCAATATGGACGTTGCTTGCAGCGCACGCTGAACTGTTCGAGGTGTGGGAGCAGCGCGTTTTGGTCAAGGGCGAAGCCGCAAGCAAGGTTGAACAAGAGCTGCTGGGCGTACCGTTACTTAAATTGTGCTTGGCGCTGAGTGAGCAGTGGCATTTGCCAGAATGGGTCATCCAGGGCTATCGACTACTGGTCAGCGACCGACGCCTGCTGGTCAAAGCGCTGCACATTGCCCGCGACAACGAACACCCACTGCACCAGCAGCAAATCCTCGACGCAGACAGCAACCTGCGCCGCTGGCTGACGCAGCCAGCCAACAGCATTCTGTTGGCCAACGGCCTGGCGCTTTCCGCGCACTACGCGTGGAATAGCCCGCACAGCCTGCGCTGGCAGCGTCTGACCGGTTTATTCCTGCAACTGCCGCTCGATAACGTGCAACAGCTGCTACACCAGAATGCTGTTAGCAGCGCCCGACAGATGGCCAGCACCGACCTCTGGCACCCCGCAGAAGCGCTGCTCTGGCCCTGGCAGGCGCGGCACCTGCAAGCCATAGTCGAGCAACCCAAGCCCGCAGTTATCAGTGAATGGCGTCAGCAATGTGCGCAACTGCTCGCCCAACCCAGCGCATTCAGCAATGTGCTGCAGCTCACCGCCTGCGCCAATCAGGCTATCCAGGCCTGCGGCATGCAGCGTGTACTGATTTTACTGGCCGACCGCAATCACACACGCCTGATGGCCCAGCAGCAGAGCGGCCTGGATAAAGCCGCCGCCAGCCTCAGTCTGGATCCGCAGCAAAGCCAGGTGCTGCGCCGCCTGCTCAGCGCTCCCGCGCAGCTAAAACTGAGCCCAGCCAACATCGCGCAGTTTTCCGCCATGCTGCCTGGCTCGCTGAAAAGCCTGTTCCCCAGCGAGCACTTGCTGATTCGCTCGATTGCCAGCAACAACCGCGTGGTCATGCTGATCTTCGCCGACCAGGGCGGCCGGGCGCTGAGCGATGCCGGCATGCAGGGCTTCGGCAAAACCGTGCAATGCATTGAGCGCGCCCTGACCAGCTTTGCCAACCGCGGGCGCTAGGCTTTCCGCTACAATCCGTCCTTTCCTGTCAAAAGAGGCCTGGCATGACCGCCTTCGCTGAGCTGCCCCTGCTGATCGAACCTGCGCACCTGGCCAGCCGCCTGGATGCACCCGAGCTGATCCTGGTTGACCTGACCAGCAGCACGCGCTATGCCGCTGGCCACATTCCGGGCGCATATTTTGTCGACCCCAAGCGCACCCAATTGGGTCAACCGCCGGCGCCAGGCTTGCTGCCAGAGCAGGCGCAACTTGAGCAACTGTTCGGCGAGCTAGGGCATAACCCCAACGCGGTTTATGTGGTGTACGACGATGAAGGCGGCGGCTGGGCCGGACGCTTTATCTGGCTGTTGGATGTAATTGGTCACACGCGTTACCACTACCTGGACGGCGGCCTGCATGCTTGGCTGGCAGAAGACCGCGAACTCAGCACAGCAGTCCCCGCGGCTCACACACAGCCCGTTGCGCTACAACTCGACAGCGCACCAACCGCCACGCGCGAATACCTGCAAAGTCGCCTTGGCGCTGCCGATCTGGCGATCTGGGATGCCCGTGCACCAGCCGAATACCGTGGCGAGAAAGCCCTGGCCCAAAAAGCTGGGCATATTCCTGGCGCGATCAACTTTGAATGGACCGCCGGCATGGACCCTGCCCGTGCATTGCGCGTCCGCTTGGATATCCAAGCACAACTCAGCAGCCTCGGTATCACGGCCGATAAAGAAATCATCACCCACTGCCAGACTCACCACCGCTCAGGCTTCACCTACCTGGTTGCCAAGCTCCTTGTCTACCCGCGGGTCAAAGCCTACGCAGGCTCATGGGGCGAGTGGGGCAATCATCCGGACACGCCGGTCGAGCGCTGAACACCTGCCGACCGCCAGCCACTTTTAAGGAATGCTAATGAAAGACCGCCTGTTTATCCTCAGCCAGTACCTGCTGCCGCACCACCTACTGTCGCGTCTGATTGGCTGTGCCGCCGAATGCCGCGTCGGCTGGTTCAAGAATCGTCTGATCGGCTGGTTCGCCAAGCAGTACCACGTCAACATGAAAGAAGCCCAGGTCGAAGACCTGACTGCTTTTGCTCACTTCAATGACTTTTTTACCCGCGCCCTGAAAGATGGCGCCCGCCCGCTCGACAGCAGCCCTGGCGCCGTGCTCTGCCCGGCCGATGGCGCAGTCAGCCAACTGGGTAAAATTGAACAAGGCCGGATATTTCAAGCCAAGGGCCACAGCTTCAGCGCGATCGAACTGCTGGGCGGTGACACGGAGCGCGCAGCAGCATTCATGGGCGGTGAGTTCGCCACTATTTACCTGTCGCCCAAGGATTATCACCGCGTGCACATGCCGCTGGCCGGCACGCTGAAAGAAATGGTCTACGTACCCGGTCGACTGTTCTCGGTCAACCAGACAACCGCAGAGAACGTGCCTGAACTGTTTGCCCGCAATGAGCGCGTGGTCTGCCTGTTCGACACCGAGCGCGGCCCGATGGCCGTGGTGCTGGTCGGCGCAATGATCGTGGCGTCGATCGAAACCGTCTGGGCGGGCCTGGTGACACCGCCAAAACGCATGCTGAAAACATTCAGTTACGATGAAGCCGCTCGCGCACCGGTCGTGCTGGACAAAGGCGCAGAACTCGGACGTTTCAAACTGGGCTCTACCGCCATCGTACTGTTTGGCCCGGAGCAGGTGCAGTGGGCTGAAGAACTAGCCGCCAACAGCCCCGTCCAGATGGGCCAGCGTCTCGGCGCAGCACGCGGCTAACCCTCAAAACCCGGCACTGTCCGCGCATGCGGACAGTGTCGTGACGACCGCTCAGAGTGAACCTCTGAGCATGAAAACCAGTCACAACAAAGACTTCCAGAAGATTTGTGTGTCGCGCCAGCTTGGCAACCCAGCCAAGGACATGGCTGCGAGGCATGCGAGATGCTGCTAGAGTCGAAACATAATTCCTAGACTCACCTGCCTTGCCCGTGTGCTGGAGTATCCGATTTAGATGGATAAACAGAATTCTCACTTGCTACTGCGCGTTACCACGCCGGATAAGCAAAGCCTGTCATTCTGCGACGCCAGTCCTCGTGATCTGAAGAAATGGGTCGACGGCCTACCCAAAGCTAATATCGGTGAAACCGCACGCCAGCTCTACCAAGCACTGGTCGAACTCAACCAACTGCTGACGCCCTCGGAAAATCGCCTGCAACTGCTGGAAATTCTCCGACCGGAAATCTACTTCGTCTGCAAACAGCTGGAAAAGCACTTCCTCAACCAAGCCATCGTGCTGGATGAGCGGCCACGCAAAGTCGCCAACCTTTGCCAGGCGCTACAAAACCACCTGGCCATTGGCTATAAACTGATCGTGGCACGCCTGGCTGCACAGCCTGGCCGCGAACGGCATCAACTGCTTGCCGTTGCCCTGCAGCGTGCAACCCATAGCCTGTGCGGCCCGTTGATTCGTGCCAGCCAGCTGTACTGCCCGGTCCCTGAAGGGCTTTGGCTTGAGCTGCATCAGCTGTATCAGATCGCTCTCGCACGCAGTCTGCACAAGACCATGATTCGTGATACTCAGGCCCTGCGCACACAAGGCCTGAGCACCGAACAAAGCTATCTGGTAGCTCTGCTGCTCGGCTGCGCGCGCTGCAACCAGATGCGCCAAAGCGCCATCGCACGCTTGGCAGAAGTGCTTGAGCCTTGGAGCGCGCTGGCCACCCTACAGGCTGGCGATGAGCCGTCCAGCCTGTTCGCTGTTGCGCCGCAACTGGATGGTCCGCCCCGCTATATTTCGCTGTTCCAGCAAACCGAGCTGCACAAAGCGCTAGGAATCGACCCCAGCCAACTGGTCGACGCCATCAAAGAGCACCTGCTGCTGCCGGCCGAAAACATTGCTCAATCACGCCTGACCGTGCCCGAAGGCTTCAGTCACGACATGCTGCAGCATCTGGCCGCAGCCTGGGGCGATATAGCCGAGCGTACCTTCCAGCGCAGCCAGGGCCAAGGCGCCCTGACGCTATGTATCGGAATGAGTGCTCTGCACTTCTACTTGGCGGGCAAGCGTCCGTTCAACGAGGTGCTGCAAGTTCCGGTGACAACCAATGCGGCTGTCTTCAAGGCTGACACCGGCGCACCGGATATCTGGTCAAACGCTTTCGACGCCCAGAAGAGCAACCAGTGGGAAAACGGTCTTCCCTTCGAAGAGATTCAGTACAACAAGCCGCATCAGCCCAATCAGCCCGACGAAGCCAATAGCCAGGAAAGCTACCCGACCTACGAAGTGGCCATCGTCAATATCAGCCCTGGCGGCTATTGCCTGTCGTGGCCGAAAGACGTGCCGAACCAGCTCCAGGCCGGCGAGCTGCTTGGCGTACAAGGCCTGCCACGGCAGGGCTGGAGCATTGCTGTAGTGCGCTGGATTCGCCAGGTTCGCGGCGGTGGCACGCAGATGGGAATTGAACTGATTGCCCCTCATGCGCAAGCCTGCGGCCTGCAACTGGTGCGCAAAGCGGAGCAAAACAGCCAGTACCTGCGCGCCCTGCTACTGCCGGAAATCAGCGCCATCTCCCGCCCCGCCAGCCTGATTACCGCACGCCTGCCATTTCAGGAAGGCAATAAAGTCAGTATCAACCTGAATGGCAATGAACACCGCGCAGTATTGAGTCGCCGACAGACCAGCACTGGCAGTTTCAACCAGTTCGAATACCGGGGTGTCGAGCAGATCGGCAGTGAGCAAGGGAAGCCTGTCACAGCGCCGAAAAACCGCAGACCAGGCGGGGAGGAAGACTTTGACTCACTCTGGAAGTCGCTGTAGATTGCCGACGCACTCCCTTTTGTCGCCTTTTCGCGCCCGTTCGGCGCAGATTTGATACCACACCATGGCCATTGATAAAAAAACCATTCGGCTACTGATCCTCGAAGATTCGCAGAACGAGGCTGAACGCCTGGTCAGCCTGTTCCGCAACGCCGGACGGGCAACCCGCGTGCATCGTTTGACCTCCAGCGACGACCTCGCCGAGGCCCTGCAACAGAGCTGGGACTTGTTGATCTGTGCCCCAAGCAGTGAACAACTCCCCCCAGGGGAGGCGATTGGCGCGATCCGCCGCCAGGCAAAAGACATTCCGGTCATTCAACTGCTTGCTGATAATGACTCCGACAGCGTCACCGAAGCACTGATGCTCGGCGCCCAGGACGCATTGCCGCAGGGTGAAGACGAACGCCTGATACTGGTTGCCAAGCGCGAGCTGGCCAACCTGGAAGAACGCCGGGCTCGCCGCGCCTCGGAAGTCGCCCTGCGCGAGGCGGAAAAACGTTGCCAGCTGCTACTCGACAGCTCCGTGGATGCCATCACTTACGTGCACGATGGCATGCATATTTATGCCAACCGCGCCTACCTGGAACTGTTCGCCTACGAAGATGCCGATGAGCTGGAAGGCATGCCGATGATCGATTTGATCGGCAGCAGCGACCAGTCCAGCTTTAAGGACTTCCTGAAGAATTATCAAAGCGTCGAAGGTAATGCGGAACTCCACTGCGCTGGGATCAAAGCCAATGGCCAGAGTTTCCCGGCACAGATGAGCTTCTCCCCGGCGACCTACGATGGCGAACCGTGCATTCAGGTGGTGATTCGCGCCGAGACGGGTAACGCCGAACTGGAAGAGAAACTCCGCGAGATCAGCACGCAGGACCTGGTCACGGGTTTGTTCAACCGCACCCATTTCCTTGAGCTGATGGACAGTGCAGCAGAGCGTGCAGTGAATGCGGGCCAGCCATCCTGCCTGGCCTACATCAGGGTCGACCGCTACGCCAGCCTGCTGGCCGACATCGGCCTAGCCGGCATCGACATCCTGCTCACCGACCTGGCTAATCTGCTGCGCGCGCACTTTGGTGCCGACGCACAACTCGCTCGCTTTGGTGATGATGTGTTTACGGTGTTGCAGCCCGGCGTCAACCCGGAAAGCACCCGCGAGCTTCTCAACGGCCTGCTGAAAAAAGTTGAAGGCCACTTGTTCGATGTCAGCGGTCGCACCGTTCAAAGCACCCTGTCGATTGGTGTGGCCGGGCTCAACGAGAAGACCGCCAAGGCTCAGGAAGTGGTCGACCGCGCTCACCGTTGCGCAGACGAGCTGAGCGATGGCAACGCAATCAAACTGTTCAACCCAGCTGATGAGCTGGCCGCAGCGGCAAGCCGTGGCAATATCGTCGCCATGATTCAACAAGCGCTGGAAAAGAACAGCTTCCGCCTGCTGTTCCAGCCGATCATCAGTTTGCGCGGCGACAGTTTTGAGCACTATGAAGCGCTGCTGCGCTTGGTCGGCCCGCAGGGCGAAGAGATTCCGCCGACAGAACTGTTCAATGCCGCGAAAGACGCGGGGCTTGCTGAAAAGATTGATCGCTGGGTCATCCTTAACTCGATCAAACTGCTGGCGGACCACCGCAGCAAAGGCCACAATACCCGCCTCTTTGTGCACCTTTCAAGCGCCAGCTTGCAGGACCCGACCCTGCTGCCTTGGCTCAGCGTAGCCCTGAAAGCGGCGCGCTTGCCCTCAGACTCGCTGGTGTTCCAGTTCAGCGAGCCGGATGCAATTGCTTACCTCAAGCAGGCCAAAGCCATCACCCAAGGCCTCAACGAGCTGCACTGCAAGTCGGCGATTACCCAGTTCGGCTGCTCACTGAACCCGTTCAACACCCTCAAGCACCTGCACATCGACTTCGTAAAAGTCGACAGCTCCTTCTCTCAGGACCTGAGTAGTGCAGAAAACCAGGAAGCCCTGAAAACCCTGCTGGCTAGCCTGCACTCTCAGGCCAAGCTGACCATCGTGCCCTTTGTCGAGAGCGCCAGCGTGCTGGCTACGCTCTGGCAGGCCGGGGTCAACTATATCCAGGGGCATTACCTGCAGGGCCCAAGCCAGTCGATGGATTACGACTTCTCGGCCGGCGATGAGTAAGGCTGCGCACTGACGCACCTGACTGATGGCCATAAATAATCAGCACTAAAAAGCCGCCCTAGGGCGGCTTTTTAGTGCCGGTGTTTACTCCAGGCCGTCGCGGTCGCGAAAACCTAGCAAGTAGAGAATGCCATCCAGCCCCAGAGTCGAAATCGCCTGCTTGGCCGATTGTTTGACCAGCGGCTTAGCGCGGAACGCCACGCCCAACCCGGCAATGGCCAGCATCGGCAGGTCATTGGCGCCATCACCCACGGCAATGGTCTGTTCCAGACGCAAGCCTTCTTTGGCAGCTAGCTCGCGCAGCAAATCGGCTTTGCGCTGAGCATCGACAATCGGCTCGACTGCGACACCCGTGACCAAACCATCAACGATCTGCAGTTCGTTGGCGAACACATAGTCGATGCCCAGTTTGGCCTGCAGCTGCTTGGCAAAGTATGTGAAGCCACCGGAAAGGATCGCCGTCTTGTAACCCAGGCGACGAAGCTCGCTGAACAAGGTTTCAGCGCCTTCGGTAAGGCGCAACGAAGCGCCGATATCGGCCAACACGGTTTCCGGCAGCCCCTTGAGCAGCGCCAGACGCTCGCGGAAGCTCGCGGCAAAATCCAGTTCGCCGCGCATCGCGCGCTCGGTAATCTCGGAAACCTGCTCACCGACGCCCGCAGCTTTGGCCAGCTCGTCGATCACTTCGGCCTCGATCAGTGTCGAATCCATGTCGAACACCGCCAGGCGGCGATTACGGCGGAACAGCGAATCGCGCTGGAAGGCGATATCGACATTCAACTCCTGCGCCACGCTAAGGAACTCGGCACGCAAGGCCGCAGGATCGGCCGGCTCGCCCCGCACGGAGAACTCGATGCAGCCCTTGCCCTGCTCGGCCGGCATATCTAACGGCATACGCCCGGACAGACGGTCGATATGGTCGATATTCAGGTCATACCGCGCGGTAATTGCGCTGACGCGCTGCAGCTGCTCGGCGGTGACCTTGCGCGTCAGCAGGGTGACGATATGCCGAGCCTTGCCCTGGCCGCTGACCCACTGCTGATAATCAGCCTCGGACACTGGAGTGAAGCGCACCTGCTGATCGAGCTTGTAGGCGGTAAAGAGGATGTCCTTGAGCACCGAAGAGGCGCGCTCGTTATCCGGGATCTCGACCAGAATGCCGAACGACAGGGTGTCATGGATCACCGCCTGGCCAATATCGAGGATATTCACCCCGCCCTGGGCCAGCACGCCGGTGATGGCGGCAGTCAAACCGGGACGATCTTCGCCGGTGATATTGATCAGGACGATTTCGCGCAAGGCTCGGTCTCCAGTACAGCGTCAGGGGCAGCAGCTTGCTGAACAGGTCACAAGCCGTGGAAAAGGCGCACATTCTACCCATTTTCAGCGGCAAACAGCCACGCACGGCGCTTTGCCCACCGCAGGGGCGCCGCTATACTGCGCGCCAACTACAGTCGACATGAGCCGAGCTCTGTGAACCGGCCCACCCCCGTAAAACCCGATAATTTCTTCCTGCTGCTGTTCCAGGCCCTGCGCCAACGGCGTATTCCCCTGGCGCTGCGCATTGTCAGCCATAGCCTGCTGCTGGTCGCCCTGGCCCTGGTGATCTACGGCTGGGTGATCGGCATGCAGTTCAAGCATGCCATGCAGCAACAGGCTGAAGCCTTGGGCACCAGCCTAATCACCCAGACGGCGGCCTCGGCGACCGAGCTGCTGGTGTCCAACGACATCCTCAGCCTCAACGTGCTGCTCAATAACCTGGTGAAAAACCCGCTGGTGGCCCATGCCGCGATCTACAGCGTGGACAACCGCATCCTTGCCGAGGCCGGCTCACGCCCGAGCCAGAGCATGCTCGGGGAGACCGAGGGGCTGTATTCGACGCCCATCACCTTCCAGGAGGTGATCGCCGGGCAGCTGCGCATCAGCCTGGACATGCAGCAGTTCCAGCAACCGATGACTATCAGCCTGCAGAGCATGGGCATCCTCAGCCTGATTCTGCTGGCCCTGACCCTGTCCCTGAGCATGCGCCTGGGCCGACATATCTCCACGCCACTGCTGCAGCTGCGCGTCTGGCTGCGCGACCCGGACGATCCTGCCCCTGGCGCTGGCCGCCAGGATGAAATCGGCGATCTGGCGCGCCAGCTGCAAGCGCGCCTGGTACCGGAAAAGCCTGCACAGCCAGAAGCTGAAGAAGAGCCGTTCTACGACGACGAGCCGGCCGCCCAGCACGATGATGACTACCTGCCCGAGTCGTTCGATGATGAGCCGGACTTCGAAGTCCGCGACCTGCGCGATGATCGCTTCGATGCGCAAGGCGAGTTAACCGAACCGCTGCATCGCGATGACCAGCCCTACGCCGAGAGCGCAGTGGACGATCCGTTTTCCGAGCTACGCGATCAAACCGAGCGTGAAGCCGCGCCAGCTCCCGCGATTCGGCAGCCACTACCCAGCGCCGTACTGGCGATCCAGCTGGGCGCACAGGAACAGCTGCGCCGCTTGCCGCGCACCCGTTTGATGGAGCTGCTGCAGCGTTACCGTGATTGCCTGGACCAGGCGGCCAGCCTGTATCAGGGCGAACTGCACACCTTGAGCGACGGCAGTAGCCTGATGTTGTTCCATCAACTGGATATTGGTGAGGACTACCTGACCCACGCCATCTGCTGCGGCGAACTGATGCGCGCCCTCGGCCATGCCTTGCAGATCGAGGTTGCTGACAGCGGCATTACCCTGCAATTGCAGCTGGGCCTGACCCTGGGTGAAAACCTCAGCGACCTCAGCCAAGGCGATCTGCTGCTCAGTGAAACAGCACAAAATGCCTTGGCGCTGTCCCAGCACAGCCGCAACTTGCTGCTGGTTGAACGCAGCATTGCCGATGACGCCCTGGTCAGCCAGCGTGCGCGTATTCGCGCCATTGCCAGCCCGCAAGGTGCATGCTGCGTAGAGCGCTTGCTGGAACCCTACCCGTCGCTGCTTGAGCGCCAACTCGCACGCATGCACGAGAGTCACTGATCACTCAGCATAAAAAAGCCCGCCAAATAGCGGGCTTTTTTGTGGCGAATGACCTAGAAGCGGAACACTTCCCCTTCACTGCGAATCGGCTCAGCTACGGGAATACGCGGCACATCAGGTACCGTGGGCTTGGCCGGCGCCGGACGGCGAACCGGTGCGGGGGCGACTTGCGGGGCGGGCTTGCCATGGGTTTCCACTGCAGCGGCTAATTGCGCCACCAGTTGCTGCACCACCAGGCTTTGCGCACGCACCTGATCGACGATGCTGCCACTGTGGGCCTCCTCCAGGCGCACTAAACGCCCGTCGAGCAGCTTGCCGTCGGCACCGGCCAAACGCCACTGCGCCTCCAGTACAGCCGGGCGCTGCGGACCGGAATCCAAGCGGGTGATCGACACGCCCAAACGCACCTGCGGTACAAAGCCTGCAGTCGCCGGTGCCAGTACCAGGCGCTGGCTGTTCAAACGCGAGGCCAGCTGGCGCAGCAACTGCTGATCGATATCCGCCGCTAAACTGCCGGCCCAACGCGCATCTTCGGCGGCGGTTAAGCTGCCATCGGCCTGGCGTTGCAACAGGGCCTCGCGTTGCAGGTAATCGGCAACCGCCACCGGCCCGAGCAGCACAGCAATGCCTTGCTCGGCAGCAGGTACACGAATTTCGCCGCTGTCGAGTTGATACAACGGCGCTTGCTGATAACGCATACAACCCGTCAGGCCAAGCGCACCGGCCAATAGCAAAATTCCGGGGAAACGCAGTGCAGTCATCTCACTCATCCAACCGGCCAGTCTGCCGGCGTGCATACACATTAGGTGCAGGCGGCTCACTTACGTGACCCGCCTTACGGCCGCGTATCATCCTTGAAAGCCGCTCACGACTCCAGCACAGCACTGTGCCGATATGCGTCTGGCGCCGCCGCAGCCTACCCCTGGACTTCGACCAGTAGGCTGTCGACCCGCTGGAAGCCGCGCGGAAGCTTGTTGCCGCGCCGTCCGCGTTCGCCTTTGTAGTGTTCCAGATCATCGGCTTTCAGTGACAGCGTACGCTTACCGGCCTGCAACACCAGCGTCGCACCAGCCGGCAGCACGGCCAGATCGGTGAGGTATTCCTCACGCGAGGCAACCCGCTCACCCGGAATGCCGATGATCTTGTTGCCTTTGCCTTTACCCAGTTGCGGCAGATCGCGCACGGGGAACAGCAGCAGGCGACCTTCGGTGGTCACCGCGGCCAGCCAGTCTTCTTCGCGATTGGCCAACGGCTTCGGCGGCACCACCAGCGCGCCGGCAGGCAGGCTGAGCAAGGCTTTGCCGGCCTTGTTCTTGGCTTGCAGGTCTTCACCCTTGACCACAAAGCCGTAGCCGGCGTCGGAAGCGATCACATACAGCGCATTGTCATCGGGCAGCAGCACGCATTCGAAGGTCGCACCCGGCGGTGGCGTCAAGCGGCCAGTCAGCGGCTCGCCCTGGCCACGGGCAGATGGCAGCGAATGCGCGGCCAGCGAGTAGCTGCGCCCGGTGGAGTCGATAAACACTGCGTACTGGTTGGAGCGTCCTGGCGCGGACGTCTTGAAGCCATCGCCGGCCTTGTACGACAGGCCAGTGGCGTCGATATCGTGGCCCTTGGCGCAGCGCACCCAGCCCTTCTCGGAAATTACTACTGTGACCGGCTCGGTCGGCATCAGCTCGGTTTCGCTCAGCGCCTTGGCTTCGGCGCGGGCAACGATAGGTGAGCGACGGTCATCGCCGTATTTCTCGGCGTCGGCCAAAATTTCCTGGCGCACCAGCTTCTTCAGCTTGGTTTCACTACCCAGCAGGGCCAGCAGTTTGTCGCGCTCCTTGGCCAGCTCGTCCTGCTCGCCACGGATCTGCATTTCCTCAAGCCGCGCGAGCTGACGCAGGCGGGTCTCAAGTATGTACTCGGCCTGAATCTCGGTCAGGCCGAAGCGTTCCATCAACACCGGCTTGGGCGAATCCTCGGTGCGGATGATGCGAATCACTTCGTCGAGGTTGAGGAAGGCAATCAAGCGGCCTTCCAACAGGTGCAGGCGATGCTCAACCTTGTCCAGACGGAACTGCAGACGGCGGCGTACGGTACCGACGCGGTACTGCAACCACTCGGTGAGCAGGGTACGCAGGTCCTTGACCGACGGTTTGCCGTCCAGGCCAATCACGTTGGTGTTGACCCGGTAGCTGGACTCCAGCTCGGTGGTGGCGAACAGGTGCTGCATCAGCTCGTCGGCATCCACGCGGTTGGAGCGCGGGATAATGACGATACGGCAAGGGTGCTCGTGGTCCGATTCGTCGCGCAGATCGGCGACCATCGGCAGCTTCTTCGCCTGCATCTGCGCGGCGATCTGCTCCAGCACCTTGGCCCCGGAGACCTGATGCGGCAGCGACGTGACCACCACATCGCCGTCCTCGACGCGGTACACGGCGCGCATACGCACCGAGCCTTTGCCGGTTTCGTAGATCTTCAGCAGGTCGCTGCGCGGGGTGATGATTTCCGCTTCGGTCGGATAATCCGGGCCAAGGATGTGTTCACAGAGCTGCTCGACCGTGGCATTCGGCTCGTCCAGCAAACGAATACAGGCCGTCGCGACCTCACGCAGGTTATGCGGCGGCACGTCGGTGGCCATGCCCACGGCGATACCGGTGGTGCCGTTGAGCAGAATATTCGGCAGGCGCGCCGGTAGGGTCGCTGGCTCGTTCATGGTGCCGTCGAAGTTCGGCACCCAGTCCACGGTGCCCTGGCCCAGCTCGGTCAGCAGCACTTCCGAGTAACGCGACAGGCGCGCCTCGGTGTAACGCATGGCGGCGAATGACTTGGGATCATCTGGCGCACCCCAGTTGCCCTGGCCGTCGACCAGGGTGTAGCGGTAGCTGAACGGCTGCGCCATCAGCACCATGGCTTCGTAACAGGCGCTGTCGCCGTGCGGGTGGAACTTGCCGAGCACGTCACCGACAGTACGCGCCGACTTCTTGTGCTTGGAGTCGGCATCCAGGCCCAGCTCGCTCATGGCGTAGACAATACGCCGCTGCACGGGCTTGAGGCCGTCACCGATATGCGGCAGTGCGCGATCCATGATCACGTACATGGAGTAATTGAGGTAAGCCTGCTCGGTAAAATCGGCAAGGGAACGGCGTTCAACGCCGTCCAGGCTCAAATCGAGGGATTCGCTCATGCGTGCCTCATTGCAAGGTGGATTGGCGCAGCATCAAGGTGCCGCCGCGCTGGGTAAATTCGAGTTGTTTCAGGGCACTCATGCCCAGCAATACGTCATCGCCGCCCATGCCGGGGGCGATCAAAGCCTCTACGTCGGTCAGCACGATATCGCCCAGCTGCAAGCGTTCCAGCCGCGTGCGATGGGCCGTAGCGCGGCCATTGGCGGTGCTGATGGTGATCGCCGCGCCCGCCTGCAAACCCAGGCGCTGCGCCACCTCGGTCGGCACCGCGACCTGCGTCGCACCGGTATCGAGCAGGAAGGTCACCTCCTCGCCATTGATCTTGCCACCGGCCATGTAGTGGCCCTGGCGGCTGCTGGCCAGGTGCACTTCGACATAGCCGCTGCCATGCAGCGACTCAGGCGCGCGATTGGGGTTGCGCTGAGCGTCCTCCCAGTCACCAAAAAACTTGGTCGCCAGCAACAGCGCTGCGCCCCAGGCCAGCACCAGCATCACGCGCCCGGCACGCTTGCCCGCAGGCTGCTCGCTCACAGCTTGCTGCCCCAGCCGCCTTTAGGTGCGGCAAAGCGCCAGATAATCGGCCGCGACTCACCGTCGGCACGGCTGAAGCTGCCGTTATCGACACCGATCCAGGCACCGTCCTGATCCACCCACAGCGCTTCCGCCAGGCCGTAGGACGGCGCATAGAGGCGTTCTGGAGTCAGCGCCTCGGCGGCAAACGACCAGCACTTCTCGACCTGACCAGTGCTCAGGTCGCGCCGACAGATACGGTGCGCCTGACGCTCAAGGGTGAAGAGCTTTTCGTTATGGAAGGCCAGACCCGAGAAATCCCGAGGCTGCGGCTTGCCGCCCAGCTGCTCGGGCCCCGTTTCCGTGCCCGCCTCGCTGAATAACACGCAGCCACCGGTGCAACGCCAGATCGCGCGCTGTTTGTGCGCCACCAATAAACCGCGACGCATACGCTCAGCCGCCAGGTACAGGCGCTCACCAGCAGGGTCAACGGCAATGCCTTCAAACAGCGAGTTGTAATGCAGCGCCATGCCACTGGCGCGCGCCTGGCGCAGCAGGCCCTGAGGCAGCTTCAACCAGTTGGGTTCGCCGACCACAGGCAACTGCAGCACAGCCGCCTTGGCCTCACTGACCAGGTAACGGTTACCGGCGGCGTCACAGCTCAGCCCTTCGAAATCCAGCTCACCACCGCGTACCAGGCCGGCGACCCAGCTGCGCATGCGCAGCCCCCAGGGCAAGCGCACATCCGGCGCAGGCGGCGCAACAAAGGTCTCGGCCGTGGCCTGCCACTGCGACTCATCCGATTCCAAACGATACAGCTGCTGATCATCCCGATCGGAAACCGCCCACAGCGCGTTGTCGCACCAGGCCAGCCCAGACAGGTTGCCGCCACTGACGCCACTGACCGCTTGCTCATTGAGCAGTTTCAGCTCCTCCAATGCCGCCGCACTCGCCAGCAAGGGTGAGCAGAGCAGCAGGCAGACAGCCAACAGCCGCTGCATCAGAGCAGCACCTCGGCCAGGTTGCCCTTGGACTCCAACCAGGATTTACGGTCGCCGGCGCGCTTCTTCGCCAGCAGCATGTCCATCATTTCCTGGGTGCCGGGGTAATCGTCCAGGGTCAGTTGCACCAGACGCCGGGTGTTGGGGTCCATGGTGGTTTCGCGCAGCTGCGGCGGGTTCATCTCACCCAGGCCTTTAAAGCGGGTGACCTGCGGCTTGCCACGACGCTTCTCGGCCACCAGGCGGTCGAGAATGCCGTCACGCTCGGCCTCATCCAGGGCGTAGAAAATCTCCTTGCCCAGGTCGATGCGGTACAGCGGCGGCATGGCGACATAGACGTGACCCGCATCCACCAGCGGGCGGAAGTGCTGGACGAACAGCGCGCAGAGCAAAGTCGCGATATGCAGACCGTCGGAGTCGGCGTCGGCGAGGATGCAGATCTTGCCGTAGCGCAGCTGGCTGAGGTCGCTTGAGCCCGGATCGAGCCCTACGGCCACGGCGATGTTGTGCACTTCCTGGCTGGCCAGCACTTCGCTGCCATCGACTTCCCAGGTATTCAGAATCTTCCCGCGCAGCGGCAGGATCGCCTGGAACTCTTTGTCGCGCGCCTGCTTGGCCGAACCACCGGCGGAATCACCTTCCACCAGAAAAAGCTCGGAGCGCATCGGGTCCTGGCCGGCGCAATCAGCCAGCTTGCCAGGCAGCGCCGGGCCTTGGGTGATGCGCTTGCGTTCAACCTTCTTGCCGGCCTTGAGGCGGCGATTGGCGTTGCTGATCGCCAGTTCGGCGAGCTGCTGGCCGAGTTCCGGATGGCCGTTAAGCCACAGGCTAAAGGCGTCTTTCACCACACCGGAAACGAAGGCAGCCGCCTCACGGGAAGACAGGCGTTCCTTGGTCTGCCCGGAGAACTGCGCGTCCTGCATCTTCATCGAGAGGACGAAGGCGATGCGCTCCCAGATATCTTCCGGGGCCAGCTTGACCCCGCGCGGCAGCAGGCTGCGGAACTCGCAGAACTCGCGCATGGCATCCAGCAGGCCTTGGCGCAGGCCGTTGACGTGTGTACCGCCCTGAGCAGTGGGAATCAGGTTGACGTAGCTTTCCTGCACCGCGTCGCCGCCTTCCGGCAACCACAGCAGCGCCCAATCTACGGCTTCTTTATTGCCCGCCAAGCTACCGCAAAACGGTTCATTGGGTAGCCGTTCAAATTCGCTAACCGCATCCACCAGATAGGAGCGCAGGCCATCTTCATACATCCACTCGACTTTCTCGCCGCTGGCTTTGTCCTCGAAGCTGACCGCGAGCCCCGGGCACAACACCGCCTTGGCTTTCAGTACGTGCTTGAGACGGCTGACCGAGAATTTAAAGGAATCGAAATACTTGGCATCCGGCCAGAAATGCACGCTGGTGCCAGTGTTGCGCTTGCCCACCGTGCCGACCACGGCCAGGTCGCTGGCCTTGTAGCCGTCGGCGAAACTCATCTGGTATTCGTTACCGTCGCGCTTGACCGTAACGATCACGCGGGTCGACAGCGCGTTGACCACCGAGATGCCCACGCCATGCAGGCCGCCTGAGAACTGGTAGTTCTTGTTGCTGAATTTGCCGCCAGCATGCAGTTTGGTGAGGATCAGCTCGACCCCTGGCACGCCCTCTTCCGGGTGAATGTCCACTGGCATGCCGCGACCGTCGTCGAGCACTTCCAGGGAGTTGTCCTCATGCAGGATCACCTGAATCGATTTGGCATGCCCGGCGAGTGCTTCGTCGACGCTGTTGTCGATGACTTCCTGGGCCAAGTGGTTGGGCCGGCTGGTATCGGTGTACATGCCCGGGCGTTTGCGCACCGGGTCGAGGCCGGAAAGGACTTCGATGGCATCGGCGTTGTAAGAGCTAGAACCTTGCTGGGCCATGGGGTCTCTTGTTCGTCAATTGAGAGCGGAAAAGTCGATATCCTGCCACAGATGGCGAGGAATACCGGCGAAAGCGAAAAGCATCGGCAGGCGCTCGGCAAAACCCTGAAAACCGTGATCGCCACCGGCCTGGATACGCAGCGCGCAGGCGCGGTAATAGTTCTGGGCATCGCGGTAATCGAGGGTTTCGTCGGCGGTCTGCAGCCACACCTGATAACGCGCCGGATCCTGCAGCGCCAGCACATCCAGTTCGGCCAGGGCTGTTACGTGATCGGTCGTCAGCTCCCAGGTCTCGTCGCTGTAATAATTTTTTTGCGGGCCCAGGTAGCCATCGAAACGCATATGCGGGCGTACGGCGGGATTGATCAACAGCGCCGGCAACCCATGGCGCTCGGCCAAGTGGGTCGCATAGTAGCCGCCCAGCGAGCTGCCAACCAGCACGGGCCGACCAAGCTCGGCAATCAGCGCTTCGAGCTGGGCAATTGCCTGACGTGGATGGTGATGCAGGGCTGGCACACGCAGTTGCGCGGCCAGGCCAAGCTGCGTCATAGAGCGCTGCAACTGGCTGGCCTTGAGCGATGCCGGCGAGCTGTTAAGCCCGTGAATATAGAGAATGGATGTGGTCATGGGGCGGGAGGCTAACCGGTTGCGGCGACCGGCTGCAACCGGTTAGCCGAGCGGCTCAATAGCCCTTGATGGTGTAATCGATTTCGAACTTGATCCCGGTAACCCGCGACACCCCGGTTTCCAGGCGGCCGTCATCGAACAGGCGCAGCCAGCGATAGCCCGGCGCGGTTTTATCCACCTGAAACTCCTCGCTACCTGGGGCGAACTGCACGCAGGTCGAGGGCGATGCCAGCAGTCGGATCGGGCCGCGCTGCTGATCGAGCTCCTGATGAATATGCCCCCACAGTACCGCACGCACCTGGCTGAAACGCTCCAGCACGGCAAACAGGGCATCGGGGTTGCGCAAACCGATAGGCTCCATCCATTTACAGCCGATGGACACCGGGTGGTGGTGCAGGCAGATCAGGTGATGACGATCCGGCGCTTCGCTGAGTGCGCGTTCCAGCAAAGCCAACTGCTGATCACTGAGGTAACCGGGTACGGCACCTGGGATCGAGGAGTCGAGCAGGGTCACGCGCCAGTTGCCCAGGTCGATCACCGGCTCCAGCAGATCACTGCCGATGCAAGCCGCCTGCATAGCGGGCACTTCATCATGGTTACCAGGGAACCAGCGTGCGGGCGCGGGGATGGCGGCGGTCATCTCGCGAAAACGCTGGTAGGACTCAGCGCTGCCGTCCTGCGAGAGGTCACCGCTGGCCAGGACCAGGTCAATCTGCGGCTGCTCCTGCAACACGCGCTCGATCACCCGCTGCAAGCTGTCCTGGGTATCCATGCCCAATAGCTTGCCTGCCCCGTCGGCAAACAGGTGGCTATCGGAGAGCTGCACCAGCAGTACCGAGCGATCAACAGCAGTGGTTTGAATCGGCGCGCCCGGCAAGACCTTCTCCTTGAGCGGAATGCATGAATTATGCTGGCTAGCCCTGCGGGCGGTAAACCCGCGAAAGGGGAATAGATCACAGAACGTCCGCTGTAAATCCAATACCCACCCTTAGGCTAGCGCGTATCAGAATAATGCGCCTGCGACTGATTATCGGCGGAGCGTAGAAAAACCTAACGCACGGGTGCCAGTTCGTGACCGCAGGCCAGGCAATGGCTCAACCACTCACCGAGAAACAGGTTGAGCTGAGTCTTCTCATCCGGCTGGTGCATGGCTGCATTGGGGTAGGGATAAATGCCGTGGAAGCGCCGAGCACTTTGCGTGCCCACCACCTCGGCCATGCGCGCATCGTGGTAGACCCGCACTTCCAGTCGCGGCACCGGCAGCCAGGACAGACTGTGTTCCTGACGCACCTCGATGGTTGAGGTGTACGGACAGGTTTCCAGCACCTCCAGGGCCAACACGCCGAGCAGGTGCTCGCCCTGGCTGAGGGCCACACGGCGAACGTGCTGACGCCCACGCGCATCATTTCGCATGTCCGGCAACAACTGCAGCAGGCGCACATAGTTGAGTTCGCAAGCAGTCTGCAGCTCGACCAGGTCGACCCGATAGCGCTCGCGCAGCAAGTTCATGACCACAGCCCTCGCACTTCCGCGCGGTTCAGCGCCAGCCATTGCAGGGCGATGATGCTGGCGGCATTATCGATGCGACCATCCTTCAATGCATCCAGGGCATCTTCCAGCGGCCAGACGTGCACACGAATGTCTTCACCTTCTTCCGCCAGCCCGTGCACGCCACCGGCACCATTGCTGTCACAGCGGCCAATAAACAGATGCACACGCTCATCCGAACCACCGGGCGAGGGATAATACTGGGTGATCGGCCATAGCGAGGTCAGCGTTAAATTGGCCTCCTCAATCGCCTCGCGGCGTGCAACCTCTTCAGGTTCTTCGTCCTTGTCGATCAATCCGGCGACCAGCTCCAGCAGCCAGGGGTTGGCACTTTTATCCAGCGCCCCCACGCGAAATTGCTCAATCAACACCACACAATCACGCTGCGGGTCATAGGGCAGTACACACACGGCATCGTGGCGCACGAACAATTCACGGCTCAGCTCCGGGCCCATACCACCGGCAAACTGGCGATGGCGCAAACGCAGCCGATCGAGCTTGTAGAAGCCGCTAAAGCAGGCCTCGCGCTCCAGCACTTGCACATCCTCTTGAGCATTCATTGCGGACTCCAACACTCCGTACAACGGTTCGCAGCGGCTGACCTGAACGGTCAGCGTGTTCGCCACAGCTTACACGTTGACCACTGAGCACTGACAAGCTGTCACCACGACCGTTCGGCTAACAGGCTTGGTTTTATGCCGTGAGCATGACGACCGCCCACTGCTTCAACGGATCGCCGCCGCGCGCTTACGGCTCAGCTGCCCCAGCAGTAACTGTAGCCCCGCAGCCAGCAAGAACGCTGGCAGGGTGGCACCTATTTGCGGCCAGTAATGACTGATCAGGTGATAGACCACCGCACCACAGCCCCATGCCAGCAAGGTATCCACGCGCAAGTTGCAAACGGGGGCCAGCTCGGCACGCCGACGACGCAGAATAAAGTGGTCAACCAATACCACGCCAAACAGCGGCGCAAAAACTGAACCGATCAGCAGCAGGAAATTCTGATACTCGGCCAGCGGTGCTAGCCAGGCGATCAGGGTGCACAGCACGCCAATCGCCAGGGCCAACTGCCCAACCCGAAGCGGTAAGGCAATGCCGGCCGACACCGCCGCCGAATGGATGTCCGCGAAAGCGTTTTCCGATTCATCCAGCAAAATCAGCAGCAGCGGAATACCCAGACCGGCACCCGCCAGCGCCAACAGCAGCGCATTGGCCTCAGCCCCAGTGGCAAAGGCCAGGGTGTAAGCCACGCCCAGGCTCATCAACCAGGCATTACCGAGGAAGAACCCCAGCGCAGTGCCGCCAAACACCCGCGCAGCGCTGCGGCCAAAGCGCGAGTAGTCGGCAATCAGCGGCAACCACGACAGCGGCATGGCGATGGCGATGTCAAACCCCAGGGCAAATGGCATCGAGCCGTCCCCGGCACGTGTCCAGAGGCTTGCCAGATCCGCCTTGTCGAACAGGTTCCAGGTGAGCCACAGGCAAGCCCCCAGCAGCAGCCAGATGCCCCATTTACGCAGTACCTTGCGCACGAAGGTCAGCGGCCCAGTGACTGCCAACAGGGTCGCCAGCGCGCCAAAGAACAGTGTCCAGATCAGCGGGTTACTCCACGCGGAGCCAGCACCGAATGCACGCTCGGCCAGCACGCCCGCGGCGTCACGCATCACAATGATCTCGAAGGCGCCCCAGCCAATCAATTGCAGCACATTCAGCAAGGCCGGCAGCAAGGCGCCTTTGCTGCCCAGGCTAAGCTTCAGGGCGGCCATACTCGAACGACCAGTATCGCTACCGATCACCGCCACCGCCCCGAGCAACAGCACACCCACGGCCGTGCCGCAGGCAATTGCCAGCAGTGCGCCACTCATGCCCAACCCGGGCGCCAGCAAAGCACCCAGCTGCAAGACCATCAGGCCAATGCCGAGGGAGAACCACAGGGAGAACATGTCCCGCGCACCCAGCACGCGCTGGTCGCTGGCCACACTCTGGTGTGGGGAATAGGTGTGGGTTGTGCTCACGGTAATAGCCACCTCAGAAAATTAAAAACCACCCAGGGCACGCATGCCGTGGGTGGTGTTCGATCAAGCCGACTCGAGGCCTTAGACCTTGTGGTACAGCTCACTGCCTTGGGATTTGAACTCGGCCGCCTTGGCCTGCATGCCCAGTTCGGCCTCATCCAGTTCCAGCGCGGCGATACGCTGCTCTTCGGCGTAGACCCGCACCTCCTGGGTGATCTTCATTGAGCAGAACTTCGGCCCGCACATCGAACAGAAATGCGCGACCTTCGCCGAGTCCTTGGGCAGTGTTTCATCGTGATACGAGCGCGCGGTGTCGGGGTCGAGACCGAGGTTGAACTGGTCTTCCCAGCGGAATTCGAAGCGCGCCTTGGACAGTGCGTTGTCGCGAATCTGCGCGCCCGGATGACCTTTGGCCAAGTCCGCAGCATGGGCGGCAATCTTGTAGGTGATGATGCCGGTCTTCACGTCATCCTTGTTCGGCAGGCCCAAGTGCTCCTTGGGCGTGACGTAGCAAAGCATGGCGCAACCGAACCAGCCGATCATTGCCGCACCGATGCCGCTGGTGATGTGGTCGTAACCCGGCGCGATGTCAGTGGTCAGCGGGCCGAGGGTGTAGAACGGCGCCTCGTCACAGCATTCGAGCTGCTTGTCCATGTTCTCCTTGATCAGCTGCATCGGCACGTGGCCAGGGCCTTCGATCATGGTCTGCACGTCGTGCTTCCAGGCGATCTTGGTCAACTCGCCGAGGGTTTCCAGCTCGCCGAACTGCGCTTCATCGTTGGCATCGGCAATCGAGCCCGGACGCAGGCCGTCGCCCAGCGAGAAGCTGACGTCGTAGGCCTTCATGATTTCGCAGATGTCTTCGAAGTGGGTGTAGAGGAAGTTCTCTTTATGGTGCGCCAGACACCACTTGGCCATGATCGAACCACCGCGCGAAACGATGCCTGTGACGCGCTTGGCGGTCATCGGCACATAACGCAGCAACACGCCGGCGTGGATGGTGAAGTAGTCCACGCCCTGCTCGGCCTGCTCGATCAGCGTGTCGCGGAACAGCTCCCAGGTCAGTTCTTCGGCTGCGCCGCCGACTTTTTCCAGCGCCTGGTAGATCGGTACGGTGCCGATCGGTACGGGCGAATTACGAATAATCCACTCGCGGGTTTCGTGAATGTGCTTGCCGGTGGACAGGTCCATCACCGTGTCCGAACCCCAGCGAATACCCCAGGTCAGCTTGGCCACTTCTTCTTCAATGCTTGAGCCCAGCGCCGAGTTGCCGATGTTGCCGTTGATCTTCACCAGGAAGTTACGGCCGATGATCATCGGTTCCAATTCGGTGTGGTTGATGTTCGCCGGGATGATCGCGCGACCGCGAGCGATCTCGTCACGCACGAATTCAGGAGTGATGATTTTCGGCACGCTGGCGCCGAAGCTGTGGCCGGGGTGCTGCTGAGCAAGCAAGCCTGCCTCGCGCGCCACTTCCAACTTCATATTCTCGCGGATGGCGACGTATTCCATCTCGGCGGTGATGATGCCTTTGCGCGCGTAATGCATCTGGCTGACGTTGGCGCCGGCCTTGGCGCGGCGCGGGTTGTTGACGTGAGCGAAACGCAGCTTAGTTAGCTCGGCATCAGCCAGGCGCTGCTGGCCGAAGTTGGAGCTCAAGCCAGGCAGGCGTTCGGTGTCGCCGCGCGCCTCAATCCACGGCGAACGCACATCGCCCAGGCCTTTGCGCACGTCGATGATGACCTTGGGATCGGTGTACGGGCCGGAGGTGTCATACACCATTACCGGTGCATTGATCTCGCCGCCGAAGTCGGTGGGCGTCACGTCCAGGCTGATCTCGCGCATAGGCACCAAGATGTCCGGGCGCGAGCCCTGCACATAGACCTTCTGCGAACGCGGAAACGGTTGGATCGACTGCTGGTCGACCTGGGCGGATTCACTCAGGATCGGATTGAGGTTTTTTTCTTGTGTGCTCATCGGCGGCTCTCCAGGGCTATATGTCGGAGCGAACCTGGACGGATGAGCGGCGTTGAGGCGCACCTGAGGCGGTGCCAGAGGCTCGCCAGGGGAATGGCGAGCGCATCTTGTTCCCTACGCAGGCCTTAACCTGATCAGGTTCAACGGGATCCGGCAGCTGCCAATCTCAGCCCCTCAATTGGGGCACCCCGACAAGAACGCGGCCAGTCTAATCAACCCCAGCCAATAAAACCAACCCAGGAGTCAAATATTCATGACCCGCGCGTCGGATCATGACGAGCACCCATTCACCGACGGATTGTTGCACCCAGGCAACATAGCTTGTTGCAAACTACACTACAGCCGCCATAACTGCCCTTGACCCTACTAGGCACGGCCCCTTAGCCTTGTCGATTACCGCCAAATTCAGGATTTCCCTAATGTTGCGCAGACTCTCTCTGGCTATCGCCGTGGCCGCCGCGTCCAACGCAATGGCCTGGGCTGAACAAGCCCCGCTGTCCACCAAAACTGACCTGGTCACGGTCTACCAGGAAGCCGCCGCCAACAACGCCGATCTGGCTGCTGCACGCGCCGATTACGAGGCCCGCAGCGAAGTGGTGCCCCAGGCCCGGGCCGGCCTGCTGCCTAATTTGTCTGCTGGGGCCAACCTGAGCGACACCCGCACCCAGGTCGATTCGCCAAGCACCACCAGCTCGCGTAGCGGCACCGTGTACCAAGCCAACCTCAGCCAGCCGCTGTTCCGTGCGGATCGCTGGTTCCAGTTGCAAGCGGCCAAAGCCAGCAACGAACAAGCGGTGCTAGAGCTGTCGGCCACCGAACAGAACCTGATTCTGCAGAGTGCTGAAGCCTACTTCGCGGTGCTGCGTGCGCAGGACAACCTGGCGTCGACCAAAGCCGAAGAAGCCGCCTTCAAGCGCCAGCTGGACCAAGCCAACGAGCGCTTTGATGTCGGCCTGTCGGATAAGACAGACGTGCTGGAAGCCCAGGCCGGTTTCGACACCGCTCGCGCCAACCGCATCATCGCCCTGCGTCAGGTGGAAGATGCCTTCCAGGCCCTAACCACCCTGACCAATCGCGATTTCAGCGCGCTGGAAGGCATCGAGCACAGCCTGCCTATCCTCGCGCCGACGCCCAATGACGCAAAAGCCTGGGTCGACACCGCTGCCGCGCAGAACCTCAACCTGCAAGCCAGCAACTACGCCGTTGACGCAGCAGAAGAGACCCTGCGCCAGCGCAAGTCGGGCCATGCACCGACCCTGGATGCCGTGGCCAGCTACCAGAAGGGCGATAACGACAGCCTCGGTTTCAGCAACAACGCCGCCAGCGTCAACCGGTTCAGCGGCGATGTTGAGCAGCGCTCGATTGGCCTGCAACTGAACATCCCGCTGTACAGCGGCGGCCTGACCAGTTCTCAGGTGCGCGAGTCCTACCAGCGCCTGAACCAAACTGAACAGCTGCGTGAAAGCCTGCGTCGCCAGGTGGTGCAGAACACCCGCAACCTGCACCGCGCGGTGAACACCGACGTGGAAACCGTGCAGGCGCGCAAGCAGTCGATCATCTCCAACCAGAGCGCTCTGGAAGCCACTGAAATCGGCTACCAGGTCGGCACGCGCAACATCGTCGACGTGCTCGACGCTCAGCGCGAGCTGTACAGCTCGGTGCGTAACTACAACAACGCGCGCTATGATTACATCCTTAACAACCTGCGCCTGAAACAGGCGGCCGGCACCCTCAGCCCAGACGACCTGAACGCTCTGGAGCAGTACCTGAAATCCGATTACAACCCGGACGAAGACTTCCTGCCGCCGGACCTGGCCAAGGCCGCCGAAGCCCAGCTGCGTGGCAACTCGCAGTACTGAGTGCTTCGCAACCAAAAAGCCCGCTGCATTCAGCGGGCTTTTTTATGGCGTAAGCCGTTACGGGACCAAGTGAGCACTCAATCGCTATGGCGACTCGACCTTTAGCAGCCGTGCCAAACCCGTCAAAAGCCGTGCCAGGGCACCTTGGTTGCCCCGCATAACGGCCTGCCCAGCAGTCCGCATGGCCTCTGCGGTCGCCGGTTCGTGCCATAGCTGTGTAACCCGCTGCGCCAAACCGTGCGCATCCGCCACCTCGCTCAAGGCACCGGCAGTGCGCAGCTGCGCGGCAATCTCCAGAAAGTTGAACAGGTGCGGGCCGCTCAGCACCGGCTTGCCCAGCGCCGCCGGCTCCAGCAGGTTATGCCCGCCATTGGCCACCAGGCTGCCGCCGACAAAGGCGATATCGGCCAAGGCATAGAGAAACAGCAGCTCGCCCATGGTGTCGCCGAGCAGCACCTGATCGCTCGCCAGCAGCGCTTCGCCAGTGGAGCGGCGCCGCGTGTTAAAGCCTTGCCGCTGGCACAACTCGAATACTGCATTGAAACGCTCGGGATGGCGCGGCACCAAAATCAGCAGAGCATCAGGGGTCTGCTTGAGCAGCTCACGGTGGGCGGCAAGAACGATTTCGTCTTCACCGGCATGGGTGCTCGCGGCGATCCATACCGGGCGCTGCGTGGCCTGCCATTGCTCACGCAAGACCGCAGCGCGGGTAAGCAGCTCTGGATCAATCGTCAGATCAAACTTGATCGAGCCGGTGACCTCGACGCACTCAGCGCGCGCGCCCAGGCTGCGAAAGCGTTCGGCTTCCAGCGCTGTCTGCACCGCCAGCAGATTCAGCTCGGCCAGCATCGGTGCGGTGAGGTTGGCAAAACGCGCATAACCACGGGCCGAACGCTCGGACAGCCGCCCGTTGGCCAGCGCCACGGGAATACCGCGTTTGGCGCACTGGTGAATATGGTTGGGCCACAGCTCGGTTTCCATAATCACTGCCAACCGTGGCTGCACCTGATCGAGAAAACGTGCTGCCGCCCAGGGCAGGTCATACGGCAGGTAGCAATGCTGCACACGACCCGCGTATTCCGCACCGCCAAACATCGCCTGAATACGCTCCGAACCGGTCGGTGTCATGCAGGTGATGGTGATCGGCAGCTGTGGGTAGCGCGCCAGCAGTTCACGCACCAGCGGCGCGGCGGCGATGCTCTCGCCCACCGATACGGCATGCAGCCAGATACCGCCCGGCTTGAGTGGCGGCAAACCAAAAGCAAAGCGTTCGCCGATGCGTTTGGCATAGGCCGGCGCCTGCCAGGCACGCCACGCCAGACGCCCGGCCACCAGCGGCAGACCAAGATGAAACAACAGGGTGTAGAGGCTTCTATTCATGGAGCGCAGCTTATGCACTTTGGCCACTATCGTCGAGCCAGGCGCGGGCTCGGCTCACGCCGTGACCTGCAGATGCCGAGCAAAGCACTCGGCCAACCACAAGGCCGCGGGGCCCAATGCCTGATCGCGGCGACAGACCAGCTCGACCACCAGCGGCGGTGGCGTCCAGTCGCTGCTCAGTTCCACCAGTTGGCTCTGATACGTCGGGTACTGCACCACATGGCGCGGCAGCCAGGCCCAGCCAAGGTTACGCATTAGCAGTTCGGCCATGGTGTAGAAACTGTCGGTGCGCCACACCGACGGGCTGATTTGCTCACCGCCCGGATAGTGACTGTCTTGCGGGGTCATCAGCAGTTGCCGGTGGCGGGCCAGCTCACGCCGATCAACATGCCCCATACCCGCCAGTGCGTGCCCGGCCCCGCACACGGTGACCATTTCGATGGTACCCAGCCGCTGACGTTCCAGCGCATCGGGCATGTGTTCGTGGTGGAACAACAAGCCGAGGTCGGCGCGGTTCTCCAGCAGCTTGCGCGCCACATCCCCTTGCGCACCGCTGGCCAACTGCACCTCCAGCAGCGGAAAGTGCTGCGCCAGCGCCTCAAGACTGTCGAGCACCGGCTGATAAGGCATCGCCTCATCCTGCGCCAGACGCAAACACACCTCCTCACCGCGCACCAGGCCCAGCGCGCGCCCTTCCAAACGCTGGCACTGGCGCAATACCTCGCGCGCCTCTTCCAGCAGAGCCACGCCGGCATCGGTTAGGCGTGGCTGGCGGCCGCTGCTGCGCTCGAAAAGACGCACGCCGAGGTCGGCCTCCAGCAACGCAATCGCATTGCTCACCGCCGATTGTGCGCGCTGCATTTGCCGACCCACGGCGGAGAACGACTGGCCATCCGCAACGCTGACAAACAGGCGAATCTGCTCCAGGTTCCACTGCATAACCCATCTCCATAGCGGATAGGTAATCACTTTATCCCATCCGCCAGATCACTAGAATGGCCGCCAGATCACTATGGAGGCCACATCATGGGCGGCTATCTCTACCTCGCTATTGCCATCACCGCAGAAGTCATCGCCACCACCTCGATGAAGGCCCTGGATGGTTTCAACAAACCCCTGCCCCTGCTGCTGGTCGTGGTCGGCTACGCCATCTCGTTCTGGATGCTCAGCCTGGTGGTGAAAACCATCCCGGTCGGCGTCGCCTATGCGGTGTGGGCGGGCATGGGCATTGTGCTTGTGAGCATCGCGGCGGTGTTTCTTTACCAACAACGGCTGGACCTGCCGGCCATGCTCGGCATGGGCCTGATCGTCGCCGGCGTGGTGGTGATTCAGCTGTTCTCGCAAAGCGTCGGCCAATGAGAACCTGCCCAACGCCTGCTGCGCTTCGGCCCTGCGGAGTTAAAAACAGGCCGGGACGCGGCGTCTCGGAATGCTCATTTACACCAGTAAACTCCGCTTCCTCGCCTGTTTTTGCCTTGCATGGCTCTAGCTCGCGAGACGTTGAGCAGGTTCCGAGGTAAGGCGCTAGCGCGGCCGGGTTATACTGCGCGCCTGTTTTCTCGGTGAGACACCTGCATGTCCCAGGCATTGAGCACTGATGTTTTGATCGTGGGCGGCGGCATTGCCGGCCTCTGGCTGAATGCGCGCCTGCGCCGCCAGGGTTTCGCCACCCTGCTGGTGGAAAGCGCCCGCCTCGGTGGCGGCCAGAGTGTGAAATCCCAAGGCATCATCCACGGCGGTGCCAAATACGCCCTGCATGGCGCGCTGACCGGCGCCTCCGAAGCCATCGCCGATATGCCGCGGCGCTGGCGCGAAGCCCTAGCGGGTAGTGGCGAGCTGGACCTGACCGGCGTGCGCCTGCTCTCCGATGCCCACTACCTGTGGTCCCCCGGCAGCCTGGCCGGCAATATCACCAGTTTCTTTGCCAGCAAAGCCGTGCGCGGCCGAGTCGATCAGGTCAAGGGCGAGCACCTGCCACCGGCGCTGCAGCACCCCAAATTCAAGGGCAAGGTCTATCGCCTGGCCGAACTGGTGCTGGATGTGCCAAGCCTGATCAGTCGCCTGAGTGAACTGGCTGACGATGGCTTGCTGGCCGCCGAGCGCATTGAACCGCTGCGGGAAAACGGCGAGCTGGTCGGCCTGATCATCGATGGTCGTGAGATTCGCGCAAAACGCATCATTCTCAGTGCCGGCCGTGGCAATGCCGAGCTGCTCAGCACCCTCGGTCTCAGCCAGCCCGCACAGCAACTGCGCCCGCTGCATATGGTCTTGGTCAAAGGTCCAACGTTGAAACCGCTTTACGCCCACTGCCTGGGCGGTGGACCGAAGCCGCGCGTGACCATCACCACCCACCCGGCGGCCGACGGCCAGTGGGTCTGGTACTTGGGTGGCGATCTGGCCGAAGCAGATGGCGTGGCCCGCGACGAAACGGCGCAAATCCAGGCGGCGAAAAAAGAGCTGAGCGAGCTGCTGCCCTGGGTCGATCTGTCCGCCGCGCAATGGGCCACGCTGCGAGTGGATCGCGCCGAGCCGGCGCAGTCCGGCCTGGTACGCCCGGACAACGCCTTTCTCCACGAGCAAGGCAAACTGCTGGTGGGCTGGCCAACTAAGCTGGCGTTAGCCCCGGACTTTGCCGACCGCGTGCTAGCGGCGCTGAGCCGTGACGGCGTTCAGCCGACCACACATGCGCCACTGCCCGCGCTGCCCCGCCCGAGCGTCGCCCCACCCGCCTGGGAGGAACTGTTCTGATGCATCCACTGCACAGCCTGCACAACCTGCATCGCCCATTGGGCGCGACCGAGCTGCTGGTTTCGCCGCTGGGCCTGGGCACGGTCAAGCTGGGCCGTGATCAGGGGGTGAAATACCCCAACGGTTTCACCATCCCCGATGACGCCGCAGCCCGCGAACTGCTGGCCCAGGCCCATGACCTGGGCATCAACCTGATCGACACCGCGCCGGCCTACGGCACCAGCGAAACCCGCCTCGGCCCGTTGTTGCGCGGCCAGCGCCAGCAGTGGGTGATTGTCAGCAAGGTCGGCGAAGAGTTCGACAACGGCCAATCGCACTTCGACTTCAGCCCGGCGCACACGCGCTTCTCGGTGGAGCGCAGCCTGAAGCGCCTGGAAACCGACTTTATCGACCTGGTGCTGGTGCATTCCGACGGCAACGATGTGGCCATTCTGCGCGACAGTGGCGTGTACGAAACCCTCGCTGAGCTTAAGCGCGAGGGCAAGATTCGCGGCTTCGGCCTCTCTGGCAAAACCGTTGCAGGCGGCCTGCTGGCCCTTGAGCAGGGTGACTGCGCGATGGTCACCTACAACCTCAACGAACAAGGCGAACAGGCCGTACTGGACTACGCCGAACTGCACGGCAAAGGCATTCTGATCAAAAAAGCCCTGGCCAGCGGCCACGCCTGCCTGGCCCATGGTGTCGACCCGGTGCGCGCCAGTTTCGAGCTGATCTTCAGCCATCCGGCCGCCTGCAGCGCGATTGTCGGCACCATCAACCCGCAGCACCTGGCGCACAACGTCGCCACGGCCGCCGCTGTAATTCAGGATATTGCCTGACGGCCCTCACCCGACGATCTGTGCCAAGCTCTCAGGCCATGCCCACGCCCATGTCCGCGAGGAGTTGCAATGCCGCGCACCCTGATCCGCAAAGACCCCAGCAGCTTCAAGACCCTGCAACTGTTTGTCGAAGCCAGCCAGGAAGGCCTGAGTTACCAGGGCCTTGGCATGCCGCTGAACTTCAGCCAGATGCTGGAAAAGCGCAAACCTGTGGTTGTGGCCGACAGCCAACGCTTTGCCGTGGAACTGGCCAACCTGGGCGTTTCGGTGCGCCTGACCCTCAGCTGGCAGGGCCGCGAATACTGGGTACTGGTGCGCCAGCGTCGCGCGGATCGTGGCGATGTGGTGCTCAAGCTGATCTCCGGCTACGTGCCGGCCCATGAGCTCAACCTGCCGCTGCTCACTGCAATTCAGGAAGTGGCCGAAGAATGCCTGCTGGAGACGCCGGAAGGCTGGCTAAGCGGGCGCTTTGGCGACACTTGGCTGCCAACGCCCTACCAGGGCAGCCTGCGCTACCGGGAAACTGCACACTTCAGCCTAAGCCCGCTGTCCGGCGCGGCGCGCCCAGTGCAATGCGGCAACCTCAAGCTGCTCGAACGCCCACGCGCCTATGTGCACCTGCCAACCGCTTCGCTGCAGCTGGTCTACGACCTGCGCCTGGATTTGCCCAAGGAAACACGTCAACTCAGCCTGCTGCATGTCGATGAACACCTGGAAGATGGACAGCTGATCGCACGCCTCAACCGCGCGAGGCCCGATCTGTTTCTGATTCCGCTGGACCAGGGCCGGCCGACCGCCGAGCTGCTGACCCTAAAGCAGGGCCAGCTCTCACCCGCCAGCACTCGCGGTCTGTGGCTGGCCGAAAGCTTTGCGCCACAGGATGGCTGGCTGGTGCGCGAAGAGCGGATTCGCTGGAAAGATTGGCTGGCGCAGACACAAAAAAGCCCCGCCTAAGCAGGGCAAAAAGGGATTTCAGGTAAGTGGGCTGGATTCACCCAGCCCACTTGAATAACTACTTCAATTCGCTGGAGCTCTTGCCCAGCAAGCGCCTGGCGACGATAAGCAGTTGGATCTGCTGGGTGCCTTCAAAGATGTCGAGAATCTTCGAGTCGCGCGCCCACTTCTCCAGCAGCTCATCCTCGCCGTAGCCCAAAGCGCCAGCCAGTTCGACGCATTTCAACGTCACCTCGTTGGCCACTCGCCCGGCCTTGGCCTTGGCGATGGAGGCCTCCTTGGAGTTGGGCAGTTTATTGTCGGCCATCCAGGCGGCTTTCAAGGTCAGCAGGCGCGCGGCCTCCCATTCGGCCTCCAGGCGGTAGAGGGTCGCCTCGGCATGGCTGACGCTGAGCAGCGGCGTGCGGTAATCCAGCTTGCAGACTTTTTTCAGCAGCTCGCGGGTACGATCCAGCGAAGCCTTGGCCACGCCCACCGCCATCCCGGCGACCAACGGACGGGTGTTGTCGAAGGTTTCCATCACCCCGGCAAAGCCCTTCTGCACGTCGATCTCCGGGTTGCCGAGCAGGTTGGCCGCCGGCACGCGGCAATCGCTGAAGCTGATCGCGGCGGTGTCCGACGCCTTGATGCCGAGCTTTTTTTCCAGCCGCGTCACGGTCATCCCCGGCGTGCCGTGCTCCACCACGAAGGACTTGATCGCTGCACGGCCGAGGTTCTTGTCCAGGGTGGCCCACACCACCACGGCGTCGGCACGCTCGCCGGAAGTGACATAGATCTTCTCGCCGTTGAGCACGTAGTGATCGCCATCCTTGATCGCCGTGGTACGGATCGCTGCCGAGTCTGAGCCGCAGCCCGGCTCGGTAATCGCCATGGCCGCCCAGGTACCGCCGAAACGCGCCAGCTGCTCATCATTGGCCACCGCCGCAATCGCTGCGTTGCCCAAGCCCTGACGCGGCATGGCCAGCAGCAGGCCGACATCGCCCCAGCACAGCTCCATCACCCCGAGCAGGGCCGACAGATTGCCGCCATTCTTGATGCCTTCCTGCTGCTCGCGGGCCGCACCGCGCTTGCTCGCGGAGGTGGCACCGATGGCGTCCGGCGATCCGGCGTTCATGCCATCGAGCAGCGCCGCAAGCAGGTCCAGCTCCTTGGGATAGGCATGCTCGGCCTTGTCGTATTTGCGTGAAATCGGCCGAAAATAGTTTTCCGCCACCTGATGGGCCTGATTAACCAGGCCACGGAATTTCTTTGGAGTTTCTAAGTTCATCGTGATGCGCCCTTAGAGCTGGAGACCGCCGGCCATAATCGCCAGCGCACGCAAGTCGCGGTACCAGCGCTCGGCTGGATGTTCTTTGGTAAAGCCGTGGCCACCGAGCAACTGTACGGCGTCGGTGCCGATCTTCATGGCCTTTTCGCTGCACAGCAGGCGCGCCAGATAGGCTTCACGCTGGAACGGCAAACCCTGCTCGGCGCGCGAGCACGCTCGCCAGACCATCAGGCGCATAGCGTCGAGTTCCACAGCCATATCGGCGACCATAAAGGCCACACCCTGGCGATGGCTGATCGGTTCGCCGAAGGCCACGCGCTCGTTGCAATACGGCACCACATAATCCAGCGCCGCCTGCGCTGTGCCCACGGCCAGGGCGCACCAGGCCAACCCGGCGTAATCGAGAAAACTCTGGTAGTTGAAATGCTCAGCGGCCAGTCGCGCCTCAACCGGCACCTTCACCCCATTGAGCCGCACGCGCGCGGTACTGCCGGCCTTCAGGCCCATGGCCGGTTGCGGGCTGCGCTGCAGACCTTTGGCGCCCGCCTCGACGATAAACAGCGCAGGGCCGTCCGCCGCCTGCGCCGCGATGATCAGCTGGCTGGCATCCAGACCGCGCAACACCAGGCTCTTCTCACCGCTAAGGACGTAATGCTTACCGCGCTTACGTGCCCGAGTCGCCAACTTGTGCGGATCAAACAACGGCGTCGGCTCATTGACCGCAATGGCCATCACCGGTGCAGGCTCCTCAGCGACAAAGGCCGGTAGCCAACGCGCCTGTTGCGCGGCATTGCCCCAACGGCGGATGCAGTTGGCCGCCGACAAGGGCACCAACAAAGCGGCTGCCAGGGACAAATCACCTTTGCCCAGCGCCTCAGCGATCAGCGCATTACTCAGGGTAGTGCGCTCGCCGGCCATACCGCCCTGAGCCTCGCTGACCGCATAGTGGGTCAGCCCCAGCTCATGTGCCTGGTTGAGCAACGCCGCCGGCAGCGCAGCCTGCTCATCGGCGTCATGGGCCAACGGGCGCAGCACTTCGCTGGCGAAGGCTTCGAGCATCTCCACCAGCATCTGCTGCTCATCGGAGAGGGACAGATCGAACAAGGCGTCCGGGTCAGCCGGGCGCGGCAACTTGGCGACTTTGCCCGCACGCTTCGCAGCGGCGCGAAAGCTCGCACGGCTGCCGGTATAGATCAGTTTTTCGAAGGGTTTGCGCAGCTTCAAACGGTCCGGCCAGTCAGCCTGGGCGACTCGATTCAGCACTGCCAGGGCACGGCCCTGTACGTCGGAACTCATGGCATCTCACTCCATACGGGGGATGCCACGGATCATGCGCGCGGTCAGGGCAAGCGCCTATGACCGCGCCGACGCGCTTGACTGGCAAAGCAGCCAGTCAGTACGGAAGGTTACTTGCTGCGTATCTTCTCGACGATAGCGGTGGTGGAACTGTTTTCCACCAGCCCCAGCACGCGCACTTCGCCGCCGTAGGCGCGGACGATATCACCACCCACCACGCCCTCGATGCCGTAATCACCACCCTTGACCAGCACATCCGGCTTGACCGCGCGCAGCAGGTTTTCCGGGGTGTCTTCAGTGAAGCTCACCACCCAATCCACCGCGCCAAGACCGGCCAGCACGGCCATGCGCCGATCCACGGCGTTGATCGGCCGACCCGGGCCTTTCAGGCGGCTGACCGATGCGTCGTCATTGACCGCCAGCACCAGACGATCGCCTTGCGCGCGCGCCTGTTCCAGATAGGTGACATGCCCGGCATGCAGGATGTCGAAGCAGCCATTGGTGAAGACAATCTTCTCGCCATGGGCGCGAGCGTCTTCGATGGCCAGCAGCAATTGATCGAGGCTCAGCACACCGCGCTCGGAGCCGGCATCACGCTGGATTGCGCGGCGCAATTCCGGGGCACTGATCGCTGCAGTACCTAGCTTACCGACCACAATACCGGCAGCCAGATTGGCCAGCGCCACCGCATTCGGCAGTTCCTCGCCCGCTGCCAGACTGGCGGCCAGGGTAGAAATCACCGTATCGCCCGCACCGGTCACATCGAACACTTCACGAGCACGCGCCGGCAGGTGCAGCGCCGGGTGCTCTGGGCGCAGCAAGGTCATGCCGTGTTCGCCACGGGTCACCAGCAATGCGCCCAGCTCCAGCTCCGCCATCAGTGCCGCGCCCTTGGCCACCAATTCGGCCTCGTCACGGCAATGACCGACGATGGTTTCGAACTCGTGCAGGTTCGGCGTAATCAGGCTTGCGCCACGATAAATGGAGAAGTCTTTACCCTTGGGATCAGCCAGCACGGCAATGCCTTTGCTTCGCGCCAGTTGCACCAATGCCTGATGGTTCTGCAGCGCGCCTTTGCCGTAGTCCGAGAGAATCAGCACTTTGATGCCGTCTAGTTGCGCTTCCACGCTCGCAGCCAAGGCGGCGCAGTCTGTGCGGAACGGCTCTTCGAAGTCCATGCGCAGCAACTGCTGATGACGGCTCATCACGCGCAATTTGACGATAGTCGGCTGGTCTTTGATCGTCTGGAAGAAGGTCTTTACGCCAACCGCCTGTAGGCTGTTGCGCAGGCTTGCGGCGGCTTCATCCTCACCGGTCACGCCGATCAAGGTGGCCGGTGCGCCGAGGGCGGCGATATTCAGCGCGACGTTGGCAGCGCCGCCCGGACGGTCTTCGATCTGCTCGACCTTGACCACGGGCACCGGCGCTTCAGGCGAAATCCGCGAAGTGCCGCCATGCCAATAACGATCGAGCATGACATCGCCCACCACCAGAACGGCGGCCTGGTCGAAACGCGGCATGGACACTTTCATAAACACTCCAGAAACGGCAGAACAGATTGCCGGGGATCATAACATTGGCAGGCCACTGCGCTGGCTAACCGCCGAGCGTGCGCACCCAGAACAGTTCATGGCGGCGCACCGCCTTGCGGAAGAATTCGTCGTCGCCGGTAGCGGGCCAGCGCCGCCCAACCAGCACACGCTGAATCCAGCGACGGATAAGCCGTTTAAGCGGCAACGGACCTTGTAGATCGTGCTGCATGGCCATCGCCATGGCTTTATCCAGTTGTTGCGCGGCATCCAGGCAAGGGCTCCACAGCCCATCAGCCGGTAGCGCCTCAATGGCCGGCGGCAACGCGATACCAAAACCCGCCGGCCCCATGGGCCAGCGGTCGTTATCGTGCAGGTGGTTGGCGTACAGCAGCAGCGTTTTCGGCTTCCAGCTACTAAGCTCAATTGCTTCTAACAGCGCTTGGGTGCTGGCAACGTGGTCGCTGTGCGGGTCCAATTGCGGGTGCGGGGTGACGACAACCTCGGGCTGGTAGTGCTCAAGCGCAGCCACCAGATCAGCCAGCAGATTGCGCCAACTGGGCACACCATCGGCATCACCGGGCAACGGCAGGGCATTGTTTCCCCGCACGCTACGAATATCCGCTTCACCGGACTCACGCGAACCAAATACTTGCTCAGGCTGCGCCTGCATCGCCGGCAACTGTAGGCAGTAGTAGCCAAGCTGCAGGCACTGGCTTTGCGGCACACCGCCCCATAGCGGTACCGCCAGGCTGTCCCAGGCACGCAAACGGCCCTTGAGCTGCGCAGCAGCCGCTTGCTCCAGCCCCAGTTTTTGGTAGGACTCAGCTTCAATTTCGCCCTGCGTAAGGGTCAGGATGCTGACCTCACGCGCCCGGCTGTATAGGCCAAACGCGGCCAGTTCGGCGTCGTCGGCGTGCGGCGCGACAATCATCAAACGCTGCTCGGCGTAGTCCGGATTGAGCTGCGCATGGAGCGTGACATGCGGATCCAGGCGGCAAAACCGGCCACGCAGCGACAACTTGCCCTGCGCCAATAATTCGCCCTGCCCGGACAGGTTCAGGTATCGCCGTCCGTTCACGCCCCGCTCAAAATCCTGCCGGTCGTTGCCAATCAGCACATAAGGATCGAACCAACGGCCCAGCCAGCTGGCGTTTATGTGCACCTGCAGAATCAGGGTATCTGCCGCCGCCACTTCGCCTTCCAGACTCACGTAACCGGCATCAATGTGACCATTAACGGTACGGGTCGGCTCGGCAAAGGCGTAGCTGTAGTCATCGCTGGGCGAATAGAACAGGTGATCGGCAAACCAAGCCTCATGGGCGACCCAGCCGAGCAATAGGAGGACCGGCACCCACCACCAGGCGACCAGTACGCCGACGAGCGCCAACCCAGCAAGGGCCAACAGCAACGCGATGCGCTTTTGCCGGCGATGACGCTTGAGCAGGATCTGTTTACGAGCCGACATGATCAAACCTGATAAACCGCGACGCGATTGCACCAGCGGTCTTTGTATTCGCGGTCAGCCCGGCCGAAGGAATAGCGCAACGGCTTGCCCAGCGCGCGAGCTTCACTCCAGGCGGTCTGCGTATTGATAAAGCTCAGCACGCTGCCAGGGCTGAACTCGCGATTTTGCGGATCAACCCCGCCGTTGATGTATTCCAGACTGACCCACTGCGGCGCCTCGACACGGTACAGCACTTGAATCGCCACTGGCTGGTCGTTCAGGTAAATCAGTGAGCCGGTCATAAAGTCGCGCATCAGGCTGAATACCTCGGCCAAATGCGCCTTGCCAGTGGCTTCAAAACCCCAGCGACGCTGAAAAAGATCGGCATAAATTACCGCCTGCTCGGCAGCGGAAAGCTCGAGCATCGGCCGAATCACTCCGCCCGCCTCTTCCAGCAAACGCTGCTCACGACGCTGGTTGTAGCGGAATTTCTTGCTGTATTCCTCAGGCTCGCGCGCCAGAGCCAACCCCTCGGGCTGCTCACGCAAGGTGCTGATCGCGTCGGCATTTAGCATTGAAATATACCGACCGCGATGACGCAGCGAGACATTGGCTGAAGGCGCCACTGGAAGAATCAATTCCGCATTGCCAAGGTCGAACAGGCCGCGCTTGCCTTGCCGCTTGAGCACATCCTTGGACAGCGCCAGATGCCGCCCCCAGGTCGGAATCGCCGCCTGCAGATCGCCACCGACAAACCAGCCGAGATAGCGAACAGGCACGCCCGCCAAGCCCGCCAAGCGCTCCACTACCTGAGGATGGGTGGCCACACTGCCGCCAAAACGTTGCCAAGCAGCGGCGTACTCAGATGCCTCGATGACCGCCCAGCCACGCTCGCGCCAGGCGCGCAAATGACTGAGCATCAGGCGCTCGGGTCCAGGTCCAGGCCTAGGTCAGCATCCTCGGCAAAGTCCCGGGCATGCAGTCGCGCGTAATAGCCGTTCAACGCTAGCAACTCGCGGTGAGTTCCACGCTCGACAATCTGCCCCTGGTCCATGACCAGAATCAGATCGGCCTTTTCGATTGTGCTTAACCGATGGGCAATCACGATGGTGGTGCGCCCCTCAACTACCTTGTCCAACGCAGCCTGAATATGCCGCTCGGACTCAGTGTCCAGCGCAGAGGTGGCTTCATCAAGAATCAGCAATGGTGCGTCTTTGAGCAGCGCCCGCGCTATTGCCAGACGCTGACGCTGACCACCTGAGAGCAATACACCATTTTCGCCTACCAGCGTGTCGTATCCCTGCGGCATTTTTTCGATGAACTCAGCCGCGTAAGCGTCTTCAGCGGCACGCTTGACGGCATCCAAGGGTGCATCGATCAAGTCACCATAGGCGATGTTGTTGCGCACAGAGTCATTGAACAGCGTCACATGCTGGGTCACCAGGGCGATGTGACGTCGCAGGTTGCGCAGCGTGTAATCTTGAACATCCAGGTCATCAAGCAGAATCTGGCCATGCTCGTGGTGATAAAACCGCGGAATAAGGCTCGCTAGCGTAGATTTGCCACTGCCTGAACGCCCAACCAACGCCACCATCTGCCCAGGCTCGGCGACAAAAGATATGTTATCGAGGACGGGTTTTTCGCTGGTCGGATACTGAAAGCTGAGATTGCTGACTTGCAAACGACCAGTAACCCGCTCGCGCTCCTGGGTGCCCTGGTCAACTTCAGGTTGCTCATCCAACTGCTCGAAAATACTCTCAGCTCCCGCGACTCCTTTTTGAATAGTCGAACTCACCTCTGAAAGCTGACGAATTGGCTTGGGCAGTAATCCCGCCAGCGTGATGTAAGCCACTAAATCACCTGGGCTGGCTTCTCCACGCAGCAACAGCACCAGAAACATCAAAACAGCCATGGCACTATAAATTACCAGTTGAAGACTCGGGGTGTAGATAGCGCCTGTTTTAACCATCTTCAATTGTTTAAGACGATTATCTTCGCTGGCTGTTTGGAAGCGTTGCTGTTCATAGCCCTCGCCACCAAAGCTACGCACAACCCGATAACCCTGAATTGTTTCAGATGCAACATGGGTAACATCGCCCATTGCCACTTGAATCTTTTTACTTTGTTTACGAAATTTCTTACTCGTACTGGATACCATTAAACCAATAACAGGCAGTATCGCAACCATCACCAGGGTGAGTTTCCAATTCATCCACAGCAACGTTGCGAAAAGAAAGACGACCGTCATCCCCTCACGCACCACCACCTTGATCGCATCTGTAGCGGCGCCCGTGACCATGGTGACGTTGTAAGTGAGCCTGGAAATCAGGTGACCTGAGTTGTGGCTATCAAAATATCGATTCGGCAGCGTTAGCAGGTTGTTGAATAACGCGATGCGTAAATCCTGAACCAAGCCCATAGAAACTTTGGCCAAGTAAAAGTTCCCGAGGAATGAACCTACACCCTGCCAAAGAGCGATTAGTACAATAAGCAGCGGGACTGCCTGAAGCAGTTTGAGCTGGGCGAGCCAGGGCGCATGCTCTTGCATCCAAGGTACGCCAGAAAAAAGCCCAACATTGGGGTCACCCAGGCCATCCACAAAGAACTTGAGGATGTAACCAAGCATTGGCTGAGTTGAAGCGAAGATCAGAAAACCAACAATACTGATCAAAAACATACCGATGTACGGTTTTACGTACCCCAGCAATCGAAAGTAGACTTTCAGGCTACTCGGCTGGGCCGCGTCATCTTTCACATCACTCATCAATCAACTCGCTTCAATACAGACGGGCCGCAGTTTATCACTGTGCGGTTGTGCAACGAGGGCAAGCGTTAGCGCCAGCGGAAGCCAGATTACAAACCACTCAGCCCTCGGGGTCCCCCATAGACTGGCCGCATCAAACTGAAGCGCCGCCAACGAGACAACCAGCGTTCCGAACACCAGCCGTCCATCAGCAGAAAAGCGATGTTGCCAAGCAATATGCAATGCGCTTAACCACAGACTGATCCACAGGGCCACACCAGGTAATCCCAGCTCAACAGCGACATGAGTGAAACCATTGTGCGTGTGGTCGAACCCCTCGGGGTAGTTAAATGTCACAACGCGATAGTCGGTGCCGATGCCTAATCCGAGAAAAGGGTTTTGCAAGAACATGTCGAGACTCGCCTGGAAAATTTCCGGACGGTACGACAGGCCGCGCGCAAGGATGAGCGGTGCAAACAGCTCATAGCCTACCCAGCAAAGAAGCCCTATACCCGCACCACCGAGCCACACAGCTCGCCCGCCACGAAGCAAAAGCAGGGCAAAAATACCAGTAATCAATGCCAATACTGCTCCGCGACTTTGACCTAAGAAAATAAACGCCAGAGCGAACAACATCAGCGCGCCCCAAAGGACATTGGGCCAAACACCCGAGGGTTTAAAACGTCCACCCCAAATCACCACCAGGGCCATCACGTAAGCCCCGAGAATCGGATGCCCAATTTGCCCAATGCCATAAAGCCTGGCCATGAGCGGCTGCATATCGCGAAAATAAAACAAGTAAATACTCGTTATGCCAGCAAGCGCCAAACCTACAGAGGCAATCGCCAATCCATGCCAGAGCCGCTCAGGATACTCAAACGACAGCAACGCCAGAGAAACAAGAAAAACTCCTACGTAAAGCACACGCTTAAACTCTCTTGCTGGCTCCTCAGCACCAGTCCACAAAGTACTCAACGCGGCCCACGCCAAGAAGAGGACTAAACACGAGCAGAACAACCGACTTTTTCGCCAAATTTCCAGTAGATGATTGTGAAAAATAACCATCGCTAGCAGGCCGGGCAACCAGAGCAACGCCACCAGCGCTTGCTGATAGATTTTATTGCTGGGAGCCCATGCAATACCCATCAAAAACCACAAATAACCACACGTTATCAGCAGCATTATTCCTGTCGCTTGAATCCTCAACATCAACTCCCAACGCCCTGGGCACTCAGTGGGCGGATGAACCTAAAAAGGGGTATTCTATGCTGTATCTACCAAACGATGCCTCATGCAATGAATGCCACCCCACAACTTGTCTATCTCGCCTTCGGCGCAGAAATTTACCAACGCGAGGCGGTTTTCAGCATAGCCAGTGCGCTTGCCCACTCTGCCTCCTGCGTCAGCGACCGAAAGTTTGAGATTCAGGTCTTTACCGACAACCCAGAGTTTTACGCGAGACTCCCCGTATCGACTCACGCCATAGCTACCACCTGGGACGGGCCTCATCGCTACCATTTCAGGATCAAGCACGCGGCCTTGCTTGATGTCCTCAGTGAACATCAAAAGGCCGTATTGATTGATACTGACACGTTTTTTCGTGCCTCTCCTGACTCACTGTTCGAGCGCGTTACCGGTGGTCATCTGCTCTGCAATGCTATCGGAGCCCCACTCGGCGAATCACCATCGCTTCCTGAGCAGTCAGTTAGCTACCTCGCGCAGACAGGACTGTTGCAGACAAATTTACGCCAGACGAACTCTGGCGTAATCGGCCTGACCACGGCTGATAAAGGTGTTCTCGTGCACTCCATTAAGCTAATGGATGACCTGCGCCCCCTGGCTCCGGAACTCTACACGTTAGAAGAGCTCAGCTTGGCTCTGGCGGCGCATGGAAAGCTGCATCTCAACGGTTGCACCGACCTCATACATCATTATTGGAGCCGCAAGGCGCAGTTCAGGGCCAAAATCCAAGCGTGGCACTCAAAGCATCACGATGAACCGCTTAGCAAAACAGCCATGGCAGATGTAATGCTCGTGAATGATCGCCTGCCAAAACCACCGCAGCCTTACCGGGGCTGGCAAAAAGGTGTGACTGCTCTAATCGATAAAGAGCGCAGACAATTTATACGAGAGCTGCTTTATGGGTGCCATGACTACTCAAATGAGTTCGATAAAGCTTGTGCAGTGGCGTGGTGGGATAAAGCATTAGTCAATCTTGAAGAACGGCAGGGACAACCACTGAGCAGCGAGCATATGACGCTATGGCTGGCAGATCCGTTGTTAAAACTGTTAGCAGGCCGCCACTACAACACCATGCGGGCCCACCTACTAAGCCGCCTCAAGGCCAAGCAGGTCGTTTAAGGCTAAGGACACACGATGCTGAGCACGAAACACCTGACCGATAGCGCGTTGGCGACATTGACCGCCGAGGCGAAAGTACTCGAAGAAGACAGTCTGGGCCCCAAGGTGTATCGCCTCTCCAACGGCCACTTTCTCAAGCTTTTCCGGCGCAAACGCTTGATTTCTTCAGCCCTGCTAAGGCCGTATTCGGTGCGTTTTTATCAAAATGCAGAGCGCCTGGCTGAATTAGGCATTCCAACGCTAACGCCTATCACGCTGTACACCTTTCCTGAAAAGCAGCTCAGTGCCGTTCTCTATACACCGCTTCCAGGCCAGACCCTCAAGGAGCTGTACCTGCAGAATCCCGAAAGCTTTATCACACGCTTGCCGGCTCTCTGTGACTTCATGCGCGAGCTTCACAGAAAAGGGATTTACTTCCGCTCACTCCACTTGGGCAACATCGTGCTGACCCCACAAAACACCTTGGGACTAATTGATGTTGCCGATCTGGCTTTTCACCGTCGAGCGCTGTCAAAAGCCAAAGCGGCACGCAACCTCAAGCACTTTGCCCGTCTGCTGCGGCAAATGGAGATTGCCGGACGCTTTCCAATGGCCGAGTTATCGGCTGCAGTTTTAGCAGACTAACGCGCAAGCAAGTCCTGATAAAACGCCCCGAAGCGCGCCCAAACACCTTCGGCATCTAAGCCCACACGCTGCACATCAGCCAGTGCAGCAAGGTCTTCTTTCATCACAGTATTGAGCGCATCGCGCCACGCCTCAGTAGCGCATGGCAAAAGCCCTGCCGCACCATTGAGCTGTTCACGAAAGACCGCTAAATCGTTCGCCAAAACCGGTACGCCTGCAATCACCGCCTCAGGCAAGACCAACCCCAACCCCTCCTGCTCCGACGGGATGCAGATCAAATCAAAGGCCGAGTACAGTCGGGGGGCTTCGGCATGATGACCGGCCAAATAAACCTGCCTGAGCACACCCAATTTTTCAGCAAGGGCTGTCAATTGCTGGCGCTCAACCCCCTCCCCGACGATCACAAGACGATCCTCGGGGTTGTTAAGGAGCCAACCCGCGGCAGCAATCACCAGACGACTAAAGCCTTTCTCTGGCACCAGGCGGCCCACCGCACCAATCGTTCGCCCGGCACCTGACGGAATTCCAAGGGCACGCTGCGCGGCTTCTCGCGCCATAAGCGAGGATCGAAATGCCACGGGTTCGATCGCTACACGCCCGCTCAGCACCCTTAAGCCGACCTGCGCTTCAAGCTCAGCGGCCAACGTGGCAGAAACCGCTACCAGATCCAGACGATCCGCAGGAAAGCGCCTCAAAAGAGCAATGTGTGCTGCCTTTAGCCGTTTTGAGCCATGAAACATCACCACCGCTCGTGTAGCGGTCAACGCTGCCAACAAGGGGAGAATAAAAGCTGCCACACCGATGCCGTCGATAAGCACCACGCGTGGCGGTTGCTGCATCAGCCGCTTAGCCAGACGCCGCCGATCCCGCACACGTTGCAGCGCCCCCAACAGCCCTGCGCCCTTGATGCGCGCCGAGGAAAGACCGAGCGCAGTAACGCGCCCCAGATCAGCCAGCGGCGCGGCATCACCTGACTGCAATAACAGCGTTTCTACAGTTTCACCAGGCGTCCCCATCTGGAGAACCTGCCGATGCACCTTATGCACGGATACGAAGGCTGAACCACCGCTCCACATAACGTTCAGAACGCTCACATTCACCCCTTGCATGAACCGGCGGGTCCTTAGATCAACTTCCACCTAGCCAGCGGTCGTAAATACCACGGCAGATATTTTTGGGGGCGCAATGCAGGACGCATGGCATCGGCGATAGCAAGCCCCAGCGCTGCAAAACTATAACGCTGCTGCGCCAGTACTCGACCGGCCTCTGCAATCATCTGGGCTCTTTGCGGGTCGGCGCGCAATATGCCAAGTTTTTCGCGCAGTTCGGGAATATCGCGGTACAGCACCAGGTTATGCATATCGACAAAACCCAGCGCCGCATTTTCTTCGGCACCCTGGTCATAGGCGAGTAATACACACCCCACGGCCATCGCCTCAAAGTTCTTGATCATGTATTCACCCATCCCGACATCTGCGCTTACGAAGAAACGGATACGGTTGAGTGTGTCGTTATATTCCTGACCGGATTGCGTCTTGGTGACCAACAGGTTCTCGACGGACGCTAACTCATCCAGCAGCGCCTTGCGCCCGCTGTAGGCCACGCTCTTGGTGCTGCCAATAAAGGCCAACTCGATATCACGCGCCAGGCCTTGATAAGTCATCAGCCCCTGATCGTAGCCTTTGGGCACGAAAACAGCATCGAACCCTTCGGCACGCAAGCGCTGGCTGACTTGGGCACCGGAGCTGATGATGCGCACCCAGGGCATACGCCGGTAATGGGCGCTGAACTTACCCGTGTATTTGCACGGAATATAGTTTTGATAAGCGTCGTGCTCGAGAATCACCACATTGGGCAGAGTGCGAATGAAGCGCCATTGGCGCATCTCTTTCTTGAAGCGCAGGAAGAAAAGAACCCTGTCGTAACGGGACAGATCAACATGCTCGCGGAAATAGCGCTTCAGATTGGCCTGCTCATCGCTACTCAGCCAACGAATATCGCAGCTGTCGCATGAGGCGGCGATGCCGTCATACAGCCTGTCTAAGATTGCACGCTGCTCGGCTTGAACCAGAAAAAGCACGTTCACTGACACACCTCAAAAACGCTACCCATAATCGCCTATGAGAACAGCGCAATAGCTGCCCCGAAGCATCTATACAGCGAGCAACCACCACGAAGGCAGAAGCAGAGCCTGTCGTTGAATCTGCTAGAGCGTCCCATCTGGTAGTTGCAACAGCTCGGCCAAACGCTGCTTATGCCGCCGACTGAGGACTTTACTCCAGGGCTGATTGCTCAGCGCGTCGCCTTTGGCTGCGACTTTTCGCCTTAGCTCCTCGGCGTATCCACAACCGCAGGCTTCAGCATAAAGATCGGCGCGCATCACCGCGGCGTAATACGCCAGCTTGGCAAGCGAACGGGCTTTGCCTGGAACAAATAGACTTCTCACGCGATAGTCGAGTCGCTGCCACCAGACAGGCTTGGGTTTAGAAGTCGGTACCTCGCGCACCGCCTGTACGGCCTGCACTGAAAACGCCTCGCCATAGCGCTGAAAAAACGCAGCGATCATGTGGCGCCAGTAGTTCTTACCTGAGAAGTAATGCATGACGACACCTTGCGCCTGCGCAGGTCGGCCCAAGTGCCTGGCGGCTACACCCATGGCGAACTGCTCGATCACATGGATCTTGGGAACCATCGGGTGCAGTACATCGATCAGGGCCAGGGTTTCATCCATCAGGTGTGACGCCTCAACCTGAAAGCCCAGAACACCCGAATTGATCAGCAGCATCTGCTGATCAACACCATAATGTTCTGCCAGGTAAGGCGCCAGGACGTCATGCATCACATCGCCCTTGTACTCTTTCCAGACACCTTCAATTTCGTCGACCAGCCAGGATGAACCCGCAAGTCGCTCAAATAGCTTGAGCGGTGAAGCCAGAAAGAAGGTATCCGTATCAATGAATATGCTTTGCTCCGCGTAAGCCAGCGCATCATGAATAGCCGCCGCCTTGCGTCGGTGCAGATATGCAGCAGGCCCCGTCCAGCTGGCCAAGGTTGCCGCATCAAGCGTAATCAGATCGACAGGCCAGCCGCTGAACTGTGCCGGCTCATCGGTGTAAAGCAAAATTCGCGGACACTCGCCACGAGCGTGATCCAACGCGGAAAGGATGCTGAACTTGGCCTCGCGGTGATACTCAGGCTTCCCCCCATACACGAGGTAAACAAGCTGCTTAGGCTCACGACTGACCATTACCGGCCTCCTGCACGATGCGACTCACACCAGGCCATGACCAGAAATGCGTGCGCGCAATCTCATCCGTAAAACCGGCTTTTACACGCTCAGTACCCAGCGGGCCAAACCTGCCAACGGCAGCGGACCGCAGTCGAGCGGCCAGCACAGTGTGATCACCCAGCGCGAACAAGGCGCTTGAGTCGCCGACTACCTCCGGCGCACCGCCACAATCCGTAGCCAGCACCTGCACATCGGCCGCCATCGCCTCCAGTAACACCATCCCAAATGGCTCATGATCTGAAGTCAGGGCAAACACATCAAACGCTTTGAAATAGTTACGGCCATCGGCAACTTGACCGAGAAAACGCACCGATGCGTCCACACCCAGCTCGCGGGCAAGCGTTTTTAATGGAGCCTCAAGCCGACCACTGCCCATAATCGCCAGCAGACTGCCTTCCGGTAGCTGCGGCAAGGCTTCGGCAAAACCGCGAATTAAGGTGGCCTGGTCCTTGTCCGGGTGCAGGCGCCCGACATTGCCGACCACCCAGGCATCCTGAGGTAAGCCCAAGTGCTCACGCGCTGCTTCGCGCGGAACCTGCGCAGCCTGCACAGCGGTGACGTCGATGCGGTTGTACAGCGTCTCGATGCGCTCGCTCGGCCAGTGTGGCAGGCAGGCACGCATGTCATCGCGCACCGCATTGGAAACCCCGAGCAAGGCCAGGCGCTTGCGGAAGAAGTTGGCAAACAGCTGGCGCGTTCGCCGCTTGTAGTCGCCAAACGCATGGTGCACGCCGATCACTGGTAGATCGCTGCCCAACAGGGCGACGTAGATCGGTTTAAAGCGATGGGCGATACAGAATTTAAAGTCGCGCGAAGCGGCAATACGCTTGAGGTCGCGGATCGCCTTGAGCTTGAGCCCGCGCACGTCGCGACTCGAGTAGTCGAGGAAAAGTACCTCGTCAGATGCCGAGCCTTGCTCGACCGCAGCACTCGGTTTACCCGTCAGGTACACCGTGCACACTTTATAAGGCGTACCAACAAACAGCGCGGCGTACTGCCGCGCGCAATCGAGGAAGGGGCCGTCATAGCCGTGACAGAACTGCAGCACCCACGGCTGAGCAGCCTCCGCGACCTCAGACGTTGTCATACCAATCCTTGCCGTCCTTGACCACCAAGATGTCTTCCATGATCAGGTACTGCAGGTCCGAGCCGTAGAACATGTTCAGCGCATCGGTCGGCGAGCAGATCATCGGCTCGCCACGGCGGTTCAACGAGGTGTTCAGCGACACGCCGTTGCCGGTGAGTTTTTCCAACTCCAGCATCATGTCGTAGTAACGCGGATTGTATTCGCGCTTGAGCACTTGGGCACGCGAGGTGCCGTCTTCGTGCACCACTTCGCCGACGCGGGTCTTCCACTCGTCGTTGACTTCAAAGGTGAAGGTCATGAACGGGCTCGGGTGATCAACCTTGAGCATCTGCGGACCGACGGTGTCGAGCATCGACGGGCAGAACGGTCTCCAGCGCTCGCGGAACTTGATCTGCTCGTTAATCCGGTCAGCCACGCCCGGCACGCTCGGGCAGCCGATGATCGAGCGACCACCGAGGGCGCGCGGGCCGAACTCCATGCGGCCCTGGAACCAGGCCACTGGGTTGGCGTCGACCATGATCTTGGCGATGCGCTGCGGCATGTTGTCGATCTGTTTGAACACCGGTTTGCTCGGGTGACGAGCACAGGCGGCGATCACATCTTCGTTGCTGTAGGACGGGCCGAGGTAGACGTGCTCCATCTTTTCCACCGGCACGCCGCGCTGGTGGGAAATGTAGGCAGCTGCACCAACCGAAGTACCGGCGTCGCCGGACGCCGGCTGGACGAACAGTTCTTTAACGTCGTCGCGCGCGATAATCTTCTGGTTCAGTTTGACGTTCAGCGCGCAACCACCGGCGAAGGCAATCTTGCCGGTCTCGCGGATGATGTCACCGAGGTAGTACTCCATCATCTCCAGCGCCAGCTTCTCGAACAGCGCCTGCATGCTGGCGGCGTAGTGGATGTATGGATCGTCAGCAATGTCGCCCTGGCGCTTCGGCCCCAACCACTCGATCAGCTTGGGCGAGAAGTAGTAGCCCTTGCCGTTTTCCTTGTAGCGGCGGAAACCGATGACGTTGGCGTAGTCGGTGTTGATGATCAGTTCGCCGTTCTCGAATTTGGCCAGGCGCGAGAAATCATACTTGGCCGCATCGCCATAAGGCGCCATGCCCATGACCTTGAACTCGCCGTCAAGCATCTCGAAGCCAAGGAACTCGGTGATCGCTCCGTACAGGCCGCCGAGCGAATCCGGGTCGTAGAATTCCTTGATCTTGTGGATCTTGCCGTTCTCGCCGTAACCAAAGAAGGTGGTGGCGTACTCGCCCTTGCCGTCGATACCAAGGATCGCGGTCTTCTCGGTAAAGCCCGAGCAGTGATAGGCGCTGGCGGCGTGAGCCAGGTGGTGCTCGACCGGCTCGATCTTGATTTTCTTCAGGTCGAAACCCAGCTGCTCCAGGCACCACTGAATCTTCTTGTGGTAACGCTTGTAGCGGCGATTGCCCATGAGGATCGCATCGAGGGCGCGATCCGGTGCGTACCAGTAGCGCTTGGCATATTGCCAGCGGGCTTTCTCGAAGATGCTGATCGGCGCAAACGGAATAGCCACCACATCAACGTCGGACGGTTTAATCCCGGCCTGTTCCAGACAGAACTTGGCCGACTCGTAGGGCATGCGGTTCTTAGCGTGCTTGTCGCGCACAAAGCGCTCTTCTTCGGCGGCCGCGATCAACTTGCCGTCGATATACAGGGCGGCGGATGGATCATGGCTGAGGGCGCCGGAAAGGCCGAGAATCGTCAATGCCACTGGTTGTGCCTCTTTTAGTCTGCTGAGCCGACGGCGGGCGTCAGCGGTAAACGTTGGTTGAGCAACTGGTGCAGCGCCGAGTCGGCGGGCCAGTTACGCAGAAAACGGGCGCGGTCGCGGGCATAGGCCCTGGCGAAACTGCGCGCACTGCGGTGCTGCTGCATGGCGTCGAGGTCAATCAGCGACCAGCATGCCAAGCGCTCGTCCCAAAACAGATTGTGCCCCTTGAAATCACCGTGACTGATGCGTTCGCGCAACAAGGCAGCGAACAGACGATCCAGAGCCAACAGGTCGCTTTCTGGGGGCGATCCATCGTGGAACGCCTGAAAACGCGCGATTATATCCTGCCCACCGCAGTATTCGGTAATCAGGTAGGCGCGCCCGCGCAGCCAGCACCAGCGCCGCTCTAACACGGCCAGTGGCTGTGGCGTGGCGATGCCCAGCAACTGTAGGCGATTGCCTTCGACCCAACTGTGCCATGCGCGGCTAGGGCGCCAGAAGCGCTTGAGCCAATGCGCCAGGCTCTTCACGTTATAGCGCTTGACCACCAGCGGCCGCCCTTGCAGCTGCACTTGCGCCACGGTGGCCGCACCACCGGTTTTGTAGATATGGCCCTGCTCGGTGAGCTGATCCAGATTACTCAACAGCGGCTGCAGCTCAGCCTGCTTGTCGCGGCGAACCACCTGCAGGCCGAACGCACCAACTTTTGCGGCGAACAGGCTGCAATCGCGGGCAATTTTCTTCAAATAATCGCGCAAACGCCATTGGCGCACTTTTTCCACTTCTTTGAGCAATGCTTCCAGCGGTAAGGCATGTTCGCCGTTCGCCAGCAGGTAATGCACCAGCAGCTCTTCGATAAACGGAGTCAACTCGGCTGGCAGCTGGGCGAAGAACACCCCAAGGTTTTCTAGCACCTTGGCGCGCGACAGCGGTTTACCTGCCGTCTCAACCTGCACACCGCCGCCGTCGATAACAAACAGCTGGCCGTTATGCCGCAACAGGTTGTCCAGATGCAGGTCCGCCTGCCACAACCCGTTAAGGTGCATTTGCGCGATACTGACCAACGCCTCGGCCAGCACCGACTGCTGATCGGCACTCAGCAGCGGCTGATGCTCCACCGCGCGCCAAGCCTGCCACAGGCTTTCGGCACCTTGCAGATACTCGAACAGCAGCCAGCCGCCCTCACCGTCACGCAGCCCATCCGCCAACAGCTGCGGCGTATTCAGCCCTTGCTCCGCGAGCAGAAGGGCACCGTCACGCTCGCGCTGAAAATGTCGCGCAGCCTTGTTTCCCACCAGCAACTTGGCCAGCACTGGCTGGCCGCACCATTCGGCCACGCCGACATAGCGCTGACCTGGAAGTACACGCAACCAACGCTGCACGCTCAGGCCAGTGAGGCCACCCGCCCCCGCCACGTCAACAGTCAGTGGCAAGGCCGGCGTACGACCGGCCTGCGCGAGACTCGCCAGACTCATCAGCGTGACTCCTTATTACGACGACGCGCCCCGACTCGTGCGCTCCAGCGCTCGAGATTCGCATCAGGACCAAGGTAGGCCGCCAGCAGGATCTGAATATCCGCCGCCCCCCAGACATTCGCGCGGCGCAGCAATGGCTCCAAGTCTTTAATCCGATCGCGCTCGCCAAACAACAGCGGCCGGGTTTTCTCCAGATCGATCAACTGCGCGTCGAAGCCAACCGGTGTTTCGCGCAGGAAAATATGCTTGGGGTAAAAACAACCATGCATCTGCCCAGCCTGGTGCAGACGCCGCGCCAGTTCACCACACGCCTTGAGAATGGCCACACGACGGGCCTCTGCCAGCGCTGGCCAACTGGGCAACCAAGTATCCAGATCCTGCCAACCATCCAACGCGCGGGTCAGCAGCACTGCGCGATGCTCGCCAGGCAATTTACGCTCGGCAAAAAATGCTGCCTGCAATGCGGGAATCCCCAGCGTCGTGTAGCGCTGAATATTGCGGAACTCGCGGGCAAAGGTTGGCTCACCAAACGGATGACGCAGGGTTCGGGTCAGGTGATTGCTCTGGCGCTTAAGGTAGAACGCCGCATCGCCCAGTTCGAGCCGGTAGACGCTGCTCCAGCCGCCACGCTCCGTATTGGGCTCATCAACGGCTTCAAGTTTTAGCGCCCACAGCGCCTCAAAACTGGCAAGACCGTGGTGCTCCAGCAGGGCACGGTCCTGGGCGGCAATAAAAGCACTCATTCCCGGCCCTCAAAAAACGCAACGACCTGACGAATGCGCTTCTTGTCGGAAGCATTCAAGCGCTGACGACCACGGTACTGAAGGTAAAAACGCAACCGCTGGGAACGTGAAAGTACCTTGTGGGCGACTTTATCCAGGCATGCCAGATCCTTGATGATGCGGTAACGCAGCAAAGGCCCCCACCAAAAGGTTCCAGTCGGACAATCAATGAAGAACAGCTCACCGCGCTCATTGACCAGCAGGTTGCGCCACTTCAAGTCATTGTGGGTGAAATGGTGATCGTGCAGCGCACGGGTGCCCTTGGCTAACTGCTGACTGACCTGCATAACCCAACGGGGGTCGCTCAACCGCACATCCTGCCGATTGGCAATTTCGGCCAAATCAAGCGTGCCCTCAAGCTCGCGGGTAATGAGCGCCCCGCGGACAAAAGCCCCCATCTGGCGCTCAAGCCCATAGGCCACAATCGGCGCAGTGGGGATGCCCCACTTGGCGAACAACTTAAGGTTTTGCCACTCCGCTTTAACCCGAGGACGACCAAGGTAACGCCGTAGACCTTTACCAGCGCCCCAGTAGCGTTTGACGTAATAACGTACCCCGCCGAACTCCACACGAATGACTTCAGACAAGGGGTCAGAGGTCAAACGCTCACCTTCAAGTGCAAATACGGCCTCAAGGGTTCCGAAAGCGCCGAGCAGAATCGGATCGTGCAGGTCATGTTTCCACGCTGTCATGCCTGCGTCCTGTTTAAGTCAGGCAGCGCACTGACGATGCGGCGCAACGGAATGAACGGGCGCCAGACTGTTTTGCCCAGCCATTTGAAGCTCAGAACCGGATTGATCACGCTATTGAGTTCATTGAAGCCGGGCCGCCAAGTGAAATCGGTACGCCGGCGCGTAATGGTGAATGTCCGCAACCCCAGCAGTGAACCAAGATGCCCGCCACCCGAATCATTACTAATGACGATGGCGCATGTCAGCAAGAAGTCGACAAGCCCTTTCAAGTCAGTGAACGCATGCACATGATGGCCTGGGTATTGCGCCCTCAAGGCTGGCTGCTCAGCCGGAATACCGACGAACTCGACCTGCCAGCCCCGGGCAACCAAATGTCGAGCAAGGCGGCGAAACCCAGCCGTTGAGAAATTCTTACTGGCATGCGGCGTGGTCGGAAAAATGGCCACACGCCGCACCTCCGCGCCGGTTTCACGGGGCGGAACCTGTAACCCCGCAATAGGCGTGGATAGATCAAGCCCCAAGACCTCTTCGGCGTACAGATCGATCCACTGCACCATGGTCTTGCCGGCTTTCGGGTCGCGACAAATCACGTTGTGCGCCCCTTCAATACAGCAACCATCAAGCAATACAGGCGGCGGCGCGGACCTGAGCTTGACGGGAAGTTTCTTACCGGCGAGGTACGCCACATTGCTCAGAGGAACATCAACGTACCAATCAATCGCACAGATAACTAAATCGTTACAGCCCGCCAGTGCAGGCACATCCGGCGTGCCCCCTAGAATGTCCAGCCCAGGCAGGTACTCGCTCACTGATGACAACGATACTGAAGCCAAGGTGACCTTCGCACCCGCAGCCTGGAGACGCCAGGCAAGGCGCAAGAACAGCGTGGTATCGCCCAACGCAGGACATGGAACCAGTGCAACCCTCACTCCCGGGCCGATCAACGCCTTCTTCTCCGACATCTACAGTCGATCTCCATAACGCTGTTTGCGGCCGTACAATTTAGCCGCCTTGGATTCCAGCCAAGCAAGCAGACGACCTTCTTCCTGAAGGATTTGCCGCAAGGGTTGTTGAAAATAACCACGCAGAAAACGCAGCTTGTCGCGCCGGGTCAGGCCGATATCCAGCACGGAGAAATACAGCGCGGCCAGGTCCTTGTTGCGCCAGCGCAGGGGCAGCTGATTGCGGACTTGGGCGCGGTGCAGGTCGATTACTGACAGGCGGAAATCGTCGGCGGTTACCGGTTTATCGGTGTGCAGCAGAAAGTGGCAGATGTAGCAGTCGCGGTGATTGACCCCGGCGCGGTGCATGTTGCCAACCATGCTCGCCACGTCCTTGATCAGCGCCCACTTGAGGCGCGGCTCAGGTGCTTGCTGCGCCCAGTTCAGGCTGAGTTGCTCGAGGTCGGTAGTAGGCGCCAGTTCTTCGGTGACGATAAAGGAATGCTGCGCCGCCGGGTTGCTGCCGCGTTCGCCGTAGGCCACGGCGGTCATGGTCGCCACACCGACTTCGGTCAGACGCTGAATGGCGTCCCACTCCTGACGCGCACCAAGCACCGGCAGCTTGGCGGTGAGCAAGTTCTTGACGATCTCGCCCCAGCCGATGCCGCGGTGAATCTTGACGAAATAGCCGCGCCCGTCGACTTCGGTGCGCAGCGTGCGGCGGCCTTCCAGCTCGCGGTACACCTGCCCCTGCAGAGCCTCGATGGCGACAAACGCATCGCGCCCGGCCCACAGGCTTTTAAAGGGTTCAGCCAGTACCAGCTTCATGGACGTGTCGCCAGAATGATGTCGGCCGCATGCTGCGGCATGGAATAAAGATCGGCGCTATCGGCGTAAGCCAAGCCATTGCGCGACCAGAACGCGCGGCGCTGATCATCGGCCAGCATATCGGCGAGCAGATGATTGAGGCGTTCCTGCTCGAACGGACTGGCCAGCACCCGCCCGGCATCCGCTTCGGCAATGTAGTGGGCATAGCCGCAGACATCCGTTACCAGCACCGGCAGGCCAGAGACCAGCGCCTCCAGCAGCACGGTGCCGGTGTTCTCGTTGTAGGCCGGGTGGATCAGCAGATCGGCACCCAGCAGGAAGCGCGGGATATCGCTGCGCCCCTTGAGAATCTGCACCTGATCGGACACGCCCAGGGCCTTGGCCTGCAGCTGGAACGAGCGCGGATCATCCTGGCCGATGGCGATCAGCCGGGTGCGTTGCTTCAGCTCGCGCGGCAAGGCGGCCAGGGCCTTGAGGCTGCGATCCAGGCCCTTGGTCTTGAAGCCGGAGCCGATCTGCACCAGCAGCAGGTCGCTATCCGCCAGCTTGAACTCAGCACGAAACTCGGCACGAATTTCGGCAGCATTGGCCGGCGCGCGGCGGTCTGCAGCGATGCCCGGCGGCAGCAGGTGAAAGCGCTGCAACGGGGTGTGGTAGTGCTTAATAAACAGCGGCTGCTGCACTTCGGAGATCATCAGAATCTCGGTCTTCGATTCGGGGGCGAATACCGCCCGCTCGTAATCGGCAAAGTGCTTGTAACGCCCCCAGCGCTTGTAAAGCGGGTTACGCAGGGTCTGCGCCTTGTCTTCATAGCAACCATCGGCGGCGTAGTAGACGTCTAGGCCGGGCATCTTGTTAAAGCCGATCACCCGATCCACCGGGCGCTTGGCCAGGTCGGCCTCAACCCAGGCGGTGAGTTTTTCATTACGTTTGTGGTTGAACAGCGCCTTGACTGGCACCACCACCACCTCGAAGCCCGCAGGCACTTCACCTTCCCAGATCGGCGTGTAGACGCGAATAGCATGTCCGCGCGTCTGGCACTCCAGAGCAATGCGCATAAAATCGCGCTGCAGGCCGCCGAAGGGGAAGTATTTGTAGAGGATAAACGCGAGCTGCATCAGACAACGTCCTCGGCCAGCAACAGGGCCTGCAATTGTGTGGCGACACGCTCGGCATCCAGGCCGTCGAAACAGGCTTTGTGTCGATCACCCGAGCCGGCATTCGGCCCCGTCGCGCACAGGTGCACCTGACCACGACCATAGGCACCGACGCGCCCCGGCAGGGTCGGCCCATAGAGCGAAATACTCGGCACATCCAGCGCAGCGGCCAGGTGGCCGAGGCCGGTATCCACCGCCACGCAAGCACTGGCTCCGGCGATTACCTTGGCCACGCCAGCAAGATTTAATTTGGGCAGCACCGCAGCGTTTTCAATGCCGGCGGCAATCCGTTCGGCACGCGCCTTCTCGACTTCATTGCCCCAGGGCAGGCGCACCGCCCACCCCTGAGCGCTCATCTGCTCGGCCAGCGCACGCCAATCGGCTTCCGGCCAGTGCTTGCTTGGCCAGGTGGTGCCGTGCAGAAACAGCAAGTAAGGCTGCGATACGGAGTCGGCCAGCTGAGCGCGGTTCAGGCCGTAGTCGCCGACGCCTGCTGGCAGCGCATAGCCCAACGCCTGGGCGAATAGCTGACGGGTGCGCTCAAGGGCATGCTGCTCGCGCGGCACGGCATAGCCTCGGTCATAGAAGCGACTGGCCAGCGGCTCACGCGCGGAATCGCGGTCCAGACCAGCGACTGGCGCCTTGACGTAACGGGTCAGCCAGGCGCTTTTCAGCAGCCCCTGGGCATCGATAACAAGGTCGTACTTGGTTTCGCCAAGCCGCTGCTTAAAGCGCTTCCACTCGCCATTTTTCAGGGTCTGCCAGAGGTGTTTGCGCCAGCGGCGAATCGCCACCGGGATAACCTGTGCCACGGCTGGGTGCCAGGCGGGAATCTCGGCAAACCCCTCTTCCACCACCCAGTCGAACTGGATGCCGGGAATCGCCCGCGCAGCATCGGTGAGCGCCGGCAAGGTGTGCACCACATCGCCCAGCGAGGAGGTCTTGATCAACAGTACCCGCAAGCTATTCAACCTCGACCGGGTCGCTGACCAGGCGATCCAGCGCCTCGATCACCGGGCGCGGCTTGAGCTGACCCAGGCAGTTGTAGTGACCGAAGCGGCAGGTGCGGTCGAAGCACGGACTGCATTCCAGGCCCAGGCGGACGATTTCCACCTGCTCGGCCAGCGGCGGGGTAAAGCCCGGCGAGGTCGAGCCGTAGACTGCCACCAGTGGGCGATTCAGCGCCGCCGCCACATGCATCAGGCCGGAGTCGTTGGACACCACGGCGCCGGCGCAGGACAGCAGGTCAATTGCTTCAGCCAGGCTGGTTTCGCCAGCCAGGTTCACCGCTTCCTCGCGCAAACCAGGAATCAGCCGACTGCGGATGTCTTCGCCGACCGGGTGATCGTTTTTCGAGCCAAATATCCACACCTGCCAGCCGGCGCGGATCTTCAGCTCGGCAACCTTGGCGTAATGCTCGCTCGGCCAGCGCTTGGCTTCACCAAACTCAGCCCCTGGGCACAGCGCCAATACCGGGCGATCCAGGCTCAGACCGAACTTGGCCAGGGCGGCGTCGCGGCTCTGCGCGTCGATTTGCAAGGCTGGGCGCGGATAAGGCTGCGGAAGCGCGGCGCCGGGCTCGAAGGCCAGCGCCATAAAACGCTCGATCATCAGCGGGTAGCGTTCTTTATCAAGCGGGCGGATATCGTTGAGCAGGCCGTAGCGCAGCTCGCCCTTCCAACCGGTGCGTTTGGGGATACCGGCGAAAAACGGCACCAGTGCGGACTTCAGCGAGTTGGGTAGGAGAATCGCCTGGTCATACTGACCGGCCAGGGATTTGCCGATCTTGCGCCGCGTGGCCAGTTCCAGCACGCCGTGACCGAGCGGAAAGCTCAAGGCCTGACGCACTTCGGGCATACGTTCGAGAATCGGCCGACTCCACTCGGGGGCCAGCACATCGATTGCACAGCCGGGGTGACGCTGTTGCAGACACTGAAACAGTGTCTGCGCCATCACCATGTCACCCACCCAGCTGGGGCCTACGATCAGTATTTTCATGCCACTTCCAGAAACGACCAAGGAGGCTTTCGCCTCCCGGACAGACTCAACGCTCGACTATCAGCCTAGCCTGCATCGCCAGATGGAACCCCACCCGGCACACGCGAGCGGCTTATTTAACCAGGGTGCGCCACTCGGCATGGGCATCGGTTTTACCGGTCACCAGGTCGAAATAGGCAGTTTGCAGCTTCTCGGTGATCGGCCCGCGACGACCTGCACCGATCTGCCGGCCATCGACTTCACGAATCGGCGTCACTTCGGCGGCGGTGCCGGTAAAGAAGGCTTCATCGGCGATATAAACCTCATCGCGGGTAATGCGCTTCTCGACCACTTCCAGACCATGCTCGGCTGCCAGGGTCAGAATGGTGTTGCGGGTAATGCCGTTCAGGCAGGAAGTGACTTCCGGGGTATAGATCACGCCGTTACGCACCAGGAAGATGTTCTCACCCGAACCCTCGGCCACATAGCCTTCGGTATCCAGCAGCATGGCTTCGTCGGCACCACCGGAGATGGCTTCCTGCAGCGCCAGCATCGAGTTGATGTAGTTGCCGTTGGCCTTGGCGCGGGTCATCGAAATGTTGACATGGTGGCGGGTGAAGGAGCTGGTACGCACCTTGATGCCAACCTGCAGGGCTTCGTCGCCCATATAGGCGCCCCAGCTCCAGGCTGCGACGATCACCTGGGTTTTCAAACCACTGGCGCGCAGGCCCATGGCCTCAGATCCGTAGAACACCATCGGGCGGATGTAGGCGCTTTCCAGGTTGTTCTCCCGCACGGCGGCGCGGGTGGCTTCGTTGATTTCGTCTTTGCTGAACGGAATCTTCATGCCCATGATGTGGGCCGAGTCGAACAGGCGGTCGGTGTGCGCTTGCAGGCGGAAGATCGCCGTGCCTTGCGGGGTGTTGTAGGCGCGTACGCCTTCAAACACACCCATGCCGTAGTGCAGGGTATGGGTCAGCACGTGGGTGGTCGCGTTGCGCCACGGCACCAGCTCGCCGTCATACCAGATCACGCCATCACGATCGGCCATCGACATAGTTGCCTGCTCCTCACATTCGATTGGTACAGCACTGACTGGCCACACCAGGTGACCAGCCGCTTATTAAATTCAGCTCAGCCTGTTTCAGCTCAAGCCCAGCTCCTGCCAGATACGCATCACCGTGCGCCGCTCTTCGGCGAACTGATCACCGCCGACCACCCCAGGTTGCTTTTGCAGGGCCTGACGGTGGGCCGCCGAGCGGTAGGCCTTGTAGATATCCTGCAGCAAGCGGGCATCTTCGCCCGGTAGCAAGCCGACCCGCTCCAGCCCTTCCAGAATGCGAATATTGTCAGTGAACTCAAGCAATTCCGGGTACTGGCGCGACCAGGCCAGGGCCGCGTATTGCACCATAAATTCAATATCGACGATACCTCCGGCGTCCTGCTTGAGGTCGAACGGCGCAGTGGCTTCGAAGGCATTCGCCGCGGTGCCGGCCGCCGTGGCCTTGCTGCCGAGGTTGTCGCGCATCTTCGCGCGCATCTCGCTGACCTCGGTGCGCAGGGTGGCCAGGTCGCGCTCACGCCCCAACACACCGGCGCGTACTGCCTCGAAGGCCTTGCCAACCCGCGGGCAGCCGACCAGCACCCGCGCGCGCACCAGCGCCTGATGCTCCCAGGTCCAGGCCTCGCCCTGCTGGTAGCGCTCGAACGCGCCCAGCGAGCTGACCAGCAGGCCCGCAGCGCCAGACGGCCGCAGGCGCATGTCGACTTCATAGAGCTGGCCGGAGTTGGTCTGGGTGGTCAGCAGGTGAATGATGCGCTGGCCCAGGCGATTGAAGAACTGCGCGCCGTCGATGGATTTCTCGCCATCGGTTTCCGCATGCGGGTCGCCGTCGTGGATAAACACCAGATCGAGGTCCGAACCGTGGCCCAGCTCGATGCCGCCGACCTTGCCGTAGCCGACGATGACAAAATCCGGGTCGCAGATACTGCCGTCGGCGCGGCGCGGCGCGCCATATTTGCTCACCGTATGGCGCCAGGCCAGGGCCAGCACCTGGTCGAGAATCGCCTCGGCCAGCCAGGTCAGGTAGTCGCTGACCTTCATCAGCGGCAGAGTGCCGGCAATTTCCGAGGCGGCCACGCGCAGCCGGTGCGCCAGTTTGAAGTGACGCAGCGCCTCCATCTGCTGCTCCAGGTCTTCCTCGGGAATCCGCATCAGCCGCTCACGCAGCTCGGCGGCCAGCTCGGGCGCCAGCGGCGGCTTGAACAGCCGCCCCTCATTAAGTAGCTCATCAAGCAACAGCGGGAAGCGGGTGATCTGCTCGGCGATCCACGGGCTGGCCGCGCACAGGGTCAGCAGGCGCTGCAAGGCGCTGGGATTTTCCGTGAGCAGCACCAGGTAGGCCGAACGCCGCGCCACGGCTTCGATCAGCGGCAGGACGCGTTCCAGCACCAGATCCGGGTTTTCATGCTCCACCGCTTGCGCCAGCAGGCGCGGGATAAAGGCATCCAGACGCTCACGACCGAGGCGCTGCATGGCACGCACCTGATTGCCGTTGCGCAGGCCTGCCAGGCGCTGCCAGGCCGACTGCGGCTCGGCAAAGCCAGCCTCGGCCAGCTGCCGGCACGCGGCCTCTTCGTCCTGCACATCATCCCAGAGCGGCAACCACTCGCAGCCCACGGCCTCTTCGACCGGCTCGCCACCTTCCTCCTCATCAGGGTCGGCGATCACCTGGCGGAAGTGCCAGTCAACGCGGCCACGCCAGTGCATCAGCTGCTCGTGGAACGCCTGCCAGTTGTCGAAGCCCATAATAAAGGCCACCCGCGCACGGTCCTGATCGTTGTCCGGGAGCATCTGCGTCTGCCGGTCATCGATGGCCTGCAGCGCGTGCTCGGCATAACGCAGGAAGGCATAGCCGTCACGCAACTCATCGGTCACCGCCGGCGGCAGGTAACCCTGATCGCGCAGCGTATTCAGTACGGCAAACAGCGAACGCTGCTGCAGGCTAAGGTCGCGACCGCCGTGAATCAGCTGGAAAGCCTGGGCGATAAACTCCACTTCGCGGATGCCACCCGAGCCCAGCTTGATGTTCTCAGCCATGCCCTTGCGCCGCACTTCCTGCTGGATCAGCTGCTTCATCGCGCGCAGCGCTTCAATCGCCGAGAAATCCAGATAACGCCGGTAAACGAAGGGCCGCAGCATCTCCAGCAGCTGCGCGCCGGCGGCTTGGTCACCACCGACCACCCGCGCCTTGATCATCGCGTAGCGTTCCCAGTCGCGGCCCTGGTCCTGGTAGTACTGCTCCAGCGCGTTAAAGCTGAACACCAGCGACCCGGAGGAGCCGTAAGGGCGCAGACGCATATCGGTGCGGAAGACGAATCCCTCCACCGTGATCACATCCAGCGCCTTGATCAGCTTCTGACCGAGACGGATAAAGAACTCCTGATTATCCAGCGGGCGTTTCACCCCTTCGGTTTCGCCGCCTTCGGGGTAGCCGAAGATCAGATCGATGTCCGAGGACAGGTTCAGCTCATGGGCGCCCAGCTTGCCCATGCCGAGGATGACCATATGCTGCGCCTGGCCGCTGCGCCGGCCGATGGGCGTGCCGAACTGCGTGCAATGCCGTGGATACAGCCACTGATAGGCCAGATCGATACAGGCATCGGCCAGATCGGAAAGGTCGCGGCAGGTTTCGATCAAATCCGCCTGGCGACTGATATCGCGCCAGATAATCCGCAGCTGCTGACGATTGCGGTAGCGCCGCAAGCGCCGCCCCAGTTCGTCGTCATCGGCGCACGCCTCCAACGCCAGCGCCAATTGCCCGCGCAACTCGCCCGCCCCGAGGCTGCGTTCCAGCTCACCACTGGCGGCCAGATCGAGCAGCATCTGCGGGTCGCGCAGGCCCTGCTGCACCACGAAATTACTGGCAGCGCCCACACGCTGCAACGCCTCCACTCGCGCGCGCGGCCAACCTGCGAAAGCCGCTGCCGCCTCACTGGAAAGCTCGGCAAATGCATGCTGCAGGGACTGTTCGGCACGCAGTGCGAGGGGGGACAAGGCAGCAGGCAAAGAGGCCAGCGCGGGCAGGCTCATGGTCTATCCTTTTTAGCGGTCTACCAGTGCAGCGACCATGGATGGCATACCCAGCGCTAGAGCGGGTCGAATCACTGGCAGAAAAATAATTGTAGTTTTACTACCAAAGATTGTATCCAAAAGGCTGAAATCGGCGTCGGAATGTAGTAAAACTACACGCAGCCGGTCCTACCCCCGGTCAATCCAAGAATTCACGCGGCCACTCACGAAGTCGGCCACGAAACCTGGCCTCCGATTCTGGAAGCCTTTCCGCCCTGGAGCAAGCCATGCAAGACCTCGATCCCGTCGAAACCCAGGAATGGCTGGACGCCCTTGAGTCCGTCCTCGATAACGAGGGTGAAGACCGCGCACATTACCTGATGACCCGTATGGGCGAGCTGGCCACCCGCAGTGGTTCACAGCTGCCTTATGCGATCACCACGCCCTACCGCAACACCATCCCGCTGACCCACGAAGCACGCATGCCTGGCGACCTGTTTATGGAACGCCGCATTCGCTCGCTGGTGCGCTGGAACGCGTTGGCCATGGTAATGCGCACCAACCTGAAAGACTCGGACCTGGGCGGCCACATCTCCAGCTTCGCGTCCTCGGCGACCCTGTATGACATTGGCTTCAACTACTTCTTCCAGGCTCCGACCGAGGAGCACGGCGGCGACCTAATCTTCTTCCAGGGCCACGCATCGCCAGGCGTTTACGCCCGCGCCTTTATGGAAGGCCGCATCACTGAAGAGCAGATGAACAACTTCCGCCAGGAAGTTGATGGCAAGGGCCTGTCGTCCTACCCACACCCGTGGCTGATGCCTGAGTTCTGGCAGTTCCCGACTGTATCCATGGGTCTTGGCCCGATTCAGGCGATCTACCAGGCACGCTTTATGAAGTACCTGGAAGCGCGCGGCTTTATCCCAGCAGGCAAGCAGAAAGTCTGGTGCTTTATGGGCGACGGCGAGTGTGACGAGCCAGAATCCCTCGGCGCGATTTCCCTGGCTGGCCGCGAGAAGCTGGACAACCTGATTTTCGTCATCAACTGCAACCTGCAGCGCCTCGACGGCCCGGTACGCGGCAACGGCAAGATCATCCAGGAACTCGAAGGCGTGTTCCGTGGCGGTGGCTGGAACGTCAACAAGGTGGTCTGGGGCCGTTTCTGGGACCCACTGCTGGCCAAAGACGTCGACGGCATCCTGCAGCGCCGCATGGACGAAGTCATCGACGGCGAATACCAGAACTACAAGGCCAAGGACGGCGCGTTCGTCCGTGAGCACTTCTTCAACTCGCCAGAACTCAAGGCGATGGTTGCCGATCTCTCCGACGACGAGATATGGAAGCTCAACCGTGGCGGCCACGACCCGTACAAGGTCTATGCGGCCTATCACCAGGCGGTCAACCACAAAGAGCAGCCGACCGTGATCCTAGCCAAGACCGTCAAGGGTTATGGCACTGGCGCAGGTGAAGCGAAGAACACCGCGCACAACACCAAAAAGGTCGATGTCGACAGCCTCAAGCAGTTCCGCGACCGTTTCGACATCCCCGTTAAGGACGACGAGCTGGAAAACCTGCCGTTCCTCAAGCCGGAAGAAGGCAGCGCCGAAGCGCGTTACCTGAGCGAACGCCGCGCCGCACTCGGTGGTTTCGTGCCACAGCGCCGAGCCAAGAGCTTCAGCATCCCGACGCCGCCACTGGATACCCTCAAGGCCATCCTCGATGGTTCGGGCGACCGTGAAATATCCACCACCATGGCCTTCGTGCGCATTCTCGCGCAACTGGTCAAGGACAAGGACATCGGCTCGCGCATCGTGCCGATCATCCCGGACGAAGCCCGTACCTTCGGTATGGAAGGCATGTTCCGCCAGCTCGGTATCTACTCCTCGGTCGGCCAGCTCTATGAGCCAGTCGATAAAGACCAGGTGATGTTCTACCGCGAGGACAAGAAGGGCCAGATTCTCGAGGAAGGCATCAACGAAGCCGGCGCCATGAGCTCGTTCATTGCTGCTGGTACGTCGTACTCCAGCCACAACCAGCCGATGCTGCCGTTCTACATCTTCTATTCGATGTTCGGTTTCCAGCGTATTGGCGACCTGGCCTGGGCCGCTGGCGACAGCCGCACCCGTGGCTTCCTGATCGGCGGCACCGCCGGTCGGACCACGCTGAACGGCGAAGGCCTGCAGCACGAGGACGGTCACAGCCATATGCTGGCAGCGACCATCCCCAACTGCCGCACCTATGACCCGACTTACGGCTACGAGCTGGCGGTGATCATCCAGGACGGCATGAAGAAGATGACCGAGCAGCAACAGGACGTCTTCTACTACATCACCGTGATGAACGAATCCTACCAGCAGCCGGCGATGCCGGCGGGTATCGAGGAAGGCATCATCAAGGGTATGTACCTGCTCGAAGAGGACAAGAAGGAAGCCGCGCACCACGTGCAGCTCCTCGGTTCCGGCACTATCCTGCGTGAAGTGCGCGAGGCAGCGAAGATCCTGCGTGACGAGTTCAACGTCGCTGCTGACGTATGGAGCGTGACCAGCTTCAACGAACTGCGCCGCGACGGCCTGGCCGTGGAACGCAGCAACCGCCTGCACCCGGGCCAGAAGCCCAAGCAGACCTATGTGGAAGAATGCCTGAGCGGTCGTAAAGGCCCGGTGATTGCCTCCACCGACTATATGAAGCTGTTTGCCGAACAGATTCGTCAGTGGGTGCCGAGCAAGGAATTCAAGGTGCTGGGCACCGACGGCTTCGGCCGCAGCGACAGCCGCAAGAAGCTGCGCCACTTCTTCGAAGTGGACCGCAACTGGGTTGTCCTGGCTGCCCTGGAAGCACTCGCCGACCGTGGTGATATCGAACCGAAGGTGGTGGCCGAGGCCATAGTCAAGTTCGGCATCAACCCGGAAAAACTCAACCCACTGGACTGCTAAGGAGCGAAACGATGAGTGAATTGATTCGCGTACCCGACATCGGTGGTGGTGAGGGTGAAGTAATCGAACTGATGGTCAAGGTCGGTGATCGCATCGAGGCCGATCAGAGCGTGCTGACCCTGGAGTCGGACAAGGCCAGCATGGAAATCCCCGCGCCGAAAGGCGGTGTGGTGAAAAGTCTGAAAGTAAAGTTGGGCGACCGCCTGAAAGAAGGCGACGAACTGTTTGAGCTGGAAGCCGAAGGCACTGCCCAAGCACCAGCGGCGCCTGCCGCAGCACCGGCAGAAGCACCTAAAGCAGCTGCTGCTCCCGCTCCGGCCGCCGCACCTGCACCAGCCGCGCAGGCCAGCAGCAGCGTACAGGACGTACATGTGCCGGACATCGGCTCGGACGGCAAAGCCAAAGTCATCGAGATTCTGATCAAGGTCGGCGATACGGTCGAAGCCGACCAGTCGCTGATCACCCTGGAGTCGGACAAGGCCAGCATGGAAATCCCCTCGCCGGCTGCCGGTGTGGTGGAAAGCATCAGCGTCAAACTGGAAGACGAAGTCGGCACCGGTGATTTCATCCTCAAGCTGAAAGTGGCCGGCGCCGCTGCGGCTCCAGCAGCAGCGCCAGCACCGGCCGCTGCACCCGCAAGTGACGTACACAAGGTTCCGGCCGGCGCGCATCCCGCGGTCGCTGCCGAAGTTGGTGCAATTGCCTCGCTGGCAGCTGCTGCTGCCAACGTTACCGCAGCCCCTAAGCGTGACGGCGCCAAGGTGCATGCGGGCCCGGCTGTGCGTCAGCTCGCTCGCGAGTTCGGCGTCGAGCTGTCCGCCGTACCGGGTACCGGACCGAAAGGCCGTGTGCTCAAAGAGGATGTGCAGGCTTACGTCAAAACCATGATGCAGAAGGCCAAGGAAGCCCCGGCCGCCGGCTCAACCGGCGGTGCCGGTATCCCGCCGATCCCGGTGGTGGACTTCAGCAAGTTTGGTGAAATCGAAGAAGTGGCGATGACCCGCCTGATGCAGGTCGGCGCCAACAACCTACATCGCAGCTGGCTCAACGTGCCACACGTGACCCAGTTCGATTCGGCCGATATCACCGAGCTGGAAGCCTTCCGCGTCGCGCAGAAAGCCGTGGCGGAAAAGGCTGGGGTCAAACTCACTGTGCTGCCGCTGCTGCTCAAGGCCTGCGCCTTCCTGCTCAAGGAACTGCCGGACTTCAACAGCTCACTGGCACCAAGCGGCAAAGCGATCATCCGCAAGAAATACGTGCACATCGGCTTTGCCGTCGATACACCGGATGGCCTGCTGGTACCGGTGATCAAGAACGTCGATCAGAAGAGCTTGCTGCAGCTCGCTGCTGAAGCCGCCGCACTGGCGGAAAAGGCGCGCACCAAGAAGCTGTCAGCCGACGATATGCAGGGCGCCTGCTTCACCATCTCCAGCCTCGGCCACATTGGCGGCACCGGCTTCACGCCGATCGTCAACGCGCCGGAAGTGGCGATCCTCGGTGTGAGCAAGGCCACCATCCAGCCGGTCTGGGACGGTAAAGCCTTCCAGCCCAAGCTGATGCTGCCGCTGTCGCTGTCCTACGACCACCGCGTGATCAACGGCGCCGCTGCGGCGCGCTTCACCAAGCGCCTGGGTGACGTACTGGCGGACATCCGCACCATGCTGCTGTAACTCACCAACTTTCGAGCAGCCACGCTCGTACCCTCGACCCCGCCCTGTTGGCGGGGTTTTTTTTAGATTTAAGCCAGCGGTGGAACTATGGGAGGCGATCAGCCTTTCTGCAGATTACGGATCAGAAAGCTCAGGGCTTTGGCCAGTTCGGCAGCGCCCTTGTGATCGCGCACGATGGTCAGCATTGGGCTGCCGTCGTTGGGGTTGTGCAGCACGCAGCTGATGCCGCTGCTCGGGCATTCGTAACGCACGAAAGGGTCGACGCCAAACAGCGGCACCCGCTGGTTGCGCACGGCAATATCGGTGCCCTGCTGGCCACGGGTTTCTTCACGTAGCAGCAGCTCGCCGGACTCGCCCTGACGCAGCTGATACAACAGGTCCTGACGCTGCGCCTGGCCGACCTGGTAAGCGGCGCGCATGGCGTAGGTTTTAAGCAGATCATTGCAATGTGCCAGCAGCGCTTGGCGGTCATTCTCGGTCAGATAAAGGCGTTTCAATTCGAGCAGATAATTGCCCTGTTCGGCACTGCTCAAACCCGTGTCAGGCTCAGCGGCGAACGCTGTCGAGGTGACCATACAGCTGCTCAGCAGCACTGCGGATATTAGTTTTCTTGTCAGTCGCAATTGCATGATGCACCCTTACCCGACGCTATAAATGAAGTGAGTCGATTACCGCTTCAATCAGCATACTGGAAGCCAGCCACCGAATGAAAAGCCATCCCGATGCCGCAAGTCGTTTAGCGGCCGAGGTTGTGACGCAGTTGCCAGTGCCTTCGCGCCTCGGCCTGCTGCGTTTCGAGCGCTTGAATGAAGCCAGCTGGGCCCTGCTGTACCTCGATTCAGGCTGCGAACAACAGTTCGGTTTGCCGGCCCATGAACTCTGCTCCCTGCTCGATGCGCCCTACGCCAGCCTGATGGAACCCGCAGCTCGCCACCAGCTGCATGACAACATTGCGCAGCAGCTGGCCGCCCGCCACCACTACAGCGTGCAGTACTGCCTGCACACCCCGCGCGGTAGCCTAACGCTGATGGAAGTGGGCGAAGCCTTCAAGCAACGCGGCCGACACCTACTACGCGGCTACCTGCTGGTGATGAACGAGCAGAGCGCTCCGTCGCCACAAACCCTCGAGCTGTACCAGCGCAGCCAGGCAGAGCTGCAGGCGCAGCAGCAACGTACACAAGCCCAGCAACAGTTGATCGTCACCCTCGCGCGCCATCATTACGGCGACAGCAACCCCTTGCGTGAAGCCGCCGAACTGATCAGTAAAAGCGCCTGTGAATTGTATGGCGTCAGCCGCGTCGGCATCTGGAACCTCAATCAGCACATGCTGCAAGCGGTGGCCCTGTATCAACAGGATCAGGGCCGGCATGTCGAGCAGCCCGACATCGACGCCAGCCCCTACCCCGCCTACCTGCAGGCGCTGCACAGCGGCCGGGCGCTGGACGCCCATGATGCCCACCAGGACCCGCGCACCCGCGAGCTGAGCAACAGCTACCTGAAACCCATGGGCATCGCGGCGATGCTCGATGCCAGCATCCGCATCGCCGGTGAAGTGGTGGGCGTGTTGTGCCTAGAACATAGCGGCTCGCCCCGCACTTGGCAGGCTGACGAAATCGCCTTTGCGGGCGAACTGGCCGATCAATACGCCCAGGTACTGACCAACCAGCAACGGCGTTCTGCAACCAACGCGTTGTACCTGTTTCAACGCGCCGTCGAGCAAAGCTCAAGCGCCTTTATCTTGCTCGACCGTGATGGCCTGGTGGAGTACGTAAACCCGAGCTTTACCGCCATCACCCTGTACAGCGCCAGCGAAGTCCAGGGGCGCCGCCTGTCCGAAATACCGGCATTGGAAAACCTCAGCGACCTGCTGTTTGACGCCCGCTCCAGCCTGGCCGAACAGAACAGCTGGCTGGGTGAATTCAAGAGCCGCCGGAAAAACCTCGACCCCTACTGGGGGCAACTGTCGCTGTCCAAAGTCTATGCCGACGATGGCAGCCTGACCCACTACATCGGCATCTACGAAGACGTGACGGCGAGCAAGCAGGCGCAGCAGCATATTGAGCGCCTGGCCTTTCGCGACAACCTCACCGGCCTTGGCAACCGCTACGCCTTTATCCGCTCGCTGGAAGATCACTTCAGCGCGCACCCCGGCAAACCGATCAGCCTGCTGCTGGTGGATATCGACAATTTCAAACGGATCAACGACAGCCTCGGCCACCAGACGGGCGACAAACTGCTGGTCAGCCTGGCGCGCCGCTTGCGTAACACCCTGCACCCCAGCAGCGTATTGGCCCGCTTTGCCAGCAACGAATTTGCCGTGTTACTCGACCTCAACCAGGCCGACAGTCAACTGGTGGCGCAAAAGCTGCTGCAGACGTTGGATAAGCCACTGTTCGTCGACAACCAGCTGATCAACGTCACCGGCTCCATCGGCCTGGGCTGCGCGCCCGAACACGGTGATGACCCGCAAACCCTGATGAAGCACACCGGCTTGGCGCTGCATAAAGCCAAAGCCAACGGCAAAAATCAGCTGCAGGTGTTTACTGATGCACTGAATGCCGAAGCGCACGACAAGCTGTTCGTTGAGAGCAACCTGCGCCGTGCGCTGATGCAGAACGAGCTGGAGGTGTTCTACCAACCCAAGCTGTGCCTGAAGCGGGGTCGACTGCTGGGCTTGGAAGCGCTGCTGCGCTGGAATCACCCAGACAAGGGCATGATCAGCCCGGACCGATTTATCAGCGTGGCGGAAGAAACCGGCCTGATCATCCCCATCGGCAAATGGGTCACGCGCCAGGCGTGCCGCATGAGCAAACAGCTGATCGCCGTCGGCCATGCGCCGCTGCAGATGGCCATCAACCTGTCGCCCAAACAGTTCTCCGACCCAGACCTGGTGGGTGAAATCGCCGCCATCCTGCATGAAGAACAACTCGACCCGGCCCTGCTCGAACTGGAGTTGACCGAGAGCCTGCTGCTGGAAGCCACTGACGACACCCGCCATCAGCTCAGTCGCCTGAAAAGCCTGGGCCTGACCCTAGCCATGGACGACTTCGGCACCGGTTATTCTTCACTCAGCTACCTGAAGAAATTCCCCATTGATGTGATCAAGATTGATCGCAGCTTTATCAAGGACATCCCGGAGAATCAGGACGACATGGAAATCACCTCAGCGGTGATCGCCATGGCACATAACCTGAAACTCAAGGTGGTAGCCGAGGGCATTGAGACACCTGCGCAGCTGAACTTTCTGCGCCGCCAGCAGTGCGACATCGGCCAAGGCTACCTGTTCGACAAACCCATCGCCGGTCGCGACCTGCTGGAAAGGCTTAAGCGCTATCCAAACAAAGGCTAGCCGGCTGTAACAAGCCCGCCTTATAACGGTCTATGACACACATGCTTCTGCTGAGGAAATGGCTCATGGTTCTGCGTTCGCAAATTCTCGCCCACAAACTCGAACTGCCCACCGCCGAACAGGCCCTGCCGGGACGGGCAGACGCGATGAAGGTGCCGACTGCGCATTTCGTCAATGGCAATGCGCTGCAGGGGCCATTTCCTGATGGCCTTGAGCAGGCGGTATTCGCCATGGGCTGTTTCTGGGGCGCGGAACGGCGCTTCTGGCAGCAGCCGGGGGTGTGGAGCACGGCGGTCGGCTATGCCGGCGGCCATACGCCGAACCCAACCTATGACGAAACCTGCTCAGGCCTGACCGGCCATACCGAAGTCGTGCTGGTGGTATTCGATCCGCAGGTCACCAGCTACGCCGCATTGCTGAAAGTGTTCTGGGAGGCGCACAACCCGACCCAAGGCATGCGCCAGGGTAACGACACGGGTAGCCAGTACCGTTCGGCGATCTACTGCTACGGCGCCGAACAACTGGCCGCAGCACAGAGCAGCCAGGTCAAATTCCAGGCGGAATTAAGCAAAAACGGTTACGGCGCTATCACCACCGAAGTAAGCGAGGCGCCACCGTTCTACTACGCTGAGGCCTATCACCAGCAGTATCTGGCGAAGAATCCCGGCGGCTATTGCGGCCTGGGTGGCACGGGCACTTGCCTGCCAGACTGAAGACACCTGACGCAGAAGGAACCCCCATGGAACTCAGCAGCCTGACCAACCAGGTGGCGTCCCAGGCCTCGGCTCAAGCCTCCGCCATGGCCTCGCTGCTGTTACTGCGCAAGACCCTGGAACTGCAGGCCGCCAGCATCGGCGGCCTGATTGAGGCCGCCACGCCAGCCAGCCTGCCGAGTAACCCGCCCAATCTGGGCAATAGCGTCGACGTCGTGGTTTAGCCCGCTGCATCCGCCGTCGCACTGGCGGCGGTAGGCGCTTGTGCCTTCCAGCTTTTCAACAACTTGCCCACCCTGTAACCGCGCCAGCCGAGCATCCGCGAGGCGGTCATCACCCCGGCCATCAACGCGCCGCCCACGCCAGCTGTCACCGTATCCGCCCCGGTCAGGTACAGGCCCTTGATCGGCGTCTGGGTGTGAATCCAGTGCTGCTCGAAACGCTCGACCGTGTGATCAATCCCGTAGATTTCACCCTGTTCGTTCCACTGGTACCACTCGGTGGACAGCGGCGTGCCCAGCTCGCAGAAATCCAACGCATCGCGCAGTTGCGGCTGATGCTGGTAGAGGGTTTCCAGCAACTGCTCGGTTAGCTGCGCCTTGAACGCTTCGTACTCGGCACCGCGCTTGCCCCAGGTGGTGCCCTTCCACTGGGCGAACCACTGCGGCTGGGTCGGCGCGACGATTTCCACCGTGGCCTTGTTCGGGTAATGCGCATCCCAGGCCGGGTCTTTGGCCGAGGGGAAGCTGATGTAGATCAGCGGCATCGCCGGGTTCTGTCCGGCCATAAAGCTGCTGACGTTGTGGTCGTGATCATGACTTGGGTAGACCCAGTAGTTGGTCTTCGGCAGCTTCAACTCGGCGGCGCTGCCCTTAAACCCGGCATACAGGCACAGGGTGGCGGCCGACAGTTTGACCTTGGGCAGTTGCTCCAGCAGACCATGGTCGCTCGCCACTTGCGGTTCGAGCAGACGGGTATAGGTCGGCACCAGGCCGGCGCAGCTGACAATCTGCGGCGCGCGAATCTCGACGCCGTCTTTCTGCAAACGCACACCGACCGCACGGCCCTTTTCGACCAGGATCTTGTCGACCCCGGCATAGGTGAAGACATGACCGCCTGCCGCCTCGATCACCGGGATGATGGTCTCGGAAATCTTCGTCGCGCCGCCCACCGGGTAGTTGCCGCCGGTGATGTAGTGCTTGGCGACCATAGCGTGCATCACAAAGGCGGCTTCGGCCGGCGGCAGGCCGTAATCACCCCACTGCGCGGTGAGCACGCCGATCAACTCCTGATTGTCGGTCAGACCTTCAAGCACTTCACGGGTGGTTTTGAAGAAGTAATCCGGCAGCCACAGACGACGCAATTTGCCGTAGAGCATACCCAGTGAGCGCGGCAGCGCCTGACCCGCAAAAAAGCGCGGCACCCTGGCACTGACCTCGCTGAGCAGGTCGACATAGCGGTCGAGCACTGCGGCCTCGCCGGGGAAGTGGCGCTTCATCTCCGCCTTGAATTCATCACGCCCGGCCACGTAGTCATAGGTCTGTTCGCCCATCACGATACGGTCGTAATGGGCGTCCATTGGCGCCCATTCGAGGTTGCCGTCGCTGATCACATCGAACACCCGACGGATCATCGACCAGGGTTTGTGCACCTCGCCGATGTAATGCACGCCCACGTCCCACTCATAGCCTTCGCGCTCATAGCTGTGGGTATAGCCGCCGGCGGTGTAATGCTGCTCCAGCACGCACACGCGCTTACCGAGCTTGGCCAGCAGCGCGGCCGTGGTCAGGCCGCCTATGCCGGAGCCGATGATGATGGCGTCGTAACCGTTGCGCGCCAGACGCGAACGAAAGCGGGTTCCTGTGCGTTTCATGGGCAGCTCCGTGGTTATTTTTGTTATGCAAGTTTTTGCATAATAGGCAAGCATTCACCACCCATGCAACTTTTTGCATATCCCGTATACTGCGGCGCATCTCTGGCAGCAGCCGTTAAAGTCCGCCCATGTCACTCAAGCACGCCATTTTGATCCTGCTCGAAAGCGAACCCGGCAGCGGTTACGACCTGTTCAAGCGCTTCAAGGATGGCCTGGGTTACTTCTGGAACGCCAAACACCAGCAGGTGTACCTGGAGCTGAAAAAGCTCAGCGAAGCCGGCTGGCTGGCGTTTGAAGCACAAACCCAAGACACCCGTCCGGACAAAAAGAACTACCGCCTGACTCCAGCCGGCCATGCCGAACTGCTGCGCTGGCTGGGCGAGCCAGTGCAGCCGAATACCATCAACGATGCGCTGCTGGTGAAGCTGTATGCCGGCGCACACACCTCACCCGACAACCTGCGTGAAGAAATGCAGCGGCATATCGCCGTGCACCGCAAAACGCTGGACAGCCTGCTGAGCATTGAGCGCGACTACCACGGCTTACCCGCCGAGCAGCGCCACGCTCTGCGCATGCCTTACCTCACGCTGCGGCGCGGCATTCTGGGTGAACAGTCCTGGCTGCAATGGGCAGAGGAAGTCGAGCACGCGCTGCAGGACACAACGCCAGCCAGCACGCCACCCGGTAAATAGTGCAGAAGCCGCTGTCGCCTACTGCCACGAGGTAGGCAAACCGTTAGACTGCAAGCCATTAGCCATCATCCTCGACACCCGCATGCCCGCACCCTCAGCCTACATATCCCCCGACCAGCTGTGTGTCGGCCTGTATATCCAGCTTGAACTGGCCTGGTGGGAACACAACTTTGCCTTCAGCAACTTCAAGATCAAGGATGAAAACCAGATCAAGGCCCTGCGCGCCTTGGGGGTTACACGCCTGCGCTATGACCCCGAGCGCAGTGATTGTGAGCCCCTGAGCGCGACCGAACCCACAGCAACGGTCGTCACCCCAATACCGGCAGCACCGCCCTCGCCACAGCAGCAGGCCAGCCTGGCCCGTGCGGAAAAACTCAAGGCCCTGCGCAAACGCCTGGCCGAAGTGGACCGCAAATTCGTTCAGGCCAGCCAACAGGTCAAAACCCTCAACCAGACGCTGCGCAGCCGCCCTGAAGAAGCCTGCAAACAGGCCGGCGAAGTGGTCGGCGCGATGGTTGATACGCTGCTCGGCGGCAGCGGCGCCGTGCTGCACACCATCAATAGCAAGGCCGCCGAAGACAATTACCTGCACTCCCTGAACGTCACCGTACTGAGCCTGATGCTGGGTCGCCAACTCGGCCTGGACAGCGAGGACTGCCATGTCCTCGGCATGGGGGCGCTGCTGCACGATGTCGGCAAACTGGAAGTGCCCAGCAAGGTCCTGCTGAAAAGTGAGCCGCTGACCCGTCCGGAACAGCAGCTACTGCAGCTGCACTGTGAATTTGGCCTGCGCATGGGCCACAAGCTGATGCTGGATGATGAAGTGCTGCGCGTCATCAACGAGCACCATGAATACTGCGACGGCAGCGGTTACCCGCGTCAGCTGCGTGAAGCGGCCATCGGCCGACTAAGCCGTCTGGTGTGCATCACCAACCAGTTCGACAACCTGTGCAACCCGCTCAACCCGCGTGATGGCCTGAGCCCGCACGAAGCGCTGGCGCTGATGTTCAAGCAATACAATGCGCGCTTCGACGCGGTGGCGCTGAAAGCCTTTATCCGCTGCATGGGGGTGTATCCACCGGGCTGCCTGGTGCAGCTCGATGACCAGCGATACGGCCTGGTCTTGGGGATGAACCCAAGCCTGCCGCTGAAACCGACCCTGGTGGTCTACGATGCCGAAGTGCCCAAAAACGAGGCGCTGATCATCGACCTGGAACAGGAAACACGCCTCGGCATCGCTAGCAGCCTGCGCCCGGCGCAGCTGCCGCGCGAAGCGCTGGAGTACCTCAACCCACGCCAGCAGCTGAGCTACTTTGTCGAACCGAGCAAAGGTCGCTAGCCCGCGCTGCCTTCCTCAATCAGCCAATCCAGTCGCCAGCCGCCCTGGCTTTGCCCGAGCAGCTGAGCGAGCCATGGCAGGATCTGCTTGAGTTCGTCTTCCAAGCCCCATGGCGGGTTGCTGATCACCAGGCCGGAGCCATTCAAGCGTGCCGCTTCGTCAGTGGGGTGTACATAGAGTTCGATGCGCAGCAGCTTGGGCGCCTTGCTCTTTTGCAGATCACTGTAGAAACGCCGCAACTGGCGCAGGTCCTTGATCGGGTACCAGATCGCCACCACCGCCTGACGCATACGGCCGATGGCTTCGCTCAGGGATTGGGCGCAGCGTTCCATCTCATCGACCTGCTCGAACGGCGGATCGATCAACAGCAGGGCGCGCTTCTCGCGGGTTGGCAGCAGGGCGCGTGGCACATACCAACCCTCACCCAGGTGCACGGCCACGCGGCGATCGCCGTGCATGTTTTCCTTGAGTAGACGACCGTCTTCCGGGTGCTTCTCGTTCAAGTGCAAGCGATCTTGCTCGCGGGTCAGCAGGCGTGCCAGCTCCGGCGAGCCGGGGTAATGACGCAGCTCGCCATCCGGGTTCATCGCCCGAATCACTTCCAGATAATCCAGCAGCGGGTCCGGTACATCGGTGGCCTGCCACAGCCGGGCGATGCCTTCCAGCCACTCACCCGTGCGGCTGGCTTGATCACCGCGCAGGTCATACAGACCGATACCCGCATGGCTGTCGAGGTAGGCGAACGGCGCCTCCTTGCGTGACAGCAGGGCAATCAGGCGAGTGAGGACATAGTGTTTCAGCACATCGGCATGGTTGCCGGCATGGAAGGCGTGGCGGTAGTTCATTGGGCGGACTCCTGTGGCCGGGCAGTTTACCAGTTTGCCAGGCGCCGGATGGATCAGTACGGTGGCCACTGATCCATCCGGCAAAAGAGAACCCACATGTCATTGCAAGACCTATTGGGCATTGAGCTACCGCTGATCCAGGCCCCCATGGCTGGCGTGCAGCTGCATGGTTTAGCCGCTGCCGTATCCAACGCCGGCGCGCTGGGTTCGCTGCCCTGCGCCATGCTTGATGCGGCCGGCCTACGCAAGGAGCTGCAGGCGCTCAGCGAGAAGACGCGCAGGTCCTATAACCTGAACTTCTTCTGCCACACCCCGCCAACAGCCGACGACACACGCGAAGCCGCCTGGCGTGAGACGCTGAGTCCGTACTACCGCGAGTTCGGCATTGATCCCGCGACGATTGCCAGCGGTCCCGGCCGCCTGCCGTTCAGCACCGAGATGGCTGATCTGCTGGATGAATTCAAACCCGCCGTGGTGAGTTTCCACTTCGGCCTGCCTTCAGCTGAACTGCTGGCACGGGTCAAAGCGTGCGGGGCCAAGGTGCTCAGTTCGGCGACTACGGTTGAAGAGGCGTTGTGGCTCGAAGCCAATGGCGCAGATACGATCATCGCTCAGGGGCTGGAAGCCGGCGGCCATCGCGGCATGTTCCTTACCGATGAGTTGAGCAGCCAGCTCGGCACCTTCGCCCTGCTGCCGCAGATCGTCCAGGCCGTGCGCTTGCCGGTGATTGCCGCTGGCGGCATCGCCGATGCCCAAGGCGTGCGCGCCGCCATGGCCCTAGGCGCGGCGGGGGTGCAGATCGGCACCGCGTACCTATGCTGTGATGAAGCCAGCACCAGCGCCATTCACCGCGCCGCCCTGCACAGCCCGGCAGCACAGCACACGGCCCTGACCAATCTGTTCAGCGGTCGCCCGGCGCGTGGCATCGTCAACCGGGCGATGCGCGAGCTGGGCCCAATCAGCCCGACGGCACCGGCCTTCCCACTGGCGACGGCAGCCATTGCGCCGTTGCGCAGCAAGGCTGAAAGCCTGGGCAGCGGTGATTTCTCTCCGCTCTGGGCGGGGCAGAATGTCAGCGGCTGCAAGAATATCGGCGCCGCTGAGCTAACCCGCGAGCTGGCGCAGGGCTTTGTCCAATAAGCACGACCTTTGCTGCACAGCCCCATCGGGGTGGATGACATCTTTTCATCCACCTTGGCGATCGGCTGGATGGATAAAGCGTCACCCACCCTACCCGACCGCTCCGGCCCAACGCCCCGTTATCACGCTTATTAATAGTGCTGGGAGCCGCACGTGCAGCTGCTTAGACTCGGCTCATCGCAACCGGAGGTACACCCATGTCCGAGTCTCTGCTCAGTTCCCGCAACCTGGCCTTTGAGCTGTATGAAGTGCTGGACGCCGAAGGCCTGACCCAGCGTGAGCGTTTCGCTGAACACAGCCGCGAAACCTTTGACGCGGCCATCGACACCGCCCGCAGCATCGCGGAAAACCTGTTCGCCCCGCACAACCGCAAAAATGACGAGCACGAGCCGGAGTACGTCGACGGCGCAGCGGTGCTGATCCCTGAAGTGAAACCGGCGGTGGATGCCTTCCTTGAAGCGGGCTTCCTCAACGCCACCCGCGAATTCGACGTCGGCGGCATGCAGCTGCCCAACCTGCTGTCGCAGGCCTGCTTCGCCCACTTCCAGTCGGCCAACGCGGCGACCACCTCGTACCCGTTCCTGACCATGGGCGCGGCCAACCTGATCGAGAACTTCGGCACGGCCGAGCAGAAGCAGCGTTTTCTGCAGCCGATGATCGACGGCCGCTTCTTCGGCACCATGGCCCTGACCGAGCCGCATGCCGGCTCCTCGCTGTCGGACATCCGCACCCGCGCCGAACCGGCCGAAGACGGCACCTACCGGCTTAAGGGCAACAAGATCTTTATCTCCGGCGGCGACCATCCGCTGTCAGAAAACATCGTGCACATGGTGCTGGCTAAGCTGCCGGATGCCCCGGCGGGCGTAAAAGGTATCAGCCTGTTTATAGTGCCGAAGTTTCTGGTCAATGATGACGGCAGCCTGGGCAAGCGCAACGACGTGGTCCTGGCCGGGCTGTTCCACAAGATGGGCTGGCGCGGCACCACCTCCACCGCGCTGAACTTCGGTGATAACGGCGACTGCGTCGGCTACCTGGTGGGCAAACCGCACCATGGCCTGAGCTACATGTTCCAGATGATGAACGAAGCGCGCATTGGCGTCGGCATGGGCGCGGTGATGCTCGGCTATGCGGGCTACCTGTACTCGCTGGACTACGCCCGCCAGCGCCCGCAAGGCCGCTTGCCCGATGGCAAGGACCCGACCTCCAGCCAGGTGGCGATCATCGAGCACGCTGACGTGCGCCGCATGCTGCTGACCCAGAAAGCCTACGTGGAAGGTTCCTTCGACCTCGGTCTTTACGCCGCGCGGCTGTTCGACGACACCCTGACCCTGGAGACCGAGGAAGAACGGCGCATCGCCCTTGAGCTGCTCGACTTGCTCACCCCGATCGTCAAATCCTGGCCGTCGGAGTTCTGCCTCAAAGCCAACGAGCTGGCCATCCAGATTCTCGGCGGTCACGGCTACACCCGCGATTACCCGGTGGAGCAGTACTACCGCGACAACCGACTCAATCCGATCCACGAAGGCACCCACGGTATCCAGTCCCTCGACCTGCTCGGCCGCAAGGTCTCGATGAACGGCGGCGCGGCGCTCAAGCAATTGCTCAAGCTGATCCACGGCACCTGCCAGCGCGCCGAAGCCCACGCCTCGCTGACCGCCCTGCGCCAGCCTCTTGAGCAACTGCTGGCACGCCTGCAAACCGTGACCCTGGCGCTGCTGGGTGATCTGATGAGCGGTAAGGTCAACGAAGGCCTGGCCAACTCGGCGCTGTACCTGAAGGTGTTCGGCCATACCGTGATCGGCTGGCGCTGGCTGGAACAGGCAATCCGCGCAGAGGAAGGCTTGGCGAAAGGCAATGCCAGCGATGTCGACTTCTACCAGGGCAAGCTGCAGGCCGCGCGTTACTTCCTGACCTGGGAAGTGCCGAGCTGCCACCACGACCTGGCGATTCTCGAAGCCCGCGACGACACCTGCCTGGGCATGCAGGACGCCTGGTTCTGAACCCAGCGAAGCGCTGTTGAAACTGACGCCCCGCTGAACGCGGGGCGTTTTTTTTGAGCGCGGTGTGAGGGCAGCGGTTAGAATCTCTGGCACGCGCCATGCATAGTGGCACGCTCACCAACCCGCACGGAGTACGCGCCTTGGATGCCAGCACCATCAATAATCTGTTTTTGATCGGTGGCGTTCTGGTCGCAATGAGCATCCTGGTCAGTGCATTCGGCTCGCGCTTCGGCATCCCGATTCTGGTGATCTTTCTCGCTGTCGGTATGCTCGCCGGCACCGATGGCCCTGGCGGCATTGTCTTCAACAACTACCCACTGGCCTACCTGGTCGGCAACCTGGCGTTAGCCATCATCTTGCTCGATGGTGGCATGCGAACGCGGGTCTCCAGCTTTCGCGTCGCCCTGTGGCCGTCCCTCTCATTGGCCACCGTTGGTGTATTGATCACTGCGGGTTTGACCGGCGTAGCAGCGGCCTGGCTGTTCGATCTGAGCTGGATGGAAGGCCTGCTGATCGGCGCCATCGTCGGCTCCACCGATGCCGCTGCAGTATTCAGCCTGCTCGGCGGGCGCGGCCTGAACGAACGGGTCAGCGCTACCCTGGAAATCGAATCCGGCAGCAACGATCCGATGGCGGTGTTCCTCACCGTCACCTTGATCGCCATGCTCGCCAGCGGTCAGGACGGCCTGAGCTGGGGCTTGCTGGTGCAGTTGCTGCAGCAGTTCGGCATCGGCGCGCTGTTCGGCCTCGGTGGCGGCTGGCTGCTGCTCAACCTGATCAACCGCATGGAACTGGCCAACGGCCTGTATCCGCTGCTGGTGGTCAGCGGCGGTTTGATCATCTTCGCCATCACCACCGCCGTCGGCGGCAGCGGCATTCTGTCGATCTACCTGTGCGGCCTGCTGCTGGGCAACCGGCCGATTCGCTCGCGCCACGGCATCCTGCATATGCTCGACGGCCTGACCTGGCTGGCGCAGATCGGTATGTTCTTGGTTCTCGGTCTGCTGGTCACCCCGCACGAGCTGCTGCCGATTGCCTTGCCGGCTCTGGGCCTGGCGCTGTGGATGATTCTGTTCGCCCGCCCACTGTCGATCTTTATCGGCCTGCTGCCCTTCAAGGCCTTCCATGACCGCGAACGCGCCTTTATCGCCTGGGTCGGTCTGCGTGGCGCGGTGCCCATTATCCTGGCGGTGTTCCCGCTTATGGCCGGCCTACCGAATGCCCAGCTGTTCTTCAACGTGGCGTTCTTTATCGTGCTGGTTTCGCTGCTGTTGCAGGGCACCAGCCTGCCGTTTGCCGCCAAGTTGCTGCGCGTGACCGTCCCACCAGAGCCCGCACCGGTATCGCGCGCTGGCCTGGACGTGCATCCGACCAGCCAGTGGGAGCTGTTTATCTACCGCCTCGGTGCGGAAAAATGGTGCATCGGCGCGCCTTTGCGCGAACTGAAGATGCCCGAAGGCACGCGTATCGCCGCGCTGTTCCGCGGCAAGGAACTGCTGCACCCCTCCGGCAGCACGACTCTGGATGCCGGCGACCTGCTCTGCGTGGTTGGCCACGAACATGACCTGCCCGCCCTTGGCAAACTGTTCAGCCAGGCGCCCACCCGCGGCCAGGATCTGCGTTTCTTCGGCGACTTCGTACTGGAAGGCGATGCCGAACTGGCCGCCATCGCCGCACTCTACGGCCTGCAACTGCAAGGCGCCGAAGGCCAGCTGCACCTGGGCCGCTTTATCGCGCACAAGATTGGCGGCTCGCCAGTTATCGGCGACCAGGTGGAATGGCAAGGCCTGACCTGGACAGTGGCCGCCATGGAAGGGAACAAGATCCGCAAGGTCGGCGTCAGATTCCCCGAAGGCAGTCGCCCAGGCCCTGGGCTCTTCCTTTAAGCGCCGGGTTACGCGCCAGCGCTGTTGCGTTAAAAAGCGCAGCACAAGAGCGTAATCTAGCGCCCAAGAGCCGTTATATACGGCACAGGCGCTTAGCCAGGCGCCTGTTAAACTCAGCCTCTTTTCGAGCCAACGATCGTCACTATGCCCTCTCTTCGCACTTATCTTGCCGTTGCACTGCTCGGGCTGTGCCTGAGCGCCACGCTGCTACAAGCCGCCGAGCCTCCCAGCAGGGCTGACGTACAAAGCAGCCTGGACAACCTGGCCGACCGCAAGCTGCCGGAAGCCGAGCAGCTGGCCGTCAAGCAGACCTTGGAGAAAACCCTTGCGCTGCTGGATGAAAAAGCCGACAGCGAGCAACGCCGCGCCGACCTTGAGAAACAGCTGCAGCAAGCCCCACGCCTGATTGGCGAGGCGCAGCGCGATTACGAGCGACTGAAAAACAGCACACCCACCCAGGTCAATCTGCGCTACGGCAAAAGCACACTGCCGCAGCTCGAGCAATTGCTCGCCGATCGCAACGCACAACTCAACGAGTGGCAGAAGCAGATCATCGAGGCCAATAGCCTGGTGATCACCGCGCAGACTCGCCCGGAACGCGCCCAGGCAGAAATCAGCGGCAACCAGACCCGCAGCCAGGAAATCAACAGCATCCTGAAAAGCGGCCGCGATGCCAGCAAACCGCTGAGCAACGAGCGGCGTAACCAGCTGAATGCCGAACTGGCCAAGCTTGATGCGCAAACACAGCTGCGCCGCCAGGAACTGGCCGGCAACAGCCTGCTGCAGGACCTCGGTAACAGCCGCCGCAGCCTGCTGGAAGAGCGCATCAAACGCCTCGAACAGGAACTGCTCGACCTGCAGAACCTGATCAATGAAAAGCGCCGCGACCTCTCCGAACAGACCCTCGCCGAACAGTCCCGTGAGGTCGAAAAGGCCGGCACCGACAGCCTGCTGGCACAGGAAAGCGCAATCAACCTGAAGCTCTCCGATTACCTGCTGCGCGCCACCGATCGGCTCAATGAACTGACCCGCCTGAATCTGCAGACCAAACAGCAACTCGACAGCCTGAGCCAGAGCGACCAGGCCCTGGAAGAACAGATCAGCGTGCTGCAAGGCAGCCTGCTGCTCTCGCGCATCCTCTATAAGCAGCAGCAAGCCCTGCCGACGCTGAAGATCGACAGCAACCTGCCCGATCAGATCGCCGACCTGCGCCTGTACCAGTTCGAGCTCAATCAGCAGCGCGAAGCCATCAACAACCCCAGCGTGTATGTCGACAACCTGCTCAGCGCCCAGCCTAACGAGGCCGGCAACCAGGCCCTGCGCACCGACCTGCTGGCCATCGCCGATACCCGCCGCGAGCTGATCGACCGCCTTAACCGTGAACTGAACGCCCTGCTCAATGAGTCGATCACCCTGCAGCTGAATCAGAAGCAGCTGAAAACCACCGCCGAAACCCTGCGCGCCACCCTCGACGAGCAGATGTTCTGGATCCCCAGCAACAAACCGCTGGATCTGGAGTGGATCAAGTCCGTGCCGCGCCTGCTCGAACGGCAGATTGCCGAACTGCCCTGGGGCTCCAACCTGCGTCAGCTGGGTGCAGGCCTGACCGAGCGGCCACTGTTGTTCCTGCCCCTGCTGCTGCTGATTGCGCTGTTGCTGTGGCGCCGCGGCTACCTGTACCGCAAGCTCGCCGAGCTGCATCAAGACATCGGCCACTTCAAACGCGACAGCCAGTTGCACACGCCGATGGCGATCATGCTCAACGTATTGCTGGCCCTGCCCGGCACGCTGTTCCTGGCGCTGTGCGGCTTTGCCCTGCAAATGGATGCCCGCGGACAGAACGCCAACCTGGGTGAGGCGCTGTTCCAGATGGCCCAGGCCTGGCTGGTGTTCTACACCCTGTACCGCATCCTCGCCGATGGCGGCGTGGCCGAGCTGCACTTCCGCTGGGGCCGCTCACAGGTGGCCTTCCTGCATCGCCAGGTACGCCGTCTGGGTCTGGTGGTCATGGCCATGGTCGCCGTGGTCACGGTGGCCAAGCACCAACCGGCCGGCCTGGGCGATGACGTGATCGGCCTGACTGTGGTGCTGACCTGCTACGCACTGATGGTCTGGCTGCTGCACAAACTGCTACTCACCGGCCCGGCCCGCGAGCATGCCTCAGCCTTCCGCATGCTGATCGGCATCGGCTTAAGCCTTCTGCCATTGGCGCTGATCATCGCGGTCGGCCTCGGCTATTACTACACCGCACTGAAACTCAGTGACCGTCTGATCAACACCCTGTATCTGCTGGTGATCTGGCTGGTCATCGAGGCCACCTTCGTGCGCGGCCTGGGCGTGGCAGCACGTCGCCTGGCGTACCAGCGCGCCACGGCCAAACGCCAGGCACAGAGCAAGGACAGCGGCGAAGGCACGGAAACCGTGGTCGAAGAACCGACTCTGGATATCGAACAGGTCAACCAGCAGTCGCTGCGCCTAATTCGCCTGGCCCTGCTCGGCACCTTTATCGCGGGCTTGTACTGGGTCTGGGCGGACCTGATCTCGGTGTTTGCCTACCTCGACAATATCGCCCTCTACCAATACAGCAGCGGCAGCGGTGATGCCGCCACTCTGGTGCCGATCAGCCTCAGCGATGTGCTCGGCGCACTGATCATCGTCGGCATCACCATCGCCCTGGGGCGCAACCTGCCCGGCCTGCTCGAAGTACTGGTGCTCTCCAGGCTGAACCTGGCTCAGGGCAGCGCCTACGCCACCACCACCCTGCTGTCCTACCTGATCGTAGCCATCGGCTTTGTTACCACCCTGTCGACCCTCGGCGTCAGCTGGGACAAGTTGCAATGGCTGGTCGCCGCCCTGTCGGTGGGCCTGGGCTTCGGCTTGCAGGAGATCTTCGCCAACTTTATTTCCGGCCTGATCATCCTGTTCGAACGCCCGGTGCGTATCGGCGACGTGGTGACCATCGGCAACCTGTCCGGCACCGTGAGCAAGATCCGCATTCGCGCCACCACCATCACCGATTTCGACCGCAAAGAAATCATCGTGCCGAACAAGACCTTCGTCACCGACCAGCTGATCAACTGGTCGCTCAACGACACGGTTACCCGGGTCATCGTGAAGATCGGCGTAGCCTACGAAACCGACCTGCCGCTGGCGCGCAAGCTGATGATGCAGGCCGCCGAGGAAAACCCGCGGGTACTGCGCGACCCAGCACCGCTGCTGTTCTTCCTGACCATCAGCGCCAGCACCTTCGACTACGAGCTGCGCTTCCATGTGCGCGAGCTGGGCGACCGCAACGCCGCCACCGATGAAATCCTCACGCGCATTGCCCTGAGCTTCCGTGAGCACAACGTGGAAATGGCCTTCAACCAGGTCGAGGTGATGATCAAGAACCTGCACGGCCAGGAACTCAACCTGACCACCGGACAAATGGTGGCCGCCACGGCGGCAGCCGATGCGCAGCAGGGACAATTACCACCACCGCCACCTGCAATCGACCCGCAGTAGCTTGCCGCCAGGCCCGCCAGCGCGGGCTGCCACCTCATCACTGCCGGGCCGTATGTGCCCGGCTGGAGCCTGACCGTGAAGCCGCTAATCGAGCTGCAGTTCGACAACCGTTTTGCCCGCCTCGGCGACGTATTTTCCACCCACGTACTGCCCGAGCCGATTGCCGAGCCGCGCCTGATCGTTGCCAGCCCGGCCGCCATGGCCCTGCTTGATCTGGACCCGAGTGAAGCCGAGAGCGAGGTGTTTGCGCAGATCTTCGCCGGGCACAAGCTGTGGAGCACCGCCGAGCCACGCGCCATGGTCTATTCCGGGCATCAGTTCGGCGGCTACAACCCGCGCCTGGGCGATGGCCGTGGCCTGCTGCTGGGCGAGGTCATCAACGACGCCGGCGAGTACTGGGATCTGCACCTCAAAGGCGCCGGGCAAACGCCCTACTCGCGCATGGGCGACGGCCGCGCGGTGCTGCGTTCATCGATCCGCGAGTTTCTCGCCAGTGAACACCTGCACGCCCTCGGCATCCCCAGCTCGCGGGCGCTGTGCGTGACCGGCTCCAGCACCCCGGTGTGGCGCGAGAAACAAGAACGCGCGGCGATGGTACTGCGCCTGGCGCCCAGCCATATCCGCTTCGGTCACTTCGAGTACTTCTATTACACCCAGCAACATGAGCAACTCAAACAGCTGGTCGAACATGTGCTGCACTGCCACTACGCCGACTGTTTGCAGCAGGAGCAGCCGTATCTGGCAATGTTCCGCGAAGTCATCGAACGCAACGCCACGATGATCGCCTACTGGCAGGCCTACGGTTTCTGTCACGGGGTGATGAACACCGACAACATGTCGATCCTCGGCATCACCTTCGATTACGGTCCCTACGCCTTTCTCGATGATTTCGATGCCCAGCACATCTGCAACCATTCCGATGACAGCGGCCGTTACTCGTTCAGCAATCAGGTGCCCATTGCCCAGTGGAACCTCGCCGCCCTCGGCCAGGCCCTGGTGCCGCTGGTCGATGTCGACGCGCTACGGGAAACCCTCGGTCTGTTCCTGCCGTTGTACCAGGCGCATTACCTCGACCTGATGCGCAAGCGCCTGGGCCTGCTCAGTGCCGATGAGGGCGACGAAACCCTGGTGCAGCGCCTGCTGCAACTGATGCAGAGCAGCGCGGTGGATTACACCCTGTTCTTCCGCGAACTCGGCGACAGCCCGGCCGCGCAAGCCGTAGCGCGTCTGCGCGACGATTTCACCGACCTGGCTGGTTTCGACGCCTGGGCCGCTGACTACCTCGCGCGCAGTGCACGCGATGGCGACGACACGGAGCAACGCCGCATGCGCATGCACACGGCCAACCCCAAGTACATCTTGCGCAACTACCTGGCGCAGCAGGTGATCGAGGCCGCCGAACAGGGCGACTACGCCCCGGTGCGCGAACTGCATCAGGTGCTGTCGCGCCCCTTCGACGAGCAGCCCGGCTTCGAACGCTACGCCCAGCGTCCACCGGAGTGGGGCAAGCACCTGGAAATCAGCTGCTCGTCTTGAGCAGCGCTCAAGCCCCCAGCATCCACTCCAGCCCCATGGCCACATGCAACTCAGTGCTGTCGAGCAACGGCAACGGCGCATCCAGGCCATCGAGCAGCAAACCGATCTCGGTGCAGCCGAGGATGGCCACCTCGGCGCCCTGGGTTTGCAGCGTGCGCAAGCAGTCCAGATAGAACGCCCGCGCCTGCGGCAGAAACTGGCCCTGGCACAGCTCGGCAAAGATCACCCGGTCGATTTCCGTCATCTGCGCCGCGTCCGGCGTAATCACCTCAATCGCAAAGCGCTCGGCCAGGCGCTGGCGGTAGAAATCCTCCTGCATGGTGAAACGCGTGCCGAGCAAAGCCGCGCGGCGCACACCCTGGCGTTGCAGCGCCTGGCCAACCGCATCACCAATATGCAGCAGAGGTATCTGCACCGCCGCCTCAATAGCCGGCGCCACCTTGTGCATGGTGTTGGTGGCCAGCAACAGGGCCGTGGCCCCCGCCTGCTCAAGCCCCTCAGCCGCCTGCGCCAGCACCTGCCCAGCCGCCTGCCAGTCGCCACACCGCTGCAGCTCGGCAATCTCGGCAAAGTCCACTGAATGCAGCAGCAAGGGCGCCGAATGCAAACCACCGAGGCGCTCGCGCACGCCCTGGTTGAGCAAGCGGTAATAGCTGGCCGTTGACTCCCAACTCATGCCACCGAGAATACCTAGTTGGCGCATATGCCCTCCTGCTCACAAAAGCCTTGAGCCTAATCCGCCACCGGCCCAACGCACAGGCACAGTGCGCGGTAGAGCGGCCGGTACAGCCTTATCTATTAAATCGAAAAGGCATATAAACCTTCCCAAACATTCTTAGACTCTCTAAGCAGCAACCCTTATCTTCTCCGCCTTGCGTGGCCGCCACGTCTGCATCGCGCACCCGATACCTCACACGAGACTCGTCCGCTTACGCTAAGGATGTTCATGTTCTGGGACTCTCTTCCTCTGCCCTTGCTGTTTGTCGGCGCCCTGCTGATCTGGGTGCTGTACGCCTTTGTGCGTGAGAAGTGGAGCCCGGACATCGTCGCTGCCATCGCCGTGGCGGCGCTGCTGATCACTCAGCTGCTGACGCCTGCGGAAGTGCTCAGCGTGCTGAGCAACTCGGCGCCGGTGACCATCGCCTGCATGTTCGTGCTCTCCGCTGCGCTGGAGCGCACCGGCTGCATCGACGCCCTGGGCAACTGGCTGGGCGACCTGGTCGGTACCAGCCCGATTCGCGTACTCACCGGGCTGACCGTCACCGCCCTGGTGATTTCCGCCTGCCTGAACAACACCCCGGTGGTGGCCATTCTCACACCGGTGGCGATTTCCCTGGCCCGCCGCGCCGGCACCTTGCCGTCGAAACTGCTGATTCCGCTGTCCTACGCCACCATCCTCGGCGGCACCCTGACCATGATCGGCACCTCGACCAATATTCTGGTTGACGGCGTGGCGCGCAAGGCGGGCCTGGAGCCCTTCGGCATCTTCGAGATTACCGGCGCAGGCCTGATCATGGCCGCCTTCGGCATGGCCTACCTGCTGACCATCGGCCATCGCCTATTGCCTGAGCGCGAAACCCTGTCCAAGCAGCTGCGCCCGAACCTCGACCGCACCTTTATGACCGAGCTGCTGGTGCCGCAGAATTCTCCGGTGATCGGCAAAACCCTGCACGAAGCCAACCTCAATGGCGGCAGCGGCTTGCAGGTGCTGAAGATTTTCCGCGACGAGCAGGAACTCACCGAGCCGGCCCACGACACCCTGCTGGTGGCGGGCGATCAACTGGTGCTGCACGGCCAGGTCAAGGATGTGGTGGAGCTGCGCGAAAGTGGCCACCTGATTTTCAACCGCAGCGATGCCTTCGAAACCATCAGCAGCCATGACGTGATCCTCGCCGAGGCCATCGTCGGGCGTAACTCGCGCTACAGCCACCGGCCGATGCGCGACCTCGACCTCACCGCACGCTATGGCATCGCCGTACTCGCCGTGCACCGTCAGGATGAGAACATCCAGGGCAACCTGGATGACTTCGAACTGCAGTTCGGCGACGTGATGCTGGTGGAAGGTACGCCGACGCAGATCAAGCGTTTCGCCGACAACGGCGAGCTGATCAGCCTCAACGCCGTGCAGGAGCGTGCGTTCCGCCGCGACAAGGCACCAATTGCGATCATCGCCACCCTGGCGGTGATGATCCTCGCCGCGTTTGGCGTAATGCCCATCGAGGGCCTGGCGATCATCGGAGCGGTGACCGTACTGGCGACCCGCTGCCTGGACGTGGAAGACGCCTACAAGGCAGTAGACTGGAAAATTCTCAGCCTGATTTTCGGCATGCTGGCCATCAGTATCGCCATGGACAAGGTCGGTCTGGTCAGCCTGATGGTCAGCAATGTCATGGGCCTAATGCCCTGGGCCGGCCCGCTGCTGATGCTGTCGTTTATCTACCTGTTCACCTCGATCCTCACCGAAGTGCTGTCAAACAACGCGGTGGCGGTACTGGTCACGCCGATTGCCATCGGCATGGCCCAGCACCTGGGCGTCGACCCGCGCGCCTTTGTGGTCGCAGTAATGTTCGCCGCCAGCGCCAGCTTCGCCACGCCCATCGGCTATCAGACCAACACCTTCGTCTACAACGCCGGCGGCTACCGCTTTACCGACTTTATGAAGGTCGGCATTCCACTCAATCTGCTGCTGTGGGTTGTGGCCAGTTTTGTAATCCCCTGGTTCTTCCCGCTGACGCCGGTTTGACGGCATAAGCGGCGAACACATCGATCTAACTCAAGGCCCGATTCATTGCTCCAGCGCATTGACCGGGCCTTCTTGCTTTGGCCATGCTGCGGGTCTTTCAAACTGCCCTGAAGGAACGCGCGCATGAAATTGGAAACCCTGGCCATCCACGCCGGCTACAGCCCTGATCCGACCACCAAGGCCGTGGCGGTGCCGATCTACCAAACCAGCTCCTTTGCCTTCGACGACACCCAGCACGGTGCCGACCTGTTCGACCTGAAGGTCGCCGGCAATATCTATTCGCGGATCATGAACCCGACCAACGCCGTGCTCGAAGAACGCGTGGCTGCGCTGGAAGGCGGCGTCGGCGCACTGGCCGTGGCCTCGGGCATGGCCGCCATCACCTACGCGATCCAGACCGTGGCCGAGGTTGGCGACAATATCGTCTCGGTGGCCAAACTCTACGGCGGCACCTACAACCTGCTGGCCCACACCCTGCCGCGCTTCGGCATCCAGACCCGCTTTGCTGCCCATGACGACATCGCCGCCCTCGAAGCGCTGATCGACGACAAAACCAAAGCCGTATTCTGCGAGTCCATCGGCAACCCGGCCGGCAATATCGTCGATCTGGCCGCACTGGCCGCCGCTGCGCACCGCCATGGCGTGCCGCTGATCGTCGACAACACCGTAGCCACGCCGATTCTCTGCCGCCCGTTCGAGCATGGCGCTGACATCGTCGTGCACTCGCTGACCAAGTACATCGGCGGCCACGGCACCAGCATCGGCGGCATCGTCGTCGACTCCGGCAAGTTCCCCTGGGCGGACAACAAGGCGCGCTTCCCGTTGCTCAACACCCCGGATCCTTCCTATCACGGCGTGACCTACACCGAAGCCTTCGGCCCGGCGGCCTTTATCGGCCGCTGCCGCGTGGTGCCGCTGCGCAACACCGGGGCAGCGCTGTCGCCGTTCAATGCCTTCCTGATTCTGCAAGGCCTGGAAACCCTGGCCTTGCGCATGGAGCGCCACTGCGAGAATGCGCTGAAGGTCGCCCATTACCTGCAAAATCATCCACAGGTGGCGTGGGTGAAATACGCTGGCCTGCCCGATCACCCCGAGCACGCACTGGCGCAGCGCTTCTGCGGCGGCAAACCGGCTTCGATCCTGTCCTTTGGCATTGTGGGCGGCCAGGCTGCCGGCGCACGCTTTATCGATGCGCTGCAGTTAGTGGTGCGTTTGGTGAATATCGGCGATGCCAAATCGTTGGCCTGCCACCCTGCCTCGACCACTCACCGCCAGCTGAATGATGAAGAGCTGGAGCGCGCCGGCGTACCGCGCGACATGGTGCGCCTGTCGATCGGTATCGAGCACAGCGACGACATCCTCGCAGACCTGGCCCAGGCGCTGGACGCCGCGGCGGGCTGATCGCCCTTGATATCCGCATAAGCGACTCCAGATAAGGGATAACAGCCTCTGGAGTCGCCCATGTCCAACCCTCTACTGATCCCCTGCCCGCACTGCAATGGTCTCAATCGCATTCCCGCCGAGCGCTTGGGCGATGCGCCGCGCTGCGGCCGCTGCAAATCGGAGGTGCTGCCTAGCACACCGTTCGAACTGACCCAAGCCAACTTCGACGCGCAGAACAAGGGCGACCTGCCGTTGCTGATTGATGTCTGGGCCAGTTGGTGCGGCCCCTGCCGCAGCTTTGCTCCGATCTATGAGCAGGCCGCCGCGCAGCTGCAAGGTCACTGCCGCCTGAGCAAGCTGGACAGCGAAGCCAACCCTCAGCTCTCGGCTGAAATGGGCATTCGCTCGATCCCTACGCTGATCCTGCTCAAGGGCGGCATCGAAGTGGCTCGCCAGAGTGGCGCGCTGCCCTTGCCGCAATTGCTCGGCTGGTTGCGTCAGCAGGGCATCTGAGCGAATTGGTCAATCGACCGGCAGCCTTGCGGTCATTACCCTGCCATCGACCAACCCTTAGGCTGGCTGCACAACAATAATTGTGGAGCCAAGCATGAGGATGCCTATCGAACTGGTGCGCCAGCTCACCGAAGAACAGATTGCCTTTGTCCAGCGCAGCGGGCTCAAGGCCGAAGTGCTGGAAGTCGGCCACGTGCGCCTGCGCATGCCGCTGGCGGGTAACCAGAACCATATCGGCAGCATGTACGCCGGCGCGCTGTTCACCCTGGCAGAAATTCCCGGCGGTGCGCTGTTCCTCACCAGCTTCGATGCCCAGCGCTTTTACCCCATCATCAAGGAAATGAACCTGCGCTTTCGCCGCCCGTCAACCGGCGATATTCGAGTCGAGGCACACCTTGCAGCAGAGGAAATCCAGCAGCTGCAAAAACAGGCAACAGAACTGGGCAAAGCCGAGTATGTTTTACAGTTGCAGCTAACCGATGAGAGTGGTGAAGTAGTGGCCGAGAGTCGCGGCCTTTACCAATTGCGCGCACGCTGACACCTGACCTTGCCCTAGGTCAAAAGTCCAGCTATGACTCGAGGTCACAATAAATGTGCCGACATGCATCGGCAGGAGAACGCCGACCATGCCCAGCCACATCCTTATTGCCCACGACCTGCGCGACACCGCCGACATGGCGCTGTGCCGCGCCACCCAGCTGGCCAAGCAATTCAACGCCAAACTGACCATCCTGCATGTGCTCGACCCGAGCAAAAGTAGCCAAGAACATGAGCAGGCTAAGCAGGCGCTGGACCGCAGCCTGACCCAATACGCTCCACCCGGCAGCCAACTGCTGATCCGCACCGGCATCAAACCGTCGGAAGTGGTGCTGCAACAGCTTAATGAGCTGGGTTGCGACTTGCTGGTACTCGGCGGCCATCACCAGCGCCACGACTTCTTCTCCGGCACCAGCCTCGACCGCATTGCCCGCAACTGCCCGGTGCCACTGCTGCTGGTAGCGCGTAATGATTTCAAGCCATACCAGCGTGCACTGGCGGCCATCGATTTCTCACTCTGCGCTTGCAGCGCCCTCGGCCAGGCCTACCGTCTGCTGCCGGAAACGGCCGAACTGCACGCCCTGCACGTCTTCGAGCCAGACAAGGGCACGCCCAAGCAGGTTGAAGCGCAACTGAACACGCAAAAAGCCCTGATCAACCAGTTGCTGGAAGATGAAGCGCAGAACCTACCGGAGAAAGGCCCGACCTTGACCCACTCGGTGGAACAAGGCGGCATCCTGCGCTGCCTGCAAGCACGCCTGAAGAGCACCAACACCGAACTGCTGGTACTCGGCAGCCACGGCCGCAGCGCACTGTCGCAAGCATTGCTCGGCAGCCTTGCGCAGCACTTCCTGCACAAGGCGCCCTGCGACATCTACGTCGTCAGGTAGGTTTTCTTCGCACAACAAAAAAGCTGCCTAGGCAGCTTTTTTGTTATCCAGACTCAACTCAGTCAGCACTGTTGAGCAGGTCATGCAGCTCGACAAACTGCTGAGTCAACTTGTGGTTGCGGTCCAGGTAGATCAGCGGCGTGCAGGCCTGGTGCGATTCGCGCATCTTCACCGAACTCATCAGGTTGACCGGCAGCACCGGCAGCCCCTCGGCAATCAGCTCATCGAGCAGCTGCTGCGGCAGGCTGGCGCGCGGCTGGAACTGGTTGACCACAATGCCTTCTACTTCCAGGCCCTCGTTGTGGTCTTCCTTAAGCTCTTCGATTTCGCGCAGCAGGCCATACAGCGCCTGGCGCGAGAAGCTGTCGCAGTCAAACGGAATCAACACGCGGTCAGCGGCGATCAACGCGGAGACGGTGTAGAAATTCAGCGCAGGTGGGGTATCGAGGTAGATGCGCTCGTAGTCTTCACTGAGGTCTTCGAGCAGTTTGCGCAGCTTGTTGATCTTGTGTTTCTGCTCAAGCTTCGGCTGCAGGTCGGCCAACTCGGCGGTGGCGGTGACCACATGCAGGTTGTCGAACGGCGTCTCGTAGATATCCACGCTGCCTTTCTTGCCGAACGGCGCCGATGACAGCGTGCCTTTAAAGAACTCGGCAATGCCCATGGGGATGTCCTCACCGGTCAGGCCGGTGAGGTAATGGGTCGAATTGGCCTGGGCGTCCAGGTCGATCAGCAGCGTGCGATAGCCCTGGGAAGCACTGACCGCGGCCAGGTTGCAGGCAATACTGGACTTCCCCACACCGCCCTTCTGATTGAAGATCACGCGCCGCATGAAATACCCCCTGAATCCCGCATAAACCCCGAAATGGTCCCGGATTCTATGCAAACTACGTGACAAGGGCGAGATTTTCGGCAAAACCCCGCCGCCTCCGGTCAGAACAGTAGGCCATAGATTTGCGCACGGCCCGTACGGTCTGGATAATGCCAGCACTTCGCCATGCCTGCTGCCAAGCCCTCCGCTGGTTGCGGCTGGCGGCAGCCGACATGGATGCCCACCGCGTGACACATTTCAGGATCGAACAATGGCGTGCCTGGGCTCCTGGCCTGGACAGCACGGCTGACTGGTGCGCCTGGCATCAGGCACCGTCGCGCCTGGTGGATGCGGGCCAGCAACCGGATGTCAGCGCGCTGCCGGCCATGCAGCGCCGCCGCCTGAGCCGCCTGGCGCGGATGGCCTTCCACGTTGCCTGGCCGCTGGCCGAAGCGCACCCGCAATTACCGATGGTGTTCGCCAGCCGGCATGGCGAAACCCCGCGCACTCTGACCATTCTCAGTGATCTGGCGCACAACGAGCCGCTGTCGCCGACCCAGTTCAGCCTCTCGGTGCACAACGCGATCATCGGTCTATGGTCGATACAGCGCGGCGATCACAGCGAAATGACGGCCATTGCAGGCGCCGGCGACGGCCTGGAAAACGCCATATTGGAAGCCTGCGGCATGCTCCACGACGGCGCACCAGCAGTGCTAGTAGTGATTGCCGAAGAAACTCCGCCCGAGCTTTACGCGCCATTTATCGACGACGTCCCGTTCCCCTATGCCGTTGGCCTGCTGCTGACGCCGGGCGATGACTGGCAGCTGCACCTGAGCCGGGGCGACGGCGCCGGCAGCGAATGGCCCCACGCTCTCAACCTGGTCCGCGCCCTGTGCAGCGACCAGCCGACCCTGCAGCACCACTGGAAGAGCCGACAATGGACCTGGTCACGCAACAAGGCCTGAGCCGTTACAGCCCGCCCTATGTCTGGCGGCTGGTGGCCACGGCCCTGAGTTTCAGCCTGTTCGGCATCGGCGGTGTGCTGCTGCGCGTGCTGATCTTCCCCCTGCTGGCCCTGCTGCCAGGCGATGCCCTGAACCGGCGCACCCGCGCCCGCGCGGTGGTGAGCAAAACCTTCTACCTGTTCGTGCGCTTTATGTACCGCAGCGGCGTACTGACCTACGAAGTCGAAGGCATCGAACGCCTCGGTCAACCGGGACAAATGGTCATCGCCAACCACCCCTCGCTGATCGATGTGGTGGTACTGATCGCCTTTATTCGTGATGCCAACTGCGTGGTCAAACAAACCCTGTGGGACAACCCGAGCATGCGCGGCCCCTTGCGCGCGGCCCACTTCATCAGCAACAGCGGCAGCATGGACATGCTCGACGAAGCCGCCGGCGCCCTGCAAAGCGGCCAGACTCTGGTGATATTCCCCGAAGGCACGCGCACCACGCCGGGGCAAGCCCCGGAGTTTCACCGTGGTGCAGCGGCCATCGCGATTCGTGGCGCACGCATCGTTACCCCAGTGGTGATCAGCGTAAGCCCCACCACACTGACCAAAGCCGAGCCCTGGTACAGCATTCCGTCGCGCCGTTTTCACATTCGCCTACGCGTAGGCGAGGATATTGACCCACAGCAGTTCAATGCCATGGGGGCGCCGCCGATAGCCTCGCGCAAACTAAACGATTTTCTGCACCAACACTTTATGAAGGAGCTCGCCAAAGATGAGCGATTTACAGCTGGAAATTAAGAACCTGATTATCGATGCCCTGGGCCTTGAAGACATGGCGGCCGAAGACATTGCCGCCGACCTGACGCTGTTCGGTGAAGGCCTCGGCCTGGACTCGGTCGACGCCCTGGAGCTCGGCCTGGCGATCCAGAAGCGCTTTGGCATCAAGATCGACGCTGAAGCCAAAGACACCCGCAAGCACTTTGCCAACGTAGCCAGCCTGGCGGCATTCGTGTCATCGCAACAGACCGCCTGAGGGAGCCGCCGATGCAAACCCGTGAAGAGATTTTCGACACCCTGCGTGACGCACTGGTCGAGCTGTTCGAGTTGGACGCCGAACGTATTACGCCGCAAGCCAACCTCTATCAGGACCTGGAGATCGATAGCATCGATGCCGTGGACCTGATCGACCACATCAAGCGCCAGACCGGCAAGAAGCTTGCGGCCGAAGAGTTCAAGGCGGTGCGCACGGTCGGTGACGTGGTCGAGGCGGTGCTGCAGCTGGTTAACGCTCCAGCCAGCGAATAATGAGTCGTCTATTTGGCCTGCTCCTGCTGCTGGCCGGACTGCTCTACCCCTTTGCCGTGTACTACGGCATGGAGCACTTGTCGCCACGCCTGTTCGCCCTGCTGCTTGGCGGCCTGTGGCTGGCCCGCGCGCTCAGCCAACGGGGCAAGCCGGGCAACCGCTGGATGACCGCGGTGGCCCTGGGCTTTTGCCTGCTTCTGGGCCTGGCTGGTGAGCCTGAGCTGCTGCGCTGGTACCCGGTGCTGCTTAACGGCCTGCTGCTGGCGCTGTTCGGCCTTAGCCTGAAGTTCGGCCCACCGCTGATCGAGCGCCTGGCGCGCCTGACCGAGCCGCAGTTGCCGGAAGTTGCCGTGCGCTATACGCGGACTGTTACCCAGGTCTGGGCCGGGTTCTTCCTGGCCAACGGTCTGGTGGTGGTGGCGCTGAATATCTGGGCACCGCTGAGCTGGTGGACGCTGTATACCGGGCTGATTGCCTACGGCCTGATGGGCCTGCTGTTTGCGGGTGAGTGGCTGGTGCGCCAGCGTGTTAGGAGACATGAATGAACTGGCTGTCCCTCGAGCACCTGCTGCTCGACGCCCACCCCGGTCGCGCAGTAAGCGCGGACCTGGATCACCCCCAGCTGCGCCAGCATGCCCTGCAATTGGCGGCTGAGCTGCAAGGCCGTGGCGTAAAACGCCTGGCGCTGTACCTCGACGATGCCGGTGAACTGGCCATCGCCCTGCTGGCCGCCTGGCGCGCCGGGATTGCCGTACTGCTGCCGGCTGATGCCCAGCCGCAAACCCGCCAGCGCATGGCCAGTCAGTGCGACCTATGGCTGAATAGCCTCGACGACCTGCTTACCCAGGACGGTGCGACCCTGCCGGCCGCGCCACTCGATCTCGACCAATGTCAGCTGACCCTGTGCACCTCCGGCTCCAGCGGCGAAGCCAAGCTGATCGACAAATCCCTGCGCCAGCTGGCCAATGAAGTGACCGCCCTGGAACAGCTGTGGGGCGCGCAACTGGGCCAGGCGACCATTCTCGGCAGCGTCGCCACTCAGCATATCTACGGCCTGCTGTTTCGCGTGTTGTGGCCACTCTGCGCCGGCCGCGTATTCCTGCGCCGCGCCCAGCCGTTCCCCGAAGACTTGCAGCGCGAAAGCCTGGCAACCGGCACTGCTTTCGCCTGGGTGGCCAGCCCGGCATTGTTGAAACGTATGGGCGACAACCTGGACTGGGAAGCCCTGAGTGCGGTGTGCCAAGTGTTTTCCTCAGGCGGCGCGCTGCCAAGTGAAACCGCCACCGAGTTGCACACGCTGCTTGGCCAATGGCCCACGGAAATCTACGGCAGCTCGGAAACCGGCGGTATCGCCTGGCGTCAGGGCGGCGAACTGTGGACGCCGTTTGCCGGCATCGAATTGGGACAAAACGCCGAAGGTGCGCTGCACCTGACCTCGCCGTATTTGCCTGCCGGCCACCGCGAGCAGACCGCCGATGCGGTGGAACTGCAGGCCGATGGCCGCTTTGCCCTGCGCGGCCGCCTGGATCGGATTATCAAACTGGAAGAAAAGCGTATCTCCCTGCCCATGCTCGAACAGGCACTGAGCAGCCACGCATGGCTCAGCGATGCGCGCCTCGGCGTATTGCAGGAAGGCCGTGCCTACCTCGGCGCCCTAGTAGCCTTGAGCCCAGCCGGCCTGCATGCGCTGCGCAATGAAGGGCGCAAGACCGTCACCGAAACCCTGCGTCGCCACCTGGCCGGTCATTGCGAAGCCATCGCCCTGCCCCGCCGTTGGCGCCTGCTCGCGCAGCTGCCCTATAACAGTCAGGGCAAGCTGGCCCAGGCCACCGTCGAAGCAATGCTGGCCGAGCCACGGCCAACCCAGGTGGAACCACTGTCGGCCGTGGAGCAGGACGGTGAATGGCAATTGGAGCTGGTGGTGCCGCTGGACCTGGCGCACTTCAGCGGTCACTTCCCGAAAACGCCAGTACTGCCAGGCGTGGTGCAAGTCGATTGGGCGCAGCAACTGGCGCGTCAGTTGATCAAGGACCTGCCACCACGCTTCAGCGGCATGGAAGTGCTGAAATTTCAGCAACTGGTGCGCCCGGGAGATCGCTTACAGCTGAGCCTGCGTTTCGACGCCGCGCGCGGCAAGCTGTACTTCGCCTTCCGCAACGGCGAGGCCGCCTGTTCCTCCGGACGGATTCTGCTGGGGGCCGCCAGTGTCTAAAGAACCCCTGGAAAGCGTTGGCGAGGCAGCCAGCGCAAGGCAAGAGCAGGCGAAGAAGCGGAGTTTACAAGCGCTAAATGAGCATTCTGAGCCTGCTCTTAACGCAGCGATGGCAACGCAGGTAGCTTTCCATAAGCCCTGCGCGGTGATCCCTGTGTATAACCACGAACACGCGCTGCCCGTGGTGGTCGCCGCGCTGCACGCGGCCGGCCTGCCCTGCGTGCTGGTGGACGATGCCTCCAGCCCAGCCTGCGCGGCGGTGATAGATCAGCTGGCCGTTCAGCCTGACACCCACCTGGTGCGGCTGGCGGTGAATCAGGGCAAGGGCGGCGCGGTAATGGCCGGCCTGCGTGAAGCGGCGCGACTGGGTTTCAGTCATGCGCTGCAGGTGGATGCTGACGGCCAGCATGACCTCAGTGATCTGCCGCGCTTCATCGACGCCTCGCAAGCCGCTCCTGCGGCGCTGATCTGCGGTTACCCGCAGTACGACGAGAGCGTGCCAAAAGGCCGCCTCTACGCGCGCTACCTGACCCACGTCTGGGTGTGGATCAACACCCTGTCGCTAAGCATCCGCGACTCCATGTGCGGCTTTCGCGTGTACCCGCTGCCGGCCACCTTGGCACTGATTGATTCGGTAACCCTGGGCAAGCGCATGGACTTTGACACCGAAGTACTGGTACGCCTGGCCTGGCGCAATCAGCCGATGCAGTGGTTGCCGACCCAGGTGCACTACCCGCTGGACGGCCTCTCGCACTTTCGCCTGTGGCTCGACAACGCGCTGATCTCGAAGATGCACGCCAAGCTGTTCTTCGGCATGTTGCTGCGCGCCCCGCAGATCCTCTGGCACAGGTGGCGCGGATGAGCCAGCCACACTGGGCCGGGCAACGTGAGCGCGGCAGCTTTATCCTGATGAAATTCACCGCTTGGCTGGCGCGCCTGCTCGGCCGCCGGCTGATCAGCCCGCTGCTGTACCTGATCGTGCTGTATTTCTACCTGTTCGGCGCCGAAGCGCGACGCAGCATTTATCAATACCAGCGCAACCTGGCCACCTGGAGCGGACGCCGCGAACTGCAGCCCAGCCGCCTGTCGGTGCTGCGCCACTTCATGAGTTTCACCGACACCCTGCTGGACAAGCTCGACGTGTGGAACGGCAAGCTCGGCCTGGAACAGGTGACCCTGATCGACCCAAGCAACGCCTGCACCCAGCTGCGCCAGGAAGGCCGTGGACAAATGCTGGTGGCCGCACACCTGGGCAACCTCGAAGTCTGCCGCGCCCTGGCCGAACTCGGCGAGCAGGTGACGATGAACGTGTTGGTGCACACCAAACATGCCGAACAGTTCAACCGCCTGCTCGGTGAGGCCGGGGCCACGCACTTGCGGCTGATTCAGGTCAGCGAGCTGGATGCGGCAATCATGCTGCAATTGTCCGAACGCCTGGAGCGCGGCGAATGGCTGGCAATTGCCGGTGACCGCGTACCGCTCACCGGGAGCCGCACAGTTAACGTGAACTTCCTCGGCAAGCCCGCCGCGTTCCCACAAGGCCCGTGGCTGCTGGCCGGGCTGCTGCAATGCCCAGTCAATCTGATTCACTGCCTGAAAATCGATAACCGTTACCAGGTGATCATTGAGCCCTTCGCCGAGCGCCTGCAGTGGAAGCGCAGCGAGCGGGACGCGGTGATCCGCCACTGGACCCAGCGCTACGCCGACCAGCTCGCGCAACGCTGTCTGGATGCGCCCCTGCAATGGTTCAATTTCTACCCGTTCTGGAATGAAGATGACGACACATCAGCCTGATCCCATCGTGTTTGGCGAGCGCCCCCTGAGCATCGAACAGGTTGTCGCCCTGGCCAGCCGCAGCGCACCGGCGCAGCTGCAAAGCGATGCCGCCTACCGCGAAAAAATCGCCAAGGGCGCGCGTTTCCTCGACAGCCTGCTGGACAAGGAAGGCGTGATTTACGGCGTCACCACCGGCTACGGCGACTCCTGCGTAGTGGCCGTGCCGCTGCACCAAGTCGAAGCGTTGCCGCGTCACCTCTACACCTTCCACGGCTGTGGCCTCGGCAAGCTGCTCGATGAGCCTGCCACCCGTGCCGTACTGGCCGCGCGTTTGCAGTCGCTGTGTCAGGGCGTTTCCGGCGTGCGCGTGGAGCTGCTCGAACGCCTGCAGGCGTTTCTCGAATTTGATGTGCTGCCGCTGATTCCGGAAGAAGGCTCGGTGGGCGCCAGCGGCGATCTGACGCCGCTGTCCTATGTCGCCGCCACCCTCAGCGGTGAACGCGAAGTGATGTTTAAAGGTGAGCGCCGCAGCGCCGCCGATGTGCATAAGGAACTCGGCTGGACGCCGCTGACCCTGCGCCCGAAAGAAGCCCTGGCGCTGATGAACGGCACCGCCGTGATGACCGCCCTGGCCTGCCAGGCCTATTCGCGCGCCGATTACCTGCTCAAGCTGGCCACCCGTATCACCGCACTCAACGTGGTGGCGCTGGAGGGCAATCCGGAACACTTCGACGAGCGCCTGTTCGCCGCCAAGCCGCATCCGGGGCAGATGCAGGTCGCCGCCTGGCTGCGCCAGGACCTGGCCATCGACGCGCCGACCGCGCCACTGCACCGCTTGCAGGATCGCTACTCGCTGCGCTGTGCGCCGCACGTGCTCGGTGTGCTGGCCGATAGCCTGGGTCTGCTGCGCCAGTTCATCGAGATCGAACTGAACAGCGCTAACGACAACCCACTGATCGACGCCGAAGCCGAGCGCGTGCTGCACGGCGGGCACTTCTACGGCGGGCATATCGCTTTCGCCATGGACAGCTTGAAAAACCTGGTGGGCAACGTCGCCGACCTGCTTGATCGCCAGCTCGCCCTGCTGGTCGACACCCGCTACAACCACGGCCTGCCGAGCAATCTGTCCGGCGCGCCAAGCGTCAGCGCGATGATCAACCACGGCTTCAAGGCCGTGCAGATCGGCACCAGCGCCTGGACCGCCGAAGCGCTGAAAAACACCATGCCGGCCAGCGTGTTCTCCCGCTCCACCGAGTGCCACAACCAGGACAAGGTGAGCATGGGCACCATCGCCGCCCGCGACGCCCTGCGCAGCCTGGAGCTGACCGAGCAGGTCGCCGCCGCCACCTTGCTGGCCGCCAACCAAGGCGTGTGGCTGCGCCAGCGCGACGGCAAGAACGACATCCCCGCGCCGATCGCCGCCATGCGTGAACAGCTGGCTGTGGACTTCCATCCGGTGATCGAAGACCGCGCCCTGGAAGCCGAGCTGCGCCTGTGCCTGGTGCGCATCCGCGCGCAGCATTGGAGGCTCTATGCGTAGCAAAGGCGTATTGCAGGCGGAAATCGAACTGCAGGTGCCGTTCTTCGACGTCGACATGATGGAAGTGGTCTGGCATGGCCACTACGTCAAATACTTCGAAGAAGCGCGCTGCGCCCTGCTCGACAAGCTCGGCCACAACTACATACAGATGCGTGCCGCCGGCTACGCCTGGCCGGTGATCGACCTGCAGCTGCGCTATATCCGTGGCGCGCAGTTTGGTCAGAAGATCATCGTGCGCGCCGATCTGGTGGAATGGGAAAACCGTCTGAAGATCAACTACCTGATCACCGATGCCGCAACCGGCGAGCGCATGACCCGTGGCAGCAGCGTGCAGGTGGCGGTGGAAATCGCCACCCGCGAGATGCAGTTCGCTTCGCCCAAGGTGCTGATCGACGCCGTTGCACAGGTGCTGGCGTGAAACGCCTGCTGGCAGGCCTCGGCTTCTGGCTGCTGAGCCAGAGTGCGCTGGCCTTCGACCTCGACCAGCTCAGCGCCCAGCTGGCCAAGCCTGCTGTGGTGCGCGGCCCGCTGATTCAGGAAAAGCACCTGCGCGCCCTGCCGCAGCCACTGACCAGTCGCGGTCAGTTTGTGTTGAGCCGTGACCTCGGCCTGCTCTGGCAGCTGCAAAGCCCGCTTAAGCAGGATTACCGCATCGACGGCCAGGGCATCGCCAAACGCACGCCCAGCGGCTGGCAACAGCAGCCCGGCCAGGATGTCGCCGCGCAACAGAGCCGGCTGTTTCTCGCCGTACTCAAAGGTGACCACAGTGGCCTGGCGCGGGATTTCGAGCTGCAGTTGAGCGGCACGACCGAGGCCTGGCAACTGCGCCTGGTACCGAACTCGGTGCTGCTCAAGCAGATTTTCAGCCGCATCCAGATTGACGGCGGCGCGCTGGTGCAACGCATCGAGCTGCATGAAACCCAGGGCGACCACAGCGTGCTGCGCTTACCGGAAAGCCAGGCAGGCGATGCCTTGAGCGAACAGGAGCGGCGCGACTTTGCGCAGTGAACGCTGGCTGCCGCGCGGCTTTCTGCTGCTGCTCGCCGCCCTACTGGCGCTCGCCGCGTGGCAATGGCGCAACGGCCCACCCGTAGCGGCAGATATGCTCGCGCTGTTGCCGGCCGGTAGCGGCGATGAACTGGTGCAGCAGGCCGAGCAACGTATGCAGGAGCCGCTCAACCGCGACCTGTTGCTATTGATTGGCCACCCGCAGCGCGACCAGGCGATTGCCCTGGCGCAGCAGGTGGGCGAGCAGTGGCGCGACAGCGGGCGCTTCGCCCAGGTGCAATGGAACGTCGACAGCGACCTCGCGGCACTGCGCGACTACCTGCGCAGCAACCGCCTGAGTCTGCTGCCGACGGCAGATCGCCAGCTGTTGCTGGAGCAGCCGCAACAATTGATCGAACAACGCGCCGCCCAGCTGTTCGACACCTTCGCTGGTTTCAGCCTGCTGCCCATCGAGCAGGACTGGCTGGGCCTGGGCGTACGCTCGCAGCAGGCGCTGAATCCCGGCAGCCGCATCCAGGCCGACCTGAGCAGCGGCGCACTGCTGCTGGAAGAGCCGGGCATGACCTGGGCCCTGCTGCGTGCCAGCGCCCAGGGCAGCGCCTTCGATATGCAGGAGCCGCCGCTGATAGCCGCCCAGGTCGCCGCTACCCGCACGCAGGTCGAAACAGCCGGCGGCCAACTGCTGGCGGCCGGTGGCGTGTTGTATGCGGCAGCCGGGCAGGCCAAGGCGACCCGCGAGATCAGCCTGATTGGCGGCGGCGCCACCCTCGGCACCCTGCTGTTGTTGTTGCTGGCCTTCCGCCGCGTGCGGGTGCTGGTCAGCCTGTTGCCGATTGGTATAGCGCTGTTGGCCGGCTGTACCGCCTGCGTGCTGGTGTTTGGCCAGATCAACGCCCTGACCCTGGTACTGGGCGCCAGCCTGGTCGGGGTCGCCGCCGATTATCCGCAACATTACTTAAGCAAGAGCTGGAGCAACGCCGAGGGCACAGATGGCTGGACCAGTTGGGGCGCCCTGCGCGCCACCTTGCCGGGCTTGAGCCTGAGCCTGGGCACCAACCTGATCGGCTACCTGGCGCTGGCCTTTACCCCGTTTCCGGCGCTGACCCAAGTCGCGCTGTTTTCCGCCGCCGGGCTGATTGCCGCTTATCTGTGCTCGGTATGCCTGCTGCCGGCCTGGCTACGCGGCCTGCGCCTAAGCCCATCGCCACAACTGCTGAGCCTTAGCCAACGCCTGCTGGCTGGACGGGCACGCCTGCTGGCCAAGATCGGCAGCGCACCGCTGCTGGCGTTGCTACTGCTGTTTTGTGCCGGCGGTCTGTGGCAGCTGCATACACAAAATGATCTGCGCCAATGGCTCGGCAAGGAGCCGGAATTGCTGGCCGAGGCCCAGCGTATCGCCGAGCTGACCGGGCAGCAGCCCACCAGCCAGTTCTTTCTGGTACGCGCCGCTAACCCGCAGCAGTTGCTGGAGCGCCAGGCGGCGCTGAGCCAGCGCCTGGATCAGGCGGTGCAGAACGGTCAGTTGCGTGACTACCGCGCCCTGAGCCAACTGGTCGCTCCCGACAGCCAGCTGCAGGAATTGCGCGCGGCACTGAGCGAACTGCCGCCGCACTGGCAGCCGCTGCTCGACCTGGGCATCCCGCCGGCCGCGCTGCATAACGAACTGCTGACGCTACAACAGAACAACCAGGCGAGCCTGGAACAAGCCCTGGCCAGCCCCCTGGGCGAGGCCTGGCGCCCGCTATGGCTCGGAGCCCATGCAGATGGCGTGGCCGGGCTGGTCAGCCTGCAGGGACTGAGCAACAGCAGCGAACTCAAGCCACTGGTCGAGGGTCTGCCGGGGGTGCAGCTGGTGGATCGGATCAGCGAACTCAACGCGCTGTTTAGCGCCACCCAACTTAGCGCCGCAGAATTAAAACTCATCTCCAGCGTGGCGATACTCTTGCTGCTGTGCCTGCCGTTCGGCCTCGGCGGCGCACTGCGGGTGGTCTGCCTGCCGCTGCTGGCGGCGCTGGCTGCGCTGGCCTGCCTGGGTTGGCTGGGCCAGCCACTGACGCTGTTCAGCCTGTTCGGCCTGCTGCTGATCACCGCCATCGGCGTGGATTACGCCATCCTGATGCGCGAGAACATCGGCGGGCCGGCGGTCAGCCTGCTCGGCACCCTGCTCTCGGCGCTGACCAGCTGGCTGTCGTTCGGCCTGCTGCTGATCAGCGACACCCCGGCGATTGCCAACTTCGGTCTGGCAATCAGCCTTGGCCTGCTGTTCTGCTTTCTGCTGGCACCCTGGGCCGGCACCCGGCAAAGCACAGCTAACCAGGCGCAGACGCTATGAGCATCGCACTGGCCTGGTTGGTGCTTCTCGCGCTATTTGCCCTGGTGACCTGGCTGGGCAAACGCCTGCGCCTGATTCCGATTGTCAGCCAGTTGCTGCTGGCCACCCTGGGCCTGCCGCTGCTGATGCTATGGACCACGCCGCTGGGCTTCGGCGCCCGCGAGCTGCTCGCGCCAGTGTGGCTGGAGCCCTTATATGGCATGGCCTTCTGCCTGTTGCTGGGGCATATCCTCAGTGATGTGGTTGATCTACAACTGGAGCCGGGCAGCCTGCAGATCGCCTTGCCGAGTTTCTTTGTGCCGTTCTTCTGCGGCCTGGCCTGCGCATTCTGGCTGCTGCCAGAGCAAAGCGGCCTGGCCGATATTGCCGTGGGGCTGCTGTTTGCCCTGACTGCCATTCCAGTGCTGTTTCTCTACCTGCAGCACCTCGGCTACCCGGTGGCCAAGATCCGCCAGCTGCTGCAGGCAGCAATCATCATGGATTTGCTGTGCTGGCTGATCTTCGGCCTGGCTCAGGGCAGCAGCGATCCGGCCACCCTGCTCTGGCCGCTGCTGGCCGCCAGCCTGCCACTGCTGTTGAAGCTGCTGCCGCTGCGTTCCTCGCTCCTCAATGGCAGCTGCTTTCTCGCCCTGCTGCTGTTGATGCAGCAACTGCACCTGAATGCCCTGGTGTTCGGCATCGCCTACCTGTTGCTGCTCACTGCCCTGCGCCTGCCTTTACTCCTGCCACTACCCGCCGGGGTGCTGCGCTGGCTGCAAACCTGGCTGGCAGTGCCGCTGATTCTGGCCTTTGGCCTGCTGCAGATCGACTGGCACGACGCCTGGCTGGGGTATTCTGCCTGGCAGTTTGCGGCGCTGTTGCTGCTGCCGATCATCAGCAAACTGGCCGGCAACTGGTTGGGCCTGAGCTGGGCCGCCGGACAACTGCGCGCCTATGCGGGGCAGTGGCGCGAAAGCCTGCTGTTGAATACCCGTGGCCTGACTGAAATCATCTTTCTCAATCTGCTGCTGCAACAGCAGATAATCAGCCCAGCACTGTATTTCGCCCTGATGCTCATGGGCCTGATCTCGACCCTGTTACCGGCCCTGGCCGGTGCTTACCCACACGCCGCCACGCATGAGGCCAGAAGCCGCTATGAAGTCTCTTGAAGTCGAACAACGCCAAGTCGTAGTGATAGGTGCCGGCCCGTCCGGGGCGATTGCCGGTGCGCTGCTCAAGCGCAATGGCCATGACGTGCTGGTGCTGGAGCGCCAGCGCTTCCCGCGCTTCTCAATTGGCGAGAGCCTGCTGTCGCACTGCCTGGACTTTGTTGAAGAAGCCGGGATGCTCGATGCAGTGCGTGCGGCGGGCTTCCAGACCAAGCATGGCGCGGCCTTTGGCTGGGGCGAGCGCTATACCGAATTCGATTTCCGCGACACCTTTACCCCGGGGCAGGGTTCGACCTATCAGGTGCTGCGTGCCGATTTCGACAAGCTACTGGCGGATCAGGCCGAGCTGCAGGGTGTGGAAATTCGTTATGAAGAAGAAATCTTCGCCGTTGATTTCAGCGCCGACCGCCCACGCTTGAGTGTGCGCCGATTGGCCGATGGCCATGAATACCAGGTCGAGTGCGCCTTCGTCCTCGATGGCAGCGGCTACGGCCGCGTGCTGCCGCGCCTGCTCGACCTCGACACGCCGTCGAGCTTCCCCGTACGCCAGGCAGTGTTTACTCACGTCGAAGACCGCAGCGATGGCACCGGTTTCGACCGCGAGAAGATCCTCATCACCACCCACCCGACCCTGCGCGACGTGTGGTTCTGGACCATCCCGTTCAGCAACGGCCGCTGCTCGGTCGGTGTAGTAGCCGATGCCACCCGCTATCAAGGTCGCCCGGAAGATCTCGACGCCTGCTTGAAGCAATTTATCGAAGAGACCCCCAGCCTGCACAAGGTGCTGAAAAACGCCGTGTGGGACACCCCGGCGCGTACCATTGGCGGCTACTCGGCCAACGTCAAAGCCCTGCACGGCCCAGGCTTTGCCCTGCTCGGCAATGCGGCGGAGTTCCTCGACCCGGTGTTTAGCTCCGGGGTGACCATCGCCATGCGTTCTGCGAGCATGGCCGCTGGCCTGCTGCACCGCCAACTCAGTGGCGAGACGGTAGACTGGGAGCAGGACTTTGCCATCCCACTCAAGCGCGGCGTCGACACCTTCCGCGTGTATGTCGAGGGCTGGTATGACGGCAGCTTCCAAGACGTGATCTATTACGAGAAGGCCCAGCCGGAAATCCGCCGGATGATCAGCTCGATCCTCGCGGGCTATGCCTGGGACGCGAAGAACCCCTATGTGGCAGAGCCCAAGCGCCGCCTGCGCGTCCTCGCCGAAGTCTGCGCCAGCCAATAAATAAGGATGTTTATGAACAACCCGGCCGCCACCTACGTCGAGGAAACCCGCTTCGGCTTCTGGTTCTTGCAGAGCCACGTCTGGCAGCACCATGTGCTGCGCGTGGCAATCAATGACCTGCGCGGCCTGTTCGCCGGCCCACTGCCAGAAGCACCGGTGCTGCTGGATGCCGGCTGCGGCCAGGGCAAGTCCTTCGGCCTGCTCGCCGAGGTGTTTGCGCCTGCACGGATAATCGGTCTGGATGCCGACCCGCACAGCCTCGATTGCTCGCGTGCCGAGGCGGAGCGCCTGGGCTTGGATGTGCAATTGATCGCCAGCGACTGCGCGGCCATCGACCTGCCGGATGCCAGCGTCGACCTGCTGTTCTGTCACCAGACCTTCCATCACCTGGTCGAGCAGGAACAGGCACTCGCCGAATTCTGGCGCGTGCTCAAGCCGGGCGGGCGCTTGCTGTTCGCGGAATCGACTCAGTACTACATCGACACCTGGGTGATCCGCTGGCTGTTCCGCCACCCCATGCATGTGCAGAAAAGCGCCGAAGGCTATCTGCAGATGTTGCACGGCCAGGGCTTCGCGTTCGATGCCAATAATGTCTCCTACCCCTATCTGTGGTGGAGTCGCTCCAAAGACTTCGGCTTGCTGGAGCGCTGGGGGCTGATGAAACCCAAGCCGGCCGGCCAGCGCAATGAAACCCTGGTCAATGTGGTGGCGCGCAAGCCGCTGGAGGCAACTCCGGCATGAGACGCCTCGTCCTGCTCGGCCTCGGCCTGCTACTCAGCGCCTGCGCCGCTCACACGCCGCTGCCGCTAGGCGCGCCAAGCTTTGGTGCGCCACTGCCCGCCGCGCTGCGCGTCGAACGCCAGCAAGGCGCGGATCAGCAGACCTGGTGGCTGGTGGTGCAGGCCGAACAATCGGCATTGCGCTGGTCGCTGTTCGATCCACTCGGCGTGCCCCTGGCGCGGCAGTTACTGGAGAATGGCCAGTGGCGCGCCGATGGCCTGCTGCCGCCCAATAGCGATGCCCAGGAGCTGTTCGCCGCCCTGCTGTTCGCCCTCACCCCGATCGACAAGCTGCCCGCCAGCTATGCGCCCGACACCTGGCAGCAACTGGCCGACGGTCAGCGCCGGCTTAATCCGCACTGGCTGATCGACTACCACGCGCCGCTGGATTTCACCCTGAGCCAGGGCCAGGTACTGAGTTACCGGGTCTATGCCCTCGCCGACGAAGAGATTCCCTGATGCCGGTCTACCTCAACGCACTGGGCCTTAACTGCGCCCTCGGCCAAGGCAAGCAGGCGGTGGCGACAGCGCTGTTTGCCGGCGATAGCAGCGGCATGCAGGCGCAAACCGGTTGGGTGGCCGAGCGCGCGCTGACCGTCGGCGCCGTGCCGGGCAGCCTGCCTGATTTACCCGATTTGCCGGACCATCCGCCGAGCCGCAATAACCAGCTGCTGCTGGCTGCCACGCTGGAAATCGAGCCAGAACTGCGCGCCGCTATCAGCCGTTTCGGCGCCGAGCGTATCGCCGTGGTACTCGGCACCAGCACCTCGGGCATTGAGGAAGCCAGCCAGAGCATCGCCACCTATCTCAACGAGGGCGAGTTGCCGGCGCATTATCACTATGCCCAGCAGGAGCTGGCTGAACCGGCGAATTTTCTCAGTGACTGGCTGGGTTTGAGCGGGCCGTGCTTTAGCATTTCCACCGCCTGTACCTCGGGCGCGCGGGCGCTGCTGAGCGCGCAGCGTCTGCTGAACCTCGGGGTGTGCGATGCGGTGATCTGCGGTGGCGTGGACAGCCTGTGTCGCCTGACGCTGAATGGTTTTACCGCCCTGGAAGCCGTCTCGGCGGAGCGCTGCAACCCGTTTTCCGTCAATCGCCATGGCATTAATATCGGCGAAGCGGCGGCGCTGTTCTTAATGACCAGAGAGCCGCTAAGCGGCGCAGCCCAGAGTGCTGTACCAATCACCCTGCTTGGCGGCGGCGCCGGCTCAGATGCTCACCATATTTCCGCACCGCAGCCCGATGGCCTTGGTGCCCAGGCGGCCATGCGCAAAGCACTGGCGGCGGCCGGCATCAGCGCTGATCAGGTCGATTACCTGAACCTGCATGGCACCGCTACGACCCACAACGACGCAATGGAAAGCCAGGCGGTGCAGGCCATCTTCCCCCATGGTGTGCCCTGTTCATCGAGCAAGTCCATGGTCGGCCATACCCTTGGCGCGGCTGGGGCACTGGAAGCGGCTTTCTGCTGGCTGACCCTGAGCGAATACAACCCGGATCAGCTACTCCCCCCGCATCTGTGGGATGGCCAAGCTGACCCGGCCTTGCCGGCACTGAATCTGGTCCAGCCCGGCACGCAACTGCGCAGCAGTCGCCCACGCCGACTGATGAGCAACTCCTTCGCCTTTGGCGGCAACAATATCAGCCTGCTCTTGGGTGAAGAGCACGGCGAAATGCCAGGAGAACATCCATGAGCCAATGGCCAATCGCCGAGCTGATTCCCCACGCCGCGGACATGATCCTGATCGATCAGGTGCTGCGCTTTGGCGATGAGGACATCGAAACCCAGCTGACCATCCGCAACGGCGGCCTGTTCAACCTGGAGGACGGCAGCCTGCCGGCCTGGGTTGGCATCGAGCTGATGGCGCAGAGCGTCGCCGCCTACGCAGGCTGCCAGGCGCGCCTGCGCGGCGAGCCGGTGGAGCTGGGCTTTCTGCTTGGCACGCGCAAGTACGAATGCAATGTCGAACGCTTCCCGGCCGGAGCCGAGCTGCATATCCATGCAAGCCGCTCGCTGCAGGATGACAACGGCATGGGCGTGTTCGAATGCCAGCTGCGCGGTCCCGGCATCGAGGCCTTGGCACGGCTTAACGTATTCCGGCCACCGCAGGTGGCCAGCTATCTTCAGGAAGAATTTCAGGAAACTCAGCCATGAGCGAAACAGCAGCCCTGCGCGAAACCATTCTGGTCACCGGTTCCAGCCGTGGCATCGGCCGGGCGATTGCCCTGCGCCTGGCCAAAAGCGGCTATGACATCGTGCTGCATTGCCGCGCCCGCCGCGAGGAAGCCGAAGCGGTGCAGACGCAGATCATCGAGCTGGGCCAACAGGCGCGCATCCTGCAATTCGATGTGTCCGACCGCGCCGCCTGCCGCACGGCGCTGGAGGCCGATGTCGAGCAGCACGGCGCGTATTACGGCGTGGTGTGTAACGCAGGGTTGACCCGCGACGGCGCTTTCCCAGCGCTGAGCGAGGACGACTGGGACATCGTCATGCGCACCAACCTCGACGGTTTCTATAACGTGCTGCACCCGCTGACCATGCCCATGGTGCGGCGGCGCAAGGCCGGACGCATCGTCTGCATCACCTCGGTGTCCGGGCTGATTGGCAACCGCGGCCAGGTCAACTACAGCGCCTCCAAGGCCGGCATCATCGGCGCGGCCAAGGCCTTGGCCATCGAGCTGGGCAAGCGCAAGATCACGGTCAACTGCGTCGCACCCGGGCTGATCGATACCGAAATCCTCGATGCCGATGTGCCGGTTGAGGAAATCCTCAAGATGGTCCCCGCGCAGCGCATGGGCACCCCGGAAGAAGTGGCCGGCGCGGTGAATTTTCTGATGTCCGAGGAGGCGGCCTACATTACCCGCCAGGTCCTCGCGGTGAATGGTGGGTTGTGCTGATGAGCGGATGCAAACGGGTGGTAGTCACCGGTATGGCCGGCGTGACCTCGCTGGGCAGCGACTGGCCGACGATCGAGGCGAACTTCAAGGCCGGTAAGAGCGGTATCCGCTATATGCACGAGTGGGACAGGTTCAGTGAGCTGAACACCCGCCTCGGCGGCCCGGTGGATGATTTCGTGCAACCCAAGCACTGGAACCGCAAGCAGACCCGCAGCATGGGCCGCGTCTCCAAACTGGTGGTATACGCCGCCGAACGTGCACTGGAGCATGCCGGCCTGCTCGGCGACGAACGCATTCAAGACGGTCGGATGGGCGTGGCCTGCGGCTCCTCCACCGGCAGCACCGACGAGATCAAGGCATTCGGCAATATGCTGCTCAACTCGGTGGCCGACGGCCTGAATGCCAACTCCTACATCCGTATGATGCCGCACACCACGGCGGCCAATATCAGCATCTTCTTCGGCCTCAAGGGTCGCCTGATCCCGACGTCCAGCGCGTGCACCAGCGGCAGCCAGGGCATCGGCTACGCCTATGAAGCGATCAAGTTTGGCCGCCTGCCGATGATGCTCGCCGGCGGCGCCGAGGAACTCTGCCCCACCGAAGCCATGGTCTTCGATGCGCTTTATGCCACCAGCCTGAAAAACGATGCCCCGCACACTTCGCCGCGTCCCTACGACAGCGGCCGCGATGGTCTGGTGATCGGTGAAGGCGCCGGCATTCTGGTACTCGAAGAACTGGAGCACGCCTTGGCCCGTGGTGCGACCATCCATGCAGAAATCGTCGGCTTTGGCTGCAACTCAGACGGTCAGCACGCCACTAAACCCGTACAAGCCACCATGCGCGGGGCAATGGAGCTGGCGCTGCAGGATGCCGGTTTACAACCCTCCGCCATCGGTTACGTCAACGGCCACGGCACTGCCACCGACCAGGGTGATGTCGCGGAAACCCTGGCGACCCAGGAACTGTTCGGCAGCCAGATGCCGATCAGCTCGCAGAAGAGCTACTTCGGCCACACCCTGGGCGCCTGTGGCGCGCTGGAGTCCTGGTTCAGTATCGAAATGATGAACGCAGACAGCTATGTGCCGACCCTGAATCTGGATGCGGTCGATCCGGCCTGCGGCGAACTGGACTACCTGCGCGGTGAATTCCGCCAGATGAGCCACCAGTACGTGATGAACAACAACTTCGCTTTTGGCGGAGTGAATACGTCGCTGATCTTCAAACGCTGGAGCTAAAAAGCAGCTGGATTACACTGGCTACGGCAGCAACCTCTTTTTGCGCAACCCAAAGCAGTTCCCAGAAAAACCTCATAAAAAAGGAGCGACCCATGAACGCCAAAACCTGGATTCTCGCAGCAGCCTGCATCAGCCTGTTCCCTGCCGTCAGCCAAGCGCGTGACACCACCCACTTTCTGCCATTCGAGACTGTCGTGCAGGAAGCCCTCAACGCTGGCCGCCTAGACGGCAGCGTGAAGTTCTACCTGGCTGGCAACAAACCAGCTGGCGCGGTCAGCGTGGTCAAGTCTGGCGTCACCACCAGCCAGAAGACCAACGCCTTCAACAAGAGCGATGAAGCCGCCTGCAGCTGGGCTCTGCAGTCCGCGCTGATCCGCTTCCAGAACGCGGCCAAAGCGGCCGGTGCCAATGCCGTGGTCGACCTGGCCAGTAACTACAAGAACGTCGAGTACAAGGATAGCCAGAAGTATGAGTGCCACGCTGGCGCGATCATGGCGGGCGTCGCCCTCAAAGGAAACCTGGCCAATGTTAAATAAGCCCGCACTGCACGGCCTGTTCATCGTATTGGCGTTGAGCGCCAGCCTGCCCGCACTCGCCGACGTTGACGGCCAGCAGCTGTATCGCCAGCACTGCGTCAAATGCCACGCCGAAGACGGCCGCGCCAACACCATGCGCGGCTGGCTGTACTTTGCACAGAACCTGAGCAAGGCCAAATGGCAGGACAACAACAGCGACAGCGACATCCTCGAAGCTATTCAGGACGGTCCCGGCGCCATGCCCGATTACGCCGACAAGCTCAGCGAAGCTGAGCAACTGGCGTTGGTAAGGGCCGTACGCGATCTGCGTAAGCCCTGAGAACCTGCCACGGATCTGCTGCGCGTCGGCGATACGGCGTTAAAAATGGCCCGGGACGCGGCGTCTCGGAATGCTCATTTACACCAGTGAACTCCGCTTCCTCGGCCATTTTTGCCTTGTCTCGCTCTAGCTCGCGAGATCCGAGTCAGGTTCTAAGAAACGCAGATAAAACAAAGGCCGCATGAGCGGCCTTTGTTTTGAGCAGAGTTTACTGGTGGTACTGCCCAGACAACTCATGCACCGCTTCGAAGAAGGCACGCGCATGCTCAGGATCAACTTCCGGGGTGATACCGTGGCCAAGGTTGAACACCTGACCACTGCCATGACCATAAGCCGCGAGAATACGCCCCACTTCAGCACGGATTGCCGCCGGGTTGGCGTACAGCACGCTCGGGTCCATGTTGCCCTGCAGCGCCACCTTGTTGCCGACACGGGCACGGGCGCTGCCGATATCGCAGGTCCAGTCCAGGCCCAGCGCTTCGGCACCGCTATCCGCCATGGACTCCAGCCATAGACCGCCACCCTTGGTGAACAGAATCACTGGCACACGGCGACCGTCGTGCTCGCGGATCAGCCCGTCGATGATCTTCTGCATATAGGCCAGGGAGAACTCCTGATACGCCGCCGCTGACAGCGAACCGCCCCAGGAATCGAAAATCTGCACGGCCTGTGCGCCGGCCTTGATCTGCCCATTGAGGTAGGCGGTCACCGACTGCGCCAACTTGTCGAGCAACGCGTGCATGGCCTGCGGGTTGTCGTAAAGCATGGCCTTGGACTTGCGGAAGTCCTTGCTTGAGCCGCCTTCAACCATATAAGTGGCCAGGGTCCAGGGGCTGCCGGTAAAGCCGATCAATGGCACGCGGCCATTCAACTCACAGCGAATGGTACGCACGGCGTCCATCACATAACCCAGATCCTGCTCTGGATCGGGGATCGGCAGCGCTTCGATATCAGCCATGCTGCTGATGACTTTCTTGAAACGCGGGCCTTCGCCGGTTTCAAAATACAGGCCCTGGCCCATGGCGTCGGGGATGGTCAGGATGTCAGAGAACAGAATCGCCGCATCGAGCTGCGGGTAACGGTCCAGCGGCTGGATGGTGACCTCGCAGGCCAGCTCCGGGTTCTTCATCAGCTTGACGAAGTCACCCGCCTTGGCGCGGGTGGCGCGGTACTCCGGCAGGTAACGACCGGCCTGGCGCATCATCCACACCGGGGTGACGTCGACAGGCTGCTTGAGCAGAGCACGAAGGAAGCGGTCGTTCTTCAGGGCGGTCATGGCAGTTCCCGAGAAAAGTAATCGGTAAAAAAGTGCGGGTATTTTCGCAGAGCGCAAAACAAAAGGCACGGCGAGTGCCGTGCCTTTTATCTATTGCGACGATTTGCCTCGGCCCGTAAGGCCAAGTCAATCACGCAGACACTTAGACGCCGAGGTAGTCGAGGATACCTTCGGCGGCGTTCCTGCCTTCGAAGATCGCAGTCACCACCAGGTCAGAACCGCGAACCATATCGCCACCAGCGAAGATCTTCGGGTTGCTGGTCTGGTGCTTGAACTGGCTCTGCTCCGGCGCTACGACGCGGCCTTGGCTGTCGGTTTCGATCGTGAAATCGCTGAACCAGGCAGCCGGGCTTGGACGGAAACCGAAGGCGATCAGCACGGCTTCCGCCGGGATGATTTCCTCGGAGCCCGGAATCGGCTCAGGGCTGCGACGGCCACGGGCATCCGGCTCGCCGAGACGGGTCTCGACAACTTTCACGCCCTCAACCTTGCCTTCACCAACGATGGCGATCGGCTGACGGTTGAAGAGGAATTTCACCCCTTCTTCCTTGGCGTTCTTCACTTCCTTGCGCGAGCCCGGCATGTTCTCTTCGTCGCGGCGATAGGCGCAGGTAACCGACTTGGCGCCCTGGCGAATCGAGGTACGGTTGCAGTCCATCGCGGTGTCGCCACCGCCGAGAACGACGATGCGCTTGCCCTTCATGTCGATAAAATCTTCCGCGTTCTTCTCGAAACCGAGGTTGCGGTTGACGTTGGCGATCAGGAAATCCAGCGCATCGGTGACGCCCGGCAGGTCTTCGCCAGGGAAGCCACCTTTCATGTAGGTGTAGGTGCCCATGCCCATAAACACGGCATCGTACTCATCCAGCAGCTGCTGCATGGTGATGTCTGTGCCAATCTCGGTGTTCAGGCGGAACTCGACGCCCATGCCGGTGAAGACTTCGCGGCGATTGCTCAGCACGCTCTTCTCCAACTTGAACTCGGGAATACCGAAGGTCAGCAGGCCGCCGATTTCCGGGTTCTTGTCGAATACCACCGGGGTCACACCGTTGCGCACCAGGACGTCGGCGCAGCCCAGGCCAGCCGGGCCAGCACCGATGACCGCAACGCGCTTGCCGGTTGGCACCACGCGCGACATGTCCGGACGCCAGCCCATGGCGAACGCCGTATCGGTGATGTACTTCTCCACCGAGCCGATGGTCACCGCGCCGAAGCCATCATTCAGGGTGCATGCACCCTCGCACAGACGGTCTTGCGGACACACGCGGCCGCAGACTTCCGGCAGGGTGTTGGTCTGGTGCGACAACTCGGCGGCGGCGAGGATGTTGCCCTCGGACACCAGTTTGAGCCAGTTGGGAATGAAGTTGTGCACCGGGCACTTCCATTCGCAATAGGGGTTACCACAACCCAGGCAACGGTGTGCCTGATCGGCCGCTTGCGCAGGCTTAAAGTTGTCGTAGATCTCGACGAACTCTTTCTTACGCTGACGCAACAGTTTCTTCTTCGGGTCTTTGCGCCCGACTTCGATGAACTGGAAGTCGTTATTCAGACGTTCAGTCATTGCAATACCTCATCAAACCACTTCAGGCGCATTCTTATTGCGGGTTGGCACGGGTGCTGGAGAGCAACGACTTCAGGCTTGCCGCCTTCGGTTTGACCAGCCAGAACTTGCGCAGGTAGTCGTCCAGGTTTTCCAGCAGGGTCGCGCCCCACTCACTCGATGTTTCCTGGACGTACTCGGCGAGCACGCGTTCCAGGTGGCTACGGTAAGCCTCCATCGACTCATTGTTGATCCGCTGAATTTCCACCAGCTCGTGGTTAACGCGGTCGTAGAAGCTGTTATCCAGATCCAGCACGTAGGCGAAACCGCCAGTCATGCCGGAGCCGAAGTTGTAGCCGGTTTTGCCCAGTACGCAGACAAAGCCGCCGGTCATGTATTCGCAGCAATGGTCGCCCGTGCCTTCAACCACGGTGTGCGCACCGGAGTTACGTACGGCGAAACGCTCGCCCGCAGTACCGGCTGCGAACAGCTTGCCGCCAGTGGCGCCGTACAGACAGGTGTTGCCGATGATGGCGCTGTCCTGGGTCTTGAACGGGCTGCCTTTCGGCGGGGTGATCACCAGCTTGCCGCCGGTCATGCCCTTGCCGACGTAGTCGTTGGCGTCGCCTTCCAGGTACAGGTTCAGACCACCGGCGTTCCACACACCGAAGCTCTGGCCCGCAGTGCCCTTGAAGCGGAAGGTGATCGGCGCCTTGGCCATGCCCTGGTTGCCGTGTTTGCGGGCGATTTCGCCGGAGACACGGGCACCGATGGAACGGTCACAGTTGCAGATTTCCAGATCAATCTCAGCACCGCTGGCTGCCTCAATCGCCGGCTTGACCAGCTCGACCATCTTCTCGGCCAGCAGGCCTTCGTCGAATGGCGGATTGCGATCAACCAGGCAGAACTGCGGCTTGTCAGCCGGGATGTGGTCGCTGCCGAGCAGCGGCGTCAGGTCAAGATGACCCTGCTTGGCGGTTTCGCCCGGCAGCATTTCCAGCAGATCGGTACGCCCGATCAGCTCTTCCAGGCTACGAACACCCAGCTTGGCCAGCCACTCACGGGTTTCTTCGGCGACATAGGTGAAGAAGTTCATCACCATTTCGACGGTGCCGATGAAGTGATCCTTGCGCAGCTTGTCGTTCTGCGTGGCCACGCCGGTGGCGCAGTTGTTCAGGTGACAGATGCGCAGGTATTTACAGCCCAGAGCGATCATCGGCGCAGTACCGAAGCCGAAGCTTTCGGCGCCGAGGATAGCCGCCTTGATCACGTCGAGGCCGGTTTTCAGGCCGCCGTCGGTCTGTACCCGCACCTTGCCGCGCAGGTCGTTACCGCGCAGGGTCTGGTGGGTTTCGGCCAGGCCGAGTTCCCACGGCGCACCTGCGTACTTGATCGAGGTCAGCGGCGATGCGCCGGTGCCACCGTCGTAACCGGAGATGGTGATCAGGTCGGCGTAAGCCTTGGCCACACCGGCGGCGATGGTGCCGACACCGGCTTCCGCCACCAGTTTGACCGACACCAGAGCGGCCGGGTTGACCTGCTTGAGGTCATAGATCAGCTGCGCCAAGTCTTCAATGGAATAGATGTCGTGGTGCGGTGGTGGCGAAATCAGGGTCACGCCCGGTACTGCATAACGCAGTTTGGCGATCAGACCGTTGACCTTGCCGCCGGGCAGCTGGCCGCCCTCACCGGGCTTGGCGCCCTGAGCAACCTTGATCTGCAGCACTTCGGCGTTGACCAAGTATTCGGGGGTCACGCCAAAGCGGCCGGTGGCCACCTGCTTGATCTTCGAGCTGCGCACAGTGCCGTAACGGGCTGGGTCTTCGCCGCCCTCACCGGAGTTAGAGCGCGCACCCAGGCGGTTCATCGCCTCGGCGATGGCTTCGTGCGCCTCAGGCGACAATGCACCCAGCGAGATACCTGCCGAGTCGAAGCGCTTGAGAATCTCGCCCAGCGGCTCAACCTGATCCAGTGCGATTGGCTTGTCGGCCAGCTTCAGTTTCAGCAGGTCGCGCAGCATCGACACCGGACGGGTGTCGACCAGCGTGGTGTATTCCTTGAATTTTTCGTAGCTACCTTGCTGCACCGCTGCCTGCAGGGTGTTGACCACATCCGGGTTGTAGGCGTGATACTCGCCGCCGTAAACGAACTTGAGCAGACCGCCTTGCTGGATGGTCTTGCGCGCGTTCCAGGCTTCGGCCGCGAGCAGCTTCTGCTCGTTTTCGATATCGACGAAGCGTGCGCCCTTGATGCGGCTGGCCACACCTCGGAAGCACAGCTCGGTGACGTCATCGGCCAGGCCGACTGCTTCAAACAGCTGCGCACCCCGGTAGGACGCCACGGTGGAGATACCCATCTTCGACAGGATCTTCAGCAGGCCTTTGGAGATGCCTTTGCGGTAGTGCTTGAACACTTCGTACAGATCACCCAGCACTTCGCCGGTGCGGATCAGGTCGCCCAGTACTTCGTAAGCCAGGAACGGATAAACCGCCGACGCACCGAAACCGAGCAGCACAGCATAGTGATGCGGATCGCGAGCAGTCGCCGTCTCGACCAAGATGTTGCAGTCGCAACGCAGGCCTTTTTCGGTCAGGCGATGGTGAATCGCACCGGTAACCAGCGAGGCGTGAGCCGGCAGCTTGCCCGGGGCGATATGACGGTCAGACAGAACCAGCAGCACCTTACCGGCGCGCACCGCTTCTTCAGCCTGATCGGCCATATTACGCACGGCGGCTTCCAGGCCGAGCGACTCGTCGTAGTTCATGTCGATCAGCTGACGCTCGAAGCCTGGGCGATCCAGGTTCATCAAGGCGCGCCATTTGGCCGGCGAGATCACCGGACTGCTGAGAATTACTCGCGCGGCGTGCTCTGGCGACTCTTCGAAGATGTTGCGCTCGGCACCGAGGCAGATCTCCAACGACATGACGATGGCTTCACGCAGCGGGTCGATCGGCGGGTTGGTTACCTGCGCGAATTGCTGGCGGAAGTAGTCGTACGGCGAGCGCACACGTTGGCTGAGCACGGCCATTGGCGTGTCATCGCCCATGGAGCCGACTGCTTCCTGGCCTTGCTCGCCCAGCGGACGCAATACCTGATCACGCTCCTCGAAGGTGACCTGGTACATCTTCATGTACTGCTTGAGCTGGTCGACGTCATAGAACGCCGAACCATGGTCGCGGTCTTCCAGGGTCGCCTGAATGCGCTGGGCACTCTTGCGCATCCACTGCTTGTAGGGATGACGCGACTTCAGACGGTTGTCGATGTCATCGCTGCCGAGGATCTGCCCGGTTTCGGTGTCCACCGCCAGGATCTGCCCCGGGCCGACGCGACCCTTGGCCAATACGTCCTCGGGAGCGTAGTTCCACACGCCGATTTCCGACGCCAGGGTGATGTAACCGTTCTTGGTGGTGACCCAGCGCGCCGGACGCAGACCGTTACGGTCGAGCAGGCACACGGCATGGCGGCCATCGGTGAGTACCACACCGGCCGGACCATCCCAGGGTTCCATGTGCATGGAGTTGTATTCGTAGAACGCGCGCAGGTCGGCGTCCATGGTTTCGACGTTCTGCCACGCAGGCGGAATGATCATGCGCACGCCACGGAACAGGTCGATGCCGCCGGTGACCATCAGCTCAAGCATGTTGTCCATGCTCGATGAGTCGGAACCCACGCGGTTGACCAGCGGGCCAAGTTCATCGAGATCGAAGATCTGGTCGTTGGCGAACTTCAGGCGACGCGCCTGTGCCCAGTTGCGGTTACCGGTGATGGTGTTGATTTCACCGTTGTGCGCCAGGAAGCGGAAGGGCTGAGCCAGCGGCCACTTTGGCAGGGTGTTAGTAGAGAAGCGCTGGTGGAAGACGCAAATGGCGGTCTGCAGACGCTCATCACCCAGGTCCGGGTAGAACTGCTGCAGGTCGGCCGGCATCATCAGACCTTTATAGATGATGGTCTTGTGCGAAAAGCTGCAGATGTAGTGATCGCTGTCTGCGGCGTTGGCCACCGATGAGCGACGACGGGCACTGAACAGCTTGATCGCAAACTCCTGATCGGACAGACCTTCGCCGCCGATAAACACCTGCTCGATCTGTGGCAGACGCTCAAGCGCTAAGCGGCCGAGTACGCTGGTGTCGATTGGCACTTTGCGCCAGCCGACCAGGCTCAGGCCGGCAGCAAGAATCTCGCGATTCATGTTTTCGCGGGCCGCTTCAGCCTTCACTGGATCTTGGTTGAGGAACACCATGCCGACGGCGTACTGCTTAGGCAGCTCGGCGGCAAAGTGCTGCTGGGCCATGGCCCGCAGGAAAGCATCAGGCTTCTGGATCAGCAGACCGCAACCGTCACCGGTCTTACCGTCGGCGTTGATCCCGCCACGGTGGGTCATGCATGTCAGGGCTTCAATCGCGGTCTGCAGCAGGTGATGGCTAGCCTCACCCTGCATATGGGCGATAAGGCCGAAGCCGCAGTTATCCTTGAACTCATCAGGACGGTACAAACCTGCTTTCATAGGGACTCTCACCAGACGGCCTATCACAAGGCAATTACTTTCTAATTCAACCACTTACCATGCGCGCAGGACTAAGCCCCAGCTTTGCGCAGGCGAAAGGGCAGTCATTGTACATACCCACCTAGGTCGTCACAAACCTTAGTGACGAAGCCTTGAAAAAATATGTCGCGAAAACGAAGGATAAGACCGGAAGGTCGTGGTAGCGACCGACCGGTCAGCGCGAGCGCTGAAGTGTATCAGCTAGCGCGCCTGGGCAATCTCTTGCTGAATGCCAGCAAAGTTACGCGGCCAGGGCTTACCAGCCTGCACCTTCGCAGGCAGGGTACGCAAGGCCGCTTGCGCCGCATCACGCGTGGCAAAGCTGCCATAGGTGACCACGTACAGCGGCTTGCCCTGATGCTGCTTCTTGAAATAGTGGTAATCCGCGCCATTGGCTTTTACAAAAGCCTGCGCACCACTTTCCAACCGAGCCCCGAGGATCTGCAGGGTATAACGCGAGCCCGCCTGCGCGGTATACCAATCGCCACCAGCAGCAGGCTTGACCACAGCAGCCGGCGCTTGCGGCTTAATTGGCGGCGGCACTGCAGCCGTCACTGGCGTAACCGGTTTGACCACGGGCGCAACTGGCGGAGTAACCACTGGAGCAACCTTGATCGGCTCAGAAACCACAGGCGCAACCGGAGCACTCGCCGACACGACTGGCGCTGGCTCAGGCACTACATCTGCAGCCCCAGAAACGCCCTCAGCGTCAGCCTCTTCTGCACCACCCAAGCCAGCCGCCTGAGCCAAAGGCTCACGAATAACCGGCTGTGCCTCGCCCACCAAAGGTAGCGGCAGTGGCTGATTGGCACCCTCGAACTGAATCGCGGGCGCAACCGCAGCATCGGCTGGTGGCGCAACCACTGCAGGCGGTGCAGCCTCATCAAGTGGCAGCTGCGCGATAACAGGCGCATCGACATCTTCAACGACGCGCCCCTGCATAAACCAGGCAGCCAGAACCCCGATAGCAACCACGCACAATGCCAGCAGATGCTTGCGCGGTAAATTGAAGGCAAAACCACCGCGACTCGCCGCACCACGCTGCGCCAACATCGCCTCAACCAGCGACTGGCGCGCAACCTGATTGATTACGCCCGGCCAGCCGGAAGATTGCTCATGAATATCGGCAACCTGGTCATCACTCAACACCTCAATGCCCTGCCCCGCACCCTCAAGACGCTGAGCCAGATACTCGCGCGTCTCATCCTCGCTGTAGGGCTGCAACTCGATGACATGAAAGCACTCATCACCCGCAGCCACACGCTCAAGCCGCGGCAGCAACTGCGAATCAGCAAACAGAAAAACATGCGGACGCCCTTCCGCATTGCCAACCGCCAGACTCAGCAAGCTGGTCAAGGCCGCATCACTGAGATCTTCAGCATCATCCACCAGCACATAGACTTCCTGCCCGGTCAGCGCTAATTGCCCAACCTGCGCAAGAATGGCCGGCAGCTCTGGCCGCTGCACCTGCAACCCCTGCGCGACCTGACGCAAAATGCTCGCAGGATCCGAAGCGCCCTTGGCGGACACCACAACACTCTGCACTGCCTGCTTATTGGTACTCGCTACCAGCGCCTGGCGGAGCAGGGTCTTGCCACTGCCTTCCGGCCCACTGACCACCAGCAACAACTGACTGTAACGCGCCAGATGGTGCAACTGACCCAGCACAGGCTTGCGCTGGGCAGGGAAAAACTTAAACCCCGGCACCCTCGAAGCAAAAGGGTCGTGGGTGAAGTGGTAATGATCGAGAAACGCCTCGTCAGCATGCAGACTTGTCATGGGACACTCGTTAATTTTTAAGCTGAGCCAGCTGAGCCGCATAGTCTGCGCTCAGCGTGGCATTCAAAATTTCCCGGGGAAAATCACCGGTTACAACCGCCTCACCCAAGCCACGTAACAACACCAGACGCAGCTTGCCATCAAGGACTTTCTTGTCGACCGCCATATGCTCCATAAAATCCTCAGGCGTCATATCCTCAGGTGGAACAACCGGCAACCCTGCAACCATAAACAACCGAACAGCACGCTCGCGCTCGGACTTGCTAATCCAGCCCAACCGCTCAGACATATCCAACGCCATGACAGTACCCGCCGCCACCGCTTCACCATGCAGCCACGAACCATAGCCTTGGTGCGTCTCGATGGCATGGCCGAAGGTGTGCCCAAGATTCAACGTAGCGCGAACACCTGACTCACGCTCATCCGCCGCAACCACACGGGCTTTGGCTGCGCAGGAATGAGCAATTGCAGCAGTCAGGGCCTCCTGATCTAGCGCGCGCAATGCTGGCATATGCGCTTCAAGCCAGGACAGGAAGGGCTCATCACAGATCAAACCGTACTTAATCACCTCAGCCAAACCGGCTGACAATTCTCGAGCGGGCAAGGTAGCGAGCGTAGCAGTATCGATCAACACAGCTTGCGGCTGGTAAAAGGCACCCACCATATTCTTACCCAGCGGGTGGTTGATCCCGGTTTTGCCGCCAACCGACGAATCGACCTGAGACAGCAATGTTGTTGGCACCTGGATGAAATTGACACCGCGCTGGTAACACGACGCTGCAAACCCCGCCATATCTCCAATTACGCCACCCCCTAGAGCAATCAAGGTCGTGCGCCGGTCATGCCGCGCACCTAGCAACCCGTCAAAAATCAGCTGCAGGGTTTCCCAGGTTTTGTAACTTTCGCCATCAGGCAAAACAACAGAAGTTACGGCAAAACCAGTAAGCGAGCGCTCAAGCGCTGCGAGATATAGGGGAGCAACTGTCTCATTGGTTACGATCGCGACTTGACGACCAACAATGTGGGCCACCAACACATCATCACGAGCCAACAGCTCGCCACCGATATAGATCGGGTAGCTGCGCTCACCAAGATCGACATGAAGAGTTTGCATAGAGCCCCCAGATTTCAAAGGGGCCTAGGATAGCGCAGTTCAGTCTGCGCTTTAACGGGGAGAAAGCGCCTCAAGACGCTCAAGGATCTCTTGTACCACCAGACGAGGCGGACGCTCGTCGGTTTCGACTACTACGTCGGCGATTTCACGGTAAAGCGGATCACGAACTGCCAACAGATCAGCCAGAACCTTACCCGGATCCGCCGCCCGCAACAGGGGACGATTTCGATCACGTGAAGTGCGATCCACCTGCTGCTCGACAGACGCATGCAGGTAGACCACATGTCCACCACGCCTAAGGGCAACACGGTTTTCAGCACGCATTACCGCACCGCCGCCAGTGGCAAGCACCATACCGTCGACATCGCAAAGGTCTGCAATCACCGCCTGCTCACGCTCACGAAATCCCTGCTCACCTTCAACATCAAAGATCCAAGGAATATCCGCGCCCGTACGCTGCTCAATCTCTTTATCAGAGTCTTTGAACGGCAACCGCAACTCTTTAGCAAGCAAACGCCCGATGGTACTTTTACCAGCACCCATCGGGCCTACAAGAATCAAATTCCGCACTGAATCAGCGACTCACCGTAATGGCTTGATTATTCATGATGCGCGGAGTCAGGAAGATCAACAGCTCTGATTTCTTGTCCTGCACTAAGTCACGCTTAAAGAAGCGTCCAATGTAAGGAACATCGCCAAGGAACGGCACTTTATCCACTGATTTAGACTGCGTATTAGTAAATACACCGCCAATAACAATCGTCTCGCCGTCTGCCACTAAAACCTTTGCGTTAACTTCATTTTTGCTAATCGCAGGCACACCACCGCTTGAAGCAGCATTACTAAAGTCTGGCGCATCCTTAGTGACTTTAACCTCAATAATAATTCGATTATCGGGAGTGATCTGCGGCGTAACTTCAAGCGACAGCGCTGCCTCTTTGAATGAAGTACTGGTGGCACCACTAGAGCTAGCCTCCTGATAAGGAACCTCGGAACCCTTCAATATCTTTGCTGTTTCTTTATCCGCAGTAACAACCTTAGGTTGAGAAACCACCTCACCATTACCGGTCTTCTCCATCGCTGAAAGCTCAAGATCAAGAATAGTATTGTCAGTTATAAAGCCAATACCAAATCCAGAAGTTGCACCAGCAGCCCCCATATCCACAAAGTTACCTAAGGAAGGCGTTGGATTTTGGACATTAGGAATATTCTGACCATATCCCGGAGCAGCCACGCGATTACCACCTCGACCGCTTACGACATAGCTTGTATCGCCTACGCTGGCGCCACGCCAGTTCACACCCAGCGCCTTATCGTAATCAACGTTTGCTTCAACTATACGAGCTTCAATCATTACCTGACGAACAGCAACATCTAGCTGAGCAACAATTCGACGCAACTCGTCGAGACGATCCTGTGTTTGATAAGCAATGATGCTATTCGTACGATCATCCACGGTTATGGACCCGCGATCATCTGAAGCACCATCTGCACTGGTTACGGACTGGAATAACTTCGCCATATCTGATGCTTTCGCATAATTAACCTGAATCAACTCCCGGCGCAAAGGTGCCAACTCGGCAATCTGCTTCTGCGCCTCGAGCTCTTGCCGCTCACGAGCAGCAATCTCATCAGCAGGTGCGATCAACAATACGTTGCCAACCTTACGCTTATCTAATCCCTTAGTCTTCAAAACCAAGTCCAACGCCTGATCCCAAGGAACATTCTGCAAACGCAGAGTAATATTGCCTGCTACCGTATCACTAGCTACCAGATTCAAGTCAGTGAAATCTGCAATCAACTGCAACACAGAGCGAACATCAATATCTTGAAAATTCAGCGAAAGCTTTTCACCCGTATAGGCAAAACTTTCACTTTTACGCTTATCCACTTCATCCTGAGTCAAAGGCTTAATACTAAGTGTCAACTTATTATCTGTCTGGTAAGCAAGATAATCATAGCTACCTGCCGGCTCGATAATAATATTGGCTTGCCCATCAGAACCCGCAGCACTCACAAACTGCACAGGCGTTGCAAAGTCCTTAACATCCAGTCGAACGCGTAACGCCTCGGGAAGCTGTGTTTTAGCAAAATTCAATCGAATTTTACCACCCTGATCCTGAATATCAGGACTTACAGAAGCATCAGACAATGTAATAACAACATTACCTTCGCCCTGCTCACCGCGCTGAAAATCTATATTACTAATAGCTCTTTCTTGCGACGCATAAATTTTTGAGGAGGCAGCAACAGGAGCAGCTGCCTGCACAGGTGCTGAAGCCGAGGTTTGGGTACCTTCCCCCACTACTACAAAAAGTGTATTACCTTCAGCCCGAGTGCTATACGGCGATAAATTAGTAAGATTAATAATTAAACGAGTGCGATCCTTCGCCTCAACCACAGTCACACTTCGAGCATTGCCCACACCCAGCTCTTTATTCTTCACGCCTAGCTTGTTCGCCACACCTGGTAAATCAAGGGCGATGCGCGCAGGCTGCTCGATTGTATAACCCCGAGGGGCAAGCACCGGCTCGTCAAAAGTCAGCTTCAGTTCCACTCTATCGCCAGGCAATGCAGCCACATCAAGTGTTTGCAAATCAGCAGCTAAAAGAAAAGGTGAAAATATCACCGCTGAAAGAGAAAGGCTAAGACGCGAAAAAGAGCTGTTCATTAGGAGGTTCCGTTGGGCAGACCGATTATTTTTCATCATAGCTAACTCGCTCAATTAAGAGCGCTCCTTAAGGGAGAGACTGCGCGGACGCTCCAACCAACCGCCCTCACCATCTGGGACAATCTCAACAACATCAATTTTTGCGTCGTCAATGGCCAAAATACGCCCGTGATTACGACCTAGATAGTCGCCGACACGCACCCGATGAACGCCACTCGAACCACTAATCAACGCAAAGTTTCCACTATCATTAGCTAACGTTCCAACCATCTGGAACGTTTCTATATTGAAGTCCTCGAGAAACTGTTTAACCCTTGACTCATCCGGCTTGACATCGACCGACCCTTTCTGTTGACTAGCCAAGTCAATTTTTACTGGCGGCTGAAAAGGACTGCGCAAAGAAGCCGCACCATAAGTAAAGCTTTCATATGGCTGGAATTTTGGCAATGGTTCGATTGAACCCTTGGGACGCGCACGAACTTCATCCATATAAGCTTGTAGATCGGAAAAATCTCGACTAACACCACAGCCGCTAATCAACACAAAAAAACAGAACACAAAGGGTAGATATAATCTCATTTTGCCCCCCCTTTATCGTTGTAGCGATAGGTTTTAGCCAAGATGCTCATTCTCAGAGTCGCAACACCGTCAACTTCAACAGGAACTAGATCGAAGTCGTGCAAGGTTACAATCCTAGGTAAGCTAGCAACACCACTTACAAACGTAGCAAGATCATGATAAGCACCTACAACTTTAATCTGAATCGGTAACTCTATGTAAAACTGCTGCGTAGCTTCGGGCAGAAGCTTTATTTCCTCAAACTCCAGACCACTCCCTAACCCTGTGCGCGTGATATCTTCTAATAGCCCCGGAACCTCAGTATCACTCGGCAGCTGCTTTAATAAAGCTCCAAATGAAACCTCCATTTCCTGCATCTGCTCCTTATAAGCATCCAAATTGGCTGCTTGATAAGCTTTACTGGAGAACTGCTCTTTAAGAGAAAGCTCCTGACTCTGCTGTAGCTCCAACTGAACTTGGAGATCTTTCAAATGAAAATTGTACCCAAGCGCTACAATAGCTATAAACAGGACTAGGCCAGCAATAAATTTTACTGCGGCAGGCCAAGATCCGACATTATTAAAATCGAGGTCACTAAAATCAATTTTTCGCAAATTCTCTAGCGAATCATTAAGGCTCATTGCTTAGCCTCCTCTGCCGCTAACCCAGGCTGAGTTTGCTGGACACTCAATTTAAATACATTAGCCTGATCAACAGCGCCAGCAGTTACTGACTTAACTTCAGTCAGATTTGGTGCGGTTAGCCAATCCGAAGCATCTAAATTACGCATCAGATTGGATACGCGGTTGTTAGACTCAGCTGCACCAACAATATCAATATTCTTCGCTGTCATTTTCACACCAGTGAAATGGACGCCATCCGGCAATGTGCGAACCAGCTGATCGAAGACACGACCAATAATCGGCCGATTACCCTGTAAATCCTGAATAATTTTCATACGCTCAAGAAGCTGCTCTCGCCGAGTTTTCAGCTCACTAATTTCTTTAATGCGTGCATCTAGAACAGCAATTTCCTTACGCACAAATTCATTTCGTGCATTTTGCCGCTCAATCGCACCGCTCAAATATTGATCACCAAGAAATACAGCGCCTGCTGCTACGATAAACACACCAGCAAGTGTTACTAGAAAGCGCTGTTTGCGCTCTTCGCGCAGCTGCTCGCGCCAAGGTAAAAGGTTAATCCGCGCCATTAGTCGAAACTCCTCATTGCCAGACCACAGGCAATCATCAAGGCTGGCGCATCACTGGCGAGCGCACCAGCGTTGACCTTCCCACTCAACGCCATTTCAGCGAATGGGTTAGCGACCAATGTCTGAGTACCAATTTTTTGCTGAATCAAACGATCAAGGTCTGGAATCGAAGCAGTACCGCCTGCCAACAGGATGTAGTCGACATCATTGAACTGACCTGCAGCGAAAAAGAACTGCAGCGATCGAGCGACTTGTTGCACCACGGCTTCTTTAAAAGGCTGCAACACTTCGCTGTCGTAGTCATCCGGTAAGCCGCCTTGCTTCTTGGCAAGGCCTGCCTCTTCAACTGACAAGCCGTAACGACGCTGAATCTCTTCGGTCAACTGCTTGCCACCAAACAGTTGCTCGCGGGTGTAGATGGTACGGCCGTTATGGAGAACACTGAGCGTGGTCATGGTGGCGCCAATGTCGACAACCGCTACGGTCAGCTCATCGCGACCACCACCCAATTGGTCAATCAACAAACCATAGGCGCGTTCCAAGGCATAAGCCTCGACATCAACCACTTTGGCGGTGAGACCAGCAAGCGCAAGAGCGGCCTCACGAACCTCGACGTTCTCTTTACGACATGCTGCGAGCAGTACCTCAACTCGATCGGCATTACGCGGGGATGCGCCCTGCACCTCGAAATCTATGGCAACTTCTTCTAAGGGATAGGGGATGTACTGGTCGGCTTCGATCTTCAGTTGGTTTTCGAGCTCATCATCAGAAAGCCCGGCTTCCATTTCGATGGTCTTGGTAATAACAGCAGACCCGGCAACCGCGACGGCGACGGTTTTTACACCGCTCTTAGCCTTCGCTAGCACACGTGAAAGGGCCTGACCCACACCTTCCAGCTCGGCGATGTTTTTCTCGACCACCGCGTTTGGCGGGAGCGGCTCGACTGCGTAAGCCTCTACCTTGTAGCGGCTTCCGGAGCGGCTCAATTCGAGGAGCTTGACGGAGGTCGAACTGATATCGATCCCGAGTAGCGTATTCGCTTTCTTATTGAAGAGCCCTAGCACGACCGATTTCCTATTGGCATCCGCGACTTACGGACTATTTATGTTTTTTCACATTAAATAACAGTCTTGACAGAAGCGCAAATGGCTACCCGGCAAAAAAACCGCTTATAATGTGATCAGTTTTTCTCTTTTAACCTTGTGTTTCGCTTAACCCGTTCTTTTATCTGGAAATCCAAAAATCTTGATGCGTCTTTTGCGTTTTTTTTGCTGGTCTAGCCTCGCCGCTTTTTGTGGTCTGGTACTCAGTTTCAGCGGTGCCTTCCTCTATCTTAGCCCCAGCCTTCCATCCGTCGAATCATTGCGCAGCATTCAGCTGCAGATTCCTCTGCGCGTTTACAGCAGCGACGCCAAGCTGATTGCCGAATTCGGTGAAATGCGCCGCTCGCCCATCGCCTTCGAAGACATTCCCCAAGACTTCATCAGCGCGCTGCTGGCAGCCGAAGACGACAACTTTGCCAATCATTATGGCGTCGACCTGACCAGCCTGATGCGCGCTGCGACGCAAATCTTGAAAAGCGGGCAAATCCAGAGTGGTGGCAGCACCATCACCATGCAGGTGGCAAAGAACTTCTTCCTGACCAGTGAAAGAAGTTTCTCACGCAAGATCAACGAGATACTTCTAGCTCTGCAAATTGAGCGAGAGCTCAGTAAGAACGAAATTCTTGAACTTTATGTGAATAAGATTTATCTCGGTAATCGCGCCTACGGTATCGAAGCAGCCGCTCAGGTGTATTACGGTAAGTCCATTCGCGACGTCACTCTTTCACAGATGGCCATGATTGCCGGACTTCCTAAAGCGCCTTCGCGCTTCAACCCGCTAGTCAACCCAACACGTGCCCTTGAGCGCCGCGACTGGATTCTCGGGCGCATGTTCAGCCTGGGTCGCATTGACCAGCAGCGCTACAAAGAGGCGCTCGCCGAGCCGATCAATGTCAGTTACCACGTGCCAACGCCCGAGCTGGTAGCGCCTTACATAGCCGAAATGGCACGAGCCGAGATGGTCGGGCGCTACGGCAGCGAGGCCTACACCGAAGGCTTTAATGTCACCACCACGGTACCGAGCGATCTGCAGCTGGCGGCCAATACGGCCGTACGCGAAGGCTTGATCACATACGACCAGCGCCACGGCTATCGCGGACCAGAAAGCCGGCTACCCGGCATGACCAAAGAAAATTGGTTAACCGAACTGAGCAAGCAGACGTCTCTCGGCGGCCTGGAGCCGGCCATTGTTACCGGCGTAGAGAAAAGCGGAATTATGGTCCTGCTGCGTAACGGCGAAGAACAGGCCGTGGCTTGGGACAGCATGAAGTGGGCGCGACCATTCCTTAACACCAACAGCCTTGGCCCACGCCCACAACAGCCTGCTGATGTGAGCCAGATAGGCGACCTGATTCGTGTGCAGCCTCAGGACGATGGAAGCCTGCGCTTCGTTCAGCTGCCCGCAGCACAAAGCGCTCTTGTTTCCCTGGATCCGAACAACGGTGCCATTCGCGCCTTGGTGGGCGGATTCTCTTTTGAGCAGAGCAACTACAACCGTGCCGCCCAGGCCAAGCGCCAACCCGGCTCGAGCTTCAAACCCTTCGTGTACAGCGCCGCGCTGGATAAAGGCTACACCGCCGCCACCCTGGTGAATGACGCGCCAATTGTGTTCACCGATGACGCGCTGTCGCAGGTTTGGCGACCGAAGAATGACAACAACACCTTCCTGGGTCCGATCCGCCTACGCGAAGCCTTGTACCGCTCGCGCAACCTCGTATCGATTCGCCTGCTGCAAGACCTCGGCATTGCCAGCACCTTGAGCTATATCGAGCGTTTTGGTTTTGACAAAAAGGACCTGCCGCCCAACCTGTCATTGGCGCTTGGCACCGCAAGCCTGACCCCAATGGAAATCGCCGAAGGCTGGAGCGTGTTTGCCAGCGGCGGCTACAAGACCGAGCCCTACCTGATCGAACGGATTGAGGATCGCACTGGCAAACAGCTGTTCAACGCCAACCCAGCGCAAACACCTACTGGCATCGCTCAGCGCGCAGAACAAAACAGCACGATACAACTCAGCACAGGCGACCAACCTCTGCCGCCTGAGCCGGTACTTGCCGAGCAGATCATTGATGGGCGCACCGCCTACATCATGACCAGCATGCTTCAAGATGTGATCAAACGCGGCACGGGGCGCCGCGCAATGGCCTTGGGCCGTGATGACCTGGCAGGCAAAACTGGCACCACCAACGAATCAAAAGACAGCTGGTTCTCTGGTTATAACGCCGACTACATCACCACGGTCTGGGCCGGCTTTGATCAGCCGGAAAGCCTGGGTCGCAATGAGTATGGCGGCACTGTAGCCCTGCCGATCTGGATGAGCTACATGGCTGCTGCCCTCAAGGACAAGCCAAGCCATCTACTGGCCGAACCCGAAGGTTTGCTGACCCTGCGTATCGATCCCCACAGCGGTCGCGCCGCCACACCGGATACACCGGAAGCCTATTTCGAGCTGTTCAAAAGTGAGGACTCGCCACCGCCCATGGGTGAGTTTGAGCCGGGCACCTACATCCCGGGCAGCCCGCTACCCGCTGACGAATCGGCGCCGATCGACCTGTTCTAAGCCACTCGGCACCTTAAGCAGCGGCTTAGCAAACCGGAAATCGCGCCAATAAAAAACCCGCCTTAGCGGGTTTTTTATTGCACTAGTGCTCAGCGATTAGCCGTTGAACACGTCGTTTACCGACTGCAACGGGTAATGCTTCGGATACGGCAGAGTCGCCACACCGCTTTCAATCGCGGCCTTGGCCACAGCATCGCAGACCACAGTGATCAGGCGTGGGTCCATCGGCTTCGGAATGATGTACTCACGGCCAAACGACAGGGCAATGCCGCCGTAAGCGTCACAGACTTCCTGGGGCACTGGCAGCTTGGCCAGGTCACGCAGAGCCAGGGCTGCAGCGATCTTCATTTCCTCGTTGATACGGGTCGCACGAACGTCCAACGCACCGCGGAAGATGAACGGGAAGCCCAGCACGTTGTTGACCTGGTTCGGGTAGTCGGAACGACCGGTGGCCATGATCACATCGCTGCGCACTTCGCGCGCCAGCTCCGGTTTGATTTCCGGGTCAGGGTTGGAGCAAGCGAACACAATCGGATTCGGCGCCATGCGCTTGAGGTCTTCAGCCGCCAGCAGGTTGGCACCCGACAGGCCGACGAAGACATCGGCACCGTCCAGGGCATCAGCCATGGTGCGCTTGGTGGTTTCGCTGGCGAACACCGCTTTGTACTGATTGAGGTCATCGCGGCCAGCGTGGATCACGCCTTTGCGGTCGATCATAAAGATGTTCTCGACCTTGGCGCCCATGCTCACCAGCAGCTTCATGCAGGAGATTGCGGCTGCGCCAGCACCCAGGCACACAATTTTGGCCTCTGGCAGTGTTTTACCGGCGATTTCCAGGGCGTTGAGCATGCCGGCCGCAGTCACGATCGCGGTGCCGTGCTGGTCATCGTGGAACACTGGAATGTCGCACTGTTCGATCAGCGTGCGTTCAATTTCAAAGCACTCGGGCGCCTTGATGTCTTCCAGATTGATGCCACCGAAGGTGATCGAGATGCGACGTACGGTGTCGATAAATGCCTGCGGGCTTTCAGACTCGACTTCGATATCGAATACATCGATGCCGGCAAAACGTTTGAACAGCACGCCCTTACCTTCCATCACCGGCTTGGAAGCCAGCGGGCCCAGGTCGCCCAGGCCGAGAATAGCGGTGCCGTCGGAAATCACTGCCACCAGGTTGCCTTTGCCGGTGTAGCGGTACGCCAGCTCCGGGTCACGCGCGATTTCGCGCACAGGCTCAGCGACACCTGGGCTATAGGCCAGGGACAGATCGCGCGCAGTTGCGGTGGGCTTGGTGAGCTCGACACTCAGCTTACCCGGACGAGGATTCGCATGGTATTCGAGAGCGGCTGTTTTCAAATCAGACATGTTGGCATTTCCGCTTTGGGCTGTTGAACAGGCAGGCGGCGAGGATACGCAAGTTGTATACAGCTGCACAAGACTGACGAGTCCGGATGGGCACGCCAGCCCTAGCGCACGACCTTCAGCCAGTCGCCAGTACGCGGCTGCCCTGATGGGTAGAGGTTATTCAGCAGGCGCAGAGTCTTCAGCGCATCCCCCGGCAACTTGCTGCCTTTGGCCAGCGCCTCGATGGTTTGTCCCGGCTTGACCTTGACCATCTGCAAGCGCAGCGGCTGCGCCTGCTGGAACTCGGCGCTAGTCATCGGCCGGAAGCTTTTGATCACGCTGAGAAACTGCTCATCCTGAGTTTCCAGCGAGGCGCGACCACGTACCGCTGCGACAAACAGGTAAACCCGCGCACCATGCTGGATAACCGCCACGCGCTTGGCGGCAGTGCCTGGAATCACCGCGCTATAGCCCTTGAGACCAGCCTGCTGCAACTCGACGCCGGCCACCAACCGCTGACCGCCGACGCGCTGGCGCAACAGTTCAGCCGGCGCCAGTTGCTGCGGGTTATCTTCCAAGGTCATGGCGATAAACGCCTGCTGATCGGCGGTGTGACCGATCAGCGCATCCGGACGATTGAGCAGGCTCCAGCCCTTGGGAAACGCCAGGGTGAAGTTCAGATCGGCATGGTAAAAGCGCTGACCGCGACGCACACCGGTTTCGGCAGAGTCGCCAAAGGGCAGACCTTCCAGGCGCTTGAGAAAGGCCTCGCGATTGACCTCCTGCTGACCGGTAGCCAAGGCCCGCGCCGGGCCCAGCACCTGCTGCAAACGCCGGTCGTTATCCGGATGGGTATCGAACAGCCCGTGGTAGCCGCCCGCAGGTTGCGCCTCACCGCGCACGGCAGCTTGATCGCGGGCAAAGTCTTCCTGATTTTTCAGCACCTTGACCACTTCGATCATCGCCTGCGGGTCATAACCGCTGCGCGCCAAGTACTGTGCACCCAGACCATCGGCCTCCAACTCCATGTCGCGGCCATAACCACGGACAACGGCACTGCCCAGCACGCCGGTGACATCGGCAGCGGCACCCACGCCAGTGCCAATCGCCACAGCCTGGCCGAGCAAACCCCAGGCTGTGGACTGGCTTTGCTGCTGCACACTGTGCCGCGCGGTGACGTGGCCGACCTCATGACCTAGCACGGCGGCCAGTTCGGCTTCCGAGCTGAGATAGGCCAGCAGCCCGCGATGGATATAGATGTAGCCGCCCGGCAGGGCAAAGGCGTTGATATCCGGGCTGTCGACCACGGTGAACTGATAGGCCAGCTGGTTGCGGTGGCTATTCTCCGCCACCCGCTCACCGACCTGCTGCACGTAAGCCTGCAGCTTCTCATCAGCGTAGCGCGGGTTTTCTTTGAGGATTTCCTGGTTGTAGCGGCGCCCGAGGTCGAGTTCCTGCTGCTCGCTCATCATCACGAAATCGCTGCGGCCAGTGGCCGGATTGACCGCACAGCCGGCTAACTGTACCAGCAGGACAGAGAGCGTCAGTACACGCAGGATCATGGCAGGGCCTCTAACATAGCCTTATCAGTCAATGGCAGCATCCAGCGCGCCTGTCCCGCGCGCAAGCCGCCACGCCTGGAGCGATCAATCACCCAGCCACGAGCCTCGACCTGGCGGCCTTCAAGGCTTTCGACCGCGCGCAGATCAAAATTGCCCAACGCCCGGGGTGCGATATGCAGCACCAGCGAATCGCCCATTTCCAGCCACAGACCGCCGCCATTGCGTTCGATACGCTGTACCTGCCCGCGGAGCAAAGCAAAGCCACCACGACTCAACTGCTTAGGCGCTAGCACTGGCGAATGCTGCCAGAGCCCCGCACGTGCCTGCCGCGCACTGCGCTCGGCGGCTTGCTGGCACTGCACCAGCGCCAGGTTAGGTGCAACCGCCACCTGATAGCCCAAGCCCTCGGCGAGTAGCTGCGCTTCCAGATTATTACCACGGTCGTCATAGGCGTGGGCCAGGGTGCGCCCGTAGTGGTCCTTGGCCTGTCGACCAAGCTGCAGGGCCACTCGACCATCACTGGCCGCCACCAGCGCCTGCAGGCGTTGGCGCGCGGCCTCGGCAAACGGCTCGGCGGAACGCCCCTGCCGACCCATCTCCGGGCTGTTCAAGCCAATCAACCGCACTGTGCGGCCATCGACCAGGCGCAAGGTGTCGCCATCTACCACCCGCTGCACCTTGGCACTGGGCAAGTTGGCCGGCGCCGGACAGAACGCCAGGGCGCCGCCGGCATAAACGCCGAAAACGAAAAAGGCGCCCACAAGGGACGCCTTTTTCAGTAGCGAGGTGAAACCCATGTGGGTCTGCGTCGCTGTGCGCAAGCTTACTGCTTGGCGCCGAACATGCCGAAACGCTGCTTGAAGCGATCAACACGGCCGCCGGTATCCAGCATTTTCTGCTTGCCGGTGTAGAACGGGTGGCACTCGTTGCACACGTCCAGGCTCAGCGGCTTGGCCAGGGTGGAGCGAGTTTCGATCACGTTGCCACAGCTGCAGGTGGCGGTGACGGCTACATAGTTCGGGTGGATATCGGCTTTCATGATGATTCCTCAGGGCTGTCGTGCCGCCACCAGACACTATTGTCAGGTACCGCACGGAAATAGGCCGGCGATAATACCAGAGCACCGCCGCGACGCAAGGCCGGCCGTCGACTGGCAGCATGCTAAGATCGCGCCCTGCAACCAGGAGCCCATCGCTTGCCAGACGTCATTTTGCGCCTCGCCTTGCCCTCGCCGCTGCGCCGCCTGTTCGACTACCGTGCCCCGCCCGGTGTGCCGCGCAGTGCCTTGCAGCCCGGTGCGCGGCTGCGCGTGCCGTTTGGTCGACGCGAAATGATCGGCATCCTGATCGAAGTCACGGAGCACAGCGACGTGCAGGCCGACAAGCTCAAGCCCGCCCTGCAATTACTGGACGCCCAATCGCCGCTGCCGCCCGCACTGTTCAAGCTGTGCCTGTGGACCGCGCAGTATTACCAGCATAGCCTGGGCGACACCCTGAGCTGGGCGCTGCCAGTACTGCTGCGCCAGGGCGAGCCGGCGGAAGTACGCCAACAGCGCTTCTGGTCGGTCACCGCCGGCGCGCAGTTGGACGACCCCCGCCTGAGCCGCGCACCGCGTCAGCGCGACGCCCTGAAAACCCTGGCCCAGCACCCCCACGGCGTTGCCCATGCACTGCTGAGCAAACTGCAGCTTAATAAGGACAGCCTCGACCTGCTGCTGGAAAAGGGTCTGGTGCAGATTGACGTGCGCCGTCATGCGCCGAGCGAGCGCCACGCCAACTGGTTGGCGCAGCCGGAGCTACCGCTGAATGCTGAGCAGCGCGCGGCCAGCGAGGCGATCCGCTCAGGTTTCGCCAGCTTCAACGCCTTTCTTCTCGCCGGGGTCACCGGCAGCGGCAAGACCGAGGTCTACCTGCAGCTGATCCGCGAAACCCTGGAGGCCGGCAAGCAGGCTCTGGTGCTGATCCCGGAGATCAACCTCGGTCCGCAAACCCTGGCGCGTTTCGAGCAGCGCTTCAACGCCCGTATTGCCCTGCTGCACTCGGCAGTGAATGACCGCGAACGCCTGGACGCCTGGCTGGCGGCGCGCGATGGCGAGGCGGACATCATCATCGGCACCCGCTCGGCGCTGTTCACCCCCATGCAGCGGCCAGGGCTGATCATCATCGACGAGGAGCACGACGCCTCCTATAAACAGCAGGAAGGTCTGCGCTACCACGCCCGCGACCTCGCCGTGGTACGTGCCCATCAGGAGAACATCCCGATCGTGCTGGGCTCGGCCACGCCCTCGCTGGAAAGCCTGCACAACGCCCACAGTGGCCGCTACGCCCTGCTGCACCTGCGTGAGCGCGCCGGCGGCGCCAAGCAGCCGCGTTTTCTGCGCCTGGATGTGAAAAGCCGACCGCTGGATTCCGGCATCTCCGGCCCCATGCAGCAGGCAATCGCACAAACCTTGCAGGCCGGCCAGCAAGTATTGGTGTTCCTCAACCGCCGCGGTTTCGCCCCGACCCTGCTCTGCCACGACTGCGGCTGGTTGTCCGAGTGCCCGCGCTGCGATGCACGCATGACCGTGCACCAGCGCTCACGCGAGCTGCGCTGCCACCACTGCGGCCACGTCGAGCGCCAGCCGAGTAACTGCCCGAAGTGCAACAACGTCGACCTGCGACCGGTCGGCGCCGGCACCGAGCGCGCCGAAGAACGTCTGGAGATTCTCTTCCCCGACGTGCCGGTCTTGCGCGTCGACCGCGACAGCACCTCGCGCAAGGAGGCCATGACCACCCTGTTCAACACCGTGCAGCGCGGCGAGCCGTGCATCCTGGTCGGCACGCAGATGCTCGCCAAGGGTCACCACTTCCCGCGCGTCACTCTGGTGGCGATTCTCGATGCCGATGGCGGCCTGTTCTCGGCGGATTTTCGCGCCAGCGAACGCATGGCCCAGCTGATCGTGCAGGTCGCCGGTCGTGCTGGGCGCGCCGAAGAACCGGGTAAGGTGATTATCCAAAGTCATCTGGCCGACCATCCTTTATTGGTACAGCTGACCGAACAGGGCTACTTCGCCTTCGCCGAACAGGCTTTAAGTGAACGGCGAGGTGCTGGCCTGCCGCCGTTCTGCCACCTCGCTCTACTACGTGCCGAGGCACACAAACCCGGCCAGGCTGAAGGTTTTCTCGATGATGCCTGCACGGAAGCAGAGCTGTTGCTGAACGAGCTGAAACTCAGCGGCATTGAACTGCTTGGTCCGGTGCCCGCGCCAATGGAGCGGCGCGCCGGCCGCTACCGCGCCCAGCTGCTGGTGCAGGCGAACGCCCGTGCGCCGCTGCATCGCTTACTCAACACTTGGATGCACGCACTGGAGCAGATGCCAAGCGGCCGCGCCGTGCGTTGGTCGTTGGACGTCGACCCCATCGATCTGTTCTAAGACAGGCCGCAGTGCGCAGCCTGTTACACTGCACGCCATTTCGTTTAGCAGGCCTGTACCGTGACCCACACCGCTTTCTCTTCTCTGCCGCTTTCCGCCGCCATGCTGGCGAACCTCGAGTCCCTCGGTTACAACGAGATGACCCCGATTCAGGCGCAGAGCCTGCCGGTAATGCTCAAGGGCATGGACCTGATTGCCCAGGCCAAGACCGGCAGCGGCAAGACCGCCGCCTTCGGCATCGGCCTGCTCAACCCGCTTAACCCGCGCTACTTTGGCTGCCAGGCACTGGTGATCTGCCCAACCCGCGAGCTGGCCGACCAGGTCGCCAAGGAACTGCGGCGCCTGGCGCGCTCGGCGGACAACATCAAAATTCTGACTCTGTGCGGCGGCGTACCATTTGGCCCGCAGATCGGCTCGCTGGAACATGGCGCGCAGATCATCGTCGGCACTCCGGGGCGCATCCAGCAGCACCTGAGCAAGGGCACGCTGAAACTCGACGGTCTGAACACCCTGGTGCTCGACGAAGCCGACCGCATGCTCGACATGGGCTTCTACGACAGCATCGCAGACATCATCAGCCAGACCCCGACACGCCGACAGACCCTGCTGTTCTCCGCCACCTACCCGGCCGGGATCAAGCAGCTGTCCGCGACGTTTATGCGCGATCCACAGCAGGTCAAAGCGGACGCCCTGCACGACGACACACAGATCGAGCAGCGTTTCTACGAAATCGCGCCAGAAGAGCGCATGGACGCGGTGGTCAAGCTGCTCAACAGCTATCGCCCGCAGTCCTGTGTGGCCTTCTGCTTTACCAAGCAGCAATGCCAGGAAGTGGTCGACCACCTGACCGCCAAGGGCATCTCGGCGGCCGCGCTTCACGGTGATTTGGAGCAGCGCGACCGTGATCAAGTGCTGGCGATGTTTGCCAACCGCAGCTTGTCGGTGCTGGTGGCCACCGATGTGGCCGCCCGGGGCCTGGATATCGATGCGCTGGACATGGTGATCAACGTCGAACTGGCGCGTGATTCAGAAATTCACATTCACCGCGTTGGCCGTACCGGCCGTGCCGGTGAAAAGGGCTTGGCCATGAGTCTGGTGGCCCCAGCCGAAGGCCACCGTGCTCAAGCCATCGAAACCCTGCAAAAGGCCCCACTCAACTGGCACCCACTGAGCAGCTTGAAGCACCAGGGCGGCGCGCCATTACAGCCACCGATGATCACCCTGTGCATCGGCGCGGGCCGTAAAGATAAACTGCGCCCCGGCGATATTCTCGGCGCACTGACGGGCGCGGCGGGCATCCCTGGCGCGCAGGTCGGTAAGATCGCGATCTTCGACTTCCAGGCCTATGTCGCCGTTGAACGGGTCGTGGCCATGCAGGCACTCAAGTGCCTGAGTGAAGGCAAAATCAAGGGCCGCTCGCTGCGTATCCGTACCCTATAGTTGCCATAAGCGCTAAACAGACGGTCGCCGTGACGCGACCAGCGACAGAGGAGTAGCACCCTTGCGCAATATTCTGGTGATCGAAGACAGCCCATTGGTGCTGAAGATTCTCGAGCATCTGTTCCGCAAGGAAACCGGCTTCCAACCGATCTTCTGCGCGTCGCTGGGCGAAGCCCAGGTGATGCTGGAGACCTCGGCGGAGCTGTTCTTTGCTGCGATCGTCGACCTCAACCTACCGGACGCCCCGGACGGTGAAATCGTCGACGTGGTGATGGGCTATCACCTGCCTTGCATCGTGCTCAGCGGCACCTACAACGAACAGCGCCGCGACCAGATGCTGCTCAAGGGCGTGGTCGATTACGTCCTCAAGGAAAGCCAGCACTCCTACGAGTACGCCTTCCGCCTGCTGCACCGCCTGGAAAGCAACAGCGCAGTGAAAATCCTCATTGCCGAGGACTCCGATGCCACACGCCACTACATCCGCCACGTGCTGACCCCGCATCGCTACCAAATTATTGAGGCCTGCGACGGCGATGAAGCCCTGAGGATCCTCAAGGAACAGCCGGACATCGACCTGCTGGTGGTCGACCACAGCATGCCGGGGCTCAGCGGTTTTGACCTGGTCAAACTGCTGCGCCAGAAGATGAAACGCCACGAACTGATCATTCTGGGCCTGTCCGCCGACACCAAGGGCTCACTCAGCGCCAAGTTTATCAAGCACGGCGCCGATGACTTTTTGCGCAAACCCTTCTGCTCGGAGGAGCTCAACTGCCGAGTGATGTCGACCCTGGAACGCCGCGACCTGCTGCGCGCGTTAAAACAAGCGGCGCAGTACGACGCCCTCACCGGGCTGAATAATCGCCGTGCGTTTTATGAACATGGCCAACAACTGTTCCAGCAGGCCCGCTCCGGCGGACGTGACCTGAGTGTGGCGATGCTCGATCTGGACTTTTTCAAACGGATCAACGACGACCACGGTCACGCCAGTGGTGATGCGGCACTCATCGGCTTTGCCCGGGCGTTTTCCGCCACCTTCCCAGACGCCCTGCTCGGTCGCCTGGGCGGGGAAGAGTTTGCCATGGTCAGCCAGCAGGACGCCGCCACCCTCAGCGACACCCTCGACCAGTTGCGCACGCACTGTGCCAGTTTGAAGTACGCCATCGGCGCACCTGCACTGTCATTCAGTGCCGGCATCTACCATGGCGCCCCTGATGACCTGGAAAGCCTGCTACACCAGGCCGACCTGCGCCTGTATCAGGCCAAGAGCCAGGGCCGCGGGCGCAACTGTTGGCAGTAATGTGCGCCAGTGGGTGATGCAACACCACAGGCCCTAGAGCCCATGGCGCAGAAAGATCTGCGCATAGCTGCCATCAGCGCGCATCTCCTCAATCGCCTTATTGAACGCATCGGCAATTTGCTGATGCTGCGGATGCTTGCGACTGACCAGGATGTGCAGACCGTTCTCGCTCAAGGGCTGCGGCAGAAACTCCAACTGATCACGAATCCCGGCCAGGCTGCGACTCAGGTGGAAGCGCGCCACCAGCTCATCCTCCAGGGTCAGTTGCACCCGCCGCGCCTGCAACATGCGCGCACCCACTTCAAAGCCGACTACACCGACTTTAGTCAGCCGACTGTCCTGATCAAACTCACTGGAGTAGGCATACCCGCGCACCACCGCGATGCTGTAGGGGTACAAATCCGGCAACGTACGGAAGTTGATATGACTGCCCTTGCGTTGCAGAAAACGGATGCGGTTGATCAGGTAGGGCTGCGAATAGTGGCCAAACACTGCCCGCTCATCGGTGTACCAGGCGTTGATCAGTACATCGTAAATTTCCTGCTGCAACCCACGCACCGCGCGCTCCCACGGCACCTGAGCGTAACTGGTGGTATAGCCGGCGCGGGCCAGAGCGGTGGCGACCAGGTCAGAGGCCACCCCGTTGTTCAGCAGCGTCTGGTCATTGAATGGCGGCCAAGGGTCCGCCACCAACCGCAAGGTCTCTGCAGCATGGCCACACAGAGGCGCCAACAGCACCCACGACAGCAGGCAGGCACGCAGTCCATTCATCAACGGCGATTCCAGAGAAAGCAGAGCACTAATCCTAGTCGATCACTGGCTCAGCCACACCCTAGTGACCATGCGCTACTATGCGCGCTGTTTTGCGCCAGCCTTGGCGCGTGTCGCAGATTGAGGAAATGGCTGTGCTTACCCCCCAGGTCGTGATTATCGGAGCCGGTGCTGCCGGGCTTATGTGCGCTTTGACGGCCGCCGCGCGCGGACGCCAAGTGCTGTTGTTGGATCACGCCAACAAAGCCGGCAAAAAAATCCTGATGTCCGGCGGTGGGCGCTGTAATTTCACCAATATGTACTGCGAACCCAGCAATTTCCTTTCGGAAAACCCGCACTTCTGCAAATCGGCCCTGGCGCGTTACACCCAGTGGGACTTTATCGGCTTAGTGGCCAAGCACGGCGTGCCCTACCACGAGAAGAAGCTCGGCCAGCTGTTCTGCGACCACAAGTCCAGCGACATCCTCGGCCTGCTGCTCAGTGAGTGCGACGAGGCCGGCGTCGACCTGCGCCTGGACACCTCGGTCAGCGAGATCAGCAAGCTGGACAGCGGCTACCAGCTGCAGACCAGCGCAGGCTTGGTGCGCTGCGCGTCACTGGTGATTGCCACCGGTGGCCTGTCGATCCCGACTCTTGGTGCCAGCGGCTTCGGCTATCAGGTGGCCAAGCAGTTCGGCCACGAACTGCTGCCGACCCGCGCCGGCCTGGTGCCGTTCACCCTCACCGACCCGGCGCTCAAGGCGCTGTGCACCGAGCTGTCGGGCACCTCGGTGGAAGACTGCGTGGTGAGCTGCAACGGGCAGAGCTTCAAGGAAAATATCCTGTTCACCCACCGCGGCCTGTCCGGCCCGGCGATTCTGCAGATTTCCTCATTCTGGCAACCCGGTGATGCCGTCAGCATCAACCTGCTGCCGCATATCGACCTGCCCGAGTGGCTGGAGCAGCAACAACGCGAACGCCCCAACAGTGAGCTGAAAACCCTGCTCGCCGAGCTGTTTACCAAGAAAATGGCCGGGTTGTTGGCCGACAACTGGTTCGCCTCCAAGCCGATGAAGCAGTACACCCACGCCGAACTCAAGGCGATTGCCGAGCAGCTCGGCAACTGGCAGCTGGTGCCCGCCGGCACCGAGGGTTACCGCACCGCCGAGGTGACCCTGGGTGGCGTCGATACCCGCGAAGTGTCATCAAAAACCATGGAATCGCTGAAATCACCGGGGCTGTATTTTGTCGGCGAAGTGCTGGATGTGACGGGGCATCTGGGTGGTTTCAACTTCCAGTGGGCCTGGGCCTCCGGCTATGCGGCAGCCCAATACGTCTGAGCCTCAGGGCGCCGGGGCAGGCTCAAGTGGCGGCAGGGGCTCACCCGGCAACCACTTCTGGTGGATCGCGGCAAAGCTGCCATCCCTCTTCATCGAGTCGAGTTCACGTTGCCAGCGGCTGATCAACGCATCATCCGTCTGCAGGGAAAATGCGATGTAGCTGTCGCTGTGCATGAAGTCGAACAACAGCTGCACTTCGTCCGACTGGATATCGCCCTGTGCCAGCAGGGCGTTAATGCTCAGGTTATCCAGCACCATCAGCTTGACCCGACCGCGCTTGAGCATGCTCACCACCTGCGCCGGCCCGGTGACCGGGGTCAGATTGCTGAAGCCTTCGGCCAGCAAGCGCTGGTGGCTATACCAGTCGCGCGGTACGGCAATTTCACCGTACTCACGTGCCTCTTCTAAACGGCTGATTGATAGAAAAGAGCGGCGCAGGGCGTAGAAACTGGTGACGTTGCGGGTAATCGGGCCAACCCACTTGAACAGCTGTTCACGCTCACGGGTGCGCATGGCCACAAATAAGCCAGTGTTCGGTCGGGTTAAGGCCTCCTGATACCCACGCGCCCAAGGCACCACGCTGATCGGCGCGCTCTGCCCGGTGCGCTGCAGGATGGCTTGCACCACTTCAGTGGCTAGCCCTTTGGGTTCGCCGTTCTCGCTGAAATTGATGGGCGGGTATTCTTCGGTGTAGAAGCGCAGCGGCTGAGCCTGTAAAACCCTGCACGACAAGCAGACAAGCAGCAACACGAGCAATCCACGCACACAGGTGTACAACACGGCAGATGCCTCGCGAATGGCGGATAGTTTAAGCGTAGCCCGGCCGCCGTGATTCACACCAACCCATCGATCGGCGCCACATTTTAATCGGTGGCAACACAGCTTACGGCTGCCAAGTCGACACAGACTCCGTTAGGCTGCTACCTGTTACGGTTGATCAAGGTCGGGCCATGCCGTCCACTGCGCTGCGCCACTCGCTTCGTCGCCTCTGGGCCCAGGATAAATTCAGCTACAGCCTGCGGGTGTTTATCGCACTCAGCGGTGCCTTGATGCTGTGCTGGTCGCAGGGCTGGATGCATGCGCTGATCCCGTTGTTTCTCGGCGTCATCGCCAGCGCCCTGGCGGAAACCGATGATAGTTGGCAGGGCCGCGTGGTGGCACTGCTGGTCACCCTCGGCTGCTTCAGCGTGGCGGCCTATGCGGTGGAATTTCTGTTCCCCTACCCCTGGCTGTTCGTCTGCGCCCTGGCGCTGTCGAGCTTTGCCCTGACCATGCTCGGCGCACTGGGCGAACGCTACGCCACCCTCGGCGCGGCCACGCTGATTCTCGCGGTGTACAGCATGATCGGCGTGGAGCAGCGCGGCGGCGCGGCGGGCCTCTGGCAGGAGCCATTACTGCTGGTGGCGGGCGCAGCCTGGTATGGCCTGCTGTCGGTGCTGTGGAATGCGCTGTTCGCCAACCAGCCGGTGCAGCACAGCCTGGCGCGGCTGTTTCGCGAGCTGGGCCAGTACCTCACGCTCAAGGCCGCGCTGTTCGAACCGCTGCGTCAGCTGGATGTGGAAGAACGCCGCCTGGCCCTGGCCAAACAGAACGGTCGCGTGGTGGCGGCGCTGAATGCGGCCAAGGAAATCATCCTGCACCGGGTCGGCAATGGCCGGCCGGGACCGAAAGTCAGCCGCTACCTGAAACTGTACTTTCTCGCCCAGGACATCCACGAACGCGCCAGTTCCTCGCACTACCCCTATAACGAGCTGGCCGAAGCGTTCTTCCACAGCGATGTGTTGTTCCGCTGCCAGCGCCTGCTGCGCCTGCATGGCGAAGCCTGTCAGCGCCTGGCCCAGGCCATCGAACTGCGCCAGCCGTTCGAGTACCGCGAGCTGTGCCGCCAGGCGCTCGACGATTTGCACGACTCCCTCGAACACCTGCGGGTGCAGAGCAACCCCGCCTGGCGTCACCTGCTGCGCTCCCTCGGCGCGCTGGCTGGCAACCTACGCAGCCTGGATACGCTACTGGGCAATGCCAGCAACCCTGACGCCATGGCGGAGCAGCAGGACAGCAGCCTGCTCGACCGCGAACCGCACTCGCTCAAGGATGTTTGGGAACGCCTGCGCCTGCAGCTGACGCCCACCTCATTGCTGTTCCGCCACGCCTTACGCTTGTCCATCGCGCTGGCGGCCGGTTACGGCGTGCTGCACTGGATTCACCCGACCCAGGGCTACTGGATACTGCTGACCACGCTGTTTGTCTGCCAGCCGAACTACGGCGCGACCCGGCTCAAGCTGGTGCAGCGCATCAGCGGCACGGTGCTCGGCCTGCTGCTCGGCTGGGCGTTGTTTGACCTGTTCCCAAATCCGCTGGTGCAAGCGCTGTTTGCGGTGGTCGCCGGGGTGGTGTTCTTTGCCCTGCGCAGCAGCCGCTACACCCTGGCCACCGCCGCCATCACCCTGCTGGTGCTGTTCTGCTTCAACCAGGTCGGCGACGGCTACGGGCTGTTTATCCCGCGCCTGGTCGACACCCTGCTCGGCAGCCTGATCGCCGGCCTGGCGGTGCTGCTGATCCTGCCGGACTGGCAGGGCCGCCGCCTGAACCGCCTGCTGGCCAGCACCCTGAGCTGCAACAGCCGCTACCTGCAGCAAATCATCGCTCAGTACGCCAACGGCAAACGTGACGACCTGGCCTACCGCCTGGCGCGGCGCAACGCGCACAACGCCGACGCCACGTTGTCGACCACCCTGGGCAATATGCTGATGGAGCCGGGGCACTTCCGTAAGGAAGCGGATATCGGCTTCCGCTTTCTGGTGCTCTCGCACACCCTCTTGAGTTACCTCTCAGGCCTTGGCGCGCACCGTGGCGAAACCAGCCTGAGCGGCAGCGACAACCCGCTGCTGGCCAGCGCCAGTCGCTTGGCCGCTAGCCTGGACGAGATTGCCAGCTGCCTGAGTGATGACCGCACAGTGGCCATTTACAGTGACGCCGAAGAACAGCTGGCCAGCGAGCTGGAAACACTCAGCGAAGACCTGGATGACCAACAACGACTGGTGCAAACCCAACTGGCGCTGATTTGCCGTCAACTCGGACCATTACGCACCCTGGCCTCACACCTGCAAAAACGCCAACCTGAGGCTTAACCTCAGGCTATACGGCGTAGCCAGCCACTATTGGCTAGCGCTTAGAGCAGGCTTTCTGCCAGTATGCCAGCGCACGCATACCACTCTGGTCGCTCTATGCTCACCGCCAGGAACATCGCTAATCGATCGCTACCGATCAGCCTAAGCAGCCTGGTCCTAGCGTTCTGTCTGCTGCTGGTAATGCCCCTGAGCCAGGCTGAAATACCCCTCGACGACCACACACCCGCGCAAAACCTCAATGATCTGGCCGATTACCTGGCGGACCCCGGCGGCACACTGACCCTGAAAGATATACGGCAGGTCGACGCCGACTTTCGTCATCGCAAGGATCTCAGCTTCGGCTACACCCGTGGGCCTATCTGGCTGCGCCTGCAGCTGCGTTCACACACCCTGCAAGCGCGTACCTGGCGCGTAGAGCTGGACTACCCCTCGCTGGATGAAGTGCGCCTGTACGATGTCGGATCAGACGGTATACGCACATCACGCTCTGGCGATACCGTACCCTACTCACAACGCAGCGTCGGCCACCGCACGCCGGTGTTCGACATACCCCTGCAACCTGGCGAGCAACGCACCCTGTACCTGCGCGTCGAATCGGCTGGCAGCATGACGCTGAGCGGCAGGCTGATGTCGCTCAGCGACTTCGAGCAGTACAGCCAACGCGGCTACATGGTGCATGCCACCTACTGCGGCGTACTGATTGCCCTGGGCCTTTACAACCTTCTGCTGTTTCTCGCGCTACGCGAGCGGCCTTTTCTCAACTATGTGCTGTTTATGTGCGCCTTTGCCCTCAGCGTACTGTCGCTCAACGGTCTCGGCGCGCAATACCTATGGCCGCAGGCTGCTCCCTGGAGCAACCGCATGCTGCCCGTCAGCCTGACATTGGCCGCACTCTTCTCGGCGATATTTGCCCGCAGCTTCCTCGACACACGTCAGTGGCTACCACGCTGGGATCGTGTACTGGTCGTGCTCTGCTTCGCGACTGCCCTGGCCGTTCTGGCCACCTTGCTGTTGCCAGTACAGCGTGCCTTACAGACCATGTCGCTGACCGGGCTGACGGTCACGGTCATGCTCCTGCTCACCAGCTTCGTCTGCGTCGGCTACCGCGTGCCAGGGGCCCGCTTATTTGCCCTGGCCTGGATGATGTTGCTGGCCGGCGCCGTGCTGCTGGCACTGCGTAATTTCGCCATCATCCCCTCGAATTTCCTGACGCTCTATTCCATGCAAATTGGTTCCAGCCTGGAAATGATCTTGCTGTCTTTCGCCCTTGCAGCGCGTTTCAATGAGCTGAAGCGGCAGCGAGAGGCGGCGCTGCAAAACAACGAACGGGTACTCGAAGAGCGGGTGGCCGAGCGTACCCAGGCACTTGAGGAGGCCAACCAGCGCCTGAGCGAGCAAGCCATGCGCGACCCACTGACGGGCCTTGCCAACCGTACTGCACTGCAGCAGCACCTGAGCCAGGCATTAAGCCGCAACCAGCGCCGCCAAGAGCTACTGGTCGTGATGCTGATTGACCTGGACGGTTTCAAACCCATCAACGACCTATATGGTCACGGCTTTGGTGACCTGGTATTGGCTGAAGTCGCCCAGCGCCTCAACCTGCAAATGCGCGAGAGTGATTTGGCGGCACGTTTGGGTGGCGATGAATTCGTGATGGTCTGCGAAAGCGTGCACTCAGCCGAGGCCGTCCAGCAGCTTGCCGAACGCCTGCTCGACCGCCTGAATCAGCCGATGACCGTCGAAGGACACACCGTGCATGTCGCGGCCAGTATCGGCATTGCCCTGAGCCAAGAAGAAGACGACACCACAACCCTGATTCGTCGTGCCGACGCGGCGATGTATCAAGCCAAAGCGGCAGGCCGTAACCGCACCCAGTTTGGCTGAGGCCACGCTAAAGGCATTCAGCGCCAGCCTGTCAGCTAGCTAATGCCGCACCCGCACGACCTTGAGGGAGCAGAGCTGTAGCTGCCCGCGCCAATGCTTTTCCGCTACCCTGCACGCCTGCCCAGAAAGTGCCTGCCATGAATAAGACCGAACTGCTGAAACAGGTAATCGCCCGCCTCGAAGCTGACCTGCTGCAGGCTCAACAGGCGGCGCTCACCGCCTATGAAGCGGCGACCCATGAAGAAAATATCGCTGAAAACAAATACGACACCCTAGGTCTGGAGGCGTCTTATCTAGCGACCGGGCAGGCGCGCCGTGCGGCCGCCATTCGCCAGACGCTGGGCAACTGGAAGCAGCTGGTGTTGCGCGCGTTTGACCCTCTACTGGGCATCCAGCTCGGCGCTCTGATTGAGTTGAGTGACGATGAAGACCGCCGCCAATGCCTGTTCCTCGGCCCGGACGGCGCAGCCATGAAACTGCAGCAGGACGGCCAAGCCATACAGGTGATCGGCCCGCAAGCGCCGCTTGGGCAGATCCTGCTGGGCAAGACCGTTGGCGACGAAGTGACCCTGCGCGTGGCCAGTGGTGTGCAACTGTTGGAGATTCTGTCGGTCGACTAAAGGGCTATCAGCCGATAGCGTTAAAGGGAGACCGCCATGCAAGCCAACGTCCAAGAGCTCGAAACACTGTTCCAGCAACTGGGGCTCGAGCATGACCAGATCAGCATCGACCTCTTTATCAAACGCCACTCCCCCTTGCCGGAAGGCTGCCGCCTGGCCGATGCACCGTTCTGGGACCCAGCCCAGGCCGACTTTCTGCGCCAACAGTTTTTAGCCGACGCTGAATGGGCCGAGGTGGTGGATCAGCTCAACCTGCTGCTACGGGGCTGACAGCACGCCTGCTGTTCCTGGCAGTTCCCGCCAGGTCAGGTAAACACGCAGGTCGAACTCCAGCTGGTGGTAGCCCGGCAGCATGTATTCGCAGAGTTTATAGAAGGCCTTGTTGTGCTCAGCCTCTTTCAGGTGCGCCAGCTCATGCACCACGATCATCTGCAAAAACTCCGGCGCGGCCTCGCGGAACAATGAGGCCACGCGAATTTCCTTCTTCGCCTTGAGCTTGCCGCCCTGCACCCGCGAGATTGCCGTGTGCAAACCGAGAGCACGGTGGGTCAGGTCGAGGCGATTGTCGTAGAGCACCTTGTCGATGGCCGGGGCATTGCGCAGGTGCTCCTGCTTGAGACCTTGGATATAGGCGTACAGCGCTTTGTCGCTCTGAACCGCGTGCTTGCCGCTGTAAGACCGCGCCAGATAATCTCCCAGGCGCTCCTCGGCAATCAGCTGACGGATCTTGTCTTGCAGCGGGGCCGGGTAGCCTTGCAGGTATTTGAGCGGGGTCATGGTCAAAATGGCGTATGCACGGGAAGGCCGAAGATTATGCCGCAAGCCGCGCGCAACCAGGGCGGCTTTTGGCACCGCAGCTACTGGCTCGGTACAACCCGCAGCAACCGACCATCAGCACTGTCAGTGAGTAAGTACAACGCGCCATCCGGACCGACACGCACATCGCGAATACGCTCTTCCAGCTCCTCGAACAGCACGTCCTCACCAGCCAACTTGCCGTCCTGCAGACGAATGCGTCGCACACTGCGCTCAGCCAAGGTCGAAGCAAACAGATCGCCCTGCCACTCTGGGAATAGTGCCCCGCGGTAAATCGTCAGGCTGGAAGGAGCGACCGACGGTGTCCAGTGCAGCAAGGGTTGCTGCAGGCCAGGCAGCTCGGTGTAAGGCGAAATCTGCGCACCGGTGTAGTCAATGCCATAGGTGATCAACGGCCAGCCATAGTTATTGCCGGGCTCGATCAGGTTCAGCTCGTCGCCTCCGCGTGGGCCGTGTTCGTGGCTGTAGAGGCGTTGCAGCTGATTGTCATAGACGATGCCCTGCACGTTGCGATGGCCCAGGCTGTAGATCTCCGCCGCCGCGCCGGCCTGGCCCACCAGCGGGTTGTCTTTCGGCGCACTGCCGTCACGGTTCAGGCGCACGATCTTGCCAAGGTGGTTGCTGGTGTTCTGGGCCTGCTCGCGCCAGTCGAAACCATCGCCCAGGGTCAGTACCAGGGTGTTATCCGGCAGCCAGGCCATGCGCCCACCGTAATGCGCAGCACCGGACTTAGCTGGCTGTGCGGTAAACAGCACCTGCACATCCTGCAGCTGACCATCGACCAGCCGCGCCTTGCTCAGACGGGTGTTGTTGGCCTGGGTCGTGCCGTATGCATAGCTCAGATACAGCTGCTGATTACTGGCGAACTCCGGGTCAAGCAGCACCTCCATCAGCCCGGCCTGGGCGGCGACAAACCCCTCGGGCACGCCGCCAACCGCTTGCGGATTAAGGCTGCCGTCCTGCTCGATGATGCGCAGGCGGCCGACGCGCTCGGTTACCAGCATGCGGCCATCTGGCAAGAAGGCCAGCGACCAGGGATGCTCCAGGCCTTCAGTCACGGTTTCGATGCGGTAATCCATGGCGTGCGCCAAGCTGCTGCCAAGCAGACCAAACAACAACAGAGCGCGGGACGTATTCAGCATGATTCGGGCCTTTTGCTTGCAGAGGGATAAATCAGGATTGCGCCGGCGATGAGCGCCGCACCAGCACGGCAAATAACAGCGCGCCCAGGCTGCCGCATGCCATCAGCCCGAGGGTGCCGGCAAACGTGCGGTTGGCGCCAATCAGCGTTGGCATCGGTAGCAGTGCATTGGCCAGCGCCATCGCCGCCAGCACCGCCAACGCACCGGCCAGGGTAAACAGCAGCCAGCGGCCCATTGGCCAGAGGCGCGCCAGCAGGCTTGCGGCTGGCAAGGCAAAAATAAAACCGAGGATCACCAGCATCGCGAAGGTCGGGCTAAAGCCCAACAGGTCCAGGCAGGTGGTCTGCACCCGCACACCAAGCGGCATGGGCGCGCCAAGCGCCTGCAGGTTGGCCAGATTGAACTGGGTCTGCAGCACAGTGCCCATCACACTCGCCAGCAGCACAGCCAGAAAGAAGTACAACAGAATGCGCAATTTGCTTGGCATGCAGACAGATATCCAGAGACAACGGTGGCCCGAGTATGGACCAGCGCGCCGCGCTGCACGTGGCCGGTGTTTTACATGGTTTTACCAAGCCCACAAATGGGCGATAGGCGCAGCTACAGCTGCTGTAGCAGAATGCCAGCAGCCATCCTGCCGACAACAACTCACACAAGAACCGCACGATGAAAAAAGCCCTACCCGCCTGTGCGCTGATTCTCGCGCTGCTTGCCGTGGCGTTCAGCCTCGGTCCTGTGCCACCCGTCGACACCCAACTGACAGCGATCCAGCTGCCTGCCGACCTCGACCGCTATCTGGCTGAGACTGAAGCGCCCTACCCGGACATCACGCCCGGAGCGGAAAAGACCATCGTCTGGGCCCATCCAGACCAGCGCCAGACCGACCTGGCGATCATCTACCTGCATGGTTATTCGGCCACTCGCCAGGAAACCGCACCGCTCAGCGACCGACTGGCCCAGCAGCTGGGCGCCAACCTGTTCTACACCCGCCTCACCGGTCACGGCCGTAGCGAGGCCGCGATGGCCGAGGCCAGCGTTCAGGACTGGTTGCAGGACAGTCAGGAGGCCCTACAGATCGGCCAGCGCTTGGGCAAACAGGTGCTGGTGATCGGCACCTCCACCGGCGCCACCCTGGCCACCTGGCTGGCGCTGCAGGGCGATAACCCGCAGGTGCTGGCCTATATCATGGTGTCGCCGAACTTTGCCCCAAAAGACCCGGCCGCGACCGTGCTCACCTGGCCCTGGGCGACGCACTTTGTGCCCTTGCTGCTGGGCCCTGAACATCAATGGCAACCGCGCAACGCCGAACAGGCGCGCTACTGGAGCCACCGCTACCCGATACAGGCACTGCTGCCAATGATGGCGCTGGTGAAATACGTGCGCGATCAGCCGCTGGAACAGATCAGCGCGCCGATTCTCACTATTTATTCACCGGACGATCAGGTGGTCAGCGCCCCGGCTATCGAAGCGGCCTTTGCCCGCTTTGGCTCGCCGCACAAGCAGCTGATCGCCCTCAAGGGCACACAGGACCCGTCACACCATGTGCTGGCCGGCGACATCCTCTCGCCGCAGGACACGCCTCGGGTGCAGGCGGCGATTCTGGCGTTTCTCTCCAACCTGCCGCCGCGCTAGTCGATACGGCACACCGCCGCAGAGAAGGTACAAGGTTTGTCCGCCAGGTAACTGCGGTAGATCTGCAGCAGCTGCGGGGCCGTCAGGCGACAGGTCTGCGCCCGGCACTGCGCATTGAAGGCAAAGGCGCTCTGCTCGACTTCGGCCAGACGGATATAAAGCGCCGGCCATTCAGTGACGGGCACATCGGCCGGGGTAAACAGCAAGCGCCCATCGCGCTGCACCAGCGGCGCACCGGCAGCGGCGTAGTCGTAGACAAACAGCAACGTACGCGCAGTCTTGGTCGTGCACTCGACGCGGGTGGCGCACTGCTGCGGATCGCTCGCCACCGCCACATTAACGGGCGGCCCGCTCACTGGTGGCTGATGGGCACAGCCGGCCAATGCAGCGAGTACACCGAACAGCCCGATCAACCTCGTCATAAGACTCCTCCGAATAACAAAAAGCCCCGCATCGGCGGGGCTTTCAGTACAGCAACAGGCTTAGTTGACCTTGGCGGCCAGCTCACCCTTGGCATAACGCTGGAACATGCCTTCCAGGGAGATCGGTTTGATCTTCGAGGCGTTGCCGGCGGTGCCGAAGGCTTCGTAACGGGCGATGCAGATGTCGCGCATAGCGGTGACGGTGGCACCGAAGAATTTGCGCGGGTCGAACTCGCTCGGGTTCTCGGCCATCAGGCGGCGCATGGCACCGGTGGACGCCAGACGCAGGTCGGTGTCGATGTTGACTTTGCGCACGCCGTACTTGATGCCTTCGACGATTTCTTCCACCGGCACGCCGTAGGTTTCTTTGATGTCGCCGCCGTACTGGTTGATGATCGCCAGCCATTCTTGCGGCACCGAGCTGGAGCCGTGCATCACCAGGTGGGTGTTGGGGATGCGCTTGTGGATTTCCTTGATGCGGTCGATGGCGAGGATGTCACCGGTCGGCGGCTTGGTGAACTTGTACGCGCCGTGGCTGGTGCCGATGGCGATGGCCAGGGCATCGACCTGGGTGCGTTTGACGAAGTCAGCCGCCTCTTCCGGGTCGGTCAGCATCTGGCTGTGATCAAGCACGCCTTCCGCGCCAACGCCGTCTTCTTCGCCGGCCATGCCGGTTTCCAGGCTGCCCAGGCAACCCAACTCACCTTCCACCGACACGCCGCAGGCGTGGGCAAAGGCGACGGTCTGCTGGGTGACACGGACGTTGTAGTCGTAGTCGGCCGGAGTCTTGCCGTCTTCTTTCAGTGAGCCGTCCATCATCACCGAGCTGAAGCCCAGTTGGATCGAGCGCTGGCAGACGTCAGGGCTGGTGCCGTGGTCCTGGTGCATGCACACCGGGATGTGTGGGAATTCTTCGATAGCCGCCAGGATCAGGTGACGCAGGAACGGCGCGCCGGCGTATTTACGCGCACCGGCCGATGCCTGAACGATCACCGGGGAATCGGTCTTGTCGGCCGCTTCCATGATCGCGCGCATCTGCTCGAGGTTATTGACGTTAAAAGCCGGCACGCCGTAACCGAATTCGGCGGCGTGGTCGAGCATCTGGCGCATGCTGATAAGTGCCATGGTGTTCTTTCTCCCGGTGGGGCTCGTTAATCGTGCAAGCCTGCCGCAGGGGCAGGCGCTATTCAAGTCATTCAGACCGGGAGTGAACCCGGCCTGTATTTAAGTCGTTGTCAGGGGGCCTTGCAGCCACGGCCGATCAGGTCATCCTTGGCCGTCCAGTAGACCAGCCCTTCCTCGCCTTTGGTGTGAAAAGACAACATCCCGTCACTGTACAGCGCACCCGAGCCGGCGGGCTCCTGCTGCAAGCGATAAACGATATCACCGCCGCCGAGGCGCACATCGACGGACTCTGCGCTGCTGTCGGCGAAACGCCAGAGCACTTCGGTCTGGCTGTCGCACACCCAGCGCGTCCAGTTATCCGACGGTGCAGGCTGACTGGCGCAGGCGCCAAGCAGGCTGAGCAATGCCAGCAGGGTAATCCGTTTCATTATCGGGACTCGCTCCATGATCAGGCTGTTTATGCGTTAGCGCGTTGTTCCAGCACTTCAACCGCCGGCAATACCTTGCCCTCGACAAACTCGAGGAACGCACCGCCACCGGTGGAGATATAGCTGATCTGCGCGCCAACGCCGTATTTGTCGATAGCCGCCAGGGTGTCGCCGCCACCGGCAATGGAGAACGCCGGGCTTTCGGCGATGGCCTGGGCCAGCACCTTAGTGCCGTTGCCGAACTGGTCGAACTCAAACACCCCGACCGGGCCGTTCCACAGGATGGTTTTCGAGGATTTCAGCAACTCGGCAAACTGCGCTGCAGTTTGCGGGCCGATATCCAGAATCATGTCGTCTTCAGCCACATCGGCCACCAGTTTGACGGTGGCTTCAGCGTCTTCGGCGAAGGCTTTGGCGACGACCACATCAACCGGCAATGGCACGCTGACCTTGGCCGCGATGGCCTTAGCAGTCTCCACCAGATCGGCCTCGTATAGCGACTTGCCCACCGGGAAACCGGCAGCAGCGAGGAAGGTGTTGGCGATGCCGCCACCGACAATCAGCTGGTCGCAGATCTGGCTCAGGCTATTGAGCACGTCGAGCTTGGTCGACACCTTGGAGCCGGCAACGATCGCGGCCATTGGCTTGGCAGGGTTACCCAGCGCCTTGCCCAGGGCTTCCAGCTCGGCCGCCAGCAGCGGGCCGGCGCAGGCCACCTTGGCGAACTTGGCCACGCCATGGGTCGAACCCTCAGCGCGGTGAGCGGTGCCGAAGGCGTCCATGACGAACACGTCACACAGCGCAGCGTACTGCTGGGCCAGTTCATCGGCGTTTTTCTTCTCGCCCTTGTTGAAGCGCACGTTCTCGAACAGCACGATCTCGCCAGCCTTGAGCTCAACGCCGCCGAGGTAATCTTTTACCAGCGGCACATCGCGACCCAAGGCCTTGCTCAGGTAGGCGGCGACCGGCGCCAGGCTGTTTTCTTCGCTGAATTCGCCTTCGGTCGGACGGCCCAGGTGCGAGCAGACCATGACCGCTGCGCCCTTCTCCAGCGCCAGCTTGATAGTCGGCAGGGAGGCGAGGATGCGCGCGTCGCTCTTCACCGCACCGTCTTTTACCGGCACGTTGAGGTCTTCGCGGATCAGCACGCGCTTACCGGCGAGGTCGAGGTCGGTCATCTTCAGAACGGTCATATATCAGTCCTTCACGGGGGCTGGAGTAGTCAGGGAGAGAAAGTGTTCAGCGACATCGAGCATGCGGTTGGCAAACCCCCACTCGTTGTCGAACCAAGCCAGCAGGTTGACCAGACGCGGCCCGGAGACGCGGGTCTGGCTGCCATCGACAATGGCCGAGTGCGGGTCATGATTGAAGTCGCAACTGGCGTGCGGCAGTTCGGTGTAGGCCAGCAAGCCTTTGAGCGGGCCGCTTTCCGCTGCCTGGCGCAACACGCGGTTGATCTCATCAGTGGAGGTGTCACGCGCGGTCTGCAGGGTGATGTCCAGGCATGAGACATTCACCGTCGGCACACGGATGGCTTTGGCCTGGATACGCCCGCTGAGTTCCGGCAGCAGGCGCTCGATACCACGGGCCAGACCGGTGGACACAGGAATCACTGACTGAAAGGCCGAGCGCGTGCGGCGCAGGTCTTCGTGGTGGTAAGCGTCGATCACCGGCTGGTCGTTCATCGCCGAGTGGATGGTGGTGATCGACACGTATTCGATACCCACCGTCTCATTCAGCAGTTTGAGCAGCGGCACACCACAGTTGGTGGTGCAGGAGGCGTTGGACACCAGTAGCTCGGCGCCGCTCAGGCAATCCTGATTGACCCCGTAGACCACCGTGGCGTCGATATCTGCCTCACTGGCCATCGGTTGCGACAGCAATACGCGCGGCGCGCCAGCATCGATAAAGCGCTGCGCCTCGCTGCGGCTGGTGTACTGACCGGAGCATTCGAGTAGCAGATCAATGTCCAGCGCGGCCCAGTCGATGGCTTCTGGACTGGCCTGGCGCAGCACCTTTACGCAGTCGCCATTGATATGCAGGCAATCGCCGTCGACCTTCACCTCACCGGGGAAACGCCCGTGGGTGGAGTCGAAACGCGTCAGGTATTCGATGCTGGCTTGGTCGGCCAGGTCATTCAGCGCGACGATTTCCAGCTGCGCGCCCGCGCCTCGCTCATGCAGCGCACGCAGCACGCAGCGGCCGATCCGGCCATAACCGTTGAGGGCAATTCGATAGGGGCGCTTGGGCATGGTGGTCTCGATAGGGAACCGTAGGATGGGTGAGCCGCAACGCGGCATCACCCATCATTCGCCGGATCAGGCGTCCAGCAGCTCGGCGGCGGTTTCCAGGATGTTTTCGACGGTGAAGCCGAATTCCTCGAACAGCGCCGGCGCGGGGGCAGACTCACCGAAGGTGGTCATGCCGATGATGCGACCTTCCAGCCCCACGTATTTGTACCAGTAGTCGGCATGCGAGGCTTCGATGGCGATACGCGCACCGACTTGCACCGGCAACACGGCCTGCTTGTAGCCGGCATCCTGCTGGTCGAACACGCTGGTCGACGGCATCGAGACGACGCGCACCTGGCGGCCCTGCTCTTCCAGCTTGGCAGCAGCCTGCATGGCCAGACCGATTTCCGAGCCGGTGGCGATCAGGATCAGTTCCGGCTCACCCGCGCAGTCTTTCAGCACATAACCACCACGAGCGACATCAGCCAGCTGCTGAGCGTCGCGGCTCTGGTGCGGCAGGTTCTGCCGGCTGAAGATCAGTGCAGACGGGCCGTCATTGCGCTCGATGGCGTATTTCCACGCCACGGCGGACTCAACGGCGTCGCATGGGCGCCAGGTGTCGAGGTTCGGCGTGCCACGCAGGCTGGCCAACTGCTCGATTGGCTGGTGGGTCGGGCCGTCTTCACCGAGGCCGATGGAGTCGTGGGTAAACACGAACAACACACGCTGCTTCATCAGCGCGGCCATGCGCACCGCGTTGCGTGCGTATTCCATAAAGATCAGGAAGGTCGCGCCGTAGGGCACGAAGCCACCGTGCAGGGCCACGCCGTTCATGATGGCGCTCATGCCGAACTCGCGCACGCCGTAGAACATGTAGTTGCCAGACGCGTCGTCTGCCGACACACCTTTACAGCCTTTCCACAGGGTCAGGTTGGAACCGGCCAGATCCGCCGAGCCGCCGAGGAATTCCGGCAGCAGCGGGCCAAAGGCATTCAGGGTGTTCTGGCTGGCTTTGCGGCTGGCAATGGTTTCGCCTTTGGCGGCCACTTCTTGAATATAAGCAGCGGTCTTCTCAGCGAAGTCAGCGGGCAATTCGCCGGCGACGCGGCGTTTGAACTCGCTGGCCAGCTCAGGGAAGGCGGCGGCGTAGGCAGCAAAGCGCTCGTTCCACTCGGCCTCGGCGGCCGCACCAGCGGCCTTGGCGTCCCACTCGGCGTAGATGTCGGCCGGGATTTCGAACGGGCCATGGTTCCAGCCCAGGGTGGCGCGGGTCAGGGCGATTTCGTCGTTGCCCAGCGGCGCGCCGTGGCACTCTTCCTTGCCCTGCTTGTTCGGCGAACCGAAACCGATGGTGGTCTTGCAGCAGATCAGGGTCGGACGGTCGCTGGTCTTGCGCGCGGTCTCGATGGCGATCTTGATTTCGTCGGCGTCGTGGCCGTCAACATTGCGGATCACCTGCCAGCCGTAGGCTTCGAAGCGCGCCGGGGTGTCGTCGGTGAACCAGCCGTGGACTTCGCCGTCGATGGAAATGCCGTTGTCGTCATAGAACGCCACCAGCTTGCCCAGGCCCAAGGTGCCGGCCAGGGAGCAGACTTCATGGCTGATGCCTTCCATCATGCAGCCGTCGCCGAGGAAGGCGTAGGTGAAGTGGTCAACGATCTGGTGGCCGTCACGGTTGAACTGCGCACCCAGCACCTTCTCGGCAATGGCGAAACCGACGGCGTTGGCGATGCCCTGGCCAAGCGGGCCAGTGGTGGTCTCTACACCCGGCGTGTAGCCGTATTCCGGGTGGCCCGGGGTGCGGCTGTGCAGCTGACGGAAGTTTTTCAGGTCTTCGATGCCCAGGTCGTAGCCGGTCAGGTGTAGCAGCGAGTAGATCAGCATCGAGCCATGGCCGTTGGACAGCACAAAGCGGTCACGGTCGGCGAATTTCGGGTTGCTCGGGTTGTGCTTGAGGAAGTCACGCCACAGGACTTCGGCGATATCCGCCATGCCCATCGGGGCACCGGGGTGGCCGCTGTTGGCTTTCTGCACGGCATCCATGCTGAGGGCACGAATGGCATTGGCTCGCTCACGACGGCTGGGCATCACTGAATCTCCTGCGGGGGCTGCTTGGGCAACTGGGGGTCGAAAAAGGCGGCCATTTTCGCCCAGCGGCGCCATGGGGGCAATCACAGATGGTCGTTAACCCCGGACAATTGGCAATTAGCCCCCGTCAGCCGCCTCAAATCGACGCTTGCGTGGCCAGACAGGGGGCGCGAAACAGCTCGCCGTGCCACAAACCGTGCAGTGTGCGACGCATCACCAGCAACCAGACCAGCACCAGCTTGGCCGCCAGCAACAGGCCCACCCACATAAAGAATGCCAAGCCGGTCATCTGCTGCAGAGCAAAGGTGGCCAGGGTAAATACCCCCAGCGGGAAGGTGAACCCCCACCAACCCAGGTTGAAGGGCAGCTCACGGCGCATGTAATGCTGGGTAAACAGGCTGGCCGCGACCAACCACCACAACCCCGCACCCCAGAGCGCCAACCCACCGACCAGACCCAGCTGCTGCGCCATTTCGGCCGCGCCCTGCAACGCGGTGCCCTGCCAGGCCTGAGGCGCCGCCTGCCCCAGACTGATCAGACCCAGGCAACCGGTGGCCAGCGGCCCCAGTGGCAGCCAGCTGCTGGCGGCAAAATCCATATCCGGCAACTTGTGCAGGGCTAGGCGCAGCAGCACCAAGGCGATCAGGGCAAACGCCAGGCTCAGCGACAAGCCCCACAGTACATAGCCCAGACTGAGCAGCAATTGCGCCGACTCCGCCGCCAGGTGCGGCGCCAGTGCCGCCGCGCCACTGGCCACCACTTCGGGTGCAACAATCGGCAGCAGCCAGACCCCGGTCAGGGTTTCCAGCACATGCTTCTGCCGGGTAAACATCAAATAGGGCACGCCAAGCGCAGCGCCCAGGGCCAAGACCAGCGCCAGCCACCACAAGCCATGAGCCAGCGTCACGAGGGCGGCGCCATGCACCGGCGCGGCAAACAACAGCAAACCGTTGATCACCTGCACCAGCCCCATGGGGATCGCCCCCAGAAACATCGACTGCACCGGGTGATCGAGCATCGGCCACAGGGTGTCGCGAAACAACAGCAGGCGCGCGGCAAACAGCACACTGAACAGACCAAACAGCAGCACCGTCAGCCACCATAGGCCTTCGGCCAACAGCAGCTGCCCAGGGAAAGTCAGCGGCATCTTGGCCACCACCTGCGCCAGCACGCCGGTGCCCATAGTCATGGCGAACCAGTTGGGGGTGAATTGACGAACAAAAGCCAGCGGCTCATGCAAACGGGTAAAGGGGCGCAACATCACGGCATTCCTCACAGACAATCGCCAATGGCGATCCATGACTGGGAGGTTAGGCACAGCCGTGCTATAGGTAAAATACATATAAAAGATACAAGGCATACCTTCTATTTATGAATCTGCATCACCTCAAAGTCTTTCTCGCCATCGCCCAGACCGGCAGCATCAGCGCGGGAGCCGCCCGCCTGTTTATCAGCCAGCCGGCGGTGACCCGTGAGATCCGCGAGCTGGAAGCACGCCTGCGCTTGCCGCTGTTTGACCGACAAAGCCGTGGCGTCACCCTGACCGCCGCCGGGCAACGCCTACTGCCCTATGCCGAGCGCATCTTTGCTCTGGAGCAGGCCGCCGAACGTGACTTGCAGGCCTTCGCCAACCTCGGCTGCGGCGAGCTGTACCTGGGTGCCAGCGCCACCCTGGGCAGCTACCTGCTGCCAGCGCTGATTGCGCCGTTTCATCAGCAGTACCCCGACCTGCAGCTGAGCCTGCAGATCGACAACACCGCAACCTGCCTGCAACAACTGGAAGACAACACCATCACCCTGGCCTTTATTGAAGGGCCATTCGCCCCGGAACAGTTCAATCACCGCCACCTTGGCACGGATGCGTTGCTGCCCGTCGCCAGCCCCAAGCATCCTCTGGCCAAGCAGGCGACCGTCAGCCCAGGAGAACTGGCCGACGCCGCCCTGCTAATACGCGAACCGGGCTCTGGCACCCGCGCCAGTCTGGAGCAGGCCTATCAGTCGCTCGGCCTGCAACCGCGTATCGCCATGGCCCTGGGCAATAGCGAGGCGCTAAAACGCAGCTTGTTGGCCGGCCAAGCCGTGGCCTGGATTTCCGAACTGGCGGTGCAGGAGGAGCTGCGCAGCGGACAGCTGTGCCACCTGCCCGTTCGCGACTTACAGATCAGCCGCGACCTGCATGCCGTCTGGCGCCGTGAACACAGCCTGAGCCCCGCGGCGGCCGTGCTGCTGGAACAGGTCGAACAGGCACTGCGCACCAGCAAGGGCAATATCAAAACTTTTTGATATTGCCCTTGCTGGATAAAAAGTGACCGACTAGACTGCCCAACATATGAATATGCGCGCCGCCCATTTGGCCTTCGAGCCGGTCGATGCCCTCGCCGCCCTGTGCAAGGCCAGCGGTGACGCGTTGCGCCTGAACATTCTGCGCGCCCTGGCCAACGACTCGTTCGGTGTATTGGAGTTGGCGCAGATCTTCGCCACCGGTCAATCCGGCATCAGCCATCATCTCAAGGTGCTGGCCCAGGCTGGCCTGGTGGCTACCCGCCGCGAAGGCAATGCGATTTTCTACCGCCGCGCCCTGGCTCAGGGTGAACAGCTGGGTAGTCGCCTGCACAGCGCGCTGCTTGATGAAATCGATCAGCTACAGCTGCCCGCCGAGGTACAGCAACGCATCGCCCAAGTGCACGGCCAGCGCGCCGCCGCCAGCCAGGAGTTCTTCGCCCGCAGCGCGGCTAGCTTTCAGGCGCAGCAGGACCTGATCGCCGGCCTGCCGCAGTACCGCGACAGCGTGCTGACCCTGCTCGACTCACTGGGTTTTGGCCGTGATGCCAGCGCCGTGGAAATCGGTCCTGGCGATGGCGGCTTTCTCCCGGAATTGGCGCAACGCTTCCAGCAGGTGCTGGCCCTGGACAACAGCGCGGCGATGCTTGAACTGGCGCGCATGCGCTGCACCGAAGAAGGCCTGGGCAATGTGCAACTGCAGCTGGCCGACGCCCTGCAAGACGACTACCCGGCTGCCGACTGCCTGGTGCTGAACATGGTGCTGCACCACTTCGCCGCCCCAGCCGATGCGCTCAAGCAGCTGGCGCAGCGCGTGAAACCTGGCGGCAGCCTGCTGATCACCGAATTGTGCAGCCACAACCAGAGCTGGGCCCGCGAAGCCTGCGGCGACCTGTGGCTGGGCTTCGAACAGGACGACCTGGCGCGCTGGGCCGCTGCGGCCGGCCTTAACACCTGCGAAAGCCTCTACGTAGGCCTGCGCAACGGCTTTCAGATTCAGGTTCGGCACTTTGCCAAACCGTCACTCACTCATGGCCTACGGGCTGCAACTACCGGTCACTAACAGGAACCCGCACGATGAGCGAATACTCCCTCTTTACCTCCGAGTCCGTCTCCGAAGGCCATCCCGACAAAATCGCCGACCAAATTTCCGACGCGGTGCTGGACGCCATCATCGCCCAGGACAAACACGCCCGCGTTGCCGTGGAAACCCTGGTCAAGACCGGTGTGGCCATCGTTGCCGGTGAAGTCACAACCAGCGCCTGGGTCGACCTGGAACAGATCGTCCGCGACGTGATCTGTGACATCGGCTACACCAACTCCGAAGTCGGCTTCGACGGCGCCACCTGCGGCGTGCTGAACATCATTGGCAAGCAGTCCCCGGACATCAACCAGGGCGTCGACCGCGCCAAACCGGAAGACCAGGGTGCCGGCGACCAGGGCCTGATGTTCGGCTACGCCAGCAACGAAACCGACGTACTGATGCCCGCACCGATCTGCTTCAGCCACCGTCTGGTCGAGCGCCAGGCCGAAGCGCGCAAGTCCGGCCTGCTGCCATGGCTGCGACCGGATGCAAAATCCCAGGTCACCTGCCAATACGAAAATGGCAAGGTAGTCGGCATCGATGCGGTTGTGCTGTCCACTCAGCACAACCCGGAAGTGTCGCTGGCTGACCTGCGTGAAGGCGTGATGGAGCTGATCATCAAGCACGCCCTGCCGGCCGAGCTGCTGCACAAAGGCACCCAGTTCCACATCAACCCGACCGGCAACTTCGTGATCGGCGGCCCAGTGGGTGACTGCGGTCTGACCGGGCGCAAGATCATCGTCGACTCCTACGGCGGCATGGCCCGTCACGGTGGCGGCGCGTTCTCCGGCAAGGACCCATCCAAGGTTGACCGCTCAGCCGCCTACGCCGGTCGTTACGTGGCAAAGAATATCGTCGCTGCCGGCCTGGCCGAGCGTTGCGAAATTCAGGTGTCCTACGCCATCGGCGTGGCTCAGCCGACCTCGATCTCGATCAACACCTTCGGCACCAACAAGGTGGCAGACGATTTGATCATCAAGCTGGTGCGTGAAGTGTTCGACCTGCGCCCTTATGCCATCACCAAGATGCTCGACCTGCTGCACCCGATGTACCAGGACACCGCGGCCTACGGCCACTTCGGCCGCACACCGAAGCAGAAGACCGTCGGCAACGACACCTTCACCACCTTCACCTGGGAAAAAACCGACAAGGTCGCCGACCTGCGCGCTGCCGCTGGGTTGTAAGCCTGAAGCAATACCCGAAGCCCCGCCTTGTGCGGGGCTTTTTATTGCCTACACATCGCGCTCACTCGGGTAAATCCGACTAGTCTGAGTGAGCCATCTGCCGAGCAAGGACGCTCACGGTGAACCTCCGAATTGCCTGCCTGCTGCTGTTCAGCAGCCCCCTTGGGGCCACCTGCCCCGACTGGTCCGCCCCGCGCGCCGAACGCGAATTGAATGCCCTGAGCCGACAACTGGCCGAATGGGACGATGCCTACCATCGCCTGGGGCAAAGCCCGGTCGCAGATGAGCTGTATGACCAGGCCAGCGTCACCCTGCAACACTGGCGCAGCTGCTTCCTGGAACCCCACAGCACGGCAGTTAACCCGCTGGCCAGCAGCACCGGCCCACAACCGCACCCGGTGGCTCACACAGGCCTGCGTAAGTTGCCGGACAAGCGCGCCGTTGCGCAGTGGATGGCTAACCGGGAAGAGCTTTGGATTCAGCCCAAGGTCGATGGCGTGGCCGTCAGCCTGGTGTATCACCAAGGGCACCTGCAGCAACTGATCAGTCGCGGCGACGGCCGTCAGGGGCAGGACTGGACCCAGCTGGCCCACCAGCTGCCAGCAATTCCCGCAGAGCTGCCTTCGGCGCTGAACCTGACCCTGCAAGGCGAGTTGTACTGGCGCAGACCTGGGCATATCCAGCGGCAAGATGGCGGCCAAGGTGCACGCAGTAAGGTAGCCGGACTGATGAGCCGCAAGGCGTTGAGCCATGAGGACGCAGCCGGTATCGGCCTGTTTGTCTGGGATTGGCCCGATGGCCCAGCCAGCATGCTAGAGCGCCTGCAGCAGCTGAGCGCGCTGGGCTTCACCGACAGCGCCACGTTCAGCCATCCCCTCCGCAGCATGGCCGACGCCAGCCACTGGCGCGAGCAGTGGTACAGCAGCGCCCTACCCTTCGCCACCGATGGCGTGGTGCTGCGTCAGGCCCAGCGCCCGCAGGCCGCACGTTGGCAAGCAGAACCGCCGCATTGGGCAGTGGCCTGGAAGTACCCGGTCGGCCAGGCTCTGGCCGTGGTGCAGGCCGTGGACTTTCGCATCGGCCGCAGCGGGCGCATCACCCCGGTGCTGCGCGTGCAGCCGGTAAAATTGGATGACCGGCGCATCGAATACGTCAGCGCCAACTCATTGCAACGCTGGCAGGCGCTGGATATACGCCCCGGCGACCAGGTGGTGATCCGGCTTTCCGGGCTTACCATCCCGGTGCTCGACAGCGTGTTCTGGCACACCCAAGAGCGCGCTGAATTGCCGGTGCCAGATGCCCGCGCTTACCACGCCCTGAGCTGCTGGCAAGCCAGCGCCGCTTGCGCCAGCCAGTTCCGTGCACGCCTGGCCTGGCTCAGCGGCAAACAAGGTTTATCTCTGCCGGGGGTGGGCCCGGGCACGTGGGAAAAGCTGCTGCAGGCGGGAATGATCAACGGCCTGCTCGACTGGCTGGAGTTAACTCCCGAGCAGTTGAGCCGTGTACCCGGCCTCGGGCCGCGCAGCGCAGCGGCCTTGCAGCAGAGTTTTCAATTGGCCCGCCAACGTCCGCAGCAGGCCTGGCTGCGTGCCCTCGGAGTTCCGTCTCAGGTGCCATTAAACGCGGACTGGGACACTTTGGCGCAGCGCAGCACGGCCGACTGGCTACGCCAGCACGGCATCGGCCCGCAACGCGCGGCGCAGTTAACGGCTTTCTTCCGGCATCCCGAGGTGGAAGCCCTGCAGGCGCAGTTGCGCACCGCGCAGATCGCCGGATTTTAAGGACCTTAGAACGCGCGAAACTCTTCATGACAAGCTTTGCAGCTGTCTTCAACACGCTGCATCGGCGCAACCAGTGCATCGGGCTTTAACGGCTTTGCCGCCGTCGCGGCGACCAGCGCAGCGGTGCTGGTTTCCATGGCACGAGCCAGCTCCTGAAAGCGCGCCTGGCGCTGCCAGACGTCATCCTTGGCACGGCTTTCCTCACCTTCATCACGCACCTGCGGAAAGTGCTGCCAAGGCGTGCGGGTCAACTGATCGAGCTTGGCGGCGCCGTCAACAAATGCCTGCTCCTTGAACGCCAACCGCCCGCGCAGCATGCCGCCAAGGTCTTCGCTGACCTTGAGCATCTGCTTGAAAATGCTCTGACGCTGGCCTTGCGGCGAATTGGGATCGACACCGCCGCAGCCGCTTAGAGCCAGCGCCAATACAACCAGAGACAAGGTTTTAAGCTTCATAACACCTTCAAATGCCAACAACCGGGTGGATAACGGGTGACAGTATCGCCACCCAGCACCCACCGGCCAAGCGTGGTGTTTTGCCGCAGAGGACTGAACAGTCCTGCTGCAATCAAGCCGATACGACAAACAGGCTGATGATCAGACCCATGTTGACGAACCACACCAGTGAACGCACCGGCGCCCAGTCAGCCAGGTAACAGATAAAATAGACAATACGGCTGACGACAAACGCGATCGCCAACTGATCAAGCAATGCCTGCTCAGCGCCGCCTACCAGGTGGGCAATGATCACCGCGGCCGAAAACGCCGGGGTCACTTCAAAACTGTTGAGCTGGGCGTTGTTGGCCCGCCGCCCGACGCCGCTGAGGCTGTTGAGCAACGCCCGCGGGTCATGGTTATGACGCGGGCTAAAACCACCGCTGACGGCCTTGGCGGTAACCGTCGACAGGTAAGGCAGAAACAGGGCAATCAATACACACCAGTAAGCAATCGTCATGGCAGCTCCGCGTTGAGGGAATAAACATCTGCAGCCTGTATCAGCGCTGACGCAAACACCATGACTGAAGCAGCCAAAAGCGATGGCGCAACAGCCAATCCGCCCGACAGAAAGCCTTGGGCTTATGCGCCAGGCTGGCTATACTTCGCCAGCTTCATGTGGCCGGCACAGCTCCGGTCGCACCCGCCACCTGTCCGAGGGGCGCTGCAGCAAACTCTGGCCACCAGAGATTTGTCAGGCTCGGACAGGGCGTTAACCATACGCATCAACGGCGCCCATTCGCAGACAACGAATGGAGAGCTTTTATGAGCGCCGCTTTTAACGATTTTAAAGTCGCTGACATTTCCCTGGCTGCCTGGGGCCGTCGCGAAACCATCATCGCCGAATCTGAAATGCCTGCTTTGATGGGCCTGCGCCGCAAATACGCCGGCGAGCAGCCACTCAAGGGCGCGAAGATCATCGGCTGCATCCACATGACTATCCAGACTGCCGTGCTGATCGAAACCCTGACTGCACTGGGTGCCGAAGTACGCTGGTCGTCGTGCAACATCTTCTCCACCCAGGACCAAGCTGCTGCGGCTATCGCTGCTGCCGGTATCCCGGTATTCGCCTGGAAGGGCGAAACCGAAGAAGAGTACGAGTGGTGCATCGAGCAAACCATCCTCAAGGACGGTAAGCCATGGGATGCCAACATGATCCTCGACGACGGCGGCGACCTGACCGAGATCCTGCACAAGAAATACCCGCAGATGCTGGAGCGCATCCACGGCGTCACCGAAGAGACCACCACCGGCGTGCACCGCCTGCTGGACATGCTGGCCAAGGGCGAGCTGAAGATCCCGGCGATCAACGTCAATGACTCGGTGACCAAGAGCAAAAACGACAACAAATACGGCTGCCGTCACAGCCTGAGCGACGCCATCAAGCGCGGCACCGACCACCTGCTGTCCGGCAAGCAAGCGCTGGTTATCGGTTACGGCGACGTGGGCAAGGGCTCCGCGCAGTCGCTGCGTCAGGAAGGCATGATCGTACGCGTAACCGAAGTGGACCCGATCTGCGCCATGCAGGCCTGCATGGACGGCTATGAAGTGGTTTCACCGTTCATCGACGGCATCAACGACGGCACCGCTGCAAGCATCGACAGCGCCCTGCTGAGCAAAATTGACCTGCTGGTGACCACCACCGGTAACGTCAACGTGTGCGACGCGAACATGCTCAAGGCCCTGAAAAAGCGCGCAGTGGTGTGCAACATCGGCCACTTCGACAATGAAATCGACACCGCTTTCATGCGCAAGAACTGGGCATGGGAAGAAGTGAAGCCACAAGTGCACAAGATCCACCGCACCGGCAGCGGCAGCTTCGACCCGCACAACGATGACTACCTGATCCTGCTGGCTGAAGGCCGTCTGGTGAACCTGGGCAACGCCACCGGCCACCCGAGCCGGATCATGGACGGCTCCTTCGCCAACCAGGTACTGGCGCAGATCTTCCTGTTCGAGCAGAAGTTTGCTGACTTGTCCGCCGACAAGAAAGCCGAGCGTCTGACCGTGGAAGTGCTGCCTAAGAAGCTCGACGAAGAAGTGGCCCTGGAAATGGTCAAAGGCTTCGGCGGCGTGGTGACCCAACTGACCAGCAAGCAAGCCGAATACATCGGCGTGCCGCAGGAAGGCCCGTTCAAGCCACACGCTTACCGCTACTAATTCGTAGGGTGGATAAGCCTCTGGCTTATCCACCGCCGACTTCCCGCAAGGTGGATGGAACAACGCCCTCCACCTTTCGTCTCCAAGGCTAGACACCCTATGAGCCAAGAACGCCGTTACAGCTTCGAGTTCTTTCCCACCAAAACCGAAGCCGGGCACGAAAAACTGATGAATGTGGCGCGCCAGCTGGCGACCTACAAACCCGATTTCTTCTCCTGCACCTATGGTGCCGGTGGCTCCACCCGCGACCGTACGCTCAACACCGTGCTGCAACTCGACGGCGACGTGAAGGTGCCCACCGCACCGCACCTGTCCTGTGTGGGCGACAGTAAGGCCGAGCTGCGCGAGTTGCTGAACCTGTACAAGAGTTCCGGAATCAAACGCATTGTTGCGCTGCGTGGCGACCTGCCGTCGGGCATGGGCATGGCCAGCGGCGAACTGCGCTACGCCAACGACCTGGTCAGCTTTATTCGCGAAGAAACAGGTGATCACTTCCATATCGAAGTGGCCGCCTACCCGGAAATGCACCCGCAGGCACGCAATTTCGAGGACGACATCGCCAACTTCGTGCGTAAGGCCAAAGCCGGCGCAGACAGCGCGATTACCCAGTACTTCTTCAACGCCGACTGCTACTTCTACTTTGTCGACCGTGTGCGCAAGCTGGGTGTAGATATTCCAGTGGTACCGGGCATCATGCCGATCACCAACTACAGCAAGCTGGCGCGCTTCTCCGACGCCTGCGGTGCGGAAATCCCGCGCTGGGTGCGCAAACAACTGGAAGCCTACGGTGACGACACCGACAGCATCCAGGCGTATGGCGAGCAGGTCATCACTGAAATGTGTGAGCGCCTGCTGCAAGGCGGCGCCCCAGGCCTGCACTTCTACAGCATGAACCAGGCTGAACCGAGCCTGGCGATCTGGAACAACCTCAAGCTGCCACGCTGAGGGGCGATACCGCGTCCATGGCCACTGCACGCGCCATGGACGTTATCCCGCGACACACACCACAGTTTGGACTTCCCCCAAGTCGGCTGCCTCAGACATATCCTGCCGTGACTCATCACCCACACCGACTTGACCTCAAGGTCAACCCTGCATAGCTTGAAGCTCAAGACCTCCATGGAGTTGCTCAATGGTCAGCAGAAAAACCATCAATGCCTCAGTCACCCCCAAAGGCAGCCTGGAAACCCTCTCGCAGCGTGAAGTGCAACAACTGCGCGAAACCGGTTCCGGCAGCGTCTATGCGCTATTCCGCCAATGCGCCTTGGCCATCCTCAACACCGGATCGCACAGCGATAACGCCAAGACCATTCTGGAAGCCTATCCAGACTTCGAGATCAATATCCTGCAGCAAGACCGCGGCATCCGCCTGGAGCTGTTCAACGCTCCGGCTGACGCCTTTGTCGATGGCGAGATGATCGCCAGCACCCGCGAAATGCTGTTCAGCGCCCTACGCGACATCGTCTACACGCAGAGCGAGCTGGAAAATCAACGCATCGATTTTGGTAGCTCTCAGGGCATCACCGATTACGTCTTCCACCTGCTGCGCAACGCCCACACCCTTCGCGCCGGCGCCGAGCCAAAGATTGTGGTGTGCTGGGGCGGCCATTCGATCAGCACCGAAGAATACAAATACACCAAGAAAGTCGGCCACGAACTGGGCCTGCGCGGCCTGGACATTTGCACCGGTTGCGGCCCTGGCGTGATGAAGGGACCGATGAAAGGCGCGACCATCTCCCACGCCAAACAACGCAACGTGCATGGCCGTTACCTGGGCCTAACCGAACCCGGGATCATCGCCGCCGAAGCGCCCAACCCAATCGTTAACGAGCTGGTGATCCTGCCGGACATCGAGAAGCGCCTGGAGGCCTTCGTCCGCGTCGGACACGGCATCATCATCTTCCCCGGCGGCGCAGGCACAGCCGAGGAGCTGCTGTATTTCCTCGGCATCCTCATGCACCCAGATAACCAGAACATCCCCTTCCCGCTGATCATGACCGGGCCACGCAGCGCCGCCGCCTACCTCGAGCAGCTGCATGAGTTTATCGGCGCAACCCTGGGTGAAGCGGCGCAGCAGCGCTACAGCATCATCATCGACAACCCCGAGCAGGTCGCCCGGGAAATGGCCGAAGGGATCAAGGCCGTCAAACAGTTCCGCCGCGAACACAACGACGCCTTCCACTTCAACTGGCTGCTGAAGATCGATGAGAGCTTCCAGCACCCATTCGAGCCAACCCACGCCAACATGGCCAGCCTCAAACTGACTCGCGAGCAGCCGGTGCATGAACTGGCCGCCAACCTGCGCCGGGCGTTTTCCGGGATTGTCGCGGGTAATGTCAAGGACAAGGGCATTCGCCTGATCGAGCAGCATGGCCCTTATGAAATTCGCGGTGAACGCGAAATCATGCGCCAGCTCGACCAACTGCTGCAGGCCTTCGTGGATCAACACCGGATGAAACTGCCGGGCAACAGCGCCTATGTACCCTGCTATAAGTTGATCACCTGAGCGTACATGCACACATGTTTATAGGTCATGGGCGGCCGACACACGCAGATAGCAGCTACAGTGAGACAGGGTATCTGCAATGAAGTCTGCGAGGTCACCGCACCATGGTCAGGTTGTATGCACTGCTTTTCCTGCTGTCTTGCAGCGTCAACAGTTTCGCCCAGCCCCTGAAAGTCTGTACCAATGAATGGCCACCCTACACTCTCCTAGAAGACGGTCAGGTGCGCGGTATTGATGCTGATCTTCTGCACCTGGTACTGACAAACCTGAATATCAGTTACGACATTACGCTGGAGCCATGGCGGCGCTGCTTGCGCAAGATGAGCGATGGCAAACTGGATATTCTGCTCGATGCGTTCTACAGCGACGAACGCGCCAAAGGCATGATTTTCCCCAATGAAGCCATGGCCGACAGCGCAATGGTGCTGTTCCACGCACGAGCACGCCCTCACCTGATCAACTCGGTGGACGATCTTGCAGGCTTGCGGGTTGGCACAGAACCCGGCTACGCCTACAGCAACCAAGCCTTCGCGAAGGGCACTCACTTTGTGCGTGAGGACGCCCCAACGCTGGACGCCAATATTGGCAAACTCCTGCTGGGGCGCATTGATCTGGTGATAACTGACCGTGCCGTCGGCCTTTACACCGCCAAGACAATGGGCGCCGAGAATGCCATCGCCTACAGCCCGCAACCGCTGTACAGCGACAAGGTGTATGCCGCCTTCAGCAAACGGCCTGCCGTGGCAGCACTGGTGCCACGCTTCGAGAGCGAACTGCGACGCCTAAAAAGCAGCCCCGAGTACGCGGCAATACTGCGACGCTATCACCAAGAAGTACCGGCTCAGACCGCCGAGCAGACCGACGCTCGCGCTGACTAGCGGCTCTGTTATACTCGGGCCTTCCCGCCAGGCTTGCGCCCGGATGCTAGCCCCCAGAGGCCAGTAGTACCGGACGGGATTACGCCCCCCAAGCGTGATTCAAGCCAGGCAATACACCCCATAGGGCTGCGCCCTCACTAGACAGGATTACACATGTCCTTTGCCTCCCTCGGTCTCTCCGAGGCTTTAGTCCGTGCGGTCGAATCCGCCGGCTACACCCAACCCACTCCGGTGCAACAGCGGGCCATCCCCGCCGCGTTGCAAGGCCGCGACCTGATGGTTGCAGCCCAGACGGGTACAGGTAAAACAGGCGGTTTTGCCCTGCCGATCCTTGAGCGACTGTTCCCCAACGGTCACCCGGATCGCGAACAGCGTCACGGCCCAAAGCAGCCGCGCGTCCTGGTACTGACACCGACCCGCGAACTGGCCGCCCAGGTGCATGACAGCTTCAAGCTGTATGCCCGCGATTTGAAATTCGTCAGCGCCTGCATCTTTGGCGGCGTTGGTATGAACCCGCAGGTCCAGGCCTTGGCCAAAGGCGTCGACGTACTGGTGGCGTGCCCCGGCCGCCTGCTCGACCTGGCCAACCAGCGCGCCATCGACCTCTCGCACGTGGAAATCCTCGTCCTCGACGAAGCCGACCGCATGCTCGACATGGGCTTTATCCATGACGTGAAGAAGGTCCTCGCCAAGCTGCCGGCCAAGCGCCAGAACCTGCTGTTCTCGGCGACCTTCTCGAAAGACATCACTGATCTGGCCGGCAAGTTGCTGCACAACCCGGAGCGCATCGAGGTCACGCCGCCGAACACCACGGTCGAGCGCATCGAGCAGCGTGTATTCCGCGTTCAGGCCAGCCACAAGCGCGCCCTGCTCGCTCACCTGATCACCGCTGGCGCCTGGGAACAGGTACTGGTATTCACCCGCACCAAGCACGGCGCCAACCGCTTGGCCGAGTACCTGGATAAACACGGCCTGCCAGCTGTGGCGATCCACGGCAACAAGAGCCAGAACGCCCGCACCAAAGCCCTGGCTGACTTCAAGGCCGGCAAAGTACGCATTCTGGTAGCCACTGATATCGCCGCCCGCGGCCTGGATATCGATCAGCTGCCGCACGTGGTCAACTTCGAGCTGCCGAATATCGAAGAAGATTACGTGCACCGCATTGGCCGTACTGGCCGGGCTGGCCGCAGCGGTGAGGCGATTTCCCTGGTCGCACCGGATGAAGAGAAGCTGCTCAAGGGCATTGAGCGCATGACCAAGCAGAAGATCGGTGACGGCGATCTGCTGGGTTTTGATGCCAGCACCGTTGAGGCTGAGCGTCCGGAAGTGCGCGAGCCGCAGAAGCCACGTCAACCACGCGGCGCCAAGCCAGAAGGCGAGCGCCATGGCGGTGGCCGCAAGGACAAGGGTAAGGACAGCGGTCGCGACAACAACCGCAGCAAGCCACAGGGCGGCCGCAGCCAACAGCCGCGTGGCGCATCATCGAGCCGCGCCGCCGCACCAGCCGTACCCGCACTCCCTCCGGACCGTGCGCCGGACGAGTTCCGCGACGATGAAATCGATAATTTCGGCAACCGTGCCGACTATGTAAGCCCGAACCAGAACAAGCAGCAGAACCGTGGCCGTCGGCCCGGTGCGCCTGCAGCGCCAAGTGGCCCAAGCGCCAGCAATGGCGTTGGTCTGGGCGCTCGCCCGGCCAAACCACCGCGTAGCAATGGCGGTGGTGCCAATGCTGGCGGTCAAGGCCGTCGTCAGGGCACAGGCTCTGGTGGCCAAGGCGGTCAGGGCCGTAATGGTTCCGGCCGTGCACGTCCGCCGCGTGACACCCGCACCACATCGCTGAACCGCGATGAGCTGCCACGCCAGGAAGCGGCGGTGAAAAGCCCACGCGACAAGCAACCAGTGATCGTGCACAAGGGCTCACGCCTGGACCGCTTCCCGACACCGGAGCAGCTTGACGAACTGGCGAGCGCACGTCCGCGTGGCGAAAAGCCGGCCCTGCTGACACGCAACCGCGAAGAGTCATAGTCCGCCAGCCGCACACAAAAACGCCGCCCAATGGGCGGCGTTTTTGTTGGCAGGTCTAATCTCAGGCGGGTTATGCCCCGCCTGACAGGCTTACTTGCGCACGCCTTCTACAGAGATGATCAGTTCAACGTCCTGAGACGCCGGGCCGAGGTCTTTCTGGATATCGAAGTCTTTCAGCTTCAGTTTGGTGCTGCCTTCGAAGCCAGCACGGTAGCCACCCCATGGGTCCTTGCCTTCGCCGATAAACTTGGCGGCAATCACCACCGGTTTGGTCACGCCGTTGAGGGTGAGGTCGCCAGTAATGTCGGCAGTGCCTTCACCGGTGGATTTGACCGAGGTTGACGCGAAGGTCGCCGTTGGGTGCTTGCTGACGTTGAGGAAGTCACCGCTGCGAATGTGCTTGTCGCGCTCAGCGTGGTTGGTGTCGACGCTGGTGGTGTTCAGGGTGACATTGACCTTGCTGTCCTGCGGCTTGGCAGCGTCAAAGCTGAAGCTACCGTCGAAGTCTTTGAACGTGCCGTACAGCCAGCTGTAACCCAAGTGGCTGATCTTGAAATTGACGAAAGCGTGCTGGCCTTGCTTGTCGATGGCGTAATCGGCCGCCATCGCCTGACCAGCGCCGATCAATGCGCCACCCAGTGCCAGGGCTACGAGGGTTTTCTTCAACATGGGTATGCTCCTTGTGAGTGTGAGATGGGGCCAGTCCAGCCCCGGAAACAGCAAACGCAACTAGCGACCGAACATCCGCGTGAGCGTACGGTCACGATCAATAAAGTGGTGTTTCAACGCTGCAAGTGCATGAATGCCGGCAAAAATCACCAGCGTCCACGCCAGATACTCATGCACCAGCCCGGCGACATCTTCCTGATCAGGAATGCTGGTCAAACTGGCTGGCACTTCAAACAGACCGAATACCGGAATGCCACGACCGTCTGCCGTGGAAATCAGGTAGCCGGAAATCATCAGCACAAACAGCCCCAGATAGAGAAAGCTGTGGCCCAGCTTGCTGGCCATACGCGTCATCCGCCCATGGTTAGGCAGACTCGCCGGGGGCGGACTGAACCAGCGCCACAGCACCCGCCCCAGCATCACGGCAAACAGCACCAGGCCGATGCTCTTGTGCAGATCCGGAGCCGTCTGACGCCAGCTGCTGTAGTAATCCAGCCCGACCATCCAGTAACCCAGGCCAAACAGACCGAAGACCACCACGGCGACCAGCCAGTGCATAAAGATGCTGACCAGCCCGTAGTAAGAAGAACTATTGCGCCATTGCATTACACACTTTCCGGAGAGAAGGACTAGAACCGCGAGTGGAGCAAGACTAGCAACAAACCTATCGACTAAAAGCGGAATTTTTCGCTTTGAAATATCGGGAAATACGATGCGTAGCCCTAATGCTTTAACTCAGCACGATTAGTCTAGCGGCACACTGCAAAGTTCAGCGCAAGGGCTACAGAAGGCAGAATAGAGCGGACCAGCGGGCGACCAGAGTCATCGTTTAGGGTTGTGCTGCCCATCCACTGCAATGCTTCTGATAGGCTGGGGGCAGATGAGTGTGAGCCGAGGAAGAAGTAAAGCGATGAGCCTGAATGACCAGTGGATGCAGCGTGACCTGAAGGTGCTCTGGCACCCTTGCACGCAAATGAAGGACCACGAACAGCTGCCGCTGATACCGATCAAACGTGGGGAAGGCGTGTGGCTCGAGGACTTCGATGGCAAGCGCTACCTCGACGCGGTCAGCTCCTGGTGGGTCAACGTGTTTGGCCACGCCAACCCGCGGATCAATCAGCGCATCAAAGATCAGGTCGATCAGCTGGAGCATGTGATTCTCGCCGGCTTCAGCCATCAGCCGGTGATCGAATTGTCCGAGCGCTTGGTCAAGATGACACCTGCCGGCCTGGACCGAGTGTTCTACGCCGACAACGGCTCATCCTGCATCGAAGTCGCGCTGAAAATGAGCTTTCACTACTGGCTCAACGTCGGCAAACCGGCGAAGAAGCGCTTCGTTACCCTCTCCAACAGCTACCACGGCGAAACCATCGCGGCCATGTCCGTGGGCGATGTCGCGCTGTTTACCGACACCTACAAGGCGCTGCTACTCGACACCATCAAGGTGCCCAGTCCGGATTGCTATCACCGCCCCGACGGCATGAGTTGGGAAGAACATTCGAGCAATATGTTCCTGGCCATGGAACAAACCCTGGCCGAGAACCACGGTACCGTCGCTGCGGTAATCGTCGAGCCCCTGATCCAGGGCGCTGGCGGCATGCGCATGTATCACCCGATCTACCTCAAGCTGCTGCGCGAGGCCTGCGACCGCTATGGCGTGCACCTGATTCATGACGAGATCGCCGTTGGCTTCGGCCGCACCGGGACGATGTTCGCCTGCGAACAGGCCGGCATCCGCCCGGACTTCCTCTGCCTCTCGAAAGCCCTAACCGGCGGTTATCTGCCGCTGGCCGCCTGCCTGACCACCAACGAGGTGTATCAGGCGTTCTACGACGACTACTCGACCCTGCGCGCCTTCCTCCACTCACACAGCTACACCGGCAACCCGCTGGCCTGCGCGGCGGCCCTGGCAACCCTAGATATCTTCGAGCAGGACAATGTGATCGAGGCCAACAAGGCCCTGGCCGCTCGGATGGCCAGCGCCACCGCACACCTGGCCGATCACCCGCATGTCGCCGAAGTGCGCCAGACTGGCATGGCCCTGGCCATCGAGATGGTGCAGGACAAAGCCAGCAAAACCGCCTACCCCTGGCAGGAACGTCGCGGCCTCAAGGTGTTCCAGCACGCGTTGGAGCGCGGCGCGCTGCTAAGGCCACTGGGCAGCGTGGTGTATTTCCTGCCGCCTTACGTGATCACCCCGGAGCAGATCGACTTTCTCGCCGAGGTGGCCAGCGAAGGCATCGATATCGCCACCCGTACCTCGGTCAGCGTGGCGCAAGGTAATGCCAACTACCCCGGCTTTCGCGATCCGGGCTAAGGCATTCACCCTCAGCCGGCTGTATGCGGCACGCCTGAGGCGTTAAGCTTGCCGCCTCAACTGTGCCGCTGCAGCGATCAATCCATGCGCCTTTCTCGTTTCTTTATCGACGCCCCCCTCTTCATCGGCCAACACGAGCTGCCCGAAGCCCAGGCCCACTATATCGGCCGCGTGCTGCGCCATACCGTGGGCGATGCGGTGCAATTGTTCGATGGCAGCGGCCAGGAATACCGGGGCGAGCTGATCGAGGTGGGCAAGAAAAGCGTGCGCGTCGAGTTGCGCGAAGCCTTTGCCGGCCAGGCAGAATCACCGCTGCATATTCATCTGGGCCAAGGTCTGTCGCGCGGCGAACGAATGGATTGGGCGATTCAAAAGGCCACCGAACTGGGCGCCAATGAAATCAGCCTGATCGTCAGCGAGCGCTGCGAAGTGCGCCTCAAGGATGAACGCGCCGACAAGCGCATGGCGCACTGGCGCCAAGTGGCGATCAGCGCCTGCGAGCAATGCGGTCGCTCGGTGTTGCCGATCATTCATCCGCCGATCAGCCTGAATGACTGGCTGGGGCAGGTAACCGCCGAACTCAAGTTGGTGCTGCACCCGGTCGCTGAGCCTTGGGCCAGCCATCCGCAGCCTCAGTCGCTGGCCTTTCTGATTGGCCCGGAAGGCGGTCTGAACGACAGCGAAGTTGCCTTGGCCAAGACCCAGGGCTTCCACGCCGCCCGCCTCGGCCCGCGCGTGCTACGCACGGAGACTGCGCCGGTGGTGGCGTTAAGCGTGGCGCAGCAGTTGTGGGGCGATTTCTAAGCGCTACATAACATCATAAAAAAGCCCGCTAACGCGGGCTTTTTTGTTTACCGTCAATCAGATCAACCCGGCATCCGCCAGCTTCTGTTCCAGCCCAATCAGGTCCGGAATCTTCAGCACGGCTTCGCCAAATTGAACCGCATCCAGCTCCAGCGGCGACAGGGCGACATCGGCGCGCACCAGATCGGCACCGACCTTGATCGAGCGCGGAATACCCTGCACCAGCACAGCAATAAACTTGACGTTCGGCCGTCCACCCAAAGCGTTGATCACCGCTACGCGCGAGCCGGGGCTGACGCTGACCTGGCCATCCGATGCCGCTTCGAACGACAACAGCGGCAGGCGTAGATCACGCCAGGCAATCTGCCCGAGGAACCAGCCGGGCATGCCTTCACTGGTCTGTGGCGCGCGATAAGGGATCAACTCGGCCACTGCCACGTTAGGCAGCAGCAGAGTACGGTCAGTCAGCGGCATCAACAGGCCGGTCAGGCTGTTGGCGCTGTTCTGCGTGGCGACGGCTTGGCTCATGAAAATTTCCTGTACAGGGCATAGCCCCAGATTAACGGCACTGCTCGGCCAGGTGATTGACCAGAGCTTCGGCCAGCTCACGCGGATCACCGCTGTGGCTGCTGTAGCCGGCTTCACGCAGGCTGTCCGGCATGCTTGGGCAGGCGCAGCTGTCTGCACGCTGGGTCCAGATCAAGCCACCCTGACGGCGCACATAAGCCGCCGCAGCACTGCCGTCACTGCCCATGCCACTGAACGCAATGACGCCACTCATGGCGCCGAAATGCTGGGCCAGGTTAAGCATCATCTGGTCGATGGACGGGCTATAGGGTTCCGGCCAGCCACGCTCAGATATCTGCATCAGGGCATCATCACTGAAGCCCAGTTCGTGGCTGATCGGTACCACCACCACTTCACCGCAACGCACCGCGTCGCCATGTCGAGCCGGGTTCACATGCCACTGGCTGTGGCGCCCCACGGCTTGCGGCAGCGTGCTCTCGAAACTGGCATCAATATGCTGAGCGTACACAAAGCCCACCGGCAACCCGCCGGGCAAGGCATCGAGAAAGGCTTTTACCGCCGCAGGACCACCCAAAGAGGCAGCCAGCAACCACACTTGACGCGCCGGCTCGCCGGCCACCAGCGGGGTATCGGCCAGTGCAGCCGGCAGATCCAGGCGTGATGGACGCTGCGCTTCAGCCAACAGGGCTTCCAGGCTTGGGCCGACGGCCTGAGACGGATCGCCCACCAGCTTCTTCAATTTGCCGAACAGGCGGCGTTCCCAGCGCGGGTAATTTTCCGAATGACGCTCGGGTGCGTGGCCTTCGCCAAACAGCACCGGAGCCGAGGCGCTTTCCATCAGGCTGTCGACCAGCGGCAAATCTTCCGACTGCGCCAGGTCAACCAGCCACAGGTCAGTTTCGCAGGCGTTCAGGGTTTCCTGATCAAGACGCGCCGGGTCGCTGTTCATCACCACCTGGTAGCCGCTGCCGGTCAACGCTTGCTGCAGCACGTGGCGCTGCAGCGAGGTATCGGCAATCACCGCAATGCGGGCTGCAGTTTTCTCAGTCATTGCGGTTTACCGGGTGGCGACCCACCAGTTGCTGAATGGTTTCAAGCAACAAGGACTCCTGGTAAGGCTTACCAAGGTACTCGTTGACGCCGATGCTCATGGCCCGCTCACGGTGTTTTTCACCGGTACGCGAGGTGATCATAATGATCGGCAAGTCTTTCAAGCCATCATCGTGGCGCACCAGGGTGGCCACTTCGAAGCCGTCCATGCGGGGCATTTCGATGTCGAGCAGCATGATGTCGGGCTTGCGCTCCTGCAGCTGCGAAATGGCATCGACACCGTCCTTGGCGGTCAGTACGTTCATGCCGTTACGCTCAAGCAGGCGGCTGGTAACTTTACGCACCGTGACCGAATCGTCGACCACCATGACCAGCGTCGGCCGATCCGCTTCGATCTCCGCTGCCGTCGCTGACTGCCTGAGCTGGCGTGGCTGCAGTTGAGTGAGCAAATGCGCATGCAGCACGCGGATAGTCGCCAACAGGTCGAGAATCACTACCACGCGACCGTCACCAAGGATGGTCGCACCGGAAATCCCGTGTACGCCAGCAAACTGCGGACCGAGGCTCTTAACCACGATCTCGCGCGAACCAGCCAGGGAGTCAACCTGCACGGCAACGGCATGCTCCTTGGAGCGCACCAGAATCACCGGCAGCGGCAGGCTCTGACCCACCAGTTTGGGCTGCTGACCGTTGTTAAGCAGGTCGCCCAGGTAGCGCAGCTCATAGCTCTGGCCGGCGTACTCGAAGCGCGGTGCATCGGGCGCGTAGTAGGCTTCCAGCTCGTACGGCGAGACCCGCACGATACCTTCGATGGTGTTCAGCGGAATGGCGTAGAGGTCTTCACCCGACAACACCATCAACGCACGGTTGACCGACACGGTGAACGGCAACCGAATGGTGAACGTGGTACCCGTGCCTGGGATCGACTCGATGCTCATCGAGCCACCGAGCTGCTTGACCTCGGAGTGGACCACGTCCATGCCCACACCACGACCGGAAATCTGCGTGACCTTCTCGGCGGTAGAGAAACCGGCCTCAAGGATAAACTGCAGCACTTCGTAGTCGGTCAGGTCGGCGTCGGCGTCCATCAAGCCGCGCTCGATGGCTTTGCGCCTGACCGCTTCTAGACGAATGCCACCGCCGTCATCGGCCAGGGTCAGGACGATATCGCCACCCTCACGGCCCAGCGCCAAGCGGATAGTGCCCTGCTCCGGCTTACCGGCTGCTCGACGCACGTCAGCCGCTTCAATGCCATGGTCAACCGCGTTTCGCAGCATGTGTTCCAGCGGTGCGACGATACGCTCGAGTACGGTACGGTCCATCTCACCATCGGCATTGCCAACGATAAACTCGACCTGCTTGCCCAACTCACCGGAAATCTGCCGCACGATACGGCGCAGGCGCGGCACCAGACGGTCGAACGGCACCATGCGCGTACGCATCAGGCCTTCCTGCAGCTCGGAATTGACCCGCGCTTGTTGCAGCAGCAGGGTTTCCGCATCGCGGTTACGCGCTGCCAGGGTTTCTTTCAGGTCAAGCAAGTCGGAAGCGGACTCAAACAGTGCGCGCGACAGCTGCTGCAGCTGAGAGTGGCGGTCCATTTCCAGTGGGTCGAAATCCTCATAGCCCATACGCTCGGCTTCAGCCTCAATACGGCTGAGGATCTGCGCCTGGGTTTCGGTATCGAGGCGGCGCAACTGGTCACGTACGCGGTCGATGGTGGCTTCCATCTCACTCAGGGTGAAACCAAAGTCGCTGACCTGCTGCTCAACACGGCCACGGAAAATCGAGGTTTCACCGGCCAGGTTAACCAGACCTTCAAGCAGTTCGGCCGGCACTTTGACCAGTTCCTGCGGGGCGCGACGGGAAGCGGCTTCCTGAGCGGCCTCTTCAGCGCGGCGCACGAACGGTAGCACCTTGGCCACCAGTTCCTGCGCGGGCATGGCACTGGCCGCAACAATAGGAGCGCTCAATTCCGGCATACGCGCCGCTTGCTCGACCACGGGCTCAGGCGCTTGCTGGCTCGCCGTATCGACCACCAGGCTGTCATTCAGGCGCTGACGCAGCGCATCGAGCTCCTGCTGCAAACCTTCGAAGCCCGACTGCACATCAACAAACAGACTCTGCGGCCACGGCGCGCCCTGGGCTTGCGCTTCGGTCAGGTGTTGCTCAAGGCTGTGAGTGAGGTCGCCCAGGCGCTTCTGTCCAGCCAGGCGTGCACCACCTTTGAGGGTGTGCAGGATGCGCAGCATATCGTCGATGGCGGCGCCGTCTTCACGGTCAGCCTCCCAACGGCCGATGGCAACTTCCATGGCTTCCAACAGGTCGTCACCTTCCTCAAGGAAGATGTCGAGGATGTCCGATTCGGCATCGTCATCCTCTTCGGCCTCAGCGGCCTTAAGGGCCACCGCGGACGGCATGCTGAGCTGTTCATCCGGATTGCTGCGGAAACGCTTGATGGTTTCGATCAGCGCCTCGCCACTTGGTACACCGCGCTTGCCGCGTACGGCTTCAAGCATCTCAGCCAGGCTGTCGTGACAGGCCTGAAGCAGCGTGAACAGGTCCTGGCTGGCGCGCAAACGCCCTTGGCCAAGGCCTTCGTAGAGGAATTCCAGCTCGTGGGCCAGATCACCGATTTCACGGATTTCAGCCATGCGTGCACCACCCTTGAGGGTGTGCAAGTCACGCTGCAGCGACTCCAGTTCCAGGCTGTTGTTGACGTCGCCCATCCAGCGTTGCAACGCCGCACCGGCGCTGTCGATGATGTCGAAACCTTCTTCGAGGAAGATTTCCACCAGTTCAGGATCACGCTCGTCATCCAATACAGCAGGCGCAGCAATAGCAACCGGTGCTGGCTCTAGCTCGGGAGCAGTGTCGAGAAGCTCGGCAGACTCGACTTCGCTTTCAACAGCAGAGTCGACCCATGGCAGCTCACCGAGCTCTACGGCGGGCAATTCGAACGCGTTGATCTCCGACGTTCCGGTGTCCTGCGGCTCGCTATCCGTAGGCTCCTGCGGGGCATCAGCGAGGATACCGAAGTCGATCTCTTCTTCAATCTCAGGCAGCTCAGCAGGCTCAGGCTCTGCCAGATCAAACGACTCGATCATTGGCAGGGCTTCGGCTTCGGCTTCGGCTTCGGCTTCGGCTTCGGCAACAGGCTCAGAGGTAACAGGAGGCACTGGCAAGCTTTGCCCGCCACTCTGGCGGAAGCTGCGAATGGCTTCGATCAGCTCCAGCGGTGACGGCATGGCGACGCGCGCTTGCAGCTGCTCCAGCAGCTGTGCCAGGGAGTCATGGCTCTGCTGCAGCAGGTTCGCCAGTGGTTGCGAGAAGCTGTAGCGGCGATCAACCAGACCTTCGTACAAGGATTCGAGTTCATGGGCGAGATCGCCAATCGGGCGAATCTCGGCCATGCGTGCACCACCCTTGAGGGTGTGCAGGTCTCGTTGCAGCGAGGATAGTGCCGCCTTGTTGTCCGTATCGGCCAACCAGCGCTCCAGCGCTTGACCGGCGCTCTCGAGGATATCGACTGCTTCTTCAAGGAAGATCGACACCATTTCCTCGTCGAGCGACTCGTACAGCGAAGCGACTGGTGCGTCGGCCAACGGCTCACTGGCGTCCTCGGTAACAGGTGCCGCCAGTTCTTCAACGTCCGGCAGATCAAGCTCAAGCGGCTCGGCCAATTCGTCCGGCGCGTCCTGACTGAGTGCTTCCAGCGTAGCCGTGGCGTCGGCAAGCTCGACGATCTCGATACCGGCGTCACCATTGTTGGACAGCAGTGCCAGGGTATTAGGGTCCAGCGCCTCCAACAGCAGGTTGCGCAGGGCCATTACGCGCTCGGGAGCACCGCTGACCTGCAGGCCGGCGGCCACCTGATCCATCATGCCAATCAGCGCTTCGTGGGCTTGTTCGGCTTCGCTAAAGAAGCGCTCGCTAACCGCCAGACGACCCTCCTCGACCGCACCATAGAGGTCGAGCAAGGCTTCGCAGAGCTCATCAATCTGCGGCAAATCGGCCATCTCGGCGCCGCGTCCCAGGGTGGTCAGTTCGTCCAGCAGGGAGGTCAACTCCTGACGCTCGGACGGGTGCTCGCGCCATTTGCGCAGCAAGTCTTCAGCATCCAGCAGGATGTCCATGCCTTCGGCGAGGAAGATGCTGATCATCTGCGGGTCGCGTTTCACGCCTTGATCGGTCTGCCGGCTATTTTCGGCGTGCTCGAGACGGTCACTGTGCAGCTTTTGTACGCGCTCAAGGAACTCGGCTGCACCCGGCAAAACGGCCAGCGGCTGACTTTCCAGCTGCTCAAGACCCAGGCGGAAGAGTTTCTCGGCGCTGCTCAGCAGCTCCGCTTCGGCCAGGTCCATTGGGATCAAGTTGGTTTTGAATTCTTTGACCAGTTTTTCCAGCGGCGAAGCAATCTCGGCCACCGGTTGAATACCGGCCATCGAAGCACTGCCCTTGAGGGTGTGCAGAGCACGCTGCAGGTCATCAGTGACCGGCTGCGGCAGTTCCTGAGCACAGTCAGCCAAGAATCCGACCAGTGTATCGAGGTGCATTTCCGCTTCGTTACGGAAAATCTCCAGCAACTGCGGATCGAGCCCGTCTTCATCCTCAATAATTTCGCTGGTAGCTACTGGGCCGCCTTCGGGCTCTGCTACCAGCTCAACCGGGGCTTGAGGTTTTGGGAGACTTCGGCCTTTGGCAAGGGCATGTGCCGTTGCAGCCAGGTGGTCAACATCGTCACGCTGACGTTGCGCTTTATTGGCAAATTCATCGACCAGAGACGGCATCAGCGCGACCACGTCGGCGATGACCTGCTGCACCTCGGCACCCGGCTGAATGCTGCGATCAAGCACACGGTTGAGCAGGTTCTCAATCGCCCAACCCAACTCACCAATAACCAGGGCGCGGACCATACGGCCACTGCCTTTGAGGGTGTGGAACGCACGACGGATCTCGGTCAGGGCGTCCTTGTTTTCAGTGTCAGCACACCACTGCGGGAAGAACTCGCTAATGGTCTCCAGCACTTCACCGACTTCTTCGATAAAGACTTCCAGCAATTCTTCATCAATTGGCTCTTCATCAGCCGGTGGCGGCAGCAGGCTTGGCGGCACATCATGAGCCGGCGGATTAATCGCCTGCACTGGAGCAGCCATCACATCAGCCATCGACAGCGCTTTTTCAGCCACAACAGGTTCTGGTTCTTCACTCACCAGAGCGCTGGGCAGCTCAACCTCAGGCAACTCGAGGGCAGCCAGTTCAGCTTCATTCCAGTTGGCCGGGCTGTCGCTTTCGTCCAGCTCAAAACTGCCGAGTTGCAGCTCTTCACCGGCGAACGGCTGCTCCGGCTGAGACTCAGCCAGCGGGAGGGGGTCGGCATCGGGTAGGTCGATACTGAAATCAATCAGTTCAAGCTCAGCACTCGGCGCTTCAGACGCCCATTTGGCATCGCTGGATGACGCGTCAATCGCCGTCGAATCCAGACCAGCAAACTCTGCACTGAAGTCGTCGGCCAGGTCCAAGCTCAACGGTTCTTCTGCAACCGGTTCTAAGGTGAGCTCAACTTCCAAAGGCGCCTCAGGCTCGGCGCTGAGCACCTCCATATCGTCCAACGGATCAGCCAATGGCGCGAAGGACTCTACCGGCGGCTCGACTCGATCGAGAATCGACGGCTTTTCTTTCAGCGGGTAGCCCAGGCTTTCCAGGCTTTCCTCGGCCACATCAAGAATCAGATCGCCCTGGGTCGCATGGTCTTCTGCCAGACGCTCAAGGTAGTACTCAACGCTGGTGATGGCGTCCGCCAGGGTGTCGAGGTTCTGCCAGTTGGGTACGGCCTTGCGTGCCAGCAGCTGTTCCTGAATATAGCGATTGCAGGCATTCAGCAGGTCGGCGGCACGCTGCAGCGGAATCATCGCCAGGCCACCACGCACCTGAGTCAGCAACTCAGGCACGCGGGCCAGGTGTTCGTGATTCCACTGTGAGGCGATAAATTCGATGATCGCGTCTTTGGCCTGCTCCAGGCCATTGCGCGCTTCCTTGATCACCAGTTGGTGAATCTGCGCCACGTCGGTGGTTGGCAGATGGCTTTCTTCGCGGCCGCTATCCTGCGACGGACCGACCATACCGGCCAAGGTGGCTTCGACATAGAGCAGCGCCCCAGCCACATCCATCAATACGGCATCGCTCGGCTCGCCTTGCCCCTTGGCAAGGCCACTGACAACATCAAGCTGATCGGCAATAACTTTGCGCGGCTGCCCAAAACCCAACACTGCGAGGGTATCGGCAATTTGCTTGAGTGGTGCTGCAAGGGCATCCAGGTCGGTGACCTGAGTGCGGTCGCTGCGCACAAATAGATCGAGACTATCCTTGACCCGCACCAGCTCTTCACACAATGCAGCCACCACCGAACGCATCGCATCGCGATCCGGACCGGCTAGGCGGGCACGCTCTTCATCGACAACATCGTTGTCCGGCAGCGCATCGTCGAGGCGGTATTGCTCTTTGAGGGTGCGCACGCGCGGCGACTGCGCCGACGACTTGGCCACATAGAACAGCAGGTTCTTGCTCAGTTCGTCGGGAGCGGCCTGGTTAAGACCATCGGCGCCCTGCTCGAGCAGACGTTTGAGTTCCTTATCAACCTGACGCAACAAGGTGCGAATCGAGGTGCCGTTGGCCACGCTGCCGTTGGCCAGACCTTCAACAACGCCCGATGCAATCTGCCATAACGGGCCGAGCGGCGAGTCCTTGCAGAGGTTTTCCAGGCGCGCGAACACCCGTGCCATGTAGCCCAGATTGGTCGGCAGGTCCTGGTTGCGGATTACCCCAACCAGAGCCATTTGCAGCATTTGCCGCAGCTTGCGCAGCAACACCGGCAGTTCGGCGGTACGAAGCTGGTCGATGGTTTCATGGGGCAGCGCGGGTGTACGGCCGGACATATCCGGGGCGAACAGGCTGGTTTCCGAGAGTAGTTTTTCCCCACGCGCAGCGCGCAGGTCGTTGAGCAGTGGCAACACGACCATCGGCAGGTCGCGGCGAGCAGTCTGGATACGATCAAGGTACACCGGCAGCTGCAGAATCGACTGCATCAGCACTTCCAGGGCTTCACCCTGGTTGGTCACCCGGCCATCGATCAAAGCACCGGCCAGCTGTTCCATTTCCTCAGCCAGTAGCGCCGCGCCGAAAAACTCGACCATTTGCAAGGTGCCGAGCACCTGATGCACATAGGTCTGGCAGAAACGCATGCGCGTGGCGTCCTGGGGGTTCTCGACGAACGCCTCCAGCGCCTGACGCGCCTGCTTCAGGGTTTCCGCGATCTCGCCCTTAACCCATTCCAGGGCGACATAATCGTGCCGATCACCCATAGCCACTCCACTCATAAACTTGGCTCTTCTGCCTTATCCCTTGCGGGTAAACGCCAGCACTCGCTCGTCGGCTACCGGGATCAACTCCGGATGCTGCCAACCTGCTACTTCGCCCACTCCCACCACCAGCAACCCCCCGGGCACCAGGCGCTCGGCCAGGCGGTTGAGGATCTCGCGGCGGCGCCAGCGACGAAAATAGATCAACAAGTTCTGACAAAAAATAACGTCCATTCCGGACATCGGTGCCTTGGCCAGCTCCAGCACATTGAGCCGGGCGCAACACACGCGCGCGGCCAAATTCGGCACTACTTTGAAACGTCCATCGTCCTGGGCCAGAAAATAGCGCTGGCACAGATCGGCATCCAACTGCTCCAGACGGCGCGCACCATATTGACCATCGCGCGCCTTGCTCAGGGCATTCAGGCTGATGTCAGTACCTGTTACCCCGAAATGATCCGGGTGTTCACTTTCACGCAACACTTCAGCCGCACTGATGGCCAGCGAGTAAGGCTCTTCGCCGCTGGCACAGCCAACACTCCAAAGTTCCCATGGCTGCGTCACGCCCTGCTGCAAACGCTCACGCAAATAGCTTTCGAGCACTTCAAAGGAAGGACGATGACGAAAGAAACGGGTTTCCTGCACAGTCAGCCGATCCAGCAGGGTCGACCATTCCACCGCACCGCGAGGACCATCAGTGACTTGCCGGTAATACGTGGCGTAGTCCATAACGCCCAGCTCGCGCATACGCGCACTCAGATTGGTCTGCAAAAACGCCCGCCGCCGTTCATTGAGAACGACCCCGGTACGCTCCTCAAGCAGCGTCTGCCAGTCACGAAACTCCGTGGCTGTCATGTCTGCCAGAGGCTGCAAGGCCCAGACGCCTGACTGCATGTCGTGCCCCTCGCTCACGGCCATAGTCCTTGTGCGACAGGCCTTTCAGCCTGCCGCGCAGCACCTGATTACGCCTGCTCCCCACCCGGCAAGGTAAAGCCGGATACCGACTTACGCATCTCACTGGCCATCTTGGCCAGGTTACCAATGCTCTTGGCAGTGGCAGTGGTACCGGAGGAGGTTTGCGAGGTGATTTCCTGAATCACGTTCATCGTATTGGAAATGTGGCCAGCCGACGATGCTTGCTGGCGAGCAGCGTTGGAGATGTTCTGAATCAAGGCCGCGAGGGTCTTAGAAACCTTCTCGATCTCTTCCAGTGCAACCCCGGCGTCCTGCGCCAGACGAGCACCGCGCACCACTTCAGAAGTCGTTTGCTCCATCGAGATAACGGCTTCGTTGGTGTCGGTCTGAATCGTCTTAACCAGCGCTTCGATCTGCTTGGTTGCCGCAGAGGAACGTTCTGCGAGGCGTTGTACTTCGTCCGCTACCACGGCGAAGCCTCGACCCGCGTCACCCGCCATGGATGCCTGGATCGCGGCGTTCAGTGCGAGGATGTTGGTCTGGTCAGCAATGTCGTTAATCAGGCTAACGATGTCACCGATCTCCTGGGACGATTCACCGAGGCGTTTAATACGCTTGGAGGTGTCCTGGATCTGCTCACGGATGTTATCCATGCCGGTGATGGTGTTGTGCACCACTTCGTTGCCCTTGTTGGCGATGGCTACGGAACGCTCTGCTACCGCGGAGGATTCCGAGGCGTTTGCCGATACCTGGTCAATCGACACGGCCATTTCGTTGATCGCCGCAGAGGCACCAGCAATTTCCTGTGCTTGGTGCTCGGAAGCCTCGGCCAGGTGCATCGCCGTGGCCTGGGTTTCCTGGGCTGCACCGGCTACCTGAACGGCGGTCAGGTTGATCGTGGCTACCAGGTCGCGCAGCTGGTCGATGGAGTAGTTGATGGAGTCAGCGATGGCACCGGTGAAGTCTTCGGTTACCGTCGCGGCTACTGTCAGGTCACCGTCTGCGAGGTCAGCAATTTCGTCGAGCAGTCGCAGAATCGCTGCCTGGTTCCGTTCGTTCTTCTCAGCGGTGGACGCCAGACGACGGTTGGTTTCCCGCACCATCACCAGGCCAATCAGGATAATCGAACCGAGCGCCAAAGCACCCAGCACGTAACCAATCAGGGTGTTGATGGCACGACCTGTAGCCAGGTCATCAAAACCGACGGCCAGGTCGGAAGCTTTGTCCAACAGGGTCTGAGAGACAGTGAAAATCACGTTCGCCGACTCGCGCACCTGGAACAGTTCAGGCGAGGTTTCGAGAATCTCGTCTACAGAACCCGATACAAACTCGAACAGCTCGGAAATTTCCGCCAGACGTTCGAGGGCTTCCTCGTCGCTTACCTGGGTAATTTCCATGGCGGCGTTGCCTTCAAGCATGGCCGCCAATACACGGCCGAACAGGCTGGCATCACGGCCAAACATGTCAGCGGCCTGAACCGAGTCCTGGTCACCGGCAAGTACCTTGTTTACCGAACCCAAGATACGTTCTGCCAGCAAGGATTGGCGCTGAGCAACCGAAACCTGAGCGGCTGGCGCACCGCTTTCCAGCAGGATATCGACGACTTCTTCGTACTCGACCTGCAGCTGCGGAATGGTTTCCGCCAGGGTGGCAGCTACCTGGTGCAGCGACAGTACGGTCTGTTCGTTGGCCAGAATGGCGTCGGTGTTCTGCCGCAGCGTATCCCAGTCCTGCTGCACAACAGCAATCTGAGGCTGCAGGGATTCTGGCGCTGCAGGCAGGCCGGTTTCCTCGTTACCGTCGGTCAGATAACCCCAGCGAGTCTGGAAGTCGTTACGCGCATCACGCAGCAAGGCAAACGCTTCGGCCGTACCAGCCGCCGCTTCCGTGGAGTTTTTTGCGATACGCTGGGACAGCACGCGTAGCTCACCGGCGTGACCGATGTACTCCGTGTCGTAGTTGGATTGAGTGTTGATGTAGGCGAAGTTGGCGAACAACAGCACGATCGAAACGATCAGGACAATAAACAGCCCTGCGATCAATGTGCTACTGCGCGCACCTGCTAACAAATTACCTGCATTTAGTTTTTTCATTTACTGGCCCCCGCCTGGACCGACCGCACTACGGTTCCCATGTAACGCCAAAAGGCCGGCAACGCCGACCCCACCGATAAACTGTTAATACGCCACGTCGAGAAAACCCGGGTTTTGGGCCAGCGCGTGTGGGCTGAACACCAACCAAGGCTGTTCACGTTGAAAGACTCCGTGGATAAAGGGTGCTATGGACGCCTCGAGCGGCGGCAGCTGCTCAGAGAAGGTATCCACAGGAAAATGCTGCATGCCAAACACTTCATCGACCGTCAGGCCAGCAAAGACTTCCTGGTGATCAACCACCAGCACGCGACGCTTCTTGCGCAGTGGTGACAACTCATTGCCGAAGAAACCACACAGATCCATCACTGGCAGCAAGCGACCACGCACGTTGGCCACGCCCTTGACCCAGCTTTTTACGCCAGGCAGCAAGGTATGCCGCGGCTCATGCAAAACCTCACCCACTTCGCCCATGGGCGCGACAAAAAAACGCTCGCCCATACGGAAGCCAATACCGCTCCATGTCTGCACGACCGCTTGCTGCGAAGGCAAGCCAGCAGCGAGCGAACGACAGAGCCTGTCGATATCCTGAAGAGTTTGAAACGGGGTTTGCGCGTCCGACATGCCAGCTGCGGCCTTATTCTTTTTTAATTGCGGACTGATCGGGTTTAGCCGGCCAATACCGCATTCAAGGTTTTAACCAGAGTGTCTTCATCAACTGGCTTGGTCAGGTAATCCTTCGCACCCTGGCGCTTACCCCAGACCTTGTCGGTTTCCTGATCCTTGGTGGTCACGATGATTACCGGGATGTGGCTAGTGTCCGCATCCTTGGTCAGCTGGCGAGTCGCCTGAAAGCCATTCAGGCCAGGCATGACGATGTCCATCAGCACGGCATCAGGCTTTTCCTGACGCGCCAGGGCAACGCCGTCCGCACCATTTTCCGCTTTCAGTACCTGATGGCCGTGCTTTTCCAGCATAGCGGTCAGTTTGTACATCTCAGTCGGCGAGTCATCAACAATCAGAATTCGAGCCATGGTGTTTCCCAATACTTTAAAAAGGCGTACGACTGTTTAGCCGGACGTCAGGAGGCTTGCTCCACCGGTACAAAGTCCGGCACATGAGCTTTGATCGCACCGAGCAACTCTTCTTTGCTGAAAGGTTTGGTCAGATACTGATCAGAGCCGACAATGCGCCCCTTGGCTTTATCGAACAAACCGTCTTTGGAAGACAGCATGATCACCGGGGTGGATTTGAAAGCGCTGTTGTTCTTGATCAAGGCACAGGTCTGATAGCCATCGAGCCGCGGCATCATAATGTCGACAAAAATGATGTTCGGATGGGTATCGGCGATCTTTGCCAAAGCATCGAAGCCGTCAACTGCGGTAATTACATCGCAGCCCACCTTTTTCAGCAGGGTTTCCGCGGTACGACGAATCGTTTTCGAATCGTCGATCACCATTACCCTCAAACCCTCGGAATGCTGTTCCATGTTTGCCCTACCATCGCCTCGGTGAGTCGTTATTTTTGCGTTATATCAGTGCGCCTGAGGCCCTGTCACCGACGGGCTACAACCCAATCGTCGGGCCTTTTTAGCACACTCTCCTGATGCAATCTATAAGCCGCACGGGGCCAAGGTTTTTCCTTGACCACCCGACTTGTCAGCGCCACCCTGACGCCACATCACGTCTTAGCACACTTTAATCGCTGCCATTTTACGGAGAACACCGCCATGAGCGTCCGCCTCGGCATTGTCATGGACCCCATCGCCCAGATCGCCTTCAAGAAGGACAGCTCGCTGGCCATGTTGCTGGCCGCCCAAGCGCGCGGCTGGACCCTCTTTTATATGGAACAGAAAGACCTCTACCAAGCCAAAGGCCAAGCACGCGCTCGCCTGTCAGAGCTTAGCGTATTCAACGACCCCCAGCGTTGGTTCGAACTCGGCGCCGAGCAGGACATCGCCCTGAGTGACTTGGACGTGATCCTGATGCGTAAGGATCCGCCCTTCGACAATGAGTTCGTCTACTCCACCTACCTGCTGGAGCAAGCCGAGGACGCAGGGGTTCTAGTCGTCAACCGTCCGCAAAGCCTGCGCGACTGCAATGAAAAGTACTTTGCCACCCAGTTCAGCCAATACACGCCGCCGACCGTGGTCAGCCGCAGGGCCGACATTCTGCGCGAGTTTGCCAAAGAGCAGCGTGACATCATTCTCAAACCCCTCGATGGTATGGGTGGATCGATGATATTTCGTCATCGCGAAGGTGATCCCAACCTGTCCGTGATTCTCGAGACGCTGACCAACCACGGCCAGCAGCAGATCATGGCCCAGGGTTACCTGCCGGCAATCAAGGACGGTGACAAGCGCATCCTGATGATTGATGGTGAGCCTGTGCCATATTGCCTGGCGCGGATTCCTGCCGCGGGAGAGACGCGCGGCAACCTCGCCGCCGGCGGACGCGGTGAAGCCAGACCGCTGACCGAACGCGACCGTGAAATCGCCGCTGCCGTCGGCCCGACCCTGCGCGAGAAAGGCCTGCTGTTTGTCGGCCTGGACGTAATCGGCGAGCACCTGACCGAGATCAACGTAACCAGTCCGACCTGCATCCGTGAGATCGACGCCGCCTTCGATACCCGCATCGGCGAGCAGCTGATGGACAAGATTGCCGAGAAGCTCAATGCGCGCAGTGCTTCATAGACTTTTCCATGCGCCCTCGGCAGACTGCGCGGCAACCTGAGCAGACCCGAAACGCGATGAACGCAGCAGCCCAACTCCCTGAACTTTCCAGCGCCGGCGTACAGCCGGCGGACCGCCTGGGCTTTACTCTGTTCCTCGCTGCCGTGTTGCATGCCGCGCTGATCCTCGGCCTGGGCTTTACCCTGGCCGAACCGAGCCAGATCAGCAAAACCTTGGAAATCACCCTGTCCACCTTCAAGAGCGAAGAAAAGCCCAAAGAGGCCGACTTCCTCGCCCAGGACAACCAGCAAGGCAGCGGCACTCTGGAACACAAGGCAGCACCAAAGACCACCGAACAGGCGCTATTTCAGGACAGCGAAGTCAAACGCATCACCCCGCCCGCTGCACCTCAGCAACCAGCAGTGCGCCAGGAAGCACCCAAGGCCGCCGTTGCCACGCGCACCCCGCAACAACAGAAAACCCCGGTCAAACGCGAAGAAGCCAAGCCCACTCCGCAAGCCCGGCCAGCGCCGGTGTTCGACAGCGCGCAACTGTCTTCGGAAATCGCCAGCCTGGAAGCCGAACTGGCCCAGGAAGTCCAGCAATACGCCAAGCGCCCGAAGATCCATCGCCTGAATGCCGCCTCGACCATGCGCGACAAAGGTGCCTGGTATAAAGATGAGTGGCGCAAAAAGGTCGAGCGGGTCGGCAACCTCAACTACCCGGATGAAGCGCGCCGCCAGGGCATCTACGGCAGCCTGCGCCTGCTGGTGTCGATCAACCGTGACGGCACCCTGTACGAAGTGCAGGTACTGGAATCCTCCGGCCAGCGCACGCTCGACCAGGCCGCTCTACGCATCGTCCGCCTGGCCGCACCGTTCGCGCCGTTTACCGGCGACCTGGCCGATGTCGACCGCCTGGAAATCATCCGCACCTGGCGTTTCGAGCGCGGCGACCGCCTGTCGAGCAACTGATCAGGCAGACTTTTACCGGTCGCAACAAGCGCAGCGCTTGAAGCCAATGGCCTGAAGCCTGAAACTAACGCCCATGAAAGACGCCAGCCCTAGCTACCTCAAGCATCACTTCCTGATCGCCATGCCGCACATGGCCGATCCGCATTTCGCGCAGACCGTCACCTACCTGATCGACCACAACGAATTCGGCGCCATGGGCCTGGTGATCAACAAGCCCAACGGCCTCAACCTGGCTGACGTACTCGAGCAACTGCGTCCGGATGAAGAGCCGCCAGTGCTGTGCCAGAGCCTGCCGATCTTTACCGGCGGTCCGGTGCAGACTGACCGCGGCTTTGTCCTACACCCCAGCGGCCCGCAGTTTCAGGCCACCCTGGAGTTGGGCGAGCTGGGCCTGTCGACCTCGCAAGACGTGCTGTTCGCCATCGCCGACGGTACTGGCCCGGAGAAATACCTGATCACCCTCGGCTATGCCGGCTGGGAAGCTGGACAGCTGGAAGCCGAGCTGGCCGACAACGCCTGGCTGAACTGCCCGGCTGACAACAGCATTCTGTTCGAACTGCCCTTTGACCAACGCTTGAACGCCGCGGCTGCGCGCCTGGGTGTCAACCTCAGTTTGCTCACCTCACAAGCCGGGCACGCCTGATGGCCGAGGCGAACGCAAAACCGCTACGCCTGCTGCTGGGCTTCGATTACGGCAGCAAACAGATCGGCGTTGCGGTCGGCCAGGTGATCACCGGCCAGGCCCGCGAGCTGTGCATCCTCAAGGCGCAGAACGGTGTGCCGGACTGGCAGAAAGTTGAAACGCTGATCAAGGAATGGCAGCCGGACGCCATCGTCGTTGGCCTGCCACTGAACATGGACGGCACGAAAAGCGAAATGAGCGACCGTGCCGAGAAATTCGCCCGCCGCCTTAACGGCCGCTTCAATCTGCCCGTGCACACCCACGACGAACGCCTGACCACCTACGAGGCCAAGGGCCAGCGCCTGCAGCAGGGACAGAACAGCGGTTACCGCGAACGCCCGGTCGATGCCCTGGCCGCCGCCCTGCTGCTGCAAGGCTGGCTCGAAGAAAATTGCCTGGGCTGACGCCTACTAAGATTGCATCTGGAGTGTTGCCATGAGCTTACCCAACCCGGCCGAACTGCTACCACAAATGGCCGCAGCCCTGACCAGCCACCTGAATCAGCGGCGGATCAGTGAACCGCGCTTTATTGGCATCCGTACCGGCGGCGTTTGGGTTGCTCAAGCACTGCTCGAAGCCTTGGGCCGCGACGATGCGCTGGGCATTCTCGATGTGTCCTTCTACCGTGACGACTTCACCCAAAACGGCCTGCACCCGCAAGTGCAGCCGTCCGAGCTGCCGTTCGAAATCGAAGGCCAGCACCTGGTGCTGATCGACGACGTACTGATGAGCGGCCGTACCATCCGCGCCGCGCTCAACGAACTGTTCGATTATGGCCGCCCAGCCAGCGTGACCCTGGTCAGCCTGCTTGACCTGAATGCCCGCGAGCTGCCGATCCGTCCGGATGTGGTCGGCGCGACCCTGTCGCTGGCGGCGGATCAGCGGGTAAAATTGTCCGGCCCCACGCCGCTGACACTCGAACTCCAGACGCTTGCCCACTGAGACTCGCCAGATGACGACCATAGCCGCCAAGCGCCCGCTGCAGCTGAATGACCAAGGCCAACTGCGCCACTTCCTCTCCCTCGACGGTCTGCCCCGCGAGTTGCTGACGGAAATCCTCGATACCGCCGACTCTTTCCTCGAAGTCGGCGCCCGCGCCGTGAAGAAAGTCCCGCTGTTGCGCGGCAAGACCGTGTGCAACGTGTTCTTCGAGAATTCCACGCGCACCCGCACCACCTTCGAGCTGGCGGCCCAGCGCCTGTCGGCCGACGTGATCAGCCTCAACGTGTCGACCAGCTCCACCAGCAAGGGCGAAACGCTGTTCGACACCCTGCGCAATCTGGAAGCCATGGCCGCCGACATCTTCGTCGTGCGTCACGCTGACTCCGGTGCCGCACACTTTATCGCCGAGCATGTGTGCCCGAACCTGGCGATCATCAACGGTGGCGACGGCCGTCACGCCCACCCGACTCAGGGCATGCTCGATATGCTGACCATTCGCCGGCATAAAGGCAGCTTCGAGAACCTCTCGGTAGCTATCGTCGGCGACATCCTGCATTCGCGCGTGGCACGCTCGAATATGCTGGCGCTGAAGACACTCGGTTGCCCGGATATCCGCGTAATTGCACCAAAGACCCTACTGCCGGTCGGTATCGAGCAATACGGTGTGACCGTTTACAGCGACCTCGCCGCCGGTCTCAAAGACGTCGACGTGGTGATCATGCTGCGCCTGCAACGTGAACGCATGACCGGCGGCCTACTGCCGAGCGAAGGCGAGTTCTATCGCCTGTTCGGCCTGACCGAAGAGCGCCTCAAACTGGCCAAGCCGGATGCGCTGGTCATGCACCCAGGGCCGATCAACCGCGGAGTGGAGATCGAATCGGCAGTGGCCGACGGCCCGCAATCGGTGATTCTTAACCAGGTCACCTACGGCATCGCCATCCGCATGGCCGTGCTGTCCATGGCCATGAGCGGGCAAAACGCCCAGCGCCAACTTAATCAAGATGCCGAGGAACAGAACTGATGCGTATCCGTATCCTCGGAGCCCGGGTAATCGACCCCAGCAGCGGCTTCGATCAGCAAGCTGATATCTATATCGAAAGCGGCAAGATTGTTGCCATCGGCCATATCCCTGCTGGCTTCGTTGCCGAGCAGAGCATCGACGCCCAAGGCCTGATCGCCGCACCTGGCCTGGTCGACCTCAACGTCGCCCTGCGCGAGCCAGGCTATAGCCGTAAAGGCAGCATCGCCACGGAAACCCTGGCCGCAGCCGCCGGCGGCGTCACCAGCCTGTGCTGCCCGCCCTTCACCAAGCCAGTGCTGGACACCCCGGCTGTCGCCGAGCTGATTCTCGACCGCGCCCGCGAAGCCGGGCACACCAAGGTGTTCCCGATTGGCGCACTGAGTAAAGGCCTCGAAGGCGAGCAGCTGGCCGAGCTGGTAGCCCTGCGGGACGCGGGCTGCGTGGCCTTCGGCAACGGCCTGGACAGTTTCAGCAATAACCGCACCCTGCGCCGCGCCCTGGAATACGCCGCCACCTTTGACCTGACGGTGATCTTCCATTCTCAGGATCACGACCTGGCTGAAGGCGGCCTGGCTCATGAGGGCGCCACTGCCAGCTTCCTTGGCCTACCGGGCATTCCGGAAACCGCGGAAACTGTGGCCCTTGCCCGCGACCTGCTGCTGGTCGAGCAGACCGGCGTGCGTGCGCACTTCAGCCAACTGACCAGCGCGCGTGGCGCCCAGCTGATCGCCGACGCCCAGGCCCGTGGCCTACCGGTCACCGCCGATGTGGCGCTGTATCAGCTGATCCTTACCGATGAAGCGCTGAGCGACTTCTCCAGCCTGTACCACGTACAGCCGCCGCTGCGCACCGCCGCTGACCGCGATGGCCTGCGCGCCGCCGTGAAAAGCGGGGTGATCTCGGCCATATCTAGCCACCATCAGCCGCATGAGCGCGACGCCAAGCTGGCACCCTTCGGAGCCACCGAGCCCGGCATCAGCAGCGTGCAACTGTTACTGCCGCTGGCCATGAGTCTGGTGCAGGATGGCCTGCTCGACCTGCCCACCCTGCTCGCTCGCCTCAGCAGTGGCCCGGCGCAAGCGCTGCGTCTGCCTGCTGGCAAACTGAGCGTGGGCGCTCCCGCCGACCTGCTGCTGCTTGATCCTCAGGCCTCGACGCTGGCTGGGGAGAGCTGGTATTCGAAAGGGGCCAACTGCCCCTTTATCGGCCACTGCCTGCCGTGCGCCGTGCGTTACACCCTGGTAGATGGGCATATCAGCTACCAGGCGTGATGCCTCATGCCACAAAAAAGCCCGCCAATTGGCGGGCTTTTTCTTGCCTGAACCTTAGCTGCGTTCGGCGTTCTTGATCGACACCTGGGAGTTCAGCGTCCAGAAGTCATACAGCACACCGAGCAGGAACAGACCACCCGTAAACAGGTAGATGATCCCGGTGATCCACTTACCTTGGTACATGCGGTGCACACCGAAGATGCCGAGGAAAGTCAGCAAGATCCAGGCGACGTTGTAATCAGTATCGCCGGCGGTAAAGCGCAGATCGGCCTCGCGATCCATCGCCGGAATCAGAAACAGGTCGACGATCCAGCCAATAAACAGCAGGCCGAAGGTGAAGAACCAGATGGTCCCGGTTACTGGCTTGCCGTAATAGAAACGGTGCGCGCCGAGAAAACCGAAAATCCACAGCAGATAGCCGATAAGTTTGCTGTGCGTGTCCTGTCGCTGCATAGGTGTGCCTCCTGATGGCTGGTATCACTTTGACGCCACACTCTACGCAAGGTTCGCTGCCCTGGGAAATCCACGGCACGTTCAGTCATCCCAACGCTTGATGCCTGCTGAAGATTGCTAAATACTGTATGCATAAACAGTTAAGCAGACATCACCATGCAGCTGATCGAAAAACTCACGGTACTTGCCGACGCCGCCAAATACGACGCGTCTTGCGCCAGCAGCGGCGCACCTAACCGCAGTTCAAAAGGCAAAAGCGGCATCGGCTCGACCAATGGCATGGGCATCTGCCACAGCTTCACCCCAGATGGACGCTGCGTGGCGCTGTTGAAGATCCTGCTGACCAATTTCTGCCTGTATGACTGCCAGTACTGCGTAAACCGCCGCTCCAGCGACGTACCGCGCGCGCGATTTACCCCAGAAGAAGTGGTGACTCTGACCCTCGACTTCTACAAACGTAATTGCATCAGCGGGCTGTTTCTCAGCTCGGGGATTATCCGTTCGGCCGACTACACCATGGAGCAACTGGTCCGTGTGGCCAAGCTGCTGCGTGAAGAGCACGAATTTCGCGGCTATATCCACCTCAAGACCATCCCCGACGCCGACCCGCTATTGATTGCCGAAGCAGGGCGTTATGCCGACCGCCTTAGCGTGAATATCGAACTGCCCACCGAAAGCAGCCTGATTCGCCTGGCCCCGGAAAAGCAGGTGCGCACCATCAAGCAGGCCATGCACTCGATCCACCAGGGCGAGAGCGAAGCGCGCGCGGAAAAGCGCGCACCGCGTTTCGCCCCGGCCGGGCAGAGCACACAGATGATCATTGGTGCCGATGCCACCGACGACAGCACCATTCTGCATACGGCCGCGTCGCTCTACGGCAACTACCGCCTGCGCCGGGTGTATTACTCGGCATTCAGCCCGATCCCGCAGAGCCCGAACACCGTGCCCTTCGAAGCGCCGCCCTTGTTACGCGAGCACCGCCTGTATCAAGCCGACTTCCTGCTGCGCGGCTACGGTTTCGACGTGAATGAGCTGCTCAGCGGCCCCGGTAACCTGGCGCTGGATATCGACCCGAAACTGGCCTGGGCGCTGAACAACCGTGAGCACTTCCCCGTCGACCTCAATCGCGCCGAACCGTCAATGATCGCTCGCGTGCCTGGAATCGGCGTACTCAGTGCGAAACGCTTGGTTGCCCTGCGCCGGCAGAAGCGCATCCGCTTTGAAGACCTGACGCGCCTGCGCTGCGCCTTGGAAAAGGCCAAACCCTTTATCGTCACCCATGACTATCGCCCCCTGCAGGCCAGCCGCGAATCCCTGCTGCTGCGCCAGCAGCTCAGCGAAACCCCAGCACAGATGGCGCTGTGGTAATGCACCACGCCTCATTTGACGGCAGCTTTCCCGGTTGGCGCGAGGTTGCCAGAAACCTGGTGCAGCACGGTATACCGCCGCATCAGATCACGTGGCTGGGCAACAACGACAGCGGTGGGTTGTTTGACCAAGCACCGATAAGCCTCACGTCTACGGTGACAAACCCTGCACCGCGGATCCCCAAGCAGCTGCTGGAGCTGCTGCAAAGCGCCGCACACTTTCGTGTCGAGGACCGCTGGAGTCTGCTCTACCGGATTCTCTGGCGGGTCGCTCAGGGTGATCGCGCAGCCATGCTGCCGGGAGACATCGATGGCAGCCAGCTGCATAAACGGCTAAAAGCGGTGCGCCGCGAAGCCCACCACCTGCATGCCTTTCTGCGTTTTCATCCGCGCCCCGAAGACGCCGAAGGGCCACAGCTGGTGGCCTGGCATGAACCGGCCCATGACATCCTGGCCAGTGCCAGTGGGCACTTTGCCGAGCGCCTCGGGCGCACCCGCTGGTTGATTGCCACACCGGATGACGGTGTGTATTGGGATGGCCAGCGCCTGCATTACCAGCGCCCTTGCCCGAGTGAGTGGCAACGCCTGGCGCAAACGCCCGAGGATACGGGGGAAGCCCTGTGGCTGGCGTATTACGGCAGCACGTTCAACCCTGCGCGGCTCAACCGCAGCGCACTGGAAACCAGCATGCCGGTGCGTTTCTGGAGAAACCTCCCGGAAGGCCCGCTGATTCCGCAACTGATGAGCCAGGCTCGCGCCGGCGCGCAACGCGATGGCCAAGCCGAATCCGTTGCGCGACAGGGTGGCAAACGCATCCATCACCCCAACGCGAAACCGGCGCCAATCAACGAAAACGACGACCTGGATCGTCCTGACTGACTTCCAGTGACAAACCCTGCGCCATGCTGCTCAGGTGATCGCCATCCGTTTCCGAACCGAGCTTGATCATCAAGCGCAGGTCGTTGGCCGAATCCGCATACAGCAGCGCATCTTCGTAGGTGATTTCGCCCTGGCTGTAGAGGTTATACAGCGCCTGGTCGAAGGTCTGCATGCCCTGCTCGGTGGAGCGTTTCATCAGCGCCTTGAGCTCGTGCACCTCACCCTTGCGGATCAGGTCGGCCGCCAGCGGGGTGTTGATCAATACCTCAATCACTGCGCGGCGGCCTTTGCCGTCCGGGGTTGGGATCAGTTGCTGGGCGACGATGGCCTTGAGGTTGAGCGACAGGTCCATCCACACCTGGTTCTGCCGATCGGAGGGGAAGAAGTTGATGATGCGATCAAGCGCCTGGTTGGCGTTGTTGGCGTGCAGCGTGGCCAGACACAAGTGCCCTGTCTCGGCGAAGGCCACGGCGTGGTCCATGGTTTCGCGGGTACGCACCTCACCGATGAGAATCACATCCGGCGCCTGGCGCAGGGTGTTCTTCAACGCCACTTCAAAGGATTCGGTGTCGATGCCCACCTCACGCTGAGTGACGATGCAGCTCTGGTGCTGGTGTATGTATTCAATCGGGTCTTCGATGGAGATGATGTGGCCGCTGCTGTTCTTGTTGCGGTAGCCAATCATTGCCGCCAACGAGGTCGATTTTCCGGTACCGGTCGCACCGACAAACAACACCAGACCGCGTTTGGTCAGGGCCAATTTCTTGAGGATTTCCGGCAGTTTCAACTCGTCCAGCGTCGGGATATTGGTCTCGATACGACGCAGTACCATCCCCGCCAGGTTACGTTGATAAAACGCACTAACGCGGAAGCGGCCGACGCCGCGTGCGCTGATGGCGAAGTTGCACTCGTGGTTCTCGGTAAAATCGCGGCGCTGCTGCTCATTCATCACAGCATGCACGGTTTCACGCGTCTGCTCTGGCGACATGGGCGTCTTAGTGATCGGCATAATCTTGCCGTTGACCTTCATCGACGGCGGTACGCCGGCGGTAATAAACAGGTCAGAGCCGCCCTTTTCCACCATCAGGCGCAGCAGTTTTTCGAATTCCATCGTTGTTCGCCCATGTGCATCACGCGGTTATGCAAGGCCAGCGGCAGACGCGTGAATGGCCGCTGGGCTGAACCCGACAGGCGAATGCCGGCCAGGTACTGTCGATTTAGAAGTTTTCTGGCGTTTTGGCTTTTTCGCGCGCGGCTTCGCGGCTTACGATGCCCTTGGTCACCAGAGTTTTCAGGCAGGAGTCCAGGGTCTGCATGCCCAGCGAGCCACCGGTCTGAATGGCCGAGTACATCTGCGCCACCTTGTCCTCGCGGATCAGGTTACGGATGGCCGGGGTGCCAATCATGATTTCGTGGGCCGCCACACGACCGCCGCCGATCTTCTTCAGCAGGGTCTGCGAGATAACCGATTGCAGCGATTCGGAGAGCATGGAACGAACCATGGACTTCTCTTCGGCCGGGAATACGTCAACCACGCGGTCGATGGTCTTGGCCGCCGAGGTGGTGTGCAGGGTGCCAAACACCAAGTGGCCGGTTTCCGCGGCGGTCAGGGCCAGGCGGATGGTTTCCAGATCGCGCATCTCGCCGACCAGGATGATGTCCGGGTCTTCCCGCAGTGCCGAGCGCAGGGCTTCGGAGAAGCCGAGGGTGTCGCGGTGCACCTCACGCTGGTTGATCAGGCACTTTTTCGACTCGTGAACGAATTCGATTGGGTCTTCGACCGTCAGAATATGGTGATACTTGTTGCTGTTTATATAGTCGAGCATCGCCGCCAGGGTGGTCGACTTGCCCGAACCGGTTGGCCCGGTCACCAGCACCAGGCCGCGCGGCACATCGGAAATCTTGCGGAATATCTCTCCCATGCCGAGGTCTTCCATGCTCAGCACTTTCGACGGAATGGTCCGGAATACCGCGCCAGAACCACGATTCTGATTGAAGGCGTTAACCCGGAAACGCGCCACGCCGGGTACTTCGAAGGAGAAGTCGGTCTCGAGGAACTCCTCGAAATCCTTGCGCTGCTTGTCGTTCATGATGTCGTAGATCAGTGCGTGCACCTGTTTATGGTCCAACGCAGGCAAATTGATCCGGCGAACATCACCGTCGACCCGAATCATCGGAGGCAGGCCAGCGGAGAGATGCAGGTCCGATGCACCTTGCTTGGCGCTGAAGGCCAGCAATTCAGTGATATCCATGGGACTCCCTAATGACAGACAAGCAGGTAGAATGCCGCGAAACCCAGGCGGCGGGCGCAAGTAATGTCCACGATAGCAGAGAATATTGCAAAGGTCGGAGTGCGCATCCGTGAGGCGGCGCAAGCCTCGCAGCGAGATTGTGCGACTGTTGGCCTACTCGCGGTGAGCAAAACCAAACCGGCCGAAGCAATTCGCCAGGCCTTTGCAGCCGGCACCTGCGATTTCGGTGAAAACTACCTGCAGGAAGCCCTGGAAAAGCAGGCAGAATTGAGCGACCTGCCGCTGACCTGGCACTTTATCGGTCCGATCCAATCGAACAAAACCAAGCCCATCGCCGAGCACTTTGCCTGGGTGCATTCGGTGGATCGCCTGAAAATCGCCCAGCGCCTGTCGGATCAACGTCCGGCGCATCTGCCGCCGTTGAATATCTGCCTGCAGGTGAATGTCAGCGGTGAGGCCAGCAAATCTGGCTGCAACCCTGATGAGCTGCAGGCCCTGGCACAAGCGGTTACACAACTGCCCAACCTGCGCCTACGCGGATTGATGACAATCCCCGAGCCCACCGATGACCCCAGCGAGCAACGCGCCGCCTTCGCCCGCCTGCGCGAGCTGATGCAAGGCCTGAACCTGGACCTCGACACCTTGTCCATGGGCATGAGCCATGACCTGGAGGCCGCCATCGCCGAAGGCGCAACCTGGGTCAGGATTGGCACCGCCCTCTTCGGCGCACGTGACTACAGCACAACCTGATTGAGTTTGCCTTCAGCTATAAAAGGAAGCCCGTTATGACCACGCCTCGCATTGCCTTTATCGGCGCCGGCAATATGGCCGCCAGCCTGATCGGCGGACTGCGCGCCCAGGGCACTGATGCCAGCGCCATTCGCGCCAGTGACCGCGGCGCCGAACAGCGCAATAAGATCAGCGCCGAACATGGCATCGAAACCTTTGCCAGCAACGCCGAGGCGATTCAGGGCGCGGACGTGATCGTGCTGTCGATCAAGCCGCAGGTGATGAAAGAAGTCTGCCTGGATCTCGCCGCACATATCGGCGAACAGCAGCTGGTGGTGTCGATTGCCGCCGGCATCAGCTGCGCCAGCCTGGAAAGCTGGCTCGGCCCACGTGCGATTGTGCGCTGCATGCCCAACACGCCGGCGCTGCTGCGCCAGGGCGTCAGCGGCCTGTATAGCAATGCTCAGGTTTCGCCGGCCCAGCGCCAGCAGGCCGAACAGCTGCTCAGCGCCGTCGGCCTGGCACTGTGGCTGGATCAGGAAGCACAGATCGATGCCGTGACCGCCGTGTCCGGCAGCGGCCCGGCGTATTTCTTCCTGCTGATCGAGGCCATGACCGCCGCGGGCGAGAAACTCGGCCTGCCGCGCGAAACCGCTGCCCAGCTAACACTGCACACCGCCCTCGGCGCGGCCCGTATGGCTGTGGCCAGCGATGTCGATGCCAGCGAACTACGCCGCCGGGTAACCTCACCGGCTGGCACCACCGAGGCTGCGATCAAGACCTTCCAGGCTGACGGCTTCGAGACCTTGGTCGAGAAAGCCCTGAATGCCGCCGCCCACCGCTCTGCCGAGCTCGCCGAACAACTCGGTCAATAAGGAACGAAAATGATCGGACTCAACACCGCCGCCGTTTACATCCTGCAGACCATTGGCAGCCTCTACCTGCTGATCGTATTGCTGCGTTTTATCCTGCAACTGGTACGTGCAGACTTCTACAACCCGCTCAGCCAGTTCATTGTGCGTGCCACCCATCCGCTGCTGAAACCGCTGCGCAAGGTGATTCCAAGCGTCGCCGGGCTTGATCTGGCCTCGCTGGTGCTGGCCATTTTGGTGCAGCTCGTGCTGATGGCACTCACCCTGATGCTCCTTGGTTATGGCCTGGAGAACCCGCTGCAGCTGCTGGTGTGGTCGATCATTGGCGTCACTGCACTGTTCCTCAAGGTGTTCTTCTTCGCCCTGATCATCAGCGTGATTCTGTCCTGGGTCGCCCAAGGCAGCCATAACCCCACCGCCATGCTGATCAATCAGATCTGCGAGCCGCTGCTGTCGCCAATTCGCCGCATTCTGCCGAGCATGGGCGGGCTGGATCTGTCGCCGATCGTCGCGTTCCTGCTGCTCAACCTGATCGACATGCTGGTGATCCGCAACTTGGCGGTCATGACTGGTATGTACAAAGGCCTCAGTTTGGCAATCTGACCGCGAGCGCCGGATGAGCCACTTTCGCTGGGACGGCGCCGACCTGATTCTCGAGTGCCACCTGCAGCCTAAGGCGAGCAAGGATGAGTTCGCGGGGCTGCATGGTGAGCGGGTGAAAATCCGTCTTACCGCACCGCCTGTAGATGGCAAAGCCAATGCCCAGCTGCTGGCGTTCCTCGCCAGCGTATTTGCAGTCAGCAAAAGCCAGGTCAGCCTGGAAAGCGGTCAACAAAGCCGGCAAAAGCGCGTGCGCATCAAACAACCACAGCGTTTACCCACCGAACTCGCACTGACCGCTCGGTCATCCTGACCGACCATAAGGCGGGCGGGCGACGACATGCGATTGACGCCATAGCTGCGACCCGCATAATGCCAGGCAGGTCAATCCACGAACGTCGTGGATCTGGCGCAATTGCGCAGGCTTTAAAGCATTATCTGCCGCGTCAGTTGCCCACGCGGTACCGTTCAATGTGTGCCCGACTCAACCTGGGTGCCGTATAGCCCAGTCGCCCCACAATGGATGCGCCAACCGGAGGAAAGCCCAGGATGAGCATGGAACGTCTCAGTCAGCAGGTCGATGCTTACGTCGCCTGGAAGCGCGAGCTGATGCGCGAAATCACCCGCTATCGCAGCTGGCTGCTGACCAATCGACTCAACTCGGAGGCCGTGGAAGCCAAGCTTGAGCGCGCGCTTAAACTGTTGCGCACTGACCACATCACCCTGGCTTTTGTCGGCGAGTTCTCACGCGGCAAGACCGAGCTGATCAACAGCCTGTTCTTCTCCTCCTACGGCCAGCGCATGCTGCCGTCCCAGGCTGGGCGCACCACCATGTGCCCTACCGAGCTGTTCTTCGACCCACGTTCGGAGCGCTCCTATATCCGCCTGCTGCCCATCGAGACCCGCGTGTCCGAGGCCAGCGTGGCGCAGTTCAAACGTATTCCGCGGCACTGGGTAAATATTCCGCTGGACCTCAGCGACCCGGACAACATGGTTCAGGCCTTTATCCAGGTCGCCCGCACCAAACCCATGCCGGTCGAACAGGCGATTGCCCTGGGCTTTCACCCGGACATGCTGGAAAGCACCAATAAGCCCGGCGAAGTGCTGGTGCCAGCCTGGCGTCACGCCATGGTCAACTTCGACCACCCGTTGTTGCGTCAGGGTTTGCGCATCCTCGACACCCCAGGCCTAAACGCCCTCGGCAGTGAGCCGGAGCTGACCCTGTCGATGCTGCCCAGCGCCCAGGCGATCATCTTCCTGCTGTCCGCCGATACCGGTGTGACTGCCAGCGATATGGCCGTGTGGCAGCAGCATATCCGCCAACTCGACGAAGACACCCAGACCAGTCTGTTCGCCGTATTGAACAAGATCGACGTGCTCTGGGATGACCTGGCCGGCGAAGCCTTTGTGCAGAACGCCATCCGCCAGATTCAGACCAGCACCGCGCGCCAGCTCGGCATCCGCGTCGAGGACGTGCTGCCGCTGTCGGCCAAGCAGGCCATGCTGGCAAAGGTGCGCAAGGACCCGGAACTGCTGGCCCGCAGCCAGATGAGCAACCTGGAAAACCTGCTCTGCGAACGCATCATCGCGCAGAAGGAACGCCTGCTCGAAGACCGCGTAGTCAATCAGGTGCTGAGGCTGCTGCAGAACAGCCAGCACGTGCTCAACCTGCGTCTGGAAAAGGTCAACGAGCAACAGGGTCTGCTGAGCAATCACCAGCACGACAACGGCCAGATGCTGTTCGAGCTGACTGCCAAGACCAAGGAAGACCACAGCCAGCACCATAAACGCCTGCTTGGCCTGAAAACCAACCAGCGTTTGCTCAAACGTCAGGGCGACCTGCTGCGCCATGCCTCACGCAGCGAGCGCCTGGACGAACACCTGAGCAAGGTACGCAAGAACCTTACCGGCAGCTGGACCACCCTGGGTATCAACCAGGCCATCCTGCATTTCTTCCGCAGCGTGGAGCAGGACCTGCACAACCTGGCGCAGGAAGCCGACATGGCCAACAAGATGGTCGCGGCCATCTACCGTCGGCACAACGAAGAGAACCCGCTGCATGGCGTCGACGCACCGCAGTTCAACGTCAACCGCTACCTGCGTGAGCTCAAGCAGCAGCAGGCCAAGGCCGACCAGTTCCGCCTACAGCTTAAAACCCTGCTGACCGAACAGCGCAGCCTGACCAAACGCTTCTTCGCCACCCTGGTACAGGAAGTGATCGGCCTGCACCAGCGCATGCGCCAGGAAGCCGAACAGTGGGCCAGCGATGCACTGATGCCACTGATGCAGCACACCCTGGAGCACAAGCAGCTGCTGGAAACCCACATGCTGCGGCTTAAAGCTCTGGCCCAGGAAACCCAGCAGGCGCGTCAGCGCGGCCAGCAACTGGCGCGTTACAGCGGCGAACTGGAGCAGCAACTGGCGCAGGCCAACGACATGCTGCGCATCCTGCGGCGCCCTGCCCCCGTGCAGCGCCAGGGCAAGGTGGTCAACCTGCCAGGAGCTGCACGCCCGCACAGCATCGGCGAATAGCCCCGGTTCAGCTCTGCCATATCCGCCGTACCCCAGCCGCCCCATGCGCTTGCCGCCTGGGGCGGCGCTCTTTAGACTGCGGCTCTTCCTTTATTGCGAGCAGGGTCGATGTCGACTGCCTTTCCCCAAGACTCTGTTGGCCTGGTAACCCCGCAGGTGCTGCACTTTGCAGAACCTCTGGCGCTGGCCTGCGGGCGCAGCCTGGCCGACTACCAACTGATCTTTGAAACCTATGGCGAGCTGAATGCCACGGCAAGCAACGCCGTGCTGATCTGCCACGCCCTGTCCGGCCACCACCATGCCGCCGGTTATCACAGCGCGGAAGACCGTAAACCGGGCTGGTGGGACAGCTGCATCGGCCCCGGCAAGCCCATCGACACCAATAAGTTCTTTGTCGTCAGCCTGAACAACCTCGGCGGCTGCAACGGTTCCACCGGCCCCAGCAGCATCAACCCGGCCACAGGCAAACCCTTCGGCGCCGACTTCCCGGTAATGACCGTGGAAGACTGGGTACACAGCCAGGCGCGGCTGGCCGACAACCTCGGCATCCAGCAGTGGGCAGCGGTGATCGGCGGTAGCCTAGGCGGCATGCAGGCCATGCAATGGACCATCAGCTACCCCGAGCGCGTGCGTCACTGCCTAGCCATCGCCTCGGCGCCCAAGCTATCGGCGCAGAACATCGCCTTCAACGAAGTGGCGCGTCAGGCGATCCTCACTGACCCGCAATTCCATGGCGGACACTTTCAGGAACAGGGCGTGATCCCCAAGCGCGGGCTGATGCTGGCGCGCATGGTCGGTCACATCACCTACCTGTCGGATGACGCCATGGGCGAGAAATTCGGCCGTGGCCTGAAGAGCGAAAAGCTCAACTACGACTTCCACAGCGTCGAATTTCAGGTGGAAAGCTACCTGCGCTACCAGGGCGAAGAGTTCTCCGGGCGCTTTGACGCCAACACCTACCTGCTGATGACCAAGGCGCTGGACTACTTCGACCCGGCCGCGTCCTTCGATGGCGACCTGGCCAAGACCCTGGCCCACGTCAGCGCCGATTTTTGCGTGATGTCCTTCACCACCGACTGGCGCTTCTCGCCGGCACGCTCGCGGGAAATCGTCGATGCACTGACCGCCGCGCGGAAAAACGTCTGCTACCTGGAAATCGATGCGCCCCAGGGCCACGACGCCTTCCTCATGCCGATCCCGCGCTACCTGCAGGCGTTCGACAGCTATATGAAACGGATTAAGGTGTAGCCATGCGCGCGGATCTCGAAATCATCCAAGAGTGGATTCCCGCCGGTAGCCGGGTGCTTGACCTGGGTTGCGGCAATGGCGAGCTGCTCGCCTGGCTGGCCGAACACAAGCAGGTCAGCGGCTACGGCCTGGAAATCGATGCGGACAACATCGCTCAATGCGTGAGCAAGGGCGTCAACGTAATTGAGCAGAACCTCGACAAGGGCCTGGGCAACTTCGCCAGCAACAGCTTCGATGTGGTGGTCATGACCCAGTCGCTGCAAGCCCTGCATTACCCGGACAAAGTACTGGCGGAGATGCTGCGCGTCGGCAAGACCTGCATCATCACCTTCCCTAACTTCGGCCACTGGCACTGCCGCTGGTACCTCACCACCAAGGGCCGCATGCCGGTGTCGGATTTTCTCCCGTACACCTGGTTCAACACGCCGAACATCCATTTCTGCACCTTCGAAGACTTCGAAAAGCTGTGCCACGATCAGGGCGCAAAAGTTATGGATCGTCTGGCCGTGGACCGCGACCACCGGCACGGCTGGGCCAGCCGGATCTGGCCTAATCTGTTAGGTGAAATCGGCATTTACCGGATCAGCGGGCCTACTGCCCAGGATGTTCAAATCGCCAATTGAGCGGCCTTATCCCAGGCCGCTGTCCATCTGGAGAACCCATATGCGTCGCATCGCACTTTTATTTATCGCCCTGTGCCTGAGCCTGCCTGCGCTGGCTGAACGCAAGCAGACGTTCGGCGACCTCGACGTGCACTACATCACCTTCAACTCCAGCTTTCTGCAGCCGGACATAGCCGCGGCCAACGGCCTGGTGCGCAGCAAAACTCAGGGCGTGGTGAACATTTCCGTACTCAAAGCCGGCAAGGCCAGTAGCGCCAGCGTCAGTGGCGAAGTGAAGGATCTGGTCGGTCGCAGCCAGCCGCTGACCTTCAAGCAGGTCAACGAAGGTGAAGCCATCTATTACCTGGCGCAATTCACCTTCAGCCAGCGTGAAATGCTGCGCTTCACCATCAACGTGCGCGCGGCCGATGGCGTGGCGCACAGTTTTAATTTCAACCAGGAAGTCTTCCCAGACGAATGATGGCCCTGAATACATGATGCCTTTCAACGAGCTTGTACTCGCCAGCCATAACGCCGGCAAACTCAAAGAGCTGCAGGCCATGCTCGGCAGCAGCGTACACGTGCGCTCAGTCGGCGAGTTCTCCATGGTCGAGCCGGAAGAAACCGGCTTATCGTTTATCGAAAACGCCATTCTCAAAGCACGCAATGCTGCCCGCCTGTCAGGCATGCCGGCGCTGGCGGATGACTCCGGCCTGGCGGTGGATTTTCTAGGTGGCGCACCGGGCATCTACTCGGCGCGCTACGCCGATGGCCAGGGTGATGCGGCGAATAACGCCAAGCTGCTCGACGCTCTGAAAGATGTGCCGGATGCCGAGCGCGGCGCGCAGTTCGTCTGTTGCCTGGCGCTGGTACGGCATGCCGACGACCCGCTGCCGATCATCTGCGAAGGCCTCTGGCACGGGCGCATCCTGCACGCCGCGCAAGGCGTGGAAGGTTTCGGCTATGACCCGCTGTTCTGGGTGCCCGAGCGCGACTGCTCCAGCGCCGAACTGCCGGCGGCCGAGAAAAACCAGATCAGCCACCGCGCACGCGCCATGGCCCTGCTGAAACAGCGGCTGGGCCTGGCATGACCACGGCGTCCGGCGGCAGCTTCGAGCTGCCGCCACTCGCACTCTATGTGCACATTCCTTGGTGCGTGAAGAAGTGCCCGTATTGCGACTTCAACTCCCACACCGCCGGGCCCAACCTGCCGGAAGAAGAGTACGTCGATGCCCTGCTGGCCGATCTCGATGCTGATCTGGCGCAGGTACATGACCGAGCGTTGAGTTCGATTTTCTTTGGCGGCGGCACACCCAGCTTGTTCTCGGCCAAAGCCCTCGGCCGTCTGCTTGAAGGCGTGGAGCGGCGCGTGCCGTTTGCCGCCGATATCGAAATCACCCTGGAAGCCAACCCCGGTACCTTCGAACAGGCCAAGTTCAAGGACTATCGCCGCCTGGGCATCAATCGCCTGTCGATTGGCGTGCAGAGTTTCCAGGCACCCAAACTGATCGCCCTGGGCCGAATCCACGACGGCGACGAAGCGGTGCATGCAGCCGATATGGCACGCGCCGCCGGCTTCGACAATTTCAACCTCGACCTGATGCACGGCCTGCCAAATCAGTCCATCGAGGATGCCCTCAGCGATCTGCGCACCGCCATTGCTCAAGGGCCGACGCACCTGTCCTGGTATCAACTGACGGTGGAGCCGAACACGGTGTTCTGGAACCAGCCGCCAGTGATGCCCGAGGACGATATTCTCTGGGACATTCAGGAAGCCGGACAGGCCCTGCTGGCCGCTGAAGGTTATGCGCAGTACGAAGTGTCGGCCTACGCCCAGGCCGGCAAGGCCGCGCGGCACAACCTTAACTACTGGACCTTCGGCGATTTTCTCGGCATCGGCGCCGGCGCTCACGCCAAACTCAGCCAGCCGGACGGGCGCATCAGCCGTAGCTGGAAAACCCGCCTGCCCAAAGACTATCTAGACCGCAGCAAACGCTTCAGCGCCGGCGAACGCGTCCTGGGTGCTGATGAGCTGCCCTTCGAATTTCTGATGAATGTGCTGCGCCTCACGGACGGCGTCGCCAGCGAACTGTTCACTCAGCGCACCGGCCTGCCGCTCAGCCAGCTCGCCGCAGCGCGCATTGAAGCGCAAAAGCGCGGTCTGCTGCATAGCGATCCGACACGCCTGTGCGCCACCCGCGAAGGCCAGCTGTTTCTCAACGACCTGCTGCAGTATTTTCTACCCTGACGCACACGCCGCCACGGCTAAGGACACCGGATGGACCTGCTACTCGACCTGATCGTCACCCTGTCGCGCTGGAGCCGCAGCCACCTCTACGATATTTCCCTGGCGATCATGGCCACCCTGCTGGTGCTCTTCGGCCCCGGCATCAATGCCTGGGTGCAGCGCAACACCAGCAGCATGAACTTCATCTTCCGCACGCTGATCTTCGTGCTGCTCTGCGCGGTCGGCTACGGCCTGCTGATCGTCTTCGCCACACCGTATCTGGCCAAAGGCCTGGGCTTCTTCAACAACTTCACCCTGGCCCCGGTGCTGATTCTGGTGTTCTTTATCATCGGCATCCTCGCCGACCGCAGCTGACTCAGCACTTACGCAAACGGCTTGATCGCCACCTTGAGCACGCCATCGCGCTGGTGAGCAAAGAGATCGTAGGCCGCAACGATGTCATCCAGCGCATACTGGTGCGTCACCAGCGCGCCGAAATCGACGCGCCCGGATGCCACCACATTGATCAGCCGGCGCATGCGTTCCTTACCGCCCGGGCACAGTGAGGTAACGATCTTGTGGTCACCCAAACCGGCATGAAACGCCGCCAGGGGAATCACCAGATCCGTTGAATACACCCCCAGGCTGGACAACGTGCCACCCGGCTTGAGCACGCGAAGCGCACTTTCGAAAGTGGATTGCAGGCCCAATGCTTCGATGGCCGCATCCACACCACGGCCACCGGTCAGGCGCAGGATCTCTTCGACCACATCGACCTGATTGAAGTTAAGGGTGATGTCCGCGCCCATCTGCCGGGCAATCTGCAAGCGCTGCTCGACACCATCGACCACGATGATGGTGCTCGCCCCACGCAGCTTGGCCCCGGCCGTGGCGCACAAGCCAATCGGCCCCTGGGCGAAGACGGCGACCACATCACCGATCTTGATATTCGCGGCTTCTGCACCGGCAAACCCAGTGGACATGATGTCCGGACACATCAGCACCTGCTCGTCAGTCAGGCCATCCGGCACTGGGGCCAGGTTGCCCTGAGCGTCGGGTACCAGCACGTATTCGGCCTGGGTGCCGTCGATGCTGTTGCCGAAGCGCCAGCCGCCCATGGGTTTATAGCCATGGCAGCTGCAGCCGCCATCCTGAGAGGAATAACCGTCCTGACTAGCGTAGGAGCTGAAGCTTGGGCAGATGGCTCCGGCGATCACCCGCTGCCCCTCGTGGTAACCCTGTACGTTGCTCCCCAGCTTCTCGATGATGCCAACCGGTTCGTGACCGATGGTCAGCCCCTTGGCCACTGGGTATTCACCCTTGAGGATGTGCACATCGGTGCCGCAGATGGTCGTGGTGGTAATCCGTACCAGCGCATCATTGGGCCCAACGGGCGGGATGGGCTTGTCCACCAGCTCGATGCGTCCAGGCTCGATAAACACCGCTGCTTTCATCATGCTCATGGTCAGGCTCCTTGTATGCGCTAGCACAGAGCCCTGACTGTAGCGTGATGACAGCTCGGCTACTTGTCCTGCATCAACGGCCGGCGCAGTTCGCGTAATGCTCCAAGGCCACACAGCCTCAATCGCCGGGCATAAAAAAACCGCCTGCAAGAGGCGGTTTTTTCAGTGCGACGAGGCTCAGTTGCCTTCGCGACGCAGCGCCTGCGGGGTGAAATCGCGCGGCGTCAGCTTGGCGTTGAAGTTGTACATCGGCTCGTTGTTATCCAGGCCGTCGACAAAGTAACGCTTGCCCTTGAAGTCATAGATGGTCTCCAGGGTGCTGCCGAACATCGGCACGTCGTAGTAGCTGATCGGATGGCTTTCCTGCACACCGCTCAACTCGCCGCTCTTGTCGTATAGGTCGGCGGCAAGGATCTGCCAGCTGTCTTCATCGATATAGAAGCGACGCTTGGCATACGGGTGGCTGAAGCCCTTGCGCAGCTCAGCATCGACAACCCAGACGCGGTGCAGCTCATACCGCAGAAGTTCCGGATTCACGGTATTGCTACGCAGAATGTTGTCGTATGGGATGCCTTTCTGGTGCACGGCGTAGCTGTTGTAAGGCACCAGCATTTCCTGCTTGCCGACCAGGTTCCACTCATAGCGGTCAGGTGCACCGTTGTAGGAGTCGACCACGTCGGCGGTGGCCATGCCGTTGGTGTCCGGCTGCAGGGTGTCGTAGGCCAGCATCGGCAGACGGCGCACGCGGCGCTCGCCACGGTTGAAGCGCCAGGCCTTGCGAATCGCCAACACTTGATCGAGGGTCTCCTGCACCACCAGCGCCGAACCGGCCAGCTTGGCCGGCGCGACCACCTTGTACTTGTAGTAGAACAGGGTGTTGTCCAGGTCCTGCGGGCTGACACCTTCACGGCCGTAGAGGAAGTAGATGTCACGTTCCAGTTTGAGCAGGTTATAGGCACCATTGCTCAGTACCGCTGCCTGGTTGGTGACAAAGCTGATCTGATCGCCACGGTAACGCATGATGTGGTTCCAGATAACTTCCTGGCCGGTTTTCGGCAGCGGGAAGGGGATACCAGCAGCAGCACCGTCAACACCGTTACCGCCGGAAATCAGCTCAGCGGTCTGCGCGTTGAAGCGCGTAGCGTCATAGATGCGCTGCGGCGCTGCGGCGCTGCGACGGGTCGGGAATACCCGCAGAAAGTAATCCGGATTTTTCTCCAGCAACGCCTTCAGGCCCGCCGGCAGCTGCGCCTGGTACTGTGCCAGGTTTTGGCTGTTGACCTGGTACAAGGGTGCATCTGCGCTGTAAGGGTCGGGGTGATGCATGCCGGGCTGGTAGTTGGCTGGCGGTTGCGCCAGGCCACCGTCCCAGGCTGGAATGGTGCCGGCGGCATTGCCCGCGCGCTCACCGCCCAGTGGCGTCAGGTCCTGGCCCAGGCGCGCAGCCTGGGCACTATCGACTTTGGCCTGTGCCTGTAGCGCGCACGTAGCCAGCAGCAGAATTGAAAGCGTTCTCAACACAGCGATCTCCTCGCAGCCTGGCCTGAGGCAGGGCTGCTGTTTTTATGACCGGGGCAGTGCTGCCCGGGTTTATGTGCCGTCTTGGTGAGGAGCCGTCCTGGCGGGCGTCGGATTATTCCGATCTTGTGCAATCGTCCTTGTGCTTATGGTTTTGCTGCGCCGATACCTCAGCGCGCGAATCAATCAATCGATGCGTTGGAACTTCAGATCCCATACGCCATGTCCCAGACGCTCGCCACGACGCTCGAACTTAGTGGTCGGACGCTCCGTTGGCCGCGGCACATACTGGCCGTCTTCGGCCTGATTCTGGTAACCGGGCGCGACATTCATCACTTCCAGCATGTACTCGGCGTAAGGTTGCCAATCGGTGGCCATGTGCAACACGCCGCCGACCTTAAGTTTCTGTCGCACCAGCTCTGCAAACGCCGGCTGCACGATACGCCGCTTGTTGTGCTTGGCCTTATGCCAGGGGTCCGGGAAGAATAGCAGCACCCGATCCAGGCTGGCGTCGGCCACACAGTTGCGCAGTACGTCCATCGCATCGCAGCTGTAGACGCGCATATTGCTGAGGTTCTGCGTCATCAGACCGTTGAGCAGTGCGCCAACACCAGGACGGTGTACTTCCACCCCGATAAAGTCCTGCTCGGGCGAGGCCGCGGCCATTTCCAGGGTGGAGTGGCCCATACCGAAGCCGATCTCGAAGGTGCGCGGCGCCGTGCGGCCGAATACCTGATCGAAGTCACGCAGGCCGTCCTCCAGTTGCAGGCCGAACTTCGGCCAGCCCTGATCGAGGCCGCGCTGCTGGCCTTCGGTCATACGCCCGGCACGCATCACAAAACTCTTGATCGCACGGTGCTTGGAGGTGTCTTCAGCCGGCTCAGGCTGTTGCTGCAATTCAGTCATGCTGTGCTCTTAAAGTGCTTTTACGATTTCGCGAGCTAGAGCTATGCAAGGCAGAAACAGGCGAGGAAGCGGAGTGTACTTTTGTACATGAGCATTCCCAGCCTGTTTCTAACGCAGCAGGGCCGACGCGCAGCAAATCGTAGTCCTTACTTGATTAGGCCATCCAGCGGCGAAGAAGCGCTGGCATAGAGTTTTTTCGGCATGCGCCCGGCCAGGTAGGCCATGCGCCCGGCGATGATCGCGTGCTTCATCGCTTCGCCCATCAGAATCGGGTTCTGCGCGTGGGCAATCGCGCTGTTCATCAGCACCGCCTCGCAGCCCAGTTCCATGGCGATGGTGGCATCGGACGCGGTGCCCACGCCGGCATCGACCAATACCGGAACGGTAGCCTCTTCCAGGATGATGCGCAGGTTGTACGGGTTGCAGATACCCAGTCCGGTGCCAATCAGGCCGGCCAGCGGCATCACCGCGATACAGCCCATGGCCGCCAGCTCGCGGGCGATGATCGGGTCATCGCTGGTGTACACCATCACGTCGAAACCGTCTTTAACCAGCACTTCGGCAGCTTTGAGGGTTTCGATGACGTTGGGGAACAGGGTCTTCTGGTCCGCCAGCACTTCCAGCTTGACCAGCTTGTGGCCGTCGAGCAGCTCACGGGCCAGGCGGCAGGTACGTACCGCCTCGACGGCGTCATAGCAGCCGGCGGTGTTCGGCAGGATGGTGTACGTGTCCGGAGAGATCACATCCAGCAAGTTCGGCTCGCCCGGGTTCTGCCCGATATTGGTCCGGCGCACCGCCACGGTAACGATCTCGGCACCCGAAGCCTCAATGGCCAGGCGGGTTTCTTCGAGGTCCTTGTACTTGCCGGTACCGACCAGCAGACGCGACTGGTAGGTACGACCGGCCAGGGTAAAGGGCTTGTCACTGGGCGCATGGCTCATGGGTAATCCTCGTGAAAGTGGGCGGCTGTCTGAACGCGATAAACCGATGAGCGGGGATCAACCACCGCCAATGGCGTGGACCACCTCAACCTGGTCACCCTCGCGCAAGGCGGTGGTGGCATGCTGGCTGCGCGGCACGATATCCAGATTGAGTTCGACCGCCACGCGCCGTCCGGCCAGGTCCAGACGCTCGATCAACCCGAAGACGGTTTCCCCGTCGGGCAATTCGAATGCTTCACCGTTTAACTGAATACGCATGACGGCTCGGTCACAACTGAGAAAAGGGCGGGCATTCTAGCCTGATCATGGGCGTTGACCAAGGCTGAAGGGTACCGCTCGCCCTACTTTCTGACTTATGGGTCAGGCGATACCGCGCGCGCCCAGCTTCCAGGCCGCTATGCCTAGGCATAGCCAGCCCGCGAGAAACGCCAGGCCACCGAAAGGCGTGACCACGCCCAACGCACCGATGCCGCTCAAGGTCAGGGCATACAGGCTGCCGGAGAACAGCACGATGCCCAGGGCAAACAACGCACCGGCGCAATTGACCAGTGGCGCCGGCCGTAGCAAGACCAGCAGGCCAACGCCGAACAGCGCCAGCGCGTGAATCAGTTGGTAGTGAGCACCGGTCTGGAATACCGCGAGATAGGCCGGCGTCAGCTGATGCTTCAGGCCATGCGCAGCAAAGGCGCCCAAAGCGACACCGCTAAAACCGGCACAGGCGGACAGCAATAACCACAGACGAGCCATGCATCACTCCAGCTATAGAAACAGGGCTGGCTATAATGGCCGGCAAATTCATCCCGGCCAAGCACGCATGTTTCGATCCCTCTCCCGTCGACTGCTCAAACTCCTGCTTTGGCTGATGCTCGCCTCGGTTCTACTGGTGTTGTTATTCCGTTGGGTGCCGCCACCCGGCACCGCGCTGATGGTCGAGCGCAAGATCGAGTCCTGGATCGATGATCAACCCATCGACCTGCAGCGCAGCTGGCGCCCCTGGAGCGAACTGCCGGATGACCTGAAGATGGCAGTGATTGCCGGCGAGGATCAGAAGTTCGCCGAACACTGGGGCTTCGATGTCGCGGCTATCCAGGCCGCTCTGGAACACAACCAGCAAGGCGGTTCTCTGCGCGGCGCCAGTACCCTCAGTCAGCAAGTGGCGAAGAACCTGTTTCTCTGGTCTGGGCGCAGCTGGCTGCGCAAAGGTATGGAAGTGTGGTTTACCGGCCTGATCGAACTGCTCTGGCCCAAGCAACGGATTCTTGAGGTGTACCTCAACAGCGTCGAGTGGGGCGATGGCGTATTCGGTGCCGAAGCAGCCGCGAGGCATCATTTCAAGGTCGGCGCGCCCTACCTGTCACGCCAGCAGAGCAGCCTGCTGGCCGCCATGCTGCCCAACCCACGCGAGTGGAGCGCCAGTCGCCCGAGTGCACACATCAGCCGCCGGGCCAACTGGATTCGCCAGCAGATGTGGCAACTGGGCGGCAGCCACTACCTCAACCGCCTCAAATCCAGCCGCCCCGATTGGTGGCCGGGCTAGTTGAAGGGCGTTTAGCTCAACGCTGTTTCAGCAAATGGCGCGGCACGGCATAGAGGAAGTACAGCTCGTCGTCCTGCAGGTGAGCGGTCATGCCCAGCTCGGGATACACCCAGGCCTGCCCCTCGGCCAGCTCCAGAGTCAGACGCGGCTGACCGATGCTGGCAGCCAACCGCGCAACGTCCAGCGGCTCCGGTGGTAACAGGGTCAAGGCAATGATCGGACGATTGGCCAAGGGCACCAGCAACTGGCTGCCCAGCGGCTGCTCCTTGTCCGTTGGTTTTAACCCTGCAGCGGCCAGCAAGCTTTCGCGTTCGGCCTTATCCAGACCGACTTCCGCCTCCAGCGACCACTTTTCATCGCCGTCCGGCAGCTCACCGCGATACAGCAGGCGTGCGCCATCCAGGTTTGGCTGCAGCCAAAGTTCGCCTTCCAGCGCATCGTTCAGGTGGACCAGGCTCAGCCGATCATCGGCCAGCGGCGTGAGCACCTTGGTTTGCCATTGCGCCAGCCAAGACACCGGTTGCGCTGCGGACTGCCGACTCATCAGCCACGCGCCCCAGGCAAAGAATAGGGCGGCGACCACGGCAAAGATCAACCAGTGCTGCAGGCGTATGGGCGGCAATTTCATCGAGTTATTCCTTGATCAGAAAAATCGCCGGCCGCGATTTTTAACACCGAGCAGCGGCTGCCCGAAGGGTGGCCACCAGCTATGGCAAGCCATAAAAAAGCCGCACCTGGGTGCGGCTTTTGACAGTAGCGCGATTTACGCAGCGATTGAGCCCTTGAGCTTATTCATCGCGTTCTTCTCCAACTGACGAATGCGCTCGGCCGATACGTTGTACTTGGCGGCCAGGTCATGCAGTGTGGCTTTCTCTTCAGCCAACCAGCGCTGGTAGAGGATGTCACGGCTGCGCTCATCCAAACCTTCCAGCGCCTCGTGCAGATTGGCGGTGGAGCTGTCGCTCCAGTCGGAATCTTCCAGCTGACGCGCCGGATCGTAGCGATGGTCTTCCAGATAATGCGCCGGCGACTGGAAGGCGCTTTCGTCGTCCGCTTCGGCTGCTGGGTCGAAGGCCATGTCATGGCCGGTCAGGCGGCTTTCCATTTCGCGCACTTCACGCGGTTCAACACCGAGGCTTGCGGCAACTGCATGCACTTCGTCGTTGTTCAGCCAGGCCAGACGCTTCTTCTGGCTGCGCAGGTTGAAGAACAGCTTACGCTGCGCCTTGGTGGTGGCGACTTTGACGATGCGCCAGTTTTTCAGGATGAACTCGTGGATCTCGGCGCGAATCCAGTGCACGGCAAACGACACCAGGCGCACACCCATTTCCGGGTTGAAACGCTTAACCGCCTTCATCAGGCCGACATTACCTTCCTGAATCAGGTCGGCCTGAGCCAGGCCATAACCGGAGTAGCTACGGGCGATATGCACAACAAAACGCAGGTGAGCCAGCACCATTTGCCGGGCGGCTTCGAGGTCTTGTTTGTAGAAGAGACTTTCCGCCAGTTCACGCTCCTGCTCGGGGGTCAACAGCGGGATGCCGTTTACCGCATGCACGTATGCTTCTAGGTTGGCACCCGGAACCAGAGCATGAACAGGTTGCAAAGAAGTGGACATTTGAATCCTCCGACTTACGAATCGTGGAGCAGTCTAGCACTGCTCCTTGGGACTTTATACCGAGGTACAAGTTCCCTTACACATAGTCAATATCAAGCAAAACAATAACTTACTATCTAGGGGCCAGCTCGCTCAAGTGCCTTGCGACCGCCAGCCAGGCGCCAATATAGCCCAACAGGACCGCGCCGAGCAGCAGGGATAGACCATCGGCTATCGGCACACCCGCCAGGGCGAAGTCGCTGCCGTACAAACCGGCCAAGCGCACCACAGCGTCGTTCAGCCAGCCAAGGCCATAGGCCAGCAGCAGCCAGGCCAGCAGCCCAGCGCCCAAACCATACAGCGTGCCCATGTAGAGGAAGGGGCGACGCACATAGCTGTCGGTACCGCCAACCAGCTTGATCACTTCGATTTCGGTGCGGCGGTTCTCGATATGCAGGCGAATGGTGTTACCGATCACCAGCAGCAACGCCATCACCAGCAGTAAGGTCAGGCCAAAGACGAAGCGCTCACCCAGCTTGAGCATGGCGCTCAGGCGTTCGACCCAAAGTAGGTCCAGTTGCGCCTGCTGCACCCGTGGTAGTTCGGCCAACCGCAGCCTTAGGGCCTCCAGAGCAACCTTATCGACCTGCTGCGGCGTCACCACAATCACCCCAGGCAACGGGTTATCCGGCAGTTCCTTCAGCGCTTCACCCAGCCCGGATTGCTGCTGAAACTCGCTCAAAGCCTGTTCGCGGCTGATCCACTCGGCCTCTTCCACATCGTCCATCGCGGCGATCTGCTCACGCAGTGCCTGACCTTGGGCGTCCGTGGCATCGATCTGCATAAACAGGGAAATCTGCGCCGCACGCTGCCAGGACACCCCCAGGCGCTCAACGTTATCCAGCAGCAAGGCCAAGCCCATCGGCAGACTGAGGGCCACGGCCATCACCAGGCAGGTAAAGAAGCTGCCAATCGGCTGTTTAGCCAGACGGCGCAGGCTGTCGACCAGGCTGGCGCGGTGGTTTTCCAGCCAGGCGTGCAACTGGTGGGTAAAGCTTGGGCCATCGTCGCCCGGCGTTGGCGACTCGGATTTCTTCGGTGCGGCACCGACGCGCTGCGCGGGCTGCGGAGGCGGCATACGAGTGGCGCTCATGCGGCCTCCCCATCGCCGATCAGGCGGCCGCGCTGCAGGGTTAACATGCGGTGGCGCATGCGCGCGATCAGGGCTAGGTCGTGACTGGCGATCAGCACGGTAGTGCCCAACCGGTTAATGTCCTCGAATACACCCATGATCTCGGCGGCCAGGCGCGGATCGAGGTTACCGGTGGGCTCATCCGCCAGCAGCAGGGCCGGCCGATGCACGATGGCGCGGGCAATGCCGACGCGCTGCTGTTGACCGGTGGACAGGTCGCCAGGCGATTGCTCGGCCTTGTCGGCCAGGGAAACCCGCTCCAGCGCAGTACGCACACGGGTGCCGATCTCATCCTTGGACAGACCAAGAATCTGCAGCGGCAGCGCCACATTGTCGAACACACTGCGATCGAACAGCAGCTGATGGTTCTGGAACACCACACCGATCTGCCGACGCAGGAACGGAATTTGTGCATTGGTGATATGCGACAAATCCTGCCCGGCCAGCAGCAATTTGCCGCTGCTCGGCCGCTCCATCGCCAGCAGTAAGCGCAGCAAAGTGCTCTTGCCAGCACCGGAGTGACCGGTGACGAACAGGAACTCGCCACGGCGCACATGGAAGCTCAGCTCATGCAGCCCGATGTGGCCGTTGGCATAGCGTTTACCGACCTGTTCGAACTTGATCATCCTATTTCTCCGCGAACAGCGCCTGAACAAAGGCTTCGGCCTCGAAGGTGCGCAGGTCATCAATGCCCTCACCCACCCCGATATAGCGAATCGGCAATACAAACTGCTTGGCCAGGGCAAAGATCACCCCGCCTTTCGCCGTACCGTCCAGCTTGGTCAGCGCCAGGCCGGTCAGGTTGACCGTCTGGTTGAACTGCTTGGCCTGATTGATCGCGTTCTGCCCAGTACCAGCATCCAGCACCAGCAGCACTTCGTGTGGTGCGGTGTCATCGAGCTTACCAATCACCCGACGGACCTTCTTCAGCTCTTCCATCAGGTTGTCTTTGGTGTGTAGACGCCCGGCGGTGTCAGCGATCAGCACATCCATGCCGCGCGACTTGGCGGCCTGCACCGCATCGAAGATCACCGAAGCGGAGTCGGCCCCAGTGTGCTGGGCGATTACCGCAATCTGGTTGCGCTCGCCCCACACCTGCAGCTGCTCAACGGCAGCGGCGCGGAAGGTGTCGCCGGCGGCGAGCATGACTTTCTTGCCATCCTGCTGGAGCTTCTTCGCCAGCTTACCGATGGTGGTGGTCTTGCCAGCGCCGTTTACACCGACCACCAGAATCACATAGGGCTGTTTGCTGCTGTCGATTTTCAGCGGCTGTTCGACCGGTTTTAGCAGCGCAACCAGCTCGTCCTGCAGGGCCTTGTACAACGCGCCGCTGTCGGCCAGTTCCTTGCGCGCCACGCGTTTGGTCAGGTTACCGATGATCGCCGTGGTGGCTTCAACGCCCACATCCGCCGTCAGCAGGCGGGTTTCCAGGTCTTCGAGCAGGTCATCGTCGATGACTTTCTTGCCCAGAAACAGGCTGGCCATGCCCTCGCCAAGGCTGGCGCTGGTTTTCGACAGGCCCTGCTTGAGGCGCTCAAGGAAACCGGTACGGCTCTCCTCAGCGCTTTTAGCCGGCGCTGCGACAGGTTCTACGACAGCAGGTGCGGCCACCGGTGGCTCGACGACCGGTTCAACCACCGGTACCTCAATGTGCGCATGCAGGACTTCGCTGCCCGCGTTGATCCGAAAACGCGAGGGACGTGGCGCCGGGTTTAAGCCACTGGTGTCAGCCGGCGTAGGCAGGACGACGGCAGCTTGCTCAACGGGAGCCACTGGAGCCGGCTGAGGCTCGGGCGTATTAACCGGCGATTCAACTGGCGCGGCCACTTCGCTGATCGGCGCAGCAGGCACAGGAGCAGTTTCAGTGACCTCAGCCGCAACGACAGCCGGAGTAACAGGCTGCTCGTTCACCGTAGCTGATGGCGGTTCGGGCGTGACCGGCGCTTGCGGCTTTTTACGCAGCCAGCCGAACAGGTCTTTCTTCTCTGCGGGTTTTTCGGCAGAGGGCGGCGTAGAGGGCGCGGGCGTGTTCTTGTCGTCGTTGGAACCAAACATGGAGGACGGCTATCTCAAAGGTGCGACGCGCAGACCATGGCCTCTGAAAGCACTGCTCACGCGGCATTAAAAGCTGAAGAGTGCACGCGGAAACAATCAGAAGCCTTAGCAGGCGTGGTCGCCAGTAAAACGGATGCGTATCCTAGCACCTCCGCGCCCGCCGACGCTAAGACCAAGCGGGCCCGTCCGACAGGTCGATAACCTATGCATATGATTGCCCAACGCACTGCAGCCCTGCTGCTCGGCGTGCTCTGCACACCCCTGCTGGCCTTCGCCGCAGAAACCCAGCCGACCCACGAATTCAGCCTGGACAACGGCCTCAAGGTCATCGTCCGTGAAGACCACCGTGCGCCGGTGGTGGTCAGCCAGCTCTGGTACAAGGTCGGCTCCAGCTACGAGACACCCGGCCAGACTGGCCTGTCCCACGCCCTCGAACACATGATGTTCAAGGGCAGCCGCAAGCTCGGCCCCGGCGAAGCCTCGCGCATCCTGCGTGAACTGGGCGCCGAGGAAAACGCCTTCACCAGTGACGATTACACCGCCTACTACCAGGTGCTGGCCCGCGACCGCCTGGCCATCGCCCTGGAACTGGAAGCCGACCGTCTGGCCAGCCTCAAGCTGCCGGCCGATGAGTTCGCCAAGGAAATCGAAGTCATCAAGGAAGAGCGCCGCCTGCGCACCGACGACAAACCGTCGAGCCTGGCCTACGAACGCTTCAAGGCCATGGCCTACCCCGCCAGCGGTTACCACACCCCGACCATCGGCTGGATGGCCGACCTTGAGCGCATGACCGTCGAGGAGCTGCGCGCCTGGTACGAAGCCTGGTACGCGCCGAACAACGCCACCCTGGTGGTGGTCGGTGACGTCAGCGTCGCCGAGGTGAAGATCCTTGCCGAGCGCTACTTCGGCGCCATTCCCAAGCGCACTGTGCCCACCGCGAAAGCGCCGCGTGAGCTGGCCGCACCGGGCGAGCGCCGTATCACCCTGCACCTGAAAACCCAGCTGCCGAGCCTGATGATGGGCTTTAACGTGCCAGGCCTGGCCACCGCTGAACAACCGCGCCAGGTGCATGCCCTGCGTCTGGCTGCCGCCCTGCTCGATGGCGGCTACAGCGCCCGCCTGCCGACCCGCCTGGAGCGCGGCGAGGAGCTGGTATCCGGCGCCTCAGCTTGGTACGACGGGTTCTCCCGTGGCGACAGCCTGTTCATCCTCTCCGCCACACCCAACGTGCAGACCGGCAAGACGCTGCAGCAGGTCGAAGCCGGTCTGTGGCGTGAGCTGGAGGACTTGAAAAACACCCCGCCAAGCGCCGAGGAACTGGCCCGCGTACGTGCGCAAGTGATCGCCGGCCTGGTTTACGAGCGTGACTCGATCACCAGCCAGGCCACCGCCATCGGCCAGCTGGAAACCGTCGGCCTGTCGTGGAAGCTGATTGATCAGGAACTGGCCGAATTGGAGGCCGTCACCCCGGCCGATATCCAGCAAGCCGCCAGCACCTTCTTTACCCGCGACCGCCTGAGCGTCGCCCATGTTCTGCCTGAGGAGAAGCGCAATGAGTGAGCGCAATGGCCTGCGCTACGGCCTGCTCGGCCTGGCGCTACTGATATTGATGGCGCTGCTGGCCCTGGTGATCAACCGCCCGGATAGCAGCCCAACCCCGGCTGCGGCCGCCGAATCGACCAGCATCGAATCCCTGGCCGCCCTTGGCGATCAGCCGCCCAGCCGCCGCGATCTGGACATCCAGACCTGGCAGACCGCTGAAGGCGCCAAGGTGCTGTTCGTCGAAGCCCGCGAGCTGCCGATGTTCGACCTGCAACTGACCTTTGCCGCCGGCAGCAGCCATGATGATGGCGTTCCGGGCCTGGCCATGCTGACCAACGCCATGCTCAATGAAGGCGTACCGGGCAAGGATGTCGGCGCAATCGCAGCAGGTTTCGAAGATCTCGGCGCCAACTTCGGTAACGGCGCATTCCGCGACATGGCCATCGCCAGCCTGCGCAGCCTCAGTGCTGCGGACAAGCGCGAGCCGGCCATGCAGCTGTTCAATCAGGTGCTCGGCCAGCCGACCTTCCCGGAAGACGCACTGGCGCGGATCAAAAACCAGCTGCTGGCCGGCTTCGAATACCAGAAGCAGAACCCCGGCAAGCTGGCCAGCCTGGCGCTGTTCGAGCGCCTGTACGGCATGCATCCCTACGCGCACTCCAGCGACGGCAATGCCGAGTCGATCCCGACCATCAGCCGTGAGCAGCTGCAGGCCTTCCACGCCAAGGCCTACACCGCCAATAACGCGATTATCGCGCTGGTCGGCGACCTTTCGCGCGGCGATGCCGAAGCCCTGGCCAGCCAGGTGTCCGCCGCCCTGCCGAAAGGCCCGGCGTTGCCGCGTATCGCCCAACCGGAAGAGCCCAAGCCGGGCCTGCAACATATCGAGTTCCCTTCGAACCAGACCCACCTGATGATTGCCCAGCTCGGCATCGACCGCCGCGACCCGGACTACGCCGCGCTCTACCTGGGCAACCAGGTATTCGGCGGCGGTGGCTTCGGCACCCGTTTGATGACTGAAGTACGCGAGAAGCGCGGCCTGACCTATGGCGTCTACTCCGGCTTCAGCGCCATGCAGGCGCGTGGCCCCTTTATGATCAACCTGCAGACCCGCGCCGAACTCAGCGACGGCACCCTGCAACTGGTCAAAAGCATGCTAGCCGACTTCATCAAGAACGGCCCGACTGCAGAAGAGCTGAACAACGCCAAACGCGAACTGGCCGGCAGCTTCCCGCTGTCCACCGCGAGCAACGCGGCGATCGTCGGCCAGCTCGGCTCAATGGGTTTCTATGACCTGCCGCTGAGCTACCTGGAAGACTTTATGCGCGACGTCGACGCGCTGAGTGTCGAGCAGGTTAAAGCGGCCATGGCCAAGCACCTCAACCCGGACGCCCTGGTGATCGTCACCGCCGGCCCAAGCGTGGCGCAGAAAGAACTGCCACCGCCCACCGACAACCCTGCCGAGCAACCCACTGGCGTCCCGGAGCACTGATGAGCAAGCGACCCAAACCGCCAAAAGCCAACCCCGCCCACAGCGGCGATGGCCAGCTGCGGATCATCGGCGGGCAATGGCGCTCGCGCCAGTTCAACTTCCCCATGGCTGCCGGGCTGCGGCCAACACCGAACCGTGTGCGCGAGACCCTGTTCAACTGGCTGGCGCCCTACGTTGAAGGGGCCAAGGTGCTCGACCTGTTCGCCGGTAGCGGCGCACTGTTCCTCGAAGCGCTGTCGCGCGGTGCCGGCAGCGCCCTAGCGCTGGACCTCAACCCAGCCGCCATCAACAGCCTGCGCGGGCACCTGCAAACGCTGAAATGCGACAACGGCCAGCTGCAGCAGACCGACGCCCTGCTCTACCTGCAGAGCCCAGCAGCCATGCCGTTCGATCTGGTGTTTCTCGACCCACCGTTCAATCAGAACCTGCTGCTGCCCGCCTGCACCCTGCTCGAGCAGAACGGCTGGCTGGCGGCCGACGCCTGGGTCTACACCGAAAGCGAGAACCCGCCCTCCAGCCTCGGCATGCCTGGCAACTGGCGCCTGCACCGTGAGCAGAAGGCGGGGCAGGTGTATTACGCGTTGTGGCAGCGCACAGCCGCGTAGGGCTTTTGCAGGGTGGGTGAGCCGGAGCAGATCAGCAGGGTTTAATCCCCAGCGGGATGTGGCACAACCCACCAGGAAGCAGAACAAGCCCACCCTAAGTCAGGTTCTGTTATTCGCCCCAGTCATAGCGCTTCCGTTTCACCGCCCAAGGCCCTAGCCTGGGCGCTTTCCCTAGCGATACCAGTCCATGACCACGCCCTTCAAACCCGCCTGGTGGCTACCCGGCCCGCATCTGCAAACCCTGTGGAACCCGATGTGTCGCCAACCGGCGAAACTTGAGCGCACGCGCGAACGGTTGTGGCTGGAGGATGGCGACTTTCTCGATATGGACTGGCACGGCCCACACCAGGCCGACGCACCGCTGGTGTTGGTGCTACATGGTCTGACCGGCTCATCCGACTCACTGTACGTACTGGGGCTGCAGCAGCAACTGGCAGCTCAGGGCTGGGCCAGCGTGGCGCTGAACTGGCGCGGCTGCTCCGGCGAGCCGAACCTGCTGGCCCGTGGTTACCACTCCGGCGCCAGCGAGGACCTGGCGGAAACCGTGCGCCACCTGCGCGCCCAACGGCCGATGGCACCGATCTATGCCGTGGGTTATTCCCTGGGCGGTAATGTGCTGCTCAAGTACCTGGGTGAAACCGGGGCCGACAGCCAGCTGCAGGGCGCAGCGGCGGTGTCGGTGCCGTTTCGTCTGGATCAGTGCGCCGACCGCATCGGCATGGGCTTTTCCAGGGTTTACCAGAGCCACTTTATGCGCGAGATGGTGGCCTACGTGAAAGACAAGCAGCGCCTGTTTGCCCACCAGGGCATGGCCGACCGACTGTCCACCCTGGAGAAACTCGGCCCGCTGGACAATATGCGCACCTTCTGGGATTTCGACGGGCGTATCACCGCGCCGCTGCACGGTTATGCCGATGCCGAGGACTACTACCGCCGCGCTTCCAGCCGCTACTTTCTCGGCCAGATCGAGACACCGACGCTGATTATCCAGGCCGCGGACGATCCCTTCGTCTTCCCCCACAGCCTGCCCGAAGCCAGCGAGCTATCACCCAGCATCGACTTCGAACTGCACGCTAATGGCGGTCATGTCGGTTTTGTCGAAGGCAGCCTGACCAAACCAGGTTACTACCTGGAACGGCGCATTCCGCAGTGGCTTAGCGGCTTAGCGGCTTAGCGGCTTAGCATAAACGTCTCGTATTCCAGGTCTTCAAGCGAACTGGAGAGACGCGTCAGACCGAGTAATACGCACACCAGCAACGACAGGGTGAAGCCATAACCATAGAACGTCGGCCCCATATACTGGCTCAGCAATGTGAGAGCAGCGTTGAGCACCACAAACAGCACACAAAGCTCCAGCACAATGGCGCGCTTATCGAGGTAGAAAAACACGTTCAGCAACGCCATGAACACCACCTGAATACTCACCCCAATCAGGTCAACGTAGAACAGCTGCAGGTAATACGCTGAAATACCCAGCCACTCCAACATTGCCGGTGCCAGGAGGAACAGCAGGACCACGGTCAAGCCTTGCACCTTGCAGATTTCTAGCAAGCCTTGGCGGATGGCCAAAATCATCTGTTCTTTGAGTACGCCAATATGCTGCAGCGTCTGCCCGCCGCGAATCGCCGAGTAGACCCGCTCATACCACTCGGCAAAATCGGTTTCGATGCGCACCAGAAACACCGCCATCCCCGGAATAATGGCCAGGTACGCCAGGAAGATTGGCAAGTCGTAGAGCATCGAGGCGCGCAGCGGGCCGATAACCTCGCTGGACGTCTGCGGGTTGAACCAGAAGATGAACTTATCGATCCAGATGCCCAGGTTGTAACAAAAGCCCGTGACCAGCAGGCTGATAAAAACCTGACGACGCTGGAGAAAGTCGAACGCAACGAGTTGCTTGGCGGGGTACTCACGCAAGATATCGAACAGAAACATAAACAGCAGGCTGCCATGACCGATCAGCAAGGCCAGCAGCAGACCATTCATGTGCAAAAAGCGCAGAAAAAAAGCGCACAAAACCATCAATGAATAGCCCACAAGCATAACCAGCAGAATGCGGTTATAGGCTTTCATGCCCGATAGAAAAATGATCACCAACCACAGGTTGCAGAGCGTTACGAAGTTGGCCAGTACCAAGAGGCGATACGCAAAGGGCTCGTCGAACATAAAGCCCATGACCAGGCTGGCCAGCACACCCGAGGACAGCGTGACGATCAGCATGATGCCCAGCAGATTGGGCAGGATACGGTCGTTCTTCTTCTCAAACAGCCTGTCAGAAATGAAGCGGGTAAAAAACAGCTGCGCGCCGCCGGTATAAATCAGCGAACTGGCCATCAGGTAAGTCACCGTGACCAAGAACTGCCGCACGGTATTGTCCGGCACAACCACCCCAAGGCTGATCACCCCGATCAACATCACACTGATGATCGACAGCACCCAGGGTCCGGAACTGATCAAGCCCGCATAGAGGTATGCCCGTAGCGTTGCCGAATAAGAATCACGCGACAGTATCTTGCGCAGCTCAAAACCAATACCAGCCATATCAAACAGCCTCCATGGCTTCGCGGTACAGGGTGCGATAGCGCTCTAGCATAAGGGTTTCGGTGTAGAACCGATTGACGCGTTCCAGCCCGACCGCCTGGGCGGCATGCCAGCGCTGCGGGTTATTGAGCAGTTCGACAATCGCGCGCGCAGTAGCCTGCGGATCTGCGATGGCCACCACCTCACCGGCGATACCAAGCTCGCGATCCTCACCCGGCGCACCTTCGATCAGTTCACGGCACGAGCCCACGTCGCTGCTCACAACCGGTGTACCTGCGGCCCATGCTTCGAGGATAACCAATGGCTGCGCTTCGCTGATGGACGTCAACACCATCATGCCCAGAGAAGGCAGCAATTCGTGTATTCGGCGGAAGCCGAGAAACTTGACCTTACCCTCCAACCCCAGGCTCAGGACCAAGTTGTGGCATTCCTGCGCGTATTCCGGGTCCTCCTCTTCAGGCCCGACGACCCACGCTTCGGCCTCTGGAATGGCACTGATCACGCCCCGCATGGCACGGATAAAGGTTTTAACGTCCTTGATCGGCACGACCCGACCAATCAGCCCAACCACCTTGGGAATGCCTTCAGGACGCTGTTGCATGGCGTCTTTCCAGGCTTCCATCGAGATGCCATTAGGAATGACCCGCGTGCGAGCGGGGTCAGCGCCATCATTAATCTGCTGAGTGCGATTACCTCCATACAACGCGATGATGGGATCGGCTGACCGATAGGCCAGCAAACCAATTCGCTCGAAAAAACGGATCCACAACCGACGGATATAGTTGACCTCGGCATCCAGGCCGGTGCGCAGCATTTCATCCGGGCTTTCGGAAATCCAATTCGCCTGAGCCAGGTCGATTTTACGTTCCTTGGTGTAAATGCCGTGCTCACTGATCACGTACGAACACTTCCAGCGGTGCTGCAGGATACTGCCCAGCAGACCCGCATAGCCCGTTGAGATCGAGTGCAACATGCGCGCACGCGGCAGCTTGCGCGCAGCCTCAGCCAGCATCACCAGCGGCGCCTGCATGGTTCGCAGTGTCCAGAAGTAATTCACAAACGAAGGGTCGCTGCAGTGGCGCACATAGCCTTCGGTGATGGCCTCCCAGTTAGCGCGGCTGTGCAGCACATCGTCCAGACTCATCGCGCCATTGGCGAGGTTTTCCAACATGGCCTGACCTTGCTCCAGGCTGGGCTCGTCTGGATGGTGGAGAAAGACGTGCATGTCGCGCATCAGCTGACGCGGCCCCTCACGCTTGGCGGCAACGACTGCATCACCGGGCTTCCAGGCATTTTCGAGGAAGTGTTCCTCGATATGCACGACATTCGCCGGAATAGCGTATTGGCGTTTGCCATACGCACCGCTTTGACCGCCAATAAAAAATACCGAAAAGGTCAGCTCAGGCAGGCCGAGAATCAGTTGGTTGACCCAGCTAGATACCCCGCCACGGACATACGGCCAAGTCCCTTCCAGCAATAGGCAGATATCTGCAATAGGTGCCTCAACTGCAGGAGTTTTCATAACCAGTATCTCGCCAGGGCCGCAAAGGGCGGCCGCGTCAGCATGTCCTCGGGGAGCTGTCGTAGCAGCTGCGCAATCGCGGTGTAATCGCCGCGGGAGAACGCAATTTCAGCCATAAACGGCAGCAGCTTTTCTAAATCAATGCCTGCTGCTTGAGCGTCCAGCAAATGCTGCTCCGCCCTTTCAAGATCGCCCATTTCCATGGAGATCCGTGCAGCCAAAAGATGACTGTCGTCGCCCGCACCTTGCTCCAGGGCACTGTTGACATGCTCACGCGCCTGCTTGAGTACATGCTCCAACACACTGCCCTGAGCCAGCCCCAGGTAGGCCAGCTCCCAATACCAGCGCGCCAGCGTGGCATGCACAGCGGCTTTGTGAGTACCGGTCGCATCGGCCAGTTGCTGCAGTGACACTTGGATACGGTGATTGATCTCGCTTTCTTGCCGATCAAGCATCGAGTAGGCCAGTAATCGCACATCATCCGCAGGGTCGCGCAGCGCCAGCTTGAGAATGGGGATCGAGTCCTTGCTGGGCATCCGTCGGGTGGCAAACAAGGCACTCACGCGCTTTTGCGCACTGGGCGCATGGCGCAATACGTCCTGTAAACCACCGTCCTGGAACATCAAGTCACGGCTGCGTTCTTGCGGACGAAACGGCAGATCAGGGACGCCGATCGCATCCCAGGCCTGTTCTTTTTGCGTGCGCGGCATGTACAGCGCCGGAAAGACCGCGATGGCCACCCCAATAGCGCCCAGTACCGGGACAAAGAAAGACAGGCTGAAGATAAACAGCGGGCTCCACGGCAATGGAAATTTGTAGCGATTTGGCAGTAGCAGCCAGACACCGGCCGCCAGCAGCGCGCTGCTGATGCCATGGGCAGAAACGAACAGCAGCGCGGCCGCGCCGATAGGCATCTCTTGGAACAACGCCCCCCAACTGCCTAACTCAAATACAAAGGCGCCGCTAAACAGCCACTTGCTTATCATCGAACCCACACTCATTGAATAGGAAGTGACGCAATGCTTCGCGCTCACGCCCGACGCCGATGTCATAGTGGTGGGTGCGTACACCGAGACTTTCCAGCGTCTGCCCCAGTCCAAAACGCTCAGTGAGCATGCTGTGCAGACGCTGCAGGTAACCCTTGGAGCCTTCAGCCGATGTCAGTGGCAGCAACACCAACACGCAGGGATTCGACTGATCAACAGACTTGAGCTGCAGGTCCAGTCCGCGCTGACTGCTTTCGAGCAGGTTCAACAATTCCTCACGGTGCGCTGACGGGCCCACGGTGAAACCCAACAAATAGGCATCAAGGCCATGCTGCTGGGCATCGTGTAAACAACGCTTGAGGTTCTGACTGAACACCTGGGCATCACTGTCCTCGAGCTGAAGCGCCTGCGGATCACTCAACAACAAGTCGGCAATGTGTCCGGCTAGAATCGCCAAAAGGCTCAAGGTTCTGTCGTTGAAGGAGAAAAACGGCATCTGCTCAACAGCCAGCAGCGCCAGGATCCGACCTTCGGTGTCGACCAAGGGAATGCACGCTTGGTACTGGGAATGCTCGCGACTCTCACCACGCTCTAACAGGTCTTCCCGCACACTTAGCAACTCACCGCGTTCCAGGCAAAGCTTGACGAGCAAATCATCTGCCCGCATGGGTTTGCCCGCACCCAAGCTATTCAGTGGTTGCAATTCAAGCTGACCACTGGGAGCTACACGGTACAACCCCGCCACATGGAACGAGCCATATTGTGCCAGCAAGTTCATGATCGACTCAGCGAGCGCGGCCAACGCATCGTCACCACGGGGTAACGCACGCAATTGGCTGCGCAAGCCTAACAGCGAGCTGCGCAAGCTGCGGTCATTACCTGCCACCCGCTGCTCAAGGCGGTCGTGAGAGATGCGTAGCATGTAGTGCGTGCGCGTAAACGCATCCAAGCGCAGCTGCCGATAGTCGTTGGCCATGTCCAGGCGTTCCAGACGACGCTCCCAGATGTCGCGAAACTCCCCCACTAGCATGCCGGTAATCAGCACGCCAACGATGAACGACTCCGGTATGTCCTGATACACCACATAACCGCTCGCGCGGTAGGCAAACAAAACCAACACCAGCAGCACCGCACTGATCAGGCCATGCATAAAGCCATAGCGCATACCCAGCAACAGGGGCGCCAACACCAACCACGGGAAAGTGTTGTGTACCAACATTGGATCATGAGGTGACAGCCAATACCCCAGGCCCAGTCCCAGCCCAGTCAGTATCAGTGTTTCCAGCCACGAAACGTGCGAACTGGCACGTGGGGCTAGCGTGAAATCCTTGTGCGCCGAGTCCATAACAATTACTCGAGCGACAAATCGCCAATAAGCTCACGCAACACTTTTTGCGCAGTCCCTGCCAGGCTTTCGCGTGACCAGCCGGCGCGAGCGCCACTGCTGCTCCACACTACACGGCCACTGTTCGGTTCGATGATCTGCAGGCTGATACCCACGGCTGGCTCGCCATCGAGACCGCTTTTGTATTGCCATTCATCAACACTGCCGCTGACAACGTAATCAAGGTTTTCCTGACGCGCCCACGCCAATGCCTGATTAAAGCGCTCACGATCATCCAGCAGGGGCATTTCATCTTGCGTAACGACGGGGTACAGCCGTGGGCGCAATCCCTCCTCGGCCATCACACTGAGCAAAATGTGCTCGCTGCGCTCACCCGCTTGCGGTGCTTGGGAATAATTGATCAGCGGCAACAGCCCCCACTGTGCGTCACGCGGCAGCGCTTCACTCGCTTCGCGGGTGAAGCTTGAACAGCCCGTGACCAAAAGTGCAACGGCCATCAGGGCCAGGCAGCGAATGGATAACATCGTGTATTTCTCCTGTTAAATCTCTGATCAACGCCCAAAACGGGCGCTATAGGTCAAACCAAAAGTCCCACCCGCCTCGCCACCACCACTGCGCGGTGCCGATTGGTAACCGAAGGTCACGGCTAGCTCGTCATCACCCAACACTTCCACACCCAAGCCGGTATTGATTGCGTAATTGAACTCTTGCTCGGTCCACTGCCAACCTGCGAGTACGTCGACCAACCAGGTGTACTGAGCGCGCCCACGGTTCAGTGCACCGGGAAAACCACGCCGCCAAGTGCTGCCGACATACAACTGGCCGAAACGCTCCTGCAGCAGGTCACTCGCCACGGCACCTTCAATATTCAATGGCCCGCCATTGGGCACACTGATGGTGTCACCTTGCTCGTCAATCTCCTGCCGTGTGCTCAGAAGATCGGGATCAATACCACTTTCTAAACGGTTGTTCTGGTAGTTCACACCGCTACGAAGTAACCAGGCGGGCCCCTCAAAAAAAACTGCATGCGTGAGTTCGAGGTTGAACTCTTCACCATTGCCAATCGCATCGCCCTGACGCGTCGCAAACCGCTGATGCCCCAGCGACCAGTTGAGTTGATCACGCGCTGAGAAGCTGTGCCGTCCACTGACATTCAGGCCATCACGCATGCCCAATGCCCGCAGCAGTCCACCCTGATCAGTTTCCCGATGCCAGTCCAGCCCTAGCTGCAGTTCATCACGCGAGGACACCTGCCACGAACGCAAAACACCAAACCCCAGGCGATCCTCATCAGTGCGTAAACTGCCATCAAAAGTCAGGGCAAAAGCGCCATCGCTCAGTTCACGCTGCAACATCAACTTGGCATTTCTCTCGCGACCCAGCACATCACTGTCGAGCGTCTCACCGTCATACTGCGCCTGGCTGAGCCTCACGTCGGCATACCAGTCGTTGCCTACGTGCCGGGCTATTTGCAGAGACGGGCCGTACAGGTCAATACCGCCAAAGTCACGCTGCATCCAGCCAAGCTGCATGCCCTGCGGCATGCGCTCGTGCAGTTCCACAGTCTGACGCAGCAACTGCTGGCGCACACCGGAGACCTGTTCATCCGACAGACTGGCCAAGCCTTCACCTAAAGCCGCACCACTGCGACCCAAGCGAGTAAGCGCCTCGACACGCTGAGAGGGGTCAAGCCCACCCTCCGCAAGCAGATGCTCAAGCTGTTGGCGGTTCTGCGCACGCAGCGCTTCTTGCAGCTGCTCATAGCGACTGATGCTCAACCCTTGACTGCGCGCCCAGGCCAGCCATTGATCTTTCAACGCTGCCTGATTGCTAGCATCAAGTTGGGTGAGAAACTGAGTGAACCAGACTTGCAACATTGGCAACGAGCCGTCCTGCCACATCAGCGCCTGGCGCTCGGCACTGCGCATAGACTGCGTACCGCCCAACAGGCGCAAGTACATGCTGTAACGTTCAGGATTGCCTGCCAATTGCCCAGGCTTAATGCGCGACAGTAGAAAGGTACGTAGGCGCAAGGCCTTATCCGCATAGCCCGCCCCTTCTAAGGCATCGGCATAGGCGGACTGAACCAGCCAGTCACCAGGGCGCAACTTTAGGTACATTCTGAACCAGCCCAGTGCCGGCCCCGTGCGGTTTAACAGCATATTGGCACTGGCGAATGGCAGCCACAGTTCACCGTCATTGGCAGCTAAAGCCCGCCATTGTTGCAGCAAAACCGGCAGTTCATCTCGGCGACCCTGATCAATAAACAGCCAAAGCAAGCGCTGACGAAATACGTTCTGATCCGGGTATAGGCTCAACCCCAGGCGATAAATACGTTCGGCCTCATCCATTCGCCCGCTCCGGCTGGCGAGCACGCCACGCGCGCTCAACACCGAGGCTTGCCGAGCACCACTAGGCGAGCGGCTGGCTTGGTCGACCAGCGCCTGCAGTTGCTGCCACTCCCCCAATTGTTCCGCCAGGCTTAGCGCACTGCTCAACCGTCTTGGATCCGCATTACGCTGCCAACTCTGAATCAGCAGAGCCAAGGCCTTTTCGGGGGCTTGCTGGGTATAAATATGGATCAAACGCTCTTCGGCATTACTGCCTAGCGTTCCATCCAGCGCCAAGAGCCGCTCGTATGCAGCACGCACATCATCGTCGCGCTCCAGCTCCCAGGCGAGGTTACCGCGCAGAAACCAGTAATCGCTGCTTTCCACCTGAGTATTATCGATAGCATCCAGCACAGCCCAGGCCGCAGGCGCATCAAACCGCGCCCAATCCACTTCCGCCCACCGTACCCGCTGTTCGATGGTCAAACCGAAGCGTTTATCTATCTCGGCCCACAAGTGGGATTCCTGCTCATATTGCAAGGTATGCTCGAGAATCTGCTGCAGACGCACCCAGGCGATCTTCTGCTCGGGGTACTGCCGCACATAGCTGCGCAACCAAGCCTCACCCTGCTCAGGTGTACCCCGCGATTGGTGGCTGTAAACCAATGCATCCAGCTCTTCATCGGTTAGCCGGCGCTGTTGCGCCAACTGTGCCAACAAGGGAATTGCTTGATCAAAGTCAAACAGCTGGGCAGCCAGGCGCCAGGCATGCTCGCGCATGGAGGCATCCTCTGTGAGCTGTAAGGCCATCACCCAATAACGCAGTGCGTCCTGGGGCCGTGCGGTCCACTCCGCCAGCTTGGCCATTTGCGACAACAGCTCAAGATCATCAGGTCTATCGTGGAGCAACACCTGCCCGGTCGCCCACGCACGTTCAAGGTCACCGGCGGCCAGGTGTAGCCGCATTTCCACGGCTAACGCCTCAGGATCTGAGGGACGCTGGGAACGCCAGCGCTCCACGAACAATTCGGCCAAATCATAACGATGACTGCCGACAGAGGCCCTCACCGCTGCCTCCAACAGAACAGTGTCTGTTCCGTCCAGCTCAAGCATGTGCTGACTGAGCAACTCCACCGCACGCTCGCCGCGCTCAGCGGACAACAGGCTGTAGAAAGCCTGCTCAAGAAAGTCCATACGCGCATCTGGGGTGGCTGCGGACGCCATCAACTCCAAGTACAAATCAGCGGCTAACTGAGCGTTACCACTGGCGAGGTACCATTTCGCGGCCTCGCCAAGCCATTCCACTTGACGCGCGGGGTCACGCGCTGCCAATTCAGCATAAACTGGTGCCGCCAGCGCTGGCGCACCCAACGCCAAGGCATATTTCGCCATACGTAATCGTTGAGCATCGGACAACACCGAACGATCGAGCGCAGCAAAGCTTTCAATCAGCTGTTTCTTGAGGGAAGGCTCAATACCTTGCGGATCGGCCAATGCCTGCAAAGCATCAAGCTCAGCACGGTAAAAAGGGAGGCTGTCTACTCCCGCGGGGCTGAGTTTGAGCAGATGGCTGCGTGCGCGTGGGTAATCACCCAAGGCAATCAATTGCTCAATCAGGCTGAGGCGCAGCGCCTGGTCTTGAGGGTGCGCCTCAAGCAGCAGTTCCGAATAGTTGATCGATACGGCATCTGGCTGCTTGCCGTCTGGCAGAAATGCATCCTCGCCTTTATAGACCAGCACCAGCAGGCCACCGACGAGTAGAGCAACCAGCAACAGGGTCCATGGGCTCAGCAAACGCCTGGTTTTAACGGCAGGTGAGTTGGGCATCAAGCACCTGCTTCAGTGGCACATCAAAATGCCATAACCCCTGCCGCTGAAGTCCAGCGTATGTTTTCCCCGCCACGACCAGGCTGCAACTGCCAGTTGCGCGAACACTGAAGCTCAACGGCAGGTTGCCCGCGAACGACAGACGCACGCGTTGCTCATCCAAATAATCCCACGCCAGCAATGGCAGGCTGGCTTGTTCAAGCGATGGACGCGGATCGCGCTGATCACGCAAGACCAGCACAGCGTGGTCACGGCTTAAATGAACATAGCGGCCTTGAGGCAGATCACGTACACCAGCAATACCCTCAGAACGACGCAGATCGGGCCAACCCATTGCAGGGTCAAGTCGCACGGTACGCAACCCGTCCATCGCGCGGATTTGCCAACTCCCATCACTGCGCTTAGCCAAGCTGGCTTGATAGAGACCATGCATGCGTGGAATGTAATCGCTCATCCACAGCGAGATGGGCTGCTGATCCTGCATATCACGGTAAATATCGTGCATCACCTTGATGGAGGCTTGTTTAGTGCCTGAGTAGAAGTGGTAGTACAGGTGAAGCCCGCGCAATCTGCGAGGTTTATCGGTCAGCGCGAAGGTTTCCATCACCCCGCGGAAACCGTAATAAGGACCTGTCCACAAGTTGGTGTAGACGTTCTCGTTAATCACCGGCGCGTAGTAGTGAAGCCCCCCCGCAGTCGGCCGAATCAGCGGATAGAGACCTGTGAGCGATGGGTAGGCATTGGTCAATGCCGTATTGCCGCCATTGACGTTGGCCAGACCGCTGTCGTAAGCCAGCTTGATGGTGTCAGCATCCGGCATGGCATCACCCGACCAGAACACCATTTTCACTGGTTTTTTAGCCGTGGTGAGGCGCTGATTGATGTAGTCTCGAGACCCGACAATTTCACGCGTGAAATCCAGCTTGTCATACCCCGGAATCGCCATCATGTAGCCATATTCCGGGTTGAAGCCCTCACGCTTTGCTGCCAACTCAGGTTGCCAGAAAAAAGGATGGCTGAAGGTATGTGTAGCCACTTCTACTTTGTCGTCAGCCAGGATTTCCCGGGCAACCGGCTCAAGTTCACGAGCAAGGTGAGGGTACTTCCCCCGCGGCCCGACCTCGCCCTCAATCACCGAGACAGAAGTCAAAAAGGGATTGGGCCGGATGAACTCCTTGAGGACGGCAACGCCGGAATAAGGCGTACCGGGGATCTCGGCGCGAGATACGAACCCATCACCATCAATGTGCACAGTGGCGATGCGGCGACCATTCTCAGTGGTGGCATCGGGCCTGGGCATGACCTGCAATTGCAATGCACGCTGCAAGAAGGCAAAGGGGTCGAGAATCCAGCGGCGTTGCCCCTGCGCCTCTTCGAACACATAAGGTGACAGTGCAATCCCGCCCCACGCCCCTATAGCCACTGGCGTATAAACACCCGGCTCACGCCCCTTCAGCGCCAGCACTGGCTGAGTATCTCCATCAAGCACAGTCAACGCAGGCAAATCGCGGCTGCGCGCAACCAGCGGCGCCTCGAAGCTACCCAACAATTTAGCATCGTGCTCGACCACTTCCGCCGCTCCGCTCAAGGTCGCGGACATGAAGCGCAGCCCCAGGCGTTTGAGTACGCCATCGTTCTCAGTCGGCAACCCCGCAAAAATCGCCAGGGGGATATGCTCGTCCATGCGTGCAATGAGCCACTGATTAAAGGCCTGGGCATTGGCGGGCGAGCCACTGGTCATCCAGGTAATAACGCCTGCATACAACCCACTCATTGGCCCGACAGGCAATGCATCTGAGGGCAGGTAATCCACCCTATAACCCAGGTACTCGAGTAATCCACCCAACGAGATATGGCCTGGATTGTCCTCCATAGGCCCTTCACGGGGATCATAGATCAACGCAATTCGACGCGGCTGCACCTCGATCGAGCTGACTCCCAGGTAATTCAGGTCAGGCAGGGTGACATAAGGAATAAAGCCCTCAGACTGCAGCTTCCGCGCCAGCTCGCGAGCCTCATCGCGACGCTCTGGCGGCAAATAATCAATCGCAACGAGCGGAATACCCTGAGCGCGCAATGGCTGTAGGTGTAGCTCAAGCCAATCACGATCGTCCTGAGGCACGACGCGGTATGAGCGCCTTGAAGCATCCCAGCCGGCATGAATTGACTCAACCGCCACGGCAGCAGCAACACCCGGCAACTCGGACAACACCTCAAAGCCGCGATTGAAAAACAGTTTCAAGCTGGGTTCGCGACGGTGCAACTCAACAAGAAAATCTCGCAGGGCAAGGCGCTGAGCCTCTCGTTCATCTTCAGGCAGCAACTGAAAGCTATCAAGGGTGTCGAGGAACAGGCCTGAATACCCTGCGGCGCGAAGCTCAGCCGCGCGCTTTAGCAAATGCGCCCGCCACACCGGGGATGTCAACCGCATCACCTGGCTATTCCAGGCTTGGTTGCGCACATTCTTCTCAGTCGAAGCCTGCGCACCCTCACCGACCACGGCCAAGTCGCCGTGAAACTCACCAACGGATAAGTAGGCAAACGGCTGACTGCCCTGAGCCCTCAGCAACTCCACATCTTTTTTCTGGACGTGCTCGGGCTCGAGCACGCTCCAATCGAACTGAGCAAGCTCGCTAAATGGCGGATTGGCGGCGTACCAGAACGCGACACTCTGCGGCACATCAGAGGATGCATAAGCGGAAGAAAGACAGCCTGAACAGGCCACCCAAGCGCCCAAAACATTAAGCAGCTGGCGACTCCAAAAACGGTTAAATCTAATAGCCATACGAATTAACTAAAACCGACCTTGTTTAACCTTAAAAAACACTCGAATATAATAGAGCGCAATAAAATGCAAAGCCATTATTCACAACAGACACAAGCAGCGCAAGTTAATACACCAGCGCCATACAAATGACGCCAAACTTATAGCAAAGACAAGCCACTCATAAGATATAAAGTTAATATTATTTTTAATTCACTAACGCTTAAAACACTCAAGTAACTTTAAATTTACACTCAAGCTAGCTGTGCAGCAGCGACCCCGACGACGCATCGCCAGTAAAGACCCTCATTTCTAATAAAACGCGCAAACCACCAGCCCCGCATCAATAAATCAACTCACTACTCGCTGCAACGGCACATATAACTTGGAGTAAAGAGCCTCTACGGCATCACGCGCCTGCGGCGCTATATAGCCACCTTCCAGCGCCAATACCTGATAGATACCTCGACGCAGCATCTCTTGACTCAGATCGCCAGGATTGCCACGGGTGGTGCAGAGAAAGCGCACCCAGGAGGTCATGATTATCCAACTGTTGAGGGTCAGCGCCTCGATTTGCGCCGCATCCATGAGCAGGATGCCGGCCTCGACAAAGCCCTGATAAATACCCTGCGCGCGCTGTAGGCAGCGCTGCGAGAACAGCTTGTAACGTTCAGCCAGCTCAGGGTCGCTGTCGAGCAGGTGCTCCAGGTCGCGGTGCAGAAAGCGGTAATGCCACATCGCCGCCAACAGCGCTTCGAGGTAAAAGGTCTTGTCCTGCACCGTCAGCGCACGGCCTTCAGGACGGCGCAGAAAGGTATCTACCTGACTTTCATAGAGGGCAAACAACTCGGCGATGATCGCCTGCTTGTTACGGAAGTGGTAGTACAGGTTACCCGGCGAAATCCCCAGGTGCGCCGCGATATGGTTGGTGGTGACACTGCGCTCACCCTGCGCATTAAACAGCGCCAGGCTTTCCTGAATGATGCGTTCGCGGGTTTTCAGTGGGACGGACATAGCGGCTCGATCTCGACTCAAAAGCCCGGCAAAGGTACACGCAGAAACAGCCAAAGTGTTACCCGCACACCAACTGGCATACGGCACCAACTGTTCGATGGGCTGCGTCCGTCGACTGACCCCGGCATCCTATTTGACAGATTAGAGCAATTGCTCTAAAAATCCAGCACACCTTTTCTGCAGCGGCTCAGACCCTCTGAAGCACTGCACTGCTGGAATGCCGAGGAGCAATACCATGGTCGCCGACGTCGCTTACCTTGAACAAAGCCTGCACAACAGCCAACAACAGCTCAGTCAGCTGGAGAACGGCTTTGCCCGGCAGCGTGAGGCGTTCAAGGCAAACCCGATGCCTTCGGCCGAGCAGCGCATCCAGTGGCTCAACGTGCTGCGCGATCTGCTCAGCAACGAACGTGATGCGCTAATCCGCGCTATCTCCCAGGATTTCAGCAACCGCAGCGCTGACGAAACCCTGCTCGCCGAGCTGATGCCTAGCTTGCATGGCATTCACTACGCGACTAAACGCATCAAGAAATGGATGAAGCCTTCACGCCGCAGCGTCGGCATGCAGTTTATGCCCGCCGCCGCCAAGGTCATCTACCAGCCACTGGGCGTGGTTGGTGTGATCGTGCCGTGGAACTACCCGCTGTTCCTCGCCATCGGGCCGCTGGTTGGCGCGCTGTCGGCCGGTAACCGGGTGATGATCAAGATGAGCGAGTCGACACCCGCCACCTCGCAACTGGTCAAAGACCTTTTGGCCAAGGTGTTCCCCGAAGACCTGGTCACCGTGGTGCTGGGCGAAGCGGAAGTCGGCATGGCCTTCTCCAAGCTGCCCTTTGATCACCTGCTGTTCACCGGCGCTACCAGCATCGGCAAGCACGTAATGCGCGCCGCCGCTGACAACCTGACCCCTGTGACGCTGGAACTGGGCGGTAAATCGCCTGCCATCGTCAGTGCTGATGTGCCGCTGAGTGACGCTGCCGAGCGCATCGCCTTCGGCAAAACTATGAACGCCGGCCAGACCTGCGTGGCCCCGGATTATGTGTTGGTGCCGAAAGACCGCGTGGAGGGCTTTGTCGAGGCTTACCGCAATGCTGTGCTGGGCTTCTACCCAACACTTGCCGACAACCCCGACTACACCGCGATTATCAACGAGCGCCAGCAGCAACGCCTGAACAGCTACCTGCAGGACGCCGAAGGCAAGGGCGCAACCATTGTCCCGCTTTATCCCGCGGCTCAGGGCCGACGCATGCCCTATGCCGTATTGCTGAACGTGACGGATGACATGAAGGTGATGCAGGACGAGATCTTCGGCCCGCTGCTGCCGATCATCCCCTACGACAAGCTGGACGACGCGTTCAGCTTTATCAACGAGCGCGACCGACCGCTGGCGCTCTACTACTTCGGCTACGACAAGGGCGAGCAACAGCGCGTGCTGCATGAAACCCACTCAGGCGGCGTATGCATCAACGACACCTTGTTGCACGTGGCTCAGGATGACATGCCCTTCGGCGGCGTCGGCCCATCTGGCATGGGTCACTACCACGGCCATGAAGGCTTTCTCACCTTCAGCAAGGCCAAGGGCGTGTTTATCAAACAGCGCTTCAACGCCGCCAAGATGATCTACCCGCCTTACGGCAAGTCGATCCAGAAGCTGGTGTACAAATTCTTCGTTCGCTAACTCCATCGCGCCCTGGTTACTCAGGGCCATGGCCTGCTCGGTGAAAACAATAATGCCTGACACCACCCTTGAAACGCCCAACCTGAGCCGACGCAGCCTGCTTAAGGTTGGCTTGATGGGCTCAGCCCTGCTTGCGACAGCGGGGCTGACTGCCAGCCTGAGCGGCTGTTCAGCCAGCACGCCAAAAGCCGGTTTTGCGGTGATCCGCGAGTCTGACCTGGCCTTTCTGAATGCCTTAATCCCGGTGATGCTGGCCGGCGCCGTAACCGCGGAACAGCTGCCGCAAGCGGTATCAAACACCCTCGCGAACCTTGATTACAGCCTGAACCACCTATCACCGGAACTGCTCAAACTGACCGTGCAGCTGTTCGATGTACTGGCACTGCCGATCACCCGCGGCCCGCTGACCGGGATTTGGGGTAGCTGGGAGAACGCCTCAAGCGCCGATGTACAGGCCTTCCTCGACCGCTGGCAGAACAGCTCAATCGGCCTGCTGAAAATGGGCCACGCGTCGCTGCTGCAACTGGTGATGATGAGCTGGTACAGCCGCCCAGAGTCATGGGCGCATTGCGGCTACCCCGGCCCGCCGACAGTTTGAACTTGCGGCATCTCTAATAAGAATTCGCCTGAGAGCACCCTAAATGCCTGTACCCGACAGTTTCAAAGAAGGCTTGGCCCGTGGTTGGAAAACCTACAACGGCTCACGGCTGGACAACGACCTGACCCTGGAAGCCGACGTGGCCATCGTTGGTAGCGGAGCCGGTGGCGGCACCACAGCGGAGATTCTCAGCGCTGCCGGATTCAAAGTGCTGCTGATTGAAGAAGGCCCGCTGAAGACCAGCGACGACTTCAAGATGCTCGAAGACAAGGCCTACGCCAGCCTCTATCAGGAAGGCATCGGCCGCATGAGCAAGGACGGCGCCATCACCATCATGCAAGGCCGCGCGGTGGGAGGCACCACGCTAATCAACTGGACCTCGAGCTTCCGCACCCCTGCTCCAACGCTGGAGCACTGGGCCACGGAACATGGCGTCAAAGGCCATAGCCCTGAAGAAATGGCGCCATGGTTCGAGCAAATGGAACAGCGCCTCGGTGTAGCGCCCTGGGCTGTACCGCCAAATGCCAATAACGCGGTGATCAGCAGCGGCTGTGAAAAGTTGGGCTATGAGTGGAAAGTCATACCGCGCAACGTACGCGGCTGCTGGAACCTCGGCTACTGCGGCATGGGCTGCCCGACCAACGCCAAGCAATCGATGCTGGTCACCACCATCCCCGCCACCCTGGAAAAGGGCGGCGAGCTGCTCTATCTCGCCCGCGCCGATAAATTGCTGATCGACGGCGATCACGTTACCGGGATCGAATGCCTCGGCATGGATGAGCGCAGCGTCGCGCCCAATGGCCGCAAAATCACGGTCAAAGCCAAACACTATGTCTTGTCGGGCGGCGGCATCAACACCCCCGGCTTGCTGCTGCGCTCGAATGCGCCAGACCCACATCAGCGCACCGGCAAACGCACTTACCTGCACCTGGTGAACTTCTCTGCAGCCTTGTTCGAGCAGGTGATCAACCCGTTCTACGGCGCACCGCAGTCGATCTACTCCGACCATTTCCAGTGGGACGACGGCACCGCCGGGCGCCTCTCTTACAAGCTCGAAGTGCCACCGCTGCAACCGGCGCTGACAGCGACCCTGCTCGGGCGCTTCGGCATCGACAATGCCATGCGCATGGAACAGCTGCCCAACACCAACGTGATGCTCGCCCTGCTGCGCGACGGCTTCCACCCGGAGAGCGCCGAAGGCCGCGTGGAACTGCGCGGTGACGGCAGCCCGGTGCTCGACTACCAAATGACCGACTACACCTGGGATGGTGTACGCCGCGCCTTCCATACCATGGCCGAAATCCAGTTCGCCGCCGGTGCCAAGGCAGTGCTGCCGCTGCATGCCGATGCCGGTTACGTGAAAACCCTGGCCGAAGCCAAGAGCCTGATCGATAACCTCAGCCTGGAGCTGTACCGCACCCGCCTGGGCAGCGCACACGTGATGGGCGGCTGCGCCATGGGTGAGAACCCGCAGCAGGCCGTCACAGACAGCCTGGGCCGCCACCACCAGCTGAGCAACCTGTCGATCCATGACGGCTCGCTGTTCCCCACCAGTATCGGCGCCAACCCGCAACTGTCGGTCTATGGGCTGACCGCCAAACTTGCGAGCAAACTCGCCGAACGCCTCAAGTCCGCCTGATGGCGAGGTATTCACGGGCCCTTGCCAGCCCGTGAATCGTCTGGATCGGTGGCACCTGACTTGGCCACGGGGAAACGCTGCGCTACCATCCGACTCCCCAACGGACCCGCCAGGACGTCACGATGAATCGAGTGTTATACCCAGGCACCTTCGACCCCATCACCAAGGGGCACGGCGACCTGGTCGAGCGTGCCGCACGGCTGTTCGACAGCGTGATCATTGCGGTCGCGGCCAGCCCGAAGAAGAACCCACTGTTCAGCCTGGAGCAACGCGTTGAGCTGGCACGCGAAGTCACCAAGCACCTGCCGAACGTTGAGGTCGTGGGGTTTTCTACTCTTCTGGCACACTTCGCCAAGGAACAGGGCGCGAATGTATTCCTACGCGGCCTGCGCGCGGTCTCCGACTTCGAATACGAGTTCCAGCTGGCCAACATGAACCGCCAACTGGCCCCCAATGTAGAAAGCTTGTTCCTCACGCCGTCGGAGAAGTACTCATTTATCTCCTCGACCCTGGTGCGCGAAATCGCCGCGCTGGGCGGTGATATCACTAACTTCGTGCACCCAGCCGTGGCTGCCGCACTGACTGAACGTTTCAAGCGCTGACCACTGAAGCCTCTGTTCACGACTGAAACGCTGTTGTTATCCAACTAGGGTGGCGCACTCCAGATCGTGGGCAAGGCGCGTGCATGCGCGGCCCTGATGCGGCACAATTCCTCTCATAGTCTTTTGCACACATCTAGGCTGCGCCTGCGGGCTGCAGCAGGAGTTGTTCTGTCATGTCCTTGATCATCACCGACGACTGCATCAACTGCGACGTCTGCGAACCCGAATGCCCGAATGCGGCGATCTCCCAGGGTGAGGAAATCTACGAGATCGACCCCAACCTGTGCACCGAATGCGTCGGCCACTACGACGAACCACAATGCCAGCAGGTCTGCCCAGTCGATTGCATCCCGCTCGATGAAAACAACGTCGAGAGCAAGGATGAGTTGATGCAGAAGTACCTGATCATTACCGGTAAAGCATGAAGACCGGCCGCCTGATCCGCGGCCTGCTCCCCTGGCGCCCTCTGCTCGGTGCGCTTGCCTTACTGTGTGCCTTTGAGCTGCAGGCCGCCGCTCAGCCTCAACATATCGCCATTGCCAGCGCACACCCTGCCGCCACCGTGGCCGGGCAAGAAACCTTAGCGCTGGGTGGCAATGCTTTTGACGCAGCGGTGGCAATCAGCGCCGCCCTGGCGGTAGTTGAACCTTACGGCTCGGGCCTGGGTGGAGGCGGTTTCTTTCTGCTGCGCGAAGCCGGGGAATCGCCTACCTACCGCTTTCTCGATGCTCGCGAACGCGCCCCGCAAGCCGCCCACGCCGATCTGTACCGGGTCGACGGGGAAATCCGCAAAGACCTTTCGCTGAATGGCGCACTGGCTGCTGCTATCCCCGGCCTGCCGGCCGCACTGGTCGAACTGGCCGAGCGCTTCGGCCGCCTGCCATTGCGCGATTCACTGGCCCCGGCAATCCGACTCGCCAGCAGCGGCGTCAGCATCGACCGGGTCTATCGCGAACGCGCGGGCTGGCGCATCGAGGCCATGCGCCAGGACGGGGAAACAGCGCGGATCTTCCTCGACAAAGGCGAAATACCTGACGAATTCGACCTGCTGCGCCAACCGGAGCTGGCGCGCACCCTCGAACAGCTCGGCAGCCAGGGCCGTCCAGGCTTCTACGCCGGCACGGTCGCGGAGCAGCTGGTCAAGGCCGTAAGGGATGCGGGTGGCATCTGGACGCTCAAGGACCTGGCCGACTATCGCATCGTTGAACGCCAACCCCTGCGTGTCTCATTGAGTAAGGGCCGCGAACTGATCAGCGCACCTCCGCCTTCTGCCGGTGGCATCGCCCTAGGACAAAGCCTGCTGATGCTGCAGCAGCTGCCCTGGCAGACAACCGACCGCGTGCAACGCACACACCTGATCGTCGAAGTACTGCGCCGCGCCTATCGGGATCGCGGCCTGCTGGGTGATCCGGACTTTGTTCATAACCCGACGCAGCACCTGCTGGCACCTGCTTATCTAAAGCAGCTAGTCAGCAGCATCGACCCGCAACGCGCTACCCCAAGTGACAACCTATCGCCCAGCAACACCTGGCATGAAGGCGACCACACCACCCACTTCTCGGTGCTCGACACCGAAGGCAATGCCGTGGCCGCCACCCTGTCGGTCAACCTGCCTTTTGGCGCAGCCTTCACCGCGCCCGGAACCGGCGTATTGTTGAACAACGAGATGGATGACTTTGCCGCCGACGTCCAAGGCAGCAATGCCTACGGCCTGCGCGGTAGCCAGGCCAACAGCATCGCCGCCGGCAAACGGCCGTTATCGAGCATGAGCCCAAGTTTTATCGAAAGTACCGAGGATTTCGCCAGCTTCGGCACGCCAGGCGGCAGCCGAATTCCCAGCATGGTTTTGTTAGCCATGCTGGAGTACCTGGATCATCAGCCGATTGAACAGTGGCCGGCAGCTGTGCGCTTCCACCACCAGTTCCGCCCAGACCTGATCGAACATGAGCCGAACGCCTTCAGCACAGCAGAAACCACGGCACTAGAAGCGCTCGGGCATCAATTGAAATCCACAGGCAGGCAATACGGCAATCAACAGGTGCTGTACTGGCACAAAAAAGACGGGGAAGTTTCAGCGGCAAGCGATCCGCGCGGGATCGGTACGGCGGTGATCACGCCCGTTGAGCCACGCTAATACCGGTTACTAAAAGGCGGGCAGAGAACCTACTAGGGCCGCCAAAGCAAACACTGCAGCAGCCCAGAAGCCGGGAACGTTATCAGTTTTTCTTGTAACCGTTGGTGGTACAACCCAGGCAGCGCACAAATGCTGCTTCGCCAGGCTCAACAACCAGCGCTTTGCCTGCCTCACCAATATTACCGCCCGCGGCCGTAAATGGCAGGCTCACTACAAACACACCAGCCCCAATTACAGTGGCGGCAATTAACAACGGACGTGCAATGAGTAGATCTCCAACCATGGAAAAAGCTGGCGGATATTCAGTGGTATACATAGGGTCGCCACTGCTGTTCTGCTGCGCTACGTCAGCATAAGCCGGCAGCGCCAGCAGGCCAGTGGTCAGCGCCAGAGCAGCAGCGGTTGAGCGGAACAGTTTCATGGGGCGATCCTTCAGCTATTAGGAGGCGGTGAGACTAACTATAACAGTGCATTGGTAATTGTCAGCGTGACGGCCGTCAATCGCCATAAAAGGCATATTCAGGTTTTTTCGGAATAAAGGGCCGATAAAACGCCAGTATTTTCTCGAGATCGGCTGCTTCATCCCCGCTCGGCACAAAAGTCGGACCAATAAAGACGCGGCGATTTTGATAGTCCAACGCCCCGAGCACAATCGGTACGCCAGCGCCGAGGGCGATGTGGTAAAAGCCCATCTTCCAGCGCTCAACCTTTTTGCGCGTCCCTTCGGGTGAAAGGATCAGCATAAATTGCTGATGCTCGCTAAAGGCCCGCACCGCCTGCTCGACTGTATTGCCCTGACGCTCACGGCGAATGGCAATGCCGCCCCACAACCGCATCAGCGCGCCAAAGGGCCAACGAAAGATCGTGTGCTTGCCAAACCAACGGGCATTCAGACGCAGCACGAACTTCACCGCGATAAAGATCACAAAGTCCCAATTGGACGTATGGTGCGCGCCGATCACCACAAATTTATCGAGCTTCGGCAGTTCACCTTCGATGCGCCACCCCATCAGCTTCAGCGCCAGACGCCCGACCCACTCGGCCAGAGGGTTACGGGGTAAATAGTTACCGGACATCACTACCTCGGTCATTCTTATTGTTGTGTTGTTCAGCTCAAACACAGGTGCCAGCGGCCAAAGTTAGCCCGGCAAAAAAGTCTTAGCGTTGGCAGCGCGGACAATACACGCTGGCGCGCTGGCCCAGCTTGACTTCACGTAACGTGCTACCACAAGTCTTGCAAAACTCACCGCCACGCCCGTACACAAACAGCTCCTGCTGAAAATAACCGGGCTGCCCATCACCACCGACAAAATCCCGTAGCGTGGTACCACCGCGCTCGATGGCATAAGCGAGGATGCGTTTGATCTCATCCGCCAGTTTCAGATAACGCGCCCGCGACACTGAGCCGGCCTCGCGGCGCGGGTCGATACCGGCAGCAAACAGCGCCTCGCTCGCGTAGATATTGCCCACCCCGACCACCACGGCGTTGTCCATGATGAAGGGCTTGATCGCCATGGCCCGGCCACGAGACAGTTGAAACAGCCGCTCGCCGTCAAACAGATCGGTCAACGGTTCCGGTCCCAGCTTGCTGAGCAGCACATGGCTAAGCGGATCACTGCTCCAAAGCAGCGCACCGAAGCGCCGCGGATCGGTGTAGCGCAAGGCCAAACCGGACTCCAGTTCGATATCCACATGCTCATGCTTGGCCGCCGGCAGGCCCACTTCGACCAGACGCAGGCTGCCAGACATGCCCAGGTGGCTGATCAAACTCCCGGTCTCGGCCCTGATCAGCAGGTACTTGGCACGCCGCTCGACACACTCGATGCGTTGCCCGGACAGCTGGATATCCAAATCTTCGGGAATCGGCCAGCGCAAGCGCCGCTCGCGCACGATGACACGACTGACGCGCTGGCCCTCAAGGTAGGGGGCGATGCCACGGCGGGTGGTTTCTACTTCTGGAAGTTCGGGCATGGCAGGTCGTCAGGTGAGCCGAAAAAACGGGCGCTCACCTTAGCAGGAATGGGTAAAAGCAACGAGTCAGGCAGCCCGGGCTAACTTGCACCCATGTCACGGATGCTCTCGCGCAGGTTCTCGAAGTCATACTCCGACAACCCGACATATTCCAGCACCAGCTGTTCGATGCTCTGCCATTCAAAGTCATCGGGCTGGTTACCCAAGACGCGATAGCTCGAGCAAATGTGCTCGGCCATTTTGAGAATCGCCAACAGGGTTTTCAGCTGCGCATCACGACTGGAGTCCTCGGTAAAAATCGCCAACGCGTTATGGTGACTGGCAATCGCTTCACACAGGTGCAGAGGCAAGTTCCATGATTTCGCCGTGAAGTACCCCACTACCGCATGGTTGGTGTTCAGCAGGCGGTTCTCGGTATCCACCACACGGCGCTCATCGGTCGCACTGGCGTAGGCTTCTTCAAGTACGGTCATGTAATTGGGGAAGCGCTTGATCATCAGCGGGATGCCACAGTTGTGGAACAAGCCGAGGGTGTAGGCCTCATCGGGGGAGTGATAACCGATGCGCTTGGCCAGCGTCAGGCAGGTCATGGCCACATCCTGAGCGGTGTCCCAGAACCGGTTGAGGGTGACGATGGCCTCATCCGTCAACTCACCACGGATCGACTGCGCGTTGATCAGGTTGATCACCGTGTTGCAGCCCAGCAGATTGACCGCCTGTTGGATCGAGGCAATGCGATTGGTCAGGCCGAAGAACGGTGAGTTCACCAGTTTCAGTAGCGCACCGGACAGCCCCGGGTCGTGGCTGATCAATTTGGCGATCGTCCGCAGATCCGGGTTCGGCATCACCTGCTCCATCTGCAAGTCCACCATGATCTGCGGCTGCGGTGGCACGCTGATGCCCTGCAGCACCTGCTGGATATATTCGGCGGAGAGCTCTTGAGACATGACGGGCACAACCGGTATGAGAGGTAGTAGACAGTCTAGCTAAACCCACAACACTTCCACAGACGACTTTTGTAACCGACCTAAGGCGGCGCAACCCGCTATAATTCCGATCTTTTTTCGGAGTTCCCAGCATGTCCATGCCCAGCCTGCGCCTGAAAGCCAACGCCGATCGACGCCTGCGCGCCGGCCATTTGTGGGTGTACAGCAACGAAATTGACGTTGCCGCCACGCCGTTGAGCGGTTTTGCCGCTGGCGATCAAGCCGTGCTCGAAGCCGCAGGGGGTAAGCCGCTGGGTATTGTCGCAATGAGCCCGAACAACCTCATCTGCGCGCGCCTGCTCTCGCGTGACGTCAAGCACGTGTTGGACAAATCCCTGCTGGTGCATCGCCTGAACGTCGCCCTGTCGCTGCGTGAGCGGCTGTTCGATAAACCCTGCTACCGCCTGGTGTACGGCGATTCCGATCTGCTGCCGGGCCTGGTGGTCGACCGTTTCTTTGACATTCTGGTGGTGCAACTGGCTTCCGCCACCATGGAACGCCACAAGGACGACGTGCTCGCCGCCCTGATCCAGGTGTGCAAACCCAGCGGCATCCTGCTCAAGAACGACTCCGCTGCCCGCGATGCCGAAGGCCTCGCGCGTTATGTGGAAACCCCATTCGGAGTGGTGCCGGAATGGGTTGCCCTGGAAGAGAACGGTGTGAAGTTTGAAGCGCCAGTGATCGAAGGACAGAAGACCGGCTGGTTCTACGACCACCGCATGAACCGCGCGCGCCTGGCGCCTTACGTCAAAGGCAAGCGCGTACTCGACCTGTTCAGCTATATCGGCGGCTGGGGCGTGCAGGCTGCCGCCTTCGGTGCTAGCGACGTGATGTGCGTGGACGCCTCCGGTTTCGCCCTCGACGGCGTGGAGCGCAACGCTGCACTGAATGGTTTGACCGACCAGGTTGCCTGCGTCGAAGGCGATGTGTTTGAAGCGCTGAAACAGCTCAAGGCCTCGGAAGAGCGCTTCGACGTGATCGTCGCCGACCCACCCGCCTTTATCAAACGCAAGAAAGACCAGAAGAACGGCGAAGGCGCCTACCGCCGTCTTAATGAACAGGCGATGCGCCTGCTCAACAAGGACGGCATCCTGATCAGCGCCAGCTGCTCCATGCACCTGGAAGAAGACAACCTGCAGAACATCCTGCTGACCAGCGCGCGCCATCTGGACCGCAATATCCAGCTGCTCGAACGCGGCGCTCAAGGCCCAGACCACCCGGTGCACCCAGCCATCGCCGAGACCCGTTACATCAAGAGTCTTACGGTGCGTCTGCTGCCCAACAGCTGATCCAGCAGCCTTACACAACTTGACCCATACTGGACAAGCTTGGGCCAAGGGGGTGAGCGTGAGCGATTGCACACAGGACGAGGCACTGTTCAGCAAGATCTTCGAATCAGCGCCACTGGGTATGGCGCTGATCGACTCGAACGGACGACTGCAGCACATCAATACGGCACTGGCGCAGCTGCTTCAGTGTTCGTCGCAGGCGCTGCTGGGGATGACCCTGGAAGACCTGCTGCACCCGCAGGACCGCGGCGTTTGTCGCTATGCCCGCGAGCAGGCGAGGCGTAAGCAAACGGATACACCCTGCGGAGAAGTACGCCTCCAGCGCGGCGAGGACGATTATCTGTGGTCCCGGCTCAGCCTCTGCCCCGTGTCGACCGGCGACAGCCCCACCAGCCATTACCTGATTCGCGTGGAGCTGCCCCGCACCACCCAGGAACGCGCCGAACAGATCTACCTGCTCAGCTTTGCCCTGGATTACATCACGGACGGCGTGCTGTTACTGGATGATCAGCTATGCATCCGTTATATCAACGAGGCCGCCAGCCGCCTGCTCGGTCAAGCCAGGCCGTACTTGCTGGGCCAGGCCATTGGCCAGGCATTGGCACCGCTCGCCCGACACAGTGACGAGGAGCTGCACGATGTCATCGACAGGCGGCACGCGCTCTCTCTGGACCTGGTCCATCCGGCGGACAACAGCCATCACAACATCTCGGTCCAGTTCAACCGGTTTCTCTATGACCGACGAGACTACAGCCTGGCGCTTATTCACGATGTCACTGACCAGCAACGCATGGCAGCAACCTTGCGTCAGAGCGAACGCCAGTTCCGTGTGCTGATTGAAAACACCCACGACGCGATTGGCCGGCTCACCCCAGACTTTCGCTTGATCTATGCCAACCCGGCGCTGGAAGCGCTCTGCCAGCTGCCGTTGGTCGAGGCCCGTGGCCGTCCGGCACGGGAGGCCTTCGGCGACAACTCGCAGGTCGACATCCTCGCTGACATGGTGCGCGAGGTGGCCAACAGCGCCACCTCGATCGAGCAGGAACTGATCCACGGCATCGACGGCCCGCCCGACCAGCAACATCATTACCTCGTGCAACTGGTCCCGGAACTCAACTCCGACGGCGAGGTGAATAGCGTGCTGTCGATGGCCCGCGACATCACCGGCATCCGCAAGACCGAGCGGCGCCTCTCGGAAAGTAACCAGCAATTGCGTGAGCTGACCAGCCGACGCGAATCGGCACGCGAGGAAGAGCGCAAACTGATCGCCCAGGAAATCCATGACGAGCTGGGCCAGCATCTCACCGCCCTGCGCATGGGCATCTCAATGCTGCGCTTGCAGTTCGGCGAGCAGGCTCCTGGCCTGAACGATAAAGTCTTGCACCTGATGGGCCTGTGCGATCGCACCATCCAGGTGGTCCGCTCCATCGCCACCAGCCTGCGCCCCGCCGCGCTTAACATGGGGTTGTACCCGGCGCTGGAGTGGCTGATTGGCGAGTTCCGCCAGCACAGCCAAATCCATTGCGATTTCACCACCCATACCGGCGAGCCGCGGCTTAGCGACGAACAAGCGACGAAAGCCTTCCGCGTGGTCCAGGAAGCCCTCAACAACATTGCCCGGCATTCCGGCGCCAGCCGCGCCCAGATCAGCCTTGAGCAACTCGATGACGTCTATCGGCTGGACATCACCGATAACGGGCGCGGGTTCGACACCGACCGGGTCAATAAACGCTCATTAGGCCTGGCGGGCATGCGCGAACGGGGGATCAGCCTGGGCGGCGAGGTCGTGATTTTCAGCCACCCGGGACAGGGCACCACCGTGCAAGCCACCTTTCCCGCTACGCCGCCCGAGGAGGCACCGTGATCCGTATTCTCATCGCTGACGACCACGCAATCATGCGGGGCGGGCTCAAACAACTGATCGAATTCGATCGACACCTGCAGGTCGTTGCGGAGGCGGAGAACGGCAGCCAGGTGCTCGAGCGGCTGCGCGACACAGCGGTCGACCTGCTGCTGCTGGACATGAGCATGCCTGGCCTGAGCGGCGAAGACCTGATCGCCCGCATACGTACCCATCACGCCAAGCTGCCTATTCTGGTGCTGAGCATGCACAACGAACCGCAGATCGCCCAGCGCGCACTCAAGGCCGGTGCGGCTGGCTACCTGACCAAGGATCACAACCCGGAAACCCTGCTCGCGGTGATCCACCGCACGGCGGCCGGGGGACGCTACCTGGACCCACGCATCGCCGAACAACTCGCCTTTGCCGGCACTGCAACCGGCGAGAGCACCCTCAAGGACCTCTCGGACCGCGAATACCAGATCCTGCGTATGCTCGCCCAAGGCCTGAGCGTCAACCAGATCGCCGAACACCTGGTGATCAGCAACAAGACCGTCAGCACCCACAAGGCCCGACTGATGGAAAAAATGGGCTTCAGCTGCAACGCCGAAATCATCAAGTACGCCATGGCCCAGGGCCTGACCGAGTAGGGAAAACCCTACAAAAAAGCAGGATGTCCCGACGCCATCATCGGAATCCTCCGATAGTTCAACCCGCCGCCTGACTCCATTCTGACACCAGCCCCGCAGCCCGGCATGCGCGGCCCTGGTGTCCAATGGAGCGCGCACGTGACCAATCCGACCTCTTCAGCCCTTTGGCTTCCAACGGCCCTCTCGAGCCTCAGCTGCTTCGTGTTGCTCGGGCTCGCCGCACAGGTGCCCTCCACGTATTGGCTGACCAGCGCACTGCTGCCGGGTGCACTGGTTTACCTGTGTCAGCGCCACGCCGCCGGCATCCAGGCCACCGCACTGCTGCAGGCGCAGCAGCAGGGCGTCGAGCACGGCCAGGCCGAAGAGGCCGCACGCCACGTCGCAGGCCTCCCCGAACTCTGCCGCACCATTACCCCGATCTGGTCGCAGCAGATCGACGCCGCCCGTCAGCACACCCAGACAGCCATCGACGCCCTCAGCGAGCGTTTCACCCACCTGGCGCAGCGCATCAGCGCGGCAGTGGGCACCGGCGCGCAACACGACAACGACACTCTGCTCAACTTGCTGGCCAGCAGTGAGCGCGAGCTGGAGGACATCGTCAGCCAGCTGCGCCAGGCGCTCACCAGCAAAGAAACACTGCTCGCCGAGGTAATCAGCCTCAACAGCCACACCGCTCAGCTCAGGGCCATGGCCAAGGACGTCGGCGACGTCGCCAAGCAAACCAACCTGCTCGCACTGAACGCCGCCATCGAAGCCGCGCGGGCCGGCGAAGCTGGGCGCGGTTTTGCCGTGGTCGCCGACGAAGTGCGCAAGCTCTCCACGCTGTCGGAAGAAACCGGGCGGCGCATCGGCGAAACCATCGAAACCGTCAGCTCCGCCATTGAACGCACCCTGCACGTCTCCAACGAGCACGCCAGCCGCGATGCCAACACCCTGGGCAACGCCAGTGAGGTGATCCGCCAGGTCATTGAAGACTTCCGCAACGGGGTCACCCGGCTGGTTGCGCATGGCAACGCGCTGCACACCCAGAACCAGGCGGTGGGTGACGAGATTTCTGAAGTCCTGGTGGCGCTGCAATTCCAGGACCGGGTCAGCCAGATGCTTGGTCACATGCGTGATGACATCGAGAAGCTGGGCCTGCGCTTGGGCGAGACCACTCAGCACATCGACGCGCGCGACTGGCTGGATGACCTGTCCCACACCTACACCACCCCCGAACAGCACGCCATCCACCATGGCCGTAGCACCCCCGCCGCCAGCAGCGCTGCCGACATCACTTTTTTCTGAGGAAAAACCATGGCCAAGACCATTCTCATCGTCGACGACTCCGCCTCCATCCGCCAGGTCGTCGGCATGACCCTAAAAGGTGCCGGGTACGACGTCATCGAAGGTGTCGACGGCAAAGACGCGCTGACCAAGCTCGACGGGCGCAAGGTTCACCTGATCATCAGCGACGTGAACATGCCGAACATGGACGGCATCACCTTCCTGAAAAACGTCAAGCAACTGCCCAACTACAAATTCACCCCCGTGATCATGCTGACCACTGAAGCGGGCGACGGCAAAAAAGGCGAAGGCCAAGCCGCTGGCGCCAAGGCCTGGGTCGTCAAACCCTTCCAGCCGGCACAAATGCTGACGGCCGTCTCCAAACTGATTCTGCCTTAGGCCAGGAGCGACGCCATGCCTGCTACTTCGCTCGCCGACGACACCCGTCACCTGGCACTCGACGGCGCCCTGAGCATCTACACCGCCGCCGACACCAAGCCGCAACTGACCACTGCCCTGCAGGGTGCAATTGCTCTGCAGATCGACCTGAGCCAGGTTGAAGAATTTGACTGCGCCGGGCTGCAGCTGCTGCTGGCGACCCAGGCGCACGCGCAGCGGATGGACATCAGCCTGCGCTTTATCGGTGCCAGCGCACCCATTGTCGAGCTGCTGCACCTGAGCGGCCTGGCCGGGCAACTGCCCATAGAGGAGGCCTGCGCATGAACCTCGACAGCGTGATCGGCACCTTCATCGCCGAAAGCCAAGAGTTGCTGCAGCAGATGGAAGACGCCTTGCTGCAGATTGAGCACGCGCCCGATGACGCTGAGCGGATCAATGCGATCTTCCGCACCGCGCACACCATCAAAGGCTCCGCGGGTCTGTTCGGCTTCGACTCAATCGTAGCGTTCACCCACGTCGCCGAAAGCGTGCTCGACCGGGTACGCGCCGGCGATGTGCGTTTCAATGGCGACCTCATCGCGCTGATGCTCAACGTGGGCGACCACCTCGCCGGGCTGATCAGCCAGCTCGCCAGCGGCCATGACCTGAGCGACCTGCCAGAGACCACACGGGTAACCGAAGCGGCGTTGACCCGTGAACTGAGCCACTACCTCGAACCGCAGCCGGCCAATACGACACCTGCCGCCGCGCCCGATGCCCGCGTACAGATTGCCGGAGCTGGGCACTGGCACCTGTCACTGCGCTTCGGTGTCGACACCCTGCGCAACGGCATGGATCCCCTGGCGTTCTTACGCTACCTCGGCACCCTGGGCAGCATCCTGCATGTGGAACCGGTGCTCGACCACCTGCCGCCCCTTGAGGCGCTTGACCCGGAGAGCTGCTACCTCGGCCTGGAAGTGGCGTTCGAATCCCAGGCTGACCAGAGCGCCATAGAAGGTGCATTTGAATTCGTCCGCGAGGAAGGCAGCATTCGCATACTGCCGCCTCAGGCGCCCTTGTCCGCCTTCCGCGAGCTGATCGCAGAACGCGCCGCCGAAGGCAGCGCCCAGGTCGAGCGCCTGGTGCGTTGTGGCAGCCTGGCCGCTGACGCCTTCGAGCAGGCGGCGCAGCACAACGACAGCGCACACGAAACCGCCACCACCCGCGCCGCCGACACCCCAGAACGCGCCGCCAAGGACAACAACCGCACCAGCAAGGACGCCAACCTGATCCGCGTCGACGCCGACAAGCTCGACCAACTGATCAACCTGGTCGGCGAACTGATCATCGCGGGCGCCAACACCCGCATGCTGGCCCAGCGCAGCAATCTGGCTGATATGTGCGAGTCCGCCGAGACCCTCTCGCGCCTGGTCGAAGAAGTGCGCGACAGCGCCCTGACCCTGCGCATGGTGCAGATCGGCGCCACCTTCAACCGCTTCCAGCGCGTGGTGCGTGATGTCTCCCGCGAGATAGGCAAAGACATCGTCCTGCAGATCAGCGGCGGCGATACCGAGCTGGACAAAACCGTGGTGGAAAAAATTGGCGATCCGCTCACCCACCTGGTGCGCAACGCCATGGATCACGGCATCGAACCGGCCGAAGCACGGCACAGCGCCGGCAAGCCCTTGCAGGGCGTCGTGCGCCTGAACGCTTACCACGAGGCGGGCGGCATCGTCATCGAAGTGTCCGATGACGGCGGCGGTCTCAACCCGCAAAAGATTCTCGCCAAAGCGACCCAGCGCGGCCTGGTCAGCGAGGGCCAGCAGCTCAGCGACAAAGACCTGCTCAACCTGATCTTCGAGCCCGGCTTCTCCACCGCCGAACAGATCAGCAACCTCTCTGGCCGTGGCGTCGGCATGGACGTGGTCAAGCGCAACATCACCGCCCTGCGCGGCACCGTCGAACTCGACAGCGTGCTGGGCCAGGGCACCTGCGTGCGCATCCGCCTGCCCCTGACCCTGGCCATCATTGACGGCTTCCTCATCGGCGTCGGCCAGTCCAGCTATGTGGTGCCGCTGGACATGGTCGAGGAATGCATCGAACTGCCCAGTGCCGAGATCGCCGGGCAGCAGCACCTCGACTTGCGTGGCGAGGTATTGCCCTTCATTCGCCTGCGCCAGTTGTTCGATGACCAGAGCCAGCCGCCGCGCCGCGAAAACGTGGTGGTGGTGCGCTATGCCGGCATCCGTGCCGGGCTGGTGGTTGACCAGTTGCTCGGCGAGTTCCAGACGGTGATCAAACCCCTGGGCAAAGTGTTCTGCCAGGTGCCCGCACTGAGCGGCTTCACCATTCTCGGCAGCGGCGCCGTGGCCCTGATCCTCGACATCCCGGGCCTGCTGACGCAGGTCACGCAGCACGCCAATACGCGCATCGCTGGCCAATCCAATGCACTGAGGAGTACCGCGCAATGAACCGCGCCCTTCGCAGCATCGCGCTGCTTGGCTTGGCGTCCCGCCTGGCAGCCATTGCCGGTGGCATTTACGGATGCCTGGGTCGGCCATGCGCTGAGGCACTTCAACCCCGTGAACTGTGTGTCAATCGGGCAAACGTTGCTGGCCGTGGGCGCGGATTCACCCGCGTCGGGAGCTGAACCATGCAGAGCCATCTTGAACTGCACGGCCAGACAGAGCCGCAGCGCCAGTACCTGACATTCCGGGTCGACCAGGATCTGTATGGCGTCGCCACCGGTCAGGTGCGTGAAATTCTCGAACTCGACCAGATCACGCTGGTACCGATGATGCCCAGCGTGGTGCGCGGCGTGATCAACCTGCGCGGTGTGATCGTACCGATCATCGATCTGGCAGAGCGTTTTGGCCACGGCCACACACGCCTCGGCGTACGCACCTGCATCGTCATCATGGAGATTCACGAAGACGAGGAAACCCACTTGATGGGCGCCCTGGTCGACGCCGTCAACGCCGTCGTGGAAATCGAACCCAGCGCCATTCGTAAGGCGCCGGCGTTCGGCAGCCGCATTCGCGGCGAGTTTATCGAGGACATGGCCCGTATCGGCGAGCACTTCCTCACCCTGCTGTGCATGGAGCAGGTGCTGTCCGTCACCCAGATCGCCGCCATGGCAGGCCAACTCAGCGAAGTCCCCCATTTTTCATCCGATGCGCGCGTGCGCGCAGGAGCAAGCAAATGACCATCAGCAAAAAGATGATTCTTCTGGTTCTCTCCGCCGTGCTTGGCATCCTTGTGCTGTCCGGCGTGGGCTATCAGCAGATCAACCAGGTGTTCAACGCTGCCAACCACGGCAACATCAATTCAATCCCCAGCCTCGTTGCCCTGGAGAAAATGGGCGGCGCGGTGAACGTCCAGATCCAACTGGTCTACCAGCACATCCTGACGACCGATGCCGCCGACATGGCGGAACTCGAGCCAAGGATCACCAGCAATCGCAACGAAATCCAGCAATCGATTGAGGACTACACCAAGGTGTTGTCCGACGAACAGGACAAGCAGTTGCTCGAGGCCGACCGCACAGCCATCGTCACCTTCCTGCAGGGTGCTGACGCAGTCCTGGAGTTTTCACGCAAGAACGAGAACGAGGCCGCTCGCAACGCCCTCATCGCCTTGCAGCAGGGGGCCATCGATCCGCTGCTTGAAGCCATTCAGAGACACCTGGACTACAACATCGATGCCGCCAACAAGGGCAGTCAGTCGGCGCAGAGCACACTTGAGCAAGCCACGCTGATCTCCATTGCCGTGTCGCTGGTCACCCTACTGGTCATCAGCCTGATCGGCACGCTGATCACCCGCAACCTGCTGAGCCAGCTCGGCGGTGAACCGCTCTATGCCGCCGACATGGTGAGCCGCATTGCCGCGGGTGACTTGACCGTCAATGTGGAGACCAAGGCCGGTGACACCACCAGCATGCTGGCGGCGATCAAAGGCATGGTGGACAAGCTCGCACAGATCATCGGCGAGGTGCGCAGCAACGCCGATTCACTGTCCAGCGCCTCCGAGCAGATTTCCTCTACGGCCCAAAGCATGAGCCAGGGCGCATCGGAACAAGCCGCTTCGGTCGAAGAAACCAGTGCGTCGATGGAGCAGATGTCCGCCTCCATCGCGCAAAACACCGAAAACGCCAAGGTCACTGATGGCATGGCCAGCAAGGCAGCGCGCGAGGCTGACGAGGGCGGTCAGGCGGTGAAGGACACCGTGGCGGCGATGAAGACCATCGCCGACAAGATCGGCATCGTCGACGACATCGCCTACCAGACCAACCTGCTGGCACTCAATGCGGCCATCGAAGCGGCCCGCGCCGGCGAGCACGGCAAAGGCTTCGCCGTGGTGGCGGCGGAAGTGCGCAAGCTGGCCGAGCGCAGCCAGGTAGCGGCTCAGGAAATCAGCGAAGTGGCCAAGAACAGCGTCTCGCTGGCCGAGCGCGCCGGCAGCCTGCTCGATCAGATGGTGCCGTCGATCGCCAAAACCTCCGATTTGGTGCAGGAAATCTCCGCCGCTTCCGAGGAGCAGAGCGCCGGTGTCGGGCAGATCAACACGGCCATGAACCAACTCAGCGAGATCACCCAGCAATCGGCCTCCGCGTCCGAGGAACTGGCCGCCACCGCCGAAGAGATGAGTGGCCAGGCCGAACAGCTGCAGCAGTTGATGGACTTTTTCAAAATCCACAGCAGCGGTGGCAGCAAACGTGCTGAGCGCAGTGAGGCGGTCAGGCGCACGCGTGACGAGAGCGAGGTCAGCAATACCTCGTTCGCCCTGGAGTCTGCGCCTGGCGGTTTCATCCGCTTCCAACACTGACACCCTATTGGCAGCGGGCACCCAAAGGTGCCCCAGGAGCGACGCATGTCCAGCTTCAACCCAGCGACCGCCACGGACACCCGCCAGCAATACCTGACCTTCACCCTTGGCGAGGCGCTCTTTGCTGTCGGCACGCTGAATGTCCGCGAGATCATCGAATATGGGCACCTCACGCCGGTACCGCTGATGCCACCGAGCATCCTCGGCGTGATCAACCTGCGCGGCGGTGTAGTGCCGATCTTGGATCTGCGTCAGCGCTTCGGTCAGGGGGCCACCCAGGTCAGCCGGCGCTCCTGCATCGTCATCCTGGAAGTCCAGCGCAGCGGCATCGACCAGGTCATCGGCATCGTCGTCGAGGCGGTGAATGCCGTGCTGGAGATTCCTGAACAGGACATCGAACCGCCGCCCAGCTTCGGCAGCCAAATCCCCACCGACTTCCTCATCGGCATGGGCAAGCTCGATACACGCCTGGTGGTGCTGCTCGACATTGGCCGCGTGCTGTCGCTCGATGACCTGCAGTTACTGGCCGGTCGCGAACTGCCCGAATCGGCCTGAGCCCTGGAGCCTGCAATGAGTGTCACCAACCTGAGCAACCGCGAATTCCAGCAGTTTCGCGACATGATCTACGAGATCGCCGGCATCGCCATGGGTGAGGCCAAACGCCAGCTGATCGCCGGTCGCCTGAGCAAGCGCCTGCGCCACTACGAGCTGAACAGTTTCGGCGATTATTTCCAGTTGCTGCTCAAGGACCAGGCCGAGTTGCAGACCGCAGTCGACCTGCTGACCACCAACGAAACCTACTTCTTCCGCGAGCCCAAGCATTTCGACTTTCTCCGCGAGCGCCTGCAAAACGAACTGCGCAGCACAAGCCAACCGCTGCGCGTCTGGAGCGCGGCGTGCTCCAGTGGCGAGGAACCCTACACCCTCGCCTTGCTCCTGGCCGACTGCCTGGGCCCGCGGCCATGGGAGATACTCGCCTCGGATATCAGCACACGCATCCTCGACAAGGCGCGCGCCGGCATCTATCCCCTGGAGGATGCCAGTGGCATTCCGCGCGATCTGCTGCATCGCCACTGCCTGCAAGGCACCGGCCAGCATACAGGTCTGTTCACCCTGGAGCCGGCCCTCAAGCAGCGGATCAGCTTTCGCCAGATCAACCTCAACAATGCCTTGCCTGATGTCGGCCTGTTCGACGTGATCTTCCTGCGCAACGTGATGATCTATTTCGACCAACCCACTAAACGCCAGGTGGTCCAACGCCTGAGTGCACGGCTGCGGCCGGGGGGTTACTTCTTCGTCAGTCACTCGGAAAGCCTTAACGGCTTCAGCGACGAGCTGCAGGCCCTGCGCCCCTCCATTTACCGCAAGCCTCATGCATAAGCCCGAGGGCGTTATCGAGATATTCCTGCAACCAGGGGATCTCTATTTCGGTGACCGCCACACGCGCATCCGCACGTTATTGGGCTCGTGCGTGTCACTGGTGCTGTGGCACCCCCACGAACGGCTCGGTGGCATGTGCCATTACATACTCCCCAGCCGCAACCGCCAGGGTGAGCAACTTGATGGCCGCTATGCCGACGAAGCGCTGCACCTGCTGCTCAAGGAGGTTAATGCCAGTGGCACCCATATCGAGGACTACCGCATCAGTCTGTTCGGCGGCGGCAATATGTTTGGCGCCCTGACGCCGCGCAACATCGGCGAAACAAACGTCAGCGCAGGCCTGGAACTGCTCGCCGCTCACGGCCTGCGTTGCCACGCTCGGCATGCCGGCGGGCGGGGCTACCGCAACCTGATTTTCGACATACGGAGCGGCCACGTCGCACTGCGCTGCCCCTCTCAACAACAGATCGCTACACGCCGCTATGAGGCGCAACCATCATGAAGAACATCAAGGTGATGATCGTCGACGACTCCGCTGTCGTCCGCCAAGTGTTGAGCGGGAGCCTGTCCGAACACGCGGGTATCGAAGTGATCGGCACGGCTGCCGACCCCCTGTTCGCCCTGGACAAGATGCAACGTAACTGGCCTGACGTGATTGTCCTGGACGTGGAAATGCCGCGCATGGACGGCATCACCTTCCTCAAGAAGCTGATGGCCGAACACCCGACGCCTGTGGTGATCTGCTCGACCCTCACCGAGAAAGGTGCAGCCACCACCATGGAAGCCATGGCAGCAGGCGCGGTGGCCATCGTCACCAAGCCACAAGGTGGCCTGCGCCAGTTCCTGCTGGAGGCCACCGAGGAGCTGGTCAGCGCCATTCGTGCCGCCTCCCAGGCGCGGCTCAAGCGCCTCACGCCCGCATCACCGCCCGTACAGCCAACCCCGAAACTCAACGCCGACGCCATACTTGCCCCCGGCAGTGGCAACGCCATGACCCGCACCACCGAGCGCATCATCGCCCTTGGCACCTCCACCGGTGGCACACAGGCCCTGGAATACGTGCTCACCGCGTTGCCACGCGTCTGCCCGGGTATCGTCATTGTCCAGCACATGCCCGAACGCTTCACCGCAGCGTTCGCCGAGCGCCTCAACGGCCTCTGCCAGATCGAAGTAATAGAAGCCCGCAATGGCGACCGCGTTATACCCGGGCGCGCCCTGATCGCCCCCGGCGGACGCCATATGCTGCTCAAGCGCAGTGGTGCGCAATACCTGGTCGAAGTGGTCGACGGCCCACCCGTGTCCCGTCATAAACCCTCGGTCGACGTGCTGTTTCGCTCCACCGCCCGCGCCGCCGGGGCCAATGCCACCGGCATCATCATGACCGGCATGGGCGACGACGGCGCCCGTGGCCTGCGCGAAATGCACGACGCCGGCGCCCTCACCCTCGGCCAGGACGAGGCCAGTTGCGTGGTCTATGGCATGCCCAGAGAAGCGATGAAGCTCGGCGCGGTCAACCGCGAGATTGCGCTGGAGCAAATCCCCGCCTACATCCTGCGCAGCGACCGCCCCTAACCAGCAGCCTTTCCCCACATACCCTGCCGGGCGTAGAATCAAGCGATTCATCGCCTGGCACCCCCCGGCGGACCCGTGAGCTCCGGCTGCCCGAACGGTGATCCCGTTTCGTCATGCAGCCCCACAACCCTGCGGCGACCTGCCGCCCAACGACGCTCACCGCACACATACCCCGAATTAGTCGCAGGAAACCGCCATGCCTGATTACCGCTCGAAAACATCTACCCACGGCCGCAACATGGCCGGCGCCCGTGCCCTGTGGCGCGCCACCGGGATGAAGGACGAAGACTTCAAGAAGCCGATCATTGCCATTGCCAACTCCTTCACCCAGTTCGTGCCCGGCCACGTGCACCTGAAGGACATGGGCCAGTTGGTCGCCCGCGAGATCGAAAAGCACGGCGGCGTGGCTAAAGAATTCAACACCATCGCGGTCGACGACGGCATCGCCATGGGTCACGACGGCATGCTCTATTCGCTGCCGAGCCGCGAGATCATCGCCGACTCCGTGGAGTACATGGTCAACGCCCACTGCGCCGACGCCATCGTCTGCATCAGTAACTGCGACAAGATCACCCCCGGCATGCTGCTGGCATCGCTGCGCCTGAACATCCCGGTGATCTTCGTGTCCGGCGGGCCGATGGAAGCGGGCAAAACCAAGCTGGCCAGCCACGGTCTGGACCTGGTCGACGCCATGGTGATCGCCGCAGACGACACGGCCAGTGACGAAAAAGTCGCCGAATACGAGCGCAGCGCCTGCCCGACCTGCGGCAGCTGCTCCGGCATGTTTACCGCCAACTCGATGAACTGCCTGATGGAAGCCCTGGGCCTGGCCCTGCCGGGCAACGGTTCGACCCTGGCCACCCACAGCGACCGCGAGCAGCTGTTCCTGCAAGCTGGGCGCACCGCCGTCGAGTTGTGCAAACGCTACTACGGTGAAGGCGACGCCTCGGTGCTGCCGCGCAACATCGCCAACTTCAAGGCGTTCGAGAACGCCATGACCCTCGACATCGCCATGGGTGGTTCAACCAACACCATCCTGCACCTGCTGGCCGCCGCGCAGGAAGGCGAAGTCGATTTCGACCTGCGTGATATCGACCGCCTGTCGCGCAAAGTGCCGCAGCTGTGCAAAGTCGCGCCGAACATCCAGAAGTACCACATGGAAGACGTGCACCGCGCCGGCGGCATCTTCAGCATCCTCGGCTCGCTGGCCCGTGGCGGCCTGCTGCACACCGACCTGCCGACCGTACACAGCAAGTCCATGGCCGAAGCCATCGCCAAATGGGACATCACCCAGACCGACGATGAAGCCGTGCATACCTTCTTCCGTGCAGGCCCGGCCGGCATCCCGACCCAGACCGCGTTTAGCCAGAGCACCCGCTGGGACACCGTGGATGATGACCGTGAAAACGGCTGCATCCGCAGCGTCGAGCATGCGTACTCGCAAGAAGGCGGCCTGGCCGTGCTCTATGGCAACATCGCTGTCGACGGCTGCGTGGTGAAAACCGCTGGTGTGGATGAGTCCATCCACGTCTTCGAAGGCTCCGCGAAAATCTTCGAGAGCCAGGACAGCGCCGTGCGCGGCATCCTCGCCGACGAAGTGCAGGCTGGTGACATCGTCATCATCCGCTACGAAGGCCCGAAAGGCGGCCCGGGTATGCAGGAAATGCTTTACCCAACCTCGTACCTGAAATCCAAAGGCCTGGGCAAAGCCTGCGCCCTGCTCACTGACGGCCGCTTCTCCGGTGGTACCTCGGGCCTGTCCATCGGCCACGCTTCGCCGGAAGCCGCAGCGGGTGGTGCCATCGGCCTGGTGCGCGAAGGCGACAAGATCCTGATCAACATCCACGAGCGCAGCATCAACCTGCTGATCAGCGATGAAGAGTTGGCCGCACGCCGCGTGGAACAGGACAAGAAAGGCTGGAAGCCGGTGGAAGTGCGCCCGCGCAAAGTCACCACAGCACTCAAGGCCTACGCCCTGCTCGCCACCAGCGCCGACAAGGGCGCAGTGCGTGACAAGGCCCTGCTGGACAAACTGGTGCCGTAAACCAACACGCAGCAGACACAAGCCCGGCCTAGTGCCGGGCTTTTTGTTTTCAGCTGACGCCCATGTAGCGCCCGGCGCGGTGGTTGATCGCCAGCACCATATTCAACGCCAGCGCGCCGAGTATCGACAGCGCCACCTTGTCCAGCGGCACAACCATGACTGCGCCCAGCACGATCAGCACATCGATGGCCATCTGCACCTTACCGGCACGCAGACCGAAACGCTCCTGCAGGTACAGCGCGAGGATATTCACCCCACCGAGGCTGGCGCGGTGACGGAACAGCATCAGCAGCCCCAGGCCCATGGCGAAACCGCCGAAAAGCGCGGCATACACCACATTCAGGTGGGTGAAGCCAATCCAGTGCGGGGTTAATTCGGCCAACAGCGAGACCATCCCCACCGCACAGAAGGTGCGCTGGGTGAACGGCCAGCCCATGCGCCAGATGGCCAGGGCGTAGAACGGCAGGTTGATCAGAAAAAACATCAGGCCGAAGGGCCAGCCGAACAGGTACTTCATCAGAAAGGCCAAACCCACGGTGCCACCTGTGAGCAACCCGGCCTGGCTGTACAAGGTGATGCCCAGCGCCACCATGGCGGTACCCAGGAGCAGCGCCAGGCCATCTTCCCAGAGCGGGTGGCGAATAAACAGCGCGGCAATACGATCCGGCTCGGCGTGATCGGCATCAGCGTCATGCATGGAGAACAACCTGTAGAGGGCAAACGACAAGAGACAGCGTAGCGGCCAGCAAGGCAGCGCCTGGCATGGATTAACGCGACACAACGACGATGCGCAGCGTGACACGCACGACCAGCGGCCATCCTGGCGGAGATCAATGCAGCACTGAAAAAATCAGCCCGAACGGGCTATTTGCGATCCCACACTTCAAACACATAGCCCGGTGTTTCCAGGCCTTCCGGGTGTTCGATGGCGGAAGACAGGTGCCAGCCAGCCTCATCCACGTCAGGGAAGTAGGCATCGCCCTGAGGGCTTATGCCGACGCGAGTCAGGTACAGGCGTTCGGCCTGGGCCAGGCCCAGTTCGTACAACTGCGCACCACCGATCAGCATCAGTTCCTCGGCATCCTCTTCGCGCGCCCAGGCTTCGGCTCGCTCAAGCGCGGCGTCGAGGCTGGCGAACACTTCTGCACCTTCCAGCTGCAAGCCGGGCTGACGGCTGACCACCAGATTAAGCCGACCGGGCAAGGGCCGGCCGAGTGAATCCCAGGTCTTGCGACCCATGATGATCGGCTTGCCGAGGGTCAGCGCCTTGAAGTGCTTGAGATCCGCCGGCAAATGCCAGGGCAGTTGGTTATCGCGGCCAATGACGCGGTTTTCCGCGAGGGCGGCGATCATGCATAGAGGCAGAGAATTTTTCATAGACGCGAGAATACCGTCTGCGTAGCGATCATTGAAGCCTTCCCCGGAACAGACTCAGTACGCTTAACCATCCTGGCGCTTACCCACCACGCGGTTTCGTCCCTGCTCCTTGGCCAGGTAGAGCGCGACATCTGCAAGGCGCAAGGCATCGCCCATACTCTGATGCGGCTGCGGGGTCAGGTAGGCCATGCCGATGCTCAGCGTGACCACGCCGGCGGCATCCGAATGAGCATGCGTCAGGCCCAGACCTTCGATGGCGCTGCGAATGTCCTGCAGAATCGCCAGCAGTTGCGCTTCCTCCAGGCCATACCAAACGCCGACAAACTCCTCCCCGCCATAACGTGCCGCGCAATCCAGCGGCCGCCGCGCATACTCGCCGATCACCCGGGCCACCTGGCGCAACGCATCGTCGCCGGCCGCGTGGCCATAGTGGTCGTTGTAACGTTTGAAGAAGTCCACATCCATCATCACCACGCCCAGGGCCTGCTTATCGCGCTGCGCCTGACGCCAGCTGCGCTCGGCACGCTCACTGAAAGCGCGACGGTTAAGCAGTCCAGTGAGGAAATCCTTCTCGGCCAAGTCCTGCAGCAGCCCATTGGCCAGGAAGTTCTGCCGCGTGGCGTACTCGAGGGAATAGCAGCCCACCGAGCCAATGATGTTGGCCAGAGCCAGAAAAAGGGCGTTGCTCAGCAGCAATTCGCCTGCCAGCCCCAGGCTCAATTCCACCGCCAGATAGGCGAAGAAAGTCAGCCAGCCACACAACACCGCAGTGGTGAAGCGCAACCCGGTGAGGAAGTAGAAGAACACCGTGACCAGAATGATGCCCTCATAGGGCAGCGCAAAGTGGTGGTAACGGGCCAGGCCAATGATGCCCGCCACGGCCAGGCCGGAGAGTAACGCCACGATGCCGCCGATCAGCTGCAGATGATCACGCAAACCCGGTCGGTAGGTGGCCAACCAGGCCAGGAGCAGCATCGGCTGGATGACCCCCAGGCGTAGGGCAAGTACCCGACCGCGCAGTGGGTCCGGCAGGTTGATCGCATCCAGCAACACAAACAGCAGCGCCATCAGTGTCGCCACCAGCAATGACCAACGCATGCGCCGTAGGAACACATTGGCGTGATAGCGCTTGAACGCCTGCTCAAGTTCATCGTCAAAACTCAGCGCACGAAATCCCTGCTGATGCTGACGCAGGTAGGGCGAATCCTGATTGACCCAATCCAGATGCGGTAACTTCACGATGGCACTCGCTTTTATTGTTATGCATTCAGGGGCTGGTGATCGATACATGCAGCCGCCCGCTGACGACAGACTAGCTGGACTGGCCACAGTAGTACACGCATGCACCGCGGTGCCATGTACCGGCCGCTACGGTTATGCTCTGGCTTCCACTCAGCTATGGAACACCGCGTGAGCCCACTCAACCCCCCCACGCCCAGCCGACTGCAGCGCCTCTGGCTCAGTGAAACCATTCGCTTGCGTGAGGAGCATGCCGGCCCGCTGGACGACAGCGAAGCCAACCGCCGCGCCCAGGCCAAAGGTGGGGCACTCGCTGAGCGCATCCAGAATCGTGCCTGGTCGCTGGGCGAACGCGACGGCCAGGTATCGGCGCTGCAGCATTGGTTACACGGCGCACGCCTGGCTGGGTTGTTGCTGGTGCTGCTGGCCATCCTCAGCGGCAGCGGCTTGGCAGTGGCGGCGCTGGGCGACGGTCTGCGCCCGGTCAATGTGTTCTGGGCCCTGGGCAGCCTGCTCGGGCTGAACCTGCTTCTGCTGCTGGGCTGGGCGCTGGGTCTGCTGCTAAGCCGCGACAGCGCGGGCGCCCTCGGTCATCTGTGGTTATGGCTGAGCGCCAAGCTCGCCCGCGACGCCCAAGCCGCACAACTGGCCCCCGCCCTGCTGTTGATGCTGCAACGCCAACGCCTCAGCCGCTGGGGGCTGGGCGTGCTGGTGCAGGGTTTCTGGCTGCTAACCCTGCTTACCGCACTGCTGACCCTGCTGGCCCTGCTGGCCACCCGCCGCTATGGCTTTATCTGGGAAAGCACCCTGCTTGGCGGCGACAGCTTTATCGCCATGACCCAAGCCATCGGCAGCCTGCCGGCGCTAGTGGGTTTTAGTCTGCCGGATGCCGAGCTGATTCGCGCCAGCGGCGACAGCGCTCTGGCCAACGAAAGCGCTCGGCTTAGCTGGGCCGGCTGGCTGGTCGGCGTACTGGTGGTCTACGGCCTACTGCCACGCCTGGGCCTGCTGCAGCTCTGTCTATGGCGCTGGCGCCGCGGTTGTGCGGCGCTGAGCCTGGACCTCAGCTTGCCGGGCTACAGCCTGCTGCGCGAACGCCTGCAACCGAGCAGCGAACGCCTCGGCGTATGCGATGAGGCTCCGACGCAGCTGCATCAGCCGCAGGCCGGCAGCCTTACCGAAGGCAGCCAGGGCGCGTTGCTGGTAGCCGTCGAGCTGGACCCGCAACGCAGCTGGCCACCCGCGCTACCCAAGGGCATCGGCGATGCCGGCGTGATCGACAGCCGCGAACAGCGCAACCAGCTGCTCGACCAGCTCAACCGCTTCCCGCCGGCACGCCTGCTGATTGCCTGCGACCCGCGCCGCTCGCCGGATCGCGGCAGCCTGGCACTGCTCGGCGAACTGGCGCGCAGCGCAGCCGCCACACGGATCTGGTTACTGCCACCACCGCCCGGCGAAGCCCTCGACAGCGCCCGTTTGGGCGACTGGCATCGCGCCCTGGAGCAATTGCAGCTGAGCTACGGCGACAGTGCACCGTTCAGCTGGCTGGAGCATGGCCATGACTAAAGCCCTCAAACTGGCCGTGGTCGGCCATACTAATGTCGGCAAGACCTCGCTACTGCGCACGCTGACCCGCGATGTCGGCTTCGGCGAGGTGTCCCATCGCCCCAGCACCACCCGCCACGTCGAAGGCGCACGGCTGTCGGTGGACGGCGAGGCGCTGCTGGAGCTGTACGACACCCCCGGTCTGGAAGACGCCATTGCCCTGCTCGATTATCTGGAACGCCTGGATCGCCCCGGCGAACGCCTGGACGGTCCGGCAAGGCTGGCGCGCTTTCTCGACGGCAGCGAAGCACGCCAGCGTTTCGAGCAGGAAGCCAAGGTACTGCGCCAGCTGCTGGCCTCGGATGCCGGTCTCTATGTAATCGACGCACGCGAGCCGGTGCTGGCCAAATACCGTGATGAGCTAGCGGTGCTGAGCATGTGCGGCCGGCCCTTGCTGCCGGTGCTGAACTTCGTCAGCAGCAGCCAACACCGCGAGCAGGATTGGCGCGATGCCCTGGCCCGCCTCGGCCTGCATGCCCTGGTGTGTTTCGACAGCGTGGCGCCGCCGCTGGATGGCGAGCGTCGCCTGTACGACAGCCTGGCGCTGCTGCAGGAAAAAGCCCGCCCGCAACTGCAACGGCTAATTGACGATCACCTGGCGCAACGCCAATTGCGCAAAAGCAGCGGTGCGCGGCTGATCGCCGAACTGCTGCTGGACTGCGCCGCCTGCCGCCGTAGCGTGGCGGCGCAAGCCGTGCTGGAACAAGGCGCCATCCGCGAACTGCATCAAACCATTCGACAACGCGAGCAACGCTGCGTGGAAGCCCTGCTGCGCCTGTACGCCTTCCGCCAGGACGACGCCAAGGCCGGCGACCTGCCCTTGCTCGACGGACGCTGGGGCGACGACCTGTTCAACCCAGAAACCCTCAAGCAACTCGGCATCAATATCGGCGGAGGCATGGCGGCGGGCGCGGCCACCGGGGTGGGCGTCGATCTGTTGGTCGGCGGCATTACCCTCGGCGCGGCGGCGCTGATCGGCGCCGTGCTCGGCGGCAGCGCGCAGACCCTGCGCGGCTATGGCGCGCGGCTGAAAGGCAAACTCAAGGGCCAACGCGAGCTGACCGTGGACGACGCCGTGCTGCGCCTGCTCGCGCTGCGTCAACAGCTGCTACTGCAAGCACTGGAAGCCCGTGGCCATGCGGCAGTCGAGGCCATCAACCTGAGTACGCCGCAAGACACCAGCTGGCGCGAAGGCAAACTACCGGAGGCCCTGCACAAAGCCCGCGCGCACCCGGAATGGTCATCGCTCAACCCCGGCGCGACGCTGGAAGACGGCGACAGGCAGGAGCAGGTGCAGCAGTTGGCGGCGGAGTTGCTCTAGCTCTGAGACATCGCGGCCATGGCCGCGATTAACGATCAGACCGCGACAGGCGCCGGAATATGCGGATGCGCCTGGTAGCCGACCAAATCGAAGTCCTCAAACTTGAACGCCAGCAGGTCCTTCACCTCGGGATTGAGCTTCATCACCGGCAGCGGCAGCGGCTCACGGCTCAGCTGCAGGTCGGTCTGCTCGATATGGTTGGCGTACAGGTGGCAGTCGCCGCCAGTCCAGATGAAGTCACCGGGCTGCAGACCGCAGACCTGCGCGACCATCAGGGTCAGCAGCGCGTAGCTGGCGATATTGAACGGCACCCCGAGGAAGATATCCGCGGAGCGTTGGTACAGCTGGCAGCTCAACTTGCCGTCGGCCACATAGAACTGGAACAGCGCATGACATGGCGGCAAGGCCATCTGCTCGACCAGCGCCGGGTTCCAGGCGGAGACAATCAGGCGGCGCGAGTCGGGGTTCTTCTTGATCATCTCGATCAACTTGCTGATCTGGTCGATCGACTCGCCGTTCGGCGCCGGCCAGCTGCGCCACTGGTAGCCGTACACCGGGCCAAGATCGCCGTTCTCGTCGGCCCACTCGTCCCAGATACGCACACCATTGTCCTTCAGGTACTTGATGTTGGTGTCGCCCTGAAGGAACCACAGCAGCTCGTGGATGATGGATTTCAGGTGGCACTTCTTGGTGGTCACCAGCGGGAAGCCGTCGGCCAGGTTGAAGCGCATCTGATGGGCAAAAATACTGTAGGTGCCAGTGCCAGTACGGTCACTCTTGAAGGTGCCGCTCTCACGCACCAGGCGCATCAGGTCGAGGTACTGTTTCATTGCACGGCCTCCTGCGCCGCCTGGCGCTTGTAGGCATAGGCGATCAGACCCAGGCCACCGAGGATCATCGGCACGCAGAGTACCTGGCCCATGGTCAACCAGCCGCCTGCCAGGTAACCCAGCTGAGCATCCGGCACGCGGACGAATTCGACGATAAAGCGGAAGATTCCGTAGCACATGGCAAACATGCCGGAAACGGCCATGGTCGGGCGCGGCTTGCGCGAGTAGAACCAGAGGATGGTGAACAGCGCCACGCCCTCCAAGGCAAACTGGTACAGCTGCGAGGGGTGGCGTGCCAGTTGCTGCGGGTCGGTGGGGAAGATCATCGCCCATGGCACGTCGGTGGCCTTGCCCCAGAGTTCGGCGTTGATGAAATTGCCGATACGCCCGGCCCCCAGGCCAATCGGCACCAACGGGGCGATAAAATCCATCAGCTCGAAGAAGCTCTTGTTGTTGCGCTTGCCGAACCACCAGGTGGCCAGCATCACGCCGATCAACCCGCCGTGGAACGACATGCCGCCTTCCCAGATACGCAGCATGCGCACCGGTTCGGCGATATAGGCGGCCAAATCGTAGAACAGCACGTACCCCAGGCGGCCACCGAGGATCACGCCCATGGCGACCCAGAACACCAGATCGGAGAGCTTCTCCTTGCTCCAAGTCGGCGCGAAGGCGTTGACCCGGCGCGAGGCCAGCCACCAAGCGCCGCCGATGCCGATCAGGTACATCAGGCCGTACCAATGGATTTTCAGTGGGCCAAGGGCCAGCGCAACTGGGTCGATCTGCGGGTAAGGCAGCATCAAAAACTCCTTAAACGAGGAAACTCAGGCCCACGCTAAACAGCAGCAGGGCAAACAGACGCTTGAGCAGGCGCGGCGACAGCTTGTGCGCCAAGCGTGCGCCGACACGAGCAAAGTACATGCTGGGGATCGCAATGCCGACCAACGCCGGCAGGTAGACAAAGCCCAGGCTCCACTCTGGCAGCGCGGGTTTATCCCAGCCCAGCCAGATAAAACTCAGGGCGCTGGCTATCGCAATCGGCAAACCGCAGGCCGAAGACGTGGCCACCGCCTGCTGCATCGCAACGCTGCGCCAAGTCAGGAATGGCACAGTCAGCGAACCGCCGCCAATCCCGAAAATCGCCGAGGCCCAGCCAATCACGCCACCGGCCAGGGTCAGCGCCGGCTTGCCTGGGACAGTGCGGCTGGCTTTGGGTTTCAGTTCCAGGGCCATTTGCACGGCAATAATGATCGCAAACACGCCGATGATCTTCTGTAGCAGGGGCCCCTGAATCGCCGCTGCAGTCATTGCGCCCAACCCGGCACCGAGCAGAATGCCCAGGGTCATCCAGGCAAATACCGGCCACAACACGGCGCCTTTACGCTGGTGTTCCAGCACCGAGTTGATCGAGGTGAAGATGATCGTCGCAAGCGACGTACCGACCGCCAGGTGGGTCAGAATCATCGGATCAAAGCCCTGCGCAGCAAAACTCAACACCAGCACCGGCACGATGATAATGCCGCCGCCCACCCCGAATAACCCGGCAAGCGTTCCGGCGGCAGCCCCCAGGACCAAATACAGCAGCAGTTCCATCAGCACCCCCGCAAACAATCCGGCATGGTAACGGATGCACAGGGCCGGACTCTACTTTGGGCGATGGATGTCCGTCCTGGCTTTGCGTAAAGTGCCTGCATCGCCTGTGGAATAGACCAGCATGCGCCCGACCCTGTACCTGAAGCTGAGCTGTAACCAGATGCACCTGACGCATCTGCAGAGTGGCCGCGTACTGCACTTGCAAGCGGACCCTGCGTTCAGCAACCCACGCCTGTTGGTGGCAGATTTTGCGGCAGCACAACACCTGCTGCTGGGCGGGATCACGGCCCTGTTGCCCCATCGCTTCCTGCGTCTGAGCCGACCACCGCAACTGCTGATTCAACCGCTGGAACGCCTGGAGGGCGGTTTGTCTCAGGTTGAAGAACGCATTCTGCTGGAACTTGGCCTCGGCTGCGGCGCGCGCAAGGTACGCCTGCACATGGGCCAGGAGCTGGACAATGCCGGCGTGCTGGCGAAATTAGGGAGTTGATCATGTGCCTGATCGTCCTGGCCTGGCGACCGGGCCATGCCCAACCGCTGCTGGTGGCCGCCAACCGCGATGAGTTCTATGCCCGCCCGAGCCAACCCCTGGCCGAATGGCCCGACAGACCGGGACTGATTGCCGGGCGCGATCTGCAAGCCGGAGGTACCTGGCTGGGTGTCGGTCCGGGCGGACGCTTTGCCGCACTGACCAATATTCGCGCACCCGGCCAGGCATTAGGCAGCCGCTCTCGTGGCGAGCTACCGGCGGCCTTTCTCAGTGGCGACCGCAGCATCGACACATTTCTACAAGACCTGCACGAGCAGCGGCACCACTACAGCGGCTTTAACCTGCTGCTGGGTGACCCTCAGCAACTCTGGCACTTCAACTCCCATACCGGGAACGCCACGCCCTTGGCGGAAGGCGTACACGGCCTGTCGAATGCCGACCTGAATACGCCCTGGCCCAAGCTGCAGCGGGCCAAGCAGGCCCTGAGCAATGGCCTGCATGAAGCCAACCCACAGATATTGCTCAAACTGTTGGCCGACCCCACCGGTGCGGCGGACGCAGAGCTGCCGCAAACCGGTATCGGCCTAACCGGCGAACGCCTGCTTTCCAGCGTGTTTATTGCCAGCGCCAGCTACGGCACGCGCGCCAGCACCGCCTTGATTGTGAATGCCGACGGCAGCCGCACGCTCACCGAACGCACGTTCGGCAGCCATGGCAGTTATCTGGGTGAGGTGCTCGTTCCCTGTTGAGGCCGCTCAGTCGCTGTGTACAGGTTCGCTGAGCTCATCCAAGGTAAACAGCGGCGCGGCAATCGCCGGGTCGTCGGCATCCGCCACCAGCAGGGGTCGACCATCGGCCTGAAAGGTCAGCCCTTCGATCTTCACCACTGGCGCCAAACGGCTCAGCGCGACGATATTCAGTTGCGCGCCCAGCCGCCCAAGCACGCTGCCAACGCAGGCACCGTCCAGGTAGCTGGAATCAGTAGCTTCCGCCGATGCCGTGAAATACAGCGCGCCACTGGGCGCCACGCTGAGATCGGTGATGCTCAATTGCACACCGTCCAGCTCCGGTAATTGCAGCGGCACGATCTGCTGCAATGCAGCGGCACTCAGTTGTCCGTCCTGTAGATCGCGCAGCACCTGCGGCAAATCGAGCAGCACCAGGGCGTTTTCTCGGCCGCGACCATTGCCGCGCTGGGCCAGCAGCACCTGCTGGTGATAGACCACGCCGCCTTCGATATTCAGGTCCTGAAAGTGCTCAGCGAGCGCCCGGTACAAGGGATTAAGGTCGATCACGCGCACATTACCGGCCTCAACCAGACAACCGCGACAGCGGCGTTCGGTGGAACCGGAACCTAACGCCAACAGGCTGTCAGCGGGCAATGACATCAAGGCTTCGAAGTCGGGCTTTAGGCGCTTGCGCAGCTTGGCATCGCTGGGTAATTCGCAGGGGAGCAGAGTCAGCTCGGCCTGCCAGTCGCCGCTCAGGCTGTAGCGCTGCAGCACCAGCGCATCGTCGGCCAACACCCAGAAACTATGCCCCTGACAGACCAACGCGCTGGCTGCCGACAGCCGCAGCGTGGCCAGTTGGCGCAATTGCATAGGGGTTGCGGCGAGCGTCAGCATGAGCCGCGAGCACTCACGCCTGAATATCTGACGCCGGATTGATCATCCGACCCAGGCCGAGGTTGCGCAGGGCCAGCTGCAGGGTGCTGTGAATCACCTGTGGGTTGTCGATGTTCATCACTTGGCCAAGCAGCTCCTGGGCTTTGCCCAGGCTGATCTGCCGCAGCAGCCATTTCACCTTGGGCAGGTTGGTGGCGTTCATCGACAAGCCATCGAAGCCCATCGCCATCAGCAACACCGCGCACGCCGGATCACCGGCCATTTCGCCACAGATACTCACCGGTTTGCCTTCGGCGTGGGCTCCGGCCACTACCAGGCGCAGCGCCTGCAAGACTGCCGGGTGGAGGAAGTCATAGAGGTCGGCGACGCGCGGGTTGTTACGGTCCACGGCTAACAGGTATTGGGTCAGGTCATTCGAGCCGACCGAGAGGAAATCGACTTGGCGTGCCAGTTCGCGCACCTGATAGACCGCTGCGGGGATCTCAATCATCACACCGACAGGCGGCAGCGGCACGTCGGTGCCTTCATCGCGCACTTCGCCCCAGGCACGGTGAATAAGGTGCAGCGCCTCTTCCAGCTCCTGAATCCCGGAAATCATCGGCAGCAGAATGCGCAGGTTATTCAACCCTTCGCTGGCCTTAAGCATGGCGCGGGTCTGCACCAGGAAGATTTCCGGGTGGTCGAGGGTGACGCGGATACCGCGCCAACCGAGGAAGGGGTTGTCTTCCTTGATCGGGAAATAGCTCAACGCCTTGTCACCGCCGATATCCAGGCTGCGCATGGTCACCGGCAGCGGGTGGAAGGCGGCCAGCTGCTCGCGATAGATCGCCAGCTGCTCTTTCTCGCTGGGGAAGCGCTCCTTGATCATAAACGGCACTTCAGTGCGGTACAGACCAACGCCTTCGGCACCGCGCTCCTGGGCGCGCTTTACATCAGCAAGCAGGCCGGTGTTGACCCACAGCGGCATACGGTGGCCGTCAAGGGTTTCGCACGGCAAGGCGCGCAGTGCATCAAGACCCTGCGCCAGCTGGCGCTCTTCCTCGACCACTTCGGCGTATTGCTTGCGCAACACTTCGCTCGGGTTGGTGAACACCTCACCGTGGTAGCCGTCGACGATCAGCTGAATGCCGTCGATCTTCGAATACGGCAGGTCGACCACGCCCATGACCGTGGGAATACCCATGGCCCGCGCAAAGATGGCCACATGCGAGTTACCCGAGCCCTGCACCGAAACCAGGCCAACCAGCTTGCCTTCCGGCACTTCGCCAAGCATCGCCGGCGACAGCTCTTCGCTGACCAGAATGCAGTTGTCCGGGTACACCAAGGTCTGCTGACGGGCCTGCTGCAGGTAGGCGAGCAGGCGTCGACCGAGGTCTTTGACATCGCTGGCGCGCTCACGCAGGTAGGCGTCGTCCATCAGCTCAAAACGATTGATGTGCTCGCCAATCACCTGACGCAGTGCGCCCTGGGCCCACTGGCCGGTGCGAATGACCTTGACCACCTCGTTACCCAGGGCGGCGTCTTCCAGCATCATCAGGTAGACGTCGAACAGCGCGCGCTCTTCCGGGCGCAGCTGCGTGGCCATTCTCGCCGACAACGCGCGCATGTCGCTGCGTACGCCTTCCAGAGCATCATTGAACAGGGCCAGCTCGGCGGCGATGTCGTCGACGGTCTTATCCGGCACCACTTCCAGATCAGCCGGCGGCAGGACCACCACTGCGGTGCCCACGGCTGCGCCAGGCGAGCCGGGTACGCCGATGAATTTGGCTTCCTGAATGCCCTTGCCCTGCCGACCCAGGCCGCGGATCGAACCGGTGGCCTCGGCGTGGGCGATAACCCCGGCGAGCTGGGCGCTCATGGTCACCAGGAAGGCTTCTTCGCCTTCGTCGAACTGGCGCTGTTCTTTCTGCTGGATGACCAATACACCCATCACCTTGCGGTGGTGAATGATCGGCGCACCGAGAAATGAGGCGTAACGCTCCTCGCCGGTTTCGGCAAAGTAGCGGTAGCGTGGGTGTTCGGAAGCGTGTTCGAGGTTGAGCGGCTCTTCGCGGGTGCCGACCAGGCCGACCAAGCCCTCGTTGGGGGCCATGCTGACCTTGCCGATGGCTTTCTTGTTCAAGCCCTCGGTGGCCATCAGCACAAAGCGATTGCTTTCAGGGTCCAGCAGGTAGACCGAGCAGACCTGGCTGCCCATAGCCTCGCGCACTCGCTGCACGATAATGCCCAGCGCCGCCTTGAGGTCCTTGGCGGCATTTACTTCCTGGACAATCTTGCGCAGCGTATTGAGCATACTTGGCTCTAGCCTGTGTCAGTCCCGCGCCAAGAGGCGCGGAGCGAGTTCCTTGAGGGCGCGACGGTAAACCTCGCGCTTGAATGTCACCACCTGGCCCAGCGGGTACCAGTAACTGACCCAGCGCCAGCCGTCGAACTCCGGCTTACCGGTCAGGTCCATGCGCACCCGATCCTCTGCGCCAGTCAAACGCAGGAGGAACCACTTCTGTTTCTGCCCGATGCACAGCGGCTGGCTGTGCGTGCGCACCAGGCGCTGAGGCAGACGATAACGCAACCAGCCTCGGGTGCAGGCGAGAATTTTCACATCCTGCTGTTCAAGGCCAACTTCTTCGTTCAATTCGCGGTACAGCGCTTCTTCCGGCGACTCATGGTCATTGATCCCGCCCTGCGGGAACTGCCAAGCATCCTGGTTTATCCGACGCGCCCACAGCACCTGGCCGACATCATTGGTCAGAATGATGCCGACATTCGGGCGAAAACCATCGGAATCGATCACGGCACACAACCTCGTAAACGCCTGAATTTAAGACATGCGGGCATTGTTCCACAAAGGCCGCGGCAGCAGCAACGCGAGCGGGGCGCGTAATAGGAATGACCTATAAAAGCCGTTATTCTGGCCGCCTTTCGTAGCTGGCAATCAAAGGTGCTCCCGTGCGTTTGGCTTTATTCGATCTCGACAACACCCTGCTCGGCGGCGACAGCGATCACGCCTGGGGGGACTACCTGTGTGAGCGCGGCATCCTCGACGGGATTGCCTATAAGGCGCGCAACGATGACTTCTATCAGGACTATCTGGCCGGCCGCCTGAACATCACCGACTACCTGAACTTCAGCCTGGAAATCCTCGGCCGCACGGAAATGGTGCAGCTGGAGCAGTGGCACCGCGAGTTTATGCGCGACTGCGTCGAGCCGATCATCCTTGCCAAAGGTGAAGCGCTGCTGGCCGAGCACCGCGAAGCCGGCGACAAGCTGTTGATCATCACCGCCACCAACCGCTTCGTCACCGCGCCGATTGCTGCGCGCCTTGGGGTCGACACCCTGCTGGCCACCGAATGTGAAATGGCCGACGGCCGCTACACCGGACGCACCACCGACGTGCCGTGCTTCAAGGAAGGCAAGGTCACCCGCCTTAACCGCTGGTTGGCGGAAAGCGGCCTTAACCTTAACGACAGTTACTTCTACAGTGACTCAATGAACGACCTGCCCCTGCTGGAGCAAGTCACTCACCCCTTCGCCGTCGACCCCGATCCAAACCTGCGCGCCGAAGCAGAAAAGCGCGGCTGGCCGGTGATCTCGCTACGCTAAACTGGCTGCAATAAAAAACGCCGCCTGATCAGGCGGCGTTTTTTATTGCGGTATTGATCAAGCTGGCTTGGCGCCCATCAACCCCATGATCACCAGCAACAACAACACGATCAGCCCGGCATAGGCCGCGCAGAACCCCAGCAGGCGCTTGGGTGCTGGCGCGCCATTAAGGGCTTGCCAGGTGCTCAGGCGGCCCGCCAGCAGCAACCCAGCAACCATCAACACACCAAACAGCACGCTGCTAAGCAGCAGCCAAGTTTGGCTCAGCGGCAAACCGATCAGGTCAACCAGCAACCAGCCGGTTACCGGCAGGCTCAGGGCCAGCAGGCCGAGCACCGGCATGCTGATCAAGCGGGTGCGTTTCAGCTTGCGCTGCAAGATGGCGGCATCACCGCCACGCGAGGCCTTCCATAACATAAACAGATGCACCAGCACCCCAACCAGCAAGAGGATGCCGGGCAGCATATGCAGCATTTTCAGCAATGGGTAATGTTCCATTGTTTCAGTCCTACCGGGTTTCCGGCTTATCCAAGAAAGAGTTTGTACGCCGGGTTATCGCTCTCATCCCAGTAGGGATAGCCGATGGCTTCCAGCGCCGCTGGCACCAAATGGCGCTCGGTCTGCGGCACCTGCAGGCCCGCGACCACTCGACCATCGGCCGCGCCGTGATTGCGATAGTGGAACATCGAGATGTTCCAGCGCCCACCTAATTTCTGTAAGAAATTGAACAATGCACCCGGACGCTCAGGAAACTCGAAGCGGTAAACGCACTCATCCGGCACCGCTGCCGCATGACCGCCGACCATATGACGGATATGCAACTTGGCCAGTTCGTTGTCAGTCAGGTCCAATACCGGGAAGCCCTGGTCGCGCAGACCCTGAACCAGCGCGGCACGCGGGTCACTTTCCGGGTGGGTTTGCACGCCGACAAAGATGTGCGCCTCCTTATCTTCGTGATAGCGGTAGTTGAACTCGGTGATCTGCCGCTTGCCGATGGCTTCGCAGAACGCCTTGAAGCTACCCGGTTGCTCGGGGATGGTCACGGCGATGATCGCTTCACGCTTCTCGCCCAGTTCGGCGCGTTCAGCAACGTGGCGCAGACGGTCGAAGTTGACGTTGGCCCCCGAGTCGATGCCCACCAGCACGCGCCCACTGCAGCCCTCGCGCTCCACATACTTCTTGATCCCAGCCACGCTCAGCGCACCGGCCGGTTCGGTGATCGAACGGGTGTCGTCGTAGATGTCCTTGATCGCCGCACAGATCTCGTCGGTGCTGACGGTGATCACCTCGTCAACATGGTCCTTGCACACATCAAAGGTGTGCTGACCGATCTGCGCCACGGCCACGCCATCGGCAAACAGCCCAACCTGCGACAGCACCACACGTTCACCGGCGGCCATCGCGGCCTGCAGGCAATTGGAATCGTCCGGTTCAACACCGATGACCTTGATCTCTGGACGCAGGTATTTGACATAGGCGGCGATACCCGCAATCAGCCCGCCGCCGCCCACCGGCACGAAGATCGCGTCGATCGTCCCCGGTTGCTGACGGAGGATTTCCATCGCAATGGTGCCCTGCCCGGCAATGGTGTGCGGGTCATCATAGGGATGGATATAGATGTAGCCCTTCTCATCGACCAGCTTCAGCGAGTAAGCCAGTGCTTCCGGGAAGCTGTCGCCGTGCAGCACCACCTTGCCGCCGCGTGAGCGTACGCCCTGCACTTTGATTTCCGGGGTGGTCTTGGGCATCACGATGGTCGCCTTGACCCCCAGCACTTTGGCCGCCAGCGCCAGGCCCTGGGCATGGTTGCCGGCCGAGGCGGTCACCACACCGCGCGCCAGCTCCTCAGTCGAAAGCTGCGCCAGTTTGTTGTAGGCACCGCGAATCTTGAACGAGTACACCGGCTGCAGGTCTTCACGCTTGAGCAGAATCTGGTTGCCCAGGCGCTCGGAAAGCTGGTTAGCGGCTTGCAGCGGGGTTTCCACCGCCACGTCATAGACGCGCGAGGTGAGGATTTTCTTGACGTACTGTTCGAGCATGGCGGGATCGCAGGCGGCTTTTCAGAGAGTCAGCGAGTCTACCCCAGCGCCGCGCCGAACGACCATACAAGCCACAGGGTTTTCCCGGCCAGCGGCCCCCTGGCGCTTCAGTCAGGCTATAATTCGCGCCTTTCAATCACTCCCACTCCAGGCCTAAAGATGAATCAGGATCAACTCAAGCAAGCCGTCGCCCAGGCTGCCGTCGACTTTATTCTCCCCAAACTCGACGCCAAGAGTGTGATCGGTGTCGGCACCGGCTCCACTGCCAACTGTTTTATCGATGCCCTGGCCAAGCACAAGATGGAGTTCGACGGCGCTGTGGCCAGTTCCGAAGCCACCGCCGCACGCCTCAAGGGCCATGGTATTGCGGTGTATGAGCTGAACACCGTCAGCGACCTGGAGTTCTATGTTGATGGCGCCGATGAAAGCGACGAGCACCTCAACCTGATCAAGGGCGGTGGCGCGGCCCTGACCCGCGAGAAGATCGTTGCGGCCGTGGCGCAGACCTTTATTTGCATCGCCGACGCCAGCAAGCTGGTGCCAGTCCTCGGCGCCTTCCCACTGCCGGTGGAAGTAATCCCGATGGCGCGCAGCCACGTCGCCCGCCAGTTGGTCAAACTCGGCGGCGATCCGGTGTACCGCGAAGGCGTGGTGACCGACAACGGCAATATCATCCTCGACGTGTTCAACCTGTCGATCACCAACCCGGTGGAGCTGGAAAGCCAGATCAACGCCATCGTCGGCGTGGTCACCAACGGCCTGTTCGCTGCACGCCCAGCTGACCTACTGTTGCTCGGCACCGCAGAAGGCGTGAAAACCCTCAAGCGCGCCTGATCGCCGCCTGCACTAAGGCAGTCCATAGCGGCTGTGCAAAAATGGATCAGGTCGGCAGACAGCCTGCGTCCTTTGCGACATGCTGCCAGCAGTGCTTAGCAGGTCGTTAAACCGTAATCAGGATCGTCAGGGAGCTTTATGTCCGCATTCGTCTCGTCCACCCATGATCGCCAGTTGGAACTCGCCGACCTGCTGCGTGAGCTGGTCGCCCAGGGGCGGACCAATCAGGACAATGCCGAACAATGCCTGGCGATCCGCCGCAGTGCCGTTAATAACCAGCAGCATCCACTGGAATTTCTTGCCGCGCAGCAACTGGACGATCTGAAAAACCCTGGCAAGAAGCTTGAACTGGAAGGCCTGACCAGTTGGCTGGCGGAACAATGCGGCCAGCCCTTTCTGCGCATCGACCCGCTGAAGATCAATGTTGCCGCCATCACCCCGCTGATGTCCTACGCCTTCGCCCAGCGCCACAAAATTCTTGCCGTGGCGGTGGACAACGACAGCGTGACCATCGCCAGCAGCCAGCCCCTGGTGCACAGCTGGGAAGCCAATCTGATCCATGTGCTCAAGCGTCCGATCAAGCGCGTGGTGGCCAGCCCAACGGATATCCAACGCTTTACCGTAGAATTCTACCGCCTGGCCAAATCGGTCACTGGTGCTTCCGCGGGCGACATGAAGATCAGCGGGGCCGGTAACTTCGAGCAACTGCTCAATCTTGGCGCCCAGGATCAGGAACCCGACGCCAACGACGCGCATATCGTTAATATCGTCGACTGGCTGTTTCAGTACGCCTTTACCCAGCGCGCCAGCGATATCCATATTGAGCCGCGCCGCGAACAGGGCAGCGTGCGTTTTCGTATCGACGGCGTACTGCACACTGTCTACCAATTCCCGCCTCAGGTAACCATGGCCATCGTCAGCCGCCTGAAAAGCCTGGGACGGATGAACGTCGCAGAAAAACGCAAACCGCAGGACGGCAGGGTCAAGACAAAGACCCCGGACGGCGGCGAGGTGGAGCTGCGCCTGTCGACCCTGCCCACCGCCTTTGGCGAAAAAATGGTAATGCGGATTTTCGACCCAGAAGTGCTGCTGAAAAGCTTCGATCAACTGGGTTTCTCCGCCGATGACCTGAAACGTTGGCAGAGCATGACGTCGCAGCCCAACGGCATCATCCTGGTCACCGGCCCCACCGGCTCCGGCAAAACCACCACGCTCTACACCACGCTCAAGCAACTGGCCACGCCTGAGGTTAACGTCTGCACCATCGAAGACCCGATCGAGATGATTGAGGGCGCCTTCAACCAGATGCAGGTACAGAGCAATATCGACCTGACCTTCGCCAGCGGCGTGCGCGCACTGATGCGCCAGGACCCGGACATCATCATGGTCGGCGAAATCCGCGACCTAGAAACCGCCGAGATGGCGATTCAGGCCGCGCTCACCGGTCACTTGGTACTCTCAACCCTGCACACCAACGACGCGCCCAGCGCCATCACCCGCCTGCTCGAACTGGGCGTACCGCATTACCTGCTCAAGGCCACCTTGCTCGGTGTGATGGCCCAGCGCCTGGTGCGCACTCTATGCCCGCACTGCAAGGCGCCACAGACGCTGGATGAAGACGGCTGGCAGAGCCTGACCAAACCCTGGAGCGCGCCTCTGCCGACTCAAGCCTGCAGCGCCGTCGGTTGCCTGGAGTGTCGCGACACGGGCTACCGCGGCCGCGCTGGGGTGTATGAAATCATGCTGATCAATGATGCGATGAAGCCGCTGATCACCGCCGATACCGACCTGATTGCCCTGCGCCGACATGCGTTCAAGGAAGGCATGCGCAGCCTGCGCCTGTCTGGCGCGCAGAAGGTCGCCGCCGGCCTGACCACCATTGAGGAAGTGCTGCGGGTCACTCCGCAGAGCGAGCAGAAATAGCCTTAGCCCACGCGTTTCAGCTGCGCGGCAAACGCTGCTGACGGGCGAGGATGCTTGCCATTCGCTGCGGCTTGCAGTCCAAGTAGGCTGAAGCCTGCAACCAGCGCTGATTGGAATGCCAGGCGAAGAGAAACTGCCCGCCCTTGAGCTGATCCACCACCATCCGTGCCACTTCCGGACGCACCGCCGGGCAACCCAGGCTGCGGCCGATACGCCCATGCTTCTGTGCCCAGCGTGGGCTGACATAACCGGCGCCATGAATCACGATGGCACGCTCGCGGGCCAGGTCATTCAGGCCAGGCTCTAGCCCATCCATACGCAGGGAATAGCCATGCTTGCCGCGGTAGCTTTCAGCCGTGCGGAACAAACCGAGACTGGATTGGTGGCTGCCCAGACGATTGGAAAACGCCTCGGCAAAATTCTCCCCGGACTTGCGACCATGGGCGACGAAATCGCGTAATAGCAGACGCTTGCGCTGCAGATCGAATATCCACAAGCGCCGCTCGGTGGAAGGCCGCGAATAGTCGATAACCGCAAGGCGGTGAGCCGGATCAGCACCATGATTGACCGCGCACTGCATGGCCGCCAGCGCATGCTGCAGCGCCTGCTGATTGAGCCCGGGGGCAATCTGCGCCAGGTCCCTGAGCAAGCCATCCTGCTCGGTTGCAGTCGCCGACAAGGGCATGCAAGAAAGCCAAAAGCCGATCAGGCAGAACCTGCCAAGACGTCCAAACATTGCGCAAATACCTCGAGTACCGTCGGACGTCCTGTCACAAAATCCGCCCCTGGCCCGCCTATACTGGTTTTGGCTAACCCGCTTTTCGGCCAAGGACTGGAGCAGTAGATTGTTCAAAAAACGCACACTCTACCTGAGCGCTGTCCTGCTCACCCTGCCATTGGTCGCCAACGCCACCGATGCGCCCTTCGCCACCAGCGTCGATCTGCGCCCATTGCTGGCTCAATTGACGCAGCGCTGCAGCCCATTACCGACAAGCCTAGACGAGAATGCTCAGCGCCTGCTGCAGGCTTTTTATGCGCAACGCGACGGCCAACCAGCCTGGCAGAACAGCGAACAACTGCTGCAATTGCGCGAACAGCTGGCGCAATTGGACGATGACGGCCTGCAGCCCAGTGACTATATGCTTCCAAGCCTGGTCGCGGAAAGCTTCGCCAAGCAGCGCGACTGCGCGGAACTGCTGACCAGCCACAGCTACCTGCAGGCCCTGCTGCACCTGCGTCGCGGCCGCTTGCTGCAACAGCGCCTGGAACCGCTGTGGCAGGCGCCAGGGCAAACCAACCCGGACCCGCAACTGGCGACCCTCTCACTGGCCCTGCTGCATCTGCACACGCCGTCCCTGGCCTTTGCCAACGCACGGCCGGCTACCGTGCAATACCAGCGGCTGCGTAGCGCTTATGCGCAACAACGCCTACAGCCGCTGCAGGAGTGGACGACACTCGCCAGCGGCCCACAGCTCAAACCCGGCGGTAAAGATGCGCGACTGCCAGCATTGCGCACACGCCTGATCGCCCAGGGCTACCTGGCTGCACCGCTAGTAGAACTGGGCAGCACCTATGATCTGGCCACACAAAGTGCACTTGAGAATTTTCAACGCGACCACGGCCTTAACCCGGATGGTATTCTCGGCCCCGCCAGCCTGACCGAGCTGAATATCAGCCCACAGCTGCGCCGCGAACAGCTGCGCGCTAACCTTGAGCGCCTGCGCTGGCTGGCCGACTCTATGGGCAAGGCCGAAGTGCTGATCAATGTCGCGGCCGCCGAAATCCAGGTGCAGCGCGATAACCAACTGCTGTGGCGCACCCGTACCCAGGTCGGCCGTAACGAACGGCAAACGCCGCTGCTAGCCTCCAGCATTGTGCGGCTGACCCTCAATCCGACCTGGACCGTGCCGCCGACCATTCTGCGTGAAGACAAATTGCCGGCTATTCGCGAAGACATCAGCTACCTGGAACGCCACCAGATCAGCGTGCTCGACCGCGACGGCAATCTGCTCGACCCGCAGAGCATTGACTGGGAAAGCCCCGGAGCGATCCGCCTGCGGCAGTCGGCCGGCAGCCATAACCCGCTCGGCCGCGTCGCTGTGCGCTTCGACAATCCATTCGCGGTCTACCTGCACGACACTCCCAGCCAGCAGCTGTTCAGCAAAGCCCCGCGCGCCTTCAGCTCGGGCTGCGTAAGGGTCGAGGCGGTCGATACCCTGCTCGCCTGGCTGCTCACCCCGGATGAGCTGAGCAGCGTACAAACGCGTATCGCCAGCGGCGAAACCCAGCAATACCGCCTGCAACACCCGGCACCGCTACTGATTGCCTATTGGACGGTCGAAGCCAGCAAGGACGGGGCACTGCGCTACTACCCGGACATCTACGCGCGCGACATGCGCCTGGTCAAAGCGCTGGCGCCAAACGTGCACTGATCGGCCGCCATGACCGTTGATCGGCATACTCTGCAACGCCATCGACAGCAGTGCCAACGCCAACTGTGCTTAGATAGCTGAACAGCTAATCCGCAGACTAAAACCCACCAAGGAGCTACACCACATGGAAATCGGCAGCGTCATCTTTCTCTTTGTCGGCCTCGCCGTCGCCATCGTTTTTATGGGTTTCAAGGTCGTGCCGCAGGGTTTTGAATGGACGGTGGAGCGCTTCGGTCGCTACACCAACACCCTTAAGCCGGGCCTGAACATCATCGTCCCGGTGATGGACAAAGTCGGCCGCAAGCTCAACGTAATGGAAAACGTGCTGGATATTCCGCCGCAGGAAGTGATCACCGCCGATAACGCCACGGTGCAGATCGACGCCATCTGCTTCTTCCAGATCATCAATTCGGCCCAGGCCGCCTACGAGGTGAACAACCTCGAACACGCCATCCGCAACCTGGTGATGACCAATATCCGTACCGTGCTCGGCTCCATGGAGCTGGATGCCATGCTCGGCCAACGCGACGCAATCAACGAAAAGCTGCTACGCACCGTTGATGAAGCCACCGCGCCCTGGGGCATCAAGATCACCCGCATCGAGATCAAGGACATCAGCCCACCCGCCGACCTGATGGCCGCCATGTCCGGGCAGATGAAAGCCGAGCGGATCAAGCGCGCACAGATTCTCGAAGCCGAAGGCCTGCGCGCTGCCGCCATCCTTACCGCCGAAGGGCAGAAGCAGGGCGACATCCTCAAGGCCGAAGGCCAGCGCCAGGCTGCCTTCCTCGAAGCCGAAGCGCGCGAACGTGCCGCCCAGGCAGAAGCTGAAGCCACGCGCATGGTTTCCGAAGCCATCGCCCAGGGCAACGTGCAGGCGGTTAACTACTTCGTTGCGCAGAAATACATCGAAGCCCTCGGCCAACTGGCCAGCGCCAATAACAGCAAAGTCATCCTGATGCCGCTGGAAGCCAGCCAGGTGATCGGTGCAGTCGGCGGTATCAGCGAAATTGTCAAAGCCACCTTCGGCGAGAAGAAGGGTTAAACCATGTGGGACTTTTTACAGCACCTGTCGTACTGGAACTGGCTGGCGTTCGGCACCCTGCTGCTGATCCTCGAAGTGTTCGGTGCAGGTGGCTATCTGCTGTGGATCGGCCTGGCCGCCGCCAGCGTCGGCCTGCTGACCTTTATCTTTCCGGGCCTGCCCTGGGCTGCGCAGTTCATCCTGTTCGGCCTACTGTCGATACTCACCGCAGTGTTCTGGTGGCAGCGCCAACGCAGCGCCGCCAAGCCTTCCGACCAGCCAGGGCTGAACCAGCGTGGCAGCGAATTCATGGGACGCACCTTTGCCCTGCATGAAGCCATCCATGAGGGGCGTGGCAAGATAAAAGCCGGAGACTCGTTGTGGTTGGTCAGCGGCCCGAATCTACCAGCGGGCACGCCGGTGCGCGTGGTGGGTCAGGACGGTGTAGTGCTGCGGGTCGAAGCCGAGTAATCGGCCTAACAGGCAAACCGGCACTGGCGAAAAATGCTCAGTGCCGGCTTAGCTGCCTGTCACTCAGGCAAGGCGTACACCTTGAACAGCGCCTTGACCATATCCCCCGGCTCACCGAAGTAGCGACCGTAAATCTGCTCCAACTCACCGGAGCGCTGCGCCTTGCTCAGGGCCGTGTCGACTAACAGGCGGAAGTCTTCGTCACCACGCGTTAAGGCCATCGCCACCGGGGCGAATTCGTAGATTCGCTCCAGCACCTGCATATCACTGGCATCATCGCGCTTGGCCAGGTAATTCTTCAGGACCATGCGCTCAGAAAAGAACGCATCGGCCTTACCCTCGGCCACCAACTGCACACCCTCCTCCTGGCTGCTGACGGTCACCACCGTAGCGACAACACCCAGCATGCGTTGCTGCTTACGAATCCAGGCTTCTGTCGCTTCGCCCTGTTTAACCGCATAGGTATGGTTAGCCAAGCCGCGATTGACCGTGGCGCGCCAAGTCGGTCCGCTGTGTGCAACCTCACCGTTGAGCACCTTGAGCAAAGCCTCGGGCGCATCCTTGCGCACCAAGACCGCCAGCCCGGCGGTGTAGATGGGCAGGGAGAAACTGACGTGCTTACGCTGACTGAGGCTTTCCACACTGGGCGAGCAGAGCAGGTCGAGCGAACCGTCACGCACGGCGCTCAGCCCTTGTGTCGCCTTCACAGACTGATAGCGCACCTGCAGCGCAGGCAGGTTCAGTTCGGTTTTGACCTGTTCGACCACCTTCTCGCACAGCTCAATCGCATAGCCGCCGACTTCGCCGTTTTGCAGGCTGCTGAACGGGGCAATGTCGTCGATGTAGCCCAGATTAAGCGTGTTGCTACTTTCGATGCGCTGCAACGTCTCGGCGTGGGTTACAGGCGACAGCGCCAGGAGGCAGGCCAGCAGCAGGTTGCACGGATTACACAGGTGAATATTCATATCCATATCCCCAGATTCAAAGGGTTTACCAGCCATTACGCCTTACCGGGCGTGGGTTGCTCGGCAACAAAGCGCTTGGCGATAAAACCGTACAGCAGATAACCCAACGCCAGCACCAGCATCGCGCCGAACACCGCATCCTTGCCCGAGGCATACAGGGCGTAGAAGCAATAAACCATCGCCACCATCAGCACCACCACGTTGCGGGTATAGATCGCCGCGCTGACGCGGGCCTTGTACATGATCACCAGTAACCCGGAGAGCGCCGTGACATAGGGAATCAGGTTGGTAACGGCCGCCAGATTGACCAGCTTGCTGAACTGCGCGCTGGCGTTCGGCGAGATAGTCGACAGCGCCAACAGGGTTTGCAGCACCCCGCACACGATCATGCCGATCACCGGTGCATTGGCCGCCGTCACTTTGCCGAACAGTTTGAGGAACATGCCCTGATCCGCCGTGACCTTGGCCGTTTGCGCCAAAGTGAACTGCCAACCCAGCAGCGAGCCGATACAGGCCATGACAGCCAGGCCCATGATGATGTTGCCGATAAAGGGGTTGAACATCTGCGCATAGACATAGGCAAATGGCGCGCTGGAGTTGGCCAGCTCGGCATTCGGCACAATGCCCTGAATCACCGTGGTCGACAGCACATACACCACGGCTGCACCGAGGGTGCCGAACAGACAGGCGAGCGGCACATTGCGCTCGGGATTTTCCACCGCATCGGAGTTTTGCGCCGCCGATTCCATGCCGAGGAAGGCCCACAGGGTCAGCGGAATACTCTGTGCAATCGCGTCGCTGATCTTCAGGCTGTGCGGGTTCCAGGCATCCTTCAGCACCGCAGGGTCAAACCAGAACCAGCCGATCAGGCTGAGCCCCGCCACCGGGATGATCACGCCCCAGACAGTGATCGCGCCAATTCTGCCGGTGATACGCGGGCCGCCGAAGTTGGCCACTGTGGTCAGCCAGATCAGCCCGACTGTGCCGACAAACAGCGGAATCGCGCCACTGCCCAGCCAGGGGAAGAACGGCGTGAGATAACCCACTGCAGAAATACCGATGGCCACGTTACCGATGGCCAGCGAAAGAAAATACAGAAACGAACAGAGAAAGAACGCCGACTTGCCGTGCGCTTCCTCGGTATAGGCCGACATACCGCCCGAGCGGTGGCAGTAGATGCCGCATTGGGCGAAACAATAGGCAATGGCCATGGAGCCGACTGCCGTGATGATCCACGACAGCAACGAAACCGCGCCCAACTGGGCCATGCTCGACGGCAACATGATGATGCCGGAGCCCATCATATTGACCGACACCAGGGTGGTGAGCCCCACCAGGCTCATCTTCTTGCTTGACTCAGCCATCGACCTCTCCTTGTTCTTTGCGTGGCACTGGCGCGGCCAGCAGCCAAGGCTGCCGGCCCGGAGTGGCTAAGCGTTACTGTTTGACCACATAGACCCTGTACGTCAGCCCACCCTGACCATCGCGCTCAATCTCGACGCCATGGTTGTCGTGCTCGAAACCGGGGAAGTGGCTGTCGAACAGCTCCATCGCCAGCAGGTAATCGATGATCGCCTGCTTGTCGGCGCCAGCCTTCTCGCCCGGCATCATCAGCGGGATGCCCGGTGGATACGGCACAACCTGTACGGCCACGGTACGGTCCAGCATGTCACGCACGGCGATCTGCTCGATCTGGCCTTTCACCAGCTTGGCAAAGGTCGCGCGCGGTGATGACACCACATCCGGCAAGAGGCTGAAGGCGGCGTCCATGTTGTGCAGCAGCTTGGAGGCGAGCATGTCCTGGTGCATCGCGTCGGCCAGGTCCTTGAGGCCCATGCCGGCGTAACGCTCGCCATGGCTAGCGACCAGCTCAGGCATCACCAATTCCAGCGAGGCGTTGCTGTCGTAGTGCTTCTTGAACTCCATCAGCCCGGCGACCAGTGAGCCCCACTTGCCCTTGGTTACGCCCAGGCTGAACAGCAGCAGAATCGAATACGGCTCGGTCTTTTCCACCACGATGCCGCGGCTGGCAAGGAACGACGACACCAGCGGCGCCGGAATGCCGCTGGCTTCCATCTGCCCTTCCAGGGTCTGCCCTGGGGTCAGCACGGTGACCTTGATCGGGTCGAGCATGCAGTAATCACGGCCCAGGTCGCCAAAGCCATGCCAGCTGGCGCTCGGCTGAAGCACCCAGGCATCGCCCTGGCGCAAGGTCTGCGGGTCGAGGTCGGCAAAAGGCACGCCGTTGACCTCATCCGGTTGCCACACGCCAAACCACCAATCCTGCGGCTTGCGCTTACGCACCTCATTACCCAGACGCACCATGGCCTGGCGGAAGGCGATGGCTTCGCCGATGGACTCATCGGTGAGGTACTCGCCGGCATCATCCATCATCTTCGCCGACACATCGGTGGAGGCGAGGATGCTGTATTGCGGCGAGGTCGAGGTGTGCATCATGAAAGCTTCGTTGAACAGCGCCGGCTTGACCGGCACCTTGCCCGAACGGATATGGATCATCGAGGCCTGCGACAGCGCCGCCAGCAGCTTGTGGGTCGAGTGGGTGACGGTCACTGTGGCGTCATCGGCATGCCGTTCGCCACGGTGCATGCCGTAGCGGCCTTCATACAGCGGATTGAAGCGCGCGTAGGCATACCAGGCTTCGTCGTAGTGAATCCGGTCGACGCTCTGGCTCAGTTCGCGGGTGGTGGTCTGCACGTTGTAGCAGAGGCCGTCGTAGGTCGAATTGGTCAGCACCGCCAGTACTGGACGGGCCTGTTTGTCGGTCATCAGCGGACTTTCGACGATTTTCTGCGCCACCGCCTCGGGCGTCAGCTCGCTGCGCGGCACCGGGCCGATCAGCCCGCGTGCGTTACGCCGTGGCCGCAGGTACAGCGGCACCGCGCCGGACATATTCAACGCGTAGTTCAGCGACTTGTGGCAATTACGGTCAACCAGCACCGCATCGCCATCGGTGACCGCCGAGTGCAGGACGATCTCATTGCTGGCTGAACTACCACCGACAGAGAAGAAGGTGTAATCGGCGCCAAACACCCGCGCGGCATTCTTTTCCGCCTCGGCAATAGGCCCGGAGTGATCATTCAACGAGCCCAGCTCACCCACCGATACGCTGAGGTCGGAGCGCAGCATCTGTTCGCCGTAGAAGTCGAGAAAACTGCGCCCCACTGCGGTCTTCATAAAGGCAGTGCCGCCGGTATGCCCAGGGGTGTGCCAGGAGTATTCGTGGGTGTCAGCGAAGTTCACCAGGGCGCCAAAAAATGGCGGCAGGATGCTGTCCAGATAACGCCGGGCAGCGGCTTCAATGCGTCCGGCGACAAACGCCGGGCTGTCTTCCGGCTGCCAGATAAACCCGTCGATATTTTCGACAAACTCCAGCGGCACCCGGCTCTGATGTGCCTGGCTCATGCCGAGCATGATCGGCAGCTGTGCGGTGCGTTGGCGGATCAGCTGAATCAGGTGCAGCGCTAACGGCAGGTTTTCCTCACACAAGCCCCAGCCGAGGATGACGCAGCAATAGGCTGGGTCGGCGCGAAAGGCGATTTCCGCGTCATCCAGCGAGCTGACTCGCTCAACCTCCAGGCCATGTTGCTGCAAGGCCCGACCCACCTCCTCGGCGCTGCGCAGAACGATGCTGTCCGGGTGCTCCAGGGTGTTGACCACAATCAGCACCGGGTAACGCTGGGCTAGGGATGCCGGCAACGGCACTTTGGCGTGACTCATGATGAACTCCTTATAAAAGACCTGATGGGTGCCAGCCCTTAGCGCTTGAGGCACCAGAAGTGGTAACCGCCGTCCTGATGCACGGCGCCCTCTACCTCTTTCTCGAAACCGGGGAAGTGGTTGCCCCAATCCTGCAGGGCCTGGATGTAGCGAATCCATGGGCCATCCAGCGGACCGAGGTTCTCGCCGGGCATGACAATCGGTATGCCTGGTGGATACGGCATGATGCCAACCCCGGTAACCCGCCCTGCTGCCTGTTGCAGCGGCAACAACTCGACCTCGCCGGCTTGCAGCGCCTGGAACGCGGCACGTGGCGTTGTTTCGATCAACGGCAAATTGCCGAAGGCTTCGGCCTGCAGGGCGTCCATGCGGCTGCTGCGCATGTACTCGAACATCTCGTTGCTGAGGTCACGCAGGCCCATGCCGCGGTAGCGCTCAGGCGCCTGGGCGACCAGATCAGGCAGCACTCGTTCCAGCGCCACATTGCCGTCATAGTGGCGCTTGAAGGCCAGCAGCACGTTGATCAGCGTGCCCCACTTGCCCTTGGTTACGCCAATGCTGAACAGGCACAGCACCATAAAATCGGTGATACGCGACGGCACAATGTTGTTGCGGTAGAGAAAGGCACCGAGGATTGGCGCGGGGATGCCCTCCGCCAACAGCTGGCCGTCGGCGCCCATGCCCGGCACCATGATGCCGACCTTGATCGGGTCGAGCATGCACCAGCCTTTTTCCAGGCCAGCAAAGCCATGCCATTCAGCGCCTGGCTCCAGCTCCCAGCAGGCAGGATCGCTGGTCAGTTGTTCGGCATCGGCATCGGCAAAATCAACCGTCTTGCCGGTTTTGCTATCGCAGACCTGCAGCGCGTTCCATGGCTGGAAGAACCAGTCGCCACGGCTGGCAAACTCGCGGTGGGTACGCGCCAGCGCCTGGCGGAAATCCACCGCCTCGCGCAGCGAATCCTGGGTCAGGCTATAGCCGCCGTTGCCATCCATCATCGCCGCGCCCACCTCGTTGGAGGCGAACAGCGCGTACAACGGCGAGGTACTGGCCTGAATCACGAAGGATTCATTGAAGCGGCTGTGCTCGACCGGGTTGCGGCCGTTGCGGATATGGATAAACGAGGACTGCGACAGCGCCGCCAGCAACTTGTGGGTCGAGTGGGTGGCAAACACCGTAGGGCCATCGGCCGGGTGGCTGGCGGGGTCGCCACGCATGGCGTAACGCCCCTGGTACAGCGGATTGAAGCGCGCGTAGCCGTACCAGGCCTCATCGAAGTGAATGCGCTCACTGCTCTGCGCCAGCATGCCTTCGGCGCGTTCGGCATGCAGGCACATGCCGTCATAGGTGCAATTGGTGACCACGGCATACACGGGCTTGCTGCCCTTGGCCTGGGCGCGCAGCGGGTGGTTGGCGATGGCGGCCTGGATGCGCTGCGCATCGAACTGCGCGGGCAGCAGTGGGCCGATAATCCCGTAGCGGTTGCGTGTCGGGGTCATATACAACGGCAGGCCGCCAGTCAGCACCAGGCCCTGCTCGATGGATTTGTGGCAATTGCGGTCGCACAGGGCGAACTGGTTTTCACCGACGCAGGCCATAAAGATCGCCCGGTTGGAGCCCGAGGTGCCGTTGAGTACCGAATAGCTGGCGTGGGCGCCAAAGATCCGCGCCACATAGGCTTCGGAGTCTGCCACCGGGCCGCTGTGATCGAGCACTGAACCAAGGCTGCCGCGCTCGATACCGCTGTCGGTGCGAAACAGGTTTTCCCCGAAGAAATCGAAGAACACCCGGCCCACCGGCGACTTGGTAAAGGCAATCCCGCCCTGATGCCCCGGCGCAGCCCAGGAGTGCTCATCTTTCATGGTGTAGCGCAGCAGTGCATCGGTAAACGGCGGCAGCAGGTGCTCAAGGTAGCGGTTGATCGCGGCAATCACCCGACCGACGACAAAGGGCGCGGTGTCTTCGAGCATCCAGACAAACTCGTCGGCCAGCCCCATGGCCTCCACCGTGATGCTCTTCTTGGCATTACGGTCGGCCATTAGAAATACCGGAACGTTTTCGTTGCGCTGGCGAATGCTGCGCAGCAACTCCAGCGCCTGGGCGTGGGAGCTGTCGTCATTTTTGCCCAGGGTCCAATCGACGCAGATGCAATGCAGCGCCGCATCGGACATCACCGCCGCCAACCCATCCTCGTAGGAGGTGGCCTTGATCAGCTCGGCATTGCGGCTGGCAAATTCGTCGACCAGCTCGTTGAGTACGCGCCCACGCATGCTAGTGGGGCTGCCGAGGTCATCGTCGACCATCAGCACGCGCATTTTCAGGGGTTTGTTGGTTCGTCCAATCATCAACCTGCCTCCATCGTCCTTTTGCGCAAACGCAGTCGCACTGCCCATACCCTGACATCCAGTAACCGTGCGGGGGTTAGTGCATAGAAACCGGGGAATTGATGCATGCCCACTCAACGCACTATGCACCGAGCGGCGAAACATCTTGTGACATGGATCAACAGCCTAGTCAGCATCGCGGGCCGCGCAAACTTTCTGACCGAACAAACAGCTGAGTGCGACGAATAGCCGTGCTAGAGCGGCACAGTGCCATTACGAGGCACGAGCAAAGGCGCAGAAACAACAAAGCCCCGCGAGGCGGGGCTTTGTTTTGCAGCTAAGCGGGAAGCTTAAGCGTCGCTATCGGCTGTGGCCTTGTAAGCGGCCGCATCCAGCAGCTTGTCCAGCTCGCTGGCATCGCTTGGCTTGAGCTTGAAGAACCAACTGCCGTACGGATCGCTGTTGACGCTTTCCGGGCTGTCGGACAGGCCGTCATTGATCGCGATGACTTCACCGGAGACTGGTGCATAGATGTCGGACGCGGCCTTGACCGATTCCACCACCCCGGCTTCCTGGCCAGCATTCAGGCTCTTGCCGACTTCTGGCAACTCGATGAACACCACATCACCCAGGGCTTCCTGCGCGTGATCGGAAATGCCTACGGTAACGCTGCCATCGGCTTCCAGGCGCGCCCACTCGTGGCTGGCGGCGTAACGCAGATCGGCGGGGATATTGCTCATGTGTCGTTCCTCATCTGACATGACGGCGACCACGCCGTCATGGAAATTTAGCAGGCCTTGGCCATACCGAAAGAAAGTCTTTAAAAACCTAGTGAGCCGCTCCAACACGGGCGCTCTCGACCATCCATGGCTAACTCAAGGCTTAGATAAGCGCCTTGCCGTTACGCACAAAACTCGGCTTGACCACCCGCACCGGGTACCACTTGCCGCGAATCTCAACCTCGGCGCGCTCCTGAGTCGCCGCCGGCACGCGGGCCAGGGCGATGGATTTACCCAGGGTCGGCGAGAAGCTGCCGCTGGTAATCTCACCTTCGCCCACGCCCTCAACCCGCACCACCTGATGCGCACGCAGCACGCCGCGCTCTTCCAGCACCAGGCCCACCAGCTTGGAGGGAACGCCTTCGGCCTTCTGCTTCTGCAGCGCGACACGGCCAACGAAACCACGGCTGGCCGGCTCCCAGGCGATGGTCCAGGCCATGTTGGCGGCCAGTGGTGTCACACTTTCGTCCATGTCCTGGCCGTAAAGGTTCATCCCGGCTTCCAGGCGCAGGGTATCGCGCGCGCCAAGACCGATCGGGGAAATACCGGCACCGACCAGCTCATTAAGGAAGGCCACCACTTCGCTGGCTGGCAGCATGATTTCCAGGCCGTCTTCGCCGGTGTAACCGGTGCGGGCGATGAACCACTCGCCATCAGGCTGGCCTTCGAACGGCTTGAGGCCCTGAATCAGGTTGGCGCGCGACTGGCTCACCAGCTCGGCAGTCTTGCTGCGCGCATGCGGGCCTTGAATGGCCAGCATCGCCAGCTCGGCGCGCTCTTGCAGCTGCACGTCAAAGTCGACGCTCTGCAGGCGCATCCAGGCCAGGTCCTTGTCGCGGGTCGAGGCATTCACCACCACGCGGTAACCAAAATCGGTCAGGTAGACGATCAAATCATCCACCACCCCGCCCTGCTCATTGAGCATGCCGCTGTAGAGGGCTTTACCGATACTTTGCAGGCGCTCGATATCATTGGCCAGCAGGTGTTGCAGATAGGCCTTGGCCTGGCTGCCACTGACATCCACCACGGTCATGTGCGACACATCGAACACCCCGCAGTCGCGACGCACCTGATGGTGCTCCTCGACCTGCGAGCCATAGTGCAACGGCATGTCCCAACCGCCGAAGTCGACCATCTTGGCACCCAGAGCGAGGTGCAGGTCATAGAGCGGTGTGCGCTGTCCCATAAGTGTCTCCTTGCGGGCTGGGCAGTGCAGCGGCAACCCGGCTGAGCCCACACAATCGGGCACTGGCACAGGCTATCAAGATGATCGGCCGCTGCGAATGGCGCGCATTGTAGCCGCAACACCGGGGGCGGTCATCCCAACGTGACAGCCTGTCGCGCAGGCCCGTTTGGCTAACCGTGACGGCGCGCCGAACGGCGGATCAGCAGAATCACCGGCAACAAGCCAACCAGCACCAGGGTCAGGGCCGGCAGCGCAGCGCGTGCCCACTCGCCTTCACTGGTCATTTCAAACACCCGCACCGACAGCGTGTCCCAACCAAAGGGGCGCATCAGCAGGGTGGCAGGCATTTCCTTGAGCACATCGACGAACACCAGCAGCGCAGCCGACAGCGCACCCGGCACCAGCAGGGGCAGATAGACCTTGAAGAACAATCCGACGCCGCCAACACCCAGGCTGCGCGAGGCTTCTGGCAAGGACGGGCGAATGCGCGCCAGGCTGTTTTCCAGCGGCCCGTAGGCCACCGCCATAAAGCGGATCATATAGGCCAGCAACAGCGCCGACAGGCTGCCGAGCAGAATCGGCTTGCCTGCGCCCCCCAGCCAACTGGACAGCGGGATCACCAGCTCACGGTCCAGGTAGCTGAAGGCCAGCATAATCGCCACCGCCAGCATTGAACCCGGCAAGGCATAGCCGAGGTTGGCCACGCCGACAGTGCCGCGCATCAAACGGGTCGGGGTTAAACGTCGAGAGAACGCCAGCAGCAAGGCCACACTGACGGTAATCAGCGCCGCCATCGCGCCCAGATACAAGGTGTGCAGGATCAATGCGCTGTAGCGTTCATCCAGATCGAAACGGCCGCGCTGCCAGAACCAGACGATCAGCTGCAGCACCGGGATAACAAAGCCGCAGGCGAATACCAGACCGCACCAGGCACTGGCGGCTAGTGCCTGGCCGCCCTTGAGGTGATACAGCGCCTTGCCGCGCGGACGTTCATTCACCGGACGCACCGCACCGCGGGCGCGGCGCTCGCCGTAGAGCACCAACATCACCGCCAGCAGTAGTAGGCTGGCCAGTTGCGTGGCGCTGGTCAGGCTGTAAAAGCTGTACCAGGTCTTGTAGATGGCCGTGGTAAATGTATCGAAATTGAACACCGAGACCGCGCCGAAATCCGCCAGAGTTTCCATGATGGCCAGCGCCAGACCGGCGCCAATCGCCGGGCGCGCCATCGGCAAGGCTACGCGCCAGAACGCTCGCCAGGGGCTCAGACCAAGCACCCGTGCCGCTTCCATCAAGCCCTTGCCCTGGGCCAGAAAGGCATTGCGCGCGAGCAGGTAGACGTAGGGGTAGAACACCAGCACCAGCACGATGATCACCCCGCCGGTGGAACGCACCCGGGGAAAGCGCACGTCACTGCCGAACCACTCGCGCAGCAGGGTCTGCAGCGGGCCGGCGAAATCCAGCAGACCGACAAACACGAACGCCAGCACATAGGCGGGAATGGCAAATGGCAACATCAGCGCCCAGTCCAGCCAGCGCCTGCCGGGGAACTCACAGAGGCTGGTAAGCCAGGCCAGGCTCACGCCAAGCAGCGTCACACCCACGCCCACACCGAGGACCAACACCAGGGTATTACCGAGCAGACGCGGCAACTGGGTTTGCCACAGGTGCGCCCAGATCTGCTGGTCGACCTCGTGCCAACTAAACATCAGCACGCTCAGCGGCAGCAGCACCAGCAAGGCAACGGCAAAGGCGATGGGGTACCAGCGGCGCTGGGCAGGATGGGCCACGCAGAGTCCTCTACAGCGGAAAAGACAACGCCCCGCAAGTGCGGGGCGTCGGCAGTATAAAGCCAGCGCGTTGCAGGGTGGAAAACCGTGACGGCTTTTCCACCTGCCGGCTTAGCCCTGGCTTAGTTCCAGCCAGCGCGATCCATCAGCATGGTCGCTTCGGCCTGGCGCTTGCCGGCCACTTCGGTGGCGATCGAGTCAGCCTTGAAGGTGCCCCACGCGGCGACTTCCTTGGACGGTGCAACCGCCGGGTTGGCCGGGAACTCTTGGTTAACGCCGGCGAAGATGGTCTGCGCTTCTTCGGTGGTCATCCACTCCAGCAGCTTGCGGGCGGCTTCGGCGTTTGGCGCGTACTTGGTCACACCGGCACCGGCCAGGTTGACGTGCACGCCACGGTCGTTCTGGTTCGGCCAGTACGGCTTCACTTTCAGGTCAGGCTGCTGCTGGTGCAGGCGGCCGTAATAGTAGGTGTTGGTGATGCCAACGTCGCACTGGCCGGCGTCGATAGCTTGCAGCAGCGCGGTGTCATCGGCGAAAACGTCGGTGGCCAGGTTGTTGACCCAGCCCTTGACGATTTCTTCGGTTTTGGCCGCGCCATGGGTTTCGATCAAGGTGGCGGTCAGCGACTGGTTGTAGACCTTCTTGCTGGTGCGCAGGCACAGGCGGCCTTCCCAGTTCTTGTCAGCCAGGGCTTCGTAGGTGCTCAGCTCACTCGGTTTAACCCGCTCGGTGGAGTAGAAGATGGTACGCGCGCGCAGCGACAGGCCAGTCCAGCTGTCGGTGCTGGAGCGGTACTGGGCCGGGATATTGGCGTTGATAAGCTCAGATTTGGTCGGCTGCAGCACGCCTTCCTGCTCGGCTTGCCAAAGGTTGCCGGCGTCGACGGTGATCAGCAGGTCAGCCGGGGTATTGGCACCTTCAGCCTTCAGACGCGCGATCAGCGGCGCTTCCTTGTCAGTGATGAACTTGACCTTGACCCCGGTTTTCGCGGTGTAGGCATCGAACACAGGCTTGATCAGCTCGTCGATACGCGAGGAATACACCACCACTTCATCGGCGGCCTGCGCTGTGCTGGCGAGCGCAGTGAGGGAGAGTGCGGCGAACAAGCCTTTGCTTACCTGCATGGTGTAATGCCTCTTGGTATAGACGAGTTAAGGTGCCAAATAGTAGTGAATGACATTTAGGTTCTCAACTCGTTATCTATTTAAACCTGTAACAAGTGCCTTCAATCCTCCTTATGCCACCGCCTGTTGTGCGGCCAACTGCTTGGCCTGCTCACGCAACACAAACTTCTGCACCTTGCCGGTGCTGGTTTTCGGCAGGCTGGTAAACACCACACAGCCCGGCACCTTGAAGCGCGCCATACGCTGCTGACAGAAGGCGATTACTTCCACGGCGGTCAGCTCTGCACCTGGCTTGAGGGTGACAAAAGCGCAGGGCGTTTCGCCCCATTTGGCGTGGGCCATGGCCACTACGGCCGCTTCCAAAATAAGCGGATGGCGATACAGCACGTCTTCCACCTCGATGGAGGAGATGTTCTCGCCGCCGGAAATGATGATGTCCTTGCTGCGATCCTTGATCTCCACATAGCCGTCTGCATGCCACACCGCCAGGTCGCCGGAGTGGAACCAGCCACCGGCAAATGCTTCGGCAGTGGCTGAGGGGTTCTTCAAATAGCCCTTCATCACCACGTTGCCGCGCATCATGATTTCGCCAATGGTCTGGCCGTCTTTCGGCACCGGTTGCAGGGTGTCGGGGTCGGCCACCATCAGGCCGTCGAGCAGCGGCGCTCGCACGCCCTGGCGGGATTTCAGGCGCGCACGCTGTTCCGGGCTTTCGCTGTCCCACTCGCTTTTCCATTCGCAGGCCACGCTGGGGCCGTAGGTTTCGGTCAGGCCGTACACGTGGGTCACGCGAAATTCCAGGGCTTCCATGGCTTCGATCACCGCTGCGGGTGGTGCGGCGCCAGCGGTGAGCACTTTTACCGGCTGGGTTTTCAGGGCTTTCAGCGCGTCATCGGCGTTAGCCAGCATATTCAACACGATCGGCGCGCCGCAGAAATGGTCGACGTCATGCTCGGCGAGCAACGGGTAGATGGCTTCGGCACGCACATGCCGCAGGCACACGTTGACCCCGACATAGGCGGCCAACGCCCAGGGGAAGCACCAGCCGTTGCAGTGGAACATCGGCAGGGTCCACAGGTACACCGGAAAGCGGCTCATGTCCCAGCACATGGCGTTGGACAGGGCATTCAGGTGCGCACCGCGGTGGTGATAGACCACGCCCTTGGGATTACCGGTGGTGCCGGAGGTGTAATTGAGGGAGATCGCCTGCCACTCGTCCGCCGGCAGCTGCCAGGCGTAGTCAGGGTCGCCTTCGGCCAGCAGCGCCTCGTACTCCAGCTGGCCGATCAGCACACCGTCAGCGTATTCCGGGTCATCGATACCGATCACCAGCGGCGGCTGTGGCAAGTGGCCGACCACGCGCTGGGCCAGCTCGCCGAACTCCTTGTCCACCAGCAACACCTTGGCTTCGCCGTGCTGCAGGATAAAGGCGATGGCTTCGGCATCCAGGCGGGTATTGATGGCATTCAGCACGGCACCGCACATCGGCACACCAAAATGCGCCTCGAACATCGCCGGGCCGTTGGGCGCAATCACTGCCACGGTATCGCCCAAACCGATGCCGCGCTGAGCCAAGGCCGAGGCCAAACGAATACTGCGGCTATAGGTTTCGCCCCAGGTCTGCCGCAGGCTGCCGTTAATCAGCGCCAGGCGCTGCGGGTAGACGCTGGCGGCGCGCTCAAGAAAGCTCAGCGGGCTGAGCGCCTGAAAATTTGCCGCATCACGGGGCATGCCGTATTCGTAGGGATTGACGCTGTGCATTGTTGTTCTCCAGCTGGGCGTTGTGCGCAGAGACCATAGCAGCCGTAAGGTTTTTGCGATGCGCGACCTTGGTCGAAACCGTGACTCGCAAGTCAGCAATCACGTCAGCATAGGCATCCGAACAGCCATGCTGGGCGCTTGATCGCGGCGCAATAACCGCCGCAGAGCGTTCCAGACTGAGTGACAAGCCTCCATAGCCTTATCTCGGTTTGTCTGGCGTTATCTTTTCAAGGAGTTATCGAGTGACCTCACGCTTACCTGTGATCGTTGGTTTTGGTGGCTATAACGCGGCTGGGCGCAGCTCCTTCCACCATGGTTTCCGCCGCACCGTGATCGAGTCCATGGACACGCCTGCGCGCCAGCAGACCCTTGCCGGCCTGGCGGTGATGATGAAACTGGTCAAGGTGGTTGATGGCAACTATCAGGATGACGCCGGCAACACCCTGAGCCTGGCCGAGATCGACAGCCGCTTCGCCGAGCAGATTCTCGCCTCGACCTTGGTGCGCCGTATCGAGAAGCAGCACCTGGATGTCGACGCGGCGCACTGGCAGAAGACCATCGACATCAGTGCCACAGCCGGTCAGCCGCTGAGCTTTATCACCCTGCGCAAGCACCTGCCCGAGCCGCTGCCATCCGACTGGACGGTGGACGAGTTGAACGCCAGCGAAGTACTGGTGACCCTGCACGACAACTGCGAATTCAAGGTCGACAGCTACCGCGCCCTGCCGGTGAAATCCGCCGGGCAGCTGCCCAGCGGCTTCGAACCGAGCGAGCTGTACAACGCACGCTTCCATCCGCGCGGTCTGGCCATGACCATCGTCGGCGTCACCGATGCCCTACGCGCCACCGGCATCGACTGGCAGACCATCATGCAGCACGTGGCACCGGACGAAGTCGCGGTGTTTGCCGGCAGCATCATGAGTCAGCTCGACGAAAACGGCTTCGGCGGCCTGATGCAGTCGCGCCTCAAGGGTGGTCGCGTCACCGCCAAACAGCTGGCCCTGGGCCTGAACACCATGCCGGCGGACTTTATCAACGCCTATGTACTGGGCAGCGTCGGCACCACCGGCAGCGTCACCGGCGCCTGCGCCACCTTCCTTTATAACCTGCAGAAAGGCATCGAGCTGATCAGTTCGGGCAAAGCGCGGGTGGCCATCGTTGGCAACAGCGAAGCGCCGATCAATCAGGAATGCATCGAGGGTTACGGCGCCATGGGCGCGCTGGCCACCGAAGACGGCCTGCGCCAGATCGAAGGTAAGGATTCGGTCGACTTCCGCCGCGCCAGCCGCCCGTTTGGCGAAAACTGCGGCTTTACCCTGGCCGAAGCCTGCCAGTTCGTGGTGCTGATGGACGACGCCCTGGCTCTGGAGCTGGGCGCGGACATCCATGGCGCGGTGCCGGATGTGTTTATCAACGCCGACGGTTTCAAGAAATCCATTTCCGCCCCCGGCCCTGGCAACTACCTGACCGTGGCCAAGGCAGTGGCCAGCGCCGTGCAACTGCTGGGCATCGACGCGGTGCGCGAGCGCAGCTTCGTGCATGCCCACGGCTCCAGCACGCCGGCCAACCGCGTTACCGAATCAGAAATCCTCGATCGCATCGCCGGCGCCTTCGCCATCAAACAGTGGCCGGTCACCGCAGTGAAAGCCTTTGTCGGCCACTCCCTGGCCACCGCCAGTGGTGATCAGGTGATCTCCGCCCTGGGCAGCTTCAAGTACGGCATCATCCCTGGCATCAAGACCATCGACGCCGTGGCCGACGACGTGCACCAGCAGCACCTAAGCTTCGCCACCCAGGATCGTTCACGCGCACCCGAGCAGCTGGATCTGTGCGTAATCAACTCCAAGGGTTTTGGCGGCAACAACGCCAGCGCCCTGCTGCTGGCGCCGCATGTGGCCGAACGTATGTTGCGCAAGCGCCATGGCGAAGCGGCCTTTGCCGCCTACCTGCAGCGACGCGAAGCCACGCGCCACGCCGCTCAGGCCTACGACGCGCAGGCGCTGCTGGGGGATTTGGGGATTATCTACAACTTCGGCAACGACCTGATCGACGATAAGCAGATCGAGATCAGCGCCGAGCAGATCAAGGTGCCGGGCTTTGCCCAGCCGCTGGTGTTCAAGAAGGACGAACGCTACGGCGATATGCTCGACTGAACGTCAGTGATGGGTTACGCCTGCGGCTAACCCATCCTACGGCCTTGGCTTAATCCAGCGCGCGGGCCAGCTGAATCAGCTCGGCGCGCCAGGGGGCGGCGGCCGGCAGCGCCAGAAAATACGGATTCAGCAGCGACTCACGCGCCTCATAGGTCAGTGCCTCGCCCTTAAGCGTCAGCACTTCACCACCCGCACCTTCCAGCACGCCCTGCGCCGCCGCGGTGTCCCACTGCGAGGTGGGGGCCAGACGCGGGTAACAATCGGCGTTGCCTTCTGCCAGCTGGCAGAACTTCAGCGAGCTGCCGACATTGGCCAGTTGCAGATCACCAAAGCGCTCGCTCAGCCCGGTCAACAACGCTTCCTGCGCTGGGCTGGAATGGCGGCGGCTGGCCACCAGAGTAAACGCCTCCTGCGGGGCCAGACGCACACGAATCGGCTCAGCCTGGCCCGCCGCATCGGCGCGCCAAGCGCCCATGCCTGCACCACCGTAATAACACTGGCCGGTGGCCGGAATACCCACCACGCCAAACACCACGCGGCCCTGTTCGATCAACGCGACGTTGACGGTGAACTCTTCGGAGCCCGCGATAAATTCCTTGGTGCCATCCAGCGGGTCAACCAGCCACCAGCGCGACCACTGCGTACGGGTGCTCAGGGCAATATCGGCCGCTTCTTCGGAGAGCACCGGAATGTCAGCCGCCAAGGCCAGCAGGCCGTCATTCAGAATATGGTGCGCGGCCATGTCGGCAGCCGTGACCGGCGACGCATCGGCTTTTTCATTCACCGTTACATCGGCGCGCCAATGCGGCAATGTTGCCGCGCCAGCCTGGCGCACCAGCTCAATCACAGCGGGGATCAGCGGATGGCTCATGGCTTAAAGACCCCACGCTGAGTCAGTACATCACGGGCCAGGTACAACGCCGCCAGGGCGCGACCTTCGGTGAATTGCGGGTGTTGAATCAGGCTCGACAGTTCGCGCAGGCTGGTCTGGTCGACGCGCATCGGCTCGGGCTCATCGCCCGGCAGGCGTTCTTCATAGAGATCCGAGGCCAGCACCACCTGAATCTTCTGGCTCATATAACCCGGCGAAAGGCTCAGCTCGGCCAGCAACTCAAGCTTGTGCGCGCCAAAGCCAGCTTCTTCTTTCAGCTCGCGGTTGGCCGCGTCCAGCACGTCCTCACCCGGTTCGATCAGCCCTTTGGGCAGCGACAGCTGATAATCATCGGTGCCGCCGCAGTATTCCTCGACCAGCAGTGCGTGTTCGGCATCGACCATCGCCACCACCATCACCGCACCATAGCCGGACCCCTTGCCCACCAACCGCTCATAGGTGCGCTCCACGCCGTTGCTGAAGCGCAGTTGCAGCTCCTCAACGCGGAACAGGCGGCTGCTGGCGACAATTTCGCGAGCGAGTACGGTGGGTTTCTGACGCATGGGGCGGCTCCTGGGCAGGACATAGCGGGTTATCATAGCGCGGCTTTTCCTATTATCTGCGTAGGAGATTGCGCGATCACGACGCCTGCGGCGCAAATCGCGACCGCCTGCGCATCTACCAGAAGAACTGCGCATGCCTGCCTTGCCCTGGAACACCATCGACACCGTCCTGCTGGATATGGACGGCACCCTGCTCGACCTGCACTTCGACAACCACTTCTGGTTGCAGCACCTGCCGCAGCGCTATGCCGAGCACCACGGCGTTAGCCGCGCGCTGGCCGAAGCTGAACTGCTGCCGCTGTTTCGCGAGCATGCCGGTACGCTCAACTGGTACTGCACGGATTTCTGGAGCCGCGAGCTGAACCTGTCGATCCGCGACCTCAAACGCGAAGTCGCGCACCTGATCGCCCTGCGCCCGGACGCCGACACCTTTATCCAAGCGCTGCGCCAGGCCGGTAAGCAGGTGGTCATGATTACCAACGCGCACCGCGACTCGCTGTCGCTGAAGCTGGAACGCATCGAGCTGGCGCCCTACTTCGACCGGCTGATCAGCTCCCACGACTATGGCTTCCCCAAGGAAGACCAGCAGTTCTGGCACGCCCTGCAGCAGGACATCAGCTTCACGCCGGCGCGTAGTTTGTTTATCGATGACAGCCTGCCAATCCTGCGCAGCGCCGGGCGTTTTGGCATCGGCCACCTGCTCGCCGTGCGCCAGCCCGATAGTCAGGCGGGGCCGAAGGACACCGAGGAATTTGCTGCCGTCGAGGACTACCGCGCACTGGTGCAGGGGCTTTAACCTCGCACCCGTTGGCCGCCCCAGGACGTTGAGGACGCATCATGGACATTAAACAGCTGAAGTTCCTCATCGCCCTGGATGAAACCCGTCACTTCGGTCAGGCCGCCGCGCGTTGCCATATCACCCAGCCCACCCTGTCGATGCGCCTGCGTCAGTTGGAAGACGAACTGGGCCTGGAGCTGGTGCGCCGTGGCCAACGCTTTGAGGGCTTCAGTGCCGAGGGTGAGCGCATTCTGGCCTGGGCGCGCAGCCTGATGGCCGCCCACGATGGCCTGTATGCCGAAGCAGCGGCCTGCCGTGGCCAGCTGGTCGGCACCTTGCGTTTGGGCGTGGTGCCACTGGCTGGCTTTGACCCCATGCGCTTGGTGCAGTTCTTTGCTGAGCAGCATGCCGGGCTGCGCTTTCAGTTGTTCGCCCTGAGCAGCGAGGAAATTCTCGAGCGCCTGGGGCGTAATCAACTCGACCTTGGCCTGTCGTATCTCGACCGCCTCAACCCGGAACATTTTGACAGCCTGGAGCTGGCGGAAACGCGCATGGGCCTGCTGTATGACCGCCGGCACTTTCAGTTCACCCGGCCAGCCCTGCGCTGGGAAAGCCTGATCGACCTGCCGCTGGGCCTGCTCTCGGCCGGCATGCATTTTCGCCAGTCGATCGACCACAGCTTTCGCTCCCGTGGCCTGACGCCCAGCCCACGGTTGGAAACCGATGCCGTGCATCAACTGCTGCAAGCGGTCAGCGCTGGGCTGTGCTGTGCGATCATGCCGCTCAACAGCGGCCTGGCCGAGTTCACCGAGCACCTGGCGCTGACGCCGATTGAGGATGCCCACACCCTCGCCCCGCTGGGCCTGATACTGCGCCGCAGCGCACCGCGCTCGGCCCTGGCCGAAGCCTGCTTTGCCGAAGCGCAGAAACTTTTACCGGGCGCGACAGGCTGAAAGGCCCAAGCTTGAAGCCTTGATAGATGCTGTCGATCACGAGATCGGCAACAGCGATTAGACGCACCCGTTAGAGCGGCCTAGGCTGGCGCTATTGCCTCGCTGCCGGGAAGCCTGCTCATGCCACGTCACGCCCCGACCATCGCTAAAGATTCCGCGCCGATACTGCTGCCAGCGCCCACCTACAGCTATGTCGAACTGGCGGATACACCGCAAGATGGCGCCGCTGCGCTGGCCAGCGAGACGGCTCTGGCGATCAGCTACAACGGCATCAGCCACAGCGTGATGATGGTCTCGCCCAGCGACCTTGAGGACTTTATCTACGGTTTCAGCCTGAGTGCCGGCCTGATCGATAGCTTCGATGAGATCTACGATATCCGCCTTCAGCAACAGGCCAGCGCCATCAGCGCCGAGGTGCAGGTCAGCAACCGCGCCTTTTGGGCGCTCAAGCAGCAGCGTCGCACCCTGGCCGGCAACAGCGGCTGCGGCCTGTGTGGGGTGGAGGCGCTGGAACAAGCACTGCCGCAATTGCCCAGCCTCACGCCCAGTCCGCTACCTGCTGCCGCCCATCTGCAGGGCCTGCGTCAGCGCATTCAGACCGTACAGACCATGGCCCGCCACAGCGGTGCGGTGCATGCCGCGCTGTTTGTTGATGGCCAGGGGCAGATCCGCCTGTGCCGCGAAGATATCGGCCGGCATAACGCCCTCGACAAGCTGCTCGGCGCCCTGCATCGCGAAGGGGGAAGCCCGCACCAGGGCTTTGCCGTGGTCACCAGCCGTTGCAGCCTGGAGCTGATCCACAAGGCGCTGCGCGCCGGCATCGGCACCCTGGTCAGCCTGTCCGCACCGACCACCCTCAGCGTGCAGTGGGCGCGCCAGCACAACCTCAATCTGATCCACCTGCCCCAGCACAGCGCGCCACGGGTTTACAGCCCGGCCGCCCCCGGAGTCGCCCAGCCATGAGCCTGCAACCGATCAATCCGCGCTACCAACCCTACAGCGGGCCGGCCGCCGGTTGGGGCGCGCTGCGCAGCGTGACGCGCTTCTGGCTGGACAGTAAGCAACCGTTCAAGAACCTGCGTGCCCTGCTCAAGACTAACCAGCACGGCGGCTTTGACTGCCCCGGCTGCGCCTGGGGCGATTCACCGGAAGACGGCCGCATCAAGTTCTGCGAAAACGGCGCCAAGGCGGTCAACTGGGAAGCCACCAAGCGCCGCGTGGATGCTGCCTTCTTCGCCCGTTACAGCGTCAGCCAGCTGCGCGAGCAAAGCGATTACTGGCTCGAATACCAGGGCCGCCTGACCGAACCGATGCGCTATGACGCCGCCAGCGATCATTACCAACCGATCAGTTGGGACGCCGCCTTCGCCCTGATCGCCGAGCACCTGAATGCGCTGCAAAGCCCCAATCAGGCCGAGTTCTACACCTCCGGTCGCGCCAGCAACGAAGCGGCCTACCTGTATCAGCTGTTCGTCCGCGCCTTTGGCAGCAACAACTTTCCCGACTGCTCGAACATGTGCCACGAAGCCAGCGGCGTGGCCCTCGGGCAAAGCGTGGGCGTCGGCAAGGGCAGTGTGACCTTCGCCGACTTCGAGCACAGCGATGCGATCTTCGTGCTCGGGCAGAACCCCGGCACCAACCACCCGCGCATGCTTGAACCGCTGCGCGAGGCGGTGAAGCGCGGCGCGCAGGTGGTGTGCTTCAACCCGCTGAAGGAGCGCGGCCTGGAGCGTTTTCAGCACCCGCAACATGCGCTGGAGATGCTTAGCAACGGCTCCGAACCGCTCAACACCGCGTTCTTCCGCCCGGCCTTGGGCGGCGATTTAGCCGCCCTACGCGGCATGGCCAAGTTCCTCCTGCAATGGCACCGCGAAGCACTGACTAATGGCGAGCCGGCGGTGTTCGACTTGGCCTTTATCGCGGAACACACCCACGGCGTGGACGACTATTTAGCGCTGCTGGATGCCAGCAGTTGGGATTCGCTGGTCGAGCAATCCGGCCTGAGCCTTGGCGAGCTTAAGCATGCCGCCCTGCTCTACCGCCGCGCCGAGCGGGTGATCATCTGCTGGGCCATGGGCATCACCCAGCACCACAACTCGGTGGCGACCATTCAGGAGATCGTCAACCTACAGCTGCTGCGCGGCAACCTCGGCCGCCCCGGCGCAGGCCTGTGCCCAGTGCGCGGCCACAGCAACGTGCAGGGCGACCGCACTATGGGCATCAATGAGCGCCCGTCGGCGGCCTTTCTTGATGCGCTTGAACAACGCTTTAACTTCCAAGTGCCGCGCGCGCAGGGCCACAACACCGTCGAGGCGATCAACGCCATGCTCGATGGTCAGGCCAAGGTGTTTATCGGCCTGGGCGGTAACTTTGCCCAGGCCACTCCGGACAGCCCGCGCAGCCATGCCGCGCTGAGCCGCTGTGCACTGACCGTGCAGATCAGCACCAAGCTCAACCGCAGCCACCTGACCACCGGAGCCGACGCGCTGATTCTGCCGTGCCTGGGCCGCACCGATATCGACCACCAGGCCGGCGGCCCGCAGGCGGTGACCGTGGAAGACTCGTTCAGCATGATCCACGCCTCTTACGGCCAACTCGAACCACTGTCGGCGCAAATGCGTTCGGAGCCGGCGATCATCGCCGGTATCGCCAAGGCTACGCTGGGTAACCATCCGGTGGACTGGGACGCGCTGATTGCCGATTACCGGCGCATCCGCGAGCTGATTGCCGACACCATTCCCGGCTTCAGTGACTTCAACCAGCGCCTGCAACATCCCGGTGGCTTCTACCTGGGCAACGCCGCTGCCGAACGGCGCTGGCTGACCGCCAGCCACAAAGCCAACTTCAAGGCCAACCCGCTGCCCGCCGATCTGCTGCCACCGCAGGTGCGCAGCAGCGGGAAAACGCCGGATCTGATCCTGCAGACGCTGCGTTCCCACGATCAGTACAACACCACCATCTATGGTCTGGATGACCGCTACCGTGGGGTCAAAGGCCAGCGCCAGGTGCTGTTCGTCAATGAAGCGGACATTCTGCGCTTAGGTTTCCAGCCGGGACAGCAGGTCGATATCCAGTCCATCTGGGATGACGGCATTGAGCGCAAGGTTGTTGGCTTTACCCTGCTGGCTTTCGACATTCCCGCCGGCCAAGCCGCCGCCTACTACCCGGAGGCCAACCCGTTGGTGCCGCTGCAGAGTTTTGGCGCGGACAGCTTTACCCCGACCTCGAAATACGTAGCCATCCGCTTGCAGGCCCATCAGGCCAGCGCGCGCATTCTTTAAGTGAATCTGTGGCGGCGATCACAGCGGCGACCAGCGGCAGGGAATTTTTCGGCAAACCGCCCTCTAAGACTGTGCGCGGAGTAATCATCCTTTAAAAACAAAGGCCTAGGTCCGCACCCTGTTCAATCGAGAAGGTCTGCCGTATGCGTACATTATTTTCTGCGCTGGTATTCAGCGCCCTGGCTTCACCCCTGGCCCTGGCGGGCGATACCGGCAAGGTCGCCATCGGCGGCGGTATTGGTGGCGCCCTGGGCAACGTAATCGGTCAACAAGTCGGTGGCAGCACCGGCGCGGCGATTGGTGCAGGCCTGGGTGGCGCGGCAGGCGGCGTCATTACCGCACGCGACGGTAACAAGACCGAAGCCGCATTGGGCGGCGGCCTGGGCGCAGCCGGTGGCTCGGTACTGGGTAACAAGGTCGGCGGCAGCACCGGTTCAACCATCGGCGCCGGCCTGGGCGGCGCGGCCGGTGGCGCATTGGCTAATGAATACGCCGGCGGCAGCGAACGTGATCGCGGCCACTACAACGGCAAGAAACACAAGAAGCATAAAAAGCACAAACATCACTAAGTGCCGAGTGCTGACAACAAAAAGCCGCCTATCAGCGGCTTTTTTTTGTGTGTGGTAACGCCTTAGCCGCGACGCCAGCCTGGCGGCGCGCTGCTCAAGCGCCGCTACGCAGCCGGTTCCATCAGTAGCACCGTCAGCGCCGCCCGCAGGTTCTCGGGAATGCTCACCGGGCGGTTACTGCTGCGATCGACGAAGACATGCACAAAGCGCCCGGCCGCACAGGCCTCGTCTTCATCCGCTTTGAACACCGCCAGCTCGTACTGCACCGAACTATTGCCCAGCTTGCCGACCCGCAGGCCGATCTCGATGCGTTCGGGGAAGGCGATGGAGGCGAAGTAATCGCAGCTGGAGCTGACCACAAAACCGACCACCTCGCCGTGATGGATATCCAGGCCACCAACCTCGATCAGGTAGGTGTTCACCGCGCTGTCGAAGAAGCTGTAGTAGGTGACGTTGTTGACGTGACCGTAGACATCGTTGTCATGCCAGCGCGTGGTGATCGGCTGGAAGTGCCGGTAATCGCTGCGCAAGTGTTGGGGTTGGCTCATCGGAAATCCTTGAGGTTGGCGAGGCGGCTTAATAGGCCACCTGGTAGATGGCCAGGGCATGGGCCTCGGTCATTTCCCGTGGGTTGTTCACCAGTAGGCGCTGTTGCTGCATGGCGTCGCGGGCCAGGGTCGGCAGCATGTCTTGCGGCACACCGGCATCACGCAGGCGCGTAGGCAGGCCGCTGCGCACGCTGAAATCGGCCAGTGCGCCAATAAACTGCTCGGTCTGCTGCAAAACACTGCCGGCGCGCAGCTGATCGCCCAGCACCAGCGGCGCCAGCTCGGCATACAACGGCGCGGCCGCATTGCCGTTGAAGCCCAACACATGTGGCAGCACCAAGGCGTTACTCAGGCCGTGGGGAATATGGAAATGCCCGCCCAGCGGATAAGCCAGCGCATGCACCGCCGCCACCGGCGCATTGGCAAATGCCTGGCCGGCCAGACAGGAGCCCAGCAACATGGCCTGACGCGCCTCGCGGTTGCCGCCGTTATGCACCACTTCATCCAGATTCGCCGCCAGCAGGCTCAACGCTTCGCGGGCCAGCAGGTCGGATAACGGATTCTTTTTCAGCGCGCTGGTGTAGGCCTCGATGGCATGCACCATAGCGTCGATTCCGGTGGCGGCGGTCACAGCCGGCGGCAGGCCAAGGGTCAGCTCGGCATCGAGCAGCGCCAGATCCGGCAGCAGCAGCGGCGAGACCACGCCCATCTTGGTGGTTTCGCCGGTGGTGATGATGGAAATCTGCGTGACTTCCGAACCGGTGCCGGCGGTGGTCGGCACCAGAATCAGCGGCAAACGCTGACCCCGGGCATTGCCGACGCCGTAAATCTGCGCCAGCTCCTGGCCGCACTCGGGATGCGCCAGCAGCGCCACCAGCTTGGCCACATCCATTGAACTGCCGCCGCCAAAGCCGACGATCAGCTGCGCCTTGAGCGCGCGGGCCTGCTCGACCGCTGCCAGCAGAATGGCCTCGGGCGGGTCGGCGACCACCTGATCGAAGACCTCGACGGTCAGCTCGGCACGGGCAAAACCTGGCAGCACCTCATCCAGCATGCCGAGCTTGCTGATGCCCGGATCGGTGACGATCAGTACCCGCTGCGCGCCGCGCTCGCGGCACAGCTCGGCCAAACGCCGGGAAGCGCCGATCTCACACAGAATCTGCGCCGTGGTGGCAAAGCTAAAGGGCAGCATGGGGTGATCCTCTTGTTGTAGTGATTGGCGCGCGCCGCAGCGTGGCTTGCACCCACGCTACGCGCTTCGGTCAGAAGGCGAAACTCGCCTCATCCATGGCCATCAGGCAGTCGGCACCGCCCAGCAGGGACTCGCGATGGGCGCTGGCCCGTGGCAACACCCGGCGCAGGTAGAAGTCGGCGGACTGCAGCTTGGCTTGGTAGAACGCGGCTTCGCCGCTGCCCGCCTCCAGGGCATCCTGCGCCCGCGCCGCCGCCTGCAGCCAGAAACCGGCCAGCAGCACATAGGCTGAATACTGGAGGAAATCCACCGAAACCGCGCCGATCTCCTGCACATCACGCTGACTGGCCGCAATCACTGCGCTGCTCAGCTCGCGCCACTCGCCCAGGCGCGCTTGCACGCTCTTGGCCATCTCGGCCAATGCCGGACGGCCAACCTGAGCGTCGCACAGCTCGCTGAACTCGGCCTGCAACGCCGACAGTTCGGCACCGCCGTCACCGAGCACCTTGCGGCGGATATAGTCCAGCGCCTGAATGCCGTTGGTGCCCTCATACAGCTGGGTAATGCGGCTGTCGCGCATCAACTGCTCGATGCCCCACTCGCGGATAAAACCGTGGCCGCCGTACACCTGTACTGCATGGCTGGCGACTTCCTGGCCCATATCGGTAAAGAAGGCTTTGACGATCGGAATCAGCAGCGCCGCGCGCTTGCCGGCGGCCTTGCGCGCGGCGGCGTCCGGATGGCCGTGCTCAAGGTCGAGCTGGCGCGCGCAGTAGACGGCGAGCATACGGCTGCCTTCGACCAGGCTCTTCTGCGTCAGCAGCATGCGCCGCACATCGGGATGCACGATGATCGGATCGGCCGCCTTGCCCGGCTCGGCCGCGCCGCTCAGCGCGCGCGACTGCAAGCGCTCGCGGGCATAACGCAGCGCGCCCTGAAACGCCGCTTCGCCGATGCCCAGGCCCTGCAAACCGACCTGGAAACGCGCGTCGTTCATCATGGTGAACATGCAGGCCAGGCCCTGGTTGGCTTCACCGATCAGCCAGCCAGTGGCGCCGTCGAAGTTCATCACGCAGGTGGACGCACCCTTGATGCCCATCTTGTGCTCGATGGCACCGCAGGACAGCGCATTACGCTCGCCGGGCGTGCCATCGGCGGCAGCGATAAATTTCGGCACCAGCAGCAGGCTGATGCCCTTCACCCCGGCTGGCGCATCCGGCAGACGGGCGAGCACCAAGTGGATGATGTTTTCCGATAGGTCCTGCTCGCCGCCGCTGATAAATATCTTGCTGCCGCTGACCTTGAAGCTGCCGTCCGCCTGCGGCTCAGCCTTGGTGCGCAGCAGGGCCAGGTCGGTACCGGCCTGCGGCTCGGTGAGGCACATGGTGCCGGCCCATTGGCCACTGACCAGTTTGTGCAGGTAGGTGTTTTTCAGCGACTCGCTGCCGTGCTTGTACAGCGCCAGCACCGCGCCTTCGGTCAGCCCGGAATACACGCGAAACGACAACGAGGCACCCATCAGCATCTCGTGAAAGTTGCACGCAAGCATCTGCGGCAGCGCCTGGCCGCCGTATTCGCTGGGCCCGGTCATACTTGCCCAGCCGTTATCGACATACTGCTGATAAGCCTCGGCAAAGCCATCCGGCGTGCGCACCTGGCCTTCGCTCAGCTGGCAACCTTGCTCATCACTGTTGCGATTCAGCGGCGCCACCACCTCGGCGGCGTAACGTGCGCCCTCCTCCAGCACGCCGTCGATCAGCTCGCGATCAAGGCCGTTGCCGAGCAGCTCACAGTGGCCGCTGATATCGAACAGTTCGTGCAGCACAAAGCGCATATCGCGCAGCGGAGCCTGATAACTCATACCCGGCCCTCCTGCACGTCGGATACCCGCACGTCGGCGAAGCGCTGGCCGCTGCTGGCCAGTTTTTCAATCAGGCGTGCCGGCAACCAGTGCTCACCGAACGCCGCCTGCAGCGCTTTCAAACGATCATGAATCGCCGCCACACCCTGGCCATCGGCCCAGTTCATCGGTCCACCCTTGTCGGCGGGGAAGCCGTAGCCGTTGAGGTAGACCAGATCGATGTCATGACTATTGGCAGCGATATTCTCTTCGAGAATCTTCGCGCCCTCGTTGACCAGCGCCAGCAGGCAGCGTTCGAGGATTTCCTCGGGGCCGATCTCGCGGCGCGTGAAGCCCAGCTGCTCGGATACCTGTAGCACCAGCGCATCCACTTCAGGGTCATGCTCGGCCTGGCGGCTGCCCTCGGCGTAGCGGTAATAACCCATGCGCGCCTTCTGGCCGAAACGGCCGAGGCCGCAGAGGCGGTTGTCCACCTGCACCGCCGGATCATCCTGGCCCTTGCCGGCCAGCTCGCGAGCGCGCCATTCCAGATCAATGCCGACCACGTCGTACATGCGGAACGGGCCCATGGCGAAACCAAAGCCCTGCAGTGCGGCATCGACCTGATGCGGATAAGCCCCTTCGAGCAACAGCATGCGCGCCTCGCGGACATAGGTGTGCAGCATGCGGTTGCCGATAAAACCGTCGCAGTTACCCGCCACCACGCTGACCTTGCCGATACGCTGACCCAGGGCCAGTGCCACGTCCAATACCGCCGGCGCGGTTTTGGCGCCACGCACGATTTCCAGCAGTTTCATGATGTGCGCAGGGCTGAAGAAGTGCAGGCCGAGCACGTCCTCCGGGCGTTTGGTCACGGCGGCAATGGCGTCGATATCCAGCGCCGAGGTGTTACTGGCGAGAATGGCGCCTGGCTTCAGGGTGGCGTCGAGCGTGCGGAAAATCTGCTGCTTGAGTTCCAGGTTCTCGTACACCGCTTCGATCACCAGATCGGCATCTGCCAGCGCGGCATAGTCGCCCACCGGTGTGACGCAAGCCAGTCGCGCGTCCGACTGCTCGGCGCTGATCCGCCCCAGTTTGAGGTTGTGGGCATTGGTCTCGGCCACCACCTTCATGGCCTGCTCGAGCATCTGCGGGTTGTTGTCCAGCCACAGCACTTGAATGCCGGCGTTGGCCAGGCTCATGACGATACCGCGCCCCATGGTGCCCGCGCCGATCACGGCGGCCTGTCGAACCTCGAATGCCTTGCTCATGCCCACTCCTCTGATTAGTGCCGAACGAAATGCCTGTGCTGCAAAGAAAATTCGCCAGCCACCTTAAGCAAGGCGCTACTATTTTTGAAATTTAGTCTTGTGATAAGTCGTATTCAGCAGATGAATTTCTCCACCTTCGACCTCAACCTGCTGCGCGTGTTCGATGCACTGATGCGCGAGCAGAACGTTTCCCGCGCGGCCGAGCGCCTGGCCCTGAGCCAGCCGGCAGTCAGCAACGCACTGAATCGCCTGCGCGAACTGCTCGATGACCCGCTGCTGATGCGGGTGGGCCGCAGCATGCAGCCCACGCCGCGCGCCCAGGCGTTGGAAACGCCGATCCGCGCGGCCCTGCAGCAACTGGAACAGAGTCTCAGTGCCGGCGACGTGTTCGACCCGGCCAGCAGCCGTCAGCACTTCAGCATCGCCGTCACCGACTATGTCGAGCTGATCTGCATGCCACGGCTGCTTGAACAACTCAGCCAGCAGGCACCCGGCATGCGCATCGACATCCGCCACCTGAGCCCCAGCCTGCCGGCCGAAGCGCTGGACAAGGGCGAGCTGGACCTGGTGCTGGGGCGTTTCGAGGACATCCCCGCGCGCTTTGCCCGCCAGCACTGGATGAGTGAAACCCTGCAACTGGCGCTGCGCCGCGACCATCCGCTGGGCAACCAACCGATGGACCTGCCGACCTTTCTGCAGCTGCGCCACCTGTGGGTACACGGCGGTCAGACGCGCGGCATGGTCGACCAATGGCTGGGCGAACAGGGCCTGTGCAGGGAGATTCGCTATACAACGCCCAATTACCTGCAGGCCGCGCATATCGTCGCCAGCAGTGAACTGGCTGCCGTGCTGCCGACCCAGCTGGCGCGCCACTTTGCCCGCCTGCTGCCGCTGCAACTGTTCGAGCTGCCGTTCTCCCTCGGCCCTTTTCACCTGGAAATCGTCAGCCTGGCCCAGCGCCAACGTGACCCGGCGCTGCATTGGCTGATTGAGCAGATCCAGCAGATCGATCAGCGCTGATCACCCGGCAGTCGGACAAAGCCTTCCTATACTGACGGCTACTGTCGTGCGGTCGTGGGGGATCAATCATGCTGAAATCGGCGTTGGCACTGCTGTTGGTGCTGCTGGGCACACTGGCGCAGGCCCAGAATCTGGAGATCGTGCTGCTCGATAATCAGGGCAAACCGCTGAGTGACGCCGTGCTGTGGATCGAACCCGGTCCGGCGCAAAGCCAACCCGCCACTGCAGTGATGGACCAGCAGAAGCGCCAGTTCACCCCCTATGTTCTGCCAGTACAGGTCGGCACTACGGTGAGCTTCCCCAACGCCGACCCGATCAACCATCACGTTTACTCCTTCTCGCCGGCCAAACGTTTCGAGCTGCGCCTGCACCAGCAGAAGGCCGCACCGCAGGAGATGCGTTTCGACCAGCCTGGCCTGGTCACCCTGGGCTGCAATATCCATGACTGGATGCTCGGCTTTATCCTCGTGCTCGACACCCCCTGGTTCGCCCAGACCGACAGCCAGGGCAAAACCCACCTGGACTTCGATGCCGCCGCCGGACAAACCCTGCACATCTGGCACCCACGCATCGCCGATCCGCAGGAAGCCATGAGCCGCGCCGTACCCAGCGACGGCACGTTGACCTGGCAACTCACCGGCGCGCTGAAGCGCGACCCTCGGCCGAAAGAGCCGAAAGCCCGACCCATGGCCAAAGATGACTACGCCTCATGACCCTGCGCGGCAAGATTCTCGGCTTCTTCCTGCTGTTGCTGCTGGCGGTCATGGTGCTGCTATTGGCACTGGTTTATCGCTCCACGTATCAACACACCCTGAGCCAGGTGGCCGGGCAGCTGAACTTCGCCCATGCAGTGCTGAGTAACGAGCTGCAAAGCCGCCGCCAGGCGCAAAGCGCCATGGCCGATCTGATCGCCAAGGACTTCACCCTGCTCGGCGAAATCGCCGACCTGATCGCCAGCCCCCAGCAGGAAGCGCAATCACTGTCCGCAGCCCTGGAATCGTTTGCCTCGCGCAGCCAGGCCAGCTTTGCCCTGGTCAGTGCGCCCGAGGGGCTGATCCTGGCGGGCACCAGTGGCGAACTGTTGCCGGGCGCGCAATTACCCTGGAATGACCTGCTCGACACAGACGATGCCCAGAGCAAAGAACGCCTGGTGGTGTTCGGTGAGCGGGTACTGCATATCAACGCCACGCCAATCTTCGCCCCACGGCCCAACCTGATGGGCTGGCTGCTGATGGCTTTTGAACTGGACGATCAGGCGACCGCGCACCTGGCTCGTCTCAGCGGCGCCGACGTCGCGCTGCTCGACGGCCGCCCTGGGCAATACCGGGTACTGGCCAGCAACCTGCAGGCGTTGCCTCGGGCCGAGCTGGCCAGCCAGCTGCTGCCAAATGCTGAGGGCGTGTTCCGCTTCGACTTACAGGGCCTGGAGCAGGTGGCCCTGCGCGCACCTCTAGTGGATACCAGTAGCGAACTGCAGGTGCTGCTGATGCGCTCGCTGGCCGCCGAGCTGGCTGATTACCAACCGCTGCAATGGCAGCTGGCAAGCATCTTTACCATCGCCCTGCTGCTGGCCGGGCTCGGCGCACTGTGGATTGCCAACACCGTCAGCCGGCCGCTGAGTCAGATGGTCGACAACGTGCGGCGCATCGCCAGCGGCGACTATCAGGTACCAATGGAAACGCAGGCGAGCGGCGAAGTCGGCTTACTCGCCCGCGAATTCGTCGCCATGCAGCAAGGCATTGCCGAGCGCGAAACCACAATCAGTTTTCTCGCTTACCGCGACCCGCTGACCGAACTGGCCAACCGCAACCGTTTTGTCGCCGAACTGCAACAGGCACTGACGCAGTGTCCGCCAGGCGCAGGCGTCGCCGTGCTGCTGATGGACCTGGACAACTTCAAAGACCTTAACGACACCCTCGGCCACGACGCCGGTGACCAGCTGCTCTGCCAGCTCGCCGCCCGCCTGCAGGCGCTGCTACGCCCCGGCGAGCAACTGGCGCGTCTCGGTGGTGACGAGTTTGCGCTGCTGATCAGCCCCTGTCAGCCGGGCTGGCTGATCCCTGCCGCCGAGCATTACCGCGCCGCTCTGCACGAGCCATTCGCCGTGCGCGGGATCAGCATGACCCTCAACGCCACGGTTGGCATCGCCCTGTATCCGGATCACGGTGAAAGCGCCGGCAGCCTGCTGCAGCATGCCGAAGTGGCGATGTACCTGGGCAAGCAGCAGCGCTCGCCCTATGCCCTATACCGTCCAGAACTGGACCGCCACAGCCTGCTGCGCCTGGCATTGATGAGCGAATTGAAAGGCGCGGTGGAAGGCGGCCAACTCAGCCTGTATTTCCAACCGAAACTGAATATCCGTACGCGCAGCCTGTATGGCGTTGAATGCCTGGTGCGCTGGATTCACCCGGTGCATGGGTTTATTCCGCCGGACGAATTTATCCCCCTGGCCGAACAGACCGGCAACGTTTGCGCCCTGACCCGCTGGGTGGTGCATACCGCCGTGGCGCAGAGTCGCGCCTGGCAGGAACAGGGGCTGGCGCTGAAGACCGCGATCAATATCTCCGCACTGGATCTGGCTGATCCCGGCTTTGCTGGCTTTATCGCCGCGCAACTGGCCGCGCATGGTGTGCCGCCATCCGCCCTGATTGTAGAAATCACTGAAAGCGCGGTGATGGCCGACCCGGAACTGGCCATGGGGCAATTGCAGGAGTTGTGCGAACTGGGCGTGAAACTGTCGATCGACGATTACGGCACGGGTTACTCAAGCATGGCCCAACTCAAGCGCCTGCCGGTACATGAGCTGAAGATCGACAAGTCCTTCGTCCTCGACCTGTTGAGCAACCCCGATGACGACATCATCGTCCGTTCGACCATCGAGTTGGGCCACAACATGGGCCTGAAGATCGTCGCCGAAGGGGTGGAAACCGAGGCCATTCTCGACCGTCTGGATCAGCTCGGTTGCGATATCGCCCAGGGCTACTTGCTGAGCAAACCGCTGCCACCCGCCGCGTTTGCCAGCTGGCTGGAAAACTGCCAGTGGCAATTGCCACGGCACAACGAGACGTAGCGTATGGCTACTGAAGGCGCTGCTCAGCAACCCTGACTACCGGGCAGTTAACAATAATTCCGCTGGCTCGCAGACTGACCAGTCCTTGCTCCTGCGCCTGCAATACGGCGTCGGCCGAACGTAAGGTGGCGCCTGGCGTGCCACTCAACCAACGCACCTCATAGACATGCCACAACGGGCTGTAGGCCGTGTCCTGGTTACCCCCTCCGAGCGGCAGCGGGATAGACGGGAACACGCTGGCCTGGCTGTCATCCATGAACTTGTAGACCCGATCATAAGTAGCCAACGGGTGCGGGCCGGGCTCATCGGGCAGTGCATTGGCCAGTCTCGGCACATAATTGGCCTGCATCACTGTCGCCATCTGCGCGTCCGAAATATCGGTGGTCAGGTAGTAAACCTGCTCACCGTTGTACCAACCCGGCAACACCGGCAGGCTCATATGAGTAACGTGCGACCGGCTACAACCACTCAACAACGCGGCTAAAAAAAACACACCCAGCAAAGCACGCATGCACAGCTCCCTTAGACTTTTCCAGTGATCCGGCCAGTAGAGTCTGATTGTCCGGCGTTATTACAGATTCAGGCATAGCCCGCCTTGGCCCGTTGCCAACAGCGCTGCGATACAGGCATACCTGTCGCCAGTAAGCGCCTGAACAATGCAACACGCACAAAAAAGGCCGCTGCTGATCATCTTGATCAGCAGCGGCCCGGGAAAACGGTGGGGGCGCAGGTTAAAACGCGTTATCGCCAATCAACATGCCGTGCACAACCATGTAGGTCTTACGCCCGGACTGCAGAGTCAGCGGGCTGCGCTCAGCGATCACCCAGCCTTTGGCCAGCAGTTTGTCGATGTGCGCCCGCAGCTCTGGCAGGTAACGTTGCTCTTGCTGAAGCGATTCCATTCTTTTCATCCTCTAGAGGACTCCTTTGCGACAGCAGCCAGGTATACCGGCCCGTTCATCCGTGAAAGCTGTCACAAAAGCATAGTGGCCTAATGCCTGTCTCTAAAGCGGCAAACGGCCACATCTCTGTAGGCATAACGCAGCAAGCAGCTATAGCGTTTGGCTTACATCACTGTGCAGTCTAGACCGCTGTGGCCGCAGCGGCAGTTTCGCCGACATGCGGTGAGCTGAACTCCAGGTAACCGTCCTCAACCTTGCCGTAACGCAGCAGCGCCAAGTCCAGCAGATAATTCTGATAGAGCTTCCATGGCGCGCGATCACCCTGGGTGGGAATCTTGTCGGCGGCGCGCTGGATATAGCCGGACGCCAGATCAAGGAAGGGCGCTTCTTTAACCTGCCGCTTACTGTCACGCGGGGTGCACTGACGCATGCCGGTGGCATCCATATGGTTGATCAGGCGGCAGAAGTATTCGCTGGAGAGGTCCGCCTTGAGCGTCCAGCTGGCATTGGTGTACCCCAGTACCACTGCAGCATTGGGCAGATCACGCAGCATGATGCCGCGATAACCCATGCTCTTGGCCGCATCGAAGGGCTGCCCATCCACCACCACTTGCATGCCGCCAAACAGCTGCAAATCCAGGCCGGTGGCACTGATGATCACATCCGCTGGCAGCTCCTGGCCCGACTTTAGGCGGATGCCCTTGGCGGTGAACCCGTCGATAAATTCAGTCACCACCGAGGCCTTGCCCTGGCGTAGCACCTTGAACAGGTCGCCATTGGGCACTGCGCACACACGCTCGTCCCACGGTTTGTAGCGCGGGCTGAAGTGACGCATGTCGAAGCCCTTGCCCAACTGATGACGCGCCAACCCGAGCAACGCCTTGCGCACCAGGTTGGGGAAGGCCTTGGACAGTTTGTAGAAGCCCAGTTGCACCGCCACATTGCGCGTGCGCGCCAGGCGGTAGACCCAGGTTTCCGGCAGGAACTTACGCAGCACGTCGGAAATCGGATCGCCCTGCGGCAGGCTCACCACATAGGTGGGCGAGCGTTGCAACATGGTCACGTGCTTGGCCTTATCGGCCATTGCCGGCACCAGGGTGACAGCTGTCGCGCCGCTGCCGATCACCACCACATTCTTGCCGCTGTAATCGAAGTTTTCCGGCCACAGCTGCGGGTGGATAAATTCGCCCTGGAACAGTTCACGGCCTTTGAACTCGGGGGTGTAGCCCGCCTCATAGCGGTAATAGCCGGTGCACATCAGCAGGTGCTGACAGCTCAGTTTGATCGGTTCGGACTCATCGCCGCGCTGTACCTGCAGCGTCCAGGTGGCGCGCTCGCTGCACCAGTCGGCCTTGAGTACCTTGTGCTGGAAGCGGATGTGCTGCTGGATGCCGTTTTCCTCGGCCGTTTCTGCGATATAGCTGCGGATCGACGGACCGTCGGCGATCGCCAGCGGGTTGGTCCAGGGTTTGAAGTTGTAGCCAAGGGTGAACATGTCCGAGTCGGAACGGATGCCCGGGTAACGGAACAGATCCCAGGTACCGCCCAGCGCTTCCCGGCCTTCGAGGATGGCGAAGCGCTTGCCGGGGCAATGCTTCATCAGGTGATAGGCCGCACCAATGCCGGACAGGCCGGCACCAATGATCAAGACATCCAGGTGTTCGACAGACATGGGGGCTCCTCAGGCTTCTTGTTATGGCTGCAGGTCGATAGATCGACCCGTAATGCCCGCCAGATTCACCCCCAATAGCGCGTTTGTCATCCAACCTTTAGTGGTGTGATCAGGCGCAGGCTGACCACAGTTATGGCTGAAGAATGACCAGAGCGCTCAACAACCTGCCCAGCGATCAGAAACGGTCGCGCAACACCACTTCGTTGTACGGCAGTTTGCCGATACGCGGCTTGGGCTCGATGGTCTTCTTGCCGACGGCGACCATCAGAGCGATCACATGGTTTTCAGGCAGGTTGATCAACTTGCCCACCGCATCGAAATCAAAGCCGTCCATCGGGCAGGAATCCAGACCCTTGCCGCGCGCGGCGAGCATCAGGGTCTGCGCCATCAGGCCACAGCTGCGCATGGTTTCATCGCGCTGCACCTGCGGTTTGTCGCGGTAATAGGTGTCGATGGCACCGGCCATATAGGCCTGCACTTCTTGCGGAGCGCCTTCCCAGACGCGGCCGACATCCTGCTGCCAGCTGTCGAGTTTGGCGCAGACCACCACCAGCATTGAGGCGTCAGTCACCTGCGCCTGGCCCCAAGCCACGTCACGCAGCTGCTGGCGCAGTGCGGGATCGCTGACTTCAACCAAACGCACGTGCTGCAGGTTGAACGCTGAAGGTGCGAGCAACGCCAGTTGCAGCAGCTCATCCTTCTCGGCATCACTCAGGGTAAATGCCGGGTCATAGCCTTTGACGGCGCGGCGGCTGCGGATGGCTTCGTCGATATGCATGGGGGATCCTTATATGCAGGTGTGAAAGAGAGCAATGCTAGGCACTTGCCGGGCGTAACGCCAAACGCCTTTACCGATAACAATGATCGACACAGACGATTCTAGGCGGCCGCCTGCTAAAATCGCCGCCTCGCCAAATTGACCACAGCCCATGACACCAGCCGCACTCATGACCCTCCAGCAACACCTGCTCGACGCCCTAACTGCGCCGCCCAGTGAAACTCGCCGGCTGTTTCACGGCAGAGGCCGCTGCTGGCCGGGGCTGGAACAGATCACCGTGGATTGGTTGCAAGGCGTGCTGCTGGTGGCGCTGTTCAAGCCGGTGAGCGATACCGAACTGGCCGCACTGCAGCAGATGCTGCTCGACCTCGGCCAATCCAACACCTGGCAGCAAAGTGGCGCGCACAGCCTGTTGCTGCAACAGCGCTACCTGCCAGAAAGCCCCACGCAATGGCTGCAGGGCGAACCGGTTGAGCACTGGGATATCTGTGAGCACGGCCTGCACTACCGCCTCGACCTGGGCAAAAAGCAGAACAGCGGGCTGTTTCTCGATATGCGCTATGGCCGTCAATGGGTGCAGGCGCAGGCAGCTGGCAAGCGCGTGCTCAACCTATTCGCCTACACCTGCGGGTTTTCCGTGGCTGCACTGGCCGGCGGCGCGCATCAGGTGGTCAATCTGGACATGGCCAGAGCAGCACTCAGCCGTGGCCGCGATAATCATCGGCTGAACCAGCACGACCTCAGCCAGGTGGTATTTCTCGGTCACGACCTGTTCAAGTCTTGGGGTAAGGTGGCCAAGTACGGTCCCTATGACCTGATCATCATCGACCCACCCTCCTTCCAACGCGGCAGTTTCGTGCTGAGCAAGGACTACCCGAAGGTGCTGCGCCGCCTGCCCGAATTGTTGAGTGCAAACGGAACGGTACTGGCCTGCAGCAATGAGCCGGAAATCGGCCCGGAGTACCTGATCCAGGCCATGGCCGCTGAAGCACCAAGCCTGCAATTCAGCGAACGCCTGGACAACCCGCCAGAGTTTCCCGACAGCCAGCCAGACAGCGCCCTCAAGGCCCTGGTGTTTCAGCGGCACTGAACCCGCGCGCAGGGCGCCGGCTAAGGACGATATTGCCTGTTGCTGGCTGGTCTACAGTTAGGCGACCACCCCTCGCGAGATCGCCGCAATGACGCTAAAAATCCTTGGCCTTGCCCTTTCCGCCACGCTGTTACTGACCGCTTGCGCCAGCAGCACACCGCAACCGTCGCAGTATTCGGGCTTCCTCAGTGATTACTCACAGCTACAGCCCGCACAGTCGGCCAGCGGCGCGCCGGTGATGCGCTGGGTATCACCGGACTTTAAGCCCGAGAACTACCGCTCAGTATTGGTCGAGCGGCCAGTGTTTTACCCCGCACCGACGCCCACCGCCCAAGTTAGCCAGCAGACCTTGGACAGCATTGCCCTCTACTTGCAGCAGGCCATACGCCTTGAACTGGCTGGACGATTCAAGGTTGTCGAATATGCCGACCGTGACACCCTGGTACTGCGCTCGGCCATAACCGCGGTCAACCTGTCGCCGGAAGGGCTGAAAGTCTATGAAGTGGTGCCGATTGCCCTGGTTGCCGCGGCCGCCAGCACCGCCGCAGGTACTCGCGATCTCAACAGCAGCATTTATGTTGAGCTGGAAGCCATCGACGGGCGCAACAGCCAGCCGATGACCCGCGTGATACGCAAGGGCCATGGCCTGCAGCTGGAAAACGACAGCACTCAGCTCAGCCTCAAGGACATCAAGCCGGCGCTGGATGAGTGGGCCAAAGATGCGCGCAACTTCAAACCCTAAGGTCTGACGGCTTAGGCAAATACAAAGTATTTGCGCACCGTCTCGACCACCTCCCAGGTGCCTTTCATCCCGGGCTCGACGATAAATATGTCGCCGGCCCGCAGATGAATCGGCGCCTGCCCCTCAGGGGTGATGATGCAGTAACCCTCCTGGAAGTGGCAGTACTCCCATTTTTCATAGGCCACCTGCCATTTACCGGGCGTACAGATCCAAGTGCCCATTATCTTGCTGCCGTCCGCCGAGGTGTAGGCGTTGAGGTTGACGGTGTGCGGCTCGCCGGCGATGCGCGTCCACTTGCAGGCATCCAGCAGCGGAATCGGCTGGGTATCACGCAGCACGGTAATCGGTGACATGAGTGGCTCCTAAGGTCGGTAGAACATCACCTGCAGGCTACGGCCGCCCACCTGCCGCGACTGTCCTGAGGTCGACCTGCAACTGCCTGGAAGCGCAGCCCCTCCACTCGGGCCGACGTACCAACCGCGTGCTACTTTGAAGAGGGCCTGTTGGCTTATTCAGCCGTTTGCCCGATCCGGAGATGCTCTATGTCCAGTCTTTACCGCTTGGTCACCCGCAGTGATTTTGACGGCCTGGTGTGCGCCGCCCTGCTCAAACACCTGAACCTGATCGACGACATCCTCTTCGTCCACCCCAAGGACATGCAGGACGGCAAAGTGGCGATCACCAGTCACGACATCACCACCAACCTGCCGTATGTCCCCGGCTGCCACCTGGCCTTTGACCATCACCTCAGCGAGACCCTGCGTAACCAACCGGCGAGCAATCACCTGATTGATGCCGATGCGCCTTCCGCAGCCAGGGTGGTGTGGAAGCACTACGGCGGTCACGACGCGTTCCCAAGGGACTGGGACGAAATGATGGAGGCCGTGGACAAGGCGGACGCCGCACAATTCAGCCGCGAGGACATCCTCGATCCACAGGGCTGGGAGCTGCTGAGCTTTATCATGGATGCGCGCACCGGACTCGGCCGCTTCCGTGATTTCCGTATTTCCAATTACCAGCTGATGATGCAGCTGATCGACTTCTGCCAGACCCACGGCATCAATGAAATTCTCCAGCTGCCCGATGTTGAAGAGCGTGTGGCGCTGTACCTGGATCACCAACGCGAGGCCCAAGCGCAGATCCAGCGCTGTGCCACGGTTTACCACAACTTGGTGGTACTTGATCTGCGCTATGAAGAAACGATCTACGCGGTCAACCGCTTCGTCATCTATGCCCTCTATCCGCAGTGCAATATCTCGATCCACGTGATGTGGGGCGTTAAACAGCAGAACACCGTGTTCGCCATCGGCAAATCGATCCTCGACCGCAGCTCCAACACCAATGTCGGCGAGCTCTGCCTGAGCTACAACGGCGGCGGCCATGCCAATGCCGGCACTTGCCAGCTGGCCAACGAGGACGCTGAAGCCGCTTTGCGCGAGCTGATTGCCGAAATCACTGCCGACGGTTAGGCAGCACGATGTCCTAAGCAGGCTGGGCGTAGCCTCTGCTAGAGGGTTAAGCTGTGCCCTATGAGCACAGTACCTTTTATCACGCCGCTTGAGTCCAGCCGCACGGATGCGCCTTCTGGGTTGCGCATCGGCGGCGACTGGACACTCGCTCACTACGCCGACCTGGAAGCCCAGGTCCGGCAACTGCACGGCACATTGAGCAGCACCGCCAGCGTCGACTTGCAAAGCCTTGGCGCCCTGGACACTGCGGGTGCTGCCTTGTTGGTGGAGTTGCTTGGGAGTCAGCGCTTAGCGCAACTGGCTCAGGATGCGCCCGGGCTGCCCAGCGAGCGCCGCGCCCTGTTGCAAACCGTGGGCACAGCGATTGCCGACGCCGGCGATGCGCTGTCCAGCAAACACATCCCCGCCTGGCGTGAATTCTTCGGGCAGATCGGGCAGGCCGTCGATGAGCTCTGGCAACAAGGTATCGCCCTGCTCGGCTTTATCGGCATGACCCTGGCGGCGATGTTCGCCATCCTTCTGCGCCCCGGCCGCTGGCGCATCACCTCACTGGTCGCGCATTTGCAGCAGAGCGGCCTGAATGCCGTGCCCATCGTCGCCCTGCTGACGTTTCTGGTCGGCGCGGTGGTGGCCTTTCTCGGCGCGACGGTGCTCGCCGACTTTGGCGCGAGCATCTACACGGTCGACCTGGTGGCGTTTTCCTTCCTGCGTGAATTCGGCGTGCTGCTCACTGCCATTCTGATGGCCGGGCGCACCGCCAGCGCCTTTACCGCGCAGATCGGCTCGATGAAGGCCAACGAGGAAATTGACGCCATCCGCACCCTGGGCCTGAGCCCCATGGAGCTGTTGGTATTGCCGCGGGTATTCGCCCTGCTGATCGCCCTGCCGATCCTCACCTTTATCGCCATGCTCAGTGGCATCCTTGGCGGCGCGGTGGTCTGCGCCCTGAGCCTGGATATCTCACCGGCCATGTACTTGGCCATGCTGCAGGAAAATATCGCCCTCAAGCACTTCCTGGTGGGCATGGCCAAGGCGCCGATCTTTGCCTTCCTGATTGCCGTGATCGGCTGCCTGGAGGGCTTCAAGGTCACTGGCAGCGCGCAGTCAGTGGGCGAGCGCACCACCTCCAGCGTGGTCCAGTCGATTTTCGTGGTGATCGTACTGGATGCCCTGGCGGCGCTGTTTCTGATGGAGATGGGCTGGTGAAGGGCGAAGCGATTATCGAAGTGCGCAACCTGGTCAACCGCTTCGGCGCGCAGACCGTGCACCAGGACCTGGCGCTGGACCTGTATCGCGGCGAAGTGCTCGGTGTGGTCGGCGGCTCAGGCACCGGTAAATCGGTGCTGCTGCGCAGCATCCTCGGCCTGCGCCGCGCCAACTCAGGCACAGTACGGGTGTTCGGTGAAGAACTGCTGAGCCTGCCTCCCGAGCGTCGCTCGCAGCTGGAACGTCGGTTTGGTGTGCTCTACCAGCGCGGTGCGCTGTTCTCCTCGCTGACGGTGACCGAGAACACCGCCTTGCCGCTGATCGAACATGCCGGCCTCACACGCGCCGCCGCCGAACGCCTGGCTCAGGTCAAGCTGGCACTGGTCGGTCTGCCACGTGGCGCGGGCGACAAATACCCGACCGAACTGTCCGGCGGCATGATCAAACGCGCGGCTCTGGCCCGCGCCCTGGCCCTGGAGCCGGACATCCTGTTTCTCGACGAACCCACCGCAGGGCTCGACCCGATTGGCGCGGCAGCCTTCGACCAATTGATCCTGACACTGCGCGACGCCCTTGGGCTCAGCGTGTTTCTGGTCACCCATGACCTCGACACCCTCTACACCATCTGTGATCGGGTGGCCGTATTGGCGGAAAAACGCGTGCTGGTGGCCGACCGCCTGGACGTTGTAGCCGCCACCGACAACCCTTGGATTCACGAGTATTTTCACGGCCCGCGCGGACGCGCAGCCGAACAGGCCGCCTGCGGCGCGCCAGGGAGCAACTGAATGGAACCGCGTGCCCACCACGTGTTGATTGGCCTGTTTACCGTGCTGATGGTTGCCGCGGCCTTGGGCTTTGCCCTGTGGCTGAGCAAGGCCAGCTCGGACCAGGAAACCCACGACTTTGACGTGATCTTCAACGAAGCGGTCAGCGGTCTGTCGGCCGGCAGCGCGGTGCAGTACAGCGGCATCAAGGTCGGCGACGTGATCAGCCTGCGCCTCGACCCGAACGATCCGCGCAAGGTTCGCGCGCACATCCGCGTCAGCGCCAACACACCGATCAAACAGGATACCCGCGCTCGCCTGTCGATCACCGGGATCACCGGCGCCTCACTGATCCAGTTGCACAGCGGCACCCCGGAAAGCCCAGCATTGGAAGGCAAGAACGACCAACTGGCGGAAATTATCGCCGATCCCTCGCCGCTGACCCGCCTGATGTCCAACGGTGAAGACCTGGTTGTCAGCGTCACCCGCCTGCTCGACCGCGCCAACCAGCTGTTCTCGCACGAAAACATCGGGCGTATTTCCCGCACTCTGGACAACATCGAACAAACCAGCGCCAGCGTGGCCGAACAGCGCGACGAGCTGCGCCAGGCCCTGCAACAGATGACCCGCGCCAGCCAGGAGGCCACTGACCTGATGCGTAACGCCAACCAGCTGCTCAGCGGCCCAGGCCACGACGCGGTCAACAGCGCCAATCGTCTGATGGCCTCATTGGAGCGCAGCAGCAGCAGCGTCGAACGCTTGTTAGCGGATAACCACAGCACCCTTAACAACGGCATGCAAGGCATCGGCGAACTGGGCCCGACCATTGTCGAACTGCGCGAAACCCTCAGCGCCCTGCGTTCCTTCGCCCGCCGCCTGGAAGAAGACCCGGCCGGCTACCTGCTGCGCAGTGACACCATCAAGGAGTTTCAACCATGAGTCGTCTTCGCCTGCTCGCAGCACTGCTGCTGATCGGCAGCCTGGCCGCCTGCTCGGTCTTGCCGAAAAGCCAGGTGCTGAGCATCTACCGCCTACCGGCCAGCAGCCTGCCCAGCCATGACACCAGCGCCGATTGGGCGCTGCGGGTGAACAAGCCCTACAGCAGCCAGCTGCTCGACAGCACGCGAATTGCCGTATTGCCGCCGGGCGACCAGATCAGCGCTTACCAGGGTGTGCGCTGGAGCGACCGAGCGCCGCTGCTGCTGCGCGACCGGTTAATTGACGCCTTCCTCGACGACGGCCGCCTCAAGGCGGTGAGCAGCGATGAAAGCCGCCTGCAGGCCGACCTGGAGCTGGACGGCGACCTGCGCGCTTTCCACAGCGAATACCAGAACGGCCGCCCAGCCGCGCGCATCCTGTTCGAGGCCCGCCTGGTGCAGAGTGGCAGCCTGCGCATCCTCGCCAGCCGGCGTTTCGAAGTCAGCCAGGCGGCCAGTGATACCTCGGTGCCCGCCGTGGTCAACGCCTTCGGCCAGGCCGGCGATCAGCTGGCCCGCGAGGTGCTGGAGTGGACTTTGACCCAGGGTCAGACCGCGCAGCAAAAATGAACTGAGTTGTTCCAGCGAGGGGCGAACCATGGACAAATTTATGCAAGCGGCCATCGACGAAGCCCGCCAGGGCCTGGCCGAAGGCGGCATCCCGATCGGCTCGGTGCTGGTGCATAACGGCCAGATTATCGGCCGTGGCCATAACCGTCGCGTGCAACAAGGCAGCGCCATCCGCCATGGTGAAATGGACGCCCTGGAAAACGCCGGCCGGCAAAGCGCGCAGACCTACCGCGAGTCGGTGCTCTACACCACCCTTTCACCCTGCGCGATGTGCAGCGGCGCAATCCTGTTGTATGGCATCCCCAAGGTGATCATCGGCGAGAACCAGACCTTCCTCGGCGAAGAAGCGTTGCTGCGCGAGCGCGGCGTGCAGCTCGATGTGCTGCACAACAACGAATGCCTGCACCTGATGCAGGACTTTATCGCCGCCCAACCGACGCTGTGGAACGAGGATATTGGCGAGTAGCGGCTAGCCGCGCTGGGCGATCAGCCACTCGCGTACCGCCGCATAGGGGTAGGCGTCCAACGCGGCAAAACCACTGAACTGACGCGCTTTGAGCTTGGTGAACAGCGGCACGCTGATGCCACAGAGGTAGCGCGTCAGGCATTCAGTGCTCGGCTCAACGCCCTTGAGTTCCTGATGCTTGCGCACAAAACCGTCACAGAGTGCCTGCATATCCAGCTCCGCCAGCGGCGGCAACGCTGGCGGCTCGGATAGCCGTGCAACCTGCCCACGGCACACCGAACAATGCCCACACTGCTGCGGCGCGTTGGCGTCACCGAAATAGGCGGCCAACCGCTGACTCAAGCACTGCTCGCTGGCAAACAGCGCGAGCATGGCGTGAATCCGGCTGATCTCGCTGGCCTCCTGCTGGCTGAAATAGCCGTGCAGTTCGACGCTCAAGGCCGCCGGATCGAAGCCGGGGTCGAGCAGCGCGTAGACCTCAGTCATCTGCTTGCTTTCCAACTCGACCCAACCCTTTTCCTGGAAGTAATCCAGGGCTTTGATCACTCGACCGCGCTCGGCCTGGTGCTGCTGGTAGAGCTGGTCGAAATCCACCGTGCACCAGGTACGGGCGCGCTGCGAGGTGCTGATCAATGCCTCGACAAACTGCCGCCGCTCGCCCTCAAACTTCTCCAGCAGCACTTCGGGCTCCAAGAGGAACTTGAAACGATACTCGGCGAAATAGGCGTAACGCGGGGCGATGATGCCGCGTAGCTCCAACTGCACCAGCAGGGTTTTCAGCGGCAGCTGGCGGATATTGCTCTGCTCGGAGAGCTGGTTAAGCATCAGCTCCCATTCACCGTTATCACTTTCACTCAGCAGCTTATCGAGCACACAAAGAATGCCGTCCTGCTCCGGCGTATCACCATAAACGAAGTTTTCCAGCACGTTTAAGCTGTCGCGATTGGCCAGCACCAGGCAGTCGGAGGGCTGGCCATCGCGGCCGGCACGACCGATTTCCTGGCTGTAATTCTCGATGGATTTCGGCAGGTCGAAGTGCAGCACATTGCGGATATCGGCCTTGTCGATGCCCATGCCGAAGGCGATGGTGGCGACGATGCAGTTGATCGTCCCGGCCATAAACTGACGCTGAATCGCCTCGCGCGCCTCGTGCGGCATACCGGCGTGGTAGGCGCTGGCAGCAATTCCCCGCTGGCTCAGGCGCGTGGCCACTTGCTCGGCGGTCTTCTGCTGGGTCACGTAGACAATACTCGGCTGCTCGGCCTTGGCTCCTAGCCACTGCTCCAGACGACGCTGCTTGTCGGCGCCGCTGACTGGCTCGACTAGCAGGTTGAGGTTGGCGCGGTAGAAACCTGTGGTGACCACATCATCAGCGGCGATGGCGAACTTCTGCTGCATATCGGCAATCACCGGCGGCGTGGCCGTGGCCGTGAGCAGCAGCACCTGCGGGATGCCGAACTGGCGCTGATAGTCCGGCAGTTTGAGGTAATCCGGGCGGAAGTTATGGCCCCACTCGGAGATGCAATGAGCCTCGTCAATCACCAGCAACGAGATCGGCACCTGGGCGATAAAATTACGAAAGCGTTCGTTCTTCAGCCGTTCGACCGAGATCATCAGAATCTTCAGCTCGCCGGATTTCGCCCGGGCCATCACCGCACTGGCCTCCTCGCGGCTTTGCGCCGAATCGATACTGGCGGCGCTAATGCCGCGGCCATGCAGGAACGCCAGCTGGTCCTGCATTAACGCCAGCAAGGGCGAGACCACCAGGGTCAGATGCGGCAGATGCAACGCCGGCAGCTGATAACACAACGACTTGCCCGAACCGGTGGGGAAGATGGCCGCCGCCGAACGTCCGGCGAGCACGGCCGTGACCACACGCTCCTGACCGGGGCGCAATTGCTTGAAGCCGAACACACGTTCCAGGGTACTCATGGCTGTCACTCCATTGACCGCCGCGGCGGTAAACAATGATTAATTCCTACAGGCCGCACCGCTATTGCCAATCTAACTAACACCACAGGCAACACAGGCGTACATTCAAACCATGCCAATAAAAAAGGAGATGAGTATGCAGGTATCTGGTTTCAGCGGCAGCTTGCCGGTTATCCACTAGATCGCTCACCACCCAGGCCAGATGGCCGCGCAGCAAAGACCCCGGCGAAACCGGAGTAGCTGATGCGAACCACAGGCCGATGCGCAGTCTGGCGAGAAACTCAGGTTCGCCGTGAGGTGTTCCAAACCATAGCCCTAACGCCGCCACACAACTCGAAAGCACCAGCGGCCACCCGCGACATATCGACACCTACCTGGCACTCGCCAGTCATGCTGAAGTCGACAGCTGCAAACAATGGCCCTGGAAATCGCCTGAGTTGCCAACCCCGTTAGCGCTGTGGCCCGAGACAGCCATACAGCAACAGCCAAGGCCGTGCAGAGCGGCCACCTGAGCAAGAGTGCAACGCGCGACAACCGCAAACGTGCCTGATCTGCTAGCAGATACGCACCCAAAGCCGCCTCCGGGCGGCTTTTCCGTTTCTTACTGTGCCTGCCAGTGCACCGCAAGAGGGGCTTTAGCCGCGACAACTCGCTCATTAACGAAAGTTCGCCGCTAAAGCGCCTCCTACAGATTGATGCTTAATTTCCCATGCATAAAAAAACCGCCGATTTCGGCGGTTTTTTCAACGCGGCAGTTACAACTTAAAGCTGCGGGCCGGCGTTCTTGATGGCATCGCTGACATCGAACTTCTTGAAGTTCTCGATGAACAGACCGGCCAGGCCTTTGGCGGCTTCGTCGTAGGCGTTCTTGTCTTCCCAGGTGTTGCGTGGGTTGAGCAGATTGGTTTCAACGCCCGGTACCGACTTCGGCACGCTCAGGTTGATGATCGGCAGCAACTCGGTTTCGGTACCGATCAGCGCACCGCTCTGAATCGCCGCAATCACGCCACGGGTGGTCGGGATGTTGAAGCGCTTGCCAACACCATAGCCACCGCCGGTCCAGCCGGTGTTGACCAGGTAAACCTTGGAGCCGAAGCCGCGGATACGCTTGATCAGCAACTCAGCGTATTCGCCAGCCGGACGCGGGAAGAATGGCGCGCCGAAGCAGGTGGAGAAGGTCGACTTGATGCCACCGCCCGAACCCATTTCGGTGGAACCGACCAGCGCGGTGTAACCGGAGAGGAAGTGGTAAGCCGCTTGCTCTTCGTTGAGGATCGACACCGGCGGCAGTACGCCAGTCAGGTCGCAAGTGAGGAAGATCACGGCGTTCGGCTCACCGCCGAGGTTCTTCTCGCTGCGCTTCTCGACCAGCTCCAGCGGGTAAGCCGCGCGGCTGTTCTGGGTCAGGCTGTCGTCGGCGTAGTTCGGTACGCGGTTCTCATCGAGCACCACGTTTTCCAGCACAGCGCCGAACTGGATGGCTTTCCAGATCACCGGCTCGTTCTTCTCGGACAGGTCGATGCACTTGGCATAGCAACCGCCTTCGATGTTGAACACCACGCCCACGCCCCAGCCGTGCTCGTCGTCGCCGATCAGGTAGCGGCTTTCGTCAGCCGAGAGGGTGGTCTTGCCGGTGCCGGACAGACCAAAGAACAGGGTCACGTCGCCTTCTTCACCGATGTTGGCCGCGCAGTGCATCGGCAGCACGTCGGCGTCCGGCAGCAGGAAGTTCTGCACGCTGAACATGGCTTTCTTCATTTCACCGGCGTAGCGCATGCCGGCGATCAGGACTTTCTTGGCGGCGAAGTTGAGGATCACGCAGCCATCGGAGTTGGTGCCGTCACGCTCCGGTACGCACTCGAAGTTGGCAACGTTGAGCACTTGCCACTCGCCTTTGCCAGCCGGGTTGTACTGCTCCGGATTGATAAACAGGCAACGGCCGAACAGGTTCTGCCAGGCGGTGGCGGTGGTCATCTTGACCGGCAGGTAGTGCGCGTCGGCAGAACCTACATGAACGTAGGAAACGAAGCTGTCCTGCGCGTCGGAGAACGCTTGTACGCGGTCCCACAGAGCATCGAACTTGTCAGCCGGGAACGGACGGTTGATTGCGCCCCAGGCGATTTTCGCCTCGGTGCTCGGCTCTTGCACGATGAAGCGATCAGCCGGCGAACGACCAGTGCGATGGCCTGTGCGTACGACCAGCGAGCCGTTGGCGGCCAGCTCGCCTTCACCGCGACGAAGGGCTTCTTCGACCAGTTGGGCAGCGCTGATGTCGGTGTACACGGCGTTGTTGGCTTGCGTCATGTGGGTCCCCGTCGGCCACGTGGCCGAGTCTTCCGAACGTTTTGTAGTAGAAATCTGATCACTACTACAGCGAAAAAAGTGCGCCGGATTATGCCAGAAAAAGCCAGCTGCGGGTGCAGCCTCTGATCAGATCATTCCGACACGGTTTAGGGGCTGTGTGCCCCCGAATCTGCTTGAAACTCAGTGGCGCGTATCCGATGGCGCTTCGATGCTGCCATCGATAAACAGTTGCAGCACATCGGCGGCATCGAACAGATAGCGCTCGTTGCAGAACTGGCAATCGATTTCTACGCTGCCGCCGTGCTCCTGCACCAGCGCTTCGGCGTCAGCTTGGCCGAGGCTGATCAGCGCGCGGCTGGAGCGCTCACGCGAGCAGCTGCAGCGAAACAGCAAGGCACGTGGGTCGAACAGGCGCAGCGCCTCCTGGTGATACAGGCGATGCAACAGGGTTTCGTTATCCAGGCCCAGCAGTTCTTCAGCCTTCAGCGTATCGGCCAGGGCCATGGCGTGCTGCCAGCTGGCTTCACGCTCATCGGCCTCCTTCAGGCGGTCGGCCGGCAGCTGCTGCAACAGCAGGCCGCGAGCACGCTGGCCATCGGCGCTGAGCCAGAAACGCGTCGGCAGCTGCTCGGACGTGGCGAAGTAATTGGTCAGGCAATCGGCCAGGGTATCCCCTTCCAGATCGACGATGCCTTGATAACGCTGCCCGGACTTCGGGTCAACGGTCATGGCCAGCACGCCATCGGGCATCAGCTCGCGCAGGTTGGCATCGGCAGTGATCTGTTCAGCGTGGTAGCGGGCGATACCGCGCAGCTCACCTTCGCTGGAGCATTCGACCATCAGCAGGGGCACGGCACCGGAGGAGCGCGCCTGGAGGATCAGCAGGCCTTCAAATTTCAGGGTGCCAATCAGCAAGGAGGCGGCAGCAAGCAGTTCACCCAACAGCTGAGCGACCGGTTGCGGGTAGGTGTGTTTGGCCAGCACATGGCTGTAGCTGTCGGTCAGACCGACCAGTTCGCCACGGATATCGCTGTCGTCGAACAAGAAGCGTTGGGAAAAATCAGACATGCCAACTTCACTGAATGTGACTCGGCCCGCGATTTTAGGCGCAAACGCCCATCCGACCAAGCGCCTCTTATCTATCAGCGCTGCGGGTGGAAGCTATCGATACAAAACCGGGTCACAGTTGTCGACAAAAGACAGGGGGAAATTTTGCATTCTCAGGCCCGACTCCCTAGGATGCCGACCGCTTTAAACCCCTACAGATGACAAGGATGCCTCTGCATGACCTCTTCTTTTCTTAACGATCAGTGGCGTATTCGCCCATTGGTTGCCAGCCATTTCGTCGCTCTGCTGCTGCTTGCCAGTTGGTTGTGGGCACCCAGCCGCGCGCTGTGGGACCAATTCGACCTGCAGCTGTTTGCCCTGCTCAACGAGCCCGTGCACAGCGCCGGGCTGTGGGCGCAAACCTGGGCAATCGGCAGCATGCGCCCGGTGGACATGGGTGTTGGCGTGCTGTTGCTGGCCGTGATGCTCAAGGCCGATCTGGTGTTCAGCGGCGCCCAGGTGCGCAAGGCGCTGTATGCCTTTCTCGCGGCGCTGATCGTGATGCTGCTGTTTCGCGTCGGTTTCGCCGAGCTGGTCAAACTGATGGGTTGGCAGCGCCCCAGCGCATCCCTGGTGGTGGAAGGCGCCGCACGGCTGACCGAACTGTTCCCTGACTGGGAAGAACGCTGGGATATGAAGGACAGCGCCACCCGCAGCTTCCCTGGCGACCACGCATCGGTGCTGTTGATCTGGGCGATGTTTATGAGCTTCTTTGCACGCAACTGGCGTTTGCTGCTGGTCTGGAGCATGGCGGTTATCTTTATGCTGCCGCGCCTGGTGGCGGGTGCGCACTGGGGTTCGGATGCTCTGGTAGGCGGCCTGTTCCTCGCCTTGCTGGGCCTGGCCTGGTCCTGCTTTACCCCGTTTGCGTACAAGACCAGCGAATGGCTGGAATATGTTACCCAGCCGCTGATCAAGAGCCTGGCCGCGCTGCCAATTCTGGGCCGACTGAACGTTATCAGCGGCCGCTAGGCGAAGGCTGTGACGTGCGCAGCTGAACAGTGCAGCGCTGCTGAGCACGGCGGTCGGCGACACGCGGCCTAGAACTCGTCATCAGCCCACGGATGGCGCAGGCCGCCATCCTGCCGGTCATTGAAGTCGTGAATCTGCCGCCGTTGCTTCTTGCTGGGCCGACCCTCGGTCTGCATGCCCAGTGCTCCGGCTTTACGCTGTGCGGCGGCCTGTTCGCGGCGCTCAATGCTTTCGGCTGTCTCGGTGTACAACGCCTGCGCTTCAGGCGCACCGCGACGCACCACGGACAGTGCCTGCACCACTACACTGCGCTCCTCAAAGCCAGTGCGAATTACATAGACATCACCCACCCTCGGCTCCTTGCCGGGTTTGCAGCGCTCACCGCGATGATGCACCTTGCCACCCTCAATCGCCGCCTTGGCCAAGGCGCGGGTTTTATAGAAACGCGCGGCCCACAGCCATTTATCCAGGCGTACCTTGTCGTCGTCTTTTTTCTCGCTCATCCGGCCCTCGCTGATCACACCGTACAGGCGGACATTTTGCCTGATGCAGTTGTCACACGTGCCAACTAGAATGCCCGCACATAACCCGGAACTGCCCTTTGAAGACTTTTGACCAACTTGGCGTAATCGGTTTGCGCGAATGGATCAACCTGCCGGAACTGGGCATGGTCGGCCTGCGCGCCAAGATTGATACCGGGGCCAGTACCTCCAGCCTGCATGCCAGCGATATTCAACCGTTCGACCGCGACGGCGAGCCTTGGGTGCGCTTTACCGCCCACCTCGGCACAGTGGTGCAGCGTCGGCATCGCTGCGAGGCACAACTGGTTTCAGTGAAAACCATCAAAAGCTCTAACGGCCACAGTCAGTCTCGCTATGTGATTCGCACCCCTCTGACGCTAGGCGAGCGCGAATGGCCGGTCGAATTCACCCTGACATGCCGCAAAACCATGCGCTACCGCGTGTTGCTTGGCTCCAAGGCGCTGATTGCCGGTCAGCTGCTGGTCAACCCGGCGCTGACTTACGTACAGAACAAACCCACCCTCGCTGACTCCCCTGGTGCCCCATGAAGATCGCCGTGCTGTCGCGCAACCCGCGCCTGTATTCCACCCGCCGCCTGGTCGAAGCCGGGCAACAGCGGGGCCACGAGATGGTGGTGATCGACACCCTGCGTGCCTATATGAATATTGCCAGCCACAAGCCGCAGATCCATTACCGCGGCAAGCCGCTGGAAGGCTTCGATGCAGTGATTCCACGCATCGGCGCGTCGGTGACGTTCTATGGCTGCGCGGTGCTGCGCCAGTTCGAGATGATGGGCGTGTTCCCACTCAACGAGTCGGTGGCCATCGCCCGCTCGCGGGACAAGCTGCGCTCATTGCAACTGCTGTCCCGCCGTGGCATTGGCCTGCCGGTGACCGGTTTCGCCCACTCTCCGGATGACATCGCCGACCTGATCGACATGGTCAATGGTGCACCGTTGGTGATCAAGGTGCTGGAAGGCACCCAGGGCATTGGCGTGGTGCTGTGTGAAACGGCGACGGCGGCCGAGTCGGTGATCGAGGCCTTTATGGGCCTCAAGCAGGACATCATGGTGCAGGAATACATCAAGGAAGCCGGCGGCGCGGACATCCGCTGTTTTGTGGTCGGCGACAAGGTGATTGCGGCGATGAAGCGCCAGGCCAAGCCCGGCGAATTCCGCTCCAACCTGCACAGGGGCGGCAGCGCCAGCCTGATCAAGATCACCCCGGAGGAACGCATGACCGCCATCCGTGCGGCCAAGGTGATGGGGCTGAGCGTAGCCGGCGTGGATATCCTGCGCTCCAATCACGGCCCGCTGGTGATGGAGGTGAACTCATCGCCCGGCCTGGAAGGTATCGAAACCACCACCGGCAAGGATGTCGCCAGCCTGGTAATCCAGCACCTGGAGAAGAACAGCGGCCCAAACCTGACGCGCACCAAGGGCAAGGGTTGAGCCGGATATAGGCGAACGCACGGCCAAACATGGCCGGGCCTGTATGGCAGAACGCGGCAGAGGTGCCGACACACAGACTCAAGCCTACACGTCGTGCCGCTCCATCCAGGCCCGGAAATCCGCTTCTTTCAGCGGGTGACTGAAGTGATAGCCCTGCCCCAACGAGCAGCCATGCTGGCGCAGGCAATCAAGTTGCCACTGGCTTTCAATGCCTTCGGCCACGCACTCAAGCCCCAGGTTGCGGGCGATCACCAAGATGGTCTGCACCAATACCAGGCCGCTGCCGTCTTCAGCGTCCATATCCCAGGTAAAGCTGCGGTCAATCTTCAAACGATCCAGCGGCAGGCGCTTGAGGTATGTCAGCGAAGAGTAGCCAGTGCCGAAATCATCAATGGCAAACCGCACGCCCAGCGTCTTGAGTGCCTGCATATTGCTGATGCACTGCTCGACTTCTTCCAGCAACACGCCTTCGGTGATTTCCAGCTCCAGCGCCGTGGCCGGCACCTGATGGCGCGCTAAGCACTCACTGATGCGCGCGACGCAGTGACGCTGGCGCAGTTCACGTGGGCTCAGGTTGACTGCCAATACCAGCTGCGGCCACTGCGGTAACCAGCGTGCCAGCGCTGCGCAGGCCTGTTCCAGCACCCAGGCGCCGAGTTCCTCGATCAACCCCGTTTCTTCGGCCAACGGGATAAAGTCGCCGGGCATGACTTCGCCGCGCTCTGGGTGCACCCAACGCAACAGCACTTCTGCGCCGGCAATACGCTCGGTGGCCAACGCCAGTTGCGGCTGAAACACCAGGTACAGCTGGTTGCGCTGCACCGCCTGGCGCAATTCGCTTTGCATCTGCAAGCGCTGGTCGATGGCCGCCTGCATCTCCGGGGCAAAGAAATGCAACGCGTTGCGCCCGCCCTGCTTGGCCCGGTACATGGCGGTGTCCGCCTGTTTCAGCACGTCGGAGGCCACCTGACTGCCGAAAGGATGCAGGGCGATACCGATACTGGCGCTAATCGACAGCTCGTGGCCATCAATCCAGCAGGTGCCCACCAGGCTTTTTAGCAGCTTCTCCGCTGTAATGGCTGCCGCTTCAGCTGCCAGTTGCGGGTTGCTGTCGAGCCCTTCGAGCAGCACCACAAATTCGTCCCCGCCCATCCGCGCCAGGGTGTCTTCGGCACGTAAACCACTGGCCAGTCGCGCCGTCACCTCACGCAAGAGGCCGTCGCCGACCAGATGACCGAGGCTGTCGTTGACCGTCTTGAAGTGATCCAGGTCGATGAACAACAGGGCGCCCAGGGTGTTTTCGCGCTGCTCACGGTCCATCGCATGCTGCAGGCGGTCGAGCAGCAGACGCCGATTGGGCAGACCGGTGAGTTCATCGCTGAACGCCAGTCGCTCAATTTCACGCTGATAACGCTGACGTTCGGAAATATCGGTGACGCTGCCGCGAATCAGCACCGGCTCACCGGGCATGCGCACCAGGCGTACCTCGCACGGAATCTGTCGCCCTTTACTGTCGCGGTGCAACCAGTCGAATACTGGCGCTTCACCGTTCATTGCCCGCTTCAAGTAAACCTTACCCAGCTCAGCCGTAAGCTGGCCATCGGCCTGTTTGTTAGGGCTCAGATCAAACACACGCTTGCTGGCGATTTCCTCGCGGCTATAACCCAGCAAACGCAGGGCATTGTCGTTGCACTCGACCAGCGTTCCGTTGAGATCGAACAGCAGGATCGCTTCAGGTGCATTCTCGACGATGGTGCGGTAGCGCGCCTCGGCCTGCAGGCGCTCGCTGATGTCTTCGACCAGCAACAGAAACATGCGCACCCGACCGGTGCTGTGGCGCACCGCACGCAGGCTGACACGGGTGTGCACCAGGCTGCCGTCGGCCCGACGGAAGCGCTTTTCCAACTCGAACCCTTCACGATGCCCGCTGAGTACCTGGTCGAGCAGCGGCTGTTCGTTTCGCAGGTCATCGTCCTGCGACAGCTCTTCCCAGCTGGCCGCCAGCAGCTGTTCGCGCGAGCGCCCAAGGATGCTGCAGAGCTTATGGTTGACCTCTTCCCAGGCAAAGCTCGGGCTGGTCAGGGCCATACCGATCAGCGGCGCTTCGAAGAACAGGCGTAGCCGCTCATCACGTTCGCGCAGTTGCTGCTCGGCGTATTTACGCGCACTGACATCCTGCAACGCGCCATACACCCTGACCAGTTCGGCGCCATCACGCTCGGTAATACCGCGGATGCGCAGCCAGCGCGTCTTGCCCTTGGCAGTCAGCAGGCGCACCTCAATGTCGAATTGCTCCAGCCCATCAATCAGCTGCTGCAGCACCTGCTCGGCCAATACTCGGCCGCTGGCATCCAGGTAGCTCAGGGCACCACTGAGATCCGGCGTGCCGTTTTTCGGGTCCAGCTCGTAAATACGAAAGCAGCCGGCGCTCCAGTCCATATTCTGCTCGGGCATGTTCAACACCCAGCCACCCAGGTTGGCAATGTGCTCGGTCTGGCTGAACAGGTAGCTTTGCTTGAGCAGCTCGTCGCTCTGCGAACGCACCTGGGTAGCCAGCTGCTCGCGGGCGGTGACATCACTTTGCAGGGCAACGAAATGGCTAATGCCCTGGTCGTCACGCATCGGCGCAAGGGTAAATTCATTCCAGAACTGCTGACCATCCTTGCGGTAGTTACGCAGCACCACATCGCAGCCCATGCCCTCGCGCACCGCTTGCTGCAAACGGCTCAAGCCCTGTTGCTGCTGATCATCACGCAGCAGGAAGTTCCAGTTGTTGCCCAGGGCTTCCTCGCGGCTGTAACCGGTGATCTGCTCGAACGCCGGGTTGCAGTAGATCAACGGCAACGCCGGCTGGCGGGCATCAGCAATGATTACGCCCAGTGGGCTGGCCTCCAGCGCCAGGTTGGCCAGGGCCAGTTGCTGCTGTATCTGCGCACTGCGTGCCAGAGCCTGGCGCAGGTCACTCAGGCTGCGCCCCACCAGCAGCGTGGCGAGCATAAACAGCAGTACGCTGAAATGCAGTTCCAGACGCTGCGGGTCGAGCCAGGCTGAACTGTTCACCAGGCCGCGCAACAGCGGCAGAATCAACACCATCAATACACTGAGCGCCGCGCCACAGAGGCCGCCGGCAAAGCCCCAGACCAAGGCCAGGCCCAGCATCATCACGCCGATCAACGGCAAATTAAGGGTTAGCGGCAATACACCGAGCAGCCAAGGCATGCCGATTAACAGCACCAGCAGCAGCGGCCATGGCGGTAACTGGCGTAGCACCTCGGGCACGTGCTCGCAGCCGCTGCGCACGGGGCCCGCCAGCCAACCGCGGCGGCGCAACCAGGGCGTCAGGTAGACCAATAAGGGGATGGCGAGGGCCAAGGCCGTGAGGCTGTCAGCCAGCCATAGCGTCATGCTGCCCGAAAGCAACGCCTCAAGCGGCAGGTGACCGAACAACCAGAGATTGCCCTGCACCCCCAGCACCATGGGAACAATTGGCAACAGCACGCCGAGCAGCATAAAGCGCAGCAAATGGCTGAGGTCGGGCAAGGCCGGGTCAAACGGCCGCAATCGCAGCAACAGCCAGGCCAGCGCTACACCCAAGGTTTCAGGCAGGGCATAGAGCGCAGCCCATTGCCACTCCAGCCCCCACAGTGGAATCGACACCGCTGCATTGAGGTACACCGCCAGCAGTACGCGCGGCCCCCACCACAGCGCAAACACCAGCGCCAAGGCAAACGGCGGATACCACAGCGCCGCCCCGTCGGTGAACTGAGTCGCCAGGGACAGCCAGGTGGCCAGGTGGAGCAGTGGCAACGGCAGCAGCCAAGTCCATAGAGAGAGGCGGTGGGGAACTGCAGGCATGCTGACCTCATGTCATCGCGCTGATAAAGCATAGTTCAGCGCAGTGATGACAGTATGCCAGTGCGGTCTAGACGGCGTCGCGCGGTAACAACAGACCCAACGGCAGGCACACCCGCGCCTCAAGGCCGCCGCCAGAGCGGTTGCGCAACTCGACGCTGCCGCCGTGCAAGGCGGCAATCCGCTTGACGATGGCCAAACCCAGGCCGGCACCTTGCCCGCCCCGGGCGCGGTCACCACGAATAAAGGGATTGAAAATACTGCCCAGCTCCGCCGGATCAATCCCTGTCCCACGGTCCAGCACGCTCAACACCACATACGGCGCGCTGTGGTCACCCGACAGGGAAACCGCCACCTCCACCGCATTGCCGCCATAACGCAGGGCATTTTCGATCAGATTGACCAGCAACCGTTTGAGCGACACTCGGCGCAATGGGAACGCTGGCACGGACTCCAGGCACAGCCGAACCATTTCCTGCTTCTGGTTATATGGCGCAACCACTTCACGGATCAGCTCCAGCAAATCCAGCTGCTCCAGCGGCTCATCACGCCCGTCGCGGATAAAGGCCAGGAACTGGTCGAGAATCGCATCCATGTCTTCAATATCGCGCACCATGTCTTCGGTCAGTTCCGAGTCGGTGTGCAGAAACTCCATGGACAAGCGCAGGCGCGTCAGCGGCGTGCGCAGGTCATGCGACACCCCGGCGAGCATCAGCTCCCGCTCGCGGGCTGCCTGTTCAACGTCTTCGGCCATCTGGTTGAAGGCGCGGTACACCTCAGTCATCTCGCTCGGCGTATCGCTGACCGGCAGCCTGACGCTGCGGCCTTTACCGATCTGCCGGGCAGCGAAAACCAGGCGCTTGAGCGGTGCACTGAGCTGACGCACAAAAATCCACGCGGCGGCGGTGGACAGTAAGCCAATGGCCAGGAACCAGCCCAGCACACTCCAGATCCGCTGGCCGCGCAGCGGGTGCGGATACAGCGGCACCCGTAACCAATCGTCACCCAGCGCCGGTGCATGCACCCAAAGCGCCGGCGGGCTCTTGGCGCGCACCCGTACCTCGGTGTCAGGGCCCAGCTCGGTACGCATCTGACGCTCGAAAATCTCACTGTAGGGCCAGTGCTGTTCGGTGGCGGGCACCTGCTCGTAAGGCACCCGCTTCAGCCCGGCAGCCTCGGCGATGGTGGCGCGGTCTTCCGGGTCCGCCGCCCAATAGGCGCGCAGGGTCAATGCGGCACCATGACTGTACTGACGGTCGACCAGCACATCCTCGTTCATCATCAGATAAACCAGGGTCAGCGCCTTGGAGAACAGCACCACGATCAGCACCAGCCACAGCGTGCGGGCGAAGAAGCTTTGCGGGAACCAGAGAGGAGTTTTCATGCATCAGACCGTAAGCGAACAGTGAAACCGCGCCGCTGTATAAGCGGCCATACATTCTGGCCAGCCAGAGACAAGGCAAAACCTGCCGTGGAGCAAATGAGTAAAAGTGCCCAACGATAAGGATGAGCCCAAGGTGCAAAGGGGTTCGCCAACAGCGTTAAAAACCCCGCGAAGACCAGCCAAACAAGCACCGCCACCCTGATTCGTCTGGCGGGCCAACGCACTGCAGCGGCATTTTGCAGCACCGACAGGGCAACAAAAACATACAGCGCGAGGTGCAGCGCAATGCCCCAGCTGATCCCGCCACGCAGGCTCAGCCCGCGTGACGCGGCCATTGATACAGCGGTTTCATGCAGATACACGAATAGCAGAACAGCCGCAGCGCTTAACAACACAGCCTGCAAGCCCGCCGCGAGCACCACCCGCCATGTCACTTATTACCATCCGGCACAAACACGTAGCCAACACCCCAGACGGTCTGGATATAGCGCGGCTTCGACGGATCCGGCTCGATCAGTCGGCGCAGACGGGATATCTGCACGTCGATGGAACGCTCCAGGGCGTCCCACTCGCGGCCACGGGCTAAATTCATCAGTTTGTCGCGGGTCAACGGCTCACGGGCGTGCTGCACCAGCGCCTTGAGTACGGCGAACTCGCCAGTGGTGAGCATGTGCACTTCCTCACCTTTCTTCAGCTCGCGAGTGGCCAGAGACAGTTCGTACTCGCCGAAACTCACGCTTTCGTCTTCGCTGCCCGGCGCGCCTGGCACTACCGGCGCCTGACGGCGCAGCACAGCCTTGATGCGCGCCAGCAGTTCACGCGGGTTGAAAGGCTTAGCCAGGTAATCGTCAGCGCCCAGTTCCAGGCCTTGAATACGGCTGGCTTCATCGCCCTTGGCGGTGAGCATGATAATCGGCACTTGGTTGTTCGACTCACGCAGTCGACGGCAGGCAGACAGCCCGTCCTCACCCGGCAGCATCAGGTCGAGCACCACCAGGTTGAACAGCTCGCGGGCCAGCAGGCGGTCCATCTGCTCGACGTTTTCCACCGCGCGCACACGGTAGCCCTGCTCGTCGAAGAAGCGCTCAAGCAGGCGACGCAGGCGAGCGTCGTCGTCGACGATCAGGATTTTTTCGCCTTCAACAGGAAGTGCAGTGCTGCTCATTCAGGGCTCCTTGACCAGACCTCCGCCGGGCGCGGACGCGCTGGCAGTATGCAATGGCCGGCATTATGGCTCAGGTGCCACAGCCGACGTGCAGCCCATTGTTAGCAGATTTTTCCCGGACGGGTTCCCGGCGCGTTGCCGGGCAATGTTTATAATGCGCGGCTTTCGTGTCTGGCCCGTGGTCTGCGTGGCTGGTTTTTCGTTTCCGTGTGGGTAGCTTTTTCTATGCTCAGCATCAACAACCGCATCGCCGAAGAACTGGGCGTACGCCCGCAACAGGTCGCCGCCGCCGTGGCGCTGCTCGACGAAGGCTCTACCGTGCCGTTTATCGCGCGCTACCGCAAAGAGGTTACCGGCAGTCTCGATGACACCCAGCTGCGCACCCTGGAAGAGCGCCTGCGTTACCTGCGCGAACTCGACGAGCGCCGCGCCAGCATCCTCGCCAGCATCGAGGAACAGGGCAAACTGACCCCTGAGCTGACCCGCGACATTAATTTGGCTGACACCAAGACTCGCCTGGAAGACCTCTACCTGCCGTTCAAACAGAAGCGCCGCACCAAGGGCCAAATTGCCCTGGAGGCCGGCCTCGGCGAGCTGGCCGACGCGCTGTTTAACAGCCCCGAACTTAATCCCGAAAGCGAAGCTGAGCGCTTTATCGACGCTGAAAAAGGCTTTGCCGACATCAAGGCCGTGCTCGAAGGCGCCAAGTACATCCTTATGGAGCGCTTCGCCGAGGATGCCAACCTGCTGGCCAGCCTGCGCAGCCACCTCAAAGACAACGCCATCCTCAGCGCCCGCGTAGTCGCCGGTAAAGAGAACGAAGGCGCCAAATTTCGTGATTACTTCGAGCACGACGAGAAGCTCAAAGGCGCACCGTCGCACCGCGCCCTGGCGATCTTCCGTGGGCGTAACGAGGGCATTCTCAGCGCCAGCCTGAAAGTCGGCGACGAGCTGCCCGGCAGCATGCACCCGTGCGAAGGCATGATCGGCGAGCGCTTCGGCATCAGCGCCCGTGGCCGCGCCGCCGACAAGTGGCTGGGCGAAGTGGTGCGCTGGACCTGGAAGGTCAAGCTCTACACTCACCTGGAAACCGACCTGTTCGGCGAGCTGCGCGAAGCCGCCGAAGACGAAGCGATCAACGTGTTCGCCCGGAACCTGCACGACCTGCTGCTGGCCGCGCCAGCCGGCCCGCGCGCCACTCTGGCGCTGGACCCGGGCCTGCGTACCGGCTGCAAGGTGGCGGTAGTGGATGCCACCGGCAAGGTGCTGGAAACCTCCACGGTTTACCCCCACGCACCTCGCAACGACTGGGACGGCACATTGGCGATCCTCGCCAAACTGTGCGCCAAGCACGCAGTCGACCTGATCTCCATCGGTAACGGCACCGCCAGCCGCGAGACCGACAAACTGGCCGCCGACCTGATCAAGAAGCTGCCCGGCCTGAATCTGACCAAAGTCATGGTCTCCGAGGCTGGCGCCTCGGTTTACTCCGCCTCGGAGCTGGCCGCCAAAGAATTCCCGGACATGGACGTGTCACTGCGCGGCGCCGTATCCATCGCCCGCCGCCTGCAGGACCCGCTGGCCGAGCTGGTGAAGATCGACCCGAAATCCATCGGTGTCGGCCAATACCAGCACGACGTGTCGCAGCTGAAACTGGCGCGCTCGCTGGATGCGGTGGTCGAAGACTGCGTAAACGCCGTCGGCGTGGACGTGAACACTGCCTCCGCCGCCCTGCTGGCGCGCATCTCCGGGCTGAACACCACCCTGGCGCAGAATATCGTCGCCTTCCGCGACGCCAACGGCGCATTCAACAGCCGCGCCGACCTGCTCAAGGTGCCGCGCCTGGGTGACAAGACCTTCGAACAAGCAGCGGGCTTCCTGCGTGTAATGAACGGCAGCAACCCGCTGGACGCCTCCGCCGTGCACCCGGAAACCTACCCGCTGGTGCAGCGTATCGCCGCCGATACCGGCCGTGATATCCGCTCGCTGATCGGCGATTCGAGCTTCCTCAAGCGCCTCGACCCGAAGCAGTTCACCGACGATAAATTCGGCCTGGTGACCATCGGCGACATCTTGAGCGAGCTGGAAAAACCCGGCCGCGACCCGCGCCCGGAGTTCAAGACCGCCGAGTTCCAGGAAGGCGTGGAAACCCTTAACGACCTCAAACTGGGCATGATGCTCGAGGGCGTGGTGACCAACGTGACCAATTTCGGCGCCTTCGTCGATATCGGCGTACACCAGGACGGTCTGGTGCATATCTCGGCGCTGTCGGAGAAATTCATCAAAGACCCGCACGAGGCGGTCAAGGCCGGCGACGTGGTCAAGGTCAAGGTCATGGAAGTCGACATTCCGCGCAACCGTATCGCCCTGTCGATGCGCATGGGCGATACGCCTGGCGAGAAAATCGAAGGCCCGCGCGGCGGCGCACGTGGTGCCAAGCCGGCCGGTAATGCGCCGCGCAGCGAACGCCACTCCAGCCAGGACAAGCCGGCTCCGGCCAGCGGCGGCATGGCGGCGCTGTTTGCCAATGCCAAACAACTGAAGAAATAAGCCAACTCCCACGGACATAGGCGCTATGTCCGTGGGACGCCCTTGCAGCGTCGCCCAGATGCAAAAGCACAGCGCCCAGCTATAACCTTCTTCATCCGCGCCGGGTTATAAAGCGCTATCGGCCGCTGAACGCGGTTTTCTCGCCCCCTTGTAGAGCGCGCGTGTCGTCCCCATATTGAGGCGACCGATGCGTGAAGGAATGCAATCTTGAGCGACCTGTTACCCCGCCGCCTGGCCCAGCTTGGCGAGCGCGCCAACCTCTCCCTGCTTTCCCAATGCCTGCACGGTATCGAGCGCGAATGCCTGCGCGTCGACGGCGATGGCCAGCTGGCCCTCACGCCGCACCCGGCCGCCCTCGGCTCGGCGCTGACCCATACGCAGATCACCACTGACTACTCCGAGTCGCTGCTGGAATTCATCACACCGGCCGAGCCTGATCCGGCGGCGACCCTGGCCGATCTGGAGCAGATCCACCGCTTCGCCTACAGCAAGCTGGACGGCGAATACCTGTGGAGCCCGTCGATGCCCTGCGCCCTGCCGGACGAGGAGACGATTCCAATCGCCCGTTACGGCAGCTCGCATATCGGCGAACTCAAGTACGTCTACCGCAAGGGCCTGGCCCTGCGTTACGGCAAGACCATGCAGTGCATCGCCGGCATCCATTACAACTTCTCGCTGCCGGAAGCGCTGTGGCAGCTACAGCAGCAGGCCGAAGCCGATACACGCAGCGCGCGGGATTATCAGTCGGCGCGCTATATCGCGCTGATCCGCAATTTCCGCCGCTACAGTTGGCTGCTGATGTACCTGTTCGGTGCCTCACCAGCGCTGCACAAGGGTTTTATGCGCGGCCGCCCGCATCAGTTGCAGGAACTGGACGCAGAAACCCTCTACCTGCCCTACGCCACCAGCCTGCGCATGAGCGATCTGGGCTACCAGAGCACCGCCCAGTCCGGCCTGACACCCTGCTACAACGACCTGGCCAGCTACACCGACAGCCTGCGCCAGGCCGTCGGCACGCCCTACCCGCCCTATGTGGAAATCGGCGCGAAGAAGGATGGCGAGTGGCTGCAACTGAACACCAATATTCTGCAGATCGAAAACGAGTACTACTCGAACATCCGCCCAAAACGCGTGACCTACAGCGGCGAGCGGCCGATCCAGGCACTGATGGCCCGTGGTGTGCAGTACGTTGAAGTGCGCTGCCTGGACATCAACCCGTTCCTGCCGCTGGGCATTGATCTGAGCGAATCGCGCTTCCTCGACGCCTTCCTGCTGTTCTGCGCATTGGCCGACAGCCCGCTGCTGGAAAGCGGCGAATGCCATGCCTGCACCGATAACTTCCTGGCCGTGGTCAAGGAAGGTCGCCGGCCAGGTCTAGAGCTGCAGCGCAATGGCCAGCCAGTGGTGCTGCAGGCATGGGCCGATGAGTTGCTGGAGCAGATCCGTCCGCTGGCCGAGCTGCTCGACCAGAACCACGGCGACAACGCCCATAGCCTGGCCTTGCAGGCGCAACAGGCCAAGGTTGTCGACTCCAGCCTGACGCCTTCCGCTCAAGTGCTGGCGCAACTGCAACAGGGCCTGAGCTTTACCGAGTTCGCCTTGCGCCAGAGCAAGCGGCACGCCGAGTACTTCCGCAGCCAGCCGTTGAGCGCCAAACAGCAAGCGGCCTTCGAAGCCAGCGCCGCCCAGTCGCTACACGACCAAGCCGAACTGGAAGCCCACGAAGAAGGCGACTTTGACAGCTTTGCCGCGGCGTATCAGGCCAGCATCCTGGCTCTGGCTGTTTAACCTGCGGAGAATGCCGGCTCGCGCGCAGCCGGCATTTCGCCAACTGCATCACATAAACTGCCAGCGGTGGCAAAAGCGAGATCAGCGGCGCAGCCCTGCCCAAGCGATGCGGCTAGCATTGCACGGGTAAATCCACTGCGAGCTGCCGCCATGGCCTGCGCCGACCTCAACACGGAAGATGACCAGCACTGGAGCCTGGAAAGCCTTAACAAGGCTTATCAACAGGGCTACATGGCAGGGCTGACCGGGCAAACCAATACCCCACGCGCGCTCGCCGCCGATGTGCTGATCGCCGCCTGGGAAGCCGGCTGGGACGATGGCCACGAGCAATTCGAGCTGCACAAACGCTACAGCGCCTGATCCCTCGCTCTACCCAACCCTCATCTGCACACACCATTAACGCCCGCAGCACTTCAATCTGCGCGGCGGCGCATCGCCTTACCTTTGATCGGCACTCACTTAACAACAGCGCATTAATTCGATTTTTATTCGATATAAATCGATAAAAACTGATATATCGCCTTATATTTTGCTTTTAAAGCCGATTTTTATCGGATATAAATAGGCCATCCACTGCCGTGACTCGCCCGCGAGGCATGGCACAGTCGCCGGCCTCTGCTAGTGTCAGATGACCGCCCCAACTGCTCTTGAGGTGCCAAATCATGCCCCGTATCGTTACTGTCGCCGCCACCCAGATGGCCTGCTCCTGGGATACCGCTGCGAATCTCGCCAACGCCGAGCGCCTGGTGCGTCAGGCCGCCGGCAAGGGTGCGCAGATCATCCTGCTGCAAGAGCTGTTCGAGGCGCCGTACTTCTGCCAGAAGCCCAACCCGGACTACCTGCAGCTGGCCACCCCGGCCGAGAGCAACCCGGCGATCCTGCACTTCCAGAAAATCGCCAAGGAACTGCAGGTGGTCCTGCCGATCAGCTTCTATGAACTGGCCGGCCGAGCGCGCTTCAACAGCATCGCGATCATCGACGCCGACGGCAGCAACCTCGGGATTTATCGGAAAAGCCATATCCCGGACGGCCCGGGCTACCACGAGAAGTACTACTTCAACCCCGGCGACACCGGTTTCAAAGTGTGGAACACCCGCTACGCCAAGATCGGCGTGGGCATCTGCTGGGATCAGTGGTTCCCCGAGTGCGCGCGCAGCATGGCGCTGCTCGGTGCCGAGATTCTGTTCTACCCAACCGCCATCGGCAGCGAGCCGCATGACCCGAGCATCAGCTCGCGCGACCATTGGCAGCGCGTACAGCAGGGCCACGCCGGTGCTAACCTGATGCCGCTGATCGCCAGCAACCGCATCGGCCGTGAAGACCAGGGCGACTACCACATCAACTTCTATGGCTCGTCGTTTATTGCCGACCAGTTCGGCGCCAAGGTGCAGGAAGCCAACGAAACCAGCGAGGCGGTGCTGATGCACAGCTTCGATCTGGATCAGCTGGAGCATATCCGCAGCGCCTGGGGCAGCTTCCGTGACCGCCGCCCGAACCTCTACGGCCCGCTAAAAACCCTCGACGGCCATCTGGCCTCCGAGTAACAACGCCCCTGTAAGAACGTCCCTATAAGATGGGAGGCGACGCGCAGCGTTAATACCCATCCGTCCCCGCTCAATGTTTTGGTGAATTTATGACAACCCTGACGACTACCCCACGCGCCGACGGCTTCCGCATGCCCGCCGAGTGGGAAAGCCACAGCCAAACCTGGATGGTCTGGCCCGAGCGCCCGGACAACTGGCGCTTGGGCGGCAAGCCTGCGCAAGCCGCGTTCACCGCCGTGGCCAGGGCGATTGCCGAATTCGAGCCAGTGACCGTTGGCGTGTCCGCCGGACAGTATGAGAACGCCTGCGAGCGCCTCACCCACGCCAATATCCGCGTGGTGGAAATCACCACCGACGACGCCTGGGTGCGCGACACCGGGCCGACCTTCGTCACCAACAACAGCGGCGAAGTGCGCGGTGTGGACTGGGCGTTCAACGCCTGGGGCGGTCTGAATGGCGGCCTTTATGCCAACTGGGTACGTGACGATCAGGTAGCCCGCAAGATTCTGCAGATCGAAGGCTGCGCGCGTTATCGCACCGATGAGCTGATCCTCGAAGGTGGCTCAATCCATGTCGACGGCGAAGGCACCCTGATCACCACAGAGGAATGCCTGCTCAACCCGAACCGCAACCCGCACCTGAACCGTGAGCAGATCGAGCAGTACCTGGCCGATCACCTGGCCATCGACACGGTAATCTGGCTGCCGGACGGCCTGTTCAATGACGAAACCGACGGACACGTCGACAACTTCTGCTGTTACGTGCGCCCTGGTGAAGTGCTACTGGCCTGGACCGACGACGCAAACGACCCCAACTACCCGCGCTGCCAGGCCGCAATGCGCGTGCTGGAAAGCGTGCGGGACGCCAAGGGCCGTCAGCTGATCGTGCACAAGATGCCGATTCCCGGCCCGCTGTATGCCAGCGATGAAGAATGCGCCGGCGTCGATCTGGTGGCCGGCACCCAGGAGCGTGATCCGTCGATCCGCCTGGCGGGTTCCTACGTCAACTTCCTGATCGTCAACGGCGGCATCATCGCGCCCAAGTTCGACGACCCCAAGGATGCCGAGGCTGAAGCCATCCTGCGTCGCCTGTTCCCCGAGCATCGCGTGGTGATGGTGCCGGGCCGGGAGATTTTGCTGGGCGGCGGCAATATTCACTGCATCACCCAGCAGCAGCCGGGCCCGCAAATAGCTGGTTAAACATTCAAGGTAGGATGTAAAGTTTCGCCCTGCCAGTCCGATACAGTTCTGGTGAGCGCCAGTGGGCTGGCAGGGGAAAATGATGTTCAACAAGGCAATTAAACAAGCGCTCAGCAGCGCGCTGGCTAAACTGCGTGCCGCAGAAGCCAGGAAGATGGCCGTCGACCGTTCGACCGCCATGATTGAATTCAAACCTGACGGCACCATCGTCAGCGCCAACGAAAACCTGCTGGCCACAATGGGTTATCGACTTGAGGAAATCGTTGGTCAGCATCATTGCATCTTCTGTTTTCCCGACTACCAAGCGAGTGCCGAGTACCGGAAGTTCTGGCAGCGCCTGGCCGCGGGGGAGTTCATCCGCGAGCGTTTCCTCAGACGCCACAAGCAAGGCCAGGAAGTCTGGCTAGAGGCCAGTTACAACCCGATCAAGGGTCCTGATGGCAGTATTGAAGGCGTGCTCAAACTGGCTACCGACATTACCGCGCTGGTAGCCCGCGAGCAGGAACAGAACAGCATGGTTGAGGCCATTAGCCGCTCCATGGCCGTAATTGCCTTCAACCCCAAAGGCGAAGTGCTCGAAGCCAATGAAAACTTCGAGCAAACCATGGGTTATCGCCTGAATGAGATTCGCGGCAAACACCACCGCATGTTCTGCACCCGAGAGGAGGCGGACTCCGCCGAATACCGCCGCTTCTGGGAGCGCCTTAACAAAGGGGAGTTCTTCTCCGGTCGCTTCCAGCGCATCAATCGGCATGGCGACACCGTTTGGCTGAGCGCCACGTACAACCCAGTGTTTGACGCTAGCGGCAGGCTCTACAAAGTCGTCAAATTTGCCCGTGATGTCACCGGCCTGGTACGTCAGCAGCAGGCCGAGTCAGAAGCCGCCAAGCTGGCCTACGAGATCTCCCAGCAAACCGATGAAAGCGCCCGCCATGGTGCCAAGGTGATTCGTGAAACCGTTGATGTCGTGCGCGGCATCGCCGATGAACTGTCACGCGCCGCTGAAGGTATCACCGCTGTCAGCCAGCAATCGGAGATGATCAGCAGCATCGTTCAGGTGATCCGCGGGATTGCCGAGCAAACCAACCTCTTGGCGCTCAATGCGGCCATTGAGGCGGCGCGTGCCGGCGAGCAAGGCCGTGGCTTTGCCGTGGTGGCGGATGAAGTGCGCAACCTGGCCGCGCGCACCAGCCAGGCCACCGTGGAGATTGTCGAGGTCGTCAAGCGCAACCATGAACTGGCGCAGGTTTCGGTCGATAGCATGCAGGCAAGCCGCCACAAGGTTGATCAAGGGGTGAACCTGGTCAACCAGGCCGGTGATGTCATCGAAGAAATCCAGAGCGGCGCACGGCAAGTGGTGGATGCCGTCCGCCAGTTCGCCGACGCCCTGGAAGAGCACTGATTGCGGCGCGCGAGCCGCGCCGCTAGACCGCGGTGAGCAGCATGCCCGGCCGCCAGCGACCGGGCATGCCTCAGTCCTGCATGGCCTCGGTGAATTGCCCAATAGCATCCACCACGCGCTGCGCTTCGTCGCGGATCTCCAGCATCACCTCGCCTGCTTTGTTGGCAAGCAGCACACCCTGCTCAGCCTTCTGTTTACTGCCTTCCATCCCGCTCACAGCCTGCAAGGCCAGGTCATGGTTGAGGCGTACCACGTCATTGATCTCCACCGTGGCCTGGCTGGTGCGCGCGGCCAGGTTGCGCACTTCATCCGCCACCACAGCAAAGCCGCGGCCTTGTTCACCGGCTCGTGCCGCCTCGATGGCCGCATTGAGCGCCAATAGATTGGTTTGTTCGGCAATCCCGCGGATCACCTGAACGATGCTGCTGATGCGTTCTGACTGCGCGCTCAAGGCCTCGATATTGCCGGCTACCTTTGAAAGCTCATCGGCGATACCGCGCACCACCTGTACCGTCTCTTCCACGGTGGCAGCGCCCTTGATCGCGCTTTCATCGGTTTCCCGGGCGATATCAAACGCCAGTTGCGCGGCAGCGGATTCGGCCTCACGGTGCTCAATCTGATGGGTGATATCAGTGGCGAACTTGATCACCCCATACAGCCGACCACCCGCGTCATACAGTGGGTTGTACGTCGCCCGCAGCCACACCACGCGCCCGCCTTTGGCCACGCGCTTGAAGCGATCGGCAATAAACTCGCCCTGATTAAGCCGTTGCCAGAAGCGCCGGTACTCATCACTGGCTGCATCCTCATGGGTGCAGAACTGGCGATGATGCACGCCACGGATCTCCTCCAGGCGATAGCCCATGGTGCTGAGGAAGTTCTCATTGGCCTCCTGCACCTCACCAGCCAGGTTGAACTCGATCACGGCAGTGGAACGGTTGATCGCCTGCAGATAGCTGTCGTGCTGATGCTCAACGTGCATGCGCTCGGTGATATCTGCGGCCAGTTTAATCACCTTCACAACCTTACCCTGAGCATCCCGTACTGGCAGGTAGCTGGCTTCCAGCCAGACTTCACCGCCGCCCTTGGCAATGCGCATGTAGCGATCACTGAAGCTCTCACCGTCAGCCAGACGCTGCCAGAATTTTGCATAACCCGGACTGGCCAGCTGCGCTTGGCTGCAGAACATACGGTGGTGCTGACCGCGTACTTCTTCCAGGCGATAGCCCATGACGGCAAGAAACGGCGCGTTGGCATCGAGAATCTCGCCCTGGGCGGTGAACTCGATCATGGCGAAGGTTTGTCGGATGGCCCCGATTACCTGCTGGCTGGCCGCCAGCTGTAACTGGCACTGCTGTAATTCACTGTGACTCTTTGATCCGAACATTTAAGCGCCTCAAGCAGGGCAAAATTGCTCAGGGCAGATGATCAATAACTCATCCCTGATCAAACAGCGTATCGACACGCGGTGGATAACGTTTAGCTCAGATTCACTGCGCGCGCATGGCCAGCGCCGTACTTTCTGCATCCAGCGTTCGCAACGCCTGGTACTGGCTGACAAATACCTGCCCGCCAAAGCGTTGCAGAAACTCCGAACGCTGCAGTCGATCCATCACCGGCCCCTTCACTTCGGCCAGGTGCAGCTGCACGCCTGCGCTGTGCAGACGCTCGCTGATCGCTTCCAGGGTATCCAGCGCGCTGGCATCAATTTGATTAACCCCGGAACACATCAGCACCAGATGCCTCACGCTTGAGCGGTTGGCGATCAGCGCGCCGATACGCTCTTCCAGAAACCGCGCATTGGGGAAGTACAGGCTTTCATCGACGCGCAGCGACAGCACGCTGGGACTTTCCACGACCTGATAGCGCTCGACATTGCGAAAGTGCTCGCTGCCGGGCAGCTGGCCGACCACCGCCATATGCGGCCGGCTGGTACGCCAGAGAAATAACAGGAGCGACAGACTCACCCCGAGCAGAATGCCGGCCTCAACACCGTACAACAGCACGCCGACCAGCGTTGCCAGCTGCGCCATCCCTTCCTGCGGCGAGTAGCGCCAGGTGCGGCGCAGGCCGGATACATCAATCAGCCCCACTACCGCGACAATAATGCTCGCGGCCAATACGGCTTGCGGCAGGTGCTGCAGCAACGGCGCCAGCCCCAGAACCGCAGCCAGCATCAACCCCGCCGCAAACACACCCACCAACGGCGTGGCCACATTGCTTTGCAGCGCCAGCGCCGAGCGCGAAAAGCTCGCCGCGACCGGCATGCCGCCACTGCATGCGGCAGCGATGTTGGCGGCGCCCTGACCGAGCAGTTCCTGGTCAGGGTTGATCGACTGACGCTTGCGCATCGCCTGGCTCTGGGCAATGGACACCGACTCGACAAAGCCCACCAGGGCAATCAACACGGCCGCTGGCAGCAACTCGCGCAGCAAGCCCAGCTCCAAGTTCGGCAGCCCCAGTGGCGGTAGACCCGCGGCCACCGTGCCGACCACCCGCACGCCATAAACTTCCAGTTGTAGCGCCGCGCCCAGGGCCATCGCCAACAGCATCAGCAGCAACGCACTCAACTGCCTGATACGCAGCGCCAGCGCCTCAGGCACACCGAACATGCCCAGGTTACGCAGTAGTAACAGCAGCGCCAGGCTGCCCAGCCCCAACAACAGCGTCGGCAGGTGCAGCGCCGGCAACTGCGCATACAGCGCGGGCAACACCTGCAACAGGGTCAACCCGTCGGCGGAGATGCCCAATAAATGCTTGAACTGGCTGACTGCAATCAGCAACGCCGAACCGCTGACAAAACCGGAAATCACCGGATGGCTGAGAAAGTTGGCAACAAAGCCCATCCGCAACAGGCCCATCAGCAGCAGGAACATGCCGACCAGCAGGGTCAAGGTGGTGGCCGCCGCCAGATACGCCGCAGTACCAGCGGCAGCCACCGGGGCCAAGGCCGCCGCAGTCATCAGCGATAGCACCGCCACCGGGCCGAACGACAGTGCCACGCCGGGGCTGGCCCCGATCAGGGCATAGACAACCATCGGCAGAATGCTCGCGTACAACCCCGCCACCGCCGGCAACCCGGCCAGCTGCGCATAGGCCAACGCCTGTGGCACCAGCAGCAGACAGACCAAGCAGGCGGCGAGCAGATCGCGGCCAGCCTGATCGCGGTCGTAACGACGCAAGGTAGTCAGCAGCGTCCACCTAGAGAACATTCAGCGGCACCTTGAGGTAACGCACACCATTGTCTTCGGCGGGCGGCAGATGGCCGGCGCGCATATTCACCTGCACCGAGGGCAGCATCAGCGCCGGCATGCCCAGGCTGGCATCGCGGGCCTGACGCATGGCGACAAAGGCCTCCTCGTCGACGCCCTGGTGTACATGCACGTTATGCACGCGCTGCTCGGCCACGGTGGTCTGGTAGCGATGCTGCTCACGCCCCGGCGCCAGGTAGTCGTGGCACATAAACAGTTGTGTGCTGCCTGGCAGGGCAAACAGCCGACTAATCGAACGGTACAACGCCCGTGCATCGCCACCCGGAAAGTCGCAGCGCGCGGTGCCGTAATCCGGCATAAACAGGGTGTCGCCGACAAACGCTGCATCGCCGATCAGGTAAGTCATGCAGGCTGGAGTATGCCCAGGGGTATGCAGGGCACGGGCATTTAGCGAACCGAGCTGAAACACCTGCTCATCGCGGAACAACTGATCGAACTGGCGGCCATCAACGGCGAACTCGCTGCCGGCATTGAACAACTTGCCGAAGGTGTTCTGCACCACACGGATCTGCTCACCGATTGCCAATTGCCCACCCAAAGCAGCCTTGAGATAGGGCGCGGCGGACAGGTGGTCGGCATGCACATGGGTTTCCAGCAACCATTGCACGCTCAGGCCCTGCTCGCGCACGTAGGCGATCAAGCGGTCAGCACTGGTGGTGGCGGTTCGCCCGGCCGCCGCGTCGTAATCCAGCACCGAGTCGATGATTGCGCACTGCGCAGTGGCTGGATCGCTGACGACATAACTGTAGGTCGAGGTGACAGGGTCGAAAAAAGCCTGAATGAGCGGGGACATGGCAGCTCCAACCGACCGGCGGCGAAACCGGTCGGTATTGCAGTGGGTTAACTCTTGGTCTTGCAGGTGCTGATACCCAGCAACGGGTACAGCGGGCAGAAGCGAAACAGACCGGTTGCCAGCGGCACGATGCCGATCAGCCCCCAGAGGCCAATCACGCCGCTCAGGCTCAAGCCCAACAGAATCAGACCTGCGGCAATGCGCAGGCTACGGTCGAGGGTGCCAACATTTGCTTTCATAGTGATCTCCCGATCATCAATTACCCGCGCTGGCGTTCCAGCGCAGCAAACACAACCATTCCCACCAGCATGGCCGCCACGAACAGCAGCACCTGCCAGCGCCCGGTGAGCAGAATCGCCACGGCCGGGCCTGGGCAAATGCCAGCAATCCCCCAGCCGATACCGAATAACAGGCTGCCGCCGATCAACCGCCGATCCAGCTCACGTTTGCCCGGCAACTGCATCGGCGCACCGAGCAGACTGCTGCGCTGCGCGCGCGCCCAACTGAACGGCAGAAATGCCACGCCAATCGCCGCCACCATCACAAGGGCCAGCGATGGATCCCAGGCACCGGCCAGATCGAGAAACGCCAGCACCTTGGCCGGGTTGGCCATGCCTGCGCTCAGCAGGCCGATGCCAAAGGTCACACCGGCAAGAAAGGCCAACAGTTTGCGCATGTTCAAGCCCCCAGCAGATGACGCAAGACAAACACCGTGGCGAAACCGGCGGCCATAAAACTCAAGGTGGCAGCCAGGGAACGCGGTGACAGCCGCGATAGACCACAGACGCCATGGCCGCTGGTGCAACCTGCGCCATAACGGGTGCCGACACCGACCAGCAGACCGGCGACCGTCAGCGCCAGCCAGCCGCTGTCGATCTGAATTTCAGGCAGACGGCTAAACAGCTGCCAGAGCAGCGGCGCGATAAGCACGCCCAGCAGAAATAGGCCCTTCTCGCCCCCCCCTTCACCGCGCTCGAGTAAACTGCCGAGCAGGCCGCTGATGCCGGCCACCCGGCCATTCATTACGGCAAACAAGCTGGCGGCCAGGCCGATCAATGCGCCACCCGCCAGGGCGCTCCAGGGTGTGAAGTTGTACCAATCGATACTCATTGCTCACCTGCGCAGAACAGCTGATACAGGGTGTTGATCACCGCCAGCGCCGCCGGGCTGCTGATGCAGTAATAGATCTGCTTACCCTCACGACGCGTCGCCACCAGCCCTTCACGGCGCAACACCGCCAGCTGCTGCGACAACGTCGGCTGTTGAATACCCAGCAGCGTTTCCAGCTCGCTGACATTGCGTTCGCCCTGGGAGAGCTGACACAGCAACAACAGGCGATCCGGATTGCCCAGAGCCTTGAGCAACTGCCCCGCCGCATCGGCATTGGCGCGTAGTTGCTGAATATCGAGTGGCGGATGTTCAGATGTCATGGCAAGCATCTCAATTAAGATAAAAACAATCTATTCTTTTATATATTGAATGGCAAGCACCGTCCGGCCTCCATACAGCGGTCAATCGCAGGCGATAAAAAACCCGGAACGGAGTCCGGGTTTTTTGTTCAGTGCAGGCAGGGCTGGATGCAACAACTCAGCCTACAGCCACCGCAATCAGAGCAATGGCAGGGTGTAGCTGACGATCAGACGGTTTTCGTCGATGTCGTTCGCGAAGTTGGAACGCACGGTGGCGTTACGCAGGCGTACGCCCAGGTTCTTCAGTGCGCCTTCCTGGAACACGTACATCAGCTCGCTGTTGCGTTCCCATTCCTTACCTTCGGAACGGTTGGCGCCCAGCTCAACGTTGTCACCGGTCAGGTAACGGGTCATGAAGGTCAGACCCGGAATGCCGATGCTGGCGAAGTTGAAGTCATAACGCGCCTGCCAGGATTTTTCGTCCTTATTGGCAAAGTCACCGATCTGCACATAGTTGACCAGGAACGGGTCGGTGCCGTTGATGTAGGCAAAACCGGTGTCGCCGCTCATCTTCTGGTAGCCCAGACCGAAGCTGTGGCCTTCAATGCCGTAGGTAACCATAGCGCCCAGGGCTTTGTTATCGATGTTGCTGCGGCCGCCGTCAGTGGAGCGGGCATAACGCAGATCGGTCTTCAGGCTCTGCTTGTCCGCCAGTGGCAGTACATGCACCAGGCTGAACGAGTTCTGCTTGTACATGTCCTCCAGTTTGGAGTGGTAGTAGCCGGCAGTCAGATCCTTGGTGATCTTGTAGTTACCGCCGAAGAAGCTGAACGAGTCAGTGGTAGCGCCGCCGGTAGTAGTGATGCCGCGACGGCCACCGGTAGTCAGGGCGATATCTTCATAGTCATTGGAGTTACGGCCGTTGACTTCACGCACATGACCCATGTCCAGGGTCAGACCATCGATTTCCTGGGAGACCAGATGGCCGGCCTGGAAAACCTGCGGCAGCAAACGGCTGTCGCTGGAGGCAATGGCCTGGTTTTTGAACTGCATACCGCCGACACGCAGGGTGCTTTTAGAAATCTTGGCTTTGGCTGCAACGGCCAGACCGGAGTAATTGTCCTGCGAACCGCCGGACGAACGATCCGGAACCAGCAGACCGCTACCAGCGGTACCGTCACCGGAATCCAGCTTGAAGCCGAACATGCCGATGGCGTCAGCACCAAAACCTACGGTGCCTTCGGTAAAGCCCGACTCAGCGCGCAGGATAAAGCCCTGCGCCCACTCTTCTTGCTTGTGCTGAGCAGCGCCTTCCTGACGGAAATCACGGTTGAAGTAGAAGTTACGCGCTTCGACGGTAGCTTTGCTGTCGCCAATAAAATCGGCAAATGCCACTTGGCTCAGGGACAAGCCCAGGGTGCTGGCCGCGACGGCCAGGGCCAGGGAGGTCTTTCTCATTATGTTTTCTCCAGTTGTGTGTGGGTTGCACATCGGTGCGGGTACTGTCTTCACGGATGAAGCGGCAGGCGCGCACCGAATTCGGGGGTTATTGCAAAGCCAGGCTCCGGAGAGGCGAACGGGTGCCGCAGCCAGATCGGCCGTGCAATAAGCGAGATCAGGTGAGCGCGTGAGAACAGTCAGCGCGAGCTGGGCAATGAGGGCATGGCAGCGGACAGGTCAGCATCATGGCGCAGGTCTCTTCATTTTTATTGTCGGCCCATCAACCAGGCCGTTATGTAGAGAGCCCTACGCAGATACTGTGCCAGCCGCCAAAAACAGCTCGCCGACACGTCTATTACAAGGTTTTACAGGCTTTCCGGGGGAGTACCGAAGCCTGACCGAAGCAGCGATAAGCGGATTTTTGCCGATAGCAAAACATGAAGAGGCGGTTTATCGCCAGCACGCAGACCGTCATGCCTCGGCGCGTGATCAGTCCACCACCACCTGATTCTTGCCCTGGCGTTTAGCCCGGTACATCGCGGCATCCGCCCGGGCATACAAGGCATCCAGGCTTGCATCCTCGGGGCGCAGGCTGGTGAGGCCCTGGCTCAGGGTGATGCCGAACGTTGTCCCGGCATGGCTGAAGCTCAGCCGCCGTGTATCGCGCTGTAACCGCTCGGCAATCTGCTCGGCCAAGGCCGGCTCGCAGCGCGGAAACAACGCGGCAAACTCCTCCCCACCGATGCGCCCAAACAGATCACCACGGCGCAGAGTGGTCGCCCCGCAGTAGGCCAGACGCTGCAGCACCTGATCACCCATCTGGTGGCCATAGCGGTCATTGATCTGCTTGAAGTCATCCAGGTCGAGCAGCAGAAAAGCCAGTGGACTGTTGTATTCACGGGCCTGCTCGAACTCGCGCTGAGCACACTCGAAGAAGTGCCGACGGTTACTGCTCTGGGTCAGCACATCGGTGGTGGCCAGGCGATGCAGCTCACCTTCCAGCTGTTTCTTCTCAGTGATGTCTTCGGCAATGCCAACAATGATATGCGGCTTACCCGGCGAGCTTTCACGGCTGACAAAGCACTTATCACTCAGCCAGCGGACCTGACCATCGCCACGGATGATGCGGTACTCGCGCGCTTCGACGGCGCCGGTTTCCAGCACTTGGGCAAAGCTTTCGGTGGCGTATTCCAGATCATCGGGGTAGATGTTGTTGCGCCACTCGTCGTAGCCGGCCAGCAACAGCTCGGTGGAGCGCCCGAAGACGCGCTCATAGGCGGGGCTGACGTAGACCACCCGCTGGGCATTCCAGTCAAATGCCCAGAGCACCGCGTTCACACTGCCAAGTAGGGTGCTGAACAGCTGCTCGCGTTCCTGTAGCCGCGCCACCTCGGCACGCGTGTGCAACAACGCCAGTGTCAGCTCTTCCTGCTCCAGCTGCTGTCTGTTGACTTCATCCATAAACACCACCGCCGCTCTCAGATAACGGGGATATGACAGCAGCATACGCCAGAAGTTAAAAAGCCCGCCAATAGGCGGGCTTCGTGGGCGTAAAAGACCGTCAGGCCGTCGCCGGACGCAGCGAGTAGGTCTTCAGTTGTTCGGCGAATTCACGCAGCGACTGAATGCCGCTGGCTTCGGCCTCAGTGACCCACTGCTTGATGGCTTCAAGCATGTCATGACCATTGGCGCTGGTTTTCACCCAGATTTGCTGCAGGGCCAGGCGCTTCTCGTAGATCACCTTGAGTGCCTGGCTCTGCTCCAGCATGCGCTGGATGCGCGCCTGGTGACCTTCGTCCAGCAGGCTCGGCTCACGCGAGAGCAAACGCTTGGCGCGGTGGAAGTGGTGACGAACCGAAGCATCGGCCTTGGCCAGTTCCTGCTGCACCAGCGGTGCGATCACCAGCTTGCGGTACTGCGCCATGATCTGGAAGCGGTTGTTGAGGATGGCCATTGCAGTGTCCATGTCCAGGCTGCGCTTGCCTTCTACCCGATGGGCAATCGGCGCAACGCGCTGCACCTGGGCCAAACCAAGCAGACTGAACAGCTTGATCCAGAACCAGCCCATGTCGAACTCCCACTTCTTCACCGACAGCTTGGCGCTGTTTGGATAAGTGTGGTGATTGTTATGCAGCTCTTCACCGCCAATCAGAATGCCCCACGGCACCAGGTTGGTCGCCGCATCGCGGCACTCGAAGTTGCGGTAGCCAACGGCATGACCAAGACCATTGATCACACCCGCCGCCCAGACCGGAATCCACATCATCTGAATAGCCCAGATGGTGATACCGGCAGCACCAAACAGCGCCAGGTCGATGGCCCCCATCAATGCCACGCCGCCAACCGGGAAGCGTGAATAGAGGTTACGTTCGATCCAGTCTTCGGGACAGTTTTTGCCGTAGATGCGCAGGGTTTCCAGGTTCTTCGCCTCTTCGCGGTACAGCTCGGCACCGGTACGCAACACCGTGCCCAGGCCCTTGATCACCGGACTGTGCGGATCATCCACGGTTTCGCATTTGGCATGGTGTTTACGGTGGATTGCCGTCCACTCGCGGGTATTTTGTGCCGTGGTCAGCCACAACCAGAAACGGAAGAAGTGCTTCAGCGCCGGGTGCAATTCAAGCGCGCGGTGCGCCGAGTAGCGATGCAGGTAAACCGTGACACTGACGATGGTCACGTGCGTCATCAGCAGAGTGACTGCGATCAGCTGCCAGACCGACAGATCGAGAAAACCGTTGTACCACATGGATCACGTGCCTCATGAAAAAGGAAAGACATGCCTGCTTTTTAGCGCACATCTGTACACATTATCCCTGACCCGGATCAGAAAACCAGTTGGTCTTTTGCATAAGAATGCCGCGCCCTATCTACATCTATAATGCCGGCCTTACGCAAAGGACTGACTTTTACCCCATGAATATCCCGCAAAGCCCTTGGCGCTTGACGCTCACCTATGCCTTGGCCGCTGGCCTTTGGGTGTTTTTCAGTGACCACTTGCTGGCCACTCTGGGCATGCCGTTGGCGCAACTGGAACGCGCACAACTGCTCAAGGGGCTGGGCTTTGTGCTGCTGACTGCTGGTTTGCTGTACGCCGTTCTGCGTACCCATCGTCAACAACACAACCAGGTCAACCTCGCGCTGAGCAGCAGTAAGCAGCGCTTGCATCAGGCATTAGAGGCGGCCAAGGACGGTATGTGGGACTGGGACCTGCAAACCCAGAAGCTGTATTTCTCCCCCGGCTACTCGGCCCTCCTGGGCGTTGCCCCTGAAGCACTGGGCGATGACCCCGACCTCTGGCGGCAGCGACTACACCCCGATGACCGCGTGCTCTTCGACCGTAACCTGGAACAGCGCCTGGCCGCCTGCAACCCTGCGCCCTATGAAGTCAACTATCGCCTGCTGCACCAGGACGGCAGCTACCGCTGGATTCAGTCACGCGGACGCCTGTTGCTCGACGAGCATGGCCAGGCCGAACGCCTGATCGGTACCGCCAGCGACATTACCCAGCGCCGCTACGACGAAGACAGCCTGCGCCAGGCCGCTGCGGTCTTCGATGCTACCCAAGAAGGCGTACTGGTCACCGATGTGCAGCAAAACATCGTGCACTGCAACCCGGCTTTTACCCGTATCACCGGTTACAGCCAGGATGAAATCCTCGGCCAGTCACCGGCCATTCTGAAATCCGGGCGGCATGACCAGGCCTTTTACGACAGCCTATGGCATGCCTTGGAAAACCGCGGGGCGTGGAGCGGCGAAATTTGGAATCGGCGCAAAAGCGGCGAAATCTACCCGCAGTGGCAATGCATCCGCGTGATTCACGACGAGCAGGGCGAGATCAGCCATTACGTCGCAGTGTTCTCCGATATCAGCGCGTTGAAACGCTCACAACGCGAATTGGATTACCTGGCGCATCACGACCCATTGAGCAACCTGCCCAACCGCCTGCTGTTCACCGAGCGTGTCGAGCGCGCCCTGGAGCGCGCCACGCATGATGAGCAGCGTGGCGCGGTACTGCTGATTGACCTCGACCATTTCAAACACATCAACGAAAGCCTCGGCCACACCATCGGTGACATGCTACTCAAAGAGGTGGGCGAGCGCCTCGGCCAGCAGCTCGGCAAGCGTATGACGCTCGCCCGCCTGGGCGGCGACGAGTTCGGCCTACTCGATGAGAGCTGCAGCAGCGCCGAGCAGGCCGCCGTGGTCGCCCAGCGCTTGCAGGCGTGCCTGACCCGGGCCTTCCGAATCAATCAACAGGAGCTGTTCGTCACCGCCAGCATCGGTATCAGCCTCTACCCTGCAGAGGCCACTGATGTCGGCCAGGTGTTGCGCAATGCCGACTCAGCGCTGTTCAAAGCCAAAAGTAACGGCCGTGAAAGCTACGCCTTTTACAGTCAGGAGCTGACTGAACACGCCCGCCAGCGCGTCGAACTGGCCAGCGCCCTGCGTCATGCCCTGGATCATCAGGAGCTGCGCGTCTACTACCAACCGCTGATCTGCCTGCACAGCCAGGAAATGATCGGCGTTGAAGCCCTGGTGCGCTGGCAGCACCCGCAACGCGGGCTGGTGCCGCCCGGCGAATTTATCCCGATTGCCGAAGAAACCGGGCTGATCGGCGCCATCGACGCCTGGGTACTGGAGCAGAGTTGTCGGCAGATGGTCGCCTGGCAGATCGCGGGGTATTCGCTGCGCTTTGTTTCCGTGAATGCCTCCAGTCGCCTGTTCAGCCGGGGTGGGCTGGACCGACGAGTGGCAGAGGTACTGCGTGATACCGGCCTGGCCCCGGCATACCTGGAGCTGGAAGTGACCGAAAGCGCGGTGATGGAAGACCCCGACGCCGCGCTGGCCTTGCTTGAGCGCCTGCGCGCACTCGGTATCCGCCTGGCGATTGATGACTTCGGCACGGGCTACAGCTCGCTGGCACGCCTCAAGCGCCTACCCGTGCACAAACTTAAACTGGATCAGAGCTTTGTCAGTGGCTTACCACATGATCAGGACGACGTGGCCATCACGCGAGCCGTCATCGCGTTAGGTCATAGCCTGGGCCTCAAGGTACTGGCCGAAGGCATTGAGCAGCTCGAACAGGTCGAATTGCTCCAACAACTCGGCTGCGACCATGCCCAGGGCTACTATTTCGGTCGCCCGCAACCGGCAGAACACTTGATCGCACACCTGGCGCGCAGCGCCACAACCACGAGCTAAGGCAGCACGCATGCGCGTCATGATTCTGGAAGATGACAGCTGGATCGCCGATCTGCTCAAGCAGATCGTCCTCAGCCTGCGCCCTACCAGCCACGTGGTATGCCTCGACAGCGTCAGCGCGGCCCTGCGCGAATGGCAGCAGCGCCCCGCTGAGCTGGTCATTTGTGATTGGAATCTGCCGGACGGCCCCGGCACCCGCTTGCTTGAGCAGGTGCGCCGCGACAACAGCAGCACGCCGCTGGTAGTGATCACCGGCCGTTCCGACCGCGCCAGCGTACTGGCCGTGCGTGCTTTGAAAATCAGCGCTTTTATCAGCAAGCCCTTTCAGGCCGCGCATGTCGCCGCCAGCCTGGCCGTCTTGCTGCCCTCGACAGGCGATGAGTTACACCACCCGAGCACCGCACACCAGGACCTGCTCAGCCACCTGGCCAACGTGCCCAGTCATGAGCTGCAGTTACCGCTCAAGTCACATGTTCGCGATCATCTGCTGCAACGCTTCAAGGGTGAATCTGTCGACTTACGCCAGTTGGCCAGCGAATGGCAGCACGACCCCGCACTCACCGCACGCCTGCTCGCCGTGGCCAATAGCAGCGCCTATAACCTGGCGGGCAAACCCTGCATCAGCCTGCTCGACGCGTTGCAGAAGCTGGGCGCAGACAACAGCCTGAACCTGGCGCTGGGCCTGGCATTACGCCAATGCAGCGTGCTGGATAACGCCCTGCTGCGCCTGTTTGCCCAGGCCCACCTGGACAGCACCGAGTTACTGATTGAGCGCAGCACTCAGCTCGCCCGCCAATGCGCCCTGGACCCAGCGCCGTTCCACACCGCGGCCCTGCTGCACCGCATGGGCGAGTTGTGTGTGCTGTACCTGGCGCAGGTCTGGCAGGACAGCGGGCAGTGTTTCAGTGAAGGCCGTGTGTTACAGGCCCTGGACCAATTCAGCGGCCCGTTTGCCATCAGTATCAAGGCACAATGGCACGTGCCATTGCAGCTGCGCGAGCTGATCGGCGCGTGCTACAACCTGCCTGCCCACAACCTCAAACGCGAGAACATCCTCATGCGCCTGGCCGCCTGTGAACTCAACAGTGCACCTGATGACCCCGAGTTGGCCCGCCTAAGTCGGCTGGCGGGGCTGATCTGAATGGCACTCTGCCTGGCTAGACGCATGACGGAGTTGAAGGATGTTTAAACCCTTCAAACTCAACGCCATCCACGGGATTGTCGGCTTGGGTAGCCTGGGCCTGGCGCTGCTTTTCAGCGTGCTCGGCGGTATTGCGCTGAACGAGCGGGAAACCCTGTGGACCCTGCAAATCGCCAAACAGCATGAGCTGCAACGCCTCACCCTGTACAACAGCCAGCATGAGCTGGAGCAACAGGCGCAGCTACTCGCTGAAACCTTCGCGGCCGACGCCTGGCTGGTGGACCTGGTGCGCCAGGCCCAGAAGCTAACAGGCGGTGTGCCCGCAGACAGACAACACCTCAACGCTATCCGCGACCAGCTCTACACCCGCCTTGCGCCGCGTTGGCGCAACCTGCAAGGCATTCGCCCGTTTAACCTCTCGATCCACCTGGCTCCTTCGGCCGAAGTGCTGCTGCGTGTACATGAACCGCAGTCGTTTGCCGACTTCCCCAGCGCGCAGCGCCCCATGTTGCTCGACAGCCTGAGCGAAGGTGCCGCCAAGGCAGGCCTTACGGTGGATGGCGACGCCCTGAGCATGCGCGCCATTGTGCCATTGACGGTGGACACCCCTGACGGTCGCATGAATGTCGGCGCGCTGGAGGTCAGCCTGGATGTATTGAATAACTTGCCACAGCTGGACCGTGAGCTAGATGCCGGCGTAGCCCTGTTGGTCAAACGCCAGATTCAAACGTCCGCCAGCCGCGACGACGCGCGCAACGCTACGGCGACACCGCACGCTTACTGGCACCTGGCGGGCTTCTCACAGGTGCAGATACAACACTGGCAAGCAGAGCATCGCCTGCCCGCCCCAGACGCAGGCAATACCTTCACATTGCTGGAGGACCGCGGCCGCACCTACCTGCTCAACCAGGTGCACTTGAATGACTACCAGGGCGAGCCGACCAACCCCGAAAGCAGCGTTACCGTCCTGAGCTGGCGTGACATCACCACGCTGTACAGCCTGCACCTGCGCGACAACCACTGGCTGGTGGCCAAGTGGTTACTGGCCTGGCTGGCCGCCGAAATGCTGTTGCTGTTGCTGCTCCGGGCCACCCGTCACAGCAGCCAACGGTTTATTCAGCGCCACAATGCTGAACTAGAGGCCAAGCACCAACAAAGCGAAGAGGCGCGCCAGCTACTGGCGTTAATCACCGAAACGCAGGCGGCCTATATCAATGCCGACAATCAGCGAGAATCCTTCGAAACGCTGCTCGGCCGTATTCTGCAAGTCAGTGCCAGTCAGTTCGGCTTTATCGGCGAAATCCGTCGTGACGAAGCCGGTGCGCCCTACCTGCGTACATTCGCCATCAGCAATATCGCCTGGGATGCCCAGAGCAGCGCGTTCTTCGCCGCCCATGCGCCGCAAGGCCTGGAGTTTCGCAACCTCAACAGCCTGTTTGGCCAGGTGATCCGCAGTGGTCATGCACTGATCAGCAACGACCCGGCCAATCACCCGAACCGTGCCGGATTACCCCCCGGTCACCCGCCGCTATTGGCATTTGCCGGCTTGCCCATTCATGCCAACGGCGAGCTGCGTGGCATGCTCGGTTTAGCGAACCGCGAAGGTGGCTACGACGAAGAGTTCGCCACGCAACTGCAACCGCTGCTGACCACCCTCGGCCAGCTGCTCGAAGCCCTGCGCCGCGACCATCAACGCATGCAGACCCAGCAACATATGCAGCGTCAGCAAGCAGCCTTGCGCGCGCTCAATGAAATTGCTGCACTGCCTAAGCTGAGCAGCCACGAACAACTGCGCCAGGCCCTGCAACTGGGTGCACAATTCTATGACATGCCAATCGGCATCATCAGCCAGATCGAGGCGGACACCTACCAGGTCAGGGTTCAAGTGTCGCCGCCCGACACCCTGCAGGACGGTCAATGCTTCGTCCTCGGTGACACCTATTGCAGCATTACCCTGCGCAGCAATGATGTAGTCGCCATTGCAGCCATGGGCCAGAGTGAACATGCCGCCCACCCCTGTTACCCGCTGTTTGCCTTGGAAAGCTATATCGGCACCAGCATCTGGGTCACCGGTCAGCGCTTCGGCACCCTGTGCTTCGCGTCCAGCAAGGCGCGCGCGACGCCCTTTGATGAGGCCGATGAAGAGTTTATGCGCTTGTTCGCCCGCTGGGTCGGCGCCACCTTGGAGCGCATGCGCCATGAAGAACAGACCCGCGAAGCGCGCAGCTTTCTGCAGGCAGTGCTCGACTCTGCGACCGGGGTCAGCATCATCACCACCCATACCGACGGCCTGATTACCCTGTTCAACTCCGGCGCCGAACGCCTGCTGGGTTATCGCAGCGCCGAAGTCATTGGCCGCCACACCCCAGCCTTGTTCCACCTGACCGAGGAAATTCAGGCGCGCGGCCAGCAGTTGACTCGCCAGCTGGGCACGGACGTCAGCGGCTTTGCAGTATTCACCCGCGTTCCCGACCAAGGCGAGCCGGAAACCCGCCAGTGGACCTACCGCCGTAAAAACGGCGAGCTGCGCATCGTCAACCTCACCGTCAGCACCATGCGTGATACACAGGGCGTGATCACCGGTTACCTGGGCATCGCCAGCGACATCAATGACCAGCACATGACCACCCGCGCCCTGCAAAAGAGTGAAAGTCGTTTTCGCGGTCTGGTCAGCAATTTACCGGGCGCGGTGTACCGCTGCCGCAATGACGAAAACTGGTCAATGAGCTACCTGAGCGAGGAGATTTATGCGCTCAGCGGCTACCCTGCCCACGACTTTATCAACAACCGCGTGCGCAGCTTCTCCAGCGTGGTGCACCCGGATGACCTGCCGATCACCTACCGCGCAGTGGCTGCGATTGAGCGTAAGGAGTCCTTCGAACTGACCTACCGCCTGTTGCATGCCGACGGCCGCAGCGTCTGGGTACGGGAAAAGGGCCGCGGCGAATACGACAGCCACGGCGAGTTGCAATGGATTTCCGGCTTCATCTGGGACATCAGCGACCGCAAGGCCGTGGAAGACCAGCTGCGCCTCAGTCAACAGCGTTTCAGCAGCGCCTTCAGCACCGCGCCCCAGGGCATGGCGCTGGTCTCGCTGCAAGGGCAATGGCTAGAGGTCAACGAAGTGCTCTGCGAGATGCTTGGCTACAGCCGCGAAGAGCTGCTGCGCAGCAACTTTCAGCAGATCACCCACCCTGACGACCTGGATGCCGATCTGCAGCATATCGAAGAGCTGCTGGCCGGCGAGATCAGTACCTATCAGATGGAGAAGCGCTATCTGGATAGCCAGAGGCGGATTATCTGGGTGCTGATGAGCGTGTCACTGGTACGCGACAGCAACGATGCGCCGGTGCACTTCGTGGTGCAGATCCAGGACTTCAACGAACGTATCGCCGCCGAAATGGCCATCCGTGAGCGCGAAGATTACCTGCGCACCCTGCTCGACAACGTGCTCGACGCAATCGTTACCATCGACCAGCAGGGCTATATCGAAACCTTCAACCACGCCGCCGAGCGCATCTTCGGCTACAGCCACCTGGAGGTTTCCGGGCACCGGGCCACCCTGCTGCTGCCTGAGCCGCAACGCTCAATGCGTGCCCGCTACCTCAACCATTTCCTGAAAACCGGCATCCAGCAGATTCTGGGCAAGGAAATCGAGCTGACCGCCCTGCGCAAGAATGGCGAGAGCTTCGCTATTGAGCTGGCGATTTCGCAGATCAGCCACCAGGGTGAGCGGCGCTTTATTGCGGTCATCCGCGATATTGAAGAGCGCAAACGCATTGAGCGGATGAAAAACGAATTCGTCTCCACCGTCAGCCATGAACTGCGCACGCCACTGACCGCGATTGCCGGCTCCCTAGGTCTGGTCAATGGCGGCGCGCTGGGCGACGTGCCGGCGGGCATGCAACAGATGCTGCAGATCGCTCAGGACAACAGCCAACGCCTCAACTTGCTGATCAATGACCTGCTCGACATGGAAAAACTGGTGGCCGGCAAGATGCTCTTCGAACTACAGGACGAAGCACTGCAACCGCTGCTGGAACAGGCCATTGAAGAAAACCAGCCTTACGCCAGCCACTATCAGGTGCACTTGCAGCTACACGACCTGCCTATCAAGACCCGCGTGCGTGTCGACAAACTGCGCCTGGCTCAGGTGCTGGCAAACCTGCTGTCCAATGCCGCGAAGTTCTCACCGCAGGGCCAGACCGTTGATGTGCGCGTGCACGAACAGGGCACGCGCGTTCGCGTCAGCGTGACCGACCACGGGCCCGGTGTTCCAGAGAATTTCCAGGCGCGCATCTTCAGCAAATTCTCCCAGGCGGATGCCACCGATACCCGGCAGAAAGGCGGCACAGGCCTGGGCCTGGCAATCAGCAAGGAAATCATCGAGCGGATGAACGGTCACATCGGTTTCGACTCAAGCCCCGGTCATGGCGCGACTTTCTGGTTTGAACTGACTACCCTGGCCCAAGAAGCCAGCCCTGAGGAAACCCGGCATGTCTGAGCTACAGCGTATTCTGCACGTGGAAGACGACCCCTCCATCCAAGCCGTGGCCAAGCTCGCGCTGGAAGCAGTGGGCGGTTTTCAGGTGCTCAGCTGCTCATCTGGCCAGGACGCCCTGGATCAACTGCAGAGCTTTGCCCCGGACTTTATCCTGCTGGACGTGATGATGCCGGACATGGACGGCCCGCAAACCCTGGCGCAGATCGCCCGGCTGATCGACATCAACCAGGTGCCAGTGGCCTTTATGACCGCCAAGGTGCAACCGGCGGAAATCGCCCATTACCGCAGCCTCGGCGCCCGCGATGTGATCATCAAACCCTTCGACCCGATGCAGCTGGCCGCCCAGGTGCGCCAGATCTGGAGCCTGGCCCATGAGTAAAGGCAAAAGCACCGCTGATGAACTGCAGCAACACCTGCAGCAGTTAAGCAACGCCTTCGCCGTGCGCCTGCAGGTAGAACTGCCCGCCCTCGCACAGAACGCCGAACGCCTGTTGCACGCCGCCGACCCGCAGGAGCAGCTGCAGCACCTGCAAAGCCTGCGCGACCAATTACACAAACTGGCCGGCGCCGCTGGCACCTTTGGTTTCAGCAGCCTGGGCCAACGCGCCCGCGAGCTGGAACAGGAAGCCGATCAGTGGCTGGAAACCCTGCAGAAGGAACAACAGAGCCTGCAGGACTTCAGCCACAGCCTGCAGCAACTCGCACTTCAGCAGTTTCAAGCAGAACGCGGGCAGGAAGCCGCCACCCGCGCAGTCAAACCGCCACGGCCGAACAGCAGTGCGCGGCGCATTTATATCCTCGAAGATCAATTGGCGATTGGCGAAAACATGCGCCTGACACTGAACAACTTCGGCTATCACGCCGAACACTTCAGCCATATCGCCGACCTCGACCACGCACTGCAACAACAACTGCCCGATGCGCTGATCGTCGACGTCAACCTGCCTGACGAAAGCCTCACCGGCCTGGAATATGCCGCCAGCCTGCAACAACGCCTGGATGAACCGCTGCCGCTGCTGGTGATCACCACCCAGGACGATTTCGCCACCTACCTTGAAGCCGTGCGCGTTGGCGCCATGGGTTTTTTCACCAAACCCGTCGACATCCCACAACTGGAAAACCGCCTGGAGCGCTGTTTTGCCCAGCAACAGGGGGAACCGTACCGGGTGCTGATCATCGATGATGACCGCGAGCTGGCCAGCCGCTTCAGCCTGATTCTGCGCGGCGCCAATATGCTGGTGGAGATGCTTCACGAACCGGCCGATATCTTCGCCCGCATGCGCAGCTTCAACCCCGAGGTGGTGCTGCTGGACGTGAGCATGCCTGGCTGTACCGGTCCCGAGCTGGCGCAGATCATCCGCATGAACGACGACTGGCTGCGTGTGCCCATCGTTTACCTGTCGGCGGAAACCGATATCAACCGGCAGATGAACGCACTGATCAAAGCCGGCGATGACTTCGTCACCAAACCGATTTCCGACAACGCCCTGGTCGCCGCCGTGTTCTCCCGCGCCCAGCGCGCGCGCCTGCTGAGCAATGCGCTGTCGCGCGACAGCCTCACCGGGCTACTCAAACATGCCGACATCAAAGAGCAGGCGGCAGTCGAGCTGGAACGTGCACAGCGCAGCGGCAAACCCGCCAGCGTGGCCATGCTCGATATCGATTTCTTCAAGAAGGTTAACGACAGTTACGGCCACGCCGCCGGTGACAACGTGATTCGTGCCCTGGCCAACTTGCTGCGCCAGCGCCTGCGGCGCATCGACAGCCTGGGACGTTACGGCGGCGAAGAGTTCCTCGTGGTGCTGCCGGACTGCCCGCCCGATCAAGCCTTACGGATTCTTGATGAAATCCGCCAGCGCTTTGCCGACCTGCACTTTATCGCCGACGGCCAGCAATTCTCGGTCACGCTGAGCGCCGGCATTGCCTCCACCGATGATGCACCGGCAAGTGCTGACGACCTGCTGGATAAGGCCGACCGCGCGCTCTACACCGCTAAACACGGCGGACGCAATCAAGTGCGATAGCCGCCGTCGAACAGCCCTCTCGACCTGCCAAAACCTCACACCCCTGGCCAACGCTCAGCCGGGATGGGCTGCGCCTGCTCGCCAGACAAGCTTTACAAATCATGTCGAAGCCTGAACTCTGCGGCATATTGTTGTACAAAGGTTATGCAAAACAAATAACCCTGTATCAGGAGATTTTTATGTTTGCCCAACTGACTTCGACCACTCAACGCCTCAAGCGCACGCTCATGCTCACAACTGCCGCACTGACATTCGCGGCAATGCCAGCATTCGCCGACATGCACGGTGACAAGAAAGACATCGTCGACAGCGCGGTTGCCGCCGGCCAATTCAACACCCTGGTGACCGCTGTAACCGCCGCCGGCCTTGCTGAAACCCTCAAAGGTGAAGGCCCTTTCACCGTTTTCGCCCCCACTGACGCGGCGTTTGCCAAGATCCCTAAAGCCGACCTCGATGCTTTATTGGCCGACAAGGAAAAGCTTACCGCCGTGCTCACTTATCACGTCGTACCCGGCAAGCTGATGGCCGCTGACCTGGCCGGGAAAACCAGCCTGAAAACTGTACAAGGTGGTGAGCTGACGCTGGACACCAGCAATGGCGTGACCGTCGACGGTGCAGCCGTCACGAGTGCCGACATTGAAGCCAGTAATGGTGTGATCCATGTCATCGACTCAGTCGTACTGCCCAAGTAAACCGCACCAACGCTGCACAAAAGCCGACCCTGTTTAGGGTCGGCTTTTTTGTTGGCGGACCGATGAGATGTAGCCACACTTGGCTTTGTGAAATTTATCGCGTAGATTTTCATGAAATTATTTAAATAAAATTTCATGAGGCGCGCCATGTTCAAACAATCCGCCCAGCACATCGGCACCTACTACGCCGGCACCTACCCCGGCGCCATCCCGCTACGCCCGCGCCTTCAGGAAGCGTTGCAATGCGATGTGCTGATTATCGGCGGTGGTTTCAGTGGGCTGCACACGGCGCTGCGCCTGGCCCTGGCGGGCAAGAAGGTGGTGCTGCTGGAAGCCAGTCGACTGGCCTGGGCGGCCTCCGGGCGCAACGGGGGTCAGGCGCTGCCGGGTTGGTCCTGCGATATGCCGCCGTTCGAGAAGGCATTAGGCCTGGAGCGCGCCCGCCGCCTGTGGGACAGCATGGTCTGGGCTGCCGAGGAAATGCGCGAACTGCCCGAGCGGCACAACTTCGATATCGACTACCGCACCGGCGCGATCTACACCGCCGTACTGCCGCGCCGTGTGCGCCAGTTGCAGGAAAGCCTGGAAGAAGCCGAGCAGAAATACGGCTATACGCAGCTGAGCTTTATCCCCAAGGATGAACTGCCGCAGTGGATCGCCAGCCCACGCTACTTGGCTGCCCTGCACGACAGCGGTGCAGCGCATCTCAACCCGCTGAAACTGGCCCAGGGCCTGGCCGATGCCATCGAGAAGGCTGGCGGCAAAATCTTCGAGCAGAGCAAGGCGCTGAGTTATCAAGAAACAGCGGACGGTTATGTAGCGCGCAGCGAACACGGCGAGGTGCGCAGTGACGTGCTGGTACTGGCCTGCAATGCCTATATCGACAAGCTCGATGCGCAACTGTCGAAGCGCCTGCTGCCGGTCGGTTCCTACCAGGTCGCCACTGCGCCACTGGACCCGGAGCTGGCGCGCTCACTGTTCCCGCGTGGCACCTGCGCCATCGACAACCAGTTCGTACCGGACTACTTCCGCGTTACCCCGGACAACCGCCTGCTGTTCGGCGGCGGCTGCACCTACCTCGGTGGTATCCCCGCGGACGTGCCGGCAGCCACACGACCTTATCTGGAGCGGGTGTTCCCGCAACTGCGCGGCGTGCAGATCGACTACGGCTGGGGCGGGCATATCGACTGCACCATGCACCGCACCCCGGATGTCGGCCGCAGCAGGCAGAAGTATTGGCTACAGGGCTTCTCCGGCCACGGCATCCTGCCGACCCTGGCTGCCGCCCGCGCGGTCAGCGATGCGATCCTCGGTGACGCCGACCTGCTTGAGCTTTATCAGGGCCTTAGCAACCCGCGCTTCCCCGGCGGTGATCTGCTGGCGGCGCCGATCGAGGCCGTGGGCAAGGCCTGGTATCGCCTGCGCGATGTCATTTAAGGAAGTTGACCATGGATATGCAGGAAGAAGTCGAAGGTCTGGCGATCCTGATCCGCGACCTGCGCAAGCACAAGAACCTCACCCTGGGTGAGCTGGCCGCGCGTATCGACCGTTCGGTGGGCTTTCTCTCCCAGGTTGAGCGCGGCCTGTCGCGCCCGACCGTGGCCGACCTCACCGCGATCAGCGAAACCCTCGGCGTGCCGACCACCTATTTCTACAGCCTGAGCAAGCCGCGCGACGTGCCCTGGGTCACCCGTCCCGGCGAGCGCCGTACGCTGTATTACGCTGGTGGCATCACCGATGTACTCGCCTCACCGACCATGGCTGGCGGTTTCTCCATGCTCGAAAGCCGTTTGGATCCTGGAGCCACCAGCGGCGACGGGCATTTGAACGACAGCTCCGAGCAAGGCGGCTTTGTCCTCGAAGGCGAGCTGACGATCTGGTACGGCGACGCCGCCGAGCCGGTCACCCTCGGCCCAAATGACAGCTTCCAGCTGCCGCCGCATGCGCAGTTTCGCTACGCCAACCTTTCCGATTCCCCCACACGAGTGCTCTGGGTCTTCACCTGACCCGCGCAGATAGACACCATGACAATAACAACAGCATTCCCCGACCTGCTCAGCGAAGTCCGTGCCTTCCGCAGCGCCCACCCCGAGGTGCGCTATGTCGACCTGATCAGCCTGGACATCCCCGGGCATTTCTACGGCAAGCGCTACCCCATCGACATGCTCGAGAAGGTTGCCGCCGGCAGCCCGCTGAAAATCCCGCAGAACTGCGTGCTGCTTGGCGTGCAGGGCGGCCTGCACCCGATTGGCGACTACTGCTTCAACGACGGCGACCCGGACGCGCCGCGCCGGCTGATCCCCGGCACGCTCAAGCCGGTGCGCTGGGAAAGCCAGCCGCTGGGGCAGATGCTGATCAGTTCCGACGGCACGCAAGCACCGATCGAATTCGAACCACGTGAAGTACTCGCTCGCGTGCTCAAGCGCCTAGCCGCACGCGGTATCCGTCCAGTGGTGGCCTTCGAGCTGGAGTTCTACCTGTTTGATCGCAAGCTGCAGGACGGCCTGCCGCAGTTCCCCCGCGACCCGCTGTGCGGCGATGCCGATGACCAGCCGAATATGCATATCGAACGCCTGTCGCGTTTTGCCGATGTGCTGCACGAGATCGTCGACGCCGCCAATGAGCAGGGCGTGGACGCCAACGTGATCACCGCCGAGCTCGGCCCTGGCCAGTTCGAGATCAACTTCGGCCATTGCGACGACGGCCTGCGCGCCGCCGACTGGGCCGCCCTGTTCTGTCGCAGCACCCGTGGTGTGGCGCTCAAGCACGGCCAGCGCGCCAGCTTTATGAGCAAGCCTTATTTGCACGCACCGGGCAGCGGCATGCATGTGCATGTCAGCCTGTACGACGCCGCCGGCAACAACCTGCTCGACGGCGACCAGCAGCGACCACTGCGCCACGCCGTGGCCGGCTGCCTGGAACTGCTGCCGCACTGCATGCCGATCTTCGCCGCCAACCACAACGCCTTCCGCCGCTACGGCGCCATGGTCAACGCCGCCAGCCGCGCCAGCTGGGGCTTCGAGGACCGCGATGCATGCATCCGCATTCCCGAATCGGACGGCAAGAACCTGCGCATCGAACACCGCCTGGCAGGCGCCGACGCCAACCCCTATCTGGTGCTGGCGGCGATCCTCACCGGTATGGAGCACGGCCTGGATGCCGGTAAAGAGCCGATTGCCCCGCTCAACGAAAACCGCCAGAGCGGCATCGACTTCCCTCAAGACATGCTCGGCGCGGTCAGCGCCATGCGCGATCATCCGGTGGTCAACCAAGGCCTGGGCGAGGAATTCGTGATGGTCTACTGCGAGAACAAGCGCCAGGACCATCTGGCTTTTATGCAGGAAGTCAGCGCGCGGGAATACCGCTGGTTTCTCTAACAAACAGCGCGTCCGTTGCCTTGGCAGCGGCCGCGCGACTTCAACGCAGCAGATACAACGCCAGCCCTGCCAGCGCCGACACCAGCAACACCTCCATCACCCCGCGTTTGAAGTGCAGCAGCGCCAGCGCTGCGCCTACGGCCAATAGCGCCGACGGCCAGTCGAAAGTGCCGGCAAAACCCTGCGGCCAGAACACGTGATAGGCAAAGAACAGCGCCAGATTCAGAATCACCCCCACCACTGCCGCAGTAATCGCGGTCAGGGGTGCGGTGAATTTCAGCTCGCCATGGGTGGATTCCACCAGCGGCCCGCCGGCGAGGATGAACAGAAAGGACGGTAAAAAGGTGAACCAGGTGACCAGCGCTGCCGCCAGCGCACCACTGACAAAACCCGAATCGCCACCAAACACCGGCTGCAGATAAGCCCCGACAAACGCTACGAACGCCACCACCATGATCAGCGGCCCCGGCGTGGTTTCCCCCAGCGCCAGGCCGTCGATCATCTGCGTCGGCGTCAACCAGCCGTAATGGCCGATGGCGCCCTGGTAGACATACGGCAGCACCGCATAGGCGCCGCCAAAGGTCAGCAGCGCCGCCTTGGTAAAGAACCAGGCCATCTGCGTCAGCGTGCCGTCCCAGCCGAACAGCCAGGTCAGCAGGCCCATCGGCAGCAACCAAAGCAGCGCCCCCACCGCCAGCAACAGCGCCAGGCGTGATGCGCGAAAGCGCGTATGCGCCAGCGGCGCGCTGTCATCATCGATCAGCGCCGGGCCATAGTTCGCGTCCTGCGCCGCATGACCGCCCCCCAGGCTGAACTGTTGCGGCAACAGGCGACCACCGAGATAACCGAGTAGCGCTGCACCAATCACGATCAACGGAAACGGCAGATTGAAGGCAAAGATGGCGACAAAGGACGCGCCGGCAATGCCCCACAACCAGTTGTTCTTCAACGCCCGCGAGCCGATGCGCCAGGCCGCCTGCATGACGATGGCGGTCACCGCCGGCTTGATCCCATAGAAAATCCCCGCCACCAGCGGCACATCACCGAAGGCGATATACAGCCAGGACAGGCCGATCAGGATAAACAGCGACGGCAGCACAAACAGCACCCCGGCGATCACCCCGCCCCAGGTGCGGTGCAACAGCCAGCCGATATAGGTGGCGAGCTGCTGCGCCTCTGGCCCCGGCAGCAGCATGCAGTAGTTCAGCGCATGCAGAAAACGCCGCTCGGACAGCCAGCGGCGCTTCTCCACCAACTCCTGATGCATGATCGCGATCTGTCCGGCCGGCCCGCCGAAGCTGATCAGCCCCAGTTTCAGCCAAAACCAGAAGGCCTCGCCCAGGCTGACGGCGGGTGGTGCTGTGAGCGTAGACGACTCGGACATAGGGCACTCGCGGCATTAAGAACGCTCGCACTATAACGCGCCGCCATGACGATTTAAGCGCGCACCGTTCAAGCCCGGACGCAGATTTCCGTATACTGAGCGCCGCTGCATCCCCTTCAACCTGCCCGTGAAGCGCCCCGTGAAAATCCGCCATTCGATAGTAAGCCTGCTGCTGATCTGCAGCTGCGTTGTAGTTGCATCGAACACCCAGGCCGCCCCCGCCAAACAACAGGACCTGGCCGCCGGCAGCGCCCTGCTGGTCGACCTGCAGACCAATCAGGTGCTCTACGAGCGCAACGCCGACAGCGTGGTGCCAATTGCTTCGGTGACCAAACTGATGACCGCCATGGTCACCCTCGACGCCAAGCTGCCGCTGGATCAGCAGCTGCCGATCATGATTCGCGACACCCATGAGATGCGCGGCGTGTTCTCCCGCGTGCGCGTGGGCAGCGAACTGAGCCGCCGCGACATGCTGCTACTGGCCCTGATGGCCTCGGAAAACCGCGCCGCCGCCAGCCTGGCACACCACTACCCGGGCGGCCACGCGGCCTTTGTCGCGGCGATGAACGCCAAGGCCCGCGCCCTGGGCATGAAGCATTCGCGCTTTGTCGAGCCCACCGGCTTGTCGGAACACAACGTCTCCAGTGCCCGCGACCTGGTGCTGATGCTCAAGGCCGCACGCCAGTACCCGCTGATCAGCCAGTTCAGCACCACCTCGGAAAAGACCCAGGCGTTCCGCAAACCCAACTACACCCTGGGCTTTCGCAACACCAACAACCTGGTGCGCAAACCGGGCTGGAGCGTGCAGCTGAGCAAAACCGGCTACACCGGCGAAGCCGGCCGCTGCCTGGTGATGAATACCGTGATGAATAACCGTCCGGTGGCGTTCGTGGTGCTGGATGCCTTCGGCAAATACACCCACATGGCCGACGCCAACCGCCTCAAGCGCTGGCTGGAAACGGGCAAGGTCACCGCCGTGCCGCCAGCGGCCATCAGCTACCGCCAGCAGAAACTGGCGCAGCGCCAGGCCAACGCCACGCAGTAGCGAACAGGTAAGCAGCCAGATCAGCACGGCACTTCGTCGTGCCGCCCTCCACAGATAGAAATGCCTCAACCTAATACCTGAGGCATTACTGGAAGCGTCCGACCTCCTGACGCAGCTCTTCGGCCAGCTGATCCAGTTCGCGGGCAGTTTGTGCCAAATTGGCCACCACTTCGCGCTGTTCGCTGTTGGCCAGCGCAATGCTTTGCAGGTTACTGCTGAGCAACGTCGCGGTACTGCTTTGCTCGCTGGTAGCGGTAGTAATGGCGGTGAATTGCTCACCCGCGGCATTGCTCTGCTCGGCAATCTGGCCCAGTGCAGCAGCAACCTTAGCGTTACGCTGCAGCCCATCCTGCATCAGCAGCTTGCCCTGCTCCATGGTGCTGATCGCACTGTTGGTCTCGCCCTGAATACTGCCGATCATTGCGGAGATTTCGTTAGTCGCCTCGCGGGTGCGCGAAGCCAGACTGCGCACCTCATCGGCGACCACGGCAAAACCACGGCCCTGCTCGCCAGCGCGGGCGGCCTCAATGGCCGCATTGAGCGCAAGCAGGTTAGTCTGATCAGCAATCGAGGTGATCACGCTGACAATTCCACCGATTTCCTGCGAGCGCTGGCCAAGGGTGTTGACCACGACAGACGTGTCATTCAGTGAGCTGGCAATCTGCTCCAAGGCGCTCGAAGCCTCAGCCATTGAGCTGCGTCCAATACGGGTCTGCTGGGCATTGTCGCTAGCCAGGCGCTCGGTATTACGCATATTGTCGGCAATATTCAGCGAGGTGGCACTGAACTCTTCCACAGCGCCGGCCATGCTGCTGATCTCGCCAGACTGTTGCTCGATAGCCTCATAAGCACCACTGGCCAGGCCAGACAGTGCCTGAGCACGACTAGTTACGTTGTGCGCGGCGCCGCGAATGCGCGCCACCATGGTCGATAACGCCTCACCCATCTGGTTGAAGTTGCGCGCCAGCTCACCGATCTCATCCTGGCTAGTAACGTTAAGACGCGCGCTCAGATCGCCTGCGCCCAATGCCTGCGCCTGTTGCACCAGATCACCCAGCGGGCGCAGCTTGCGCCGCAATAACCAGATCACTGCCGCGACCGCCAGCAGCAAAGTCACCAGACTGCCGATCGCCAACTGGCTTCCCACGCGCCAGGTCACCGACTGGATTTCTTCACGCGGCATACTCGCCAGCACCTGCCAGGGCCCGCCGGAAAACGGCATGGCTACGCTGAAGAACTCCTCGACACCGTCACTCCAGAACGCTCCATGGCCTGGTTCAGCCAGTACTTCAGCTAGCTTGCCGGCGATTTGCTCAGGCTCCCGTGCACCGGCTGGGGCAACCAACCACTTACCCTGATCGTCGAGCAACGCCAGCGACCCCGTGGTGCCGATGCGGAAGCGCTTGAGATTCTCAAACTGCGCGTTCTGTCCGTCGGTGTAGTCGAAGCCGACAAACAGCACCGCGATTACCCGCCCGCTAACGTCGCGCACCGGGGTGTATTGCGTCATGTAGAAGCGCTCAAACAGCAACGCCCGCCCCACATAACCATCACCCGCAAGCAGGCGTTTATAAGCGGGGTGCAGATGGTCGAGCACCGTACCGATGGCGCGGGTGCCATCGGGCTTGGTCAGCGAGGTGCTGATGCGCACAAACTCATCGCCATCGCGCACGAACACCGTGGCCACGCCTGCAGTCAGCTGATTAAACTCATCGACTTGAGTGAAGTCGTTGTTCAACAGGCTCGAGCCCAGGTACAGCGCCGGGGTTTGCATGCCGGCCACAGCTATTCGCTCGGCCCCCTGCACACTCAAACCGCCACTGAAACGCCGCTCAAACAGACCGGCAAGACGCTGAGTGCTCTCACGCAGGCTGTCATGAAAAGTGCTCAGCTGATCAGCAAGCAAACGCGCTTCGCTGCCTAAGTGCTCCTGTCGCGTAACTAGGTTGGCCTCGTTCAACGAACGCAGAGCGAATACGGTGCTGACACTGATCAGTAGAACCAGAACCAAGGCCAATGCTGTGGCCAACTGCCAAGCAATACGAGAGCGTGGAGAGGTCATGCATGCCTCCAAGGGCATAAAACGGCAGTTAAAGAGCCATGAAAGGCGTAATCGCCCTCATTTACTCGGCGACCGCACAGAATACTTGAGCGGAGAACTAAGAATATAGCCAACCAAAATTGATCGGCTTTCGCTTGCCGATAGAGGGCCGCACCAAGAAGACACGCCTATTTCATCGCACCAGGATTACCGGCGTCCTGAAATTGCTGGAGTGAGCGCCCAGATACGTTTCAAGCTATCCCGCAGACCTGATCCAGGCGATGCCTAGCTGCTTAGTCCAAACAATGGCTGACGTGTGCCGAACACCAGAAAGCGCGCCAGCTCAGGGAGCGGCAACGCCTTGCTGATCAGATAGCCCTGCACCTGATCGCAGCCGTATTGGCGCAGCAGTGCCAGTTGTTCGGCATTTTCTACGCCCTCGCCCACCACCTGCAGGTTGAGGTTGTGCGCCAGGTTGATCATCGCCCGCACCAATTGGCGATTCTCCGCACGCTCACACATGCCGCCGACAAAGCTCTTGTCGATCTTCAGCAGGGTGATCGGTAAGTTGTTCAAGTGCACAAAGGAAGAGAAGCCGGTGCCGAAGTCGTCCAGCGAGAAGCGCACGCCGAGACGACCGAGGGCCAACATGGTCTGCTGCACCTGATCACTGCGGCGCATCACCGCGGTTTCGGTCAGCTCGAACTCCAGCCACTGCGCATCAACGCCACGCTCTTCGATCAGCCGACTGAGGGTTGGCAGCAGCTGGCTGTCCTGAAACTGACGAAATGACAGGTTGACCGCCATATGCAGCGCTGGCAGACCACGCCCGCGCAGCCACTGCATATCGCGCAGCGCACGGCTGATCACCCAATAACCGAGCGGTACGATCAGTCCGCTTTCCTCGGCCAGCGGTACAAACTCGTTGGGCGCCAGCAAGCCGTGCACGCTGTGGCGCCAGCGCACCAGCGCTTCCAGGCCGAGGATGCGTCCGGTTTGTAAACACAGACGCGGCTGGTAGTGCAGCTCCAGCTCGTCACGGCGCAGGGCGCGACGCAGTTCGCTTTCCAGGTCAGCCTGGTTGCGCGCACTGCGGTTGATCCGCTCGTCATAAACATGAAAAGAGCAGCCCTGCTGGCTCTTTGCCTGCTGCATGGCGATATGCGCGTGCCACATCAGTGGGTCGGCGCTGCTTGTGGCGCGGGAATGGGCCAGGCCGAGGCTGCAACCGATCAGCAGACTTTCGCCGTCAATCCAGTAGGGCTCGCCAAGGGCTTCGGTAATCTGCGCGGCTAAGCGCTCTGCGCGTTGCGGGTCGCGTCGGCTGTCGATCAGCAAGGCAAATTCATCGCTGCCCAGGCGCGCCACCTGGTCGCCTGCCTGCAGCTGCGCCTTGATCCGCGCCACCACTTGCAGAATCAGACTGTCGCCACCTTGGTAGCCGAGGGCATCGTTGGCGTGGCGAAAGTTGTCCAGATCGAGGTGGCCGAGGGTCAGGCCACGGCCTTCATACTCGGTCAGGCGCGCAGCCAGCAGGGTCTGGAATCCTTGGCGATTGGCAATGCCGGTCAGGGCATCCTGATCCGCCAGGCGGTGCAAGGTGTCGTTGAGTTTGCCGTACTCACGGGCATAGCGCAGGCAGCGACGCAGCACTTCACTGCTGAGCTGATGACGCACCAGCCAGTCGCAGACACCATCGGGCTCGACGTCGGGCTCGGCATCCAACAGCAGGACAATCGGCAGGGAACAGCGCCCGGAGGCAGGCAAGTATTGGGGGGTGGTGAGGAGCAAGGCGTTGCTGGGTTTATCGAACAGCGCGCTGGCCGCCTCCCAGGACGGTGCGGTGATCAGCGCATAACCGCTGCCGAGCGCCCCCAGACGTTCACGCAGCAACTGCGCCCAGCCCGGCGTTTCCGCCAGCAACAGCAAGCGTAATGGTTCGACGAACGCGGACAAACAACTTCCCCCACAGCACAAATAAAGAGCATTACAACCGCTCGGATGCGTCGTAATCGACGTCTAATCACGCACATCCTTGTGTCAGTGGCGCGTGTCCTGCGGCGAGGCTGGACCCGAAAGTGGCACCAGAGTACTGGAATAGGAAAATTAACCAAGCCTGGCGGTTTGCCATTATGTGCACTGCGACACACTTCCAGATGGTCACGGCACAATGCGCCAGGCCTGTTAAAATGCGCGCCCACTTCACCTGACGATTGATTCCATGTCCCGACTGAACCCCCGGCAGCAGGAAGCCGTGAACTATGTCGGCGGCCCACTTTTGGTGCTCGCCGGCGCAGGCTCCGGCAAGACCAGCGTGATTACCCGCAAGATCGCCCACCTGGTGCAGAACTGCGGCATCCAGGCCCGCCATATCGTCGCCATGACCTTTACCAATAAGGCCGCGCGCGAGATGAAAGAGCGCGTCAGCTCCCTTATCAAGGGCCCCGAAGCCCGCGGCCTGACGGTCTCGACCTTCCACAACCTGGGCATGAACATCATCCGCAAGGAATACGCGCGCCTGGGCTACAAGCCGGGATTCTCGATCTTCGATGACGGCGATATCAAGGCGCTGCTCACCGACATCATGCAGAAAGAATATGCCGGTGATGACGGTGCGGACGAGATCAAGAACATCATCGACAGCTGGAAGAATGACCTGATCCTGCCCGAGCAAGCCCTGGCCGGCGCACGCAACCCCAAGGAGCAGACGGCGGCCATCGTCTACCTGCACTACCAGCGCACCCTGCGCGCCTACAACGCGGTGGACTTCAACGATCTGATCCTGCTGCCGGTGATGCTGTTTCAGGAACATGCCGACATCCTGGAAAAATGGCAGAACCGCATCCGCTACCTGCTGGTCGACGAATACCAGGACACCAACGCCAGCCAGTATTTACTGGTGAAGCTCTTGGTGGGCATGCGCAACCAGTTCACCGTGGTCGGCGACGATGACCAGTCGATCTATGCCTGGCGCGGCGCGCGCCCGGAAAACCTGATGCTGCTGAAAGAGGACTACCCCTCGTTGAAGGTGGTGATGCTGGAGCAGAACTATCGCTCCACCAGCCGCATCCTCAAGTGCGCCAACATCCTGATTGCCAACAACCCGCATGCCTTCGAGAAACAGCTGTGGAGCGAGATGGGCATGGGTGACGAGATCCGCGTGATCCGTTGCCGCAATGAAGACGCCGAGTGTGAACGGGTGGCACTGGAAATCCTCACCGAGCACCTGCGCACCCAGCGCCCTTACAGCGATTACGCCATCCTCTACCGCGGTAACTACCAGGCCAAACTGATGGAGCTGAAGCTGCAGCACCATCAGATTCCCTATCGCCTCTCGGGCGGCACCAGCTTCTTCGCCCGCCAGGAGGTGAAGGACCTGATGAGTTACTTCCGCCTACTGGTCAACCCAGATGATGACAACGCCTTTCTGCGCGTGATCAACGTGCCGCGCCGCGAAATCGGCTCGACCACCCTGGAAAAGCTCGGCAACTATGCCACCAACCGCAAGATCAGCATGTACGCTGCCGCCGGCGAAATCGGCCTGGGCGAGCAACTGGATGCACGCTACACCGAGCGCCTGGCGCGCTTTACCAAATGGATGGACCGGGTGCGCCAGGAATGCGCGCAGAACGATCCGATTGCGGCGATCCGCAGCATGGTGATGGATATCGACTACGAGAACTGGCTGCGGCAGAACGCCTCCAGCGACAAAGTCGCCGACGCACGCATGGGCAACGTCTGGTTCCTGGTCGAGGCGCTGAAGAACACCCTGGAGCGCGACGAAGACGGCGAGATGACCATCGAGGACGCCATCGGCAAACTGGTGCTGCGTGACATGCTCGAACGTCAGCAGGAAGAAGAGGAAGGCGCCGAAGGTGTGCAGATGATGACCCTGCACGCGTCCAAGGGCCTGGAATACCCATCGGTTTATATTCTCGGCGTGGAGGAAGAAATCCTCCCGCACCGTTCCAGTATCGAGGCCGATACGGTCGAGGAAGAGCGGCGTCTGGCCTATGTCGGCATCACCCGCGCCAAACGCAACCTGACCATGACCTTTGCCGCTAAGCGCAAACAATACGGTGAAGTCATCGACTGCTCGCCGAGTCGTTTCCTTGATGAATTGCCGCCTGAAGATCTGGTCTGGGAAGGCCTGGAAGACGCTGCACCGGAGGTCAAGGCCGCCACCGGCAACTCGGCGCTGGCCAATATGCGCGCCCTGCTAAAAAAATAACCGGCAACACCGCGCGGGCACAGATAGACGTATTTCGTCACCGCCTGCATCCGCGCTACGCTGCACCATTACATCCCGGCGCAGACCGGGTATCAGAAAGAACGACGAGGGTAACCGCGTGGAAGCGCTGAAACAGAAGATTCGCGATGAAGGCACCGTGCTCTCGGAGCATGTACTCAAGGTTGATGCCTTTCTCAATCACCAGATCGACCCCAAGCTGATGCAGCAGATCGGTCATGAGTTTGCCCAGCGTTTTGCCGGCCAGAACATCACCAAGATCGTCACCATCGAAGCCTCGGGCATTGCTCCGGCAGTGATGGCAGGCCTGGAATTAGGCGTACCGGTGATTTTTGCGCGCAAGTACCAGTCACTGACGCTCAAGGACGACTTGTACATTTCCAAGGTGTTTTCCTTCACCAAGCAGACCGAAAGCACGCTGGCCATTTCGGCCAAGCACTTGGGCGCCCACGACCATGTGCTGTTGATTGACGATTTTCTCGCCAACGGCCATGCCGCGCGCGCCCTTATTGATCTGATCGGCCAGGCCGGTGCAAGCATCGCCGGTATCGGTGTGGTGATCGAAAAGTCCTTCCAACGCGGCCGCGCCGAGCTGGACGCACAGGGCTACCGGGTCGAGTCGCTGGCGCGTATTGATTCACTCAAGGATGGTCAGGTCAGCTTTATCGATTAAAGGCCGTAGCCCACCGGGAATTGCCTTGAGCCGTTTCTAGCGCCCACAAAAAAGCCGCCTTTTCAGGCGGCTTTTTCACAGCAGCGTCAGGCGACTTACAGGCCGGACATCTTCTGGATTGCGCCACGCAGCTCGTCATCCGAGCAATCGGCACAAGTGCCTTTCGGCGGCATGGCGTTGATGCCGGCAATCGCGGTTTTCAAGATAGCGTCGATACCACCTTCTTTATCAGCACGTGCCTTCCAGGCAGCGGTGTCGCCAATTTTCGGCGCACCCAGGATACCTGGGGTGTGGCAGGCACCACAGTGCTTGGCAATGATGTCATCGGCAGTACGCGCACCACCGCCAGCAGCAACGGCTACAGCACCCACGCCCTTGCATTCTTCACCCATCACACAGACTTGGCCAACCGGCTTCAGTCGGTCAGCAATGGCATCGTCGGTCGTGGCCTGAGCAGTCACTGCCCACAGGGCCAATACGGTAGCCGGTGCTACCAGGAGCTTTTTAATCAGGTTCACGGTACACCCTCTTCGTGGCTAGTCACGCTCGCGGCCACGGTTTCGCGAGCGGGTAGCAGTATAACGGCAAGCCGGGCTGGCCGAAACAACCCAGATTGTCGCAGGGTTATTTAGAAATTGGCCGGCGTAGTCGCACTGATCAGCCGGGCAGGCTGTTCGAATGGGTTACGGAAACGGTGCGGTTTGCTGCTCTCGAAGTAGTAGCTGTCACCCGGTTCAAGGATAAACACCTCGTCGCCGACGGTCAGTTCCAGCTTGCCTTCAACCAGCATGCCGGCCTCTTCACCTTCGTGGGCGTACATCTCATCGCCGGTGTCAGTGCCGCTCGGGTAGGTTTCATCGAGGAAGGAAATGGCCCGGCTGGGATGCGCCTTACCCACCAGTTTCATGGTGATGGCCCCACTGCAGATATCGGTGAGTTCGGCGGCGCGATAGACCACCTGAGCCTGGCTATCCTGCTCCACATCCAGGGAGAAGAACTCCACCAGGGACATGGGGATACCCGCCAACACCTTTTTCAACGAACTGATCGAAGGGCTTACGCTGTTCTTCTCGATCATCGAAATGGTGCTGTTGGTGACGCCCGCCCGTTTGGCGAGTTCACGCTGGGAAAGGCCTTTGAGTTTGCGAATGGATTGCAGTCGAACACCGACGTCCAATGCTGGAGTCCCCCTTGGGAGTGATACGGAAAAGTCGCCGTATCATGGCATAGCGTTCAGAATTTACAACACTCGCGTTCAAACTCGTCTACAGCATGCGTGTTAGAGCCTATTCAAAGGCTTACGAGCTAGAGCCATGCAAGGCAAAAACAGGCGAGGACGCGGAGTTTACGGGTTGTAAATGAGCAGTCCGAGCCTGTTTTTAACGCAGCAGGGCCGACGCGCAGCAGCCTTTGAACAGGCTCTCAGCTCCCGAGGTAGAGCAGCGGCGCCCTTCGCTGGTTGCAGAAAAGCTGATAAGGAATACTGCCGGCATGGGTGGCCACGTCGCTGGCGAGGACCTGTTTGCCCCACAGCTCGACCCGGCTACCCAGGCCCGCTTGCGGCAGATCAGTCAAATCGACGGTGAGCATGTCCATCGACACGCGGCCGATCAGGCGGGTCAGTTGGCCGTCCACCGCCACGGGCGTACCGGTAGGCGCGTGACGTGGGTAGCCGTCGGCATAGCCCATGGCAACTACGCCAACGCGGGTTGGCCGCTCGCTGACAAAGCGTGCGCCATAGCCCACGGGCTCGCCGGCCGGCAGTTCGCGCACGCTGATGATCTTCGATTCCAGAGTCATGACCGGTTGCAGCCGCGCGGCCACTGCCTGCGCCTGTTCGAACGGGGTGGCGCCGTAAAGCATGATGCCAGGGCGCACCCAGTCGCTCGGCACGCTCGGCCAGCCCAATACGGCAGGCGAGTTGCGCAGGCTGACCTCGGCGACTATGCCCTGGCGTGCCTGCTGAAACACCGCCAACTGCTCAGCACTGCGCGGGCAATCCAGCTCGTCGGCACGGGCGAAGTGGCTCATCAGCACAATCTTCGCCACCTTGCCGCTGGCCAGCAGGCGCTGATAGGCCGCCTGGTAGTCGGCCGGGTGCAGACCGACGCGGTGCATGCCGCTGTCCATCTTCAGCCACACCGTCAGCGGACGGCGTACCGCGCTGCGCTCAATCGCCTCCAGCTGCCACAGCGAATGCACCACACACCACAGTTCGTGCTGCTCGATCAGCGGCAATTCGTCGGCTTCGAAAAAACCCTCCAGCAACAGGATCGGCCCGCGAATAGCGGCCTCGCGCAGCTGCAGCGCTTCCTCGATACAGGCCACGGCAAAACCATCGGCCTGCTCCTGCAACGCCTGGGCACAACGCACCGCGCCATGGCCGTAGGCATCCGCCTTGATCACCGCCAGGGCGCGGGCGCCGCTGACTTCACGGGCCAGTTGGTAGTTGTGACGCAAGGCTTGCAGGTCGATCAGGGCGCGGGCAGGACGCATGACGTTCTCGGCTATCAGCAGTTTTCAGAAGTAAAAAAGCCCGGTGTGATGGCCGGGCAAACACTTATCGCAAACGGGACGGGCCGATTTACAGGGCGGCCACGATCATCATCTCCACCAGCACCTCAGGCTTGTACATCTTCGCCTCGACGCAAGCCCGTGCAGGCGCCGCGCCTGGCGCGACCCAGGCATCCCAGACCTGATTAAGCCCGGCGTAATCGCGCTCCATGTCCTTCAGGTAGATGGTCACGGAGAGGATCTTCGACTTGTCGCTGCCGGCCTCGGCCAACATGCGGTCGGTATTGGCCAGGGTTTCGCGGGTTTGCTGCACGATGTCGCCGCTGTAGTCGTCCGCCAGTTGCCCGGCCAGGTAGACCGTGCCGTTATGGATGACGATTTCGCTGTAACGACTTTCAGTGTGCAGGCGCTGTACTGACATGCTTGTGACTCTCCTGGGAACGGCTGTAACGGGAAATATCCAGGCCTTCGGCGCTGATCTGCGGACGCTTTTTCGCCATCAGATCGGCAAGCAGGCGACCGGAGCCGCAGGCCATGGTCCAGCCCAGTGTGCCGTGACCGGTGTTGAGGAACAAATTGCGCAAGCCGGTGGCACCGACAATCGGCGTGCCGTCCGGGGTGGCCGGGCGCAGGCCGGTCCAGAATTCGGCCTGGCGCAGATCGCCGCCTTGCGGGTAGAGATCGGCGGTAATCATTTCCAGGGTTTCGCGACGACGCGGGTTGAGGCTCAGGTCGAAGCCGGCGATTTCCGCCATGCCACCCACGCGGATGCGGTTGTCGAAACGGGTGATCGCCACCTTGTAGGTTTCATCGAGGATGGTCGAGGTCGGCGCCATCGCCACATTGGTGATTGGCACGGTCAGCGAGTAACCCTTGAGCGGGTAAACCGGCGCCTTGATGCCCAGTGGCTTGAGCAGTTGCGGACTGAAGCTGCCGAGCGCCAGCACGTAGCGGTCGGCGGTTTCCAGCTTGCCGTCGATCCACACGCCATTGACCCGATCGCCCACGGCGTCGATGCGCTGAATGTCCTGACCGAAACGGAATTCCACACCCAGCGCCTTGGCCATCTCAGCCAATTTGGTGGTGAACAGCTGGCAATCGCCAGTCTGGTCATTCGGCAGACGCAGCGCGCCAGCCAGCTTGTCGGTAACGGCGGCCAGGGCCGGCTCAACGCGGGCAATGCCAGCGCGGTCGAGCACTTCATAGGGCACACCGGATTGCTGCAGCACGGCGATGTCTTTCGCCGCGTTGTCCAGTTGCGCCTGGGTGCGGAACAGCTGAGTGGTGCCCAGGCTGCGGCCTTCATAGGCGATGCCGGTTTCCGCGCGCAGCTCGTCGAGGCAGTCGCGGCTGTACTCGGACAAACGCACCATGCGCTCCTTGTTCACCGCGTAACGGCTGGCGGTGCAGTTGCGCAGCATCTGCGCCATCCACAGGTACTGGTCGATATCCGCAGTGGCCTTGATCGCCAGCGGTGCGTGTTTTTGCAGCAGCCACTTGATCGCTTTCAGCGGTACGCCCGGGGCAGCCCATGGCGAGGCGTAGCCAGGGGACACCTGGCCAGCGTTGGCGAAGCTGGTTTCCATGGCCGGGGCGTGCTGCCGGTCGACCACCACCACTTCAAAACCCTGACGCGCCAGGTAATACGCACTGGCTGTACCAATCACACCGCTGCCGAGAACTAAAACCCGCATGCCGCTCTCCTCGCCGCGACAATGCGCGACGGATAATTCCTGAGATCACAATTGAGCGCAGTATAGGAAGAGATCAGCAGTGCTTTTCACTATATAAATAGCTATATTTGGCGACAATTCTTGGCAAAATCGCCTTCTACAGAGGGGTATCCACCGTGCGCACCCAACATCAGAGCCGCCGCGAACTGGACAAGATCGACCGCAATATCCTGCGGATCCTGCAGGAAGACGGGCGTATCAGCTTTACCGAACTGGGCGAGAGGGTCGGCCTGTCGACCACGCCATGCACCGAGCGCGTACGCCGCCTGGAGCGCGAAGGGATCATCATGGGCTACCACGCCCGGCTCAACCCGCAGCAGCTCAAGGCCAGCCTGCTGGTATTCGTCGAGATCAGCCTGGACTACAAGTCCGGCGACACCTTCGAGGAGTTCCGCCGCGCGGTACTCAAGCTGCCGCACGTGCTCGAATGCCACCTGGTGTCCGGCGACTTCGACTACCTGGTGAAGGCGCGGATCAACGAGATGGCCAGCTACCGCAAGCTGCTCGGCGACATCCTGCTCAAGCTGCCGCATGTGCGCGAGTCGAAGAGCTATATCGTCATGGAAGAGGTGAAAGAGAGCCTGAGCCTGCCGATTGCCGACTAGCCGTCAGACTAGAACTTGACGGGTAGTGGCAATCAGCTGATGCACCTGCTTTGCCACCGCCGGCTCGATCATCTGCTCCGGGCCCTGGCCACGCGGGCATGGCAGGCTCGGCGTGGTGCCGAAGAGCCGGCAGATCAGCGGGCGCTGGTCGTACACCTCGCAACCCTGCGGCCCCAGGTGCACGCAATTGAACTCAGCCAGCGCGGCGTCATGCTCGGCATCACTCTTTACCGGCAGCCGCGACATCTCTTCGGATGACGCGGTGACAGGGCCGCAGCAATCGTGGCAGCCCGGCACACAGGCAAAACTGGGAATCTGCAAACGCAGCTGATCGATCTTGCGACTGGTGCAACTCATGGACGTGATCCTGAAACACAGGTCGGCATAGTAACCGTGGCCAAAGTTGAATCGCGACAGGAGCAGCGGCTAACCGACGAAAATCCGCTTATTTCGCGATTGCCTCTTGGCGTTTGGCAAATCTCACGCTTATTCTTCGTAAAATTTTCCAAACATAATAATCAGGATTCCACACATGAACGCCCGCGTTCACCAGCCGGTTCACAGCAGCCAGCACGCCAACTCCTATTACGCCGCCAGCGCCAATCGCCAGCTCGACTACCCCGCCCTGGGCGGTGAGTTGCGTGCCGATGTGTGCATCGTCGGCGGTGGTTTTTCCGGCCTTAACACAGCCATTGAGCTGGCACAGAAAGGCCTCTCGGTGGTGCTGCTGGAAGCGCACAAGATTGGCTGGGGCGCCAGTGGGCGCAACGGCGGCCAGCTGATTCGCGGCGTCGGCCATGGCGTGGAGCAGTTTGAATCGGTGATTGGCGCGCAGGGCGTGCGCGAACTGAAACTGATGGGCCTGGAAGCGGTGGAAATCGTCCGCCAGCGTATCGAGCAGTTCAACATCGACTGCGACCTGACCTGGGGCTACTGCGACCTGGCCAACAAACCCGGCCACCTCGCCGACTTCGCCGAAGACATGGCCGAACTCAAGCAGCTGGGCTATCGCCATGAAATGCGCCTGCTGCAACCGGAGCAGATGCACGAAGTGGTCGGTTCCAACCGCTATGTTGGCGGCATGATCGACATGGGCTCCGGCCACCTGCATCCGCTCAACCTGGCCCTCGGCGAAGCCGCTGCAGCGCAGAGCCTGGGCGTACAACTGTTCGAGAATTCGGCAGTGACGCGCATCGACTATGGCAGTGAGGTCAAGGTGCACACTGCTCAGGGCGTGGTGTGCGCAACTACCCTGGTACTCGGCTGCAACGCTTATCTGAATGGCCTGAACAGCAATTTGGGCGGCAAGGTGCTGCCGGCCGGTAGCTACGTGATTGCGACCGAACCGCTGTCCGAAGCCGAAGCGCGGGCGATCATTCCGCAGAACATGGCACTGTGTGACCAGCGTGTTGCCCTGGATTACTACCGCCTGTCCGCCGACCGGCGCTTGCTGTTTGGCGGCGCCTGCCACTATTCCGGTCGCGACCCTGCTGACATCGCCGGCTATATGCGGCCAAAAATGCTGGAAGTCTTCCCGCACCTGAGCGACGTGAAAATCGACTACCAGTGGGGCGGCATGATCGGCATCGGCGCCAACCGCCTGCCACAGATCGGCCGGCTCAAGGAACAGCCCAACGTGTATTACGCCCAGGCCTACTCGGGCCATGGCGTCAACGCCACGCACCTGGCCGGCAAGCTGCTCGGCGAGGCCATCGCCGGCCAGGCCAGCAGCGGCTTCGACCTGTTCGCCAAGGTGCCGCACATGACCTTCCCTGGCGGCAAACACCTGCGCTCGCCGCTGCTCGCCCTGGGCATGCTCTGGCACCGGATGAAAGAACTGGTCTGACGTTCTACGCAGCAGGCCACAACGACCTGCTGCGGATTCTCCTCACAGCTTCCAGAACGGCAGCTGCGCCTCGCGCAGGGCTTGCCCGCGGCTCAGGCCGATATCCTTGAGCTGTTCATCGGTCAGCCTCAGCAGCGCGCGGCGAGTCGTCAGGCGTTGCCAGAATGTGTTCCAGCGACGTACAGCTGGCTTCGCCGCATCCTTTTGAGCATACAGATGCCCGCCCGCAGACTGCTGCAACTCGCCTGATTTAATTGTCAGCCTGACATCACTCAACCCGTTCATCGCCTGCTCCTGCCCGTAAGCCTGATGGGAGATCATGATGAGTGACACGGAAAAAGCATGACAGATTCAAAAATACACTTTTAAATCCATACAGATTTCAGAAGCCAGACTCTGAATGGTGGATTTATCACCTATCTGTACTGGCTTGGCGCGGCACACCGAGAAATTGCGAGGCAACTGTTATGACGCTTTACGTCAACCTGGCCGAGTTGCTCGGCGCGCGTATCGAGCAGGGCCTGTATCGCCCCGGTGATCGCCTGCCCTCCGTGCGCGCCCTCAGCCTGGAACATGGCGTCAGTCTGAGCACGGTGCAGCAGGCCTACCGCCACCTGGAGGATCAGGGCCTGGCCACGCCCAAGCCCAAGTCCGGCTACTTTGTGCCCCAAGCGCGCCAGCAGCCGGCGCTGCCGATGGTCAGCCGCGCCGCCCAGCGCCCGGTAGATATTTCCCAGTGGGACCAGGTACTGGATCTGATCAGCCGACCGCCTGGCGGTGATGTGCTGCAACTGGGGCGCGGCATGCCGGATATCAGCAGCCCAACCCTGAAACCACTGCTGCGCACCCTGTCACGCATGAGCCGCCGCCAGGAGGTCAAGGAACTGAGCTATGGCAGCCTGTATGGTGACCCCGGCCTGCGTGCACAACTGTCGCGGCTGATGCTCGACTCCGGCTGCCAGATCGCCATTGAGGAGATCGTCACCACCACCGGCTGCCACGAAGCCCTGTCCGTGGCGATTCGCGCGGTGTGCGCGCCGGGCGACATCGTGGCCGTGGATTCACCGAGCTTTCATGGCGTGATGCAGGCACTCAAGGGCTACGGCATGAAGGCCCTGGAACTGCCCACCGACCCGCTCACCGGCATCAGCCTGGAAGCCTTGGAGCTTGCGCTGGAGCAATGGCCGATCAAGGCCATCCAGCTCACCCCCAACTGCAACAACCCGCTCGGTTACATCATGCCGGAGGCCAACAAGCGCGCCCTGCTGGCCCTGGCGCAGCGCTATGACGTGGCGATTATCGAGGATGATGTCTACGGCGAGCTGGCCTACAGCTACCCACGCCCGCGCAGCATCAAATCATTCGACGAGGACGGTCGCGTGCTGTTCTGCAGCTCGTTTTCCAAGACCCTGGCGCCCGGCCTGCGGGCCGGCTGGATTGCCCCGGGCCGCTACCTGCAACAGGTGCTGCACCTTAAATACATGAGCACCGGCATGGCCGCGCAGCTGCCACAACTGGCCATGGCCGAATTTATCGCCAGCGGCCATTACGAACCGCACCTACGCCGCATGCGCAGCCAGTACGCGCGCAACCGCGACTGCATGATCGACTGGGTCAGCCGCTATTTCCCCGCCGGCACGCGGGTCAGCCGGCCCCAGGGTGGCTTTATGCTGTGGCTGGAGCTGCCGCAGGGTTTTGACAGCCAGCGCCTGAACCGCGCACTGCTGCCACACAACATCCAGATCGCCCCCGGCAGCATCTTTTCCGCCGCCGGCAAATACCGCAATTGCCTGCGCATCAACTACGCCGGGCAGCCCACTCCAGCGCTTGAACAGGCGATTCGCCAGGTCGGCGAATGCGTGGCCGCGCTGCTCACCGAGCAACAGCTCCCACACAACAGCGCAGAGGTTGCGCTCACGCCTTGATGGCCGCCACCTCGCTGAATGCCCCCCGCTGAAACGCCAGCCAGACAAACAGCGCCGCGCCAATCGCCATCAGGATCGGCAGCGCATGACCGCTGACCCACTGACTGGCGGCACCGGTCGACAGCGGCCCGAGCAGACAACCCGCGCCCCAGAGCAGGGCGATATGCGAGTTGGCGCGCACCAGCGCATCGTCACGATAGCGCTGCCCGACCAGAATAAGCGACAGGGTGTACAGGCCGCCCGCGCTGGCGCCAAACAGCACCAGCACGACCCAGATCAGCGGCGTGTGCAGCAATGACGGAATGCTCAGGCTCGACAGCAGCAGCACCACCCCGCAGCAGCGGAATAGCGTCTGCCGTGGTACCCGGTCGGCCATCCAGCCAATCGGCAATTGCAGCGCCGCATCGCCCACCACCACCGCACTGACCATGATCAATGCCATCTGCTGGGCAAAGCCTTCGCGCACCAGATACACCGGCAGCAGCGTCAGCACCATCGCCTCGAACGCGGCAAACAGCACCACCGCCCAGGCAATCGCTGGCGAAGTGCGGCAGAACGCCAGGATGCCGCGCCCGGACGCACTCTGCGCATCGACCTTGGGCGCTCCATCGCGCCCCAACAGCAGCAGGCTACCGCCCACCAGCAGCGCGGCAGAGAACCAGAAACCGCGGTCACTTTCCGTACCCAGCAGGGTCAGCAGCAGCGGCCCGCACAGCTGGCTGAGCGCAAAGCCGGTGCCATACAGCGCCACCAGACGGCCGCGCAGACGGTCCTCGACCAGCTGATTGATCCAGCTTTCGCCGAGCACAAATACCACGGTCAAGGAGATGCCAATCAGCAGACGCAACAGCAGCCACAGCGGATAACTCGGCATCACGCTCAGCAGCGCCACCGAAACGGCGCTGGCCAGTAGACACAGGCGCAGGGTCTGCGGCGTACCAAACCAGCCGGCCAGGTGCCCAGTCAGCCGCGCGCCGAGCAACACACCAACGGCCGGCATGCCCGCCATCACGCCAATGGCAAAGGGGCCATAACCCCAGGACTCAAGGCGAAACGACACCAGCGGCAGCGTCACGCCCAGCGCCAACCCGACGATCACCACCGCCGCACTGACGGCGAAATAGGTCATCCAGTTCATTTTTCTCACTCCATTCCCTGGCTCGCTCAGCACCCGCCACATAGATGCAAAACGGCCGGGCTCCATAGGAACCCGGCCGCAAATGGATTTAGTGGAGCCAAACCCGTCAGAGCTACAGGACTAAGGCCAGGCAAGGCGCCCCGGAGCTTTTAAGCGCAGCGTACTGCAGTACGTGAGCATTAAAAGCGAGGACGCAACGCAGCATGGCCGACGGCCCGGAGGTCGTCCCGGTAGCGTTACAGTTTGATCCAGGTCGCCTTAATCTCGGTGTACTTGTCGAAGGCATGCAGCGACTTGTCACGGCCGTTACCGGACTGCTTGAAGCCGCCGAACGGTGCGGTCATGTCGCCGCCGTCGTATTGGTTGACCCACATGCTGCCAACACGCAGCGCCTTCGCTGCCAGGTGCGCCTTGGACAGGTTGCTGGTCCAGATGGCGGCTGCCAGGCCGTAGATGCTGTCATTTGCGATCTGGATCGCTTCTTCGGCGCTGTCGAACGGAATCACCGTCAGCACCGGGCCGAAGATCTCTTCCTGGGCGATACGCATGGCGTTGTGCGCGTCATCGAAGATGGTCGGCTCAACGTACTGGCCGCCAGTCTCTTCCAGGGTGCGCTTGCCGCCGCAAAGCAGCTTGGCCTGATCCTTGTGGCCGGCGTCGATATAACCGAGCACCGCATTCAGATGACCCGCATCGACCAGTGCACCGACCTTGGTATCTGGGTCAAGAGCGTAGCCAGCTTTCCAGTCCTGCATAGCTTCCAGGACCATTGGCATGAAGGTGTCCTTGATCGAGCGTTCCACCAGTAAGCGCGAGCCAGCGGTGCACATCTCGCCCTGGTTGAAGCAGATCGCTGCAGCAGCAGCCTCGGCTGCGGCCTTGAGGTCCGGCGCATCGGCGAAGACGATATTCGCGCTCTTGCCGCCGGCTTCCAGCCAGACGCGTTTCATGTTCGATTCGCCAGCGTAGATCATCAGTTGCTTGGCGATCTTGGTCGAACCGGTGAACACCAGGGTGTCGACATCCATATGCAGCGCCAGCGCCTTGCCAACGGTGTGGCCGTAACCTGGCAGCACGTTAAGTACGCCAGCCGGGATACCGGCATCCAGCGCCAGCTGCGCCATACGCAGGGCGGTCAGCGGGGATTTCTCGGACGGTTTGACGATCACCGAGTTGCCGGTGGCCAGCGCCGGGCCGAGCTTCCAGGCGGTCATGATCATCGGGAAGTTCCACGGCACGATGGCCGCAACGACGCCAACCGGCTCACGGGTAACCAGGCCCAGCTCGTCATGCGGGGTGGCGGCCACTTCGTCATAGATTTTGTCGACCGCTTCGCCGCTCCAGCGAATCGCCCGCGAGGCACCCGGCACGTCGACACCCAGGGCATCGCTGATCGGCTTGCCCATGTCGAGGGTTTCCAGCAGGGCCAGCTCTTCGGCGTGCTGATCCATCAGGTCGGCAAAACGGATCATGATGCGCTTGCGCTGCGCCGGCGCCATACGCGACCAAACGCCAGACTCGAAGGTGGCGCGGGCATCCGCGACGGCCAACTCGGCATCGGCCAGGTCACAGCTGGCTACCAGGCCGAGCAGGCGTCCGTCGACCGGGCTGATGCACTCAAAGGTGGCCCCGGAGACGGCGGCGCGGTACTCGCCATGAACAAAGGCGCGGCCTTCGATCTTCAGGTTCTTGGCGCGCTGCTCCCAGTCGGCACGAGTCAGGCTAGTCATTCGAACATCCTCTATCGCTAGTAAAGCGCCGCTGGTGGTCGCTGCGCTGTCAATTATTCTGCATGGGGCCGCAAGAACCTGCTCACCCAATCCTGCCGGCAACACTAAACCAGCGGCCTGCACACTTCCAATATTTTTTACAAAAACTGGCAAAGCCGCCTTGTTATGTGTGCTTTATTAAACATAGACTGCCGAAATTACCACCCAAACCGACAACAAGCCTGGCCTAAACCGGCGCTCAATTCCTACCGGACATGCTTATGAACATCGAAAAGATCGTCGACTTCGCCACCGCCACTACCACGCCGGAACATTACCGTCCGGCTGCAGAGAAAGTGCTCAAGGGCGACCCCGAGCAAAGCGTGCGCAACCACTACGGCAGCCCGTGTGGCCAATTCAATACGGGGATCTGGGAAGGCGACGTCGGCCACTGGACCATCAACTACACCGAACACGAATACTGCGAGATTCTGCAGGGTGTCTCGGTGCTGCGCGACCAGGACGGCAACGCCAAGACCCTGCGCGCCGGCGACCGTTTCGTTATCCCGGCCGGCTTCTCCGGTACCTGGGAAGTGCTGGAGCCCTGCCGCAAGGTCTATGTGATCTTCGAGCAAGCCAGCCGCTGATCAGGTCACTCTTCATGCGTCACCCTTTGCCCGCCTTTATGGCGGGCTTTTTGTGGCCTGCACATCACGACAGTAAATCGCAGGCAAGAAAAAGCCCGCTATAAAAGCGGGCTTTTTCGGCAAGGCGCCAGATCAATTACTTGATCTTGCCTTCCTTGTACATCACGTGCTTACGCACAACCGGATCGAATTTTTTAATTTCGATTTTGTCCGGAGTGGTGCGCTTGTTTTTGTCGGTAGTGTAGAAGTGACCAGTACCGGCACTCGAGATCAAACGGATCAATTCACGCATGACTTTCTCCTTAAACCTTTTCGCCGCGAGCACGCAGCTCGGACAGAACGACGTCAATACCACGCTTGTCGATGCAACGCATGCCTTTGGCAGAAACGCGCAGACGCACGAAACGGTTCTCAGACTCGACCCAGAAGCGGTGATGCTGCAGGTTCGGCAGGAAACGACGACGGGTTTTGTTGTTTGCGTGGGAAATGTTATTCCCGGTTACCGGACCCTTACCGGTAACTTGACAGACTCTCGACATGCCTCAGCCCTCTAAAACCACATGCCCAACCCGGCATGGGTTGGCCGCTAATTATTCAATCTTGGCGCTCAGCGCCGCGTATCTCGAGGGTCTTACCGGCCGTACCTGAAAGCGCAAGAACCGGGCCCCTACAAAAGAGCGCTGCTTTATACCAGAAAGCCCCCAGCGCAACAAGGTTAAACGCACATTCCCCGGCGAGCTTCGCACTGCAATTTCCGCTTCCAGACCTGCCAGCAACAGCAATAGCGCAGATCGACCGCTCGTCGCCGAGACTGATTGCCCTGCCCTCATTTAATAGCCTAGGGTAAGACCTGCGCCAGCGTCCCCACGCGACCAAGGAGTTTGCCATGCGTCTCGCCGCCCTACCGCTACTGCTCGTTCCACTGATTACGCCCGCCCTGACCCTGGCCAGTACGCTCAGCGTCTGCACTGAGGCCAGCCCAGATGGCTTTGATGTGGTGCAGTACAACTCGCTGACCACCACCAACGCATCAGCCGACGTGCTGATGAACCGCCTGGTGGATTTCGATGCGACCAGCGGCACGTTGCAGCCGAGCCTGGCGCAAGCCTGGGAAGTCAGCCCGGATGGCCTGAGTTACAGTTTCACCCTGCGCCCGGACGTGCAGTTCCACAAGACCGAGTACTTCACCCCCACCCGCCCACTAAATGCAGATGACGTGCTGTTCAGCTTTCAGCGCATGCTTGATCAGGCGCACCCGTGGCACAAGGTCGCCCCCAGTGGTTATCCCCACGCCCAGTCGATGCAGCTGCCCAGCCTGATCAAATCCATCGAAAAAACCGGCGAACACAGCCTGCGTTTTAGCCTTAATCGCCCGGATGCCACCTTTCTCGCCACCTTGAGCATGGGCTTCGCGTCTATCTATTCCGCCGAGTACGCCGCGCAATTACTGGCAGCCGGCACGCCGGAAACCCTCAACAGCCAGCCCATCGGCACAGGGCCGTTTGTCTTCAAGCGCTTCCAGAAGGACGCCAGCGTGCGCTACAGCGCCAACCCAAGCTACTTCGCAGGCAAGCCTGCTGTGGACAATCTGGTATTCGCGATCACACCCGACGCCAACGTGCGCTTGCAGAAGTTACGCCGCGGTGAGTGCCATATCGCACTGTCGCCGAAACCACAGGATGTTCAGGCGATCAGCGCTGATAACAACCTGAAAGGCACCCACACCGCAGCCTTTATGACCGCCTTCGTCGGCATCAACAGCCAGCACCCACCGCTGGATCAACCCGCCGTACGCCAGGCGATCAACCTGGCTTTCGATAAGGCCAGCTACCTGAAAGCGGTATTCGAAAATAGCGCCGAGGCCGCCAACGGCCCCTATCCACCGAATACCTGGAGCTACGCCAGCGAACTGGCCGGCTACCCCCACGACCCGCAGAAAGCCCGCGAGTTGCTCAAGCAGGCCGGCCTGGCCGATGGTTTCAGCACCACCATCTGGACCCGCCCCACCGGCAGCGTACTCAACCCCAACCCGAGCCTGGGCGCGCAGTTGCTGCAGGCTGACCTCACCAAAGTCGGCATAAAAGCAGAAATCCGCGTGATCGAATGGGGCGAGCTGATTCGCCGCGCCAAAGCCGGCGAGCATGACCTGCTGTTTATGGGCTGGGCAGGCGACAACGGCGACCCGGACAACTTCCTCACCCCGCAGTTTGCATGCGCCTCGCTCGAATCCGGGCTGAACTTCGCGCGCTATTGCGACCCACAACTGGACCAGCTGATCGCCGATGGCAAAAGCACCAGCGACCAGGCGCAGCGCAGCCAGTTGTATAAAAAGGCGCAAACAATCATCCAGCAACAAGCGCTGTGGCTGCCGCTGGCCCACCCGACCGCCTACGCGCTGACGCGCAAGCAGGTCGAGGGTTATCAGGTCAGTCCATTCGGTCGCCAGGACTTTTCCAAAGTGCGCCTGGCGCCTTAGAGCCAACCGTACTCGGCCATCGACAGCGGCTCACCGTCGCCGACGATAAAGTGGTCGAGTACGCGCACATCCACCAGCTCCAGCGCCTCTTTCAGGCGGCGGGTCAGCACCCGATCCGCCTGACTGGGCTCGGCGACACCGGACGGATGGTTATGGGTCAGAATCAGCGCGGCCGCGTTGTGCGCCAAGGCGCGCTTGACCACCTGACGGGGGTAGACACTGGCACTGTCGATGGAGCCATGAAATAGCGCTTCAAAGGCCAGCACTCGGTGCTTGGAATCAAGAAACAGACAGCCGAACACCTCATGCGGCTCATGCCGCAGTAACGCCTTCAGGTAATCACGCACAGCCTGCGGACTTTCTAACGCGGAATCGCGGCGCAGTTGTTCGGCCAGGTGCCGACGTGCCATCTCCAGCACCGCCTGCAGCTGGGCGAATTTGGCGGGCCCCAGGCCTAGCCGCTGACTGAACGAAGACAGGTCGGCCTGTAACAACGCCCGCAGGCTGCCGAAGTCGCCCAACAGATGACGCGCCAGATCCACAGCACTCTGCCCGGCCACTCCGGTGCGCAAGAAAATTGCCAACAACTCAGCGTCGGTGAGCGTGGCGGCACCTTGAGCGAGGAGTTTTTCCCGTGGGCGCTCGGCCGCCGGCCAATCACGAATACTCATCACACCTCCATGTGTGCTAAAAGGCGCGACAAAGCGCCACGTCAGCGAGCGCAAAGCCAAGCCAGGCAAGCACTTGGCAGCGCTACTCGCATACAACCCTTGTGCTATCGTAGCCCAACTTTTACGCGGCGACCGGCCTGGGGAGGTGTCAGCGTCGCGGTGTATACCCATCTCTATAAAAGGCAGGCCTATGCAGCGGCTGTATCGGAAACGCATCATTGTTGGCGTGGGCGGCGGTATTGCCGCGTATAAAAGTGCTGAGCTGATTCGCCGACTCAAGGACCAGGACGCCGATGTACGCGTGGTCATGACCAAAGGCGGCCGTGAGTTTATTACGCCACTGACCCTGCAAGCCCTGTCCGGGCATCCGGTGCACCTCGACCTGCTCGACCCCGAGGCCGAAGCGGCCATGGGCCACATCGAGCTGGCGCGCTGGGCCGACCTGGTCCTCATCGCCCCCGCCACCGCCGACCTCATGGCGCGCCTGGCTCAGGGTGTCGCCGATGACCTGCTGACCACACTGGTGCTGGCCACCGACGCCACCGTCGCTCTCGCACCAGCAATGAACCAGGCCATGTGGCGCGACCCGGCGACCCAGGCCAACGCAGAGCTGCTCAGCGCGCGTGGCCTGCACCTCTTTGGTCCTGCTGCTGGCAGCCAGGCCTGCGGCGATGTCGGCCTGGGGCGTATGCTCGAAGCGGAACAGCTGGTGCAGTGCGCCGCCGACTGCTTCCAGCACCAAGCACTGACCGGTAAGCATGTACTGATCACAGCGGGCCCGACCCAGGAAAACATCGACCCGGTGCGCTACATCACCAACCACAGCTCCGGCAAGATGGGCTTCGCCCTCGCCGAAGCAGCCGCCGAAGCCGGCGCCAAAGTCACCCTGATCAGCGGCCCAGTACATCTGCCAACACCTGAGCGCGTTACCCGCATCAACGTCACCAGCGCCCGCGACATGCTCGCCGCCTGCGAAGCCGCGATGCCCTGCGACCTGCTGATCGCCGCCGCTGCGGTGGCCGATTACCGCCCGGAAGTGGTCGCCCAGCACAAATTGAAAAAAGACCCCACCAGTGGTGATGGCCTGCTCCTGCAAATGGTCCGCAACCCGGATATTCTCGCCACCCTGGCGGGGCGCAGTGATCGGCCGTTCAGCGTCGGCTTTGCCGCCGAAACCGAAAATCTGCTGGAGTACGCCTCGCGCAAACTACGCGACAAGAATCTCGACCTGATTGTCGCCAATGACGTGGCCAACCCCAGCATCGGCTTCAACAGCGAAGAAAACGCCATCACCATCATCGACCGTGAACTGCAACAAAGCAGCTTTGCCCAGACCAGCAAGAGCAAGATTGCCCGCCAGCTGGTGAGCTTTATTGCCGAGCGCATGGCCAGCTGCTGACGCCCACTTACCGAATAGAGCCCGATATGCACGCCTTACAAGCCAAGATCCTTGACCCGCGCCTGGGCACCGAATTTCCGCTGCCGCACTACGCCACACCGGGCTCCGCCGGCCTCGACCTGCGCGCCATGCTCAAGCAGGAGCTGGTGCTTGAGCCGGGGCAAACCGTATTGATCCCCACGGGCCTGTCGATCTACATCGGCGACCCCGGTCTTGCCGCGATGATCCTGCCGCGCTCGGGCCTGGGTCACAAACACGGCATCGTGCTGGGAAACCTCGTCGGCCTGATCGACTCGGACTACCAGGGCGAATTGATGGTGTCTTGCTGGAACCGCGGACAAAGCGCCTTCACCATCGCCATCGGCGAACGAATCGCCCAGCTGATTCTGGTCCCGGTGGTGCAAGCGCATTTCGAACTGGTTGAACAGTTCGATGAGAGTCAGCGTGGCGCAGGCGGCTTTGGCCACTCCGGTAGCCATTGATTGCCTTAATCTAATTTCCAGGATGAATTGCCGAGGAGACGCTGCATGAAACTCTTCAAGCGCACGGCCAAGGACACTGACGAGACAACCGCCAGCGCCCAACTGACCAGCGCCCCCGCCGAGGCCAAAGCGACCAAGAACAGCCCCAACGCCCTGTTACCGGGCATGCTGGCTGCCTTGATCGGCATCATCCTGGCCGGTGCACTGCTGTGGTTTGGCCCGCTTAACAGCGCTTACCAGCAGCAACTGCAACAACTCAGTCAGGCGTGGGGCGGTGGTCAGGCGACTGTGCTGCAGAAAGCCCTGCAACAACTGAGCGCCGACACTCAGGCGGCTGCGCGCAACCCGCAACTGTTGCAGGCCCTACAAAGTCAGGACATCACTCAGGTACGCGCAGCCGAACGCAACCTCACTTACTGGTACGGGGTAGTCGACGCGCACCTCAATGCCCGCGGCCAGGCTGTGCAGGACATGGGCCGCAGCGCGCCGATGAACTTCGCCGCGCTGGACATGCTGCGCCGCGCCGAAAACGGCCAGACGCCTGCACCCGAGGCCTACAAGGTCGGCCAACGCTGGCTGGTGTATAGCGCCGCGCCGCTGCGTCTAAGCGAAGGTGAGCCGCTGCATGGCACCCTGCTGCTGGCTGTAGACTTGGAGCGTCTGCTCGCTAGCCTACCGGTGATGCCTGCCGAAATCGGCCAGATCCAGCTGATCCAGCAATTCAATAACACCGCTGCCCAGGTCCTGGCCCAGCGCGGTGACGCGCAAGGCAACGCGCAGTCATTCAGCACTGGCAACCCCAACTGGACGGTCAGCTTTACCCCTGGCCCGTCACTGACCAACCCGGTGTTCTCGCCGCTGCTGCTGGCCATCGCCGGGCTACTGGCTCTGGCTGGCGCCATTACCGGCCTCTACCTGCTGCAGAGCAGCCTGCAACGCCACCTGCGTGACGACGTGCTGCAGCTGGGGCAGATGCTCAAGGAGCTGTCCGCCGGCAAGGCCGTCAAGGCGTTCAGCCTGAGCCTGCCTGCCCTGGATATTCTGGCGCAAAACCTTGCACGCATGCCGCGCCGCGCTACGGAACAGGCCGCCGCCCCGACTAATAATGCAGGCGCAGTCAATCCAGGCGTCGCCGCTATGCAGACGCCTGCCAGCGCCATGGTCGACCCCCTGTTTCAGGACACCGACATCCTCGATATCGATATTCTCGATGAAGACCAGGACCTGCTCGGCCTCGATGAACCGACGCCAGCCCCCTTGCAGACGAAAGCACCCAAACTGCCAGCCGATATCTTCCGCGCCTACGATATTCGTGGCGTAGTCGGTCGCACCCTGAATGCCGAAACCGCCTACTGGATCGGCCGCGCCATCGGCTCACAAAGTCTGGCCCAGGGCGAGCCGAACATCGCCGTCGGCCGCGACGGCCGTCTGTCCGGCCCGGAACTGGCGCAACAGCTGATCCAGGGCCTGCTCGACTGCGGCTGTAACGTCAGCGATGTCGGCATGGTGCCGACGCCTGTGGTGTATTACGCAGGGCATATCCTCACCGGCAAATCAGCGGTGATGCTCACTGGCAGCCACAACCCACGCGATTACAACGGGTTCAAGATCGTCATAGCCGGCGACACCCTGGCCAACGAACAGATCCAGGCGCTGAAAGCACGCATCGACAACAACGATCTGGCCAGTGGCGTCGGCACGGTCGAGCAGGTTGACGTGCTGGAGCGCTACTTCAAGCAGATCCGCGACGACATCGCCATGGCCAAGCCCATGCGCGTGGTAGTCGATTGCGGCAACGGCGTAGCCGGAGTGATCGCGCCGCAATTGATCGAGGCCCTAGGCTGCTCGGTCATTCCGCTGTACTGCGAAGTCGACGGCAACTTCCCCAACCATCACCCTGACCCCGGCAAGCCGGAAAACCTGGCGGACCTGATTGCCAAGGTGAAAAGTGAGAAAGCCGATATCGGCCTGGCCTTCGATGGCGATGGCGATCGCGTCGGCGTGGTAACCAATACCGGCACCGTCGTCTACCCCGACCGCCTGCTGATGCTGTTCGCCAAAGACGTGGTGTCACGCAATCCCGGCGCGGACATCATCTTCGACGTCAAATGCACGCGCCGCCTGACCCCGCTGATCAGCGGTTACGGCGGCCGCCCGGTGATGTGGAAAACCGGCCACTCGCTGATCAAGAAAAAAATGAAGGAAACCGGCGCGCTGCTGGCCGGCGAAATGAGCGGGCATATCTTCTTCAAGGAGCGCTGGTTCGGCTTTGACGATGGCATCTATGCCGCCGCCCGCCTGCTGGAAATCCTCAGCCAGGATCGCCGCGACGCTGAACACGTGTTCAGCGCCTTCCCCAATGACATTGCCACCCCGGAAATCAATATCCAGGTCACCGAGCAGAGCAAGTTCAGCATCATCGAGCGCCTGCAGCGCGACGGTGTATGGGGTGAAGGCAATATCACCAACCTCGATGGCGTACGCGTCGACTACCCCAAAGGCTGGGGCCTGGTGCGCGCGTCCAACACCACGCCGGTGCTGGTACTGCGCTTCGAGGCGGAAACCGAAGAAGAACTTGAACGGATCAAGGAAGTCTTCCGCGCCCAGCTGTACAGCACGGTGCCCGACCTCGACCTGCCGTTCTGATTGATTAGCGAATTTTCTACTGGAGCCCTGCATGACCCTCGAACGTGATGCCGCCACCAACGTCGCCAAGGTACTGTCCGAAGCGCTGCCGTATATCCGCCGCTTCGTCGGCAAGACGCTGGTGATCAAATACGGCGGCAACGCCATGGAAAGCGAAGAGCTCAAGCAAGGCTTCGCCCGCGACATCGTGCTGATGAAAGCGGTGGGCATCAACCCGGTAGTCGTCCACGGCGGTGGTCCGCAGATCGGTGATCTGCTCAAGCGTCTGTCCATCGAAAGCCATTTTGTCGACGGCATGCGCGTCACCGATACCGCGACCATGGACGTGGTGGAAATGGTCCTCGGCGGCCAGGTCAACAAGAGCATCGTCAATCTGATCAACCAGCACGGCGGCAGCGCCATCGGCCTGACCGGTAAGGATGCCCAGCTGATCCGCGCCAAGAAACTTACCGTGACCCGGCAGACGCCGGAGATGACCCAGCCGGAAATCATCGATATCGGCCATGTCGGCGAAGTCACCGGGGTCAACATCGACCTGCTGAACATGCTGGTCAAGGGCGACTTTATTCCGGTCATTGCACCGATTGGCGTCGGTCAGGATGGCGAGTCATACAACATCAACGCTGACTTGGTGGCTGGCAAGGTGGCCGAAGCGCTGAAAGCCGAAAAGCTGATGCTGCTGACCAACATCGCCGGCCTGATGGACAAGCAAGGCCAGGTGCTCACCGGCCTGACCACAGAACAGGTCGATAGCCTGATCGCCGACGGCACCATTTATGGCGGTATGCTGCCGAAGATCCGCTGCGCCCTGGAAGCGGTGCAAGGCGGGGTGACCAGCGCACATATCATCGACGGTCGCGTACCGAACGCCGTGCTGCTGGAAATCTTCACCGACAGCGGTGTGGGTACCCTGATCTGCAACCGAAAACGCCACTAAGCGCCTGCCAACAATGTGAATCAGCCGGGTAATCCTGGCTGATTCAGCCGCTTGATAGCCTGCTGCAACCCTTGCAGCAGGGCGCCGCAACACCGAAGCTCAGTGATCCCACTGCCAGCCAGAGGTGTACCGCATGCCAACCGCGCCATCCCGTGAAATCTTCAGCTTTTTCCACACGCTGCGCGTTCGCTGGGCCGAAGTCGACCCGCAGAGTATCGTGTTCAACGGTCACTACCTGACCTATGCCGATGTCGCTATCACCGAATATTTCCGTGCCCTGGACATCCGCTATCCGGAAGATTTGAGCCGCGACGGCGGGGATTTCTTCGCCATCAAGACCGTGTTGGGGTACTTGGCCCCCGCCCGTTTTGATGACGAGTTGAACATTGGCATCCGCGTCGCACGCCTGGGCCGCTCCAGCCTGAGCTTTGCCATGGGCATCTGGTGTGGCGAGCAGGCGCTGACCGCCGGCGAAGTGATTTATGTGCACGCGGACAGCGTAAACCGCAGCAGCAGTCCGCTACCGGCATGGTTGAGGGAGAAGATTCTGGCCTTTGAGCGCTGCGCGCCCGAGCAATAAAGCTACCGGTTGCGGCCCAGCAGTTCCTTGAGGCGATCACGATCAGCATTGAAACTGCTGTCCGCCTCTTTACGTGCAGCCTGATAACGCAGGATGTCGTCCTTGAGACGTTCCTGTTCGGCTTTCTGGTTATCGATCTGCGCCAGCAAATGCGCCGGCACTGCACGCCCCGCACGCTCATGGTCAGCGGCCTGACTTTGCAGGTTGGCCTGCTGCGTACGCACCGACTGCAGGTTGCCGCGCGCCACACCAATCAAGCCATCCAACTCGGCCAGCTTGCGCTCACGCGCGCGCTCGACATCGTCTGGCGTGCTGTATAGGCGCAGCAGCTGTGCATCAGAGCTGGCGCGGGCCTTTTCAGCAAGGATGTGTTTCATTTCCTCCGGGCTGGGCGCCGGCGGGATCACCTGAACCACTCGTCCCTGGTCATTCAGCACTTCATAGCCCTTGCTGATGTGCTCCGGCGGCACACCCTGACGGCTAAGCACCGTGGTGCCCTTGTCATCGACGTAGCGGTACAACTCAGCCGCACCCGCCACAACCGGCAGCAGTAGGCCTAGCAACAGCGAACAGCAGGTCAGGGCAGGTCTATGCATCGATGCAGCACCTTATCGACAGGTTAGATTCCGTATTCGGCGCGGTAAGCTTGTACCGCCGGCAGATACTGCTTGAGTTCAGCATCCTCTGCCAGATATTCCAGTACCTGTTCGAGTGACACAATGCTCACCACCGGCATGCCGTAGTCGCGCTCGACCTCCTGAATTGCCGATAACTCGCCTTTGCCACGTTCCTGGCGGTTCAGTGCGATCAACACGCCGGCGGCTTGCGCGCCCTGAGCCTGAATGATCTGCATCACTTCACGAATCGCCGTACCCGCGGTAATCACGTCATCGATGATCAGCACACGACCCGCCAGCGGAGCGCCCACCAAGGTGCCGCCTTCGCCATGATCCTTGGCTTCCTTGCGGTTGAAACACCAGGGCATATCACGTTGATGGTGCTCAGCCAGCGCCACCGCCGTAGTCGCTGCCAGCGGAATACCCTTGTAGGCCGGGCCAAACAGCACGTCGAAGTCGATACCGCTGTCCACCACTGCGGCGGCGTAGAAACGCCCGAGCTGGGCCAGGGCCAAACCGCTGTCAAACAGCCCGGCATTGAAGAAATAAGGACTGATGCGCCCGGATTTGAGAGTGAACTGACCGAAGCGCAGAACCCCACGCTCGATGGCAAAACGGATGAAATCACGTTGATACGCTTGCATTAAAAAGCCCCGGACAGCACGGATTTACTAGGTAATTTAGCTAATAGAGGTGAGCTCGGGTATCATACACGCACGTGATTTTGGGGGCCATTTATGCGGATCATCAGTGTGAACGTGAATGGTATTCATGCTGCAGTCGAGCGCGGTTTGCTCAGTTGGCTGCAAGCACAGAATGCCGACGTCATCTGCCTGCAGGACACCCGCGCCTCCGCCTTTGAACTGGACGACCAAGCCCTCCAACTGGATGGCTATTTCCTCTATGCCTGCGATGCAGAAGTGCCCAGCCAAGGTGGCGTGGCGCTGTATTCGCGGTTGCAACCCAAGGCGGTAATCAGCGGCCTCGGCTTTGAAATGGCCGATCGCTACGGGCGCTACCTGCAGGCCGATTTCGACAAAGTAAGTATTGCCACCATGCTGATGCCTTCGGGACAGCAGGGTGATGAAAGCTTGAATCAGAAATTCAAGTTTATGGACGACTTCACTCATTATTTGGACAAGCAGCGCCGCAAGCGCCGCGAGTACATCTACTGCGGCTCGTTCTATGTGGCACACCAGAAGCTCGACGTGAAGAACTGGCGCGACTGCCAGCAATCACCCGGCTTCCTCGCCCCTGAACGCGCCTGGCTGGATGAAGTGATTGGCACCATGGGCTATGTCGACGCGCTGCGCGAAGTCAGCCGCGAAGGCGACCAGTTCAGCTGGTGGCCGGACAGCGAGCAGGCCGAGATGCTTAACCTCGGCTATCGCTTCGACTACCAGTTGCTCACGCCCGGCATGCGCCGCAGCATCCGCAGTGCCCGCCTGCCGCGTCAGCCACGCTTCTCGCAGCACGCGCCGCTGATAGTCGATTACGACTGGATGCTCAGCGTATAGCCTGATCTGCAGACAATAAAAAGCCGGCCTTTAGCCGGCTTTTTATTGTCTGCAGATCGCTTATTTCACCAAGCGCCAGGCGAATGGATAGCGATAGGCCTGGCCTTCATTGGCTTTGATCCCGGCAATAATCGTCAGCACCAGCGCCGCGATGCTAACCAGCAGCAACAGCGGGAAACCGATTACCACCACCATCAGCAAGAAGCACAGCAGCGCAGCCAGAGCGACGCTGATCTGGAAATTAAGCGCTTCCTTGCCTTGAGCATCGACGAACGGATCAAGGTCCTTCTTGATCTGCCAGACGATCAACGGCCCAAGCAGGTTGCCAAAGGGAATCACCAGCCCGAGAAAGGCCGCGAAGTGGCAAAACATAGCCCACTGACGGGCTTCAGGACCGGGAACCGGTTGTGGCGCTTGGGACTCGTCGCTCATGGTGCTTCTCCGTGCGTGATGGGCGTGTAATACAGCTCAATCAGTCTGCTAGTGCTGCTTGTTGCAACTCGAACAGCTCAGTCATGCCTTTCTGCGCCAACGCCAGCATGGCGTTCAGCTCGGCCGGCTGGAACGGCGCGCCTTCGGCAGTGCCCTGCACTTCGATAAAACCACCGGCGCTGGTCATCACCACGTTGAGGTCGGTTTCGGCGGCGGAATCTTCCAGGTAATCCAGATCCAGCACTGGCTCGCCCTGATACATGCCTACCGATACGGCGGCAATCATCTGCTTGAGCGGATCACCACCTTTCAGACCGCCACGTTTTTTGATCACTTTCAGCGCGTCGACCAGAGCCACCATGGCGCCGGTGATGGACGCGGTGCGAGTGCCACCGTCAGCCTGGATCACGTCGCAGTCGACGTACAGGGTGTTCTCGCCCAGCTTCGACATATCCAATGCGGCGCGCAGCGAACGGCCGATTAAGCGCTGGATTTCCAGGGTGCGGCCGCCCTGCTTGCCACGGCTGGCTTCACGCTGGTTACGGTCACCAGTGGCGCGCGGCAGCATGCCGTACTCGGCGGTCAACCAACCCTGGCCTTGGCCTTTGAGAAAGCGTGGAACGCCCGACTCGACACTGACCGTGCAAATCACTTTGGTATCGCCAAATTCCACCAGTACCGAACCCTCGGCATGCTTGGTGTAGTTGCGGGTGATGCGGATCGAGCGCAACTGATCGGCGGCGCGGCCACTAGGACGTTTCATCTAGGAATTCCTGCTCTGAATAAAAATCTGCTCGGCATTATAGGGCCGTAAGCCCGTAGCGGGTGTGCCGAATTGGGAGCGGCCGACGCACTGCGCTACAATCCTGCGCCTTTCGTTCCGACTTTTCGCGAGGTTCACCCATGATCCACAGCATGACTGCCTTCGCCCGCGCCGAACAGGCGAGCGCCAACGGCACCCTGAGCTGGGAGCTGCGCTCGGTCAACCATCGCTACCTGGAACCTCATCTGCGCCTGCCGGAAAGCTTCCGCGACCTCGAAGGTGCGGTGCGCGAAGCACTGCGCAACGGCCTGTCGCGCGGCAAAGTCGAATGCACCCTGCGCTTTAGCGACGACAATGTCGGCAAAGCCCTGCAAGTCGATCTGGAACGCGCCGCCCAACTGGTCGCCGCCGCCGAAAGCGTGGCCGGCTTGATCAAGCAACCTGCCGCACTCAACCCGCTGGAAGTGCTGGGCTGGCCAGGCGTACTGGTGGCCGATGCAGTTGACCCACAAGCATTGAATCAGAGCGCCCTGAGCCTGTTCACCGAGGCGTTGAACGAACTGAAAAACGGCCGCGAGCGCGAAGGCAGCGAGCTGGCCAAGCTGCTTAATGAACGCCTGGACAGCATCCTCGAACAGGTCGTCGCCCTGCGCGAACTGGTGCCGCAGATGCTCGCTGGGCAACGCCAGAAGATTCTCGACCGCTGCGCCGAGATGCAGGCCGAGCTGGACCCGCAGCGCCTGGAACAAGAGCTAGTGATCCTGGCGCAGAAAAGCGATGTGGCCGAAGAGCTGGATCGCCTCAGCACCCACGTCAGCGAAGTGCGCCGCGTACTGAAAACTGGGGGCCAGGCCGGTCGCCGCCTGGACTTTCTGATGCAGGAACTCAACCGCGAAGCCAATACCCTCGGCTCCAAGGCCTTTGACACCCGCAGCACCCAGGCGGCGGTAAACCTTAAAGTGCTGATCGAGCAGATGCGCGAACAAGTGCAGAACATCGAATAAGCCCGACCGCCACTGCTACTCTCTGAACAACGCGTTCCAGGATTGATCCATGAGCATAACCACCGGCACCCTCTACATCATTTCCGCCCCGTCCGGCGCGGGCAAGACCAGCCTGGTCAAGGCGCTGATCGACAGCGAGGCGCAGATTCGCGTGTCCGTGTCGCACACCACACGCGCCATGCGTCCGGGCGAAGTGGATGGGGTGAACTACCACTTCGTCAGCCGCGAGCAGTTTCACGCCATGCTCGACAAGACCGAATTCCTCGAACACGCGGAAGTCTTCGGCAACCTTTATGGCACCTCGCAGGAATGGGTTAAACAGACCCTGCGCGACGGCTTCGACCTGATTCTGGAGATCGACTGGCAAGGCGCGCAGCAGGTACGCCGGCTGATGCCGGAAGCCAAATCAATCTTTATTCTGCCGCCGACCCAGGAAGCGCTGCGCCACCGCCTGACCAACCGCGGCCAGGACAGCGGCGAGATCATCGAGCGACGTATGCGTGAAGCCGTCAGCGAGATGAGCCACTACGTTGAATACGACTACCTGCTGATCAACGATGACTTCGCCCACGCTTTGAGCGATCTGAAGGCGATTTTCCGCGCCAATCAGCTGCTGCAAGGCCCGCAACAGCAACGCCACAGCGGCTTACTCAGCGAGTTACTGGTCTGACTTATTACGCTGCGGCAAATCAAAGCTTCCCTTAATGCTGGTGATTTTTTAGACTATCTAGTCCGCTCGCCCATTTGGGCCCAGCTCTATTACGCATTTGCTACGAGGAACACCATGGCCCGCGTTACCGTCGAAGATTGCCTGGATCACGTTGATAACCGCTTCGAGCTGGTCATGCTCGCTACCAAGCGCTCGCGCCAACTGGCTACCGGTGGCAAAGAGCCGAAGCTGGCTTGGGAAAATGACAAGCCAACCGTAGTCGCGCTGCGCGAAATCGCTGCTGGCCTGATGAGCTACGACGTCATCGCGCAAGACGATATCGTTGAAGAAGAACCACTGTTTGCTGCATTCGAGGAAGAGGCTAACGAGCCTCTGTAAGCCTATGCCGGGTCGACGTCGTCAGGCGCAGGGTCATCTGAATCGGCAAGGGGAACGCCCATGCCGAGCATAGACGCCCTCGCCGACAGACTTTCGACCTACCTCGATGGCGACCAGGTCAATCTGGTTCGCCGCGCTTATTTCTACGCCGAACAAGCCCACGACGGCCAACGCCGCCGCAGCGGCGAAGCTTATGTCACCCATCCCCTGGCAGTGGCGAGCATCCTGGCTGACATGCACATGGACCATCAGAGCCTGATGGCTGCGATGCTGCATGACGTGATCGAAGACACCGGTATCGCCAAAGAAGCTCTGGACGCGCAGTTCGGCGAATCCGTAGCTGAACTGGTTGATGGGGTCAGCAAGCTGACCCAGATGAACTTCGAGACCAAAGCCGAGGCCCAGGCCGAGAATTTCCAGAAGATGGCCATGGCCATGGCCCGCGATATCCGGGTGATTCTGGTCAAGCTGGCCGACCGCCTGCACAACATGCGCACCCTGGAAGTGCTATCCGGCGAAAAACGCCGGCGCATCGCCAAGGAAACCCTGGAAATCTACGCACCGATTGCCAACCGACTGGGCATGCACAGCATGCGCATCGAGTTCGAAGACCTGGGCTTCAAGGCCATGCATCCGATGCGCTCCGAGCGCATCCGCACCGCGGTCAAGCGTGCTCGGGGCAACCGCAAGGAAATCGTCAACAAGATCGAAGAGTCGATCACCCACTGCCTGGCCCGCGAAGGCATGGAAGGCGAGGTGATGGGCCGCGAGAAGCACCTTTACGGCATCTACCAGAAGATGCGTGGCAAGCGCCGGGCGTTCAACGAAATCATGGATGTCTACGCCTTCCGCATCGTCGTCGACAAGGTCGACACTTGTTACCGCGTGCTCGGTGCCGTGCATAACCTGTACAAGCCCCTGCCCGGCCGCTTCAAGGATTACATCGCAATTCCCAAGGCCAACGGCTACCAGTCGCTGCACACCACGCTGTTTGGCATGCACGGCGTACCGATCGAGATTCAGATCCGCACCCGTGAGATGGAAGAGCTGGCCAACAACGGCATTGCCGCGCACTGGCTGTACAAATCCAACGAGGAAGACCAGCCCAAGGGCAGCCACGCCCGTGCGCGGCAGTGGGTCAAGGGCGTGCTGGAGATGCAGCAACGCGCCGGCAACTCGCTGGAATTTATCGAGAGCGTAAAGATCGACCTGTTCCCCGACGAGGTCTACGTGTTCACGCCCAAGGGCCGCATCATGGAGCTGCCAAAAGGCTCCACGGCGGTCGACTTCGCCTACGCGGTACACACCGATGTCGGCAACACCTGCATCGCCTGCCGCATCAACCGCCGCCTGGCGCCGCTGTCGCAAGCCCTCGAAAGTGGCTCTACGGTGGAAATCGTCACCGCGCCTGGTGCACGACCAAACCCGGCCTGGCTGAGCTTCGTGGTCACCGGCAAGGCCCGCACGCATATTCGTCACGCCCTGAAACTGCAGCGCCGCTCGGAATCCATCAGCCTTGGCGAACGCCTGCTGAACAAAGTTCTGGCCGGTTTCGACAGCCGCGTCGACAAGCTCTCGCCCGAGCGGGTGCAGGCGGTGCTCGCCGAATACCATCAGGACGTCATCGAAGACCTGCTGGAAGACATCGGCCTGGGCAACCGCATGGCCTATGTAGTGGCGCGCCGCCTGCTCAGTGACAGCAACGAAGCGCTGCCGAGCAGCGAAGGGCCGCTGGCGATCCGTGGCACTGAGGGCCTGGTGCTGAGCTACGCCAAATGCTGCACGCCGATTCCGGGCGACCCGATTGTCGGCCACCTGTCTGCCGGCAAAGGCATGGTGGTGCACCTGGACAGCTGCAAGAACATCGGCGAGATTCGTCACAACCCGGAAAAATGCATCCAGCTGTCCTGGGCCAAGGACGTTACCGGCGAGTTCAATGTCGAGCTGCGCGTCGAGCTTGAGCACCAGCGCGGTCTGATCGCCCTGCTGGCCGGCAGCGTGAATGCCGCCGACGGCAATATCGAGAAGATCAGCATGGACGAGCGCGATGGCCGCATCAGCGTCGTGCAGCTGGTGGTCAGCGTGCATGACCGCGTACATCTAGCCCGCGTGATCAAGAAGCTGCGCGCCCTGACCGGGGTGATCCGCATCACCCGCGCGCGCGCCTGATCGGCGAATACCCGAATTGAACAGCGCAATCAGCCGCCAGCTGTACTTTGACAGCCGCTGTGGCTTTCACCCAACCTAGGCAATCTAACTGGCAGCGTGCCGATGGCGCTGCAGTGTTCCCCCACATCAGCTTTACAGGAGTTCCCATGAGCAAGAGCGTTATCACCAGCGACAAGGCCCCAGCCGCAATCGGCACCTACTCCCAGGCGATCAAAGCGGGCAACACCGTGTACATGTCCGGACAGATCCCGCTGGACCCGAAAACAATGGAGCTGGTGGAAGGCTTCGAAGCCCAGACCGTGCAGGTATTTGAGAACCTCAAGGCCGTAGCCGAAGCCGCTGGCGGTTCGTTTAAGGACATCGTCAAGCTGAACATCTTCCTCACCGACCTGTCGCACTTCGCCAAGGTCAATGAAGTCATGGGCCGTTACTTCGAGCAGCCCTACCCGGCCCGCGCCGCCATCGGCGTAGCCGCCCTGCCACGTGGCTCGCAGGTAGAAATGGACGCTATTCTGGTTCTCGAATAAGCCCCTCGGCGGGGCCGCTGTCCCGCCCTTCTCTCTTGAGGACGCCGCATGCGTTGCCTGTTTGTTGCCCTGCTCACCGGTGTCCTGCTCAGTGGTTGCGCCAGCACACCGCAAGACCCAAGCGGCACCTGGATCAACCAGGCCGCCATTGATGCTGCCGTCGAAAGCGGCAACCTGCGCGAAGCCTTGCTGGCTTATGGGCCTAACCTGGAGTGGCAGCTCGACAGCCCACGCCAGCTGGCCAGCTTCAGCAATGGTTTTGAACGTGGTGAAGGGCGTTTTACACGCCAGGCAGATGGCGAACTGCGTGTGCACTTCTACGGCGACTTTGAAGAAAGCCTAAGCCTCAACAATGACGAGCTGATTCAGGCGCAGAGCGATACCTGGCCGGAGCAGCGCTTTGTCCGCGCACCGACAGCCCCAGGTCCACTTGTACCGCCAGGGAGCAGCTTCGAGCAGGCGTTGTACAGCGCCTACCTGGGCGGCACCTGGTTGATTGAGGAAGGTCTGGGCCAAGGCGGTCTGGTACTGTTCCAGGCCGACGGCAGCTTGCAGGGCCTGCCAGGCGCTGAGCGTTATGCGTTGTGTCTCGCAGGTGATTGCGCGGCCATGAGCGGCGAGTTCGACAGCCTCTGGCTGCAGCTGGGCGACCAAGGGCAGAGCTGGCTGTTCGAGCGTGAAGGCGACCAGTTGCGCGTCTTTGAAGCGCTCAATCGCTCACAGATCGATGAAATGCCCAACTACTACAAAGGCCAGCAGCGCTGGCTGTTGGTCAAACGCTAAACCGCGCGAAATGCCAAGCTACAGCTGCTGCAAAATCGCCCGGTAACCCTCGCGGTAGCTCGGGTACTGCGGCGTCCAACCCAAGGCGCGAGCACGGGCGTTGCTGCAGCGTTTGCTGCCGGAACGGCGCACCGTTGAGTCGTCGGACCAATGACTGATTTCCAGCTGCTCACGCAACCACACCACCACGTCATGCAGCGGCGCAGGCTGATCGTCGACGCCGATATAGCAGTTATCCAGCGCCACACCACGGGCATCGGCCTGCAGCAGATAGGCCAGTAGCCCAGCCGCGTCATCGACATGGATGCGGTTGCCATACAACGGCGGCTCACTGACCACCCGATAACCCTGACGCACTTGCTTGAGCAACCACTCGCGGCCGGGACCATACAGGCCGGTAAGGCGAACTAGGCTGGCGGGCAGCCCGCTGTTCAACGCCAGCTGTTCAGCCTCGCGCATGATACGGCCGGAATAGCTGTCAGCCTCTGCAGGGGACTGCTCATCCACCCATTCACCGAGTTGTTGGCCATAGACGCCACTGCTGGAAACAAACAGCAGGCGCTTGGGCCGTTGGCTGTATTGTGCCAGCCAGGTGAGCACGCGGCGCAAGCCATCGACATAGGCGGCGCGGTAACCGGCCTCATCATGGTCGGTGGCGGCCGCGCAATACACCAGGTAATCCAGCGGTTCGCTCGGCCAGGCGGCCGGACAGGCATCGGCATGCAGATCGCCGGCTACCGGACGAATACCCTGTGGCAGCAGCGCCACACTGCGGCGCAGGCCATACACCGTCCAGCCTGCAGCGCTTAGCTGCTGACCCAGACGGCCGCCGACATCACCACAGCCGGCAATCATCAGTGTCTTACTCATCGTTGCGTATTCCTTAGGGCTGTTGCTTATTAGGGCAACAGTGCCACCAAGCTGGCCTGTTGCACCAGCTCCAGCAGCGGCTGCGGATACACACCGAGGAAGAACGCCAGCAACGCGACGAACAGCAACATCACACCACCCGCCTGCTGCCCCCAATGCAGAGGCGCGTCATGGCGGCGCAGGTTCGGCTCGACCATAAACAGGGTGACCATCACCCGCAGGTAATAGAACACACCGATAGCACTGCCGATCACGAGGGCGGCGAGCAGCCACCACTGCTGCGATTGCACACCAGCAGCGACTACGTAGAACTTGCCGATAAACCCGGCCGTCAGCGGAATGCCAGCCAGCGACAGCATCATCACGGTGAGCACCGCGGTCAGGTAAGGGCGGCGCCAGAACAGCCCACGGTATTCATACAGGGCATCGGCATCACGGCCGCTGTAGGGCGTCGACATCAGGGTAATTACGCCGAATGCACCCAGGCTGGTCAGCACATAGGTGGCCAGGTATACGCCAACCGCTTCCACGGCCAAGCCCTTGCTGGCGATCAACGCCACCAGCAGGTAGCCAAAGTGGGCAATGGAGGAATAACCGAGCAGACGCTTGAGGTTGTTCTGCAACAGCGCCAGCAGGTTGCCGAAGATGATCGAAGCGATGGCGATTAGCGTCAGCAGCTCATTCAACCAGCCGCCTGCGGTGGCCGGCGACATCTGATACAGACGCAACAGCACGGCAAACACGGCGACCTTACTGGCCGTGGCGAGGAAGGCCGCCACCGGCGCCGGCGCGCCCTCGTAAACGTCCGGTGTCCATAAATGGAACGGCACCAGCGACAGCTTGAAGGACAGGCCAATCAGCATCATGCCCACGCCCAACTGCGCCAGCATGCTCGGCAGGCCGTCGGCGGCCAATTTGGCGCCGATGCCAGCGAAGGTCAGGTTGCCCGACTCGGCATACAGCAGCGCCATGCCGAACAGCAAAAATGCCGAACCGGCGGCGGACAGCACCATGTACTTGATGCCGGCTTCCAGCGAACGCTTGTTGAAGAAGGCGTAAGCGATCATGCCGTAGGTCGGCACCGAGAGCAGCTCCAGGCCGATAAACAGGCCCGCCAGATGCTGCGCGCTGACCAGCACCAGACCGCCAGCAGCAGACAGCAGCATCAGCAGGTACAGCTCTTCGCGGTTGCCCGGGTAACCCTTGCCGGACTCGCCACCCAGGTAGGCGTGAGTCAAAGTCACACAGGCCAGGGTCGCGGCCAGCACCAGAGCCATGTAATAGCAGGCGAATTTATCCACCAGCAGCAGCGGCGTGACCTCGATGGGCGTTACGCCCAGGGCCGGCAGCAGTGACAGCAGGGCCAGGTTGAGGCCCAGCACCGAGAGGCCGAAGGTCAGCGTGTGGTTGCGCTTCCAGGCGATTGCCAGCATCACCAGCACCACCGTGGCACTGGTGATCAGCAGCGGCAGCAGCGCGATAAAGTGTTGAGTCGTGAATTCCATACGCTACTTACCGGGCCGGAACAGGTTGATTGAGGGCACTACCCAGCCACTGCTGCACGCCTTGCATGCTGGCGGCGGAGGTGTCGAGCACCGGCTGCGGGTAAACACCGAGCAGGATCAGCAGCACAGCGAGGCCGAGCACCATGCTCAGCTCGCGCAGCTGCAGGCCAGGCAAGGCAGTGTCCGCCTTGGCCGGGCCGAAGTAGGCGCGGTGAATCATGATCAGCGAGTAAACCGAGCCGAACACCAGACCAGTGGCAGCCAATACGGTGACCCATGGCGCGCTCTGGAAGCTGCCGATCAAAATCAGGAACTCACCGACGAAGTTACCGGTACCCGGCAGGCCCAGCGCCGCAGCGGCAAAGAACAGGCTCAGCGCCGGCAGCCAGGGCATACGCGCCCAAATGCCGCCCATCTCACGCATATCGCGAGTATGCAGGCGCTCGTACAGCTGACCGCAGAGGATAAACAGCGCCGCGGCAGACAGGCCGTGGGCGAGCATCTGCACCACAGCGCCCTGCAGGGCGATCTCGCTGGCCGAGTAGATGGCGATCAGCACGAAGCCCATGTGCGACACGCTGGAATAGGCCACCAGGCGCTTGATGTCGGTCTGCGCAAACGACAGCAGCGCGCCGTAGATGATGGCGAACACGCCAAGCCACTGGGCGATCGGCGCAAACTCGGCCGAGGCATTGGGGAACAGCGGCAGAGCAAAGCGCATCAGGCCATAGGCGGCAGTTTTCAGCAGGATACCGGCCAGATCTACGGAGCCTGCGGTCGGCGCCTGGGCGTGGGCGTCCGGCAGCCAGGAGTGGAATGGCACCACCGGGAACTTCACCGCGAAGGCGATAAAGAAGCCGAGCATCAGGATGTACTCGGTACCGGCCGCCATCTTGGTGTTGAGCAGATCGGCGTAGTTGAAGGTCAGCACGCCCGTCTGGTCGAAGTGCACAAACACCAGGCCGAGAATCGCCAGCAACATGATCAGGCCGCTGGCCTGGGTGAAGATAAAGAACTTGGTGGCGGCGGTGATGCGGGTCTTGCCGTCACTGCCACTATGACCCCAGAGCGCGATGAGGAAATACATCGGCACCAGCATCATTTCCCAGAAGAAGAAGAACAGGAACAGGTCAACGGCAAGGAACACGCCGACCACGCCGCCAAGAATCCACATCAGGTTGAGGTGGAAGAAGCCGACGCGGTTCTGGATCTCGTTCCACGAACAGAGCACCGAGAGCACACCGAGCAGGCCGGTGAGGCTGATCATCAGCACCGACAGGCCGTCCAGTGCCAGGTGCACACTGATGCCGAAACGCTCGATCCATGGCACCTGGAACTCGGCCGCCCACTGCGGCGCAGCACCCGGCGCAGGCGCCAAGCTGAAGTCGCCAGTGGCCCACAGCCACAGACTCAGACCGAACAGCAAGGCCATGGTCAGCAGGGCGATCCAGCGCGGCAGGATGTTGCCGAAGCGCTCGCACTGCCAGCACAGCAGGCCACCGATAAAAGGGATCAGGATTAGCCAGGGCAGAATCATGACGGGCTATTTTCCTTAATTCAGAAACAGGAGAACGGCGAGCACCAGCACGGCGCCCCCGGCTATCGAAGTGGCGTACCAGCGCACCTGGCCGGTCTCGCTGCTGGCCAGCAAGGCGTTGCCGCCTCGCGCCAAGCGCGGAATCAGGCCAATGCTGCGGTCAATCGGGTCGCGCCCGAGCAACCGGCACAGCAACAGGTACGGCTGCACAAACAGCTTGTCGTAGAGCCAATCAAAGCCCCAGGCCGCGAACCACCAGGTCGAGAGGAAGCGCCCTGGCGCACTCTGCGCCACCGCCGTGGCAAACCGCCGCTTACCGAGAAACAGCAGCGCGGCCAGGACGATGCCAATGATCGCGATAGCCCCAGAAGCAATTTCCAGGCTGTGCTTAGCCTCGCCGCCGGCATGCCCGACGCTTTGCGGCAGCACACCGGCCAGCGGTGGGCTGATCAGCGCGCCGATAAAGGTCGACAGCACAATCAGCGTCACCAGCGGCAGCCAATGAGCGACGCCATGGCCGGCATGGGCTTCGGTCTTTTGCTCGCCATGGAAGGCGATAAAGATCAGGCGGAAGGTGTAGAGCGAGGTCAGGAAGGCCCCGGTTAGACCTGCGTAGAGCAACCAAGAGTGGCCACTGGCAAAGGCTTCCCAGAGGATTTCGTCTTTGGAGTAGAAACCGGCGGTGATCAGCGGCAACGCCGCCAGGGCCGCGCCGCCGACGATAAAGCTGGCGTAGGCCAGTGGCAGCTTCTTCCACAGGCCACCCATCTTGAAGATGTTCTGCTCGTGGTGGCAGGCGTTGATCACCGCACCGGACGCGAGGAACAGCAGGGCTTTAAAAAACGCGTGAGTCATCAGGTGGAAGATCGCTGCGTCCCAGGCGCCAACGCCCAGAGCGAGGAACATGTAGCCGATCTGGCTCATGGTCGAGTAGGCGAGGATGCGCTTGATGTCGGTCTGCACCAGCGCGGCGAAGCCGGCCAGCACTAGGGTGACGCCGCCGACGATACCGACCAGCTCGAGAATCTCCGGGGTCAGCAGGAACAGGCCGTGAGTCCGCGCGATCAGATAAACGCCAGCGGTGACCATGGTCGCGGCGTGGATCAACGCAGAAACCGGGGTCGGGCCGGCCATGGCGTCGGCAAGCCAGGTTTGCAGCGGCAGCTGCGCAGATTTACCCACCGCGCCGCCGAGCAGCATCAGCGTGGCGATCCACAGCCAGCTATCGCCTTCCACGTACTTCTGCGGCGCCAGCACCATCAGCTCCTGAATATTCAGGGTGCCCAGGTGGAGGAACAGGATAAACAGGCCGATGGCCATAAACACGTCGCCGATACGGGTGACGATAAAGGCCTTGAGCGCCGCGTTACCGTTGGCGGTGTGCTTGAAGTAGAAGCCGATCAGCAGGTAGGAGCACAGCCCCACGCCTTCCCAGCCGAAGTACAGCACCAGCAGGTTATCGCCCAGCACCAGCAGCAGCATGCTGAAGATAAACAGGTTGGTGTAGGCGAAGAAGCGCGAGTAGCCCTCTTCACCACGCATGTACCAGCTGGCAAACAGGTGGATCAAAAAGCCTACGCCGGTAACCACGCCAAGCATGGTCAGCGACAGGCCATCGAGATACAGGGTGAAGCTCGGCGCAAAACCGGCCACGCTCATCCACTGCCACAGCACCTGGGTAAACACGCCGTTTTCCGGCGGATTAAGGTTGAACTGCACGATAACCCAGGCCGCCGTCAGCGCGGACAGGCCCACCGAACCGACGCCGATCAGCGCGGAGAGGTTCTCGGAGAAACGCCCGCGCGAGAAGGCTAGAAGAAACCAGCCCAGCAGCGGAAATACACAGGTCAGGAATAGAAGGTTCATCCGCGCATCTCGCTGGCAGCGTCGACATCGAGGGTGTTGAAGCGGCGATACAGCTGCAACAGGATCGCCAGGCCAATACTGGCTTCGGCGGCGGCCAGGGTGATCACCAGGATAAACATCACCTGGCCGTCAGGCTGGGCCCAACGGCTGCCGGCCACCACAAAAGCCAGGGCGGTGGCATTCATCATCACTTCCAGGCTCATCAGCACAAACAGGATATTGCGCCGTACCATCAGGCCTATTAGGCCGAGGCTGAACAGCACGCAGGCCAACGCCAGGCCGTGCTCCAGGGGAATCGCATTCATGCCGTGGGCTCCTTGGCATCGTGACGGCCGAGGTGATAGGCCGCGACCAGCGCAGCGAGCAGCAGCATCGAAGCCAACTCCACCGCCAGCAGGTAAGGCCCGTACAGGGCGATACCGACGGCCTTGGCATCAATGGTCTGCAAACCGAGGGCCGCGCCACTGGGCGACTGGAACAGCACATAGAGCAATTGCCCCAGCAACAACGCTGAGAGAATCGCCGGGCCGGTCCAGATACCCGGCGTCAGCCATTGGCGCTCCTGCTCGACCGCCGCCGGGCCAAGGTTGAGCATCATCACCACGAAGACGAACAGCACCATGATCGCGCCGGCGTAGACGATGATCTCCAGCGCGCCGGCAAACGGGGCGCCGAGGGCGAAGAAGGTCATCGCCACGGCCAGCAGCGAGAGAATCAGGTACAGCAGGGCATGCACCGGATTGCTCGCGGTGATCACCCTGAATGTGGCCGCCACGGCAACGCCGGCGGCAAGGTAGAAAGCGAATTCCATGTCCCCTCCTTAGGGCAGTAGGCCTTTGACGTTGATCGGTTCGGCTTCATTTTGCGCGGCGCCTTTCGGCTTGCCGGCAATGGCCATACCGGCGACGCGGTAGAAGTTGTAGTCCGGATTCTTGCCCGGGCCGCTGATCAGCAGGTCTTCCTTCTCGTACACCAGGTCCTGACGTTTGAACTCGCCCATCTCGAAATCAGGAGTGAGCTGAATCGCCGTGGTCGGGCAGGCTTCTTCGCACAGGCCGCAGAAGATGCAGCGCGAGAAGTTGATGCGGAAAAAATCCGGGTACCAGCGGCCATCTGGGGTTTCCGCCTTCTGCAGCGAGATACAGCCCACCGGGCAGGCCACCGCACACAGGTTGCAGGCCACACAGCGCTCTTCGCCGTCGGGGTCGCGGGTCAGGACGATGCGCCCGCGATAACGCGGCGGCAGGTACACCGCCTCTTCCGGGTATTGCAGGGTGTCGCGCTTGCGAAAGCCATGGCTGAAGACCATGACCATGCTGCGCAGTTGGGTGTAGGTGCCGTGCACCACATCCCGTATGTATTTGAACATTCTGTGGTTCTCCTTACTGGGCCGCGGCCAGCACGAATGCGCCGGTCACCAGCAGGTTGATCAGGGTCAGCGGCAGGCAGAACTTCCAGCTGAAGGCCATGACCTGGTCATACCGTGGGCGCGGAATCGAGGCGCGCAGCAGGATGAAGATCATGATGAAGAAGCAGGTTTTCAGGGCGAACCAAAAAAACGGAATCTGCGGCAGGATGCCAAACGGCCCGTGCCAACCGCCGAAGAACAGGGTCACCAGCAGCGCCGAGATGGTGATGATGCCGATGTATTCACCGACGAAGAACATGCCCCATTTCATCCCGGCATATTCGATGTGATAACCGTCGGCCAGCTCCTGCTCGGCTTCTGGCTGGTCGAAGGGGTGACGGTGAGTAACCGCCACGCCGGCGATAAAGAAGGTACAGAAGCCGAAGAACTGCGGAATGATGAACCAGAGGTTTTCCGCCTGGTAATCGACGATATCGCGCATGTTGAACGAGCCAACCTGAGCGACGATGCCCATCAGCGCCAGGGCCAGAAACACCTCGTAGGACACCGTCTGCGCCGAGGCGCGTAACGCACCGAGCAGGGCAAACTTGTTATTACTTGCCCAGCCGGCGAACAGCACGGCATACACCGACAGCCCAGCCATGGCGAAGAAGAACAGGATGCCGATATTCAGGTCCGCGACGCCCCAGGTCGGGGTGATCGGGATAATCGCAAAGGCCATCAACATGGCGGCAAAAGCGATCATCGGCGCCAGGATAAAGATGAACTTGTCGGCGAACGGCGGCGTCCAGTCCTCCTTGAAGAACATTTTGATCATGTCCGCTGCGATCTGGAACATGCCGAACGGCCCGACCCGGTTGGGGCCGTAGCGGTCCTGCCACCAGCCCAGCAAACGCCGCTCGACAAAGCTCAGCAGCGCGCCGCAAACCACCACCACCAGCAGAATCACGATGGCCTTGAGTACGGCGATCAGCACGTCCAGCACTTCGGGGGTCAGCCAACTCATTGCGCGGCCTCCTCAATGCGGGTGACCACGCTACCTGCGATCAGCGCCGGCATGCCCGCCAAACCGACGGGCAAACCGACCACACCAATGGCCAGCTCTTCGGTGATCTGCAGCGGCAGGCGCAGGGTCTGCCCGGCGACTGTCAGGCTCAGCAGCGCGCCGTCATTAACGCCCAAGCGATCCGCTTCGGCCTTGGCCAGCAGCGCGTAAGGTGCGGGAATGCGCTCTTGCAGCGGCGCGGCGCCGGCCGAGGTTTCTTCACTGCCGAACAGGTGATGCAGCGCCACGGCCTGCAAGGTACCCGGAGCCGGGTTAAAGGCGGCCGGTACACTGAACCAAGGCAGCACCGTGCCTTTGGCTTCCAGCAGACGCACACCGGGGTCACCAGCGCGCAGATGGCCGCCGACTTCGTCCTGAAACTTGTTCCAGGCCTGCGGCGAGTTCCAGCCCGGCGACCAGGCGAATGGAATCTGCTGACGGTCTTCCTTGCTGCCGGAATAGCCTTCCATGGAGAAGGCAAAAGCTGAATCCTGGTCCTGCGGCTGACGCGGCTCGTGCACGCTGATATTGGCGCGCATGGCAGTGCGACCGCTGTAACGGTGCGGCTCACGGGCCAGCTTGAGGCCCTTGATGCGGAAGGTGGCATTGGGCGCGGCTTCGCCGATGCGTGCCAGCAAGCTGTTGCTGGCAGCAACGGCAGCGGTCACCGCATCCAGCTGGGTCCAGTCGAGCGGCTTGCCCTGCAGGGTGCTGTGCAGGGCATGCAGCCAGCGCCAACCTTCACGAATCAGGATATTGGCGTCGTAGTAGCTCGGCTCGAACACCTGGAAGAAGCGCTGGGCGCGGCCTTCAAAACTGACCAGGGTGCCATCGCCTTCGGCGAAGCTGGCCACTGGCAGCAGCAGGTGGGCTTTTTCGCTGGTGGCGGTGTGCTGATGGTCGGCGACGATCACCAACTTGGCAGCCGTCAAAGCGGCATCGACCTTGGCTGCATCGGCTCGACGATAGAGGTCGTTTTCCAGCACGATCACGGCATCGGCCTGGCCGGACGTCAGCGCCTGCAGCGCCGCATCAACGGACTCGCCCCCCAGCAGGGCCAAGCCCATGCTGTTGGCTTCCGGCACCACCAGGCTGATGGAGGCGTTCTTTTCGCGATTCTTCAGCGCGTTGGCGATATTGGCTGCGGCTTCGATCAGGCTCTTCTCGCCCAAGGAGGTACCAGAGACGATCAGCGGACGCTTGGCTTCAAGCAGCGCTTCGGCAATCAACTGCACCAGCTCGCCGACATCTGCATCCAGGCCGTTAACCGCCGGGGCGCTTGGGTCGATGGCGTGGGCCACGGCGAAACCGATACGGGCCAGATCGGCCGGCGCGGCATGCACACAAGCTTCGGCAATATCATCCAGGCGCGTAGCGGTGACGCTGGCGATAAACAGCGGATGCAGCGCGTCCTGAGCGACGTTCTGCACGGCGGCCATATGCCAGTCCTGAATCTTCATCGACGCGGCGATTTCAGTGGCCTTGCCCTTGACCGCCTGACGCAGGGCCAAAGCCATGCGTGCAGCAGTCTGGGTCAGGTCTTCGCCGAGGATAAACACCGCGTCGTGCTGCTCCACTTCACGCAGAGTCGGCACAGGCAGCGGACCGTTCTGCAGGATGTCGCGGATCAGGCGGATATTTTCCAGCTCGCCCGCAGCGATACCGGAATAGAAGTTGGCCTCGCCGACCAGCTCGCGCAGGGCGAAGTTGCTTTCCAGGCTGGCGCGGGGCGAGCCGATGCCGATTACGCGTTTGCCTTTGAGCAGCTCGGCGGCCTTGTCCAGCGCGGCATCGATGCCGAGCTTTTCGCCACTGTCTTTATTCACCAGCAGCGGCTGACGCGGACGATCCGCGCGGTTGACGTAGCCGTAGCCGAAACGACCACGGTCGCAGAGGAAGTACTGGTTCACATCACCGTTGAAGCGGTTTTCGATGCGGCGCAGTTCGCCATAGCGCTCGCCGGGACTGGTGTTGCAGCCGCTGGCGCAGCCGTGGCAGATGCTCGGGGCAAACTGCATGTCCCACTTACGGTTGTAGCGCTCGGAATGGGTCTTGTCGGTGAACACACCGGTCGGGCAGACCTCGACCAGGTTGCCGGAGAACTCGCTTTCCAGCACGCCGTCTTCGACGCGGCCGAAGTACACGTTGTCGTGCGCGCCATACACGCCCAGGTCGGTACCGCCGGCGTAATCCTTGTAGTAGCGCACGCAGCGGTAGCAGGCGATGCAGCGGTTCATCTCATGGGAGATGAACGGGCCGAGCTGCTGGTTCTGGTGGGTGCGCTTGGTGAAACGATAACGGCGCTGGTTGTGACCAGTCATCACCGTCATGTCCTGCAGGTGGCAATGACCGCCCTCCTCGCACACCGGACAGTCGTGCGGGTGGTTGGTCATCAGCCACTCGACGACACTGGCGCGGAACGCCTTGGATTCTTCATCGTCGATGCTGATCCAGGTGTTGTCGGTGGCCGGCGTCATGCACGACATGACGATGCGCCCCCGCGTATCGTTTTCATCGGTGTACTGCTTGACCGCGCACTGGCGGCAGGCGCCGACGCTACCGAGCGCCGGGTGCCAGCAGAAGTAAGGGATATCGAGACCGAGGGACAGGCAAGCCTGCAGCAGGTTGTCCGCCCCATCGACTTCGAAATCTTTGCCGTCTACGTGGATAGTGGCCATGGTTCAGGTTTCTTCTTTGCCCACCGAAGCGGGCTTGGCTAATGGAATCACGTTGTGCTGCGGGGCCAGGTCAGTGGCCGCCAGAGCGCCATTGTTTTACGCGGGGACGAATTGCCCCGTCGTCGCCGGAGCCGCCGAGCTGGCCACGCCAGCCTCGAACTCCGAACGGAAATACTTGATCGCACTGCCCAGCGGCTCAACCGCACCCGGTGCGTGAGCACAGAAGGTCTTGCCGGGGCCAAGGAAATTGACCAAGCCGAGCAACGTGTCGATGTCCTGCTGCGTGCCTTGCTTGCGCTCCAGGGCACGGAGGATCTTCACGCTCCAGGGCAGGCCGTCGCGGCATGGCGTACACCAGCCGCACGACTCACGGGCGAAGAACTCTTCCATATTGCGCAACAGCGAGACCATGCTGATGCTGTCGTCCACCGCCAGCGCCAGCCCGGTGCCCATGCGCGTGCCGACCTTGCCGATACCGCCGGCGTACATCAGCGCATCCAGGTGCTCGGGGAGCAGGAAGCCGGTGCCGGCACCGCCGGGTTGCCAGCACTTGAGGGTATAGCCATCGCGCATGCCGCCGGCGTAGTCCTCGAACAGCTCGCGAGCGCTTACGCCGAAGGGTAGCTCCCACAGGCCGGGGTTCTTCACCTTGCCGGAGAAGCCCATCAGTTTGGTGCCGTGGTCTTCACTTTCCGGGCGGGCCAGGCTCTTGTACCAATCCACGCCGTTACCGACGATGGCCGGCACGTTGCACAGGGTTTCCACGTTGTTTACGCAGGTCGGCTTGCCCCACACGCCGACGGCGGCCGGGAATGGTGGCTTCGCGCGGGGGTTGGCGCGGCGACCTTCGAGGGAGTTGATCAGCGCGGTTTCTTCACCGCAGATATAGCGGCCGGCACCGGTGTGCACGAACAGCTCGAAATCAAAACCGCTGCCGAGAATGTTCTTGCCGAGCAGGCCGGCGGCCTTGGCTTCCTCAATGGCGCGATTCAGATTCGTCGCCGCATCGACATACTCGCCGCGCAGGAAGATGTAGCCGCGATAAGCCTTGAGCGCCCGCGCAGAAATCAGCATGCCTTCCACCAGCAGGTGCGGCAGCTGCTCCATCAGCATGCGGTCTTTCCAGGTATTCGGCTCCATCTCATCCGCATTGCACAACAGGTAGCGGATGTTCATGGATTCGTCGGCAGGCATCAGGCCCCACTTCACACCAGTGGGGAAGCCAGCACCGCCACGGCCCTTGAGGCCGGAGTCTTTCACCGTTTGCACGATATCGGCCTGAGCCATTTCGCTCAGGGCTTTGCGTGCAGCGGCGTAGCCGTTCTTCGCCTGGTATTCCTCCAGCCATACGGGCTGGGCATCGTCACGCAGGCGCCAGGTCAGTGGATGGCTTTCCTCACTGCGGGCAATCTTGTTGGCCGGGCCGATGGAGGTCAGCGTCTTGATGCTCATACGTAGGCCTCCAGCAGTTTGGCGACGCCATCAGGTTGCACGTCGCCAAAGGTGTCGTCGTCGATCATCAGCGCCGGTGCCTTGTCGCAGTTACCCAGGCAGCAAACCGGCAGCAGGGTAAAGCGGCTGTCGTGGGTGGTCTCGCCGAGGCCGATACCGAGCTGCTTGTGCATTTCGGCGACGACCGACTCATGGCCACCGACATAGCAGGTCATGCTGTCGCATACGCGGATGATGTGACGGCCAACCGGCTGACGGAAAATCTGACTATAGAAGGTGGCCACGCCTTCGACGTCGCTGGCGGGAATACCGAGGATTTCGCCAATCGCATCGGCAGCGCCATCCGGCACCCAGCCACGGGCTTTCTGCACGATTTTCAGCGCTTCGATCGACGCCGCGCGCGGGTCTTCGTAGTGGTGCATCTCGTGCTCGATGGCCGCATGTTCGGCTTCGCTGAGGATGAAACGATCAGTCTGAATTAGCGTATTCATAATCAGCGGTCCACGTCAGCCATAACGAAGTCGATACTGCCCAGGTACGCAATCAGGTCGGCGACCATGCTGCCGCGAATCACTGAAGGGATCTGCTGCAGGTGCGGGAAGCTCGGCGTGCGAATGCGCGTGCGGTAGCTCATGGTGCTGCCGTCGCTGGTCAGGTAGTAGCTGTTGATGCCCTTGGTCGCCTCGATCATCTGGAAGGACTCGTTGGCCGGCATCACCGGGCCCCAGGAAACCTGCAGGAAGTGGGTGATCAGAGTTTCAATGTGCTGCAGCGTGCGCTCTTTCGGCGGCGGAGTGGTCAGCGGGTGATCGGCCTTGTACGGGCCTTCCGGCATATTGCGCAGGCACTGGTCGATGATCTTGATGCTCTGACGCATCTCTTCCACGCGCACCATGCAGCGGTCGTAAGCATCGCCATTGGCGGCCAGCGGCACTTCGAACTCGAAGTTCTCGTAGCCGGAATACGGCCGCGCCTTGCGCAGGTCGAAGTCGCAGCCGGTTGCGCGCAAGCCAGCGCCAGTGGTGCCCCACTCCAGCGCTTCCTTGGTGTTGTACTGCGCCACACCGATGGTCCGCGCCTTGAGGATGCTGTTCTGCAGCGCTGCTTTCTCGTACTCGTCGAGGCGCTTGGGCAGCCAATCGACGAATTCCTTGACCAACCGATCCCAGCCACGCGGCAGGTCGTGGGCGACACCACCGATGCGGTACCAGGCCGGATGCAGACGGAAGCCGGTGATGGCTTCGATCACCTTGTAGGCGCGCTGACGGTCGGTGAAGGTGAAGAACACCGGGGTCATCGCGCCGACGTCCTGAATATAGGTGCCGAGGAACAGCAGATGGCTGGTGATGCGGAAGAACTCAGCCAACATGATACGGATCACGTCGACCCGTTGCGGCACAGTGATGCCCGCAAGTTTTTCCACGGCCAGCACGTACGGCAGGTTGTTCATCACCCCGCCGAGGTAGTCGATGCGGTCGGTGTAGGGAATAAAGCTGTGCCAGCTCTGCCGTTCAGCCATCTTCTCGGCGCCACGGTGGTGGTAGCCAACTTCCGGCACGCAATCGACGATTTCTTCACCGTCGAGCTGCAGGATTATGCGGAACGCACCGTGGGCCGACGGGTGATTGGGGCCGAGGTTGAGGAACATATAGTCCTCGTGCTCGCCGCCACGCTTCATGCCCCAGTCTTCCGGCTTGAAGCGTGCGGCTTCTTCTTCTAGCTGCTGCTTGGCCAGAGTCAAACTGAACGGATCGAACTCGGTGGCGCGCGCCGGATAATCCTTGCGCAGCGGGTGACCTTCCCAGGTCGGCGGCATCATGATTCGCGTCAGGTGCGGGTGGCCGCTGAAGTGAATGCCGTAGAGGTCCCAAACTTCGCGTTCATACCAGTTGGCGTTGGGCCAGATGCTGGTGACGCTGGGCACATTGAGGTCACGCTCACTCAAGGCAACTTTGAGCATGATGTCGCTGTTCCGCTCCAGCGACATCAGGTGATAGAACACGGTGAAATCCGCACCCGGCAGACCACGACGCTGGGTACGCAGGCGCTCGTCGACACCATGCAGGTCATACAGCATGACGTAGGGGCGCGGCAGGTTGCGCAGGAAGGTCAGGATCTCGACCAGGCGCTCGCGGGCCACCCACAACACCGGCATGCCGGTACGGGTGCTCTGTGCGGTAAAGGCATCAGCGCCAAAACGGGAATTCAGTTCGACGACCACATCTTGGTCGTCAGCCTTGTACGGCGGTATGGACAGAATGCTGTCTGCAGTCATGGTCTCGGTCGCTATCGGTCAACGGCGTCAGTAGGCGGGCTCAAGCGAGCCCAGGCTCACACTTCGTCGGGGCTACGCAGATTGGTCACGGCGATCCGCTGCTCGCGACGCTGTTCTTTCTGCGAAGGCATTTCGGCACGGTAAACACCCTGATCACCGACCACCCAGGACAACGGCCGGCGCTCCTGACCAATGGATTCCTGCAGCAGCATCAAGCCTTGCAGAAATGCCTCGGGGCGGGGCGGGCAACCGGGAATATAGACGTCGACCGGCAGGAACTTGTCGACTCCCTGGACCACGGAGTAGATGTCGTACATGCCGCCAGAGTTGGCGCAGGAGCCCATCGAGATCACCCACTTGGGTTCCAGCATCTGCTCGTACAGGCGCTGGATGACCGGGGCCATCTTGATAAAGCAGGTGCCGGCGATGACCATGAAGTCAGCCTGGCGCGGGGAAGCTCGAATCACTTCCGCACCAAACCGCGCAACGTCGTGCGGCGCAGTAAAGGCGGTGGTCATTTCCACATAGCAGCAGGACAGGCCGAAGTTGTACGGCCAAAGGGAGTTCTTGCGCCCCCAGTTCACTGCGCCATTGAGAACATCTGAGAGCTTGCCCATATAGATGTTCTTGTGGACTTGATCATCTAGCAGCGGGTCGGAAACAGTCTCCCGCTCGCCGACCGGATAGCGCTCATTGGGCGCATCCGGATCGATCCGAGTAAGTTTGTAGTGCATTGCCAAAGCCTCATTGTTTTAGCTTCGCCTGCCGCTCACGACGACCCTGAGGTGCCCAATCGAGCGCCCCAATCCGCCAAAGGTAGACAAGACCTGCCAACAGAATTGCTATAAAGACTGTAGCCTCGATTAGCCCAGCCCAGCCGCTTTCGCGCACTGAAACGGCCCAAGCGAAGAGAAAGAGGGCTTCGACATCGAATATCACGAAGAGCATCGCGACCAAATAGAATTTAGCTGACAGGCGCAGGCGCGCACTGCCGACGGGCAACATGCCAGACTCAAAGGGTTCGTTCTTGCTGCGGCCCCAGGCTTTGCTGCCCAGCAGGCTGGAAAGGCCAAGCATAAAGCCAATCAGCCCGAAGACTCCGAGCAGGAAAACAGCAAAAGCCCAGTTATGGGACATGGTCGTTACCGCATCAGGCATGCCGGTACTCCTTAGGCAAAAGGAACGGCTTGTAAAATTTTATTATGGCGAACGCGACCCCAAACCGGGTCACTCGCAAAGTATGGCGCAATTCTATGCGCACAACGTTTTAGTAACTAATTATTTTCTGTTCACAAAGCGACAAAAATGCGTAGCCAATCGCCAAAACCCTCTCAACACATAAACCACGGGCGCTGAACCGCATCAGCAGTTGGTTCGATTGAATACAGCCGCTATGCTTGGCTGCATCTCAATGGATAAAGACTATGACCCTCACCGAACTGCGCTACATAGTCACCCTCGCTCAGGAACAACATTTCGGCCGTGCAGCTGAACGTTGTCACGTCAGCCAACCCACGCTGTCGGTGGGGGTGAAAAAGCTCGAAGATGAGCTCGGCGTGCTGATCTTCGAACGCAGCAAAAGCGCAGTGCGCCTTACGCCTGTGGGTGAAGGCATCGTCACCCAGGCGCAGAAGGTGCTAGAACAGGCCCAAGGCATTCGCGAACTGGCCCAAGCTGGCAAGAACCAGATGGCCGCCCCTCTGAAAATCGGCGCGATTTACACCGTCGGGCCTTACCTGTTTCCGCATCTGATTCCGCAGCTGCATCGCGTCGCTCCGCAGATGCCGCTGTATATCGAAGAAAACTTCACCCACGTGTTGCGTGACAAGCTGCGCAACGGTGAGCTGGACGCGATCATCATCGCCTTGCCGTTCCACGAAGCCGATGTGCTGACCAAGCCGCTGTACGACGAACCCTTCTATGCCCTGCTGCCAGCCGGCCATCCGTGGGCGGAACTGAAGACCATCGACAGCAAGCTGCTGAATGACAAGAGCCTGTTGTTGCTCGGTGAAGGCCACTGCTTCCGCGATCAGGTGCTGGAAGCCTGCCCAACCCTGCGCAAGGGCGGCGAAGACAGTGCCAAGCACACCACCGTGGAATCCAGCTCGCTGGAAACCATCCGCCACATGGTCGCCTCAGGCCTTGGCGTGTCGATCCTGCCGTTCTCCGCTGTCGACAGTCATCATTACGCCCCTGGGGTAATCGAAGTACGCCCGCTCAGCCCGCCCACACCGTTCCGCACCGTGGCCATCGCCTGGCGCGCCAGTTTCCCACGGCCGAATGCAATCGAAGTCCTGACCGACTCGATCCGCCTGTGCTCGGTGGCCAAACCACTGCCCAAGAGCAGCTAACACAAGCCATGACCGAATTGGCCGCGGTTTCTGTTACCGCGCTGAAAGGCGTGGGCGCTGCCCTGGCTGAAAAGCTTGCCAAGGTTGGCCTGGAAACCCTGCAGGACGTGCTGTTCCACCTGCCGCTGCGCTATCAGGACCGCACCCGCATAGTGCCGATTGGCGCGCTGCGCCCCGGTCAGGATGCCGTGGTAGAAGGCATCGTCGCCGGCGCCGATGTGGTCATGGGGCGGCGGCGCAGCTTGCTCGTGCGCTTGCAGGACGGCAGCGGCACCCTGTCTTTACGCTTCTACCACTTCAGTCAGGCGCAAAAGGAAGGCCTTAAACGCGGCACACAGGTGCGCTGCTACGGTGAAGTGCGACCTGGCTCCTCGGGTCTGGAAATTTATCACCCGGAATACCGTGCGCTGTCTGGTAACGAGCCGATTGCCGTGGAACAGACCCTGACGCCGATCTACCCGACCACCGAAGGCCTAACCCAGCAACGTCTGCGTCAGCTCAGTGAACAAGCCCTGGCGCGCCTCGGCCCGCACAGCCTGCCGGATTGGCTGCCGCGTGAGCTGGCCAACGATTACCAGCTCAGCCCGCTCGATCAGGCCATTCGCTATTTGCATCGACCTCCGCCGGATGCCGACCTGGAAGAACTGGCCGAAGGCCGCCACTGGGCCCAGCACCGCCTGGCCTTCGAGGAATTGCTGACTCACCAACTGTCGCTGCAACGCCTGCGCGAAAGCGTTCGCGCGCAACAAGCCCCAGCACTGCCCCTGGCGAAAACCCTGCCGCAGCAATACTTGGCCAACCTGGGGTTTACCCCCACCGGCGCACAACAACGCGTCGGCGCGGAAATCGCCTACGACCTCAGCCAGAGCGAGCCGATGCTGCGCCTGGTGCAGGGCGATGTCGGCGCCGGCAAGACCGTGGTCGCCGCCTTTGCCGCGCTGCAAGCACTGGAAGCTGGTTATCAGGTCGCGCTGATGGCGCCTACCGAGATTCTTGCAGAGCAGCACTTCATCAATTTCAGCAAATGGCTGGCGCCGCTAGGTCTGGAGGTCGCCTGGCTGGCTGGCAAGCTCAAGGGCAAGGCCCGCGCCAGCGCCCTGGAGCAGATTGCTGGCGGCACCCCAATGGTGGTGGGCACCCACGCGCTGTTTCAGGAGGATGTGCGCTTTGCCAAACTGGCGCTGGTGATCATCGATGAACAGCACCGCTTTGGCGTGCAACAGCGCCTGGCCCTGCGACAGAAAGGCATCGGCGGGCGTATGTGCCCGCACCAACTGATCATGACCGCCACGCCGATCCCACGAACCCTGGCGATGAGCGCTTACGCTGACCTCGACACGTCGATCCTTGATGAACTGCCGCCTGGCCGGACACCCGTGAACACCCTGGTCATCGCCGACAGTCGCCGCCTGGAAGTGGTCGAGCGTGTACGTCTGGCCTGCAACGAAGGGCGCCAGGCGTACTGGGTCTGCACACTGATCGAGGAATCCGAAGAGCTGACCTGCCAGGCGGCCGAAACCACCTTCGAGGATTTATCGGCGGCGCTCGGCGGGCTGAATGTGGGCTTGATTCACGGGCGCATGAAACCGGCAGAAAAAGCCGCGGTGATGGATCAGTTCAAGCAGGGTCGGCTGCAGCTGTTGGTCGCCACTACCGTGATCGAAGTCGGCGTCGACGTACCCAATGCCAGCCTGATGATCATCGAGAATCCGGAGCGCCTGGGCCTGGCTCAGCTGCATCAGTTACGCGGCCGGGTCGGGCGCGGCAGCGCCGCCAGCCATTGCCTGCTGCTCTATCACCCGCCATTGTCACAGCTGGGCCGTGAACGCCTGGCCATCATGCGCGAGACCTGCGATGGCTTCGTGATTGCCGAAAAGGATCTGGAATTGCGCGGGCCCGGTGAAATGCTCGGCACTCGCCAGACCGGCTTGCTGCAGTTCAAGGTCGCCGACCTGATGCGTGATGCCGACCTGCTTCCAGCAGTGCGCGATGCCGCGCAAACCCTGCTGGAACAGTGGCCGCAGCATGTCAGCCCGCTACTTGAACGCTGGCTACGGCATGGCCAACAATACGGACAAGTGTGAGCGAGAGTCTGCTGGCGTTTCGTTCGCAGGCTGCGTTGCTGCGCAAAATCTCGCCAGGCAAGACGGAGGACGCAGGTAATGGTGTTGCCTTGCCAAGTCCTCCAACAGCGCATGGCGAGATTTTCCGCGCAACCCGAAGGGCAGGGTCTGTTTTAGCGCGATGCTGCGTTTCTCGACACTCATTTGGCACACCAAACTTCGTGTCTCGTGCCTTGCCTCGTGCTAAAACAGATCCCAGCGCGGCCGCTAACGAAACGCCGAAAGCCACAAACGGCACAACCGTCGTCTGCGCCGCATTTTCCTGATCCCGCTGTTTATACTCGGGGTATTGCTACTTCTGCTGGATACCGTCATGACCGAACTTGCCCTTGCTCCCGAGACCGCTCCGCGCCCGCCAGCGGTGATTCTGCAGTTGCTGGAAAAGCTCGGCCTGCCCTATCAAGTCTGCCGTGATCTACCCGGTCTGGCGGTCGCACAGCGGCTTCAGGCGGTGTTGCTGGATGACGCAGTGGGCGCCCTGCTGGTGCTCTATCCACAGAGTCAGCTACTCGACCTCAACCGCCTGACTGAACTGACCGGCCGCCAGCTAACGGCCGTGAAGCCGGAGCGCCTGGAGCGCATGCTCGGCAAGCACAACCTGAAAGTGCTACCCGGCCTACCGCCTTTGACCAGCTCGCCGTGCCTGTATGACGAACGCCTGCTGGACGTGCCAAGCCTGTACATCGAGTCGGGCCAGCCTGGTGTGCTGCTGGAACTGGCCATTGATGCGTTCAAAAGCCTGCTGAGCAAAGCCAGCGCCGCGCGCTTTGGTGAGCCGCTGAGCAATATCCGCCTGAACCTCGACCGCCCAGACGACGACCGCGCGGAAATCACCCTGGCGGTGCAAGCCTTTACTGCCAGGCGCATCCAGCAGCGCCTGGAAGAAACCATTGAAATCCCCCCGCTGCCAGAAACTGCGCAAAAAATCATCAAATTGCGCGTCGACCCGGAAGCCACGGTCGATGACATCACCGGCGTGGTCGAAACCGATCCAGCCCTGGCCGCCCAGGTGGTCAGCTGGGCCGCCTCACCTTATTACGCCGCCCCCGGTAAGATCCGCTCGGTGGAAGATGCCATTGTCCGTGTTCTGGGCTTTGATCTGGTGATCAACCTGGCCCTCGGCCTGGCGCTGGGCAAAACCCTGAGCCTGCCCAAAGATCAACCACAGCACGCGACGCCTTACTGGCAACAGGCGATCTACAGCGCAGCCGTAATCGAAGGCCTAACCCGCGCCATCCCGCGCGCGCAGCGCCCGGAAGCCGGCCTGACCTACCTTGCCGGCCTGCTGCATAACTTCGGGTATCTGGTGCTGGCACATGTGTTTCCGCCGCACTTCTCGCTGATATGCCGGCACCTGGAGGTCAACCCGCACCTGTCGCACAGCTATATCGAGCAACACCTGCTCGGTATCAGCCGCGAACAGATTGGCGCCTGGCTGATGCGTTACTGGGATATGCCGGAAGAACTGGCCAGCGCCCTGCGCTTCCAGCATGACCCGGAATATACCGGCCCCCACGCCACCTACCCGAACTTGGTGTGCCTGTCGGTCAGCCTGCTGCGTAATCGGGGTATCGGTGCCGGCCCGCAGAGCGAGATTCCACAAAGCCTGTTCGACAACCTAGGCATTAGCCGGGAAAAAGCCGAAGACGCCGTGAGCAAGGTGCTGGCCGCCGAAGTCGCGCTGCGCGAACTGGCCGCGCAATTTCACCCTGCGAACTAAAGCGGGCTGAACAGAAAAAGGGGCCCACGGGCCCCTTTTTCATCGCTGTCGGCTAACTATTTCTTCAGCTGCGCGCGCCGCGCGGCAAACAACTCCGGCAGCACCTGCACACTGCTATCGAGCAACTGCGCTACGGCTGGCTGCTCATACAGGGCGGCATATTCGGCCAGCTTTTCACTGGGCATCTGCCGGTAGGCATACAGCATAAAGGACTCCACCGCTTGAGCGCTGGAAGCCCGCAGCGCGTCTTCCTGGGCCTTGGTTTGAGTGCTCAGCGCTTTTTCGTCGATGCTTTCGCCACGCCCCTGCAACGCCAGAAACGCCTGGGTTTTGCCGACTTCATAGCGTAACAGGGTGGCCAAGGTCGTGGTGTGTGCGGCAGCATCCAGGCGACGGACCAAGGCAAGACGCTCCTCACGCGGCGGGCGCTCGCCCAGCTGTTTGCGGTAAGCCGCCAGGCCTTCCGCGCCGCCTTCACCAACCGAGCGTTCGGCGGCGGTAAAGCCCTGCGCCAGCGGGCTTTCCAGCAGGCTCTTGGCCTTAACCAACTGGGCTTGATCGAGTTTACCGGTCAGCTTCTTGGCCAGGTCCAGGCACAGGCCATCGGCGGCAAACACCTTGGCCAACTGCGCTTGCTGTTTATCGCTCAGCCCGCGTTGCACCAGCGGCGCGCTCTGCTCGCAGAGCAAACGGATGCCTGCCAGCTCGAATAACGGCGCAAAAGCTTCGGCTTTGGGAGGCGTAGCATGGGCAAGGGAGGTGGAAAACAGCAGGGCACTCAGCAACAAACGCATGGGCAAACTCTCACGATGGCTGTATCCAGCCTAGCGAAAGCAGCGCGCGCCGGCCAGCCCTGGCGCGCGCAGATAAGCCTCAGGCAGCTTTTTTAGCCGCGCCTTTCTTCTTCGGCATCAGGTATTTGGTCAGGCCCTGGAACCAGATGACCAGCGCCGGATTGCCCTGGATTTGGATGTCCTTGTTCTGGATGCCCTGCATAAACGCCAGCTGCTTGTTCTTTGCGCTCATGGTAGCGAAACCATAGGCAGCATCCTTGAAGCCCAGGGCGAAAGCCGGATCAGTGGCCGTACCGCGCTTGCTAGTGATGCGCTGATCTTTGACGATGAAGTGACGGGCAACTTTGCCATCCAAAGTATGCAGTTGGAACACCATGTTGCGATCGACCAACTGCTGCTGGAATGCCGGGTTTTCACGGCTTGCCTTGGCCATCAGGCGGCCCAGCATCCACAGAAGAAAACGAAATTTCATGCGCAAGGCCTCGCAAAGGGTAGGGAAAAGGCGGCGCATTGTAGCGGTTTGCAGCGGGGACTACATCCGGCTGAAAGAAGGGCGTGAGCACGCCAGCCGGTAGGAGCGACCCGGAGCCGAAGGCTCCGGGCTGAGGACTCAGTTAACCGCGTCTTTCAATAACCCGCAGAAAACCGTTTCAAAATTCACGTTTTGCAATTTATTTATTCATAATCATGCACTTACAATGTATAAATCCATGCTACTGCGCTAATCGTTTCAATTCAACCCCTCAGCCCCCTAGATTCGTTGCGGAGGGATCAGGATCGCCGTGATTTTGAAACAGCGACCGCTCGGTGACTCCCCCAACACGATCTATGAGCTGCCAGAAAATGATACGTTTTGATAAATCGGTGCCTCCAAAGCTGCTTGTAATACACGAACATCCCGTCCTCCGCGCCCAGGCTCGCAAGCATCTGGAGTCATCCGGATACACGGTGGTTGAAGCAGGTAGCTGTAGAGAGGCTATCGCAATCATGCATACCTGCACCTTCGCAGGAATAATTGTCGATAACGATATGGCTGATTATGAGGCTGCATCTCCACTTTCCGCTCGGAGCGCTACTGGAAACTCTAATATCCCGTGCATAGTACTTGCAACAACTCGGGTTATTCGAAAGCCGGATAAAGATTTCAACACAACCTTAGATGATTACTTGTATAAGCCTTTCAAACCTAGCGCTCTAGCCAAGCATGTACATCAATTAATAAAGACCTCTGTTGAGATCGAGCATTTAAGGCTTGTATGCCCCGCAGCCTACGCATTGACAGGGACAACAGGAATTAACCTCACAAAATTCAACCTTCCTTTTAAACAGATGATTGTGCTTCATGCTCTTGTCAGCAACTCACCTCGCGTTGTGAGCAAAGCATGTTTCGTAGACGTTCTATATTCACACAAGAGCCCGCCAATAAATCCTTATAATGCGGTAGAGTCCTTAGTTTTTCATTTACGTAAAAGACTACGCGCCGAAGAATCAAATGTGAGTATAAAATCTGTTCGAGGCGTTGGGTATAGAGCTTCCATTAACCAAATACAGAATTCGATAAAAAATGTTAATTTTCTGAAGCTCTAAAAATCCAGCCTCTACGAAATATCGGGATTGAAAGCCGCGTCTTTACCGGATTTACTTTATCAAATTAAACGTTTAAAACATCCTAGTACACCTATCACCGACTATGGGTGCCGGACTTGGTGATGAAGGTATTTCTTCGACTTTAACGATGATTTGTTCGTTACTTAATACGCTGAGGGCAGGAAGTGCTTAGACGGTTCTTCTGACCGGGATGCCCTTCTCAATGAGGTGAAGGCTGTCAAACTGCCCATGATCGTTATGAACGATGACGACCCAAACGACCGGTTGTGTCCATATTGTCTGGGTGAGCGCTCCCGGCCAAGAAGCCAACGGGCTCATTTTCCCGTCCTTTTGTCGCCGCAACGCGGAACATACTGTGCTGCCACTCTGGCGTGGGTGTCATCAAGCGTGCCGCTTCGTGTGAGAACTTAGCTATCAAGGCATACTTGCGGGTCTTTCTTTTTTGCTTCAAGTTAATCCTCGGCATACATGAGCGCGCAAACATCTCTCAAGCTTCGCAATCGGCACACGCGCCCGATCGAAGTAGCACGCGTAAAAGCGCTGCAACCATCGCAGATCCATTCATCAGCCATGCCTCAACGTCTGAGTCATAATCTCCATGCTCACACCCACTAATTTCTTAGTCAATGACACGGCCAACCCTACACATTCGCAACTCGCACTACTCCAGATTCATTAGGCGTCAACACATCAAAAACAAGCCAACAACTGCTGCCTGTAATGCTGGGAAAAACTCACCTGATAACTTGGCTCGACTGAAAAGCCCTCTAGTGAAATGATGCTCGTAGTTCCAGCCCCAATAGCCTGCTCTTTGCCACATCCAATACTGTTATCCAGATTATTGATATTGTCTGCAGCCTCGGCCGAACTAGGCGTTGAGCCTGAAGTGGAAGCTGGCATCTGTACCTCGCTCAGTACCGCCAAGTCCTCCGGCAAATCATCCGCAATTCTCTCAGCCAAACACTGCAGCGTCGGCTCCGCCAACATGAACAGCCAAGCTTGATCATCTGACTCACCTGTACGCCTAAGCACTCGCCCAAGCACTTGCCGATAATGCAGCTCGGTGCGAATACGGCTGAGATAGCAGCACACCTGAAGCCGAGGGATGTCCGTTCCTTCGCTGATCATTCCGACAGCGACAATCCAGGGAGAGGCGCTCTGCCTAAACGCATTGATCACCTGCTGCGCATCCGGGATTTTGTTGGTCACAATGCAGCAAACTCCACCCCTGGACTCCAGAGCCTGGGCAATTTGCTGAGCGTGCTCAATGTCAGTGGCAACAACCAAACCGGCAGCATCCGGCTTGATTTGGCGAAGCTCATTGAGCTTGCTACAGCCAAGATCGAGTAGCTGATTGATCACGTCGTCATGGCGTAGCAATTCTTCGTAGGTGACAGGCGATTCCCCCAAGAGTTTGGCAATGCTGGGGAACATCCTGACTGTACTCTCAGGCCCCATCTCCTCAGTCAGTTTCACCTTCTGATTGTCGAGCAAGACAATACGAGGAGAACGGCACACCCCGTCGGCAATAGCCTCTTTCAGTCCGTAGCGGTAGTCACAGATCAAGTACCCTTCTGGTGTCGAGTAGCGGGCTAAGACAATAGCCCGGTCATCCGAGCGCCATGGCGTACCAGAGAGAGCCAAGGTGAAGGCTGCGCGGTCTTGTATCCGATGCAATATTTGTTGCCCCCAGGCGTTGCTGAGAAGAAGATCATGGCCAGCGCAGTGGTGAATTTCATCGAAGACCACAAATACACGGTAGTCATCAAGAAGCTGCCAGAATCCTTCATCTCGGTACTCCATGGCCTGGTAGGTAAACGCCGTTCCCACAGCACCTATCTGGCCATCCAGTCGCCTACCAAGTACCTCAGCGAAGGTTGAGCGGAAGCCATCGACAACCTGGCAGGATGGCGCGAAACACATAACCAGATCGATTCTGTCCTGCTTAAGCAGCCTGCTGGCCAGCTCTGCTGCCATGCGCGTCTTCCCAGCACCCGGTGTCGCCTGGCAAAAGAAGTGCGGTGTGGCAGTAAAGTGCTCCAACGCCGTGTCGATGCAGCTGAGTTGCCAGTCCCGCAGCGATGTGGTCATCGTTTAGAGGCAAGCGTCTTGAGGGTCTTTTCGATGGCGCGAAGATGTCCTAGCAGACGTGAACTGCGATCTCTGGCCTCCAGGTACTCGTCCTCAACCTTATCCCGCAAATGCGGCATATCTTCTAGGAGCAGTTTGAACCGCTCTGCCTCGCCCATCGAAGACAAAAAGTCCAAGCGGATTTCTTTGTGGAGCGTTTCCAAATGCTGATCTGCACTGGCTGACGATTCGAGCGGGACAGCCTCAATTTCATGCGCTGCTGATTCCCGCTCGTGCTCACAAGCAGTCTTGAGGCTGTTCTCAAACCCGTTATCGATCAGCTGCAATTGCAGATGTACCGGAATCGGCTTCAGGTGGTAGACCTGCCCACGCGGACGACGCTCTTCATCTAGCACAAGCCAGCCCATGCGCAGTAATCGTCGAATCTGTTCATACACATAACGGCGTAAATCGGCGACACGAAAAGTCATGCCATCTAGGCGCTTGGCATAGGCATCACGCAGTTCACGGGTCGTGAATCTTGTGTTCCCTTCTTCCTGAAGCAGCTCATACAGACGCCTGTCGAAGATAAACGAGGCCGATTTCATTGAGGCACCAGAAGAGTTAACGCGGAAAAATGCGGATTATAGTCCGTGGCTCCTGCGTCCGCAAACGCACGATAGTGCCGTCTCAGAGGAATTGAGACGGTCATGGATAAATTGGCGAAAGTGTTAGGGGAACGCATCCGAACACAAAGGAAGATTTGCCACATGTCTCAGGATGTACTGGCGTTGGCCTGCAGTATCGACCGTAGCTATATGGGCCGGATCGAGCGTGGCGAAGTAAACATCACCGTCGAGAAGCTTTATCGCATCGCAGGCGAGCTGGCCTGCGATCCATCCCGCCTTCTGCCTCAAATGTCAGAGCTACAACCGCCTGATTGATACTGGCGAAGCCTGGCGTTATCTACTGACTGCTCGGATTTGTTTTTCGGCTCCAAGGTGCCGTCCTGCACCAGCTCGCGCATGAACTTTTACACCCGCATGCTTTCTGGGTTATTCGGGTTGAGGGAACGTGCCGCAAGCTTGGCGGAAGTGGAGACGCCCTCCATAATGAAATCAGAGCGAGGCTTTCTAACCCAAAGTCTGTGGTTCCTTGCTTCATACGAGCAACCCGCCATTGCTCGTCCCACCAAATCCCGACGCATCAAGGTCCATACTGCGAGGACTGGTTCATGGAGCAAGCTCTTTCCGCCCGGATTGATCAAGAACAAGACCGCCATTCCCTGACCCTTGACGCGTTGGCCGAGGTGGATGCAGGCCGTGTGATTAACCACAAAGCAGTCCAAGATTGGGCTGACAGTCTCAGTGACGGAGATCCTACCCAGCGCCTTCTGCGCTGATACGCCCTCAAGTAATAGCGCTAGGCAGACTACTGCCTGCCCAAAAACTGCAATTGAACTAAGGGTATCTATGTTTGACTACAGTGATCCGCAGTACAAAGAACTATTTGCACTAGCCACAGAAGTTCTTGGCAGTAGCGAAATGGCTGTTGCATGGATGAATGGACCTGCTTTAGGCCTAAATGGCTCTCGTCCGATCGACCTTATTTTCGGCCCAAATAGTGCGGAGGACGTGAAAGCTCTATTAGATCGTATGCACTATGGGATTTATCATTAGCAAAACTATGGCAGCGGCTCGCGATTGCACGCTTGAATAATTGCTTCCGTTCTTTTCACGAACAATTCTAAGCTTTACCTCTAAATGGTTCGGCCAACTGATCTATATATCCGGTGGGGTAGCGCCGATCACGCAGGCCGACATCATTACTACCAGGTTGCTTGGCACTGTCGTAGAAGGTTTTGAATAGCAGATCCCACACCAACAGAAACTCGCCGAAATTAACTTGGGCATCCTCAAAATCACGTTTGTGATGCCAACGATGTGTTTCAGCTACGCCGATAATGCGCCGCAACCATCCAATCGAATAATCTAAGTTGGAGTGCTGAAAAGCCAGATGCACCGTGAGTATTCCAAACCAGGTGGCCACCAGCGAAGACGGTGTTCCCAGCGCGAACAGCAACAACAATCCAGGTCCTGCCATGATGGCCGCATGCAGGGGATGACGCCGCTCTCCGTTCATCCAGTAGAGCCGCTCAGCGCTGTGATGGGGCTCGTGTAGGTGCCACAACCAGGGGATGTGATGGCTGAGGCGGTGCATGGAATACAAACTCAGGTCTAAGATAGCTGCCACGATGAGCAGTTGTAGCCAGAGAGGCAGCTCGGTAGGAAACCCACTCAGCTCAGCAGGCACAAGGTCCCCCACACGAGATAGAACAGCGGCAGTGAACTGGATGACCGACAAATTCACGACTAGGTGAATAAGGTCCGTTAGAGTGTCATCGTGATCGTTGAGCCAGTCCTGCCGGAAAGGCTGGAGTCGCTCCATACCAGCTACACAGCCGACTCCCACGGCCGCCAGGATTGCTGTGCTTGGCCAGTAAGGGATGCCTTGATAAAGCAGCCAGATCATCGCTGCCGATATACCACCGAAAATCGCCGGATAACTAAACCAGCGAAGCAAAAACCTCGACGCGCTGCCCATTGTGAACCCTCCATGCAGTTGGTTTCACTTTGAACTGTTCGCCCGCTATACGCTTGAACGAAGGAGCTAATAACTCGGGCTGTGGATACGCAAACAGCATCGGTAGAAGTATCCCGGTTGAAGTAAATGTCAGCTTTGTAGCCTCACATGACCGAGCGCTGAAGAGGGGTCGAGTCCGAACAGCGCACGAAAAGAACGTGAAAAATGGGCTGCGTCGGCAAATCCAGCGGCATGAGCGGCCGCTGTTAGATTATGTCCGATAGATACGAACTGCAGCGCCACAACCAGCCGACTCCATTTGCGATAGCTACGCAGCTGAAGTCCGGTTTGCTCGACAAACCAATGAGAGAACCGGGTGGGCGACAGATGCACAAGCGCGGCCAGTCGCACCCGATCATCTTGTCGCTCTTCCAGCGCCTGAAGCACAGCCCGCATACGCGGATCAGCCGCCTGCGGTGTTTTCAGGCCTAGTAGTCGCCTGACCTCCTCACGAACCAGCTGAGCAGATACCTCCGGCGTTTCAAGTAGCTGCTCGATGGCAGCCGTATTGTCTGCCGGGATCGAGACCAACTGGGCGGCCGATATACAGCTCATGGCACGGGCCTCTTCCGACAGCGCATCAAGGTAGATCGAAAGCACTTCAGTGCCTTCAATCTGGTGCAGTGTGCCAGCCTTTATGCAGATGGCCGGAGCAGTAAGCACCTGATTCAGACCTCGCACCGTCACTTGACCGCAAAGGCCAATGGTCACTTGGTGCGCCATATGGCTGTGCAGATCATGGCTGCCAGCATGCCCCAAGAAGATCCCCAGCCCTGGCGATACCCAGGCTTTTCCACGCCAGCAGACGCCCTCGGAAATGGCCATTTAAGCGCCTCAGGCCTTTGTGTCGTGCTGCTGTTCGATTTTGCGAATTTCGGCCTGAAAAGCCTCATCTAACAAGCTCGGCTTCTTGCGCCAAGGCTGGCGGTCAGGCTTGCGCTGGGCGGCGTACAACACAACTTCAGCTCCCGTGGTAGCGACAAAGCTTTGTGCTTGTCGCTCAAGTTCGGCCCTCAACTCGTCTTTGGTCATAGCGCTCCTAGGATGGTTGCTGGGGGAAATTCCATGTGAAAGGCGGTGATGCCATTGCTGGAAGTGCACCAGATCTTGCCATTGTGGGCCGCCACAATGGATCGAGTAATGGCCAAGCCAAGCCCGGCATTGCTCGGGCTGCCTTCACGGCGAGCCGGGTCTACTCGATAGAAACGGTCGAAGAGCTTATCCAGGTGCTCCGGCTTGATGGTTTCGCCTGGGTTCTCGACAATTAGAGTAACGGCACTTGCGGTCGACTTGATCGTTACCAATATCGTCTTCCCGGCAGTTGTATAGCGCAACGCATTGGACAACAGGTTCGAGATCGCCCGATCCAGCATCAGCTTGTCACCCAGCACGCTGCCAGAGCCGGTCACAACCAACTGGATGCCTTGCTCGTCCGCTAATAGGTGGTAGTACTCAATCAGCTTGGTGGCTACCTCGCTGAGCTCAATGCGCGATTGCTCGGGAATGATCAGGCCGTTGTCCGACTTAGCCAGGAACAGCATGTCATCGATCATTCGCGACATGCGTTTCAGATCGTCTAGGTTCGAGTAAAGATTCTCTTCATAGGCTTCGAGGTTACGTTTTTGGGTGAGTACCACCTCGGTGTGCGTCATCAGATTACTGAGTGGTGTGCGTAACTCATGGGCGATATCGGCAGAAAAATTTGAGAGCCGAACAAATGCATCGTCGAGCCTGGCAAGCATCGCATTGAACGAAGTCACCAACTGCTGAAGCTCAAGAGGGACGGGCTCCAGTGGAATGCGCTCCTTCAGTGACCGCGCAGACATCGACGTCGCGACATGGGTCACCTGTCGCAGGGGTCTCAACCCACTACGCGCGACCACCCAGCCCAACGCAGCGCTGACCAGTGCGCTAATCACCAAGCCAATCCAGAACCACCGCTGCAACGTTTCAAAGAAATGCACATGGTTGGTCACATCAAGGATCAGCAAAGCCGTTAGAAACGCAGGTTGGTCAGGGGTTGATACCTGCGCGGTCATCCCTCGATACATGTGTCCATTTTCCTCCCACGCCCACATGCCGTGGTCAGGATTGAGGCGGTATTTCTCGGGAATATTGAAAGGCAGTGGCTCGGCAAAAAGCACGGTACCGTCGTTTGCAAGGATGATCGCCGCTAAATCGTGGTGAGCCCCTAACAGCGCTTTCAGCTGAGGCAGCACCTCTTCAAGGTCTGCATGGCTACGCGTATTACTCAGGATTTGCTGAGTCGATTCTAGCTTCTCGTCCAGCGTCTGCTGGTCAAGCATCATGAAGTGATGCCGGCTGAGCTCGTTGAAACTCAGGCCGGCCACCGTTAGGACTGCAATCACCGCAAACATGAACATCAAACTCATACGCGCGGTCAGTGACAGGTGCTTCATTCAGACTCCGGCGCATCAAGCATGTAGCCCATACCACGAGCGGTATGAATCAGTTTTAGCTCGAAATCATCGTCAATTTTCGCCCGCAAGCGTCGGATAGCCACTTCAATCACATTGGTGTCGCTGTCGAAATTCATGTCCCAGACCTGGGACGCGATCAACGACTTGGGAAGAACTTCGCCACGCCGACGCAGCAGTAATTCGAGCAGCGAGAACTCCTTTGCAGTCAGATCAATCCGCTTACCACTGCGCACGGCACGACGCTTAAGCAGATCAACTTCAAGATCGGCTATTTTCATTGTGGTCTGCGTCGGCGAACTATTGCCGCGGCGGAGCAATGTCCTGACGCGGGCTAACAACTCAGAAAAAGCGAAGGGCTTGACCAGGTAGTCGTCCGCCCCCAGCTCTAGACCTTTCACACGATCCTCGACACCGTCCCGCGCCGTCAGAAATAACACCGGGACATCCTTACCTGCAGCCCGAATCATCCGCAGCACTTCCCAGCCATCCAGGCCCGGCATCATCACGTCCAGAATCAACAGATCATAGGCCTCGCTCAGCGCATGCTGGAGTGCATCCGTTCCCGTCATAACGCGGTCGACGTTGAAGCCAGCCTCAGTGAGACCTTGTTGCAGGTAAGTGCCTGTTTTTGGCTCGTCTTCAGCGACCAGAAGTTTCATGCGGGCGGTTCCCAAATTTTGAGTGGCCTGAGTGTGCAGTCAAATCCCCCTCCCAACCAGAAGCTTACGAAAATGTAATCCTAGCTTCAGGCCTCTGTCAGGCGGCCCTGTCTAGGGTGCAAGCATGAGCACTAGGTTGTGCTCTTGGCCCTCTAATGAATAACAACAGAGGTGCCGGTCACTGCTTCAATTGAGGAGACTGCCCTATGAAACTGCTTAAACCTTTATTTCTGGTTGGTTCGCTCCTGCTTGCTTCAGCCGTTTGGGCAGAGGGCGGGAGTGACCGCGTCTTCGAGCGCATCGAGAGCATGCGAGACAAAGCCGAAGCGGTACTAATTCAGGCGGAAAAGGCTCCCGCCAGCGAGCGCCATGTGCATATGAAAGAGCACATGAAAATGCTCGACGAGATGATGAACCAGCTTCACAGCGAGCATCCTGCTCCCGGCATATCTACGGAAGAACATCTTGCGTGGATGGAGCGACACGACAAATTGGTCGACGACGTACTTGCGCAGATGATGCGTGAGCACAAGCTGATGATGGCCGATAAAGAGTGTCACCCATAAGAATTCCCATCTTCAAGGCCTTCATGATTGCTCCTTTGGCCTAGCGGCACCTCGACGGTGCCGCGTTTTTTTCAAGCTGACTAATTTGTAGTTTTGGGGTCAGCCCCCCGGCAGGAAACGGGGAATAGCATGAGATTTCCAACCACCTCAGTGAGGTCTCATCATGAAACGTTCACGCCCCCAGTTGTTGATCACGGCGCTGCTGTTCGCAGCTGCAACTCAGGCCTCGGCACAAACGCTTGGCCTTGAAAGCAACATTGGTCAGCCGGCCAAAGCAACCCCCGCTACACGTACAGTTTTCGTGAAAATGGATGACATCAGCTACGGCCAGAAGTCTATCGATGTGAAGCCTGGCGAAACCGTCCGCTTCGTGTTGAAGAACGAAGGGGCACTGATGCACGAATTCAATATCGGTAAAGCCGTATCGCAACTGGATCATCAACGCAAAATGGCTGCTTTGGTCAAGGACGGCACACTGACGCCAACAGGCAAAGCGAAGTCAATCGTCTGGCATGAACGGTCGGGCCTTGGAGACTCCAATCCACCTGGCATTCCTGAAGTCGTTGAAGCAATACATGATGACCCAAACGCCATCCTTGTTGAGCCCGGAACTACCAAGGAGTTTGTCTGGACCTTCAGCGACTCGGCCAACCTCAACTTCGCCTGCACCCTCCCTGGACATTATCAGGCCGGGATGGTCGGTGAATTCGTAATGCGCTGAGACAACAATCAGGTGCCCCCGGCCAATGCCGGGCCGCACCTGATTTCAGTGCATCTTTCAGATATGTAGTTTTCGCGTAAGCCAGCTGACAGCACCGCCTGATTAGCATTGATGTTGTTCCTAACAACTCCATTTTCCGAGATGCATTATGAAAGCCAAACTAACTTCATTTTTTCTCGCCACAACCCTGGTTTTCTCCGCCTCTGCTGCCATGGCTAACCCGAGCCATAGTAAAAGCGATATAGGCCAACCAGGAGACGCCAAGCAAGCTGATCGCATCATCGAAATCAAGATGGGCGATATCTATTTCGAGCCGAAGAGCATTGATATCAAAGCAGGAGAAACCGTCCGCTTCGTACTCAAGAATGAGGGCTCGCTACTGCATGAATTCAACCTGGGCATGGCAGCCGCACATGCAGCACATCAAAAAGAAATGGCCGCAATGTTTCAGAACGGCACGCTGTCTCCAACGGGCGCACAGGACATGAGCAACATGGATCATGCTATGGGCGGGATGAAGATGGTCGGCATGAAACACGACGATCCAAACAGCGTCTTGATCGAGCCGGGAGCCACTGAAGAACTGGTATGGACCTTTACTAAGGCAACGGGGCTTGAGTTCGCCTGCAACATCCCAGGCCATTACCAATCGGGGATGGTTGGTAAAGTGAACGTACGCTAATCATTGAGTTCGGATTGATATACGTCAATTGCTGGGACGCAGTAGAGACTATTGTCATTTGCTGTCCCACCAATACTGCCTCAACTCAAACGAGGATCGAGCTATGGACCACTCCCACCACCCAGGCTCTGAATTGCCATTCTGGAAAAGCAAAACTGGCATTGCACTGATCATGTTGGCTGTCATCGCCGTTTTTTATGTGGCCCGCGAGCATTTTGGCCACATCTCCCAGGCACTGCCTTACTTGATTCTGCTGTTGTGCCCGCTGATGCACATGTTCGGCCACAACCATGGTGGGCATTCCCATCAGGATGGTGCTGATACTCCCAAGGACGACAACCGGAAGTAAGCCCTATGCACACCACATCGCGCCAACTTGACCATGAGCATTCCAAGCATCAGGAAGACCAGCATGGGAGTCAGCACGATCCGGTGTGCGGCATGGCCGTCAAGCCAGACAGCCCATTCAGTGAGAGCCACGAAGGTCAGACATACCGTTTCTGCAGCGCGAAATGCCAGGAGAAGTTCCGGGCAGCACCTACCAGCTATTCGAACCCGCCCAAGAGTACGGAACACCAGCATCATGAAGCTGCGCCTCCCTCATCAGGGGCCGCAGGGACGGCGGAGTACACCTGTCCTATGCATCCAGAAATACGCCAGCCAAAACCTGGCAATTGCCCCATCTGTGGCATGACCTTGGAGGCAGTGATTCCGGAGCTGGAGGAAGAGGAGAATTCAGAACTTAAAGATTTCTCCCGGCGATTCTGGTGGACACTCCCACTCACGATTATCGTGACGGTCTTGGCTATGGCCGGCCACTCATTAACGCTATTTCATGGCGCAACGCAGAACTGGGTAGAGCTTGCCTTGGCGACGCCTGTGACACTCTGGGGCGGCTGGGTATTCTTTGCCCGAGGCATCGACTCAGTCCGTCATCGCAGCCCAAATATGTGGACACTGATTGGCCTGGGTACAGCCGCAGCCTACCTCTACAGCGTTGCTGCGACCCTGGCCCCACAGCTGTTCCCCCAAGCTTTCTTCCAGGACGGGCGCATTGGTGTCTACTTCGAGGCTGCGGCGGTAATCATCTCCCTGACGTTGTTGGGCCAGATGCTCGAACTCAAGGCTCGTTCACAAACCTCAGCCGCAATCAAATCGCTATTGGGCCTGGCACCCAAAACCGCGCGGCGCATTAACCCTGACGGCCAGGAAGAAGATATTCCGTTGACCCATGTGCACCTGGGCGACCATCTGCGAGTACGTCCCGGCGAGAAAGTCCCAGTTGACGGCACCGTTCTCGAAGGCGAAAGCGCCGTCGACGAGGCCATGCTGACCGGCGAACCGCTACCGGTTACCAAGCGCGTTGGCGATACGCTGATCGGCGCAACCATGAATACCCACGGTAGCCTGGTAATGCAGGCGCAGAAGGTGGGGGCCGACACCATGTTGTCCCAAATCGTGCAGATGGTCGCCAGAGCACAGCGCTCCAAGGCCCCCATGCAGCGCATGGCCGATGCAGTCGCGGGCTATTTCGTACTCGGCGTGATCGCCATCGCGATCCTCACGTTCTTCGGCTGGGGCTTTTTCGGACCGGAGTCGGGCTGGGTATTCGGCCTGATCAACGCGGTTGCCGTACTAATCATTGCCTGCCCTTGCGCACTTGGCTTGGCGACCCCCATGTCGGTGATGGTCTCGACAGGCAAAGCTGCCACCAGTGGCGTCTTGTTCCGCGATGCCAGTGCCATAGAGAACCTGTGCAAGATCGATACGCTGATCGTCGACAAGACCGGCACGCTGACCGAGGGACGGCCTGTATTTCATAGCGCAGAGGGTAGCGGTCAGTTCGCGCCTAACGAGGTGCTGCGCTTTGCTGCAAGCCTCGATCAAGGCAGCGAGCATCCGCTGGCTCATGCAATCGTTGACCACGCCCGCGCCCAAGGCGTTGAGTTGGCCAAGCCGGATTCTTTCGAGTCGGGCTCAGGCATTGGTGTGCGTGGCCACGTGGACGGTCGACAACTGCAACTGGGTAATACTGCGCTGATGGAAGAGGCCGGAGTAGATGTCACCCCTCTGCGCAACCGTGCAGAGCAACTTCGACTGGAGGGCATCAGCATTATTTACTTGGCGGTAGATGGCGTACTGGCAGGGCTGCTGGCTGTCTCTGACCCGATCAAACCGAGCGCCAAGCAAGCAGTCATCCGACTTCAAGAGGTCGATGTGAAAGTCATCATGGCCACCGGTGATGGACTCACGACCGCAAGAGCTGTGGCCAAGGAACTGGGTATCGAAGAAGTCCATGGCGAGGTTAAACCCCAGGATAAGGAAAAGCTGGTGGCCGACCTGCAGAGCTACGGTCGCCGAGTGGCCATGGCTGGCGACGGCATCAACGATGCCCCCGCACTGGCCCGTGCCGATGTCGGTATCGCGATGGGAACCGGTACTGACGTGGCCATGAACAGTGCTCAGGTGACCTTGGTCAAAGGTGATCTGATGGGCATCTTACGGGCAAGAACCTTGTCCGTAGCCACGGTGAAAAACATGCGGCAGAACCTAGCCTTTGCCTTCATCTATAACGCCATGGGAATTCCACTCGCAGCAGGGGTTCTTTATCCCCTGACTGGCCACCTGCTGTCGCCCATGATTGCGGCACTGGCCATGAGCGTCAGTTCAGCATCGGTTGTATTCAACGCATTGAGGCTGCGGAAAACCCGCATCGACTGAAATGAACGTGAATCTAAAGCCAGTCGGCAGGTATCAGTAATTCCATCAATTCCGAAAGAACATCTACCAACGCTAAAAAACAAGCTTGACCTTACCATCGTGTCAAGGTCGATGCTCAGGTTACGGCATCTATGCCGCCTAACCAACGAGGTGATTTATGTTCGTTCTACAGGTATCAGGAATGGGTTGTGGCAGTTGCGTCAGCAAGATCACAAAGGCAATTCAGGCGGTAGATGACACCGCAAAAGTGGAGATTGACCGTGCTGCCGGCAAGGTATCGGTAGACAGCCAAGAACCCGCGGAATCTATCCGCAAGGTGATTCAAGACCTGGGTTATGCCGCGCAGGTCAGCGCGTAAGCGCCAACTGAGTGGTGATCGAGACACCCTCAATCCGAGCTTTTGCGAGCGCTGAGGTCATGGCTTCGGGGCCATGACCTCATTTGAACTCTTAATATCAGACCAGCACCGCTACCTGGGCCTCGATCAGAGTTTCCACGGCCGCGTAGAGGTCAATATCCGTTTGCTGAGTTTTGATCGACACCACCAGACTGTACCTCACGGTGTCGTCATATCGCTGCTGCTTAACGAGAGTTTTCCACCACCCCAGTGCGGGATAGATACCAAGCATTCCCCGACCCGCCAGTTCGGCTGCAGTGCCTCGCCAGATGTCCGAGTGGAGAGAACCGCGATGCCGTGTCTGAGTACCGAGCAGCCAGTTCGGATCTGAGCCGCCGCCCTGGTAACCACCTTCTTCCTCATCCCGTGCACGCTTGTTGATGCGCTGGCGGAACTGGTCACGGTCTTCGTTTGGGCGACTGACATCAAAGCGCAAGCCGTGCGACTCGTAGCGATAGCGCCCCTTGATACCGCGTTCGGCTATGCCAGGGTTTGGCTCTACGAAGTAGGAAAGGGTCACTCGCATTTCCACCTCGATGTTGCCTAGGTTGAGCAGTTCCTCCTGTGGCCAGGGAAGCAAGTGAAGATGCATGTCCCGCGCGGTGGGCGGCTTGGTGCCCTGCCTCATGAACGGCCTCAGATGATCCTCGACAATCATGGTCAAGGAGTCGCCGGCGCTCCACAGGGCACGACTCAGGTCTGGTACGCCAAAGCCGCAGTGCTTAACCAGATTTTCGTAGCCGGCCTTAGTGCCAGCAGCAAGGAAATCCTGTCGCATACGATCAGGCCACTCAGCCGAGTGCACGATTAGGGCTCGCACAGTTTCGGGCCAGAACTGTGGGTAGTTGGTGGAGACTTGTGCCGCCATACGAGCTGCCAGCGCGGATGCTGCGCTGGTGGCGCTGGTCGTCGTCAACAGCCGTCGCTCTGGTTCGTGGGCAGTGGTTACGAGGGATAGGCATGGCTCGGTGTAGGCTGTATGCCCATCTGTGGCCAGGTTGCCTCCCTCGAACACTACATCGGGTTTCAAGGGCCAGGCCGAGTTGGTCCAGGTCCCAGAAGTCGTGCTATATGGGCTGAGGCTGCCTGCGGCAGCGATCGGGCGCAATCCAGGATTGGGAGGGTCGATAGTGACTTTCTGGGTGTAAGCACCTACGCACAGCGCATTCCAGGCCTGTGCCGGGTCATGAATTCCGTCTGTGGTGGTGTTGTGCGGGTAGAGGGTGGCCTGGTTCTTGTCCGCATTACCGGCAGACACGACGATCAAACGAGGGTTGGCTCTCTCCCCCAATACGTCGGATGCGAGCTCATCAACTGCGGCTGACCATGCGGAAGGGCGGCCACGATCCCGGTAATCGAGACTGGTGATCGCCATGCTGTAGACCCGGCGCACTTCTGGCTTGGCAGTATCCGGTTGGGTTACAGCGTCGATCATCAGCGCGCCGTAGGGCTCCTTCTGATTTCCTTGGGCAGCGGGAAGCAGTTTCACCGACTCAAGGCGGTGCTCGATCGAAATGGGGCTTTGTCCACTAAGAGGGTCAAACAGATCACCATAAAGTGCGATTCCAGCTAGCTCTGTGCCATGACCCGTAGTGTCCGCGAGCCCCCAGTTGGCATCGACGGTATAGAGGTCATTCGCGTCAATGTGCTGAGCCAAGAGTGGGTGGCCCCGATTGACTCCGGTATCTAGGAGGCAGACGCGGATACTGTCGTCCCCTGCGGGGGTGGTTCGCTCAAGCAGGTTCTCGACCCATTCTCTTTGTTCTAGCGGCGCAAGAGCATCAAAAAACTCGGCGGTGTCCTTGGCTCTACGAATCTCGGCGACTTCGTTGAGCAGCAAGAGTGACCGAGTTATGGCTGCTCGTGAGGCGTAGACATTGAGGACTGTCCGCTCAGGAAACTTCAGCACTTTTTCGGATGTATGAAAGCCACATGCTTCGGCAACCGACTTAAAGCGGTTCAGCACTGCTTCACGGCCGTCCCTGATAGGCAGCCAGAATTCCCACCAAATAGTTTCGTTTTCATCTGGCGGCAACACTGCAGGATCATCGGTCCACAAGGCGTTGAAAGCTGCGACTCGGATTTCTTGGATTGGATTCAGGAGTGGAGCGTTGCGCGGACTCCCCTTGGAGGTCTCTACCTCCAGGTATTGCCTGACGAGGTTCTCAAAGGCTTTGAGCTGGCCATCTGGAACAAACACAGTGGCGAAGTCAGTATTCGTGGCGGGGTCATGACGCAGGTTCATAAGCTCGATGCGCTGAGCGCCTCGGGCAAGTCCTTCGAATGCAAGCGCGTAACCAGGCTCACTGCGAAATTCGATTTGCAGGCCGTACCCACCATCGGGCCTGTCCCCTTGTCGCATTTGCCTTTCAGATGCTTCGCGCTGCAGCTGCACTGCAGAGGCCATCTGACCGCTGACATGCTGGAGTTGAGCGAGTAGCTTCCCGCCATGAGCCCCTCGATTTGGCGTGGGGTAGCGAGGGTCTCGTGTTGCTGATGCTGTGGATCGGAACCGTTCGGGTAGTCCCTGTCCCTGGAGATGAAAGTGAGGCCGTTGTCCGTTGATCGATTCCGTCATCTAAATGCTCTACTACGTTAGGAGTGCCGCCTCCCGTGGAAAGTCTTCCGTTCTTCAAGGTGTCTTTCCACGTCCTTGACCGCCATCTCGGTACGATCATGAATGATCGTGTCCTTGATCGCGTCGTCTGCCGCCCTCGCCAGTTCTGCATGGCTGAGCCCCTCTGCGACCTTGCAGAGTTTGTCCCAGCTGCGAATCGACTTGGAAAAGTTCGCCAGTCGATTCTTGAGCACAGCCTTGGTCTGTTCCTGATTGGGCAGTCCGTATTCGACAACATCATCGAAGCGCCGGAACAAGGCGTAGTCAAGAATTTCAGGGTGGTTGGTAGCAGCGATGATCAGGCTATTGGACTGGTCCTGCTCAATCATTTGCAGAAAGCTGTTCAGGACGCGGCGGATTTCGCCCACGTCGTTGGCAAGGCCACGCTGGGAGCCGATGGCATCGAATTCGTCGAAGAAATATATGCCGCGTGTATCGCGAATGGCATCAAAAATCTGACGCAGCTTGGATGCGGTCTCACCCATGTACTTGGTGATGAGGCTATCAAGCCGGACGATGTACAGCGGAATCCCAAGCTCGCCGGCAAGCGCCGAGGCGGTCATGGTCTTGCCGGTACCGGGTGGCCCTACCAAAAGCAGCTTGCGGCGAGGTGAGAGGCCATGTGCGCGGATCTTCTCGAAGTTGCGCTGCTCATTGATGATTCTTCCAAGACGGCCATGAGTGGCCTCGTCCAGGATCATTTCCGAAAAGCGAGTCTTCGGAAGAGCTACTGACAGCAGGTTGCTCAGCTCGCCGCGCGGCTGGCCTATGGGCACCGGCTGCCCGGAAGGCAGACGATTTTTCTTGGCCGAATCAATTAGAGCCCGCAAATCTTCTGCAAGCTTCCCGTGCCCCTGCTTAGCCTCATGGGCCGCCATCTGCATAGCAACGGCAAAGAAATGCGTGTCATCTCCCTTGATATGCGAGCGCAGAAGCGCTTTCAGTTGTTCGCCGCTAGCCATGGTTATCTACCTTCCCGTAAGGGTTAGTTTAATCGTTAAGACCCGCTTCTGACCTTGAATACGTCAACTTTTATTCACACAAGCAATCAGTGTCTGGCCTGAGTTCAACGCAACTCATTTAACACCGCGGCCCTGCCAAGGGCGGTGGCCATCCAGCTGGGAAGGCTCGCACGGACCGAACCTAGGCTTTCCCACTCCACCTCCGCTAAGTGCCGCCGAAGTTTCTGGGCCGAATTTTCAGCCTGATCTTTGCCCACCCAGGCCATCGCCCTGAGCGCATCCCCGGCCGGCGTCGCACCCAAGGAGAACAGCCAGTAGGGCGCGTGCTGGAAGTAAATTGTCCGGGAGCCGACTACTAACCGCTTACTGCGCCCTGTGGTGAGGTACACCTCTTTAGTAGAAGCAGCTCGCGTCAACCCCATTGATCTCGCGGCCTGTGCGCCATCGAGCGAGATGCACTGCTTACCCTGAGCGGCGATTGATTTCGCCAATGACTCTGCCGACGGTGCCCTGGCCTGGTCTTTTTCACGCACCGGCGCAACGTAAATACCGCGCGCTATTCGCATCAGTTGCCCGGCTTTAGCCAAGCGACAAAACGCCTGATCAACCGCCGCACGACTACCAAGATGAAGAAACTCCTTGGGCGCAAGAACTCCACCCTCGCTTAGGGATTGGCTGCGTTCCAAGATCGCTTGCGGGATCGATCGCATATGAAAGCTCGGCTCATATCAATGTCAGATATTTGATTATACTTCTGACATTTGAGCAACAGCCGTTCGTCTTTTGTCGCCAGAGTTGGGCTAACCGGCTCTTTCTTACTGAGCTACAGGTATTCGAGGCTGCGCTGAACGTCACAACGGTGCGAAGGCTAAAGCGGCACAGGTGCTCGCGCATGTAGTACAGGTGCGAGCCAAGCAGCTGTCACCCAAAAGTTCTTAGCGTGCGGGCTCAGCCCAGAGTCTGATGCGGGTTGCGGCAGTGCCGACGGCAGTTCGAACTGGCGCGTCGTGAAATAAATCGCCCACATGCCTTGACCTTCCCACACGGGGAAGCTTGAAACTTCTCTTCAACAGAAACATTCAAGGGATATTTCAATGGCTTCCGTTGCCCAACAAGACGTCAATCCATCCATGGCCTCAGTCACTCGCCTGAGCCTGCCCGTCGAAGGTATGACGTGTGCATCGTGTGTCGGCCGTGTCGAGCGTGCGCTGAAAGAGGTTCCCGGCATGCAGACGGCTACGGTCAATCTGGCCACCGAGCGCGCCGACATAACCTTCACCAGCTTGGCCAGTCCGCAGGCGGCTGTGCGCGCCATCGAGAGTGCTGGCTACACCGTTCGCGAAGAGACCACCGAGCTCGCGATCGAGGACATGACCTGCGCTTCATGTGTGGGCAGGGTTGAGAAGACGCTCGCAAAAATCCCGGGCGTACTCGAAGCCACGGTCAACCTGACGACCGAGCGCGCGCGGGTGCGCCACCTTGCTGGGGTTGTCACCACGACCGACCTTGAAGCTGCAGTCGAACAGGCGGGTTACAAGTCCCGCCGCTTGTCCGTCGAAACGGCGACTGCTGGAGATCAGGACGCCGAGCGTCGTGAGAGCGAGGCACGGGCGCTGCGGCGCGATCTGTTTGTTGCATCCATCCTCACCTTGCCAGTCTTCATCCTTGAGATGGGCTCTCACCTCATTCCAGCCGTGCACCATTGGGTGATGGGGGGCCTGGGTCAGCAGACGAGCTGGTATATCCAGTTCGCGCTTGCCACCCTCGTTCTATTCGGTCCGGGCCTGCGCTTCTTCCGCAAGGGCGTACCGGCGTTGCTGCGTGTCGCCCCCGACATGAACTCGCTGGTCTCGCTCGGTACTGCGGCTGCATACGGCTATTCGGTGGTCGCGACCTTCATACCCAAAGTGCTTCCGCAAGGTACCGCCAACGTCTATTTTGAAGCCGCCGTGGTCATCGTGACCTTGATCCTGCTCGGACGAACGCTGGAAGCGCGCGCCAAGGGGCGAACGTCGCAGGCGATCAAGCGGCTAGTCGGACTTCAGGCCAAGACCGCGCGCGTCGAGCGCAACGGCGAGACGATCGAAATTGCCCTTGATCAAGTGGCGACAGGTGACGTCGTGCTCGTTCGTCCGGGCGAGAAGATTCCGGTCGACGGCGAGGTCGTCGAGGGCACCTCTTATGTCGACGAGAGCATGATCACCGGCGAGCCGGTGCCCGTGTCGAAGGGAGCGGGGGCAGAGGTCGTAGGCGGCACGATCAACAAGACGGGCGCTTTCAGTTTCCGCGTAACCAAGGTCGGCGCGAACACGATGCTCGCGCAGATCATCCGCCTCGTCGAAGAAGCGCAGGGTTCCAAGCTGCCGATACAGGCGCTGGTCGACAAGGTGACCATGTGGTTCGTCCCGGCCGTGATGGCGGCGGCCGCGCTGACTTTCCTGGTCTGGCTGATCTTCGGCCCAGACCCGGCGCTGACCTTCGCGCTCGTGAATGCGGTCGCGGTTCTCATCATCGCCTGCCCGTGTGCCATGGGGCTGGCCACGCCGACCTCGATCATGGTCGGTACTGGCCGCGCGGCCGAATTCGGCATTCTCTTCCGCAAGGGTGAAGCCTTGCAGGCGCTGCGCGATGTGAGCGTGGTCGCACTCGACAAGACCGGCACACTGACCAAAGGACGTCCCGAGCTGACCGACCTCATTCCCGCCGAGGGCTTCGAATACAACGAGGTTCTGGCTCTCGTTGCGGCGGTCGAGACTCGCTCAGAGCATCCGATCGCCGAAGCGATCGTCGCAGCCGCAAAGCAGCGGGACATCACCCTTTCACCCATTGAAGGCTTCGACGCAACACCAGGCTTCGGCGTGTCTGCCAAGGTCGCCGGTCGGACCGTCGCTGTCGGCGCGAACCGGTTCATGACGCAGCTCGGCCTTGACGTGTCGAGCTTCCTGCCGACCGCCCAGCGTCTTGGCGAGCAAGGCAAGAGCCCGCTCTATGCCGCGATCGACGGCCGCCTGGCGGCGATTATCGCGGTCGCCGATCCGATCAAGGAAACGACGCCCGCTGCGATCAAGGCGCTGCACGCGCTCGGGCTCAAAGTCGCGATGATCACGGGTGACAACGCTGCTACAGCCGCAGCGATCGCCAAGCAGCTCGACATCGATGAAGTCGCTGCCGAGGTCTTGCCCGACGGCAAGGTCGCAGCACTGAAGAAGTTCCGGATCAATGGGGCTCGGGTCGCCTTCGTGGGCGACGGTATCAACGACGCGCCGGCACTCGCAGAAGCGGACGTCGGGCTGGCCATCGGGACGGGAACCGATGTGGCGATCGAGGCAGCTGACGTAGTACTGATGTCGGGTGACCTGCGTGGCGTGCCGAACGCCATCGCGATCAGCCAGGCAACGATCCGCAACATCAAGCAAAACCTGTTCTGGGCCTTCGCCTACAACGCCGTGCTGATTCCGGTCGCGGCGGGCGCGCTCTACCCGGTAAACGGCACGCTGCTTTCGCCGATCTTCGCTGCTGCTGCGATGGCCTTCTCCAGTGTCTTCGTGCTCGGTAACGCGCTCCGACTCAAACGCTTCCGGGCACCTATGACGGTCGAAACCAGCACCGCGAACTCAGTAAACCTAGCGATATCGACCAAGTCACGCCTGGTGTCCGAGCACTGATCTTGGGCCGAAGCACCTCTGCACTGAACACCAATACGGGTTAAGGAAGGAACTGCATGCCGAAACTTATTCACACGGAGATCCGGGTGACGGATATCAATATTTCACTGCGGTTCTACCAGCAAGCCTTTGGACTCAAGGAAACCCATCGCATTGAGTTTGACGATTTCTCCCTCGTTTATCTGCGCAATTTCGAGAGCGAGGCTGAAATCGAACTCACTTGGAACAGCGGACAGGCCGAATACAGCCACGGCAGTGGTTACGGTCAGGTCGCGTTCGTCGTCGACGATCTGGGCCTGCATTTCAAACAGCTTTGCAACCTCGGTTTAAAGCCTGCACCCATCAAGGAATTTAAAAAAGGAGGCGAGCTGCTGGCCCGCTCCTTTTTTATTCAGGACCCCGACGGCTACAAAATCAAAGTTCTCCAGCGAGGCGGGCACTACCAGTAAAACCAAGTACCAGCAGTCCTGTGCCAGTAACGAAATGGAGATGAAAATAAGAGATAGTTGCAGGAGCTGAGCGCACCACGGTTACCTGAGCATCAAACGCGTGATTTAAGGCTTTTACCTCTTCCGCCAACGAGTGAAAGAGGTAACTCTCGGCCAGTGGCACCACGCCCTGCACATCCAAGGCATTATTTACCCACGCTGAAGCAGTCCCTCACAGACCCATTGCTTCAGCCAGGTAACAGCTCGCTGGGGAGCCTGCTCGCCGTGTTGACCCAATAAGTCCTCGCACAGCGAAGCGAATGAGCCGCCATCGGCAAGCAACCGCAAAGCCGAAGCTTCACCCGGCTCCAGAGTACGGTACTGGCACACCAACTCATGCCGCCAAACCAAGCAATCCAGGGGGGCGGATAGCGCAACGGCAGCAGGAATATCGGCCTCGGCCTTGGCAGCCACCCACATGCCCAAAGTGTTGTGCTGCAACTGCAACCAACGAACCGAGGGGATAAGGCACACCCGCAGATAGACCCAGTCATCGGCGGAAAAACTACCCATCACATCCAGCGACAGCGGTACTGCATCGGGTGCGTCGAAGGCCAGGGTAAAGGCCCACTCAAGTGTGGCGAGTTCCAGCATCGGAGAACGCTGTGGCTCGGCAATATAGCCACTGACGAACTCTGGCAGCTTTTCACCCAGCCAGCGCAAACTGAAATGTCTCGGCGGCCACGCACTGATGTAAGCCAATGCCAGCTGTTCGAATGATTCGTCACCCAACCAACGATGCAGCGCTGGAAAGTCTTCCCTCATGACTGAGAGAAGCCTGGCGCGATAGGCATTGTGGTAAATCATCAGGCCATCTGCAGCAGGCAGCGTATTGCTACCTTGAATCTGCACCAACAGCTCAGAAGGGATAACGCTATCGCCTGTGGCCAGGTAACGCTCCAGCGCTTCCTGCTGAGCACTCAGGCGCATGGTGCGGCAGCCCCTAGAACATTGGCGGAGATAGAGCGCGCCTTGAACAGCTCCGCTAATAGCTCGTCAAAGGGCGGGAAATGATCATCTCGCTCAATCAGGGTGGCAGTAGCACCCAAATAGCTCAGCGTTTTGCTATACAGAGTCCAAACCGGATCGGCAATCGGCTGATCATGGGTGTCGATGAGGTAGTGGCCGTAGTCGCTGTGGCCAGCTAGGTGGATCTGGCGAATTCGACCATGAGGCAACTCCATGATGAATTGCCAAGGGTCGAATCCCTGGTTACGTGAACTGACGTATACATTGTTCACATCAAGCAATATCTCGCAGCCCGTCAGGCTACTCAGCTCGGCCAGAAACTGGGACTCACTCATACACGAGGTTTTCCACTGCACGTAGGCCGACACGTTCTCAAGCACCAGGGGGCGCTGCAATACATCCTGAACCAGCCGAACCCTTGACGCGACATGCAGCAGGCTTTCCTGGGTGAATGGCAGCGGCAGCAGATCATGCAGGTGATGGGCACTACCCCGACTCCAACACAGATGATCAGCGACCCAACAGGGCTGAACTCGGTCGGCCAAGGTTTTCAATTGCCGCAAGTAGTCGGCGTCGATCTCATGAGGACCGCCAATCGACAAGGAAACCCCGTGCATAACCAGCGGATACTGCTCTTTGATCGCGTCGAGAAAATAGAGGGCTTTCCCCCCGCCGACCATGTAATTCTCGGAGATGATCTCGAACCAGTCGACTTCAGGACGTTGCTCCAAAATCTGCTGGTAATACTCGCTACGTAAGCCCAGGCCAAAACCCAGCGTGTTGCTTTTGCTCATTAGAACTCCGAGTCAAGGGAGTGACTTGCACTCCCTCGGATGGACTTACTCGCTGGTTTTACCACCGGCCTCATCGCACTTTTCTTGGGTCATCAAATTGAAACCCTGGCCTTTGCATTCCCCCTGGCCTTTGCAGGCATTCTTTGCAGTCATGCAATCGTTTTGGCCTTTGCAGCCATTCACACCAAAGCATTTGACTTCGGCTGTTTTCGCGTCCTGAGCCGCTTGAACCGGCAGGGTGGCAAATAGGCTGGCGGCAACGAGTGCCAATGCAGCGCCGGTAGCAACGGTATTTTTCGTCGACATAGTGGCTATCTCTCTTGAGCGTTGTGTGGGGGTCAGGACTATTTAGCGCCACTGACCGGAAGAAGCTTAGGCATCGCTGCCAGGCATGCCATAAAACGAATCCGCGCAGGCTTCATAAAAGGGCATGAGTAGACACTACAGAGGCCCGTGGAGACTCGACAAGAGAGAAGTAGCAACCTGACAGAACTGTAATGTTCAGCTCAGGTTTATGACAGGGCGCTCTGGTTAAGGTTACTTCGAGCCTGAAGCTCAATGCCTGATGCCGACCCACTCAGGGTCACCGGGCCAACTGAACTGAATCGAGGAACGCCCATATGAAATCAATTAAAACCCTGTTCGTGGTTATCGCGCTTACCGCCTCCTCTTTGGCGATGGCCGAAGGCGGTGCTGACCGGACTTTTGCTCGCATGGAACAGGCCAGCAAAGTATCGATGGAAGCCTATCAACTGGCCCAGCAAGAGAAAAAAGAGTCGCCGGTTGCAGGTAATAAAACCCAAACAGCCGACCACGCTAACTGCTAGTACACGGCCAACCTGACAGAAATGTAATCACTTAGCCGGTTGAGATATGGCAATTTCTCAAGCTCGCTGTCGAACCGATTTGAAAAATCACGGCAGTGGGCAAGGCTGATAGGGAAACCCTCCCAGGATGAAGCTGACAATCAACCTGAAGTTACGGTTGTTTACCCTGGTTCCTCTAACTGATTGGACATAACGGCATGCACTGCAAAACCTCAAGACGAACCTTCGTAAAAGGCCTGGCCGCCACCGGCATTCTCGGAGGCCTTGGCTTGTGGCGCACTCCCGTTTGGGCGGTGACCAGCCCAGGTCAGCCCAACGTATTGACTGGTACCGACTTCGACTTATTCATTGGTGAAACGCCAGTGAACATTACCGGAGCAGCCCGGACCGCGATGGCTATTAATGGGTCCATTCCAGGGCCAATTTTGCGCTGGCGGGAAGGCGATACCGTCACACTGCGTGTGAAAAACCGCTTGGCCGAAGACACCTCGATTCACTGGCACGGCATCATTTTGCCCGCGAACATGGATGGTGTGCCTGGCTTGAGCTTCCACGGCATCGCGCCCGATGGCATGTACGAGTACAAGTTCAAGGTCAATCAAAATGGTACTTACTGGTACCACAGCCACTCTGGGTTGCAGGAGCAGATTGGCGTTTACGGTGCCCTGGTCATCGATGCCAAGGAGCCTGAGCCGTTTAGCTATGACCGTGACTACGTGGTGATGCTGACTGACTGGACTGATGAAGACCCAACACGGTTATTGGCCAAGCTTAAAAAGCAGTCGGACTACTACAACCAGCACAAGCGCACCGTTGGCGACTTTATCAATGACGTGAGCGAGCAAGGTTGGTCGGCAGCGGTTGCTGATCGCAAGATGTGGGCCGAGATGAAGATGAGCCCCACTGATCTAGCCGACGTAAGTGCCTACACCTACACCTACCTGATGAATGGCCAGGCACCTAATGGGAACTGGACAGGTATTTTCAAACCGGGCGAAAAGCTCCGTTTGCGCTTCATTAACGGCTCGGCCATGACCTACTTCGACGTGCGCATTCCAGGCCTGAAGATGACGGTTGTTGCGGCCGATGGCCTGCACGTCAAGCCAGTCAGCGTTGATGAGCTGCGCATCGCCGTGGCCGAGACTTACGACGTGATTGTCGAACTCGCTGACCAAGAGGCTTACACCATTTTTGCCCAGTCCATGGATCGCACCGGCTATGCCCGCGGCACTCTGGCTACACGTGAAGGGTTGAGCGCTCCAGTACCCGAAACCGATCCTCGCCCCCTGATCGCCATGGGCGACATGGGTATGGATCACGGCAGCATGGCGGGCATGGACCACGGCAGCATGCAAGGCGGCATGAGCGGCATGGATCACAGCAAGATGGCCGGGATGGACGCTGGCGGAATGCAAGGTGATATGGCAGGTATGGACCACAGCAAGATGGCTGGCATGAGCCCTGGCACCATGCAGGGTGACATGGCCGGTATGGATCACAGCAAAATGACCGGCATGGACCATTCAGGTATGGCGGGTATGGGCGCAGCAATGCAATCGCATCCGGCCTCTGAAACCAATAACCCGCTGGTCGACATGCAAACCATGACTCCGACCCACAAGCTTAACGATCCAGGTATCGGCCTACGCGACAATGGTCGTCGCGTGCTGACCTATTCCGACTTGAAAAGCATCTTCCCCGACCCGGATGGCCGCGAACCCAGCCGAACCATTGAGCTGCACCTCACCGGGCACATGGAGAAATTTTCCTGGTCCTTCGACGGCATCAAGTTCTCGGATGCCGAGCCTTTGCGCCTTAAGTACGGCGAGCGTGTCCGCATCACGCTGGTCAACGACACCATGATGACTCACCCCATCCACCTTCACGGCATGTGGAGTGATCTGGAGGATGCGAACGGCAACTTCATGGTTCGTAAACACACCATCGACATGCCGCCAGGTTCCAAACGCAGTTATCGAGTGACTGCCGATGCATTGGGTCGCTGGGCCTACCACTGCCACCTACTACTCCACATGGAAATGGGCATGTTCCGTGAAGTTCGTGTGGATGAGTAAAGGAGATATCTGATGAGTACTTTTATGAAGCGGAAGGCCCTGGTTGGCAGCGCTACCTTATTGAGCCTTTTGGCTGCCCTACAAGCCCCGGTGTTGTTGGCCGGCGAAGGTCACAGTGAGCACGAACAACATGCTACTGAGACACAGGCTCCCAAATCGGTACCTGACAAGAAGGCCGCACAAGCGAAGGAAAGGGCTGCTAGTCAGCAGATGGATCACGGGGACATGAACCATGGCGGCATGGATCACGAAAGCATGATGGATAAGCATGGCGGCACCGAAGCCGAAGCAGGTTCGAACCATGACCACTAGGTTTTTACGTCCGCCCCTAACAGCACTGGCAGTGTCGCTGAGCATGCTTGGCAGCGGGCTCACCCTCGCTGCGGAAGAAATGGATCATTCGGCAATGGGCCACGGTTCCATGCCGATGGACCATAGCAAGATGAACCACGGTTCTGCCAAAGAGCCGATGAAGGGCATGGATCATAGCCAGATGGGCCAGAGCCAACAAAAGGCTCCGACTATGGACCACAGCAAGATGGGTCACGGCGCTATGCAGGGGCAGATGGGGGGTATGGATCATTCAAAGATGAACCATGGTTCCGCTGACGCCACGAGAACTACCAGCCGCACGCCTATCCCGGTACTGACAGATGCGGATCGTGAAGCAGCGTTCCCGCCTTTGCCAGGCCACAAGGTTCACGACAGCGCCATCAACAGCTTTTTCCTACTCGATCAGCTCGAATACCAGGATGCCGATGAAGGCAGCACCTTGGCTTGGGATGCGTCCGGCTGGATTGGCGGAGACATCAATCGTCTCTGGCTTCGCTCCGAAGGTGAACGCACCAATGGCGTAACTGAGGATGCTGAATTGCAGGCCTTGTACGGGCGCTCGATTGGTCCTTGGTGGGATGTGGTCGCGGGTGTTCGCCAAGACTTCAAGCCAGAGTCGCCACAGACTTGGGCCGCATTCGGCATCCAGGGTATGGCGCTGTATGCCTTCGAGGCGGAGGCCACTGCCTTTGTCGGCGAGAACGGCCAGACGGCTGCGCGCTTAGAGGGCGAGTACGACATTCTGCTGACCAATCGCCTGATCCTTCAGCCGACCGCTGAAGTGAATTTCTACGGCAAGAACGATCCGGAGCGAGGCATCGGCTCCGGTCTGGCCAACGCCGAGGTCGGTCTTCGACTGCGTTACGAGATCATTCGCCAGTTCGCACCCTACATCGGCGTTTCCTGGAGTCGCTCCTTCGGCAACACGGCCGACTTGGCGCGAGATGAGGGGGAGGATGTTGAGGAGGCACGCTTCGTTGCCGGTATTCGGATGTGGTTTTGAGAGCCTGACATGAAAAGAACAATTAAAACCTTAGTGGCGGCGAGCGTAGTCGGAAGTATCGCGGTAGGTGCCGTGGCCTATTTTGGCCTGGTCAACGTGGGTGCCGATGATCCTCACTTCCCAGCAGTGCATGCATTCCTGACGATGGCCCGTGACCGCTCTATCGAAGTGCGCTCCAAGGACATTGAGGTGCCTAACCTCAATGACGAGGCACTGATTAAAGCTGGCGCAGGCAACTACAACTCGATGTGCATCGGCTGCCATTTGGCACCAGGTGTTGCGGAAACAGAGCTTAGCCAATCCTTGTATCCCGCTCCGCCGAACTTGGCCCAAGTGGGTATCGATGGCAATCCAGCCGCCGCATTTTGGGTAATCAAACACGGCATCAAGGCCACCGGCATGCCGGCCTGGGGCAAGAGCATGGGCGATCAGTACATCTGGGGGATGGTCGCGTTCCTCGATCAATTGCCGAAAATGGATGCCAATCAGTATCAAACGCTGGTTGCATCGAGCGGCGGTCACGAACATGGCGGTGGTGAGACCCAGATGCATAACCACGAAGGTCAGCATGGAAGCGCCAAGACGGATCATCACGCCGAGCCTGAAGCTGCGACAGATCATCATGCTTCGGATAGTTCAGTGACGAACGCAGGTGCTGATCATCACGGCGCTTCGGCTAGCGGTGCGGACCATCACGCAGCAGATATGACGCCATCAGGCAGCGGCGCAGACCACCATGCAGCTGATGACCCGAAGACACAGGGTGGCGTTGATCATCACGACCCAGCGCAAGCTCAACAGGAGCAGCCCCCGGCTCCCGCTCCCAAAACTCACACCCATGCCGATGGCAAAGAGCACCTACATGACAGCTAAACGTAATGGCGCGCGAGTGGCGATGCTGGCCGCCTTGTTTATGACCTCAGCAGTCCATTCAGCTGATGCCCTGACAATCGACGTACACCGTGATGCAAATTGCGGATGCTGCAAGAAGTGGATCTCGCACCTGGAAGCAAACGGCTTCAAAGTCATCGACCATGTCGAGCGCGATATGTCCTCGGTGAAGCAACGACTCGGCGTCGCCCCAAGACTGGCGTCCTGCCACACCGCTGTGATCGACGGAAAATTTGTCGAGGGTCATGTACCAGCAGCGCAGGTCATCGAACTTTCCAAGCGCTATGACCTGGCTGGCATCGCCGTTCCTGGCATGCCGGCAGGCTCGCCGGGCATGGAGGTTGACGGTACCCAGCACGCTTATCAGGTGATCGGATTGACCAAGGCCGGTACTGACCAAGTGATTGCCGACTACCCCGCGAAGTAACCCCCGCTAAAACCGAGCACTTACTCTTTAAAAGGATGAGTGCTCGGAATCATAACTGCGCAGTCCTGCGCCCTCTTTCAAACCCCAAATAAAGTACGATTGGCCTAGGAAATCGAGGTTCAGGTCAATGAAACACAGGATAAACAGATCTCCCTGAGCGATCCCGATGCCCGCTCGATGAAGACCTGTTTCAGCCAGGACGACACCGTCGAAATACTGAGCCCTGAATTTCCTCTTCTGCTAGGCATGGCACTAGGCTATTGTTCAGTCAGACCTACATCTGTGTGTTGCAAAGGGACTGACCAATGGAAGGATTTCGACTTGGCTAGATGCACGGCACCAACAAGAGGCCATCGCTCAGCAAGCGCAGCAGCGGACTGCCCCGCATGTAGTAGCCGCTATAGCGGTTACAGGTCAAATGCATATTCGCCTTCATTCTACTCCTCGTCGGGTAGCAGCGGAGCTAGTTCTGGCAACAATGGCGGCGATGGCAGCAGATCCAGCAGCAGTTCAAGGCCGCGCTGGTCGAGAGCGGGTTCGTCCGTGTCGTACACGTCTACCCAGGTGCAGTCACTCACGCCAATCCGCGAAACCGTGGAGGCGCGAGCTGCGGCGCAGCCTGATCTTCGTGACGTCTTCCTGTGCCACGCTTGGGACGACCGGCAGGGTCCGGCCAAAGAGCTGCATGAGTTGCTCGTGGCGGCTGGTGTCAAAGTTTGGTTCAGCGAAAAGGACCTTGGCCTAGGCGTTCCGATGATGCGCGCTATTGACAAGGGCTTAGCAAATTCTCGAATTGGGCTTGTGCTGGTGACCCCTGCGCTGCTGGCCCGCCTCCCCAAAGAGAGCGTCGCCGACAAAGAGCTTTCGGCACTCCTGGCGGGTAATCAGCTCGTTCCCATCGTGCATAACACGACGTATGAAGCTCTCCGCAATGTCAGCCCCTTACTCGCCTCCCGAAGTGGTCTGGACACTGAAGAAGACTCAATGGCGGTAGTCGCGGCAAAAATCGCCGAGCTGGTCGCGCTCTAGCGCCATTGCTCGCAGATGTTCGCAATTCCGATGCGCTGTTCGGAAAAATGCGCTCCAACCCCTCGGTCAACCAGCCCCACCTCCGGCAGACCGGTTATCTCCAACGGTAGTGTCCGCTTTTTGCCCCTATTTGCCCTCTGCGCAGGGCAGCTTAGGGTCGGTATGAGCCCCTTAGCTTCGACTTCTGGTCTGCCAGATTCTCTGCAATCGGCGGTCAAGCCCAATACAAAGACTGCTCAGGTCGTGGGGAAGTGCGTGGTCAAACGCGCTGCAATTGCGCCAAAAAGGCACCCGAGGGTGCCGAAGGCTGTCTCCAAACCAAAGGAGCACTAACGGAGACAACAGCCGCGCAAGGCGAGTGCCCGCAGGCACTCGCCGACAACGCTTTAAAGCACTTCGAGCGGATATTCGACGATGAGACGAACCTCATCCAGATCCGATTCGAAATCGGTTGCACGGGTAGTCGCTTGGCGAATACGGAAGGACATGTCTTTCATTGAGCCGGCTTGCACGACGTACTTGGCTTCGATGTCGCGCTCCCATCGCTTCTGATCGGTCAGCGGATTACCATCATCGTCGCGCCGCATGTAAACCTCGTTGGCGTTGGTGTAGTCAGCATCCCAGCCCTGCGCGTAGCGGGTCATGAAGCTCAGGCCGGGTACACCAAAAGGCTCCATGTCCAAGTCATAGCGCACCTGCCAGGACTTTTCCTTGGGCGAGTTGAAGTCGCTGTACTGGATGGAGTTATCCAGGTAGATCGAGTCGGACTGACGCAGGTAATCGAAATCGTCATCGCCGTTATTGCGCTGAATGCCAACCATGACGGTATGGGCACCAAATTGCACTCCAGCCTTACCGCTCCAGATGTTGTTATCGAAGCTGCCCAGATGTTGTTTTCCCTCATCGACAGCTTTGTAGTAATTAAGTCCACCGATCAAGGCAACATCGTCGGAGAGCGGATAGCTCAACGTGGTACCAGCGTAGTACTGGTTCCACGCATCTTTGAGACGGCTGGTATAGAGGCTGATGCCGACGTTGTCGTTGACCGAGTAATCGCCGCCAAAATAGGCAATCCAGGGAGCGTCGACGGAGCCGGCATAGAACGTTGCGAAGCCATCGCGCATGCTGCTTGAGTTGGGCTCGCTCATTGAATGCAGGCGGCCACCTTGCAGGGCCAGGCCGTCAATACTGTTGTTGGCCACGGTGATACCGCGGAAGCTTTCGGGCAGGAGTCGCGAGTCGCCGTATTGAACGACGGGGCTAACAGGAAAAACATCGCCAGCTTTGATGACTGTATCCATGAACCTGGCTTTAACCGCACCTCCCACCTTGGAGTAGTCATCCTCGGGTTGCCCTGCACTGTTGTAAGGCATCACATCAACGGAGCCACCTGCGCCGGATCGCCCATCACCAGAGTCGAGTTTCAGGCCCAGCATCGCAAACGCGTCGATACCAAAGCCAACGGTACCCTCGGTGAATCCAGACTCAAACTGCCCGATGATTCCATGGGCCCACTCTTCCGAGTAACCATTACCTGTGCCGCTCGACTGCCCCTTACGAAAGTCACGATTGAAGTAGAGGTTGCGATTCAGAATAGTGAGGCTGCTGCCCTCGACGAAGCCTTCGGCCTTTTCTTCGGCGGCAATTGCAGCCTGTCCGGTGCCGATACTCAGAGCTATCAGCGATAAGCAAAAAAAGGGGTTATTCATGTGACGCTCCTGAATTATTTGGCAGTTTTATCTCGGTGAGATTTCTTGTAGTAGTTGCCGTAGCGCGCCAGGTATCGCCCGTGCGCGCTCACGCCATACTTCCACACGCCAAATAACGTCAGGGTGACTTGAAAATTACTTTTAAGTCAGTGACCTGTAAGCTCCTATGTAGCTCAGTTTTGATTCTGGCAGGCTGTACCCATTGCCCGATATTCAACAGTCTGCAAATCGCCGCTGGAGTCCTCATAGGTCATCTGAGCCGGCATTACCTCGCAACCAGAGCCTGTAGGGCTCGTATGTACAACCTTCGCGATGTCCAGCTTCATGCCGTAGCGATAGTGAGTCACCTCTGGCGGAGTCTTGCCACGAGCAGCAGCGTATTCCTGCATCGCTCTTTCATTATCCTGAATCATTCGACCATAGACACGGTCACCGCCGCCTTCGGCCATAACCAAGGACGATGCAGAAAGAATAGATACCGCCAAGACAGATTTAAGAATGTTCACGTTTAATTCCTCTACTTAGGTTGTAGTGAAAATATAAACGTATGCACCTGTCATCAAAGTGAAGCGAAAATTACATCTTCGTAATTGCAGTATTAGGGGGCTTTTTAGTAGCTCAAAAATATTAAATGACAGGGGCAACTCAGACTTCCTCTCCAGTTACCCTGTGTCATCCCCAGACCTGCTACATCATGCTTCTCCCCCTTTACGCCGCATCAACCAATACGCTGCCGGCAACACCAGCATCGACAACAATGGTGCGGTAATCATCCCACCTACCATCGGAGCGGCGATTCGCTTCATGACTTCGGACCCTGCTCCCTCGCCCCAGAGGATCGGCAATAGACCGGCAATGATCACCGCGACCGTCATCACCTTCGGCCGCACGCGCAGTACCGCCCCCTCTCGAATTGACTCAAGCAAAGCAGGATTATCTGTGCGCCCCGCTTCAACTCGGGAATGCCAGGCGTTCTGCAGATAGATCAGCATGATCACCCCGAACTCTGCCGACACCCCAGCCAGCGCAATAAAGCCAACACCAGTGGCCACCGATAGGTTGAAACCCAGCCAGTAGAGCAGCCAGACACCGCCTGTCAGGGCGAACGGTAAGGTGGCCATGATCAGCAAGGCCTCGGCCAAACGATTGAAGGTCAGATAGAGCAGCACGAAGATAATCAGCAGTGTCGCCGGAACCACCCAGGTTAGGCGTGCATTGGCGCGTTCCAAAAACTCGAACTGCCCCGAGTAGGAAATGGTCATGCCCGCATCTGGCTGCACAGACTCCGACACCCGCTGCTGGAGCTCACGTACGGTCGACGCTAGGTCACGGTCACGGACATCGACATAGACCCAGCCGGAAAGACGTCCGTTTTCGCTGCGCAGCATCGGTGGTCCTTCGCTCAGGCTTATGTCGGCCACAGAACCGAGCGTGATCTGCTGGCCTGCCGCCGTAAGGATGGGCAGCCGTTGCAACGCCTCGGGGCTGTCTCTCCACTCGCGGGGATAACGCAGATTGATCGGATAGCGCGCCAACCCTTCTACGGTTTCACCGATGTTGCTGCCACCAATAGCACCTGACACCACCGCCTGGATTTCATCGACGTTGAGGCCATAACGCGCTGCGGCCAGGCGATTGATTTTTATATCCACGTAACGCCCGCCAGTCAGTCGTTCAGCCAGCGCCGAACTCACCCCCGGCACCTGTTTGGCCACCCCTTCGATCTCACGGGTGATGCGCTCAATATCGACCAACGAAGTGCCGGCAACCTTCACCCCGATAGGACTCTTTATACCGGTGGCGAGCATGTCGATGCGGTTGCGGATCGGTGGTACCCAGATGTTCGAAAGCCCGGGGACTTTTACCGCTTGATCAAGCTCATCGATCAGCTTCTCCGCTGTCATGCCATCGCGCCACTGATCGCGTGGTTTGAACTGCACCGTAGTCTCGAACATCTCCAGTGGCGCGGGGTCAGTGGCGGTCTCTGCTCGGCCTGCTTTGCCGAACACCTGCGCCACTTCCGGCACACTGAGAATCATGCGGTTAGTCTGTTGCAGCAGCTCAGTTGCTTTACTTGCTGGAAGGCCGGGCAATGCCGAGGGCATGTAGAGCAGGTCGCCTTCGTCCATCGCTGGCAGAAACTCACCGCCAAGCCGACTTAGCGGCCAGAGACTGGAGACGAAGACCAGTAATGCCAATGCCAAAGTGGTCTTCGGCCATGCCAGCACCGCTTCAAGTACAGGCCGATAGGCCGCGATCAGCCAACGGTTCAGGGGGTTTTTCTGCTCATTGGGTATATGTCCGCGTATCCAGTAGCCCATTAGCACCGGTACCAGAGTGACTGACAGCCCGGCAGCAGCAGCCATGGCATAGGTTTTGGTAAATGCCAGCGGACCAAACAGCCGGCCCTCCTGGGCTTCGAGGGTAAACACCGGGAGAAACGACAGGGTAATGATCAGCAAGCTGAAGAACAGCGCAGGGCCAACCTCGGCAGCCGCCTTGCCGATCACCTGCCAATGCGTATCGCCTTGTAGGCGCTCGTTCGGATGCTGCTCTTGCCACGTTTCGATGTGCTTGTGGGCGTTCTCAATCATCACCACGGCCGCATCGACCATGGCACCAATGGCGATGGCGATACCGCCTAGGGACATGATGTTGGCATTGATGCCTTGATGACGCATGACGATAAACGCCATAAGGATGCCGAGCGGCAGGGTAATGATCGCCACCAGCGAGGAGCGCAGGTGCCAGAGAAAGATCAGACAGACCAGGGCGACGACGACAAACTCTTCCAGCAGCTTGAAGCTGAGGTTATCTATGGCCCGGTCAATTAACTGGGAGCGGTCATAGGTCGTCACCAACTCGACGCCCGCAGGTAGGCTTGCGCGCAAGCTGTCCAGCTTCTCTTTGACTGCGCTGATCACTTCGCGAGCGTTTTTGTCCGAGCGCATGATCACCACACCACCGACCACTTCGCCTTCACCATCTAGCTCGGCTATGCCACGGCGCATCTCCGGGCCGAGTTGAATGCTGGCTACCTGGCCAAGCAAAATTGGTATGCCGGTCTGTGAGGTGCGCAACGGCACATTGCGGAAGTCCTCCAGGCTTTCCAGATAGCCTGAGGCACGCACCATGTATTCACGCTCGGCTAACTCAAGGACGGCACCCCCGGCTTCCTGGTTCGCCCCCTGTAACGCCTCCTCAATCTCCCGCTGCGTCACACCGTAGGCAACCATCTTCTGCGGATCGAGCACGACCTGATACTGCTTGACCATGCCGCCTAACGTGGCGACCTCCGCCACGTTAGGTAGGCTTTTCAGCTCGTACTTAAGAAACCAGTCCTGGATTGAGCGCAACTGCGCGAGATCATGTTTGCCGCTGCGATCCAGGAGGGCATATTGGTAGATCCAGCCCACGCCAGTGGCGTCTGGACCAAGGGTGGTGGTGACCCCATCAGGCAGTCGATCCTGCGCCTGGTTGAGGTACTCCAGTACGCGGGAACGTGCCCAGTAGAGATCTGTACCGTCCTCGAATAACACGTAGACAAACGAGTCGCCGAAGAACGAGTAACCACGCACGGTCTTCGCGCCAGGCACAGAAAGCATGGTGCTAGCCAACGGGTAGGTGACCTGGTTCTCGATGATCTGGGGGGCCTGACCTGGGAAGCTGGTGCGGATGATCACCTGAGTGTCAGAAAGATCCGGTAAGGCATCCAGCGGTGTGCTACGTAAAGACCAGATGCCCCAGGCAGTGATAAACAGGGTCGCCAACAAGACCAGCATGCGGTTGCCAATCGACCAATGAATCAGGCGCGCGATCATTGGCTGGCTCCTTGTTTAATGAGCTGCTCAACGACCAATCCGGTATCGCTCTGTCGCACAGCAATGCGTACGGAGTCGCCGATCTTCAGTCCGGTCGCGACCTCGGGCTTGGCCAGTTCAAAGGCCATGGTCATGCCGGGCATGCCCAGGCTGTTGAAGGGGCCGTGCGCAAGCGTGACCGTTTGCCCGTCAAGTTCGCGGATCACCCCCTGCGCCTCATGCAGCGGGGGTGGCTCAGGCAGCGCGTCATCGACCTGCGCCATCACGCCCTGCAGGCTGGCTTCGGAGTCGATCAGGAACTGCCCCGAGGTCACCACCGCCTGTCCCTCAGAGAGGCCCGCAAGCACTTCGAAGCGGCCATCGGCCTCCCGCCCGACCTGGATCTCATGAGGACGGTAGCGTCCTTCGCCTTCAGCCAGCATGACCAGGGCGCGTTTACCGGTGCGAATCACTGCCTCGCTGGGAATAAGCAGCACCGGCTGCTCGCCTGCGCTATTCAGCCGCACCGATGCAAACATACCGGGGCGTAACTTGCCTTCTGGATTGGGCAGTTCACTGCGCACCGTCAGCGTTCGTGTCTGCACGTCGGCACTGGGCAATAGTGCAATCACCCGGCCTTTCAGGGTTTGGCCTGGAAAAGCCGTCAGGCTTGCCCTGATCTGCGCGCCAAGCTGAACCGCTGCGGCCTGGGACTCAGGGATGGCCGCGTCGAGCCAGATGCTCGACAGCCCGTTGAGGCGTGCCAGGTCTTGGCCTGCCGAAACCGCCATGCCAGCGCGTAACTCTAGGGACAGCAACTCACCGCCAATTGGGGTGACCAATGTCTGCAATGCCTTCGGTTTAAGGGTACGTTGCACATGATCGATCAACCCTTTTGGCATACCCAGCAGCCGCATGCGTTCACGCGCGGCGTCGACCAGCCGAGCATCACCGCTCTGCAATACCGCGATGAACTCAAGCTGGGCAGCCGACCACTCGGGGATCAGCAGGTCAGCCAACGGCGTTCCTGCAGGCAGTACATCTCCGGGGGCACGGCCATAGACCCGCTCGACAAAGCCGGCAGAGCGCGCCTGCAAAGTAGCGACTTCGCGCTGGTTGTAGGCCAGTGAACCTACCGCATCGATACCGGATGGTAGTACTGCCCGTACGACCGTCGACGTGCGCATGCCTAGGTTCTGGATTGCTTGTGCAGGCACGCTGATAGCGCTCGTATCCTGCTCAGTGCCGGCATACTTCGGCACCAGCTCCATGTCCATAAAGGGAGACTTGCCTGGCTGCTCGAAACGCTGAGTCGGCACCATCGGGTCGTACCAGTAGAGCACCTGGCGATCTTCTGATTTTGCTGCTGGCATCTGCTCATGGGATGAGCTTTGCTGGCCCAGCCAGAAACCGCCAGCGGTTCCACCCGCCGCGATGGCTAGGCCCAATAGGCAATACTTCAGAGTGAGCGCTTTCATTTCAGGCCCTCCACATAGGCGTAATACAGACTTGCGGAGAGCTGGCTGAGCTGGCGCTGTTGTTCGATTTTCCGCAATTGCGCCTCGATCAGGTCACGACGGGCATTGATCACAGCCGCCAATTGACTGTTGCCCGCTTTGTAGGCAGCAAGCTCCAGATCCACGCGCTTGCTCGACAAGGGGATAAGGTGTTGTTCGGTACGGATCAACATCTTGCGCAGCTGCGCCAACTCGGCGAGGCCGCTTTCCAGTTCGGCTTGGTGAGCGCGCAGCAGCACCTCCTGTTCGGCCTCCACCTGGGCCACGCTGTGTTGCTTGGCGTTGATCTTGGGTCCCTGACGGGTGCCGACGAACATGGGCAGGTCAAAGGTGAACTGCAACATCACCATGTCGCCGAACTGGTTATCACGGTTGTTGTAGGCGAACTCCACACCCCAGTCGGGTTTCTTCTCGGAAACTGCCTCGGCCAGCTCAGCATTAGCTTCGCCCACACGGGCGGCCGCAGCCCGCAGATCTGGATGTTCCCCCAGGCGATGCTGCAGGTGCGGTACTTCCAAGCTAAGCGCAGGTGGAGTCCCGGCCAGTGGCTGACTCGCATCATCGCCTACCCAGCGGCGTAACGTGGCGCGTGCAATCGCAACATCACGATCCAGCTCATCACGCCGGTCCTCAAGCGTTAGTGCTTCCTGATCGGCCTGAAGAAGCTCGCTGGATCGCGCGGAGTTGCCAGCGATCAATGCCTGTATAGCTGAGCGCAGCAGGGTGATCTGTTCATCCAACTCAGAGAAAAGCTCAACGCGACGCTCTGCGTAATAGACATCGAGCCAGCTCAGCGCCGTCTGCCGCTTGGTCTCCAAGACCATCGCGCGTTGCTCTGCTTCGGCACGGGTAACAGTGGCCTCAGCCAGTTGCCGGCGAGCCTGGCGCTTATCGCTGTTGGGCACTTCCTGCATCAGGCCAATGCGGCGCATGGTCATAAAGTCGCGATTAAGCGAGTAGCGATCCGGGCCTTCAATCGGCAGGTTATCCACGCCCAGGATCAACTTGGGATCAGGTAGAGCATCCGACGGAAGCACAGCCTGTTGTGCCGACTCGACTTGGGCCTGCCTGGCAAGATTCTCTGGGGCCGTACGTTCGACAAGGGCTTGAGCACGGGCGAACGTAAGTGGCTCCGCCTGCGCGGTGAGAAATGAACTCACCCACAGCACAGCAGCCAGCACGCCCGAACAGCCACGGCGTGCGAAAAGGAAAGCAGGCATGCTTTCGTCTCCAATGACGTTGATCGATGCCGCCTAAATGCAGGCGACAACAGAACGCTCTCTTAGCGGAGCGCATTTCAGATCAGAGCATCAGGAGACGCGGGGTGGACGCCAAAGACCGGCGGGCTCTCGTTGAAGTAGCGGCTGTATCAGCGCTGTTTGCGGGGAAGCATGCAATGGAGCGAAGAGTTTGATCACCACAGTTTGCAGCAGACCACTGGTTTTGCATTCCTGGCCGGCTTTGCAGGGCGATTTGCTGCCTGAGCTGGATGTGTCGCTCATGTCCTCACAGCAAGGAGCCTCACTGCCGGCATGATCCATATCGGCCATGGCACTTTGCATCGGGCAAGGTTCAGCTGCCGGCATGCTGCCAAAAGCTGGCAGCATCAGGCTGAGTACCAAAACCAGGACCGAGAAAAACCGATACATAGCGGTTGCCGTTAGCGTGTCTGAATAAACATTAGCAGAGCTCTTTTGCTCAACACAGCGATAAAACGTGCCATGGAACACTTGATCAATAAACTGGATTGTCTGGTCACTGTGGCGATTTAGAGCACTGGTAGTGCCAGCCAGCATCGGGCGGGCGGGCTCTGCTTGGGCTTGGACATATCTTCAACCTTTCCACGGCGGCAAGGTCAAGCGTTTTTCTTTCAGTTAACTAACACTTGCATATCAAGCTCTGCAGTGCAGCACAGTGTGGGTGAGGCTCGCGATGTTGGATCTTCCTTGATCCAAGCGCGTCCTGCGTCTCCTCAATGAACGTGATTACAACAGTGGAAGTGTGTAGCTGACGATCAGGCGGTTCTCATCAACGTCGTTGCCGAAGTTGGTTGAACGTAGTGTGGCGTTGCGCCATTTCACGCCCAGGTTTTTCAGTACGCCGTCCTGGAAGACATAGGCGATGTCAGTGTTGCGCTCCCACTCCTTACCATCGGCTTTGCCTGCGCCTAGATCAATATTGTCACCAGTCAGGTAACGGGTCATGAACGTCAAGCCAGGGATGCCAACGCTGGCAAAGTTGAAGTCATAGCGGGCCTGCCATGAGGTTTCGTCTTTGTTAGCGAAGTCGCCGATCTGTACATAGTTGACCAGGAACGGATCGGTGCCGTTGATGTAGGCGTAACCGGTGTCTCCGCTCATGCTCTGGTAGCCAACGCCGAGGGCGTGGCCACCAAAGGCGTAGGTAAACATTGCTCCGAATGCCTTGTTGTCGACGTTGCTGTTACCTTCGTCGGTAGAGCGGGCGTAGCGCAGATCAGTTTTCAGCGACTGTTTATCACCCAACGGCAAGGTGTGCAGGACCGTGAAAATATGCTGCTTATAGAAGTCATCCAGATTGCCGTAGTTGTAGCCGGTAGCCAGGTTGCTGTTCCATTTGTAGGTCGCCCCGGCGAAGTTGAATTCATCGCTCGTCTGGGTTCCGCCGCCGCTGATAGCGCGGGCTGCGCCGCTGGTAATGCTGAGGTCTTCGCTATCGGATGAGTCGCGCTGACTTACTTGCTTGAGCTGGCCTGCATCGAAGGTAAGCCCGTCAATCTCCAGCGAATTCAGGTGCCCGCCTTGAAAGGTCTGTGGCAGCAGGCGCGAATCGTTTGCTTGGACGGTTGGCAGTCTAGGTTGCAGCGTGCCCAGTTTCAGCACGCTGTTTGAGGCGCGCAGCTTCGCGGTTAAGCCCATCTCACCATATTCATCCTGCGCGGCACGAGGTGCTTCTTTATCGCGCTTGAGCAGGCCCGTGCCTGAGCGGTCGGCGCTGGAGTCCAGCTTGAGACCCAGCATGCCGATAGCGTCGATGCCAACACCGACGGTCCCTTCGGTGAACCCGGATTCGTAACGCAGCAGAAAGCCCTGGGCCCATTCTTCCTGTTTTGACTGGCTTGCTGAGTCTTGGCGGAAATCACGATTGAAATAGAAGTTGCGCGCTTCCAGACCAGCTTTGCTATCTGCCAAAAAATCAGCTGCCGCTGGTTGACTGAGACCGAGTCCTCCAGCGCTCAGCAGGAGCCCGCACGTGATTCGGTTAAGCCATTGAGAGTTGGGGGTAGCAATGAGCATGTAATTATCCTCGTCGAAAACATGTGTGGTAGACGAGGGGCAGGCTCGGGTGGATGCATTACACTTACACATACTTTTGATGACAATTTTATTTCGATGATTAGGGATCGAGTGGAAGCCTTACAGCGCGAGGGTTTCAATGCAGGAGCGGGAGTTTTTGTTTGTTTCAGCGAGATGACTTTTTGGTGAATTAACTGCTTGTGGACTACTCAGGTGTAGGGACTGCACCAACTTGAACACTGTGCTGGCCTAACCTGACACCTTGAACCCAAAAAGTCTGGACACCCTGCTGGTGAAATTGATACAGCATTTTTTATGAACACACGGATTTAACAAGGCGGAAGCGCGGGGCCAATCCGGAATTGTTAGCCGGACGCTTATCCCAGTTCGAGGCAGAAACTCGAAGGCTTGCCGGCGGCAGCTCAGAAAATGAACGCAGGTGCCTCAAAGTCGCATTGAAAAAAGTAAAGAATTGGAGCCGGCAGAGCCTACTGCTGGAGGTAGAAATCAATCTATTTCGTGGTTGAGCTTTCATCACAGAACAGCGGCTCAGCTGCTAACCAGCAGCCCAATGCCGGATGTAGAGGCTCATACTTGTCCGCCAACAAGGACAATTCCTCTCTCCGCCGCTCTTCAAGCTTGCCAGCTAGCCAGATATCAGCTGCTTCCGGGTAATGTCGTAGAAGGCGTTCAGCCTGGAGGCGTATGGATTCAGGCAGGGATGAATCCCTAGATGAGTCGCGCAAGAAGTCTCTTGTCTGCACCACGCTACGGGTGCGCTCATGAACCATGGTCACAGCAACTCTCCTAATTTTCCGCTGGGGGGAGACGGTTTCCCGTCAACGAGTCCTACGGCCCCGAGGGACAGTGTACTGAATGGAGAACGAGCGACCAAAATCAACCGCCTTGATCACTTCGATCCGCTTGTGACTGACAGCCTAATCTCCTTTGTGTGTCCGTAAGGGCTAGAGAGATCCACGTTGATTGATCTGCTTTTGGAGCGCCGATAGCTCATCGAGGATTTGCGTCATGGGATATACATGCCCGTTGAGCATGCCGGCCTCTTGCATGTTGAGGTAATCCTTTTCTAACAGAACCCGATTGTCGCCGTCAGGCAGCAGATTCAGTTCGCCAGCCAAGCAGCGCTCATAGTGCGTCGTCGCGCTCCTGTAGAACACGTTCTTGAGGTCGATCACATTCGCCAACAGTTCAAGATCGTTCATGGCCCGCTTGCCGATCCCATGCTGCGCCAGCATGGCAAGGTCATACCAATGACGGGAAATCCGCTCACGGCCTTCTGTGATTTGCTTGTTGCACTGGGCATGGATTAACGTCACCTTTTCCCAGAAAGTACGCTCCGGTGCCAATACTACAACTCCCTCGGCCCGTGGAAATGCCACGCCCTGAAACAACTCAGCAACGTCGGGCTGGATGGTGTGAACTGCGTTAGGGTCGATAATATTGCGACCACCGAACTCCACCAGCACGTAATCACGCATGTAGCCGCCCCGGTCTGCAACCCGTGACGGGTAGTAAACGTGCAGTTCCTCCCCATTCTCGCTGATACTAACTTCGCACTCGGCACCGCAGGCCAGCTTGGCTAGCTCGGATTTAAGATGCGGCTGTACCACCTCATGGGTATAACGCGATACCTCGACCTTGAGGGCGTCGCCAATCTGCGTACGCTGCCGACCGGACAGCTTGCTGAGTTCAGATAATGGGAGTTCGCAACCCAGTTGCCGATAGTCGATGGTCACGTCTACATCCTCAGAGAAACGCTTGATCACCGAGTAAACCTTCGATAACGAGGTGCCCCCTTTGAACGCCATCGCCTTGCGGTTTGGCGTTGCAAAGAGGTGCTGGAGTACGAGAGACAGCCAGATGTCCTTCTCGATCACACTGGGCGAGCGCCCGGTCTCCGTTGCGGCAACCCCTAGTAGTTCGCCTTGCTCAGTTGCGGGTATGTCGAAGTAGGACTCAGGCACTCTGTTTCCTTAGCGGCAAGGCTCAATGCCGACCGCATCCATTCCGGCATCTTGCAGGCCCGGAGCTTGTTCAGTTCTTCACTGCTGAGCGCACTGGTGATCTTGGAAACCACCTGGGCGGATAGTCCCTCTTTGCCGATGTAATACAGAGCGATGAGCGCCATCCCGACCTTTGTGCCGGCATGCTGCAAGCGATTACTGGAGACGTGTTTGAGGCGTACCACCGCATTACCAACCTTGATTTCGCGACTCGAACCGCTGGTGTAATAGGTCGGAAGCACCTGCATTTGCGTGCTGAGGCCCAGCCTGCGAACGGCCTCTGCACCGTGCATCTGGATCGTCTCGCCGTTCGCCTTGGTGATGACTTCCATCACGGCCAACGGGCTCGGGCGAACCTTGCCAGTGTACTTGCTCAGCTTTGGACGCATGTAGACGCCGCGAGTGACGCGCTCCAGAGAGCCCGCATGCACCAGCCGCGAGAGTGCTTTATCAACCGACGCACGGGAGCCGACCTGCGCGAACACTGCGCCGGCAAAGGGTCTACCCTTTTGCATGTGCTTGATTCGATTCGAAATAGCTTCTGCGACGGACATAAGAGCCTCAAAAGGTCAGAAGAAATACAGATATTTCCTGACAGGTATGATTACTATAAAGCTTACACTGCGTGCTTTCCAGCTGATCAACAGGCGCAATACAAATAGCAGCGGTGTTTCTGACGAACACCATGCCCAGAACGAGCATAGACCCCGCTCTCACGCAGCTTCAAACAGCCCAATTCGACCTGCATCCACTGATGGATAGTAGCCCCGGACCACCTCATACCTCGCCCACTTGGAGTGGCAGACATCTTGATGCGGAACACTAGCAGCAGTGTGTTCATATTTTTCCGGCCCAAGGTATCAACGTTAGCCAGCAGAGCGTATTAAATCTCCCGGCCTCCACACTCAGGGCTACTGAGTGAACCAGTTGTGGCGATCTTCAAAGGCTTTGTAGATGAGCGACACCAGTGTCTGCACTTCTGATCGCTCTGCTGCCAGCGGGGACGTTGAAATCCAGACCACCCGTTCCAAGGCAGTCTCGAATAACTCGTCAAGGGGCAGCAGGTTACGGTCTACATGGGAGATGTAGCCAGGTAGCAGGCCAATGCAGGAGGAGTTACGCAGCAAGTCAACGACCCACTCTTGTGAATGCACTTGAATGACCGCACTTCGGCGCTGACGGATCAGCTGATTCCATGGTTCGAAACTGTCAACCGTTGCGTTTCCCGCGAGCTGTACCAGCATGAAATCTTTGAGGTCGGCTACAGAGCTCGGTAGGCGTTTACCTGCATAACGTTTGGCCATATGGGCACGATAGGGAATTCGTGCAAGCATCAATGGTTTAGTCATTGCAAAGCTTGGAGTCGGTCTTGCCGTGCCGGGATCGGTGATCCAAATCATGACCTCTGCCAGCCTCTCGGGCTCGCCCTCCTGTGGGATGATTTCTAGTCTCACGGCCGCGTCATTACGCAGCCAGGAGATCAAATCACGGGCCAGCAGGTCGGTGAGCAGTGACGTCGGCACCGCAAGACGTACCAGAGCTCGCTGGACACTGACGTCCTCTGGATGCAGGTCACCGAATTTCTGGGTCAGTAGTTGTTGTAATTCACGTCCTGTTGCGCTCAGGCTGAGCTCGCGTCCTTTATAAAGGAATAGCGGGGTACCTACAGTTGCCTCCAGCTTCCTGAGTTTTTTGCGCATCGGGACGATATGTAAGTTTAGGCTGCGTGCAGCCTGCCTAAAGCAGGCGCAGCGCGCGCTGGTCAAGAAGATCTGTGCTAGTTGGTGGTCGATGGTGAGAGGGTCGAACATGGGGGCGATCAAAGCTCGTGCCAAGCAAAATGCATGTACTTTGAGCTTAACGAGACGAACCTAACGCCAGGATCGCAACAGGATTACTTATTTGTAATCTGATGGAGGGAGGAGCTTTATGTTTGGGATTGAACTTCCAGCAGTATCACTTTATTAGCGCGGGCGGTTCTCAGCGCGGCACTCGACTACTAGCTCCGCGCTGAGGTTTGATGATTACAACAGCGGAAGTGTGTAGCTGACGATCAGGCGGTTCTCGTCAACATCGTTGCCGAAATTGGTCGAACGTAGCGTGGCGTTGCGCCATTTCACGCCCAGGTTTTTCAGTACGCCGTCCTGGAAGACATAGGCGATGTCAGTGTTGCGCTCCCACTCCTTACCATCGGCTTTGCCTGCGCCTAGATCAATATTGTCACCAGTCAGGTAACGGGTCATGAACGTCAAGCCAGGGATGCCAACGCTGGCAAAGTTGAAGTCATAGCGGGCCTGCCATGAGGTTTCGTCTTTGTTAGCGAAGTCGCCGATCTGTACATAGTTGACCAGGAACGGATCGGTGCCGTTGATGTAGGCGTAACCGGTGTCTCCGCTCATGCTCTGGTAGCCAACGCCGAGGGCGTGGCCACCAAAGGCGTAGGTAAACATTGCTCCGAATGCCTTGTTGTCGACGTTGCTGTTACCTTCGTCGGTAGAGCGGGCGTAGCGCAGATCAGTTTTCAGCGACTGTTTATCACCCAACGGCAAGGTGTGCAGGACCGTGAAAATATGCTGCTTATAGAAGTCATCCAGATTGCCGTAGTTGTAGCCGGTAGCCAGGTTGCTGTTCCATTTGTAGGTCGCCCCGGCGAAGTTGAATTCATCGCTCGTCTGGGTTCCGCCGCCGCTGATAGCGCGGGCTGCGCCGCTGGTAATGCTGAGGTCTTCGCTATCGGATGAGTCGCGCTGACTTACTTGCTTGAGCTGGCCTGCATCGAAGGTAAGCCCGTCAATCTCCAGCGAATTCAGGTGCCCGCCTTGAAAGGTCTGTGGCAGCAGGCGCGAATCGTTTGCTTGGACGGTTGGCAGTCTAGGTTGCAGCGTGCCCAGTTTCAGCACGCTGTTTGAGGCGCGCAGCTTCGCGGTTAAGCCCATCTCACCATATTCATCCTGCGCGGCACGAGGTGCTTCTTTATCGCGCTTGAGCAGGCCCGAGCCTGAGCGGTCGGCGCTAGAGTCCAGCTTGAGGCCAAGCATGCCAATGGCGTCGATGCCCACGCCGACTGTCCCTTCGGTGAACCCGGATTCGTAGCGCAGCAGGAAGCCCTGGGCCCATTCTTCCTGCTTTGATTGGCTGGCTGAGTCTTGGCGGAAGTCGCGATTGAAATAGAAGTTACGCGCTTCCAGCCCGGCTTTGCTGTCTGCGAAAAACTCAGCTGCGGCTGGCTGGCTAAGACTGAGTACCCCAGTACTCACCGCGACTGCCAAGAGGGTCTTCTTCATTGTTGTTTATCCATGTTCAGGGGGGTGGCATATCGGGGAGCCGTCGCTGTATGCCGTGCTCTCCGAATAGGGGCGGGTTCCTCTGCGGCCAATCTTCGGCTGGTCGTTATGCCTGTACGCCTGCAGGTCTAGGTCGAGGAACCATTGCGGACTTTGGGGAAGATCAAACGGAATACGGTGAAGCTGCCTGGCAGGCTACTGACCTCGACCGTGCCCTGATGCAGGCTCATGATCGAGCGAACAATTGCCAGGCCCAGCCCTGTCCCACCTTCGGCACGAGAGCGGCTGGTATCGACGCGGTAGAAGCGTTCGAACAAATGAGGGATGTGCTGTGCGGGGATGCCAATCCCCGGGTTTCCCACCGAGAACGACACGGTTTCGCTGTGCTTCTCGATCAGCAGCGAGATGTTTGCGCCAATGGGGCTGTGCCGAATCGCATTGGACAAGAGGTTTGAAATGGCGCGCTGTACCATCAGCCGATCACCGAAGGTTCGGCCGGCCCCGGAAATGCTCAGGCTGATCTGTTTCTCTTCAGCGGAGATGCTGAACAGATCCACAACGCGTCTTGCCTCGTCCTCCAGTGCAATCTTCTCGAAGGGAACCAGGGATGCGGGGTGGCTGACTTGAGCGAGAAACAGCATGTCGGACACGATTCGGGTGACGCGCTCCAGCTCTTCTGTGCAGCATTCCAGTACGGCTTTGTACTCCTCAGGTGGACGCTCTCTTGAGAGCGTTACCTGCGCTTTACCCATCAGGTTGGTGATAGGTGAGCGCAACTCATGGGCCAGGTCATCAGAGAACTGCGATAGCTGCTGAACGCCACCATCAAGACGATGCAGCATGAAGTTGATGCCGTGGGCCAGCGCGCTGAGTTCTTGTGGAAGTTTGTCGACGGAAATCCGATGGGTCAGATCCTGCGTGGATATCAGCGATGCAACCTGGCGAAATTGCCGGAGCGGAGAAAGGCCCCGTTGTACAATCCACCATGCGCCCATGCCAATTAGCGCCAGAAGAAGAGGGAGCGCGATCAACGTTGACTTGAGGTAGGCACTGAGCAGTGCTTCGTCGGCAGATCGATCAATTGAGAGTAAGACCCTGACGTGGTCGCCGTCGTTGAGCAGCATCACCTTGGATGCGGTCAGGAAGTTGTTTCCCTCAGCATCCGACCAGCTTTGGTAAATAGGGGTATCGCCTGCTGGTATGTTGGCAAGAATGGGCTCCCTGGATTTCTCACCCAGATTCAGGAGTAATTTGGTGCCTGACTTTTTCCCGTAGATCGTCAGGTGCAGATTGTCATGCCCCATGACCAGATCCAGCAGCTCGTGAGGTTGCTGGGCAATTGCATGTGCGCTCATGTCTTCGGCGAGATTGTGCTGAATCTGCTCAAGTTTGCCGTCAAGACTCTGCTTGGCCAACGAGTCCAGCTCATGGGTAAGCGCGAAGTAGGCGAGTGCTGCTAGCAGAACAACCAGTGCCGCCCCCATCACGCTGACCGACAGGCCAAGGCGCATGGATAGACTGGTCGGCTTCATGCACGTTCCTCAAGCACGTACCCGACACCCCTGAGGGTGTGAATCAGCTTGTTATCGAACGGGTCATCAATTTTGGCGCGTAGTCTGCGGATGGAGACTTCGACGACGTTGGTGTCGCAGTCAAAATTCATATCCCAGACCAGCGAAATGATCTGGGTGCGCGATAGCACTTCCCCAGAGCGGCGCATCAGTAGGTGCAGCAACGCAAACTCTTTAGTGGTCAGGTCGATGCGCTGCTCACCACGGAACGCGCGGTGCCTCGCCGGATCAAGCTCAAGGTCGGCTACCCGCAGCACTTCCGGTACTGGAATTTGCTCGCTTCGCCGTAGCAACGTACGAATTCGCGCAAGTAACTCAGGGAACTCGAACGGTTTGACTAAATAATCATCCGCCCCCAAATCCAGGCCTTTAATTTTATCCACTAAGCGCCCGCGTGCAGTCAGCATTATCACGCGAGTACTGCTGTTACTGCGTATATGCTCAAGCACGCCCCAACCATCAATTCCAGGCAGGTTTACATCAAGCACTACCAAGTCGTAAGTGTGCTGCCTAACAAGGTGGAGACCGTCCACGCCAGTGGCGGCCTTATCAACTACATAGCCACTTTCGCTTAAACCTTGGTGTAAGTATTCGGCAGTCTTGGGCTCGTCCTCGACAATAAGGATTCGCATAAAAATTCACCTTAAAATATGCGGCCAGTATTTTTAGATATTTTTTTGTTATGGCTGCGGAGTGGTTTTAATTCTTTCATCGGCGGTCACGGATATGACCTACGGCTTTTCAGGTTGCTCCAAGGCTAAAGCCTGAAGCGGCTTTAGGGTCAAGCTGTAATGCCTATTTCGCATGGCTCAAAGGGGTTAAGCGACAACATGTCGCAGTACTTGTCCTTATCCAAAACACCCAACTTTTGACTGGCAGGGCTGCCCGGGGGCGCTACCCGCGAGGCAACCGCTATTTAACTGTGTTTGTTTCTAGTTGTTGCTGGGCGCTAAATTGCCTGCTCTCTTGAGCGCTGCCAATACTAATACAGGCCTACTTGGAAAAGTGCTGGATAACGTATTTGTAATTTTCCAGTCACCTTGCTGATAGGCATGGAGCACTACATTCTGCCGGGAATTGGCTTTCTACTTATTTTCCCAAGCGATAATCCTCGATATCCCTCGGGATTAATAAATATAAAGGCCTTCATTATATTCCAGCAGAGCTAGTTCTGTGGAGGACTTTAAGTGCATGTAAAAACAATGGCCGGACATGGAGTTGGAATAGGTAAATTCTGTGTATTTTCAGGGCTACTGGCTGCATTGTTAATTGCTCCAGTTCCAACAACTGCTGCCGAATCAACAAGGCAGTCAATAACGATTGATGAGGCGTTTGCGCAAGCGCTCACTGAGAACCAGGAGTTCGCTGCAGCACAATGGAATACAGGTATTGCCGAAGGTGCTCGTACTCAAGCTGGGCTGATCCCGAATCCTGAGTTGTCCTGGAGCGTTGAGGACACGCGCAGTGAGTCGCGCGTTACCAGCATTCAGGTATCTCAGCCAATTGAGCTGGGCGGCAAGCGTAGCGCGCGTATTGATGTGTCTGAGCGTGATCAGGACGCGGTGGCGATTGATCTGGAGCGTAAGAAAAACATCTTGCGCGCTGAGGTCATCCAGGCCTTTTACTCAGCTCTGCGTGCCCAGGAAGGACTGCAGCTTTCCACACAGTCGTTAGACCTTGCCCGTCGCGGACTTCAGGTGGTCGAAGGGCGCGTAAAGGCCGGCAAGGCTTCGCCAATCGAAATTTCGCGTGCTCAGGTGCAGCTTTCGGAAATTCAACTGGAGCTGAATCGCGCACGCCTCAATCAAAGCAATGCCTACAAGCAACTGGCGCTCATAACGGGTGCCAAGACACCGAACTTCGCGCATGTCGAGGGTGATCTTGAGCGCCTGCCGTACCTGCCGTCGCAGGCTGAGATGCTTGCACGCATAACAGATACAGCGGACCTACGGCTGGCCAACACGCAAATCCAGCGTGCCGAGTCTTCCTTGGAACTCGAAAAGTCGCAGCGCATTCCAGACCTCACCGTCAGCGTTGGCAGCCAGTACGACGAAGGGCTTGGCGAGCGCGTCAATTTGCTCGGCTTGTCGATGCCTATTCCGTTGTTCAACCGCAACCAAGGCAATGTGCTGGCCGCTGCTCAAGGAGCTGACCAAGCGCGGGATTTGCGCAATGCCGCAGAGCTCCGCCTGCGCGCGGAAGCCCAGCAGGCATTTGAGCAGTGGGAAAGCGCTAGAAGTGAAGTCGACTCGATCAGCGGCACACTGCTGCCGACCGCGCAGCAAGCAGTAGAGGGCGCAGTACGTGGATTCGAGATGGGCAAGTTTGCCTTTATCGATGTACTCGATGCTCAGCGCACCCTCGTAAGCATGCGCTCCCAATACCTGAATACCCTGGATGAAGCTATTTCGGCCTGGGTGAGCTTGGAGAAGATTTACGGCTCCCAACTCAACATCGAATTCAAAAAATAAGCATCTCTCACACCTACATAACGCCTTAGATGGTCGCGTCATGCGACATGAAGCCTCGCCTGCTTTCCTGGCGGCTGCATGTTTATTGAGCGCGTTTAGTCGCCGCCTGGGCATGAGTCAAATTCAATACTTTTGATAATTTGGAGTTACCAATGGCATCAACAACTCCCAGAAAGCAGTGGCTGATGATTGTGGCTGTTGTCGTCATCGGTTTAGCCGTGGCGGGTCTGATTCTAAGTGGTAGCCCTGGTAAGTCCGGGGAGGAAGGCCATGGCCATGATGAGAGTCATGAGGATGTATCGGCTCACGCAGATCCCGAGCACCACGGGGAGGCTTCGGCCGACGAGCATGAAGAGGCCGATGAGCATGCAGATAAAGAGCACCATGAAACTGTAGAACCCACCAAGGGCGAGCATGGCGGCAAGCTTTTCACCGAGGGTGATTATGCACTTGAAGTGACGATTTTTGAGGAGGGCGTAGAGCCTCAGTTCAGGCTCTATACCTACCTGGACGGTAAGCTTTTAAATCCTACTGAAAGCACGGTACAGGTGACCTTGTTGCGTCTTGGCCAACCTGCGCAAATCATCAATTTCAGCAAAGAGAATGACTACCTACGTGGCGATGCCGCGGTTGTAGAGCCGCATTCATTCCAGGTTTCCATCAGCGCCAAGCACAGTGGCAAGAGCTATTCGTTCGGTTACGAGCAGGTTGAGGGCCGCGTGACGATGACGGATGCGCAGCTTGAGCAGGGTGGCGTCACGCTCGCCACTGCTGGTCCAGCGAAAATCGCCTCCACGCTGCAAGTGCTCGGCGAGGTTCGTTACAACGGTGACCGCACGGTTCAGGTGACCCCGCAACTTGCCGGGCGCGTCGACTCGGTGGCGGTTAGTGCTGGCGATACGGTCAGCAAGGGTCAGGTATTGGCCAAAATCTCCAGCCAGGCGCTGGCCGAACTGCGTGGCGAGCTAATGGCCGCCCAGCAACGCTCTGCGCTTGCCCGCACGACCTATGCACGTGAAAAGCAATTGTGGGAAGAGAAGATTTCCGCCGAGCAGGACTTCCTGCAGGCGCAAGTTGCCATGCAGGAAGCTGCTATCGCAGTGCAGCGCGTCCAGCAACAAATCGCTTCGCTGGGCGGTGCCCCGGCCAAAGGCCAGAATCTCACCGAATTCGAGATTCGTGCCCCTATCGATGGCGTGATAACCAGCAAAAGCATCTCTGTTGGTGAAGTACTCAAAGAGGACTCCGCAGTCTTTACCGTCTCGGATTTGTCGACCGTATGGGTGGACTCAACCGTCGCGGCGAAAGACTTGGGCGTAATCGCCGAAGGGCAAAACGTTGTCGTGAGCTCCAGCGCATTCGCCGCCACGGCTAAGGGCTCCATTTCCTATGTCAGCGCTCTGGTTGGGGCGCAAACCCGCTCGGCGACTGCTCGCATCGTGCTAGCCAACCCAGATCGGATATGGCGGCCTGGTTTGCCAGTGACGGTCGAGGTGATTGCCGAGGAGAACGACGTTCCCGTTGCAGTAGCGGTCGAAGCGATCCAGACCGTTCGCGATTGGCAGGTAGTGTTCGGCCGCTTCGATAACCAGCTAGAAGCTCGGCCTCTTGAGCTGGGCAAATCCGACGGCCACTTCGTCGAGGTTATCTCGGGTCTGAAGGCGGGCGATCGATACGCGCTGAAGAACAGCTTCCTGATCAAAGCTGAGCTTGGCAAAGCCGGCGCGAGCCATGACCACTAATTCGGAGTCGAGCTATGAAACAAGTTACAGCTATTTTTCGTCCGATCCGGCTTGAAGCCGTCGAGCAAGCGCTGCACGCACTGCCGCATCTACCAGGATTCACCATCCTGCCAGCCCATGGTCATCCGCGTGGTCACGGCAAGGATCATGGATATATCGCAGACGAATGGAATCCAGACGCCCATCAGCATCTCGTGCTGCTGGCGTTCTGCTCCGATGAGGTTGCCGATGAGATCGTCCATGCCATCGAGAAGGCCGCCCACACAGGTGTTCCCGGTGATGGAATCGTCGCCGTGGCCCCTTTGACCGACGCATTGCGCATCCGTACTGGAGAGCGCGGTGATGCTGCGCTTTAGGGGAAATTGACATGTACGAACGATTAATTCGCTTCGCCATCGACCAGCGCTGGCTAGTCTTGCTGGCTGTGCTCGGCATGGCGGCGTTGGGTGTTTACAGCTACCAGAAGTTGCCGATTGATGCGGTTCCCGACATCACCAACGTGCAGGTGCAGATCAATACCGAGGCAAAGGGCTACTCGCCACTGGAAACTGAGCAACGCGTGACCTTTCCGATTGAATCGGTAATGGCTGGGCTGCCCAACTTACAGGAAACGCGTTCAATCTCACGCTACGGGTTGTCGCAGGTCACCGTCATTTTCGAAGACGGCACAGACATCTACTTCGCTCGTCAGTTGGTGAATGAGCGGATACAGGAAGCGCGTAGCAATCTACCCAGTGATCTGTCGCCGAGCATGGGGCCAATCGCTTCTGGTCTGGGCGAGATCTACATGTGGACCATCGAGGCGCAAGACGGTGCGAAGAAGCCGGATGGCAGCGCCTATACTCCGATGGATTTGCGTGAGATTCAGGACTGGATCGTCAAGCCGCAACTGCGAACCGTCAAAGGTGTTACCGAGATCAACACCATTGGCGGTTATGCCAAGGAGTTCCAGGTTTCACCCAAGCCGGAGCGCCTGGTCGCACATGGCCTCAGCCTGCAGGACATTGTGGTTGCGTTGGAGAGCAATAATGCCAACGTTGGTGCGGGCTACATCGAACGCAGCGGCGAGCAGTACCTGATCCGCGCTCCGGGACAAGTCGGCAATATCGCTGACATCGCCAACATCATCATCAAGAACACCGATGGTGTTCCTGTGCGCATCGGTGATGTGGCCGAGGTTGGCCTGGGTAAGGAGCTGCGCACCGGGGCCGCTACTGAGAACGGCCAGGAGGTGGTGCTCGGCACTGCCTTTATGTTGATTGGTGAGAACAGCCGCTATGTATCGCAGGCTGTCGACCAGCGCATAAAGGAGATCAATCGCAACCTGCCGAAAGGAGTCATAGCGAAGACGGTCTATGACCGCACTGTATTGGTCGATAAGGCCATCAATACGGTGAAGAAGAATCTGATCGAAGGCGCTCTGCTGGTTATCGCTATCCTGTTCCTGTTCCTGGGTAACATTCGGGCGGCCCTCATCACCGCAATGGTGATTCCGCTGTCGATGCTGTTCACCTTTACGGGCATGGTCAGCAACAAGGTCAGCGCGAACCTGATGAGCCTTGGCGCACTCGATTTCGGCATCATCATCGATGGTGCCGTGGTGATCGTAGAGAACTGCGTGCGTCGTTTGGCTCACGCCCAGGCCGCAGCAGGCCGAACGTTGACCCGTAATGAGCGCTTCCATGAGGTGTTCGCGGCGTCGAAGGAGGCGCGTCGTCCACTGCTGTTCGGCCAACTGATCATTATGGTGGTGTACCTGCCGATATTTGCGCTCACCGGCGTGGAAGGCAAGATGTTCCACCCAATGGCGTTCACCGTGGTGACAGCCCTGTTCGGAGCCATGATCCTCTCGGTGACATTCGTCCCGGCAGCTGTTGCACTGTTCCTCAATGGCAACGTCAGTGAAAAAGAAAATCGGCTAATGGCCTGGGTCAAGCAAGGCTACGCGCCGTTGCTAGATTGGGTCATGGTCAGCAAGCCGTTAGTGCTGACCATTGCGACAGTCATCATGGTGCTTTCTGGTTTAGCTGCTTCGCGGATGGGCAGTGAGTTCGTGCCGAGCCTGGATGAGGGCGATATCGCTTTGCATGCCCTGCGTATTCCTGGCACTAGCCTTTCGCAAGCAATTGAAATGCAGGTGCAACTCGAACAACGAATCAAATCCTTTGCCGAGGTTGATACGGTGTTCGCCAAGCTTGGAACTGCTGAAGTCGCAACCGATCCAATGCCGCCGAACGTGGCGGACAACTTTGTCATGCTAAAGCCGCGCGACCAGTGGCCCGATCCTGATCGCAGCAAAGCCGATTTGGTTGCGGCGATGCAGGAGGCGGTTGAACAGGTTTCCGGCAACAACTATGAGTTCACTCAGCCCATTCAGATGCGCTTCAACGAGCTGATCTCCGGCGTACGCAGTGACGTCGCAGTGAAAGTGTTTGGCGATGACATGGATGTGATGAACGAGACCGCCGAGCAAATCGCTGAGGTGCTGGAGGGTATTCCAGGAGCAGCTGATGTGAAGGTCGAACAGACCACCGGTCTGCCGATGCTCAGCGTACAAATCGACCGTGAGAAAGCCGCACGATTCGGTTTGAATGTCTCGGAGATTCAGGACGCCATTTCCACCGCCATCGGCGGGCGCGAGGCGGGTGCACTGTTTGAAGGTGACCGGCGTTTCGATATCCAAGTTCGCCTGGCGGACGAGTGGCGCAATGATGTCGACAAGATCCAGCAGCTACCTATTCGTCTGGCCAATGGCGATGGGTTGGATGGCCCAGGGTTTGTGCGCTTGGCTGATGTGGCGAGTGTGGTGTCCGCACCGGGGCCGAACCAGATCAGCCGTGAAAGTGGCAAGCGCCGCGTGGTGGTCACCGCTAACGTTCGCGGTCGCGATATCGGCTCATTTGTCGCCGAGGCCGAGAGCAAGATCGCCCAGGCGGTTAGCGTCCCTACAGGCTACTGGACGACCTGGGGCGGCACCTTCGAGCAGCTTCAGTCGGCGGCCAAGCGCCTGCAGATTGTCGTACCGGTCTCATTGCTGCTGGTGTTCACACTGCTCTTTATGATGTTCGGCAATGTCAAAGATGGCCTGCTGGTGTTCACCGGCGTGCCCTTCGCGCTGACAGGCGGGATCATGGCCTTGTGGCTGCGAGATATTCCGCTCTCGATCTCCGCGGGCGTGGGTTTCATTGCTTTGTCGGGCGTGGCGGTGCTCAACGGCCTGGTAATGATTTCCTTCATTCGCAGTTTGCGTGAGAACGGCATGGGGCTGGACGAGGCCATCCGCGAAGGCGCATTGACGCGCCTACGGCCAGTGCTGATGACTGCTTTGGTGGCGTCTCTGGGCTTTATTCCAATGGCCACTGCCATCGGTACGGGCGCGGAAGTTCAGCGCCCTCTGGCGACGGTAGTGATTGGCGGAATTCTGTCCTCAACAGCGCTGACGCTGCTGGTTTTGCCATTGCTCTACCGCTTGGCCCATCGTCTGCGCTAAGTTCACAGCGCTATTCGTTTGCAACTGAAAAGCCCCGCTCTTGAGCGGGGCTTTTTGCTTACCGTAAATACCGCTCAATGTGGGCGGTGACTGTGCCGTGACGTCCTCAGCGGCTTTTTTTACGCCAGATGAGAATCGGCACTGCCCGGATGTAGACAAGTTCACCCACCAACTCAACCAGTGTCTGGGTGATGACCGCTGCGGCTGCAAGCCCTCGTATTTCTTCAGGTAATGCCAGGGCCAGCGGAAGAACCACCAACGAGTTACGTGTGGCGGTACTGAAAGTAACCGCTCTCGCCGTCGAGGCGGGCAGTTTATAAGCTTTTGAAGCGAGTGCGCCCACTACGGGGGCCAAAAGCATGAAACCGATATACACCGGGATCACCGGTAAAAGCTGGTCGATATCACGTACCACTGGCGAGATTTGCGACCCAACCACCGCAATGAGAACTGCCGCCATCGCAGGGACTGGCATCCATGCCCATACGGTGTTCCAGCGACCTACGATCCGCGAGCGCTTAGCCAAGGCTGCTGTAGCCACCGCGAGCAATAAAGGCACGACAATCAGTGCGAGAAAGGCTTCAGCGAAAGGCGCTATCGAGATAACGACTTGGGATTGCTCCCCTAGCATAAAAGCCAAATACACAGGCAACAGCACAAGTTGCAACAGCAAGAGGATGGGGGTTGCTGCAAGAATCGCACGCGAGTCGCCTCTGCCTATGTGCGTAAATACCACCACGTAGTCGATACAGGGAGTGAGCAAAACCAGAAGAGCGCCGATTAGTACTGCCGGGTGTTCTGCGAGCCCTCTGGTTAGTGCCCACACCAACAGTGGAATCAGTACAAAATTGGCGATCAGCAAGGCAGACATGAAGCGTTTGTTGCTAAGACTCTCGCGGAAATCAAGAAAGGGGATTTGCAGGAACATCGCGTACATCAGCACGGCGATAGTCGGGGTCACTAATGCGTTCAGGCTCTGCGTAGCTGCAGGAGCTATTAACCCACCGATTGCCGCTGCAATGACCGCAACGAAATAGATCGGTATCTGGTTTTGTTCAAGCGCATCCCTACTCATAGCATCCTCAAGGAGTAAAAACTTCAGCTTACATGAGGTAGCGGAGAGCGCGGCGATACTCTTGGATGGCCTGAATCATGAAAAATTGAGATGGGCACGGCGTCTAGCTATTGAGTAGGTATCTGCTGACGGTGCAAGGGCGCGGTATTCAAATGACACCGTGTTCTAGCATCGGGGTGATAGCCAGTGCCTTTGCAGATATCAGGCAGATCAATCTAAAGGCCTGCACCGGTATCATTTTGCCCTTCTTGCTACACGCTGACAGCGATGGCTTGTTGCAGACATGAATGACTTGCGGAAGAGTAGAGTTAGTTTTCTAGCTTGGAGGTTTAAACTCCCAGTGAGTCTTTTTTATTAAAGATTAAATAAAAAAAGCGCCCCGAAGGGCGCTTAGGGTACACCTCTTTCCAAAGGAGCTCGGGAGCTTCTAGAGGTGAACATCGTTCGGAAGTGGGCGGTTAGTCAGCGTTGGTTTCTTTTTTAATATCGGTATTGGCCCGATTTTGGTTGCTGGTCTTAACCTTTAGTTCGTCCGCCGGTTTGGCAGAAGGCTCAGTTCCGTGAATTCGTTTTTGATCTGCTCGAAATTTTTCCTGAGCTTTCATTGAGCGATCATAGCCATCTTCTGCATAAGTCTGTGTGGAGCCGACAAGAAGTACCGATCCAATAACTAGAGCTTTCAACATCTTCATAAGGCAGGCCTCGTAAAATTCAATTAGTAGCTTGTCGAGGTTCATGGACAAGTTCTGCAAGTTCGAGTGAATTTTACGGGGGTGAAGCTAACAGCAGCGTGAGCTCAACATTACATTCTTGAAATCTAATAACTATCTATCTTGTTATGCATGAGCGGGCAGGGCTTTTAGAGCCCGCCCGCCCATCCATTTTTAGAGCACGCTCAGTGGGTACTCGACGATCAGACGAACCTCGTCCAGATCCGACTCGTAATCCGTTGCGCGGGTAGTCATCTGGCGAACGCGGAAGGACATATCTTTCAGCGAGCCAGCTTGTACGACATACTTGGCTTCGATGTTGCGCTCCCAGCGCTTCTGGTCGGTCAGCGGATTACCATCGGCATCACGACGCATATACACATTGTTGGCGTCGGAGTAGTCCGCATCTGTACCCAGCGCATAGCGCGTCATGAAGGTCAGTCCAGGAACGCCATAGCTGGCCATATCTAGGTCGTAGCGCAGCATCCAGGACTTCTCTTTCGGCGAGTTGAAGTCGCTGTACTGAATAGAGTTGTCGAGGAAGATGGAATCAGACTGGCGCAGGTAGTCGAAATCATCGTCGCCGTTGTTGCGCTGGTGCGACAGGGCAACGCTGTGTGCACCGAACTGCACACCCACTTTGCCGCTGTAAATGTCGTTATCGAACTCACCCAGCAGCTGCTGGCCGTCATCGACAGCTTTGTAGTAGTTCAAACCACCGAACAAGGAAACACTGTCGGTCAGCGGGTAGGTGAAGGACGTACCGGCATAGTGCTGCTTCCAAGCATCCTTGAGTTGGCTGCTATAGAGACTAAAGCTCAGGTTGTCATTTAGCGAATAGTCACCGCCGAAATAGGCAACCCATGGCGACGCGACAGAGCCCGCATAGAAGGTTGCGAATTCATCACGCATGGTGCTGACCTGCGGCTGGCTCATGGCATGCAGGCGGCCACCCTGAAGGGTCAAACCATCAAAGCTGGTGTTCTCAACCGTAACGCCGCGAAAGCTTTCCGGTAGCAGGCGGGAGTCACCGTAGTGAACCACCGGAGTCATGGGGAACACATCACCCACTTTGACAACGGTGTCGAATAGCCGGGCTTTTACTGCACCACCCACTTTGGAGTAGTTATCTTCAGCTTCACCATCACTATTTACCGGCAGCAGATTAACAGTACCACCTGGGCCATATCGACCATCCCCGGTATCCAGTTTAAGGCCGAGCATGGCGAAGGCATCAATACCAAAGCCTACGGTGCCTTGGGTAAAGCCCGACTCGAACTGGCCAATGATGCCGTGTGCCCAAGCTTCAGTATAACCATTGTCAGTGTTGCTCGACTGACCTTTACGAAAGTCACGGTTCATGTAGAAGTTACGGTTGAGAATATTGAAACTGCTACCTTCTACAAAACCTTCGGCTTGCTCTTCTGCGGCCGCCATGAGCGGAGCTGCACTGACAATCGCCGAAAATACTGCAAGGGATAGTTTGGTTTTATTAAGCATTTATTGCTCCTTTATATTGGCAGTTATTAGTCTAGTTTTCGCCATGGCGTTCTTATAGGTATTGCACCCTCAAGCGCTCTGCGCCTTTGGGGAGCTGAGCCCTATCCTTGCAAGCTGAAGATAACTTGAAGATGATTGGAAAATTACAATTCTGTAATCTTCACAAGGCGGCAATAAAAGTTGTCTTAAAGCGACATTTAAGTGCAGGTTTTCAACAAAAACGGCGTATAGGCCGTGAGAGCGCCCAGCTTGGGTTGGCCCAGGTCATTCGCTAGAGAGGCGATCAGCTCACTGCAACGCTATGTATTGCAGTGAAATGGGCCACTTGCTCCAGAGGATATGAGTCGCCCATTCCAGTGGTTGTGCACCACTCTGCTGAAGGTTTCGAGCCATGAACCAGTAGTTGAATCAGCTCGCGTTTGAGTTCGGCCGAGCTCGCAATCGATGCGATCTCCAGCTCAGATTAACTGCGACTGGCATAGCCTTGGGCTCACATTGGTTGCGGGCGAGCGAGCTTACGTTGGGTGGCATCGGCTCAACGGGCGCGCGCTTTCATCAGCTAGCCAGAGCCACTCACTAGGGGCATCGTGTTGCACCTAGCGGCAGCCCTTCGCAAGAGAATCCGTTAGCCTTGGCTTGTAAGGTCTCGCCCAAAGGGTTCGGTCAACTGTCCAAGGTAGTCTTTGGGATAGTCCTTTTCATGCAATCCAACCTCTGCCTCTCCCAGCTTCCCTGCGCTGTCGTAGAACGTGCCAAACAGTCGATCCCACACCATCAGAAACTCTCCGAAGTTAACCTGGGCATCCGCAAAGTCGCGCTTGTGATGCCAGCGATGAATTTCAGCAACCCCGATGATGTGGCGCAGCCATCCCAGTCGGTAGTCCAGGTTTGCATGCTGGAACGCCAAGTGCACGGTCAAAATGCCAAACCAGGTAGCAACCACTGCGGATGGAGCACCTGATGCGAGCAGAATCACCAGCCCCGGACCGGCCATGAGTGCGGCGTGCAAGGGGTGTCGGCGCTCCCCGTTGATCCAGTACAGCCGCTCGGCGCTGTGATGAATCATGTGAAAACGCCACAGCCAGGGTACATGGTGGCTGATACGATGCATGGCATACAGGCTCAGATCGAGCACGGCGGCGACCAGCAGCAGTTGCAGCCAAAGTGGGCTCTCGACTGGGAAGAGACGAACCGAAGCTGGCACTGCATCGCCCAGCCTGGCCAGGATTTCAGCGGTGAACTGGATGACGGAGAGATTCACCAGCATGTGCAGTAGGTCGGTCGCGGTGTCTTGATGATCCTCAAGCCAGGCTTCGCGAAAAGGCTGGATGCGCTCTAACCCCGCGACGCTTAACAGACCCACCGCGGCGACTACCGGTGTGGTGGGCCAATACGGCACTCCCGCGTACAGCGCCCAGAGCATGAAGGCGGCACAGCCACCAAACACAAGTGGATAGCTCAGCCAGCGTAGGGGGAATCGCAGGAAAATAGGCATCGCTCAGCTCCTGGGTAGGGAGCCATGACTGTATGTGGGGAGACCCGCTTTCGGCTTGAACGAAAGAGCTATGACTCCTGAAGATCGACCTCAGCCAGTGCGGAAGAAGGATCGATGCCCAGCAGCGTCCGGAATGTCCGGGAGAAATGCGCCGAGTCAGAAAAGCCCGCTGCATGAGCTGCTTCGGTTAGTCGTACACCTTTGGCCACATATTGCAGGGCCTGCGTGAGACGCAACCATTTCGCATAGCTGCGCAGCGGCAGGCCGGTTTGCTCTACAAACCAGTGGGAAAACCGTGAGGGGGATAAATGCACCAACGCGGCCATTTCGTCGCGTCCCATTTGGCCACTACGCAGCGCCTCAACCACAGTGGTCAAACGAGGATCTGAAGGCGGCGGATCGGAAAGTTGCAGTGATTGGCGCACCCCCGCTCTTACCTGAAGTGCAGTGTGCCCTGGCTCACGTAGCGCCTCGATAATCGGCGTGATATCCCCCGGCGCGATCTCAATCACCCGCGCTGTTTCGCTGCCACACAAAGCACGCGCCTCATCGGACACTGCATCCAGATAGATCGATAGCACTCGGTTGGCGCTGAGCCGATGCGGCAAGCCGGCCGGGATGAAGACGGCCGATCCTGTTTGAATGCCCAGCGGCGTTTCAACCAATACAGGTGAATCGAGACCCGCTGAGATCTGATGTGCCTGATGGTGGTGCCAATCCTGGTGGCCGGCACGGCCATGAAAGATGCCGATGCCGGGCCCCACCCAGGCATGGCCTGCCCAGCGCACCGCGCCTGTTGAGGGCAAGTCTTTCATTCTCTGGCTCGGCCGGTTTCCTCATTCGGGTTCAGTAAGCTGCTCAGGATCAACATGGTCGCACCACCGACGATACCGATATCCGCCAGGTTAAACGCAGGCCAATGCCAGGACTGCCAGTAAAAATCCAGGTAGTCGATCACATGGCCTTGCGAGGCTCGATCAATCAGATTGCCAACGGCACCGCCTAAGATGAGGCTATAGCCTAGGGCTTCGCTGTTGGCTCTGGGTTTACGCAATATCAGAGCCAGCACCACCGAAACGACCAAGGCGATGACGCTGAAAAAGTAACGCTGCCAACCACCCGCGTCAGCCAGGAAGCTGAACGCTGCACCGGTATTCCAGAAATGAACCAGATTGAAGAACGGGGCCAGCGGAATGACGCTGCCGACCGGTAGCGCCCCCGCAATTGCGCTCTTGAGCGCTTGGTCGGCCGAGGCAATGGCCAGCGCTAGCGTCCACCAACGCCAGGGAGCGATAAAGTGTGTCACTCCAGGAAGTGACTTCATTGTTCTCCTCCTTGGAGAAGTCGCTGCAACTCCTGAGAGATGGGCATGGGCGCGAAAGCACTGATCCTCGAGCGGCCGGTATTGCCGATGGGCACCCAAATTCTGGAAAACAGCAGGGCCGCGACAATGCGCGGTATTTGCCCCGCCACCTCGCGATAATCGCCAATTTGCCAGCCGAGCGTGAGCATCAGCCAGTGTGACCTGGCATGCAGCAAAGGTTGGCGCTGAGTCAGGATGTGCGCGCGCTCCAGCCATTGAAAGGCATCTGTACTGCGCTGTTCCTGCATGGCCTGCCGGGCCTGCTGAAAGGCTTGTTCAATTGCGAGTTGCAATGCTGCTTTCATCTTCAATCCTCCAACCCTACTTTTTAAGCAGGCGCAGGCCGTTGAACACCACCAGCAGACTGACACCCATGTCGGCAAAGACGGCCATCCACATCGTCGCCTGCCCCGTTAAGGTAATGGCGAGAAACAGGGCCTTGATCCCTAACGCCAGCACGATGTTCTGCTTGAGGATGACGGCGGTCTGTTGAGACAGGCGGATGAAGGCCGGGATCTTGCGCAGGTCGTCATCCATCAAGGCCACATCCGCAGTTTCGATGGCCGTGTCCGTGCCGGCGGCGGCCATGGCGAAACCGATTTCAGACTTCGCCAGCGCCGGCGCATCGTTGATGCCATCGCCGACCATCCCTACAACGTAGCCGCGCGCCTGCAATGCTTCAATGGCCTGCAATTTGTCGACTGGCAGAAGGTTGCCGCGTGCCTCGTCGATGCCTACCTGCTGTGCAATCGCATCTGCGGTGTGCGGGTTATCGCCGGTCAGCATTGTGGTCTTCACGCCAAGCGCGTGAAGCTCCTCAATTGCCTGGCGGCTGGAGTCCTTGACGGTATCGGCAACGGCGAACAGGGCAATGGCACGCTGCGGATTGCACAGCACCACCACTGTTTTACCTTGGCGTTCGAGACGCTCCAGCGTCGCTTCCAGCTCGGGTGAGCAGAGGCCAAGCTCTTCCACCAGGCGGTGGTTACCCAGGTGGAAATCTATGCCTTCGATGGTGCCTCGAACACCTCGACCCGGCAGGGCTTCGAATCCCTCAACGGCAGCAAACGTCAGGCCATTCTCAGTGGCATGCTTGGCTATTGCCTGCGAAACCGGGTGGTCAGAGCGACTGGCGAGGCTGGCAGCATGAGTACGGTAGAGTTCTGAATCCTGTTCAACCAACGGCATGTAATCGGTCTGTACCGGCTTGCCATGAGTAATGGTTCCGGTTTTGTCGAGTGCCAGGAAGCCAAGCTTGCCACCGATTTCCAGATAGACGCCGCCTTTGACCAGAATGCCTTTACGCGCCGCCGCTGCCAGGCCACTGACAATGGTGACGGGCGTCGATATGACCAAGGCGCAAGGGCAGGCGACCACCAGCAGCACCAAAGCACGGTAGATCCAGTCGTACCAGGGCTCGGCCATGAAGAGTGGCGGCACAATGGCGATAGCTAGGGCGAATAGGAATACGACAGGGGTGTATACCTTGGCGAATTGATCGACAAAGCGCTGGGTCGGCGCACGTGAACCCTGCGCCTCTTCGACCGCGTGAATGATACGTGCCAGCGTGGTGTTGGCAGCGGCGGCTAGGACGCGGTATTCCAGGGAGCCGGCTTCGTTGATGGTTCCTGCAAAAACCGGGTCGCCAATGGTTTTCTCTACGGGCAGGCTTTCCCCCGTGATGGGCGCTTGGTTGATGGTGGAGTTGCCGGACGTAACCTCGCCGTCGAGACCGATTCGTTCGCCCGGTCTTACCCTGACCAATGCGCCTACGGCGATAGTTTTAACGTCAACTTCAAGCCATGTGCCATCGATCTGCTGCACCGTGGCGCGCTCCGGCGTCAGATCCATCAGGCCGCGGATGGCATTGCGAGCCCGATCCAATGACTTCGCTTCGATCAGTTCTGCTACAGAAAAGAGGAACATGACCATGGCCGCTTCTGGCCATTGCCCAATCAGCACCGCACCGGTCACCGCGATACTCATCAGCGCATTGATGTTCAGGTTGCGGTTCTTCAGCGCGATCCAGCCCTTTTTATAGGTCGTTAGGCCGCACAGCAGAATGGCGAGCAGCGCCACGCCAGCCACAGCCCAATCTGGCGCAAGCTCGGCAAAGTGGATCACTTCCGCCGATACGGCGGCCACGCCCGAGAGCGCCAAGGGCCACCAGGCTTTCTTGCGCGGGGTTCCTTGCGCTTCTTCATTTGCTGTTGCTGAATCCTCAACCACTGGCGTGAAACCAAGGTCGCGAATCGCGGCCAGTGCTGCTGGCAATGCTTCTGCTGTGTGGCTAAACGTCAGTACGCGTTGCAGCAGGTTGAACTCCAGCGCGCTGATGCCGGGCACTGAGGAGAGCTTGTCGCGGATCAGCTTTTCTTCCGTTGGGCAGTCCATCTGTTCAATTTTGATGCGGGCTTGCCCTTCAGCAGAGAGCGGTTCTGCCTGCATTCCCAGGGACAAGATCGCCTCCTCGATGGGGGCGGTCGACGGCAAGTTGTGCCATACCCCAAGAATCCGTTTGATCAGGTTGAAGTCGAGCTTATCTACGCCTGCGAGCTTGCTCAGCTTGTCCTGAATCAGCGACTGTTCGGTAGGGCAGTCCATTTGCGCAATGCGAAAGCTGCTGAGCCTGGAGCCAGCTACGGCATTTACCGTTGAGGCTGTAGCGGAGGAGCACTTAATTGCCTCATTGGGGTCACAGCAGACATCATTTGAAACCGCTTCAGGTTTGTGTTCATCACTGCAGCAGCCAGCCATGGGGGTATCCTCATTGATCAGTTATGCAGAGTGAACACCCTGAAGCCACTACAGGGTCAAGCGTTTGTCGAAGAGGTATTTCATGAAAATTGGAGAGCTGGCCAAGCTTGCCGATTGCCAGGTTGAAACGGTTCGCTATTACGAGCGCGAGGGGCTGTTGCCGGCTCCGGCTCGCAGCGAGGGTAACTACCGCCTGTACAGCAGTGAGCACCTTGAGCGGCTTACGTTCATTCGCAACTGCCGAACGCTGGACATGACCCTGGACGAGATCAGAAGTTTGCTGGCGCTGATGGATCGGCCAGAGGAAAACTGTGAGGGTGTAAATAGCTTAGTGGATGAGCACATTGAGCATGTGCAAGCACGCGTGACCAGCCTGTTGGCGCTGCAAAAACAGCTGGTTGAGTTGCGCCACCGCTGCGCTTCTGAGCGGGGCGTAGACGAGTGCGGAATCCTCCAGCGCCTGAACACCACTGGCGGAGTCAATGCGCTTCCGGATGACGGGCACACCCATGTTGGGAAAAGCCACCGTCATTGACCATCGCCTTAGAAGAGCGCGGAAAGTATTTACAAACCCCCGGCGCGATTCACGTTGTAGTTGCCAGCCCCAGCCTTAATGGGAGCTTCGTCATCAAGATGAACCGCCCAGCTCGATAGTTGCTGTGCCTGCTGGTTGCAACGCCAAGCGAATCGACCGGTTCCTGTGCAGGACGCATGCTGTAACACAAAGCCAATCGACAGCTGCTGCGGGCCCGCTAACGTGCCATCCCTATTTAAGGAAAATGGCGAGTAAATAACGATGAGAAGCCAGAGTCACCCCTCCGCTAACCCCTGGGGTTTGCTGCTCTCTGTGTGGTTGCTGGCTGTGGCCGCAACCCTAGCCGCCTTGTTTATCGGTGAAGTCATGGGCAAAACCCCATGCGTGCTGTGCTGGTTCCAGCGCATCTTCATGTTTCCTTTGGGGGTAATGCTGACGGTCGCCTGTTATCGCGCGGACTTCGCCGTTTGGCTTTACGCCTTGCCCCTGGCCGTTATCGGTTGGGCAATCGCCCTGTATCACTCCCTGCTGTTCATGGGCATACTTCCAGAAAACCTCAAGCCGTGTAGCGCCGGAACCTCCTGTTCCGGGGCCGATATGCTGATCTTTGGTAGCGTGCCGCTGCCGCTGCTTTCCCTGGCGGCTTTCACCGCCATCGTCTTGCTTCTTGCCCTGATTCGCCGGAGAACCCTTGTATGAATAGACGTGCCATCGTACTGACCATCAGCGCTGTAACCATTGCCGGCTTTATCGCTGCGGCAGTGCTCTATCAGCGTTTTTCAGCACCTCAGGAGACTCAAGCAGTCACCCAGGCGAGCAGTTCGTTGGTACGTTTCCACTCGCCAACCCTTGGGCCAATCAAGGCGCCGGTCACCATCGTCGAGTTCTTCGACCCATCGTGCGAAAGCTGCCGGGCGTTCTTCCCCTACGTAAAGCAAATCATGGCGCAGTACCCACAGGACGTGCGTCTGGTCGTGCGCTATGTGTTGTTCCACAAAGGTTCAGAAGAGGCCGTGCGCCTGCTGGAGACGGCGCGAATGCAGGGGCTTTACGAGCCTGTGCTAGCAGCCGTGCTGGAGGCCCAGCCGCTGTGGCATGACGACGCGAAAGCGCAGAAGGCCTGGGAAGCCGCAGCAGCAGTTGGCCTGGATGTCGAGAAGGCCCGCGCCACGATGAACTCGCCGGCTATCGACGACATCCTGGCTAAAGACGCAGCGGACGTTAAGAAAGTGGGGATTCAAGGCACGCCAACTTTCTTCGTCAACGGCACGCTGCTGACGAAGTTCGGCCCGGAGCCGCTGCTAGAACTAGTGCAGAGCGAACTGCAAAAAGTACGCTAAACATAGCGACTGGCGCAAACGCTGTGGCTGCGTTATCGAGCACTTTTATGCGAACACTGGAAAACAGGATACCTCCGCCGATTGTGGCCAGTATTTTCGGGTTACTTATGTGGTTGGCAGCCTGCTATGTGCCAGGTCTCGCCTCGAAAACCTCTGGCCTGATCATCAAGGGCGGCCAGGAGGAGTTATCGAGGTTGGCGGTAAACGAGTACCGTTGTATGTCCGCGGCAAGGGCGGCGGGAATTGCGGTGCCGGAACTCTATCTCTCCGCCAACGCCAAGTAGTTAGTTATGCGCCGCATCGACCGAGATGAGAAGCTCAACCCCATCGGTTTCGAGGACAGGGTGGCATTGAGGGGCTGGCCGCGGAGCAAAAGTACAGCAAGAGCTATTTGGCCTTAAATGCCAGTACAAAGCCAGATGATGGCACCCGACTTGGCTAGTGCCCCTTTGATGGCAGCTTGACCACCGAGCCGCCTTTGGCAGGCTTACGAAACACTGGGCTCTCATCTAAGAATTCCGCAGGATCGATATTCTTACGGCGAGCAATCATAGAGGCGTATATGAGTCTTTCGCGCTCCCTATTTAATTGCTTCGTCAACTCCTGGACCTGTGCCTTGAGCACCTCGATCTGGTGATCTCGATCACGATCTCTGGCCGCTTTCAGTGAAACCTCTTGATCGAACTGTTTCTCACCACGAGCATAACTTTTGACAACTTCCTTAATACGTTGAAACTCTTTTTCAAATTCCTTGTTTCGCCAAAGGGTCGGCTTAGATACACCAGACTTATCGGTAATATACTTCCACCCAAAGTTTGAAGGATCTATCAGCTGTCTTTCAAATTGTTGCAATACCGAAAAAGCTTTACCCCATTGCTCAGTAGACGTAGTCACAATCAAGCTACTCCACATTGGAATACACAGTCGCTTGGAACAGAGCCATTGGTCCTAAATGGCTGATAGTCCTTACTCTTTTCAACTTGAATTTCGTTAAGCACCACCTCAGAATTATCTAAAATATAAGAAGCATTTCTAAAAATCGCCATTTGATGTTCGATATGCATTTCAACAGACTCTACCGGGATACCGGGTCTATTCAAGGCTTCAAAAAGCCGCGCCAACTCAATTTCTGATCTATTACGCTCTGACTCGACTTGCTTTATTTGAACTGGATCTAAAAGATCTACAACGAACTCTCTACAGCCTTTTCCTGAATTGCCGGTCAGACACTTCAGATGAAATTCGCAGGGCTTCAAATTAATATCACGAAAACAATGCCCAAGCGGACCGTAATGTACGGTTTGCAGCATATCAGTCAAAAAGGTCTGCACATTCTGGGTCGGAATATCATTGTCAGTCCAAGCCTTGACCTTATTCGCCAGATCACCAATAAAGCGGGACTGCTCAGAGAGCATAAGCTCACCGACTTTCTCAGCACGTTCTTTAGCAGTCTGATGATCGTAATGATCACCTTGACTATCAGATCTTCCCATCCACTTATTCACAATACTTGCAGCCAAGCCCGCCCGAAAAAGTGAATTAGTTTGCCAATGTCGTCCCTTGTGGGTCTGAAACGTACTTACAATCTCTTCATTGGCTACAACACCGTAACGGACAAACGCTGACTGCCCCTGCTTAGCTGGTTTTATCGCATATAGAACAGAAAAATAGCCAAGGATAGATGGAATGTGTTCGTTATACACACCGCCAAGATTGCTTGGGACAACAAATAAATAATCAGAGACTTTTTGATTTATCCCAAATGTAGCCGAACCAATCTCTACTCCATCCGCTAGAAGTTCCTCTTTAATTCCCTGGATTAGTTCTGACTTAACTTTTGTATTAACTGATACAAAAGCATCTACAACGGCACTTTTAATGCTGGCCTGTTCAACCAAGAACCCAGATACGGCAGAATGCTTAACTCTATTGCTTTTCGCGACTGGCCTATAAAAATTGATTCGTTCTTCCGAGACTCTAAGAAACGAGTAGAACCCAGCCGCATTTGCATTAGCAATGTAGGTCATGGTCTTCTGGTTGAACAGCTCTGGATAAAGTTCCTCAGCATCTAATATCGGAATGTAAGCGCGATAATCATACCCACCACTGACAATATTTCTTATTGCGGCAACTGCATCGTCACGACTAAGATATACTATCCTCGCACCATAAAGACACGACTCCCCCGTCAAGACAAAGGCTTCCAAAGAAGCCAGGCTTTGCGACTGCAACCTATCTTTTAGAGCGTGTACATCCTTAGACCGACTTCCTGCAGGTGGTCGTTTATGGAGCACCTCAAAAAACTCAGAATATAAAACAATATTGCGGCGAAACTCTATCAATTGAGCAAGTCGCTGCTTAACATCAGATCCTCGTACATAATAAACGCACTTTACCTTTCCGAGTGATTTTGAAGTTATCTTAAATCCGTTTTTTTTGTAGAATTTAAGGAGTGAAGTAGAGTCGTGCGAATTCGAGGCAAATGGTAAGTACTCACGCAAATTCTTGAGCTCAACAAGTTCTTCATCCGGCAGATACTTCAGGAGGCGCAACTGTCTTTCAGACGCTGAAACATTAGACTCTATTTTCTTAGATAGACAGTTTAGGGTAGACTCAATATGCCGATCAATTGCTTCTGTTCTTCCCTGAAAGCGATAATCGAGAGTCTCGGCATAGGAACCATCTTCAATGCTCAAAGCCCTTTTTCTGTAGGGTTCGCAGATGGCATCAATTCGGAGAACCGCTTCACAGAGGGCGGCTCTCCAGATAGTAGGGACATACCTGGCGATTGGCTCCGCACCTTTTTCTGTCCATACTCGACAATATAACTCACTGTTTATTGTAACTAAGCAGTTCTTAGGTAACCGCAGAACCTCCCCGATTCTTAGGCCTAATCCATATTGAAATGCCTGAGTCAGAACCGACAACATATCCATCTGAGCACGAAAGCTGCCATCCCACTGGTCTTGCACTGCCCACTTCAACGCTATGATTGCTTTGACCAATTCTGGAAGCGGCAGTTTATCTCCAAGGGCAACACGGCCATACTTATCTTTCTCTTGAAGATCCTGCGTACCGATGAGGTCAAAATTGCTAACGGTCAAGGAAGAATTAAAGATGAATCTGATAAAATAATTTAGCGATCTACATGCACTAGCAGGTGATTTATAGCGTGTTTGAATATATTTAAACGTTGTCATGTAGGAAGATTGATCAAGCCCTCTAAGGTTAACAACACCCTGAGCAGCCATATACTTTACCGCAGCCGATAAGTCCATAACGCGACCAGCTGATACCACCTTGTGGTCCGCCCTTCTGTCCCAGAGATAACTTACCAAGAAGACCTTATTAAGTAGCATTAACTCTGCATTAGTTTCTCCGCGAGCCAGCAAATAAACATTATGCCTTCCGTTATATAACCAGGAGAGATCCTCCCACTTTGACCCATTGAAACAACTGAGTTTTGAGAATCTCTCCTCGGCTTTGCTGGCAAGGCGGTTTAGCTTAATCCGAAGCTCCTCATGCAAAATATCCTGTGCCATTATATTTTGCACTCAGACTTCCTTCACATTAATTAGAACCACGTCCTGCCCTTCAGAGTAGGCGATTGCAGCACGGCAACCAGCTATGGCCTGGTCTATAACTGAAACTACATTAGCGGTGCTGACGGTTAGCAAGCGATCTTTTCGCTCTACCAAACCCTCCAAAGCACTTTCATGTGCTACAACATCTTTATTAGGACAAAATCTGTCACACGAATAGCAAGATACCGCCGGCTCCTCGAAGCATATAGATTGAGACGCACACTTTCCTATGACATTGAAATTTCTTGGTTCACATACGTGACTATATATATTATTTACAAGGTCACCTTCTCTCATCCAAGCAGCTGTGAATTGCTTCTGTTCAATGCGACTCAACGTAGCATTTTCTAGAATCTCCCACATTTCATGAGTGAATCTGAAGTAGTGTTTAATGCTATTCGTATCATTGTGATCGAGTAAATCGGCAAGCTCTTCTGGCGAACAACCGGACATTACTGCTTGCGTGCCAACCGTGTAACGAAATCTATATGCACACAAACTGAATTTCTTTCCGGTACGAGGGGAAAATGGCAGCCTATGTTCATTTCCCCAAAGGATATAATTAATTTTGCCACTCGACTTTTGGTAGAGTATGGCCCGCTTTGACTCATCTGAGAAATAGTCACTTGACAACCGCTCTGCATCTTCCCAGTAGTGACTTCCTAAGGTATTTCCGTCTCGTTCTAAATTTATCGATTTTGAGTTAATAAAAAGTGGTAGCTCTGCAGGATCAATACCATCGGGATTTTTTGCAGAATCTATGTAAGACTGAATAAGACTTGCAGTTCTTTCCGTGAGTATTCGAGAGCTGAATTGAACTCGCCGATTGCGCGAATCTTGCTTCACGCGCGGCACGTTAAGATAATACAATCCGCTCCTACTATCTTTAATAAAATCTTTTCTTTTCAATAAAGAAATTTGTATTGGTCTCAACCCAAAACACAAACACAGATCTAACACCAAGCGAAATTCCAACGGAAGTGCCTGGTTATTAACCTGACCTGACAGTACGGAAACTTCCTCTCTAGTAAATGGCCCTCTGGCATCATCCATTACAAATAGAGCTAAATAGGCATTTTCTTTACCTGAATAATTTCGAAGTTTATGGAAATCCTCATACACTTCAAGTGAAAGATCTTCATAGCCGCAAAGCAATAGAAACTTCAAAAATTCCTTACAAGCAGAGATATATGCTGCCTTTTCTTTATTTTCAAGCACAGAAAGACTTTCCAAGAAGTCATTGATATGAACTCCTTTGGACATCTCACGGGCAAACAAATCAAGAAATTTATATTTAATTCTAACAGTTGAAGCGTGATATCTCTCCAAGATATATCTTAGATAACTCCTCGCAATCTCTCTTAACTCAAAATCCAACAGATTAAGATAATGTGATGTAAGATAAACAAACTCACCCGTATCATCCGGCAATTTTATTGCAGATCGAAAGCCACCATACTCATCAAATAATTCGATGTCATAGCCCAATCGACTTTTTACAAAAGTGCCTCCCGGCAAAAAATCTGAAAGTTCATCGTTGCCGGACAACACCCTCTGACTCTGGAGTTCTTTCATTTAATCAACCAGTTGTGGCTTAAGGGCTTCTTGCTGGAGTAGGGCTTGTAACTCGGCTACTTTGGCTTGTATCGATCCTTTAGCATAATGCTCAGGCATATTACTATTCTTAGCCCAACCGCCTGCCGCTTCCTGAATAGGTGCTTTCAAAATCTTACGACTTAAACCACTTTCACCCTTAAACTTTCTATCCAGTGCCTGATTCAAAAGATCATGAAACGTATTGCGAAGGCGATGGGGGCTGAGAAGACCCACAAACTCTGGATATTGTTTTATAAGTTCATTCAGGATTGAATTAGGAGTCTGCACTGAAAGAGGACGCCCATCCCGGTAAGACAGGAAGACATAGCTTGTTGACTGCCAGCCGATGAATTCTTTTCTGACATTCACAATGTAGTGTTCAACTAATGCGGCCAGTTGATCATGCAACACCACCTGCCGACCGAGTGTTTTAACTGAGGGGGACTCAGCGCGAGGATAATCAATCACATCTTTGTTCTTGACGATGTCGTAATACTTTCGCATTCCTGTAAGCTGGAAATTATTCAGCTTCAACAGTAACGTCTCACCTTTACGATTTCCGCCCAACATCAATAGAAGCAGGAGAATATAATTTCTCCATCGCACCTTATAAATCTTCCAAGGATTTAAATTATTGCTCTCATCAGGGTCAATAATAGCAATGAACTTAGCCTGAAGTGCAGGAGTAAGGCCGATCCTGTCTTTTTTATCGCCCCTGTAAGGAGCTTTCATATACAACTTGAAGCCGGCAGTCATCCTCTCATACGAACGCTTAGCAATTTTAAGTTGCTCCAAGTTTCGAGCGCACCGCCCCTCATAGAACAGCCATAGGTAATCTATAAATTTTTTAGCGCCTCGCATGCGGGCACCATACCAATTCGGATTAACCTGCTCGCCGCTCTGTTGAGCAAAGCCGCAATACGATGAGAAAGATTCAATTTCACCGATAGTAAGCGGATTAAGATTTGCGATGCGCTCGATCAAATCTACTTTTTGAATTTCACAGAACCGATATAGGATCAGAATTGAACTCTGATCAACTCGTATGGTATTTGGCTTCGAGCCATTGTCGAATCGTTGCAAAGCATACGCGCCGGCAAATATATCAACCTGGCTACTTTCAGTTACTAACTTTAGTTTTATACCGCCCAATTTATCGAAGACGACGGTAGTGAGCGAAAAGACTGAATTCTTCAAATGAAACACCGCGCTTTTTTCACGAGCACGGAAGCCTATAGACAGGCTAAATGGGCGTCAATAATGAAACGCTACTGCTTCAATGCGGTCACTTTTTCTTTTAAATACTTAATGAAACACTGTTTCGATATTTTCACTTACCCCAGATAGTGCAAAGCCCCGATTCTCGGGGCTTTGCAGAACTTATCCACAGAAAATGAAACACTCTCTGTTTAATTTACAGCATCTTTCAGGGACTTGCCCGGTTTGAAGGCGACGGTGTTGCTGGCCTTGATCTTCACCGGCTCGCCGGTTTGCGGATTTTTACCGGTGCGAGCACCACGGTGGCGTTGCACGAAGGTACCGAAGCCGACCAATGTGACGCTGTCCTTGCGGTTCAGTGCATTGGTGATTTCTTCGAGTACGGCGTTAAGTACACGGTTTGCCTGATCTTTGGTCAGATCCGCCTTATCGGCGATGGCGGCGGCGAGTTCCGGTTTACGCATAAATGCCTCTTTACGGTTTTTTGTTGTTGTGTCCGGGCTGCTCTGCGCGAGCAGATACCAAGGCGCGGCAACAGCTCTAGGCTGCGGCAGACTGAGGGAGGATGGCATGCCATCCAGCCCTGCGCCAGTCTTGTCCGACAGTTAAACCGGGCAATTTTGTGGCATATCCGACAGAACGACCGCCATTCAGGCCAAAAGCGCAGGCAGCAGCTTATTCAACGCCAATTTGTCCTGCACGGCCGTACCGGTGAGGGCGTAGCCCAGTAGCGCACCGCTGCTGTCATGGCACAGCGCCTTGATGTCGGCGCCGCTGCCTTCAACGCTCCACTCGCCTTGCAGGCCGCGCGGTGGTGGCGATACCACCAGCGGACAGACCGGAGTTTTTACCGTAACTGGCATCGGCCCGTAGCTGACTGCCGTAGGGGTACCGGCCAAGGTTTGCGCCAGTGCACGGGCACTGGTCATCAGCGGCATAACGTAGAGCAGGTTGATGCCATCGACCTCGGCGCAATCACCCAGGGCGTAGATATTGGCGTGCGAGGTGCGCAGCTGGCGGTCGACCACCACCCCGCGATTGACCGCCAGCCCAGCCGCTGCCGCCAGCTCGATACGTGGACGCAGGCCCACAGCCGAAAGCACCAGATCGCACTCAATCAGCGTGCCGTCGGACAGGTGCGCTTCCAGTGCATCACCTTTGTGATTCAGGCTGGCCAACACCGGCCCGAGGTGAAAGCGCGCGCCCAGCCCTTCCAGACCCGCATGAACTGCGGCGGCAGCAGCCGGATGCAGCAGGCCAGGCATGACCTGCTCGCAGGGCGCGACCAACTCAACTTGGTAACCGCCCAGGCTCAGGTCATTGGCAAACTCGCAGCCGATCAGCCCGGCCCCCAGTAGCAGGACGCGCTGTTTGCCGGCAGCAGCCGTGCGAAAGCGTGCATAGTCTTCCAGGTCATTGATCGAGAAGATCGCATCATCAGCGTCGCCTTCGACCGGTACACGAATCACCTCGGCGCCCCAGGCCAGGATCAGGTCGCGATAAGGCACAGCCTCTTCGCCAATCCACAGCTGCTTGTGGCCAGGGTCAATGCCGCTGATGCGGGTGTGGGTGCGAATTTCCGCGTTGAGCTGATCGGCCATAGCGCCCGGCTCGGCCATGCTCAGGCCATCAGCATCCTTGTTTTTGGCAAAGCCGGTGGACAGCATGGGTTTGGAATACGAGCGACCGTCGTCAGCGGTGATCAGCAGCAGCGGGGTTTCGCTGTCCAGCTTGCGGAATTCACGTGCCAGGTTGTAGCCGGCCAAGCCGGTGCCGACGATAACGACAGGTGCACTCATGCTGCATTCCTCACATAGGCCGCGCACTGCAGCGGCCGTAATAGATTTTGGGGCTGACGCGGCTCAGACGATTTCGACCATCTCGAAATCCAGCTTGCCGACGCCGCAATCGGGGCACAACCAATCGGCGGGAATATCTTCCCAGGCCGTGCCCGGGGCGATGCCTTCATCGGGCAGGCCGAGGGCTTCGTCATAGATAAAACCGCACACCACACACTGCCACTTGCGCATAACCACCTCGCGCTTACTCAGCTCGTTCGAGGGTTTAGTATGCGCACTCGCTAAACAAAACGGCGACCCTTGGGTCGCCGCTTGCCACAGCCTGGACTCAACCGATTTCGATCATTTCGAAATCCAATTTACCCACGCCACAGTCAGGGCACAGCCAGTCTTCCGGGACATCCTGCCAGAGTGTTCCGGCGGCGATACCGTCATCAGGCCAGCCTTGGCTCTCGTCGTAAATCAGTCCACAGACCACACATTGCCACTTCTTCATAACTACCTCAGGTGGATCACACGGCTATTGCGCCGGGGAAACTACCGTATATGCGCAGGTGCGCCAAGCCGCCGGGCGATGAATAGCGCGCCATTGAGGCCAACCAAAGTCGGGTTGTGCCCGGCGTAGCGGCCAATCGCCGCGCCTTGCGTCATCTATCCAGGCGCAAGGCCCATGCTAGACTCGCGCGCCTCTGCCTACGGTGAAACCGCTCGTGCCCCACACCGCCCTCGCCCACCCGCCGCGCTGGCTGACTGCCAGCCAACTGCACCCTGCGCCCACTGCTGCGGTGCGCGACTGGCTATTCAATGAGGATTCGCTGACGCGGCGGCTCACCGTCCTGTCGGCCGATAGTTTCAGCGTCACCCCGCTGCAGGAAGGCTGGCAGCGCCTGCGCAGCGATGAATGCAACGCGCTGGGCGTGGTCAACGGCAGCCAGGGCTGGGTGCGCGAAGTGTATCTGCGCGGTCACGGCCAGCCCTGGGTATTCGCCCGCAGCGTGGCGGCGCGCAGCGTACTGGAAGGCTCCGGTTTGGCGCTGGATCAACTCGGCAGCCGCTCGCTGGGTGAATTGCTGTTCAGCGACCGCGCCTTTGAGCGTGGTGAATTGCAGGTGTGCCGCTATCCGGCGCAGTGGCTGCCAGCAGACGCCTGCAGCGAGCGCCTGTGGGCGCGGCGCTCGTGCTTTAGCCGCGGCGCACTGGGGGTGCTGGTGGCCGAGGTGTTCTTACCCGCATTCTGGCAGGCCGCCGAGATCGACACGCCGTAGAGTGGGTGTCGTTTTTACCTCCACCTAGCAGCACTAGGGCGGATCGATAAAGCGTGATCCGCCCTACGCCCTCCGTATAATCAGCCGCACCTCGCATGGAGACGCGCTCGATGTATACCCGCCTGCTGCATTCACTTAATCGCCTGCACCCACGCGCCTGGGACTTTATCCAGCTGATGCGCCTGGACAAGCCCATCGGCATCTACCTGCTGCTGTGGCCAACGCTGTGGGCGCTGTGGGTTGCTGCCGAAGGCGTGCCGAGCGTGAAGAACCTGCTGATCTTCGTGTTCGGGGTGATTCTGATGCGCGCTGCTGGCTGCGTGATCAACGACTACGCCGACCGCAACTTCGACGGCCACGTCAGCCGCACCAAGGCGCGGCCGCTGGCCAGTGGCAGGGTCAAGCCGCGTGAAGCGCTGGTCCTATTCGCCGTGCTGGTGTCGCTGAGCTTCGTGCTGGTGCTGTTTACCAACGCCACCACCATCTGGCTGTCCTTCGGCGGCCTGGCTCTGGCCGCCTGCTACCCCTTTATGAAGCGCTACACCTTCTACCCGCAGGTGATGTTGGGCGCGGCATTCTCCTGGGGCATGCCCATGGCTTTCACTGCCGAAACCGGCAGCCTGCCACCGGAAGCCTGGCTGCTGTATATCGCCAACCTACTATGGACGGTGGCCTACGACACCTACTACGCCATGGCCGACCGCGAGGATGACCTGAAGATCGGCGTACGCTCCACCGCCATTCTGTTTGGCGATGCCGACCGTCTGATCATTGTCATCCTCCAGGGCCTGGCGCTGCTCTGCCTGCTGCTGGCGGCGGCGCGCTTCGAGCTGGGCCTGTACTTCCACCTCGGTCTGCTGGTCGCCGCTGGCTGCTTTGCCTGGGAGTTTCACAAGACCCGCAACCGCAAGCCAATGGCCTGCTTCAATGCCTTTCTGCACAACCATTGGGCTGGTCTGGCGATCTTTATAGGCCTGGTAGTGGACTACGCTGTGCGCGGCTAGAAAGAAGCTTTGCCGCGCACCTGTCATATCGCTGCAATAATTCCGTTATCTAATGCAGCCCATTACAGCGAGATGACCCGAGGCTTGACCCATGGTTGGCAAGAACATCCTGATCGTCGATGACGAAGCACCGATCCGTGAAATGATCGCCGTGGCCCTAGAAATGGCCGGCTACGAGTGCCTGGAAGCGGAAAATACCCAGCAGGCACATGCCATCATCGTCGACCGTAAACCTGATTTGATTCTGCTCGACTGGATGCTCCCCGGCACCAGCGGCATTGAGCTGGCGCGGCGCCTCAAGCGCGATGAGCTGACCGGCGACATCCCGATCATCATGCTCACAGCCAAAGGCGAAGAGGACAACAAGATCCAGGGCCTGGAAGTCGGTGCCGACGACTACATCACCAAGCCGTTCTCCCCGCGCGAACTGGTCGCCCGCCTGAAAGCCGTGTTGCGCCGCGCTGGACCGACCGACAGTGAAGGGCCGATCGAAGTCGGCGGCCTGCTGCTCGACCCAGTCAGCCACCGCGTCACCATCGACGGTAAACCGGCCGAGATGGGTCCTACCGAATACCGCCTGCTGCAGTTCTTTATGACGCACCAGGAGCGCGCCTACACCCGCGGCCAGCTGCTAGACCAGGTCTGGGGCGGTAACGTGTACGTGGAGGAGCGCACCGTCGATGTGCATATCCGTCGCCTGCGCAAAGCCCTCGGCGAAGCCTACGAAAACCTGGTGCAAACCGTACGCGGCACCGGCTATCGTTTCTCCACCAAGAGCTAACACGGTTAGGATGGCCTGCCGGCGCGATGAGCGCTCGGTGAAAAGGATTGATTGGCGGATGAGCTCGAATTGAATCAAGACTGGCGCGGCCCCCTGATACGTCGCTTGTTGCTCCTGGTCAGTGTCTGCCTGCTGCTGGGGCTGATCACTGGCGAATACGCCTGGGCACTGGTCATTGGCCTGGCCGGCTACCTTGGCTGGCACTTGCAACAACTGCTACGTCTGCACAAATGGCTGCGCACCCGCCAGGGTGACGAAGCACCGCCCGATGGCTACGGCCTGTGGGGCGAAGTGTTCGACAGCATCTACCACCTGCAGCGCCGCGACCAGAAAGTCCGTGGCCGCCTGCAGGCAGTGATCGACCGCGTCCAGGAGTCCACCGCTGCGCTTAAAGATGCGGTGATCATGCTCGACCGCGACGGCAACCTGGAATGGTGGAACATCGCCGCCGAGAAACTGCTGGGCCTGAAAACCCCACAGGACAGCGGCCAGCAGATCACCAACCTGGTACGCGACCCGCGCTTTATCGAATATTTCGAGAACCACAATTACAACGAGCCGCTGGAGCTGCCCTCACCAGTCAGCGACCGCCTGCGCCTGCAATTCCATATCACCCAGTACGGCAACCGCGAACACCTGATGCTGGTACGCGACATCACCCGCCTGTTTCAGCTGGAGCAGATGCGTAAGGATTTCGTCGCCAACGTCTCCCACGAGCTGCGCACCCCCCTGACAGTGATCAGCGGCTACCTGGAAACGCTGTTGGATAACGTCGAGGACGTGAATCCGCGTTGGCTGCGCGCCCTGCAGCAGATGCAGCAACAAGGCGGACGCATGCAGAATCTGCTGAATGATCTGTTGTTGCTGGCCAAGCTGGAAGCCACCGATTACCCCTCGGACAATCAACCAGTGGCCGTCGATCTGCTACTGCTGAGCATCAAGAACGATGCCCAGGCGCTGTCCGGCGAGCGCCACCATCGCATCAGCCTGGACGCAGACCCGCACCTCAAGCTCAAGGGCAGCGAAACCGAGCTGCGCAGCGCCTTCTCCAATCTGGTGTTCAACGCCGTGAAATACACACCGGACGAAGGCAGCATCCAGATTCGCTGGTGGGGCGATGAACAGGGCGCGCACCTCAGCGTGCAGGACAGTGGCCTGGGTATCGAGGCCAAGCATCTGCCGCGCCTGACCGAGCGCTTCTACCGGGTCGACTCCAGCCGCGCCAGCAACACCGGTGGCACCGGGCTTGGCCTGGCCATCGTCAAGCATGTGCTGCTGCGCCACCGCGCGCGCCTGGATATCGCCAGCACCCTGGGCAAAGGCAGCACCTTCACCTGCCACTTCCCGACGCTGCAAGTGGTACGGCGCGGCCAGTAACCGCGCCCCACTTGCAAAGCCGGCTGCCAGCCCCCACCCTTTAGCGGTCATTCACTACCCGAACCCTTTATGGACCCCTCCACGAGTTACGTCGCCAGCAACTATTTCGCCGATTTCGGCCTCGTTCTATTCGCTCTGTTTCTGGTGCTGCTCAACGGCTTCTTCGTTGCCGCCGAGTTCGCCATCGTCAAACTGCGCGCCACCAAGGTCGATGCCCTGGCGGAAAAAAATGGCTGGCGCGGGCATATCCTGCGCACCGTACACAACCAGCTCGACGCCTACCTCTCGGCCTGTCAGCTGGGTATCACCCTGGCCTCCCTCGGCCTCGGCTGGGTCGGCGAACCGGCCTTTGCCCACCTGCTCGAACCGCTGCTGGCGGGTATCGGTATCGAATCGCCGAAGCTGATACATGGCATCGCCTTCTTTACCGCGTTCTTTATCATTTCCTACCTGCATATCGTGGTCGGCGAGCTGGCACCCAAGTCCTGGGCCATCCGCAAACCCGAGCTGCTGTCGCTGTGGACGGCCGCGCCGCTGTATATGTTCTACTGGGCCATGTACCCGGCGATCTTCCTGCTCAACGCCAGCGCCAATGCCATTCTGCGCGTGGCCGGCCAGGGCGAGCCGGGGCCGCACCATGAGCACCACTACAGCCGCGACGAACTCAAGCTGATCCTCCATTCCAGCCGCGCCAGCGACCCCAGCGACCAGGACATGCGTGTGCTGGCCTCGGCCGTGGAGCTGGGCGAACTGGAGGTGGTGGACTGGGCCAACTCCCGCGAGGACTTGGTGTCCCTGCCGCTGACAGCCGCACTGGACGAAGTGTTCAGCGTGTTCCGTCGGCACAAATACAGCCGCTACCCGGTCTACGACGATAACAGTGGCGAGTACGTCGGCGTGCTGCATATCAAGGACCTGCTGCTGCACTTGTCCTTGCTGGAAATGCTGCCCTCGGCACTGAAACTGGCTGACCTGATGCACCCTGTTGAACGCGTCGGCCGGCACATGCCGCTGTCCAGCCTGCTAGAACAATTCCGCATGGGTGGTTCGCACTTCGCCTTAGTCGAAGAAGCCGACGGCAAGGTAATCGGCTACTTGACCATGGAAGACGTACTGGAAGCCCTGGTGGGCGACATTCAGGATGAACATCGCAAAGCCGAACGCGGCATTCTCGCGTACCAGCCGGGGAAACTGCTGGTACGCGGCGACACGCCACTGGCCAAAGTCGAACGCCTGCTCGGCGTCGACCTAGATCACGTCGAAGCGGAAACCCTCGCCGGGCTGATTTACGACACCCTCAAGCGCATGCCTGAAGAAGAGGAAGTACTAGAAGTCGATGGCCTGCGCATCATCGTCAAAAAGATGAAAGGCCCGAAGATCGTGCTGGCCAAGGTGCTTAAGCTGGATTGAGGGACAGACTGCCGTAGAGCGTGTTTACGATCTTGCGAGCGAGAGTCCTACAAGGCGCTACCTAGGAACAGCCTTCGGCTGGTCAAGACAGCGAGGAAGCGGACTGGGCTCGCACGCGAGTGTGCTTTTGTACACGAGCATTACTCATTCCGCTCGCCATTCGGGTCGCGCAAAAGCGCGTTGGCCGTAAGCGGCTTGCCGAGCCTGTTTTTAACCCAGTAAGGCCGAAGCGCAGCAGATCGTTGCAGGTTCTTACTCGCCGCCGACGGCGAAATTAGGCAGGCTGTTGACCGGCTGAGCGAAGTTGAACGGGATCGACTCCAACGCCAAGCCAACGTTGCGCTGCACCACGAAGTGCAGATGCGGCCCGGTGCTATTGCCCGTGTTGCCTGAACGCGCGAGCAGGCTGCCAGCGCGCACACGAGCACCTTCACTCACGGCCACCGACCCCTGCATCAAATGCAGGTAAACGCCCATGGTGCCGTCGTCGTGGAGAATGCGCACATAGTTGCCGGACGGGTTGTTGCCGCGTCCACTTTGCTGATTCTCGGTTTTCACCACGATGCCACCGCGTGCCGCAACAATCGGCGTGCCCTCGGGCATGGCGATATCCATGGCGTAACGGCCTTTGGGGGTGAAGTGGCTGTACTGGCCGTTGGCCCCTTGAGTCAGACGGAACGGCCCTCCACGCCACGGCAGTGGGTAGCTTTTCTGCGTCGGCAGCAGGCGCGGGTCGCCCATCGCATAACGCAACTTGGGGGTATACCGCATGGGTTTGCTGGCATCACGCGGGGCCAGGGTGGCCAAACGGATATTGCTGCGCGGCGGTAATACCCAGCTAATCGGCTTTTCCGGCACGCCGGTGACGTTATCCGTGGCTTCCAGGCGTAGTTCAATCTGCACCGGGGCGTGCAGGTCGTTGCGCACCAACAGGGTTTCACCGGCCTCGTGTTTCTTGGTTTCCAGCTTTACCTGATTGTCCAGGCGCTCAACCATACGGTCGCGAAACACAAACACCTGGGCACCGGGCGCGGCCTGGTCGGTATAGGTGACCACGCCGTTAGCATCGGTGTACTTGTAAATAGTCAACGCCGCTGCCTGGCCGGCAAGGGTCAACAAACTGCAGAGAAGTATCAGACGCCCTAGCATAACGACTCGGATCTTATGATTTGTCTGTCCGGGCCAATCAGATTAGCAGCCGAACCCATGCGACGCGAACCGGCGCGCCAGGGTTGTGAGCCATCTCGCATGCAACGGCGGCGTGGCCTGTGCTCAGGCGCCGGGGCTGAAATGCTTCTGCGCAGTTCCCCGGGCGATCAGCCGGGAGATGTAGTCAAGCTTCTGCGGGTCGCGGTCGACGAATCTGAAGGTCAGTTGCAGCCACTCGCTGTCTGGCTTCGGCTCGAAGGCCGCCACGGCATGCAAGTAGCCGTTGAGCCGAGCGGTTTCCGCCGCGTCGCCCTGCTCCAGATCTAGCACCGCACTGTCGAGCACCTGCGGCAGCTCCTCGGTGCGTTTAACCACCAACAGTGCTTCCTTGAGGCTCAGGGCCTTGATCACGCAGGACATGGTGGCGCCGCCGGGTAACCGCAGTTGGCCCTGCCCGCGCCCGCTGGGTGCGCTGGTAGCAGGTGCCTTGGCGGCGGGTTTGCTGGCAAAGGCAGCAGCGGCTTGCACGGCGGAGGGTTTGACGGTATCGGCTTTACCGCCAGTCAGTGCGGACAACGAATCGTTGGCGAAGGCACCGCTGCTGAGCATTTTCGGTGGGGTACTGGACACCAATGCCTGCAGCTTGCCGGCCCGACTCAGGGCCTTTTTCACCTTGGTGATCAGCTGCTCGTTGGAAAAGGGCTTGCCGATAAAATCGGAAACGCCCGCTTGAATCGCCTGCACCACGTTCTCTTTGTCACCGCGACTGGTGACCATGATAAACGGGACGATCTTCAGAGCATCTTGCTCGCGGCACCAGGTGAGCAGCTCCAGGCCGGACATTTCCGGCATTTCCCAGTCGCACAGAATCAAGTCAACCGGCTGACGCGTCAGCATCTGCAGGGCTTTGCGCCCATTCACGGCTTCCTCGATCTGGATACCTGGAAAGTGGTCGCGCAAACCCTTTTTCACCAAATCACGGATAAAGGTTGCGTCGTCCACTACCAGCACGCTGACTTTGCTCATCGGCCACTCCTGTTCTGATGACCATAAGCATAGTCACGGCTACTGGCCAAAGGCCAACCGAAATGCACCCAATGTCGCGATCAGGTGCATCTTGGCCATCGGGCAATGCGTTCACTGCCCGCAACAGCCGACTCAGCTGTCCTTCTTGGTGCCCTGCACTTCTTCCTGCATGCGGGTCAGGCCGAGGTGCTTCACGTCGGTGCCGCGCACCAGGTAGATAACCAGTTCGGCGATGTTGCGGGCGTGGTCACCGATGCGCTCCAGCGAGCGCAGCGCCCAGATGATGTTGAGCACGCGTGCGATCGAACGCGGATCTTCCATCATATAGGTGACCAGCTCACGCAGAGCGGTCTTGTATTCGCGGTCGACGGTCTTGTCGTACTGGGCCACAGACAACGCCAGGTCAGCGTCGAAGCGGGCAAAGGCATCCAACGACTCCTGCACCATCTTGCGCACTTGGTCGCCGATATGACGCACTTCCACGTAGCCACGCGGCGCTTCACCCTCTTCGCACAACAGGATCGCCCGCTTGGCGATTTTGGTGGCTTCGTCGCCGATACGCTCGAGATCGATCACCGATTTGGAGATGCTGATGATCAGGCGCAGGTCGGACGCGGCTGGCTGACGACGCGCCAGAATGCGCACGCATTCTTCGTCGATATTGCGTTCCATCTGGTTGATCTGGTCATCGATCTCGCGCACCTGCTGGGCCAGACCGGAGTCGGCGTCAATCAGTGCGGTAACGGCGTCGTTAACCTGCTTCTCGACCAGGCCGCCCATCGCAAGCAGGTGGCTGCGCACCTCCTCCAGCTCGACGTTGAACTGCTGGGAGATGTGCTGGGTAAGGTTTTCTTTGTTGATCATGTGCAAACCCTTGAATTAACCGAATAGCGTCTCTGCTTAGGATGGGCTTGCCATCAGCCGTAACGACCGGTGATGTAGTCCTCTGTCTGCTTCTTGTCCGGATTGGTGAACAGTGTATCGGTATCACCGAACTCGATCAGTTTGCCCATGTACATAAACGCCGTGTAGTCCGATACCCGCGCAGCCTGCTGCATGTTGTGGGTAACGATGACGATGGTGTACTTGGATTTCAGTTCGTAGATCAGCTCTTCGACTTTCAGCGTGGAGATCGGGTCGAGGGCCGAGCAGGGTTCGTCGAGCAGCAGCACTTCCGGCTGCACCGCCACGGTGCGGGCGATCACCAGACGCTGCTGCTGACCACCGGACAGGCCGAGAGCCGACTCGTGCAGACGGTCTTTGACCTCATCCCACAGTGCTGCGCTTTTCAGTGCCCACTCCACGGCTTCATCGAGCACGCGCTTCTGGTTAATACCCTGGATGCGCAGGCCGTAGACCACGTTCTCGTAGATGCTCTTGGGGAACGGGTTGGGCTTCTGGAACACCATGCCGACGCGGCGACGCAGCTCAGCCACGTCTTCGCCTTTGCGGTAGATGTTCTTACCGTCGAGGTTGATTTCGCCTTCTACGCGGCAGCCGTCAACCAAATCATTCATGCGGTTGAAAGTGCGTAGCAGGGTCGATTTACCGCAACCAGACGGGCCGATAAACGCCGTCACACGCTGATTGGGGATAGTCATCTTGACGTCGAACAGCGCCTGCTTCTCGCCGTAGTAAAGGTTCAAACCCGGTACGTCGATGGCCACACGTTCGTTGGCCATGTTCAAGCCCTGGCGGTCGCGGCCGAGGGCCGCCATGTCGATACCGTGGGTGTGTGCTTCGTGCTGCATGGGATGCTCCCTACGCTAACAAATTCGTTAAGCCGCCACGGCCAGTGGGCCGTGGCGCAATGATTAGTGATCCAGCGCCTTGTACTTCTCACGCAGGTGGTTACGGATATAAACCGCCGCCATGTTCAGCACCACAATGACCAACACCAGCAACAGCGCAGTGGCATAAACCAGCGGCCGCGCGGCCTCAACGTTGGGGCTCTGGAAGCCGACGTCGTAGATGTGGAAGCCCAGGTGCATGATCTTCTGATCAAGGTGCAGGTACGGGTAGTTGCCATCCACCGGCAGGCTCGGGGCCAGCTTGACCACGCCCACCAGCATAAGCGGCGCCACTTCACCGGCGGCGCGGGCCACAGCGAGAATCAGGCCGGTCATCATGGCCGGGCTGGCCATTGGCAGCACCACGCGCCAGAGGGTTTCCACCTTGGTTGCGCCAAGGGCCAGGGAGCCTTCACGCACGGCACGCGGAATCCGTGCCAGACCTTCTTCGGTGGCCACAATCACCACCGGCAGGGTGAGGATCGCCAGGGTCAGCGAAGCCCACAGCAGACCCGGCGTACCAAAGGTCGGCGCCGGCGCGGCTTCGGGGAAGAACATACGGTCCAGCGAGCCACCCAGTACATAGACGAAGAAGCCCAGGCCGAACACCCCGTAAACGATGGCCGGCACGCCCGCCAGGTTGTTTACCGCGATACGGATCACCCGGGTCAGCGGGCCCTGCTTGGCATACTCACGTAGGTAGATAGCCGCCACCACGCCAAACGGCGTCACGATCACAGCCATGATCAGGGTCATCATCACGGTGCCGAAAATCGCCGGGAAGATGCCACCTTCAGTGTTGGCTTCACGCGGGTCGTCGCTGACGAATTCCCACAGCTTGGCAAAGTAGAAGCCAAGCTTTTCACCCAGGCCCATGGCATTCGGCTGGAACGCGCGCACCACCTTGCCCATGCTGATGGTCACTTCGCGGCCATCAACGGTTTTCAGCGTGACGCTGTCGCGATTGAACGCCTGATTAAGGGCGATCAGCTCGGTTTCCAGCACCTTGTACTCGGCATCCCACTGCGCGCGCTCGGCGTCCAGTTCAGCCTGGGCAACATCGTCCAGTTTGCCCTGCAGCTCCAGCTTGCGGGTTTGCAGACGGATGCGCTCCAAGCCGGCGTTGATCCGCCCGATGTCCTTCTTCTCCAGGCGCACCAGCTGTGTGTGCAACTGCTCGACACGCTCAATACGCTCCTGCAGCGCCGGCCAGCTGGCATCACCCTCGGCGACCAACACGCCGGCTTCCTTGACGTTGACCAGGTAGCCGTAGAAGTTGCCCCACTCGCGGCGCTCCAGCGCCGTGAGGTTTTCCGGAGTACGCAGGTTGCTCAGCCATTCGCCGACCACCCAGGTGAAGTCCGCGCCATACACATCGCGGTTACCCACCTTGAACAGCTCGCGGGTCATGAATTCGCCGCCTTCAGCCTCCACCGGCAAACCGGAAGCAGCCAGACGGGCACGTGGCACTTCTTCGATCTGGGTGATCTCGCCGGCCATCACCCGGGCTTCCTGACCAGGGATCTGGTAGTCGGCTTCAACGATATCGGCCGGCCAGAAGTGGCCGAGGCCGCGCACGGCGATCACCATCATCAGACCCAGGGTCATGATCACGGCGATCGACACTGCACCGGCGTTCATCCAGATCCACGGCGTACCGCTCTTGAACCAGGTTTTCAGGTTGTTCTGTTTCACGGACATATACCTTCCCAAGCCTTAGAGCGAGGCGTACTTGACGCGCAGACGCTGGCGCACCAGCTCCGCCAGGGTGTTCATGACAAAAGTGAAAGCCAGCAGCACCAATGCCGAGAGGAACAGCACGCGGTAGTGAGTACCACCGACTTCCGACTCGGGCATTTCTACCGCCACGTTGGCGGCCAGGGTGCGCAAGCCTTCGAAGATGTTCATGTCCATGATCGCGGTGTTGCCGGTGGCCATCAGCACGATCATGGTTTCACCAACGGCGCGACCCATGCCGATCATCACCGCCGAGAAGATGCCTGGGCTGGCGGTGAGAATCACCACGCGCGTCAGGGTCTGCCACGGCGTGGCACCGAGGGCCAGGGAGCCGAACGTCAGGCTCTTCGGCACGCTGAACACAGCGTCTTCGGCAATCGAGTAGATGGTCGGGATCACCGCAAAGCCCATCGCCAGGCCGACGACCAGAGCGTTACGCTGGTCGAACGGAATGCCCAGGTCATTGCTCAACCACATACGCATATTGCCGTCGAACAGCCAGTTCTCCACGTGACCGCTCATGGCCAGCGACACATAGCCCACCAGCAGGATTACCGGGATCAGCATCGCCGACTCCCAGCCATCCGGCACGCTCAGGCGGATCGACTCCGGCAGACGGCTCCACAGGTAACCGGCCAGCAGAATGCCGATCGGGGTAAAGATCAGCAGGCTGAAGATGCCCGGCAGATGGCCTTCCACATAAGGTGCGAGGAACAGGCCGGCAAAGAAGCCGAGAATCACCGTTGGCAGCGCTTCCATCAGCTCGATCACCGGCTTGACCTTGCGACGCAGCGCCGGGGCCATGAAGTAGGCCGTGTACAGCGCAGCCGCGATGGCCAGCGGAGCCGCCAGGAGCATGGCGTAGAACGCGGCTTTCAGCGTACCGAAGGCCAGCGGCGCGAGGCTCAGCTTGGGTTCGTTGTCAGTGCTGGCGGACGTCGACTGCCAGACGTGGCCGGGCGCGTCATAGTTCTCGTACCAGACTTTGCCCCACAGCGAGCTCCAGGAGATTTCCGGGTGCGGGTTGTCGATGATCAAACGCTGCAACTGGCCATCGCTCTCCACCAACACGCGGTTGGCGCGCGGCGACAGAGCAGCCAGGGCCTTACCATCCGCAACAGGCTCAACCAGCAGGGTGCGGTGCGCGGTGCTGTGGAAGATACCCAGGTTGCCTTTGGCGTCCAGGGCGAAGAAGCCCTTGCGGCGCTCTTCCGGGAGAATCTGGATGATCGGGCTATCGGCCAGCTGGAAGCTGCGAATCGACTTCAGCACGGCCTTGCCGTCTGCTTCGCGCACCATAAACCACTGGGCGATGCCGCCGCTGGTGTCACCGATCATCAGCGAGATACCACCGAGCAGCGAGGTGGCGTTGCTGACTTCCAGCTTGCCGTCCTCCAACAGCTTGTAACGACCGTTCAGGCTGTTGCTGCGCATATCGAAGACATCGGCCGTGGCGCGGCCATTGACCACATACAGCCACAAGTGGCGCGGGTCGATGATCAGTGCCTTGATCGGCTCGGCAATCTGCGGCAGGGCGACACGCTCTTCACTGAGGGTCACCTCGCCGGTCATCATGTTCTCTTCGCGGCCCAGGCTCAGCACGTGCAGCTCGGTACCGGTGGAGCCGGCCAACATTAGCGTGCCGCTGTTCAGGCTGACGCCCATGTGATCCAGCTCGCGGCCCTGAGGGTCGAGCTCAATCGGCGCTTCGCCGAACGGGTACTCGATGCTCGGCGTAATGGTTTGCACATCATTCGGATAGCTGAGCTTGTAGACATGCTGGAAAACCAGCACCTGGCCGTTGGATAGGCCCAGGGCAACGCGGTTGCTACCTGGCTGGTCCTGGCCGACCGAAACAATCCGCGCATCCGCCGGGATAGGCAGTTGCACGCTGTTCAGCGGCTGCATCTTCTTCGCATCGAAGAACTGTACCTTGCCGCTCTGGTCCAGGCGCATTGCCATCTGGTTCTGTTCTTCAAGAGTCAGCAGCAGTGGCGCGGCTGCTTCATTCAACCAGGCAACCTGCACCGGCTTGCGAGTTTCCAGGCTTGCGCCCTGGAACATCGGCAGCACCACGTAGGCCAGATAGAAGAAGATCAGGGTGATGGCACCGAGTACGGCCATACCACCGATGGATACTGCCCAGCGGGCGAAACGATCTTTCAGCGCGCGGATACGCCGCTTGCGCTGCAGGGCCGGGGTGTTGAAGTCCAGCCCGAGGGATTTGGAGGTGGCGGTCATGGTTTCACTAGCCAAGTCATTCATAGGTAAGAGCGTCTCTGCGCAGCCATGAGCGCGCCATAATGAGTTCTGTCGCTATACGAGGCGTTAACTCTAGCCACTCTATGTGACAGAAAAGTTACAGCGCTTTGACAAAGCAACGCCCACCTGTCGTAAACGAAGGTGGGCGTGCGACTTACTTAGGCGTCCTTGCCTGTACCAGGATTACTCCAGGCCCAGTTCCTTCATGGTTTTCGCAGCCACTTTGCTTGGCAGCGGGATGTAGCCGTCTTTCACGACAACTTCCTGGCCTTGCTTGGACAGCACCAGCTTGACGAACTCGGCGTCCAGCGGGCTCAGCGGCTTGTTCGGCGCCTTGTTGACGTAAACGTAGAAGAAGCGAGCCAGCGGGAACTTGCCAGCCAGGGCGTTTTCTTCGTTGGCGTCAAAAGCTTCGCCGCCTTTCTTCGACAGAGGCACAGTCTTCACGCTGGAAGTCTTGTAGCCGATGCCCGAGTAACCGATGGCGTTGATGGTGCTGGAGATCGACTGCACCACGGAAGCCGAACCTGGCTGCTCGTTAACGTTAGCCTTGTAGTCACCTTTGCACAGGGCTTCTTCTTTGAAGTAACCGTAAGTGCCGGATACCGAGTTACGACCGAACAGCTGGATCGGCTTGGCAGCCCACTCGCCGGTCATGCCCAGGTCACCCCAGGTTTTGATATCGGTAGCGCCACCGCACAGGCGGGTGCTGGAGAAGATCGCGTCAACCTGAGCCATGTCCAGGCTCTTGATTGGGTTGTCTTTGTGCACGAATACCGCCAGGGCGTCGATGGCCACTGGTACGGCAGTCGGCTTGTAGCCGTATTTCTCTTCGAACGCCTGGATCTCGGCATCCTTCATTGGGCGGCTCATCGGGCCCATGCTGGCGGTGCCTTCAGTCAGAGCGGGCGGCGCAGTGCTCGAGCCGGCGGCCTGGATCTGGATGTTGACGTTCGGGTATTCCTTTTTGAACTCTTCAGCCCACAGAGTCATCAGGTTGGCCAGGGAGTCGGAACCAACGCTGGACAGGTTGCCCGATACGCCGGAAGTTTTGGTGTAGCTCGGCAGAGCCGGATCGACAGCAGCAACCGCAGTGGCGGTAGCCACGCCAGCGGCGACAAAAGTCATGGCCGCCATCAAACGCTTAAGTTTCATGCCTTACTCCTAGCAAACTAGTGTTGGATTGAACGGGGCCAAGTATCTGTAGGCCGCATGACGACTGTATGTATGCAATGTGACAGTTAGATGAACGCTGCTGAAATTTTGCCGCAGTCGATGAGCTGACGTGCAAAACCCAGGCGGCCAAGTGCCATGGTCGCCCTGCGACTGCCGAGTCGCTATACTCGCTGCGCCCGCACTCCCGCGGGCCTGCTGGGCCGACCCGCGATAGCCGCAGAGCCTGACTCGCCGCCACCGCCAAGCCCCGCACCGCGCCAATAAAAACAACCGCGCCGCGAGCCTAGATAGATGCACGATTTCGAACAGGAAGACCCTATCCCGCAAGGCGACCTGGCTTTGCAAATCACCGCGCTGCCGCGTGAAACCAATGGTTTTGGCGATATCTACGGCGGCTGGCTGGTATCGCAGATGGACCTGGCCGGCACGGCCATGGCCTGCAAGGTTGCGGGCGGGCGAGTAGCCACCGTGGCTATAGATCGCATGGCCTTTCTGGTGCCGGTGGCGGTGGGTGCGCAACTGTCCTTCTACACGCAAACCGTGGAAGTGGGCCGTAGCTCGATTCAGATGCTGGTTGAAGTGTGGAGCGACGATCCGCTGTCCAGCGAATGGCGCAAGGTTACCGAGGCAGTCTTCGTCTTCGTCGCCATCGACGGCAGCGGCCGCACGCGCCCGGTGCCAGCGCGGCGCTGATTGCCGATGGTGAAACGAAAACGCCGGCTATGAGCCGGCGTTTTGCTGTGCGCTAAGAATCAGCCGCGGATGTTGTAGATATCCTTCTCGTTCAGCTCGGCGTAGTCGTACAAACGCTGCAGATAAGCCTTCTGCTGCGCCCACACCTTGCTCGCTACCGGATCGGCGGCGGCGCTGGCGTCGACCACCTCGGCGGCCACTTCCTTGAGTTTGGCCAGCACTTCATCTGGCAGACGGCGTACTTCCACGCCCTCGCCTTTGAGCTGCTCCAGGGCTTCCATGTTCTTCGCGTTGTAATCGTCGAGCATGTCGCCATTCACTTCGCGAGCAGCGGCGCGGACGATAGCTTGCAGATCAGCCGGCAGGGTTTCCCATGCCTTGATGTTGATATCCAGCTCGAAGGTGACGTTCGGCTCTTGCCAGCCCGGGGTGTAGTAGTACTTGGCGGCTTTGTGCAGGCCCAGGGCCTGGTCGTTGTATGGGCCGATCCACTCGGTGGCATCGATAGCACCAGTTTGCAGCGCAGTGAAGATCTCACCGGCCGGCATGTTGACCACAGTACCGCCCATCTTGGTCAGCACTTCGCCGCCCAGGCCTGGGGTACGCATCTTCAAGCCCTGGAAGTCGGCGACGCCGTTGATTTCCTTGTTGAACCAACCCGCGGTTTGCACGCCCGTCGCGCCACAGGCCATCGGCAGTACGCCGAACGGCTTGTAGGTTTCTTCCCACAGCTGCATACCGCCGCCCTTGTGCAGCCAGGCATTCATTTCCTGGGCATTGGGGCCAAATGGCAGGGCGCAGAAAAACTGTGCGGCCGGCACTTTGCCTTTCCAGTAATAAGGCGCACCGTGGCCCATTTCGGCGGTGCCGCGGCTTACTGCATCGAATACTTCCAGCGCCGGCACCAGCTCTCCAGCGGCATAGACCTTGACCTTCAAGCGGCCGTTACTCATTTCTTCAACCAGCTTGGCGAAGCGCTCAGCGCCGACACCTACGCCGGGGAAGTTCTTCGGCCAGGAGGTGACCATTTTCCAGTTGAAAGTTTGGCTGCTCGCGCCTTCTTGGGGCTTACCAGCGGTTTCAGCCTCTTGTTTGCAACCGGCCAGTGCCGTGGCTGCAAGGCCTACGCCTGCTGCTGCGAGAATTTGACGACGTTTCATGCAAAGCTCCTTTATTGTTGTAGTGGTCTGACCACAGGATCGCTGCGGACCCACCGCGCCTGAGTAACATAGGGGTAAGTGACTCTCAAGCCTAGCGGATACGACTAAAGTTGTAGTGCCATTGCCGCACGTGCCCGGGCCTGCCTAGAATCGCCGGCCTGCCTGCCCACAAAGCCCATAACCATAAGGACTCATAATGTCCGATAAACCTCCTCTGCTGCTCGGCCTTGCTCATCTGATCGATTCATTCAACGCCCGTTTCGGCAAGGCCTGCGCCTGGCTGACCTTGTTTCTGGTGCTGGGCACCGCCATCGTGGTGGTCCTGCGTTACGGCTTCGGCATCGGCGCCACCGCCCTGCAGGAAGCCGTGCTGTATAGCCACGCACTGGTATTCATGGGCGCCGCTGCCTGGGTGTTGCAACGCAACGGCCATGTGCGCGTGGACATCTTCTATCAGAAGTTCAGTGCCAAACGTAAAGCCCTGGTCGACAGCCTCGGCACCTTGCTGTTTCTGCTGCCGGTGTGCCTGTTCCTCGGCTGGGCCAGCTGGGATTACGTCAGTAATTCCTGGTCGACCCTGGAAGGCTCCAGCGAGTCGGGCGGCCTGAAATTCGTCTACCTGCAGAAGAGCATCATCCTGGTGCTGGTGGTCAGCCTGGTCTTACAAGGAATCTCCGACTTGATCAAATTCGCCAATATCCTCACCGGCCGCCTGCAAGGCGCGGAGGTGAACCATGGCTGAGTTGATGGCGATTCTGCTGTTTATCAGCATTTGCGCGGCCCTGATGGCCGGCTACCCGGTGGCCTTTACCCTGGGCGGTGTGTCGCTGCTGTTTGCCGGTATCGGCATCCTCACCGGCACCTTCGATGGCGGCTACCTGAGCGCCCTGCCCAACCGCCTGTTCGGCATCATGAACAACCAGACCATGCTGGCGGTGCCGCTGTTCGTATTTATGGGGGTGATGCTGGAGAAATCCAGGGTCGCCGAAGACCTGCTCGAATCCATGTCCCGGCTGTTCGGCACCCTGCGCGGCGGTCTGGCGATTTCCGTGTGCGTGGTCGGCGCGCTGCTGGCGGCATCTACCGGTATCGTTGGTGCCACCGTGGTGACCATGGGCCTGCTGGCCCTGCCAACCATGCTGCGCCGCGGTTATGACCCGGCGATTGCCACCGGCACCCTGGCCGCCACCGGTACCCTGGGGCAGATCATCCCGCCGTCCATCGTGCTGGTGCTGCTGGGTGATGTGATGTCCAGCGCCTACCAACAGGCGCAGCTGAAGATGGGCATCTTCTCGCCGAAGACCGTCTCGGTTGGCGACCTGTTCGTCGGTGCGCTGATCCCCGGCTTGATGCTTGTGGGCATGTACATCCTCTACATCATCGGCGTGGCGATCCTGCAACCGAAGAAGCTGCCGGCTCTGCCGCAGGAAGAGCTGGGGCCGATCGAGTGGGGCAAGCTGATCAATGCCCTGGTACCGCCGCTGCTGTTGATCGGTGCGGTACTCGGCTCGATCCTCGCCGGCTACGCCACCCCGACCGAAGCCGCAGCCCTCGGCGCCCTCGGCGCCATGCTGCTGGCCTTTTACAAGGGCAAGCTGAACTTCGGCCAGCTGCGCGAAGTGGCCTACGGCACCACCGAAATCAGCGCCATGGTGTTCCTCATCCTGATCGGCGCCTCGCTGTTCTCCCTGGTGTTCCGCGGCTTCGGCGGCGAGGCGATGATCGAGGACATCTTTGCCCAGTTGCCTGGCGGCGTGCTCGGCGCGTTCTTCCTGGTAATGGTGGTGATCTTCCTGCTCGGCTTTATCCTCGACTTTATCGAGATCACCTTCGTGGTGGTGCCGATTGTCGGCCCGGTATTGCTGGCCATGGGCCTGGACCCAGTGTGGCTCGGCGTGATGATCGCACTGAACCTGCAAACATCCTTCCTCACCCCGCCGTTCGGCTTTGCGTTGTTCTACCTGCGCGGGGTCACGCCGGCGTCTGTGCCTACCAGCACCATCTATAAGGGTGTGCTGCCGTTTATCCTGATCCAGATCCTGCTGCTGGTAATTGCCTACCAGTTCCCGGGGCTGATCACCTGGTTGCCGGAACAGGTCTACGGCAAGTAAGCCTGGCTCCAGCCACAGAACGCCCGTCACTGACGGGCGTTTTGCTTTCTGCGCATAAGCTGGGCTCCAATAGCCTTCTTTATTCTTCCTTCTACGAGTACGCCAATGGCCAGATCCCACGTTGAACGCCTTGAGCTGGATGAGCTGATCTGCTGGCGCGCACGCGTTGGTTCCCGCGAGCTGCTGATCAGCCAGCAGGGAGCGCAAATTCTCAGCTACCAGGAAGATGACCAACCGCCGCTGATCTGGCTCAGCGAGCAAGCCACCTACAAACGCGGCCAGGGTGTGCGCGGCGGTGTGCCGGTGTGCTGGCCTTGGTTCGGCGGCCTGCAACGCAACCCGCAGACGGTGCAGGCCATGCATCTGCAGCCTGCCGCTGCGCCCGCCCACGGCCTGGTGCGTAACCTCGACTGGCAGCTGCAAGGCATCGACAGCCGCGATGACGGAGTCCAACTTGAGTTCGTCTACAACAGCGCCACTCAGCCCCTGGCCGACTGGCCCCACGCCGCCGAACTGCGCCTGAGCATTCGCCTGGATGAGCGCCTGCATATCCAGCTGAACAGCCGCAACCTGGGCGACACGCCGCTGGCCATCAGCCAGGCGCTGCACAGCTACTTTGCCGTCAGCGATATCCGCAACGTCGCAGTCGAAGGCATGCACGGCTGCCGCTATATCGAAACCCTGGAAGACTGGCAGCAACGCCAGCAGGACGGCCTGCTGCAGTTCAGCGGCGAGACCGACCGCATCTACCAGGGCACCCCAGCGCAGCTGAGTATTCTTGACCGCACATGGCAGCGGCGCATCCAGCTGCACAGCAGCGGCTCAAACTCAGCCGTACTGTGGACCCCCTGGATCGACAAGGCGCAACGCCTCTCGCAATTCGCCGCCGACGCATGGACCGGCATGCTGTGTATCGAACACGCCAACGTACTGGACGACATCCGCGTACTGGCGCCGGGCGAGCAACATCAGCTCGGTTTGAGTCTCTGGGCTGAATCCTGTAGCGATTAACCGACCAACGGTTTACGCCCTCCCTTCGCCGAGCCCGTTCGGGCTCGGCCGCAGCACATCGGTCACAGACCAACCCGGCAAAACCTGCACTGCATCACACTAACTTGCAGCAATTCGGCAACTTCTGTGACGAGCCACTAATTTGCCAGTAAGCAATTACTTACATATATAGAGCCATATACCTACACAACTTCCCGGGCACATCTTATTGTGACGAAACACTCACAATTTTTAGGAACTATCGTCCCATCTATTAATCCCCGAATATCTCCCACTGTTACATATTTCACACTTTCAACGGTTGTTCGACACGAGCCATGGGGCTAGGATGCCCACCTCACTAGGACGTGCGCAACTTGTTGCACATTTAAGTGCGCAACTTTTTGCGCACTTCGGGCGCAGCAAGACGGTCTTCAAATGCTTAATCAGCTTTAATGAAGTTACCCGCAGCGATAATCGAGTCATGGAATGACCTATTCAAACAAGCTCACTGCTCATTATTTAGAGCTGGCCAAACTCCCTATTAATGAAGGGAACTTTGCCGGTAATGACGTGCGTTATTCCAGCGAATACGAAGTTCTCGAAAATGAGCTGGGAAAAGCCACGGCGCTGCACGAAACGGCGGCGATTGACTGGCAAAAGGTCCGCGAAAACAGCGAGATCTTGCTCAGCGCCCACTCCAAGGATTTACGCGTCGCCGCCTGGCTGATCTGGGGCCTCTACCAGCGCGAATCCTTCCCCGGTCTGCAGGCCGGTTTCAGCCTGCTGCACTACCTGTGCATCAATCACTGGACCGAGCTGCACCCACGCAAATCCCGCACCCGCGCCGCCGCCATCAGCTGGCTGATTCCGCGCCTGGAACAGGCGCTGGCCGAGCACGTACCGATTGGCGAACAACTGGCACTATTCCGCAGCCTGGCCGAACAACTGCGCGCCCTGGAAGCCTGTCTGGCCGAACACCTGGGTGAAGATGCGCCACTGCTGCTGCCGCTGTGCCGGCGCCTGGATGAGCTGGTCAAGCGCGCCAGCCAGGGTCAGCCAGAGCCAGGTTCGGTCGGTGCGGCGATTGCACAGGTCAAGCAGGCTGCCAGCCAGATGCTCACCCCCGGCGCACCGGTGGAAAGTGAAAAGGAAGCGCACAAAAGCCTGCGCAGCCTGCAAGACCAGGCCCGCCCACTCTGCGCCTATTGGTTGAAACAGAAAGCCAGCGACCTGCGCGCCCTACGCCTGGCCCGCACTCTACTTTGGCTGCCCATCGACAGCCTGCCGGAACGCAACGCCGAACAGATCACCGCCCTTCGTGGCCTGCCGGCGGACAAGCTGGCCAGCTATCAGGAACGCTACCAGAACGGCCAATACGCCGATCTGCTGGTCGACCTGGAAGCCAGCATCGCCCGCGCGCCCTTCTGGCTCGACGGCCAGCATCTGGTCTGGCAGTGCCTACATGAGCTAGATGCCGAGCAGGCGATGCGCGAAGTGGAAATCCAGCTCGCGCTATTTATGCAGCGCATGAGCGGCCTGGAAGAACTGCGCTTCCACGACGGCAGCGCCTTCGCCGACGCGCAGACCCGCGCCTGGCTCAGCTCCCATGTGATGCCACACGTGCAGGCCCAAGTAAGCGACAACACCCCCGTAGCCAGCGAGGGCAACAGCCTCCCGGCTTGGGATATCGCCCTGCAGGAAACCCTGCCCAAGCTGCGCAAGGACGGCCTCAAGTCGGCGGTGCAGCAACTCAAGCTCGGCCTGGCCAAGGCGCGCGGCGGCCGCGAACGCTTCTTCTGGCAGTTGACCCTGGCGCGCCTGTGCTACAGCGCAAAGAAATACGAACTGGCCAAGACCCAACTCGAATCGCTCGACCAGACGCTACAGGCCACCGGCCTCGGCGACTGGGAACCCGATCTCGCCCTGGACGTACTGCGTATGCTGCACAGCTGTTGTGAGCTGTTGCCGCAGAACCACGCAATACGTGAAAGCAAGGAAGAGATCTACCGCAGGTTGTGCCACCTCGATCTTGAAGTGGTACTGGACTAGGCCCTCGGGCCATAACCGTAACGGAGAATGACCATGGCCAAAGAAGGCTCGGTAGCCCCCAAGGAACGCATCAACGTCACTTTCAAACCCGCCACCGGCGGTGCTCAGGAAGAGATCGAACTGCCACTGAAACTGATGGTTCTGGGTGACTTCACCCAGCGCGCCGACGATCGCAAGATCGAAGACCGCAAGCCGATCAGCATCGACAAGAACAGCTTCGACGAAGTGCTGGCCAAGCAGGAACTCAACCTGACCTTCGCCGTGCCTAATCGCCTGCAGGACGACGCTGAAGGCGACGACATGGCCGTGCAGCTGCGCATCAACTCGATGAAGGACTTCAACCCGGCCAACCTGGTCGACCAGGTCCCTGAGTTGAAAAAACTGATGGAACTGCGCGACGCCCTGGTTGCTCTGAAAGGCCCACTGGGCAACGCCCCGGCCTTCCGCAAAGCCATCGAAAGCGTGCTGGCTGACGACGACTCGCGTGACCGCGTACTCGGCGAACTCGGCCTGGCTGCCCAAGGCAAGCTGGACTCCTGATTCAATTAACAAGGAAGCTAATTCATGAGCACTAGTGCAGCAGTAGAAAGCGGTCGCAGCGCCGCCGACCTCGGCATCCTCGACCGCATCATTGCCGAGACCAAACTGACTCCAGACGACGAAGCCTATGACATCGCCAAGCGTGGCGTGTCGGCCTTTATCGAAGAGTTGCTGAAGCCGCAGAACGAAAATGAGCCCGTGAAAAAGGCCATGGTCGACCGCATGATCGCGGAGATCGACGCCAAGCTCAGCCGGCAGATGGACGAAATTCTCCACAACGCTGAATTCCAGGCGCTGGAATCCTCCTGGCGCGGCCTCAAGCTGCTGGTGGATCGCACCAACTTCCGCGAAAACATCAAGCTGGAGATCATCAACGCCTCCAAGCAGGATCTGCTCGATGACTTCGAAGACAGCCCGGAAATCACCCAGTCCGGCCTGTACAAGCACATCTACACCGCCGAATATGGCCAGTTCGGTGGCCAGCCGGTCGGCGCGCTGATCGCCAACTACTTCTTCGACCCGAGCGCGCCGGACGTCAAGACCCTGCAATACGTTGCCAGCGTCGCCAGCATGTCCCACGCGCCGTTTATCGCGGCTGCCGGCCCGAAATTCTTCGGTCTGGAAAGCTTTACCGGTCTGCCGGACCTGAAGGATCTGAAAGATCACTTCGAAGGCCCGCAATTCGCCAAATGGCAGAGCTTCCGCGAGCAGGAAGATGCTCGCTACGTCGGTCTGACCGTACCGCGCTTCCTGCTGCGCAACCCGTACGATCCGGAAGACAACCCGGTGAAGACGTTCGTCTACAAAGAGAACGTCGCCAACAGCCACGAGCATTACCTGTGGGGCAACACTGCCTACACCTTCGCCTCCAAGCTGACCGACAGCTTCGCCAAGTTCCGCTGGTGCCCGAACATCATCGGCCCGCAGAGCGGCGGCGCGGTAGAAGACCTGCCGCTGCACCACTTCGAAAGCATGGGCGAGATCGAAACCAAGATCCCGACCGAAGTACTGGTCTCCGACCGTCGTGAATACGAGCTGGCCGAAGAAGGCTTTATCGCCCTGACCATGCGCAAAGGCAGCGACAACGCCGCATTCTTCTCCGCCAACTCGGCGCAGAAGCCGAAGTTCTTCGGCATCAGCGAAGAAGGCAAGACCGCTGAACTGAACTACAAGCTGGGCACCCAGCTGCCGTACATGTTCATCATCAACCGTCTGGCCCACTACCTGAAAGTGCTGCAGCGCGAGCAGATCGGCGCGTGGAAAGAGCGCACCGACCTGGAGCTGGAACTCAACAAGTGGATTCGCCAGTTCGTTGCCGACCAGGAAAACCCGAGCTCCGAAGTGCGTAGCCGTCGTCCGCTGCGCGCCGCTCAGGTGATCGTCAGTGATGTTGATGGTGAGCCGGGCTGGTACCGCGTCAGCCTCAACGTACGCCCGCACTTCAAGTACATGGGTGCCGATTTCACCCTGTCGCTCGTCGGCAAGCTGGACAAGGAATAAGCATCCTTATGGCCGGGTACGGAAGCCTATTCGAACGCCTCGGCGGTGAAGCCAGCCAGCGTGCTGGCTGGAGCCGCGAGGTTGCCGCCATGGCGTCGGTGGCTACCCACCTGGCGAAAATGCTCAGCACCCGGGCGGGCAGCGTGCAAACGCTGCCCGACTACGGGTTGCCCGATCTCAACGATATGCGCCTGTCGCTGCACGATTCGCTGCAGCAGGCGCGTATCGCCATCGAACGCTTTATCGAAGCGTACGAACCGCGTTTAAGCGACGTGCGGGTGATTTCCCTGCCACGCGACAACAACCCGCTGAGCCTGGCCTTTGCCATCGAAGGCCTGCTGGAAGTGGACGGCTTAAAACGCCAAGTCAGTTTCTCCGCGCGCCTGGACGGCAGCGGACAGGTCAAGGTCAATTAAGGAGAGCCCATGTCCGGTAAACCCGCCGCCCGCGTCAGCGACCCCACTGCCTGCCCGATTCCCGGCCACGGCACCAATCCGATTGTCGCCGGCTCCCCCGACGTGCTGTTCGACAGCCTGCCCGCCGCGCGCATGGGCGACCCCACTGGCTGTGGCAGCACCCTGGCCAGCGCGGTAATCCCAACCGTGCTGATCAACGGCAAACCGGCCACCGTGCTCGGCACCGTGGGTAGCCATGGCAATCCGGTTATCGCCGGTTCCGGCACCGTGTTGATTGGCGGCTGAGCCGACACAGCCACAAGGACGAACTGCTGAATGTCTTTTAACCACTACTACCAGAGCGAACTCACCGCCCTGCGCCAACTCGGCAAGCGGTTTGCCGAGCGCAGCCCGGCGTTGGCGCCGTTTCTTGGGCAGAGCGGGCGCGACCCGGATGTCGAGCGGCTACTGGAAGGTTTCGCCTTTCTCACCGGGCGCCTGCGGCAGAAGCTCGATGACGAGCTGCCGGAGCTGACTCACTCGCTGATGCACCTGCTGTGGCCGAACTATATGCGGCCGTTGCCAGCGTTCAGCATGTTGCAGTTCGACCCGCTCAAGCGTCCGGGAGGAGCCTTGCTGGTGCCACGGCATACGCCGGTGGAATCCAAGCCGATCCAGGGCGTGACCTGCCGCTTCCGTACCGCCTTTGCCACCGAGGTGCTGCCACTGGCGCTGAATAGTCTGGATTACTCGGTAAAGGGTGACGGTGCGCTGCTCAGCCTGCGTCTGGCGATGAGTGCCGATGGCCATCTGGGTGATCTCGACCTCAAGCAGTTGCGTCTGCACCTTTCCGGTGAGCGCTACATCAGCCAGTTGCTGTACCTGAGCCTGTTGCGCCACCTCGGCGGCGTGCAGCTGGTGCTGCTGAATGCGGCTGGCAAGCCGCTGCAAGGGCCTGATGATCGTCCATTGCTGCCGCTGCAGCTGCCCGCCAGCAATGTGCAACCCGTGGGTTTTGCCGAAGATCAGGCGCTGATCCCCTACCCGCTGAACACCTTCCGCGGGTACCGCTACCTGCAGGAATACTTCGCCTTTCAGGACAAGTTCCTGTTCGTCGACCTGCTCGGCCTGGATGTACTCAAGCGCGTGCCCGAGGACGTGCTCAAGCAGGCGCGCGGCATCGAGCTGCGTTTTGATATCCATAAAGCCGGCGTGCAACGCATCCGCCCGACCCTGGATAACGTGCGCCTGTACTGTACGCCGGTGGTCAACCTGTTTGCCCATGACGCCATCCCGATTCGCCTCGACGGCAAGCAGGACCAATACCTGCTGCTGCCCTCGGAGCTCGACTCCGAGCACTGCGGGGTGTTCTCGGTGGATCGCGTCACCGGCTGGAAGCCCGGCGGCAAGGGTTACGAAGAGTACGTGCCGTTCGAATCCTTCGAGCATGACGCCAGCTTCGATGTGCCCCTGGCGCGCCCGCACTACAGCGTGCGCCAGCAACCTTCGCTGCTTGGCGACGGCCTGGAAACCTACCTGAGTTTCGGCCTGCGCAACCTCGATCAGCACGAAACGCTGTCCATCGAGCTGACCTGCACCAACCAGAACCTGCCACGTCAGCTGGGCCTCGGTGATATCTGCATGCCCTGCGAGGACACTCCGGAGTTCCTTACCTTCCGCAATATCAGCGCGGTTACGCCGAGCTATGCGCCGCCGCTGCACCGCGACTTTCTGTGGAAGCTGATCAGCAATATGTCGCTGAACTACCTGTCGCTGGCCAACGTCGACGCGCTCAAGGTGATCCTGGAAACCTACGACCTGCCGCGCTACTACGACCAGCACGCGGAGAAGGTCAGCAAGCGCCTGCTCGACGGCCTAAAAAGCATCAGCCACCAGCACGTCGACCGCCTGCATCGCGGCCTGCCGGTACGCGGTGTGCGCACGCAATTGACGATCAACCCCGAGGGTTATGTGGGCGAGGGTGACCTGTTCCTCTTCGCCACCGTACTCAATGAATTTTTCGCCCTGTATGCCAGCTTGAACTCGTATCACGAGCTGCGCGTACAGAGCACACAGGGAGAGGTGTACCAATGGACGCCGCGCATGGGGCTACAGCCCCTGCTCTAAACCGGATTAGCCGGGGCATCCGCGAGTACAGCCTGTTTCAGGGTGTGCAGCTGGTGCTGGAACGCTTGCACGCCGCTCATCCTGAACTGGATGAGGAAGCGCTGTACCAGCGACTGGAACTGCAGGCCAACCCGAGCATGGGGTTCCCCGGTAGCGATATCGATCGCGTGCATTTTTTCGAAGAGCACGGCGAGCTGCGCGCGCGCATGCGCATCAACCTGGTCAGCCTTTTTGGCGCCGGCTCGCCGCTGCCAGCGTTCTACGGCGAACAGGCGCTGGGCGACAGTGAAGACGGCAACCCAACGCGGGATTTCCTCGACCTGTTCAACAACCGTCTGCAGCGTCTGCTGCTGCCGACCTGGCAGAAATACCGCTACCACACACGCTTCCAGAGCGGTGCGGTCGACCCGTTCTCCGCGCACCTGTTTGCCCTGATCGGCCTGGGCGGTGAAACCATTCGCCAGGCGCAAGAATTGAACTGGAAACGCCTGCTGCCCTACCTCGGCCTGCTCAGCCTGCGCGCCCACTCGGCAGCGCTGATCGAGTCGGTGCTGCGCTACTACTTCAAGCACGCCGATCTGCATATCGAGCAATGCCTGGAGCGCCAGGTGGAAATCCTCGGCGAGCAGCGCAACCGCCTCGGTCTGGCCAACAGCCAACTGGGTGAAAGCCTGGTGCTTGGCGAGTTCGTGCGTGACCGCGGCGGCAAGTTCCGCATCCATGTACGCCAGCTGAACTGGGATCGCTTCCACGAATTTCTGCCCATCGGCAGCGGCTACCAACCGCTCTGCGCGCTGGTGCGCTTCACCCTGCGCGACCCACTGGATTACGACATCCGCCTGGAACTGCGCCAAGACGAAATACGCGAATTGCGCCTCGGCGCGGACAACCCCTGCCTGCTGGGCTGGACCACTTGGCTGGGGCGTGACAACGCCGACGGCGTGGTCACCCTCGGCAGCAAAGCTCATTAAGGATTGATGAAATGATCAACGTCGATTTACAGCAACTGGTGCAAGCCCTCGACGCTGCCAGCAAACAGGACCTGGAAACCGCCGCCGAGCGCTGCGTAATCCGCGGCGGCAGCAAAATTCTCGTGGAAGACCTGTTGCTCGGCCTGCTTGAGCGCCCGGAAGGCTTGCTACCTCGCGCACTGCAGGATGCCGAAGTGGACGCCGGTGAACTGGCCCGCGCCCTGCAACCGCGTGGCGAACACAGCGAATCGCGCAACCCGGTATTTGCCACCGAACTGGTGCAGTGGCTGCAGGACGCTCTGCTGGTTGCCAGCCTGGAACTCGGCCAGAGCCAGATTGATGAAGCCGCGCTGATCCTCTCACTGCTGCGCAACCCGATGCGTTACGCCGGCAGCCACTATCAGCCACTACTGGCCAAGCTGAATGCCGAGCGCCTGCGCGAATTCGCCCTGGCCCAGCAGCCGCAAACCGCTGCAGGTAAACCCGCAAATAGTGGCGAATCGAACCTCGCGCGCTTTACCCACAACTTCACCCAGCAGGCCCGTGACGGCAAGCTCGACCCGGTGCTGTGCCGCGACGGCGCAATTCGCCAGATGATCGACATCCTCGCCCGCCGCCGCAAAAGCAACCCGATCGTGGTCGGCGAAGCCGGTGTCGGCAAGACCGCCATTGTCGAAGGCCTGGCCCTGCGCATCGCCGCTGGTGAAGTGCCGGCGGCGCTCAAGGGTGTCGAACTGCTGTGCCTGGACCTCGGCCTGCTGCAAGCCGGCGCCAGCGTCAAAGGCGAATTCGAACGCCGCCTGCAGGGCGTGATCGATGAGGTCAAAGGTTCGCCCAAGCCGATCATCCTGTTTATCGACGAAGCCCACACCCTGATCGGTGCCGGCGGCCAGGCCGGTAGCGGTGACGCGGCCAACCTTCTCAAACCCGCCCTGGCGCGTGGTGAGCTGCGCACCATCGCCGCCACCACCTGGAGCGAATATAAGAAGTACTTCGAGAAAGACCCGGCCCTGGCCCGCCGCTTCCAGCTGGTGCAACTGCATGAACCGACGGTCGATGAAGCCGTGACCATCCTCCGTGGCCTGGCGCCAGTGTATGAAAAGAGCCACGGCATTTACCTGCGTGACGACGCCGTGGTCGCTGCCGCCGAACTCTCTGCGCGCTACCTGGCTGGCCGTCAGCTACCGGACAAAGCCGTCGATGTCCTCGACACCGCCTGCGCGCGGGTACGCATCAGCCTGGCTGCCGCCCCGGAAGCGCTGGAGCGCCTGCGCGGCGAGATCGCCGAAGGTGAGCGGCAGAGCGAGGCCATGGGCCGCGATATGGAAGCCGGCCTGAACATCGACAGTGAAATCCTCGACCAGCTCGAAGCGCGCCTGAGCCTGGCCCGCGCTGAGCTGGAGCAGATCGAAACCCGCTGGGCGGTGCAGCGCGAACTGGCCGAACGCCTGCTGGAGTTGCGCAAGCAATGTGCCAGCCTGCGCCAGAACCCGACCGAAGCCGAGAACAGCGACGGCCAGGCCGTGCAGCTGGAGCAACTGGAAAGCGAACTGCGCGCCGTGCAAGCCGAGCTGGCCAGCGCCCAGGTCAATGAGCGCCTGGTCAGCTTCGAAGTCTGCCCGCGCCTGGTGGCTGAAGTGATCAGTCACTGGACCGGCGTGCCGCTCAGCCAGCTGGCCCGCGAACACAACAGCAAGGTGCTGACCTTCGCCAGCGACCTCGGCCTGCGCGTACGCGGTCAGGAGCAAGCCATCGCCGCCCTGGACCGCTCGATGCGCGCCACCGCTGCCGGCCTTAATCGCGCCGATGCGCCGGTCGGCGTGTTTCTGCTGGTCGGCCCCAGCGGCGTCGGCAAGACCGAAACCGCGTTGGCGCTGGCGGATCTGCTGTACGGCGGTGAGCGCTTCCTCACCACCATCAACATGTCTGAATTTCAGGAGAAGCACACCGTTTCCCGCCTGATCGGCGCGCCACCCGGCTACGTCGGCTATGGCGAAGGCGGCATGCTCACCGAAGCCGTGCGGCAGAAGCCCTACTCGGTGGTGCTGCTCGATGAAGTGGAAAAAGCCGACCCGGACGTGATGAACGTCTTCTATCAGATCTTCGACAAAGGCGTGGCCAACGACGGCGAAGGCCGCGAGATCAACTTCCGCAACTGCCTGATCCTGATGACCAGCAACCTCGCCAGCGAGCGTATCGCCAGCCTCTGCCAGGGCGGTCAGCGTCCGGATGCAGAAGACCTGGAACAGGCGATTCGCCCAACCCTGACTCAGCACTTCAAGCCGGCGCTGCTCGGCCGTATGCGCGTGGTGCCGTACTACCCGATCAATGGCGAGGTACTCAACGAGCTGGTCGGCCTCAAACTCGCGCGTTTCGGCGAGCGCCTGCAGCGCCGTCAGCTGCAGTTCAGCCATTGCCAGGCGCTGCTGGAAAATCTCGCCGAGCGTTGCAGCCACAGCGACAGCGGCGCGCGCCTGATCGATCACCTGATCGACCAGCACCTGCAACCGCTGGTGGTCGACCGCCTGCTCGACGCCATGGCCAGTGGCGAAAGCCTGCAACGCGTACACGCCACCCTGGACGGCGAAGGGACGGTGGTCTGTGAGTTCGCTTAACGTGTCGCTGATGTTCAGCCAGGTGCCGCAGCCACTGCGCTATGCCGAAGCGCTGTTGCAACGCTTCGCCACGCTGGCGCGCGCGGCCAATAGCGACGCCCTGCTCGGCGGCCTGGTGGAAAGCGCCGCGCAGCTGTCGGGCAGCGAACTGAGCCAGCTGTACCTGCTCGACGACACCCACACACGCCTGACCCTGTCTGCCGAATGGCAGGACGGCCTGCTGCAGCCGCGCGCGGATGCCAGCCTGTCCAGCGACTACGACGGCGAACAATTGCTGCAGTACTGCCTGTGCCAGAACCAGACGCTGAGCCTCAATGAACTGGACAGCAGCCTGCACCAGACCGGCTTCCTCCCCGAGGCACAAAAACCCTGGCGCAGTCTGCTGTGCCAGCCGCTGCTGGATGAACAGAAAGGCGTCACCGGCCTGCTGCTGATTGCCAGCCAGCGCTCGCGTGAACTGCAGGGTTTTGCCGACTCGCTCGGCCATCTGGGTAGCTTTGTTGTCGCCCAACTGCATCTGCTGCAGCGCCTGCGTTCGCCGCGCAGCGAGCAGCCGGTTGCCGTGGTCAGCATGCCCTGCGCCAGCGGCTATGGCCTGATTGGCGACAGCCCGGCGATGCGCAGCGTTTACCAGCTGATCAGCAAAGTGCTGCACAACCCGGTCAGCGTTTTGCTGGCCGGCGAAACCGGCACCGGCAAGGAACTGGTGGCCCGCGCCATCCACGATTGTGGTTTCCGCCGCAGCAAGACCTTTGTCGTGCAGAACTGCGCCTCGCTGCCGGAAAACCTGCTGGAAAGCGAACTGTTCGGCTACCGCAAAGGCGCCTTCAGCGGCGCCGACCGCGATCATCAGGGTCTGTTCGATGCGGCCAATGGCGGCACCCTGTTTCTCGATGAAATCGGTGATATGCCGCTGAGCCTGCAAGCCAAGCTGCTGCGCGTGTTGCAGGAAGGCGAAGTACGCCCGCTGGGCTCCACCGCCACGCATAAGGTCGATGTGCGCATCGTCGCCGCCACTCACCACAACCTGCGCAACCTGGTGGAAGAAGGCCGTTTCCGCGAAGACCTGTTCTATCGCCTGGCGCAGTTCCCCATCGAGCTGCCGGCCCTGCGTGAACGCGATCAGGACATCCTGACTCTGGCGCGCTACTTCGCCGACAAGGCCAGCACCTTCCTGCAGCGCAACCATTGCCGCTGGGCCGACAGCACCCTCGATCACCTGGCCCGCTACCCCTTCCCGGGCAATGTGCGCGAGCTCAAAGGTCTGGTCGAACGCGCCGTGCTGCTGTGCGAAGGCGGCGAGCTGCTGCCGGAACATTTCGACCTGCGCCAGGCCGGCAGCAATGATGACCCCGGCATGAACCTGCGCGAACGCATGGAGCGCGTCGAACGCAGCCTGCTGCTCGACTGCCTGCGCAAGAACCGTGGCAACCAGACCAGCGCCGCCTGCGAACTCGGCCTGCCGCGCCGCACCCTGCTGTACCGCATGCAGCGGCTGAATATCAGCCCGGCTGACGTGTAAGGCTTAAGGAGAAGAGCATGTTCAACGCCGCCAATCAGACCCATTTCAGCCTGAGCATCGAAGGTGCCAGTCACGATCTGCAGGTGCTGGAATTTACCGGCCGTGAAGCCATCAGCCAGCCGTTCGTGTTCGAGCTGGAGCTGATCAGCGAGCGCCCCGATCTCGATCTGGAAAGCCTGCTGCACCAGCCAGCCTTCCTTGCCATTAGCCCCAGCGGCACCGGCATTCACGGCCTGATCTACCGCATTGCCCAGGGCGACTCCGGGCAGCGCCTGACCCGCTACCACGTCACCCTGCGCCCGCAGTTGGCCTATCTGGCGCACCGCATCAATCAGCGGATCTTCCAGCACCTGAGCGTGGAAAAGATCATCAGCCAGGTGCTCGAAGAGCACGGCATTCAGAGCAATGCCTACAAATTTCAGTTCGGCCCCAGCGTCTATCCGGAGCGCGAATACTGCGTGCAGTACGACGAAAGCGACCTGCACTTTATTCAGCGCCTGTGCGAGGAAGAAGGCATTCACTACCACTTCCAGCACAGCGAACAAGGCCATGTGATGGTCTTCGGCGATGACCAGACGGTATTCCCGAAATTGGCGTCCACTGCGTACCAGCAGGATTCCGGCCTGGTTGCCGACGACCCGGTGATCAAGCGCTTCGCCCTGCGCCTGGAAACCCGCAGCAACCGCGTAACCCGCCGCGACTACAACTTCGAAAAACCCAAGCTGCTGATGGAAGCGGCCTTCAACAGCGAGTTCCAGCCCGACCTCGAGGACTACGACTACCCCGGTCGTTTTGTCGAGCGCGAGCGCGGCAAACACCTGGCCAAACGCAACCTGGAACGCCACCGCAGCGACTATGAGCTGGCTAGCGGTGAAAGTGATCAGCCGCTGCTGGTCAGCGGCCACTTCCTCAACCTCAGCGAGCATCCGCGTGATGACTGGAACCAGCTCTGGTTGCTGACGGAAATCAGCCATGAAGGCAAACAGCCGCAAGTGCTGGAAGAGTCGGTCACCAGCCACACCCAGGTCAGCGACGGCTTCCAGCAGGGTTACCGCAACCGCTTCAGCGCCACGCCATGGGATGTGCTGCATCGCCCAGCGCTGAAGCACCCGAAACCCAAGGTACTCGGCAGCCAGACCGCCGTGGTCACCGGGCCAGCGGGTGAAGAAATCCACTGCGATCAGTACGGCCGGGTCAAAGTGCAATTTCACTGGGACCGCGAAGGTCAGGCGGATGACACCACCAGCTGCTGGCTGCGCGTGTCCTCCAGTTGGGCCGGCGATGGCTACGGCGCTATCGCCATCCCGCGCATCGGCATGGAAGTGCTGGTGACCTTCCTCGAAGGCGATCCCGACCAGCCGCTGGTTACCGGTTGCCTGTACCACGCAGCCCACGTCGTGCCCTACGCGCTGCCAGCAAACAAGACCCGTAGCCTGTTCAAAACCCTGAGTAGCCCAGGCGGTGGCGGCTACAACGAGCTGCGCATTGAAGACAAGAAAGGCGCCGAACAGATCTATCTGCACGCCCAGCGCGACTGGGACGAAAACATCGAGCACGACCAGAAGATCCGCATCGGCCACGAACGCCACGACACGGTCGAAGCCAACAGCTACAGCCAGTTTCTCGCCGAAGAACACCGCACCACCCACGCCGACCGCAAAGTGGAAACCCGCAGCAACGACCACCTTACCGTGGGCACCACCCAGCATGTGAAAGTCGGCGTCGGCCAGTTCGTCGAGGCCGGTAACGAAATCCACTACTACGCCGGCAACAAAGTAGTGATCGACGCCGGCATGGAACTCACTGCCAGCGGCGGCGGCAGCTTCCTCAAGCTTGATCCAGGCGGCGTCACGCTCAGCGGAGCGACGATTAAGATCAATTCGGGGGGGGCGCCGGGTAAGGGTTCGGGCATCGCGATTCTGCCGCCCACTATTCCGGGCGCGGCGGATCAGGATAAAGCCGGAGAAAAACCTCAGCTCGCCTTGGCCAACGTCCAACTGCAGATGGCCCGCAAAGCACGTCAGATTGGTGCAAGTCGCTGCCCGATTTGCGAAGCGTGCAGAGAAGGCTTCTGTGAAACGGGAATTCGCGCATGATCGAAGTAGCTCAAAGCTGGATCGCCGAACAGCTTGCCCAGCAACGCGAACTGCTGTTGATCGTCGACCGCCTCGCCGAACCGGACCCAATCAAGGCACTGTTCAGCGCGGACCTGATGCAGGACTACGTCAACCTCTACCAAGGCACCGAGTTCGCCGATATGGCGGATGTCGGCCCTTGGCTAGTTCGGTTACACAACCCAGATGCCGAATTTGTACAAACGCTGCTCAATACACCTGAGAGTGACTGGGGCTGGCTGGCCAGCGCAGAACACATTGATCTAGCAGCCCTCAGCCAGCACTGGCGCGAACGCATATTGATTGATGAGCAAGAGCAACGTGCGCTTTACCGCTTTCAGGACAACCGCGTAATCGCCCGCCATCTTGCCGAACTCAGCGAGACGCAACGCCCCTTGCTGCTGGGGCCATTAAACAGCGCTCTATGCTGGGACGGCCAAGCCTGGCAAGGCATCCACAACCCGCGCCCTGATTTATACCCAGCCCCCTTTGAAAAGCCCTGGCAGGAACTTACCGAGCCAGAGGCCGTCACCCAGGCAATCCTGCGTCATAACCTGGAGCAGTGGCTCTGGCAGAACCACAGCACTGCAACCGCCCAGCTAGCCGAGACACAGTCCCTGAGTAGCTGGTTGGACGCGCAACTTGACCAAGCCAAAAGCTGGCGATGGCAGTCATTGGAACGCATTCAGTTCCTGCTGCGCTATCAACTCGACCCTGCGCTCGCTGAACACCCTGCGTGGGCTCCCGTCGAGAATGAAACAGCGGATGCCCACTTCGCGCGCAGTAGCGAAGAGCTATTTACAGCGAGTGCTCAAGCATGACCTTTGCGCTCAACAATCTTCAGGTTCATCGCCTGTTCTGGATCAGCATGCTTGGCCTCTCGCTAAGTGCGTGCAGCTCACTCAGCCCGCTGGGCGGTGAGCGTTTTACCTTGGAAGGTGAGCTGCCGGCCGACTTCTCACTCAAGGCCCAGGCCCACTATGGCGTGGCCAATGGCTGTGACGGGCGTAGCCAGGCCAAGTCGTTCGAAACGGACTTCCAGAGTGATCCGCAGCAATATCAATTCACCATTCCAACCAGCTATCGCGAAGGGCTGTGTGAAATGCGTTTGGCCAGGGTCGGGCTATTTATCCATGGCCGCTATGGCGACAAGGACTGGCAACAGACCTACGACAATGGCGGTTTGGTAATAGTCGACAAACTCCCACAGGGTGCGCCAGCTTTTCAGTCCGACGGGACGCTTACCAAGCAGGCCGAGTGCTCATGGACATTTCAAATCAGCAAGCTCTATCTAGAAATTTCAAAACTACTGAGTTGTAACGGTGTAGGTGTCCATCTGGCCCGCGATGGGCTAGCAGGTAAAACCGTACAACTGGGATTTAAGGTGAGCGCAGATGAGCGCCCTTATATGAATGGTTATTGGCTAAAAACCAAGCCCGGTTGGAAACCCTGCACTGGTCGCTGGGGAACTAAGTTCGAAGAGCTCTGTACAGAGCCACCACAGTTCAGAACCTTCGAGATGAATGGACGTGAATGCACCGTTTACCCTAATTGCACGGAGTGAGCAGGAATGAAATTTCCCATTAAGCCCCAACATCTGCGCGCACTTTTGTGGCCCGGATTGCTTGGCCTCTCGCTAAGCGCATGCAGTTCACTAAGTCCTCTGAGCGGCGAGAGCTTTACCTTGGAAGGCAAACTGCCCGCCAACTTTTCACTCAAGGCCCAGGCCCACTATGGCGTGGCCAATGACTGTGACGGGCGCAGCCAGGCCAAGTCGTTCGAAAGTGGCTTCCAGAGTGGTCCGCAGCAATACCGTTTCACCATACCGGTCAGCTATCGCGAAGGGCTGTGTGAAATGCGCTTAGCCAGGGTTGGGTTGTTTATCCATGGCCGCTATGGCGACAAGGACTGGCAGCAGACCTACGACAATGGCGGCTTGGTGATCGTCGACAAACTCCCAGAGGGTTCACCCGCTTTTCAGTCCGACGGCACGCTCACCAAGCAGGCCAAATGCACATGGCTGTTCCAACTCAGTAAGGCACATGCTCGACAAGGGCTGATTAGTAAGTTGCTGACGTGCAAAGGCTCAGGCACGCATGTAGTAGGCAATGAACTACCAGATAAAACCGTACGGCTGGATTTCACACTGAGCAGTGATGAGCGTCCCTATATGAATGGCTATTGGCTAAAAACCAAACCCGGCTGGAAGCCCTGTACAGGTCGCTGGGGAACTAAGTTCGAAGAGCTTTGCACAGAGCCACCACAGTTCAAAACCTTCGAGATGAATGGACGTGAATGCACCGTCTACCCCAACTGCACGGAGTAATCCAAGGATGAATGACTCGGTTAAACCGACAACAATGGACTGCCCACTTCGCCGCGACTGGGTCAGCTTTCGTTTAGTAGATGAGCATGGCGATGGCCAGCCTTATGCCGGACTCGCTTACCAACTACATGACAGCCAAGGACAGATATACGCAGGCACATTAGACGGTGATGGGTATGCTCGCGTGGAACAGTCATATTGTGGGCCAGTTGTACTAGCCCTTTCTGATAGCTATAAAGGCGGAGACCAATGGTATGCAGGGCTTGCTCGTCGAGATAAGTTCTCGCTGCCTCTAACCGCCTTACAAGTAGCCGCCGAGCAATCCCCCACAGGCCCTCGCCATACAAATGGTAAAACCTACCTGGCAGAAGAACGCGCTACGCTTGAAAAGGCTAGGTTCCTTCGGGTCGAAGTCAGTGATTTTGCCGAAGCCACCAAGCACCTGCCGGACAGCGATAGCGGCTGGTCGCCACGCCCTTCAGCCGTACTGAAACAAAGCGCGGGGCTTGCAAAAGATCAGCCTGGCGCAGCCCTGACGCCCAACCTACACCACGTGTTGGAAGTGAAGGCGCTGCGGGCATATAGCCCTTTGCTCTCGCGTAGCAAAAACTTCTGCGCATTAAATGCCTACCACTTGGCTGTGATGAGTGCATTTGTCTATGCCCCCTTTGGTAAGCGCACGGTGCCCGATGAACCCTATGCCTCATCAGCACCGCCATATGAGCTGGGCGGCACCATTGGCCATGTGTTGCGCGAGCAATTGGCGCGTCTGGTCAAACCAAGCCGTTTTAATGATGCCAAGTACCACCTGCTCTGCGAAGAAGTGCCCTACTCCAAGCGCCTTGAGGTAATGCCGCACGATCCAGTGCGTTATGCCGCAGAGACAACTGAAGGTTGGAACAACCCCGAGGACGTGCACTTTCTCTACCACAAAAAATCAGAAACCCAGGCTTTTATCACCCATAGCGACAAGCTGGTCTTGATTACCGTACGCGGCACCCAAGAAACACCCGACATTCTTCGTGACCTGGATGCACGCCAGGTGCCTTATGCAGAAGGCGACGGCCAAGCGCATCGAGGCTTTTATGAAGCGTTCCTGGCTACCAAGTCTTTCGTTGAGCGTTACTTAGAAGCCTTCTTCACTGGTGAGCAAACAGTGATTGTCTGTGGCCATAGCCTAGGCGGTGCCATAGCCCTGCTACTAGCCGAGTGGCTACGTCGCAACTGGTCTAAAGATATCCAGCTATACACCTTCGGCTCTCCCCGCGCAGGCGACCGTGCCTTTGTTCAAAGCGCTGCAGCCCTGACTCACCACCGCCTGGTCAACCATAACGATCCAGTACCTGGTGTGCCGTTTACATGGATGGATGCGGAGTGGAAGCTCGCCTTACCCGGCACAGTTGCGCTGTTCAGCTCGCCACTTGCGGGCATCGCATTGTTGCTGGGCGGGCTGCTGAACCTGCGTGGCGATCCTTACGAGCATCACGGCGAACAACGCCACTTTATGCCGCGCAAACCGAATGCCGGCAGTGAAGTAGCGATCCTCTGGCAGCCAGGCTGCGCACTGATCGACGAGCAGGCCTGTGCAAGCTATGCCGGCGCAGTGGACCTTGAAAACGATATGCCCAAGCGCAAATCGCTGATTGGTCAGGTGCTCTCTGCGGCTGAACACTCCAGCGATGGCGGTTATAGCCGCTCAATGCTGACCACCCTGCTGCGCTGGAATGCCAGTGTTGAACAGCGTAATGGCGCGCTATTCACCTCAGAAGAGATGCAAGACATCCAGACCCAGGTGCAGCAGGCCGAACAACAACTGGCCAATTGGCAGCCACGCAGCTTTGTCGAATTCCGCCGTGAAACACGTCTTCGCCATGACACGCGCTTCTACAACAAGTCGGATCTGGAGTTACGCCAGCTCTATCACGAAGGCATCACTTTGGCGCGCCAGCTCAGCAACGAGCAACGCGAGGCACTGATACGTGCACGCAATCGTTTGCTCAATCAGGCGCATCGACCACTGACTCGTGAAGACGTTTTCGGCGATCTATCCCAACGCACCGATCTTGCAGAGCTGGTCAGCGAATGGCGCGCGATAGGCGCAAATACGCAGGCTGAAAAACTGGCCAAGATTCCAGTAACCGATGGGCGGGCGTATGCGTAACAGCGTCGATGGCATCAACGACAGTCTGCCCGGAAACTTCGAAAATCGTCCCGTTTCAACTAGATAAGGACCGTCTTATGCACCGCTACACAGCTACTGCCGCCCTGCTCGCCCTGGCCCTATGCCTCACCGCCTGCAGCGGCAATTACAAGTTCAACGATGACGAATATCGCCCCCTGGGCGAACCGCAAGCAGTGAAACGCGGCAACTGACCGCAAGGAGTTAACAACCATGGAACTGGTCTTCGATGTGGTCAGTGCACAGCAGTTCGTGCCAGGTCTATTGACCACCAAAACCTTCAAGCAAGCCGGCGGCATTATTGGCCGGGCGGAGGAATGCGACTGGGTGATTCCGGATCGCAAACGTGTGCTGTCCAGCCGGCATGCCGAGGTGAGCTACCGCAATGGCGCCTTCTATCTGACCGATACCAGCAGCAACGGTATTCAGCTGAAAGACAGCGGCGCCAGCCTGCGCAAGGGCGAGGCCCAGCGTATCGAGCATGGCAGCGTGTATTGCTTTGGCGATTTCGAGCTGCGTGCGCGGCTGATTCAGGACCCGGCCATGTTTGCTGGCGATATCGGCCGTGCCCAGCCCGCTGGCAGCATCATTCCGGACGATGCCTTTCTCGACCTCGATCCGCTGACTGCCATCGACCAGCAGGAGCGTGTATACGCCGAGGTCGATGATCTGACGGCGATTCTGCGTCCGCATAACGTGCAGGCGCAGCAGCGCGACTACGCGCAGATTGATGAAGAAAACCTGCTGGTGCCGGCTCTGGTAATGCCAACGCCTGAGCCGCAACCCAAGCGTGCGCCGGAACCGGTGCGACTGCCGCCAACCTTCTGGGAAAAATTCGGCGAGGCCCTTGGAGTCAAAATCGATGACCTCGATGACGATGCCCGCGAAGCCCTGGCCATCCACAGCGCCAAGCTGCTTAAGCAGAGCATCGGCAGCCTGCAGCAAAGCCTGCGCACCCGCAGCGAGCTGAAGAACGAACTGCGCCTGGCTCTGACCACCGTGCAAAGCGCCGGCAATAACCCGCTCAAGCACACCGCCGACAGCAGTGAAGCGCTGAGCGCCCTGCTGCGTGGCGGCAAGGCCGGGCAACTGAGCGCCGAGCAGACCATCAGCCGCAGCTTCCGTGATCTGCAGGCTCACCAGGTGGCGCTGCTCGCCGCCAGCCGCGCGGCGGTCAAGGGCATGTTCGAGCAACTGTCGCCGGAGCAGCTGAGCCTGCGGTTCGAGCGCGAAGGCCGCAAGCCGCTGATCGCCACCGCTGGCAGCCGCTGGCGCGCCTACCGTCGCCTGCACAGCGCCCTGGAGCAGAACGACGACTGGAGCGACCGCCTGTTCGCCCGCGACTTCGCCAACACCTACGAAGAACAGGTTCGCCTGATCGCCACCCTCAACACCGACGTTCAAGGATGATCTCCATGCACCCTTTCACCTGCCTGGCCCTGTTGGCCGCCCTGCTCAGCCTGACTGGCTGCGCGGCGCTTTCGCCCTATTCGGATATGACCAAGCTCGACCTGACGCTCAACGGCAGCGATGAGCTCAACCCGGATCTCAATGGCCGCCCCTCGCCGATCGTCCTGCGCCTGATTGAGCTGAAGCACCCGGTGGCCTTTGAGACCGCCGATTTCTTCTCGCTTTATCAGCGCCCGAAAGAAGCCTTGTCGCCGGACATGGTGGTGCTCGAAGAGCTGGAACTGCGCCCGGGCGAGCAGCGCGAAATGAAGCTTTCGGTACAGCCAGGCAGCCGCTATGTCGGCGTGCTGGCGGCCTATCGCGACCTGCCGGAAAGCAACTGGCGCGTGGTGATTCCGCTGCAAGAGCAGGAACGCAACAGCAGCGTGCTGACCCTCGATGCCCTGGGCATCAAGGCCCAGGACGACGCCAACAAGGAAGAGGAATAAAACATGGCCATGCACAAAGTGGTCTGGCAGGAAGGCATGCTGCTGCGCCCGCAGCACTTCCAGCAGAACGACCGTTACTACGACTACCAGTTGAAAACCCGCACGCAGAAGCTCGACAGCTATGCCTGGGGCTTTTTCGAGCTGGAGATCGACCGTCAGTTCCTCAATATGGGCAAGCTGGTGGTGAGCAAGGCCAGCGGCATCCTGCCCGATGGCACCCTGTTCGACATTGGCGCCGAACGCGAGCCGCTGGCCCTCGACGTGCCGCCGAACACCGGCAACACCCCGGTGTACCTGGCCCTGCCGCTGGTAACCGGCAACCATATCGAAAGCCGCCGCCCGGAGCAGCAGGATGTGCTGGCGCGCTTCACCGCTTTCGATGAGGAAGTGACCGATTCCAACGCCGGCGACAGCGCATCGAGCCAGGTCAGCTGCGGCCGTCCGGATTTCCGCCTGCTGCTCGGCGAGCAACAGAGCGACCAGGCCTACGTCAAACTGCAGCTATGCGACGTACTCGATACCACTCCGGACGGGGTGATCAGCATCGACCCGGAATTTATTCCGACCTACGTCAACTTCCAGGCTTCCGGCTATCTGCTGAGCTGCCTCAAGGAAGTGATCAGCATGCTCGCCCACCGTGGCGACATTCTGGCCGAACGTATTCGCGCCACCGGCAAGGTCGGCGGAGCGGAAGTCGGCGACTTTATGATGCTGCAGCTGATCAACCGCTTCGAGCCGGTGCTGCGCCATTACCTGGGTATTGAGCAGGTGCACCCGGAGCAGATCTACCGCGAATTGCTCGGCCTGCTCGGTGAGCTGGCGACCTTCTCCAGCGAGATCAAACGCCCGCGCCTGGACAGCCGCTACCTGCACAGCGATCAGGGCGTGAGCTTCCGCAAGCTGATGGATGCAATCCGCCAGGTGCTGTCGATGGTGCTGGAACAGCACGCCATCGAGATGCTGCTGCAACAGCGTCAGTACGGTATTCAGGTGTCGCCGCTGCACGATCACAAGCTGCTCGCCACCTCCACCTTCGTCCTCGCCGCCAGCGCCCAATGCGACTCGGAAGAGCTGCGCCAACGCCTGCCAGCACACCTCAAGGTCGGCCCGGTGGAGCAGATTCGCCAACTGGTCAACCTGCACCTGCCAGGCATCAAGGTCAAACCGATGCCCGTGGCACCACGGCAGATCCCCTTCCACTCGGGGAAAACCTACTTCGCCCTGGAACTGGGCTCCGAGGAACTGGCGCAGCTGGAACGCTCCGGCGGCTTCGCTTTCCACGTGTCCGGCGAGTTCTCCGGGCTTGAGATGAAATTCTGGGCGATCAGGAACTGACGATGACTACCAAGGAAATGGAATACGGCCAGGACGACAAAACCGTCATCCTCAACCGCAAAGGTGATGCCCCCGCGCACAGCCCGCTGACTGACTTCGCCGCGCCGCCGAAATTCGAGCAGCTGGAAGAGCGCATGATCTACGCCGCGCGCCTGCGCCCGGCCGAGAGCTTCAATATCAGCCTCAACCCGTTGGTCGCTGCCGCCGCCACCCTGCTCTCGGAAGTGGTGCGTCTCAAGCACAGCTTCGACAGTGAAGACATGCACGCCCTCAACCAGCGCCTGTCCAGCGCCATCAAGCTGTTTGAACACCGCGCCCTGCATGAAGGCGCGGAAAGCAGCCAGGTGATGGCCGCGCGTTACGTGCTGTGCACCGTGGTCGATGAGGCCGTGGTGACCACGCCCTGGGGCAACGAGAGCGAATGGTCGCAGATGAGCCTGCTGTCCTCGTTCCACAACGAGACCTTCGGCGGCGAGAAGTTCTTCCAGCTGCTCGAGCGCCTGTCGCGCAACCCGGTCAAGCACCTGCCGATGCTCGAACTGATGTACCTGTGCCTGTCGCTCGGTTTCGAGGGCAAGTACCGCGTGCTGCCGCGCGGCATGCTTGAGCTGGAAGCGGTACGCGACAGCCTCTATCGGCAGATCCGCCAGATGCGCGGTGATGTGCCGCGCGAGGTTTCGCCGCACTGGCAGGGCCTGAAAGACACCCGCCGGCGCCTGGTGCGCATCGTACCGTGGTGGCTGGTGGCGCTGTTTACAGTGGTTTGCCTGGTGGTGATGTACAGCGGTTTTGCCTGGGTCTTGGGCGAGCAGCGCGAAACGATTCTGCAGCCGTACGAGCAACTCGACCCGTCTGCGGGTGTAAGCATGGATGATCTGAAATGAAGCCTTTTTTCGGCAAGTTAGCCGCATTTTTCCGCAAGACCTGGGTATGGAGCCTGTGTCTGGTATTGGTCCTGGCGCTGCTGGTGTGGTTTGTCGGCCCGCTGCTGGCGGTCAACGATTACAAGTTCTGGGAATCGGCCACCAGCCGCCTGCTGAGCATCAGCGGGTTGTTCCTGATCTGGGGCCTGGCCATGGTATTCGCCAGCTGGAAAGCCACCGCCCGCAAGCAGGCCGAGGAAGACGATGCCGACGCCCAAGAGCGCCTGCGCCGCGAAGGCCTGATCAACGAAGAGCAGCTCGAGCTGCGCAATCGTTTCAAGCAAGCCCTGCACACCCTCAAACGCTCCAGCCTGTACCGCGGCCGTAGCGAAAAATGGCGCAATGAGCTGCCCTGGTACCTGCTGCTCGGCCCGCAGAGCAGCGGCAAGACCAGCCTGCTGGACTTCTCCGGCCTGGATTTCCCGCTTAATCGCGGTGACCAACAGCGCCTGACCAAGGACGTTTCCGGCACCCGTTATGCCGACTGGTATTTCGCCGACCACGCCGTGCTGATCGACACCGCCGGGCGCTACCTGACCCAACCCGACCCGGCCATCGACAGCCGCGCCTGGGACACTCTGCTGGGCCTGCTGCGCAAACGCCGCGCGCGCCCGCTGAATGGTGTACTGGTGAACATCCCGGTGGAGCAGCTGCAAGGCGGCAGCGAAATCGAACTGGAAAACCTGGCCCGCCAGACCCGTCAGCGTCTGCAGGATATTCACCAGCGCCTGGGTGCCGATGTACCGGTGTACCTGGTGCTGAGCAAGGCCGACAAGGTGCTCGGCTTCGATGAGTTCTTCGACCAGCTATCGCGCGAAGAAAGCGATCAGGTACTCGGCGCCAGCTTCCGCAAGGAACAGAACGCTACTGATGTGCAAGTGATTCGCCAGGAATTCGAAGAACTGCTGCGCCGCCTCAACAGCCAGGTGATCCTGCGCATGCACCAGGAGCGCGACACCCAGCGCCGTGGCCGCATCCTCGATTTCCCACACCAGTTGGGCTTGCTCGGCGAGCGTCTGTGCCTGTTCAGTGAGCTGGCCTTTAGCGGCAACCGCTACCAGCGCGCCAGCCAGCTGCGCGGTTTCTACCTGACCAGCGCGCCGGAACTGAACGACCAGCTCGACCCGAGTACCAGCAGCATCGGCCGCAACCTGGGCCTGTCCAGCAGTGCCCTGCCGACCTTCCGCAGCGGCCGTGCACGCTTTATCAATCACCTGCTCAGCCGAGTAATCTTCCCCGAAGCCGACCTTGCCGGCCTCGATCAGAAGGAAGTCCGTCGTATCGACTGGGGCCAGCGCGCCATGTATGCCACCGCTCTGGTGGTGCTCGGCATATTCGGTGTGGTCTGGGCCGGCGGCTTCTCTGGTAACCACGGCCGCCTGGAGCAACTGCGCGACCTCGCTCAACAACTGACCCAGCAACACAACAGCCTCGGTACTCAGGATGATGCCCTGCGCACTCTCAAGGCGCTGGACCATAGCTACGCCGCCACCCAGGTGTTCCCGCCGGTGGATGAAGTGTCCTACCTGCAACGCGGCGGCCTGTACCAGGGCGAGAAAGTCAACCCGACGCTGCAACAGGCCTACCGCGCCGAGCTGGAAAACCTGCTGCTCAGCCGCGTCGGGCGTCAGCTGGAAGCGCAGGTCCGCTCCAATCTGGGTGACCGTGAGCGCCTGCTCAACAGCCTGCGTGCCTACCTGATGCTCAATCTGGAAGAGCGCCGCGACAAGGCCTTCCTGCAGGAGTGGCTGGCGGCCGACTGGTCGCTGCGTTACGCCGGCAACAGCGTCGGCCAGCGCGGCCTGAATGAGCACTTTGAGCGTCTGTTGTCCGAGTCGTTTGCACCCTACTCGCTGAATGAGCCGCTGGTGGCCCAGGCCCGGCAGATCCTGCGCAGCGAGTCGCTGGCCAACGTGGTCTACCGCATGCTGCGTGATCAAGCGCGCAGCCTGCCGGAATATCGTCTGAGCCAGAAACTCGGCCCGCAGGCTGGGCTGTTCATTGGCAGCGACTACGCCATTCCGGGTTTCTATACCCAGGTTGGCTACCAGAAAACCTTCACCGCCAAGGGCGCCGACCTGGTGCGCGACCTGCTGCGCGACAACTGGGTGCTTGGCGAAGGCGACACCCTGAGCTCGGGCGACCTCAGCCGTCTGCTGGTGGAAATGGAGCAGCTGTACTTCCGCGATTACGCCAACTACTGGGGTGAAGCCCTCGCCCAGCTGTCGCTGGACCCAATCGGCAGCGCCGGCCAGGGTGCCCTGCAGCTGGCCGGCCTGACCGCCGCCAACTCGCCGCTGCTGCAACTGCTGGTGGAAGTACGCGACAACACCCGCTTCAAAGGCATGGCCGAAGCCGCCGATGATGCCGGTGCCGCCGCCGAAGCGCTGGAAGGTGCCAAGGGCAAGCTGGGCAAAGTCGCCAAGCTCGCCGGTGCTGCCGCCGAACAGGCGCAAGCGGCACTGGTGAAAAACCTGCCGGACACCGCGCGTAAAACCCTGGAGCGCCGCTTCGAACCGTTGCACCGTTTGCTCGATGACAACGGCGGCGCCGGCCCGGAACTGGCGATGACCCTGCAAGCGCTGGATGCTCTGCAATTGCAACTGGCCAGCCTGGCTCATGCCAGCGCACCGGAACAGGCGGCGTTCGAGCTGGCCAAGGCGCGCATGGCCGGTCAGCGTGATGCGATCAACCAGGTGCGCAGCAATGCCGCGCGCCTGCCGCAACCGGTCGGCAACTGGCTCGGCCTGCTCGCCGAAGACAGCTGGATGCTGGTACTCAACGACGCCTACCACTACCTCAACCAGCGCTATAAGAGCGAGCTGTACGCCGCGTATGACGGCTCGTTGAAGCAGCGTTATCCGTTCAGCGCACACAGCGAAAGCGACGTGGCGATTGCCGATTTCCGCGAGTTCTTCAAAGCACAGGGGATTGCCGAACGCTTCTTCGACAACTACCTCAAGCCATTCGTCAGCGGCACCGCCGGGCAGTATCAATTGCGCCGTGTAGATGGCCGTGGCCTGCCGTTGTCACGCGAGTTCCTGCTGCAGATGAGCCACACCCAAACCATCCGCCGCAGCTTCTTCGCCGAAAACCCCAACGAGCCGAAAGTGCTGTTCAAGCTCGAACCCTACTCGCTGGACTCCAGCCTGGGTCGCGCCGATTTCCGTTTCGGCAACCAGCAGATGGAATACCGCCACGGGCCAATCGTGCAGACCGCCTTCAGCTGGCCGGCCGAAGCCAACGAAGGGCGCACCAGCCTGGTGGTCGAAGAGCTCGGTGGACGCAAAGTGGGTATCGAGAAGAACACCGGCCCCTGGTCGCTGTTCCGCCTGCTCGACCTGATGAGCGTGGACTACCACAGCGGCCGCGATGTGCTGATGCTCAAGGCCGACCTCGGCGGTCTGCGCGCCAACTATCTGTTGCACAGCCAGCGCTCGCCAAACCCGTTTGACCTGGACCAGCTGCGCAGCTTCAAACTGCCGGCCACGCTCTGATGCAGGAGGTTGCCAACCTCTGGCGCAGCGCTGCGCGTACCGACACCGGCAAGGTGCGGGCGCGCAACGAGGATGCCTTTCTGGCCCTGCCAGAGCAGGGCCTGTGGGTGGTTGCCGACGGCATGGGCGGGCACCAGAACGGTGCCCTGGCCAGCCGCCTGATTGTCGAGCAGTTGGCCGAGCCGAGCGCGGGGGATTTGCCGCAGCGTCTGGATGAGCTGCGCAAGCGCCTGCATTCGCTCAACCGTCGCCTGGGCCAGGAGCTGACGGTTACCGCCGCCCATCCGGACCCGGTGATCGGCAGCACGGTGGTGGCGCTGCTGATCGAGGGTGACCGCGCCGCCTGCGTGTGGGCCGGCGACAGTCGTTGCTACCTGTGGCGCGGCAGCCGGCTGTATCAGCTCAGCCGCGATCACTCGCTGCTGCAGCAACTGATCGATGAACAGCAACTGAGCCCCAGTGAAGCGGCTCGGCATCCAGCAGCACATGCCCTGACCCGCGCCATCGGTGCCAGTGACGAGCTGAAGCTGGAGATTCTCGAACTCGATGTGCTGCCCGGCGATGCCTTTCTGCTGTGCAGCGATGGTCTGTACCAAGGCGTGTCCGTCGACGACCTCTGTGCCGCACTTAATCTGCCTTCACCGCAACTCACGCTTAATCGTTTGTTCCAGCAGGCTCTTGACGGCCCGGCGCGGGACAACCTGAGTGCGGTGGTGATTCGCCGATGAGGACTCACGGATGAGTGAACAGCTGCTCGACGAACTGCAGCTGGCCAGCAGCCCGGCCAGCGACCTGACCTACTTCGCCCTGGCCGCGACTGCAGCCAAACCGGCAACGCAAGCCCCGCGCGAAGTACTCAGCGAACTGCCGGAAGTGCTTGGCGGCCGCTACAAGATCGAGCGCCTGCTCGGCGTCGGCGGCATGGGCGCGGTGTATCGCGCCCGTGATCTGCTACGCGAACAGTTCGGTGACCCCGAGCCGTACGTAGCGCTGAAAACCCTCAGCGATGACTTCGCCGAATACCCGGACGCCAACTCGCTGCTGTACAGCGAGTTCGCCCTCACCGCGCGGCTTAATCACCCGCATGTGGTGCGCCTGTTCGGCTTCGAGGTGGATGTGCCGAGCCAGCGCGCCTTCCTCACCCTGGAGCTGCTCAAGGGCCTGACCCTCGACCAGTTGCTTAGCGAACGCCCCGAGGGCCTGCCCTGGAGCGAATTGCAGGAAATCACCATCGCCCTGCTCGATGCCCTGAGCTATTCGCACAGCCTTGGCGTGCTGCATGGCGACCTGAAGCCCAGCAATGTGATGCTCGCCGAAGACGGCCTGCGCCTGTTCGATTATGGTCTCGGCCAGCCCGTGGAAGGTCTGTTACCCGGCCTGCCGCGCCTGTGTCGCAACCGCTTTACCGCCTGGACGCCGCGCTACGCCGCCCTGGAATTGCTCGACGGCGCGCCGCTGACCGCCGCTGCCGATGTCTATGCCGTGGCCTGTGTGCTGTATGAGCTGGCCAGTGGACGCCACCCGTTCAGCCGGCAGAGCGCCAAACAAGCCAAGGCCATGGAGCTGGATAAACAGCTGCAACGCCCCGAGCAGTTACCGGCGCATTGCTGGCCCGCCTTGCGCACCGCGCTGGCATTCGATGAAGCGCAGCGCAGCATCAGCTGCGCGCAGCTGCTTGCGATATTTCGCCAGCCCACGCCCAGCGGCTGGCGGCGCTGGCTAAGGCGTAGTTGAAGGCAGCACGCGCACAGCAGCATCAATGGATGATCTTTTAACAAGGAAATGACTATGTTCAACCCGGCCAATGAAACCCACTTCAGCCTGAGCATCGAAGGCCTTGAGCACGACCTGCAAGTGCTCGAGTTCAGCGGCCGCGAAGCCATCAGTCAGCCCTATCGTTTCGAGGTGGAACTGATCAGCGAGAACGCCGAGCTGGATCTGCAAAGCCTGCTGCATCAACGCGCCTTTCTCGCTTTTACCCCAGACGGCTTGGGCATTCACGGCCTGATCTACCAGGTCGCCCAAGCCGAATCCGGCAAGCGCCTGACCCGCTACAAACTGAGCATCGTGCCGCAGCTCAGCTACCTGGCCCTGCGCACCAACCAGCGGATTTTCCAGCACCTGACGGTGCCAGAGATCGTTGCCCAGGTGCTGCAGGAGCACGGCATCGCCCTTGGCGGTTACCAATTCCAGCTCGGCCCAACGGTTTATCCCAAGCGCGATTACTGCGTGCAGTACGACGAAAGCGATCTGCACTTCGTCCAGCGCCTGTGCGAGGAAGAAGGTATTCACTACCACTTCCAGCACAACGAGCAGGGCCATGTGCTGCTCTTCGGCGATGACCAGAGCGCCTTCGGCAAACTCGGCCAGCCCACCGCCTACCTGCAGGACAACGGCATGACCGCCGATGAGCCGGTGATCAAGCGCTTCGCCGTACGCCTGGAAACCCGCACCAGCCGCATTACCCGCCGCGATTACGACTTCGAGCAACCGCGTCTGCTGATGGAAGCAGCCTTCAAGGAAGATCGCGATCCCGAGGCCAAGCCGCTGCCGGACCTTGAGGATTACGACTACCCCGGTCGCTTTGTCGACCGTGCGCGTGGCAAACACCTCAGCCAACGCAACCTCGAACGCCACCGCGCCGATTACCGCCTGGCCGAAGGTCGTGGCGATCAGCCGAAACTGCTCAGCGGGCACTTCCTGGAACTCTCCGACCACCCGCGCCAGGACTACAACGACCTCTGGCTGCTGCACGAGGTGATTCACCAGGGCAAACAGCCGCAGGTGCTGGAAGAGTCGGTCACCAGCCATACCGCAGCCAGCGACGGTTTCCAGCAGGGCTACCGCAACCACTTCACCGCCACCCCCTGGGACGTGCCCTTCCGCCCGCCACTGGCCCATCCGAAATCCAAGGTGCTCGGTAGCCAAACCGCCGTGGTCACCGGCCCAGCAGGTGAGGAAATCCACTGCGACGAATACGGCCGCATCAAGGTGCAATTCTTCTGGGACCGCGAAGGCCAGGCCGACGACAAAACCAGCTGCTGGCTGCGCGTGGCCTCCAGCTGGGCCGGTGATGGCTACGGCGGTATCGCCATCCCGCGCATCGGCATGGAAGTGCTGGTGACCTTCCTCGAAGGCGACCCCGACCAGCCGCTGGTAACCGGCTGCCTGTACCACGCCGAACACGTCGTGCCCTACGACCTGCCGGCTAACAAGACCCGCACCGTGTTCAAAACCCTCAGCACACCAGGCGGTGGTGGCTACAACGAGCTACGCATCGAAGACAAGAAAGGCGCCGAGCAGATCTACCTGCACGCCCAGCGCGACTGGGATGAAAACATCGAGCACGACCAGAAGATCCGCGTCGGTAACGAACGCCACGACACCGTCGAAGCCAACAGCTACACCGAGCTCAAAGCCGAAGAACACCTCACGGTCAAAACCGAGCGCAAGGTCGAGGTCAAACCCGACGACCACCTCACCGTCGGGCAGAACCAACACATCAAACTCGGCACCGCCCAACTGACCAAAGCCGGCCGCGAAATACATCTTAAAGCCGGGCAGAAAATGGTTATCGAAGCCGGCACCGAACTGACGCTCAAAGCCGGCGGCAGCTTTATCAAACTCGACCCCGGCGGCATCACCCTGCTCGGTCCCCTGGCCAAAATCAACGCCGGCGGCGCACCGGGTAAAGGCTCGGGGATCAAGATCAAACCACCGGTACTGCCGAGTGCGGCGGATAGCGATAAGGCGGGGAGTTTGTTGGATGAGGCGTTGGTGAATGCGGAGCCATTACCCCCGCCAGAATCCACGAAAAAGAGTTTCCGTATTCAGATGAAACGTCCCTACGAGAAAAAGGGGATCGGAGGCCAACCGTATGTACTGGAGGTCGATGGAGTGACCTATGAAGGCATGACATCTGCTGATGGCTTTGTAGATCAACCAGTTCCGCCAGCTGCAAAAAAGGGGAAGCTTACGTTCTTCCCGTTTGGATCTAATTCACAACAGTGGATTTGGGAACTTGATTTAAGCGTGCAATCTGACGCTTCGGACATTAAAGGTCTTCAATCTCGATTAAAGAACCTTGGTTTTTATAATGGGAGGATTGATGGTGAAAATGGTCCGAAAACTAAATACGCCACTCGCTGCTTCCATCGCTCTTGCGAACTAACAGATAAAGATTATCTATCTGCTGCTGATATAAAACGGCTACAAGAACAGCACATTGCGTAAGGACGGAAGTAATGATCTATGGAAATTTTGACCTCCGCCGTGGCGATCACGATGGAAAATCTGCGCAGAATAAACCTCCACGATGGGCGGGGAGTGATAATCCAGTTTTAACTGTAATTAATGCCGAAACAGCAGCAGCATTTTTAGGCAGTAGCGCAGCACTCACTGTTCCTGAACACGTTAGAAAACTTCAGGAAGATCTGGTAGCACTAGGGTTTTCAATAGTTGGTAAGCCGGATGGCGGATTTGGTATTCGCACGGGATGGGCTGTCAGAGAGTTTCAAATATATGCATCTATGAATAAAATTGCATGTGTGAGGCCAGAAAAGCAGGGCCAGCTTTTACTAGATCACTCAGGATCTCCGGTAAAAATAAATAATTTAGATGTCTATTTTGACAGCTCCGCTGCGATTGTCGCTCAAGCGGGAAAGGCGCCGACCGTAAGTGGCTCTACAACTGCTCCTGCAAGTTACTATGTTGATAGTCTTCAGTCTGTAGATAATGCAGCGAAATACGATGGACCAATAAGCGGAGTCGTGAATGAGAAAACAAGAGCAGCTATAGAATATTGGCTGGATAACGATTACAGGTGTCCGGTTATATTTGAAGCCTGGACGATTAGTCAAGGTGTCAGAAGTAACTTGGCCGAATCAGGCTGTAATATATGGGCAGAAAATGGATTTACCACTGGAGCACCGAGAGTATTGGTTAGAGACTTCTCGGATTACTTTGAGTTTCCAACTGGTCGAGCTCAAGTAGACTATCAATCTGTGGGGTATTACCAGTCGGGTAGCTTTGGTGGGCCAAATGCAACAAAAGCACACAGCTGGTCTCCTGAAGCAGATATGTCGGTTAAGAACATAACAGGCTCTGAAGTGAATGCTACCCAGCTTAATACACCTGCTTTATCAACATATCGCACCATCCGCGTGGTAGCAGAAGCAGAGTGTTTTGGATGTTTTGATGTATTGAATGCTTGGGATAATGCGTTGATCTCCGCCGGACCTTGCCACTGGACCATGGGGCTCTTCAAAGACGGGAAATATGGGAAAGGAGAATTTGTCGGATTTATTGCTTACCTCAAGAATAGGAGTAACGAAACCTTCAATAAGGTTTTTGGGGGCTTTGGCTTGTACCCTATACATGATTGGGGTGCCCCAAGCTTATATGCGGATGATTTGAAGACCTATTCCGGCTGGGTCAAGCTGACGAATGATACCTTTGTTCAAGGCCAACAAACTCATGCGGATACTGAGTTTGATGAGCTGGCGAAAACAAAAGAAGAAGCACATTATTTAAAGACTTGGCATTGGTTTTACAGAATGAGTATGGCTGGCAGAACATTGCAAGATTACAAGACAGCTATGTGGTCGATGGCTAAGGTCCGATTGACAGATATCTTGGAAAAAGAAGTCACTTTCCATGTAGGAACCGTTACCGTTACCAGTACCTTAGGTAAAGTATTTACTTCAGAAAAGTCCGTGGCCATTCTTCTTCGATGGCATGTGTATCGACCATCTCATGTTGTAAATGATGACTATGAAAAAATTACTCCGGTAATACAGCAGGCAGTTAGTGGAACTGCCGGTGTCAACTGGTCATTGGCGGTGGCAGCCTGGGGAGATGCTCATGAGACGGCGTTAACAGGGAAGCTGCTATCTGCGGCAGCTGCTATTAACTCTACGATCACCGCAAGTATTGCCTTTGGTGAAAATCAGTCTCAGGGCGCTGTTAGAACAGGTAGAAATACCTTCGTATTGGAAGTATAACTATGAAATACATATTTGCTTCTCTGATGTTTTCCCCTATGGTCAGCGCTGCCACTGTAGATGTATGTGACTCTTCTGTGGGTGTGAGACACTTTATTTCAAAATGGTCCGAAGGTGGGGAACAGGTAGATACGTTATCGAGAGTTAGTGGCGAAAAAATTTCTGTCCAAGAAGGGAAGGTCGTTTATAACAACGACCTCAATGGTGATGGGGTTAAAGACTTTATATTTTCCTCCTATGCTAGTGAAGGATCTAGCAAGGACAGAACTTATGGTTTTCTAATTCAGTGCAAGGGTTATTTGAAATTTATTGGGGGCGATTACTTTGCTCGAATTGAGGTCTTGGATAGATCCCCTGAAACTGTTAGCGGATTCAAGGAAATTCAGATTCATTCCTATAAAAGAGATGGTGAAGGGAATATTCGCTATAAAGGGAAAGAAGCATTAACCACGCCTCATACATGGACATTTAACCCGGAAACCAAAAAATATGAAGGAAAATCAGAATAGTTAAGCGAAAGAAACGTTTAGCAGTAAATTGGCGGGTATTTTTAGCTAAATTTAAAAATAGATGTTCTGTTTTTTAGGCCGGAATTAAATAGGAACGGACTTATTTTCTATAGCTGGTAGAAGCTACCGAACAAGGAAATAATGTGTCAGCATCATTAACTTTGAGAGAGCCTTATCGTCTTGAGATGGAACTGATCAGCAAGAACGCCGAGTTAGATTTACAAAGCCTGCTAAATTAACTGCTGGATGAGGCGCTAGTGAATTTTCTGCTCAATACTGATAACCAACAGCAGAAATTTTTCCTGCGTTCTGAATAGCGGTACCAATGCCTAACTGCCACACAGGTTAAGTAATTCTAGAGCACACTATGCAAGAACACTCTATAAATTATCTTTTGAACAAAACCACTATTTTCATGAAAAAATACCTAAGCCTTATCTCATCACTTTTTACATTCTTTTTAATATCCGCCTGTAGCACTTCACAAGCAAACAAACTAGAGCCATTTGATTTTAAGGATGCCACTCGGAAATTCAGAGATCAGCAGCATGATACTCCGGGCGTATGGTATTGCGGCTACCGCAAACATAAAACATCTGAGAACGCCGTGACCCAACAAGCACTAATGGTAGAAATCGACGAAAAATATCTTTATATAAAAAATAGAAACAACATCATCGAATTAATTCGAACACTAGAAGATAACGAAACAATATATTACACCAATACATCACCACCCATCAATGCACGTATAAAGTTACTAAAAATCAGTAATTTTAGCGAGCATCAAGAGTCTCATGATCGCACAGTAGAGGTCGAAGTTAGCACTCCGGAAAATAAATATTCACTGCAACTACTTGGCAAAAGCTGCGGGATATAACAACCCAATAGATATTTATTATTGTGGAATACCGGACCACTCAAAACAGTAGTAACACACTAGTCAATATAAGCTACAGGGTGACCTTACCCCCCAGCTAACAACCTATTCATGCTAGCCCACCATGAAATTAATCGTTATTTATAAAAATTGCGAAAGTTGAGAGAAGGGTATTTAATCGTTCAATCCATATTAAAATTTAGAGAAACCCATTCCTCCAGAAAGAAATTGATCTTTAGGGGTACACCGTAGTCTACCAAGCAATTAAAACAGGATATTTTTGCGACGACTTTCAATATTAAAATTTACAAATAACACAACCGCTAAATTAACATAATTAAATCGTATCATTTTTCTCGCACTACAACTTCTACCTTTAAAGCCCGCCCAATAATTCGCCTGGTACCGCCTAACGTTAAACGCGAAATCATCAGTCAGCCCTATCGTTTCGAGGTGGCGTTGATTAGCAAGAACGTCGAACTGGACCTGCAAAGCCTGCTACTTCAATGCCCCTTTCTAGCCTTTAACTGGACGTGTTGGCACTCGACGAACACAAAGATTCAATCCACATACAAAAAACATTTAAAAGACATCAAATCCCGTTACGTCAATGAGTTCGAGGCCAACAAGAAATGAACAAAGCTCTGTATTCAGCCCTACTCCTTCTCGCATTTTTTGGTTACGCCGCATGCGCCAATCAACCAGTAGAAGAGTCATTCACGGCGAGGTCAAATCTAGAAGAGTGCTCTTGCTATAGATATCTGACCGAGCTGGTGAGAAGCAGTAATTTTCCGTTCAAATACGTAACCAAAGAGAAAACTGACTTATTGATCGACAATGACACCGGCGACAGCGTGATGGCCCAGTTGTTTTTCGATACAGACGGCACCGGCACTATCGGCTGGGTTCAGTACAACGTGACCCAACGCCAACTATTAAATATTTCAGGCGATGTAGAAGAGCCTGAAGAACTAACTTTCGATACATCGTTCGCTACAGAATATGAAACGTGCATAAACCGCTGAAATACGATCTCAGTTTTTATTGATGGAGCCGTCGCTTTGCCCTACGTCATTCCAATGACCTTACTGCTAATGCTTGTGCTGGCAACCCCCGCACAAGCACAGGCGACACCCCTCACATTCGATAGAGGCGGCAGCACTGAAACCTATCGTGCGGACATGGACACCGGCGAGTTGACGATCAGTCGGGGAACGGAAACCAAGGTATTCGCAGATCTCGTTGGCTACGCAGGCCAGACGACCAGAGCTCTGGTCTCCTTCAACGGGGCTCCCGCGCTGGTCTATGAGAACTCCGGATCAATTAGTTCTTTCGAGGTGTTCTACACCCTCGCGCTAAAAGAAAAAGTTCCGGTCATCGATTGCCTGTACGGCAATATCCGCAATGGGCAGAACGGTGTCTCTATACGCAAGGCTGTGTGCAATCTGAATAAGCCGCTGTCGAGCGAATACCAGGACCTGATTTCCAAATACTCGGACAAGTGGATCGAAGCCTCCAATGCAATATCCCTGCAATCCGTTATGGCGGAGCCCTCTCAGCCAGCCGATGCGCCTCTTGGCCGCCTAGGCGAGGTTGATGTCGTATTGCGCTACAGCACGGTCGACGAGCTGATGTCCGCTGCCCCGAAAACCATCGCGACGGCGGGAGCGAAAACCCATGAGGTGAGCAACGGCAATGCGTACTTCGTTTATGAGGCTGATGGCATCACGCCGCTGGCGCTGGACGTGGAGACGGACCCGGCCGCACATACGCTCAAACGCCTGACAGCAGCAGAGCTGCTGCGCAGCATCGAAGCCAACTGAGTGGCTCCAAGCTGATTACGCCAACGCGCTGAGCGAAAGGTTAACTAGCGCCCCACCGCCTTCAACGCCTGCGCCAACTCGGTAGCATCAGTAAAACTGTGCTGCCCCTGTAGCTGGCCCTGGCGCAGATCGAGCCAAAGTACGCTGGCATTGTCCGCCGGGTATCGGGGTGCAATGCGGGCGTCGCGGTCGAGGAGGACGCGGTAGTTGTAGTCGCGCATTTTGGGGATGGCGAAGAGTTTGCCGATGATGCTCGGCATGCGGCTGATATCGGCGAGAAACACCGTGTGGCGCTGCTCCAGATAGCCCTTGGGCTTGCCCTCCAGGGCGGCGTCAACGAGTTTGGCGGCGTCCATGCTGCGGGCTACCAGCAATACTTGCAGCTGATCGTCCAAGGTGTAGGCCTGGTCATGCTGATCGAGCAGGGTCCAGGGCGCCAAACGCTCACCGGTTTCCAGGGCCATGCTGGTGGCGGAGAACAGGCACAACAGCAGAGCAATAGCGGCTTTCATGGTGGGCACTCCGGCTTTATAGGTCGTCATCGGTCACCACTCTAACCAGATCCGCCTGCATGGCATATGCGGCATCCGCCAACTCGTTGTTGACCTGTTCAATCTTCAGCGTACCGCTGACCCAGAGCGGGGCGTAGATGTCTTCGAGTTCGATGCCTTTGGGGTAGCGCACCAGCACCAGTTGATTGGGCGGTGGCGGCGGTACGTGGATGCAGGCGCCGGGGTAGGGAACCAGGAAGAACAGCGTGCTGTGGCCCTTGCTGTCGGTTTCCAGTGGCACGGGATAGCCGCCCAGGCGCACCGCCTTACCATCGAAGGCGGCGACGGTTTTCGTCGAGTACATCACCGCCGGCAAGTTCTGATCCTGCTGCTTGAGGCCGCCGGGGTTATAGAAGCCGCTGTCCTGCTCAAGGCCTTGGTGGCTGATCTCGGGCATGTCTTCCAGGGCCTGGCGGTCTTCCGGTGGCATCAGCTCCAGCCAATCGGTTTCCGGCAGTTCGGCACAGGCCAGGGTGCTGAGCAGCAGCAGAGGTAACAACAGGTAGCGCATCGTTGGGCTCACAGGGCAGCGAAGTGACAGGGCCTTAGCCCTTTTTAACAGCGCCGTAGATTACCAGCAGCACCACCGCGCCGATTACTGCACCGATAAAACCAGCAGACTCGCCCACCTTGTAGATGCCCAGCGCCTGGCCGCCATAGGTCGCAGCAATCGAGCCGCCGACGCCCAGCAGGATGGTCATGATCCAGCCCATGCTGTCGTTACCCGGCTTGATAAAGCGCGCGATCAGACCGACGATCAAGCCGATAAAAATGATGCCAATAATGCTCATGCGAGCCTCCTCAGTGGACGGTGGGATTTGCGACCGTTGATCTGACCACGGGAAATGCTGGCAGTTCGCTACTCTTCGGTCTCGGGTGGCACGACACCGTGGCGGTGGTAGATGCGGGCAATCTCGCCACTCTCGCGCATGCCGCGCAGCGTCTGCCCCAACTGCTCGTAGAGGGTCTTTTTGTCACCCAGATAGTGGCGCTTCGAGGCACCGAAATAGTTACCAACGGATTGCTCGTACTGGTAGTCGGCATAGCTGTAGTCGCTGAAGCCAATCTTGTGGAACTGCGCCTCGATGGCTTCGGCATCCAGCACCACCATCACATCCAGGCGCCCGGCACGAAACATCCCGGCCAGCAGGTAGTCGTCGGTGGCCAGGCTTTTTTGCAGGCTGTTGTCGCTGTCAAACGGGTCGAAGTAGGCGGTGCCGCGTTTGACCCCGATCACCTTGCCCTGCAAGTCGGCATAGCTGCGCAGGCTGGCCTGCTGACCGGTCTTGACGATAAAGCGGATGCTTTTGCGCTGGGTACCGATGGACGGCAGAAAGTGCACGTAGTCCTTGCGCTCGGCGGTGAACAACACGCGGGGGGCTAGATCAATCCGCCCGGATTTGAGGTCTTCCAGGCTGCGCACGAAGGGCACGTAGCGCCATTCGATTCGCGCACCGACGCGTTGCGCAGCCGTATCCAAGACCTCAATCAACGGGCCTACGGGCAGCGCGTCGATGGCCTGCATCTCTGGCGGGCGCTCGCGGTAATCGGCGCGAAACACCTGTTCGGCATGGCATAACGGCAGGAAGAATAGAGACAACAGCAGTAGACACTTCATGACCAGGCTCTTGTGTGTTCTACGCAAGAGCCTAGTCACAAAGCAAGGGTCAAGCCTTGGCGATCAGCGCTTCGACAGCCGCGATCTGCTTATCCAGAGTGGCACGATCCGCACAGCGCAGGGTGGCGTGACCGACCTTGCGCCCAGCCTTGAAGGCCTTGCCGTAGTGGTGCAGGCGGCAGTCGGCGATGGCGATAACCTGCTCCACCGGCGGAACCACGCCGATAAAGTTAAGCATCGCGCTCTCACCTATCTTGGCAGTCGAGCCCAACGGCAGGCCGGCGACGGCGCGCAGATGGTTTTCGAACTGGCTGCACTCGGCGCCTTCGATGGTCCAGTGCCCGGAGTTGTGCACGCGCGGGGCGATTTCGTTCGCTTTCAGGCCGCCATCGACTTCGAAGAACTCGAAGGCCAGCACGCCGACGTAATCGAGCTTGGTCAGCACGCGGCTGACGTAATCTTCTGCCAGCGCCTGCAGCGGGTGATCGGTGCTGGCGATGGACAGCGCCAGCACGCCGCTGTCGTGGCGGTTATGCACCAGCGGATAGAAGCGCGTTTCGCCATCACGGGCACGCACCGCCACCAGCGAGACTTCGCCGGTAAACGGCACGAAGCCTTCGAGAATGCACGGCACGCTGCCCAGTTCGGCAAAAGCGCCGACGACATCTTCGGGCTTGCGCAGGACCTTCTGGCCCTTGCCGTCGTAACCCAGGGTGCGGGTCTTCATCACAGCCGGTAGGCCAATGCTCGCCACAGCGGCGTCAAGGTCAGCCTGCGATTGGATATCGGCGAAATCCGGGGTCGGAATGCCGAGGTCCTTGAACATGGATTTTTCAAACCAGCGATCACGGGCGATGCGCAGGGCTTCAGCGCTCGGGTACACCGGGACGAACTGCGAGAGGAAGGCCACGGTCTCGGCCGGCACGCTTTCGAACTCGAAGGTCACCAGGTCAACTTCATCAGCCAGCTGACGCAGGTGATCCTGATCGCCGTAATCGGCGCGGATATGTTCGCCCAGCGCTTGCGCACAGGCATCCGGCGCAGGGTCGAGAAAAGCGAAGTTCATCCCCAGCGGCGTACCTGCCAGGGCCAACATGCGACCCAGCTGGCCGCCACCGATTACGCCGATCTTCATGGGTTAGGCCTCACGCGGGTCCGGATTGTCCAGTACGGTTTCAGTCTGTTCCTGGCGGAACTGCTTGAGCGCCGCATGAAACTGCGGATGCTGGTGACCGAGGATGCTCGCGGCAAGCAGCGCGGCGTTTACGGCACCCGCCTTGCCGATGGCCAGGGTAGCGACTGGAATGCCGGCCGGCATCTGCACGATCGACAGCAGCGAATCGACGCCCGACAGCACCGCCGATTGCACCGGCACGCCGAGTACTGGCAGGTGGGTCTTGGCCGCACACATGCCTGGCAAGTGCGCCGCGCCGCCGGCACCGGCGATGATCACCTGAATGCCGCGCTCTTCAGCCTGTTCGGCGTACTGGAACAGCAGGTCCGGGGTGCGGTGGGCGGAAACCACCTTCACTTCGTACGGAATGCCCAGCTTGTCCAGCATCTCGGCGGTGTGGCTAAGGGTGGACCAATCGGACTTGGAGCCCATGATCACGCCAACCAGTGCGCTCATCGTCGTGCCTCTTCTTCATCAAGTGCCCGTAGGCGCTGCAGAAACTAACAAGCCACGCTGGAAACCAGGCGTGGCTTGTTAGGGAATGAATTATGGCGGTGCGGACCGCCAAAGGCCGCGCAGTATACCGTAAAGCCTGAGCTGGCGTGCACACCGACGCACCGTTTGTCGCGGGCCGCACGCCTTGATGCCCAGTGACAGATCAGCTAGCGCCACGAGCAGACCTGGCGCACAAATCGCGGCGGGCGGCCTGGCTATACTGGGTATCCTTTAAATGACCCAGGACACCACCATGACAAGGCTGTCACTGCTCCTCGCCGCTGCCCTCTTCACCCTCAACGCTAACGCCCTCGAACTGGCCAAATACCCGCAAGTATTCGATGCCGGCAATGGCATCAGCGTGACCGTCGCACCCAGCAGCGACGGCAAACAGGCGCTGATCCAGGTCAGTGGCATCAACCACCCATTGGATGAAATGGTACTGCTGAGCACAGTCAACGAGCACGGCAACGATGAGCGGGATTACACCACCACCCTCGACGGCAGCGCCTACAACATGCTGATCAAGCGCCAGGGCTGGGGTGGCGAGCAATACCAGCTGTACCTGCCGAGCACCGACGGCTTCGAGCTGGGTTTTGATGAAGCCAAGAGCAAACAGACCAAACCAGCCAACCTTCTGGCGCTCTACGAGCAGCAGAAGAAAAAAGGCATACAGGACAAGCTGAGCAGCTTCGACCGGGAAAAGCGCGTGGCCGACTTCACCCAGCAGCTGCAGCAGATTGATCAGGACGCCTCGAAAGCCTGCAACACACCGCTGACCACCCAGGTTGACTGGAACGCCATCGACGACGACAAACTCAAGCGCCTTAGCGTGCCGAGCTTCTGCGGTGAAGTGGTCAACCAGCTGGCTAACCTGTGCCAGAACGGCGACGAGCAACAGGCTGTCGCCAAGGGTCTGAAAACCGTGCAGTGCAGCTTTGCGCAGAAGCTCAAGCTGCGCGAAAACGAGGCGACCCTGACCTTCACCACCCATGAAAAAGCACCCAATCAGGGCGACTTTATCAACGCCTTCCTGCGTAATCGCTAAATCATCCTAGATCACAGCGGTCCGGATCAGCCCCGGCCGCTGCGGTACCGCGGCATAGTTCTTGCGTCATTCAGGCATCCTGAACTGTTGCGGTTGCCCCGATGTTGCACGCCCACCTGACCACCCTGCATGTGGTTTCGATGATTCTGGAGTTATTTGCCGCACAGCCCGAGCTGACCGAGCCCTTGCTGGCGGGCAGCGGCATCACCACGGCTGATCTGGCCTGCGCAGACACCCGTATCACCCGCGCGCAGGAATTGCAGGTGTGCGCCAATGCCCTGAAAGTGCGCAGCGATCTGGGCCTGGAATTGGGCCGGCGCATGCATGTGTCGGCGTATGGCATGGTCGGTTACGCCGCGCTGTCGAGTGCCACCTTTGGTGACGCTTGGCGCTTGCTGCTGCAGTACCCCGCCCTGCTCGGCACCTACTTCAAAATGGACCTGCAGATTGAAGGCGAGTTGGCCTGGGTCAGTGCCAGCGACTACCAGCACAGCCCGGCACTGGAAGTGTTCAACGTGGAAATGTGCCTGGCCTCACTCAAGCTGATCAGTGATGACCTGCTCGGCCAACCTCTGCCGCTGAGCGCCGCGCAGTTCCGCTATGGCGAACCCGACTACAGCGCGCGCTACCCGCACAGCTTCGCCTGCCCGTTGCAGTTTGACGCGGCACGCAACGCCTTCGCCTTTCCCGCCAGCTGGTTACAGCAGCCACTGCCGCTGGCCGATGCGGTGACCCACCGGGAAATGCTTGAGCGCTGCCGCAAGCAGAACAGCGAGTTCAATAGCCGCCAGGCCTGGCTCGCGCGTATCCGCCAGTTATTGACCGAGCAGCTCACCGCGCCACCCGGCCTGGAACAGCTGGCGCAGCAGATGCACTGCTCACCGCGCACCCTGCGTCGGCACCTGCAGGAACTGGGCACGCACTACCAGGAACTGCTCGATGAGCTGCGTTTTGAGCGAGCAAAAACCCTGCTTGGCCAAGAGGAATGGCCGATCTGCCGCATCGCCGAATACCTCGGCTTTAGCGAAACAGCCAGCTTCCGCCATGCCTTCCAGCGCTGGAGCGGCGTACCGCCAAGCCGTTTCCGCGCGTAGGTTCATAGGCTTGTGGGATGCTCATTCCTCGGGCCGAACATTGCGGTACATCTGCAAGCGTGAGGCTTCATGCAGGCCGCGGCTGAGCGCCAACAGGCGCTGGAACTCCTGCGGGTGATCCGCGGCCACGTTATCGCGCGGGGTGGGCGAGTGCAGGCTGTGCAAGGTCGGCGAGCTGCCGTCATGCTGCATCTGCAAGAGGAAGTCGCGGGTCACCGCGCCGATCACCGGGAAGCTGCCTTCCTGCAACACCAGGGGCACCACCCGTTCGCCTTCTGGCGCCGGCTGCTGGATATCACGCCCCAGGCTGCCGTTGCTGAACGGCACGCCAAGCATGCCCGCCACGGTAGGCAGCAGATCGGCCAGCCCCACCGCCTCATCAAACTCGCGTGGCGCCAGCCACTGCGGCGCATGGATCAGCAGTGGCACATTGTTGCTCTCCAGCCCCAACTGCTCGAAGGCCGGCGCCATGTGCGGGATCTGGCTGATACGCGTGTTGTGGTCACCAAAGAACACGAAAATGGTGTTGTCGTAGAAGCCCTGTTCCTTGGCCAGCTCCATCAGGCGGCCGATGTTGAAGTCCAGCAGGCGCACGGCGTTGTACTGCTCCACGCTGCGCGAACCGGCCTGCTGCACCTGCTCCAGCGGTAGATCGAGCGCCTCGAAACCATCATTGTTCTTGGGGATGGTGAAGGGCCGGTGGTTGCCGGAAGTCTGCAGGTAAGCGAAGAACGGTTGATCCTTGGGCACCGCGCCGAGGATGCGGCTGCTCTCCTTGAAGAAATCCAGATCCGAGATGCCCCACACGTCGACTTGGGGTGACTGCCAATCACGCTCCTCATAGAGCTGCACGCCGTCGATGCTCTGGCGAATCAGCGCATTGATATTGGCCCAACCGGCGTTGCCGCCGATCATGTAGAACTTCTCGTAGCCTGCAAGCTGGTTGATCAGCGTGCGCTGGCGGGCTATCAACGGGTTACGCGTGGCGGTCTCCTGGCGCGACACGTCGGGAATGCCGGTGATGCTCGCCCACACCGTCTTGGCAGTGCCGGTCACCGGCACGTAGAAGTGACGGAAGAACCAGCTCTCCTGGGCCAACCGATCCAGGTTCGGTGTCGGGTTCAACGGGTTGCCGTAAGCCCCGACGGCACTGGTGCCGAGCGATTCGAGCATAACGAAGACCACGTTAGGCGGGCGCTCGGCCTGGATACGGTGCGCCTGTAACGGTTGCTGACGGAAGAAGTTCAACCCCTCCGCGTCGCGGTCGCTGACACCCAGGTAGTCAGCCACCACCGCGTAATGCTCACGGGTGGCCGCCTCATCGAAGGCGCTGGGTTCAAGCGTGAGGGTGTCGAACAGAAACAACGCCGGGTTAAGGCCCAGCGCCGCCACTTGGCTGTTGCCGCTGAAGAAGGCATCGCTCCAGCGCAGCGGTACCGGGTTCTCCAGGTTCAACGCCGTGGCGCGGCCGAGCAGGCCAAAAAATACCAGCACGCCCACCACTGCCGCGCCGCCAAGGGCCGGCAATACACCCACCCGTTGCGCTGGCGGCCGATCCAGGGTGGCACGCTCCAGGCGCAGCAGCGCCCAGGCCCACAGCGTCACACCAGCCAGCCAGGCCAGGGTGATCCACAGCACCGGATAGGTTTGCCAGAGCATGCCGGCGGAGATCTGCGCATCACCAGCAAAGCGCAGCACGGTGGCGTTGAGGCGCACGCCCAGGTAGGCGTAATGACCGAAGTCGAGGATATACAGCAGGCCCAGCGCCGCCACGGCCAGCACTAGGTAGGCACGCAGCAACCAGCGCACGGCGCGAAAGCGCGCCAGGCGCAGCTTGGGCAGAGCCAGCAGAATGCCTGCCGGCAGCATCAGCAGCAGGGCCAGGCGCAGGTCGAAGCGCAGACCGATGCCGAGGGTGGGCAGTACGTCCGACTCGCTGATGCTTTCGACGGAGGAGAAGCCCAGCAGGAACAGCACGCGCAAGCTGGCGAAGAGAACGAACAGAAGCGCTGTGAGGCCTGCCAGATAATGCAGGCGACGGGATTTCAGCCAGCTCATGCGGCGTTCCTTGTGTCAGTTGCACGCGTACCCTTACGCCACGCCAGCAACCCGCGCAGACCGGAACTCAGCAGTGCGCCAAGGCTGTAGAGGGCCAGGTAGGGGTCAATCAGGTAGTCCCAGTAGTTTTCCGAGGCGTTCAGACGCAGGCTGAACGCCAAGGTCGCCAGCACCAGCGCCAACGCGCCGAGCCAGCTGCGCTGGATGATCAGCACCAGGCTCAGCACGCCCAGTACCAGCAGCATGGGCCGCGGCGCAAAACCCAGCTGGTACGGGTCGCTGTAGCTCAAGCCCAGGGCTGCCGGGTAGAGCAGTACAGCCAGGCCGGCGAACAGCGCCAGGCTGGCCAGGCGATCACGGGGGGCGGCACCCGGCAAGCCAAAACGACACAGCATCGCCCAGCTCAGCAGCACCAGGCTGCTGATCGACAGGTCACCGATATAGGTGCGCAACTGCAGCGCCAAGCTGATGCCCTGCACCGGTAGCAGGCTCAGCAGCAGACTGCCCGCCAGCAGGATGCCGCGCTGCGCCGCATTACGTGCCAATCGAACGAAGATCAGGAAAACCAGCAGAGTGAACGCCAGGTGCGGTAACCAGAAGTCAGTCATGTGGGCGGCGCTCCGTCAGCCAGGCTTCATTGAAGGCCAGGTGCTTGATAAACATGTCGTTCCACGAATAGACCAAGTGATACGTGCCATCGGTGTCACGGGTGAAATAGGGGTATTCGTAATCGAAGTCGCACCCCGTCGGGCTGCACATCCGGGCACTGACCTGCTCAAGAAAGCGCGCCTCCTGCTCGGGGCGGCCGCCGCTGGCGCGGAACTTCTCGCGGATTACCGCCGGGAATTCCGCCGGCGCGATGGGTTCCCCCCAAGGGTTGGGGCTTTCATCCAGCTCACCGAGGGTGCGCCAGTTCGCCAGCTGGCTGTCGGTGGCGTAGAGGGTCAGGCGGAAGCGACCATCCTCCAGATCATTCATCGCCACCAGCAGGCTGCCATCGGGACGACCGACGGCGGCCAGCGATGAGTTGGGGTTACTCGGTTCCAGCGGTTGCGGCGTACTCCAGGTGCGCCCGCTGTCCGTGGTGTGGCTGGCCAGCACACGGTGATGCTGCTCGCCGGCATAGCGCAGTAACGCCACGGCACGCTGCTCATCCAGCGCCACCACGGTTGGCTGCAGCGAGTAACGGCCCTTGCCGATGCGGTACTTGCCCAGCACCTCACCGCGTGAGCTCAGGTGCAGGTACTCGGGGAATTTGCCGAGAAACTCGTGGTACACCGGCAGGCCAATGCTGCCATCGGCATGAAACACCGGTGCGGCGCGCACCAGGGTGCTGATGTTGAGAAACGGGCTGGTCACCAACTGGCGCGGTGCCGACCAGGTCTCGCCCAGGTCATCGGACACCATGGCATTGACCGCACTGCCGGCCCAGCCGCCAAGCGAAACCGAGACATAAAACAGCCACAGGCGCTGGTCCGGTGCCAGGCTGATCACCGGGTTGCCCAGCTTGCGGATGTGCTTACCGACCGCGCGCTGGGTGGATTCGCGGGTGGCCAGCACGCGCTCGGCACTCCATTGGCCGCTGCGGGCGTCAAAGCGTGCGGCGCGAATTTGCACATCCGCCGCGCCTTCGCGACTGCCCGCAAACCAGGCGGCCATCAGGTCACCGCCAGGCAGCCCGGTAATGGAGGCGGAGTGTACAAAGTCGTCCATGTCCGACGAGGCGAATTTCGCGCTGAATTCCGGCGCACTGGGCGTCGGCGTCGGCAGCACGGCGAAGGCGCCAGGCGGCTGTGCCGGTGCGCGCTGCCATGCCCCGGCGAACACTGCCAGTACCGCCGTGAGCATGAGGGGGATGAGCAGTTTTGGCGTCATGGCTTGGCCACATGCGCGGTGGCGACTTCAGCCACGGGCGTGGCATCGACCGGGTTGTAATAGATTTCGACTTTCTCGCCGTTCACGTCGAAACCGTAAATCTCGTAACAGTTACCCGGAGTGATGCGGAATTTGGTGATCTGTACGCCCTGGTTTTTCATCTGCTGACGAAAGTGCGATTCGGGCATCCAGTCCGCGCGGTCGGCGCGTGGACATTCCACATCCGCCAGCACAGGCGTGGCCAGCCAGGCACACAACAGCGGCAGTACCTGGCGAGTCTGATTGAGCATGCTCTGCCCCCTTATCGGCAATGAAGGGGCAACGCCCCCGGCGGGGCGCACCATGCGTTTTCCAAGCTTAAGAAAGGCTTAAGGTTCATGGCTTGTTACAGTTTGCGCGGCTCGCTCAGCCGTGGCGGCCATGAAATTTGGCCACATCGATCCCCTTTTGGCCGTTGTCAGCGTTCTCCATCCGGCGATGCAGGCGAACAATGCAGGCACAACAACAAGCCTGGAGCCGTGCCACATGCTCACTTTTTACAGCGACGACCATCACCTGCACCACGGCAGCTGCGAGCTGATCGACGGCCAACTGATGCCCTGTTTCGAAAAGCCGCAACGCGCCGACCACATCCTGCAACGCGTCAAGGACCGTCAGCTCGGTGAGGTGCGTCCGCCCCAGGACTTCGGCCTGGCGCCGATTGAGCGCATCCACAGCGCCGCCTACCTGAACTTCTTCAAAGGTGCCTGGGATCGCTGGCAAGCGCAGAACGGCACTGGCGATTTGCTGCCCTTCACCTGGCCGGCACGCACCCTGCGCCAAGTCATCCCGCGTGATTTGCACGGCCAGCTTGGCTATTACAGCTTCGACGGCGGCGCGCCGATTACCGCCGGCACCTGGCAGGCAGCTTACAGCGCCGCCCAAGTGGCCTTGAGCGCCGAGGCTGAAATCGCCGCCGGCGCCCACAGTGCGTTTGCCTTGTGCCGCCCACCGGGCCATCACGCCGCAGGCGAGTTGATGGGCGGTTACTGCTACCTGAACAACGCAGCTATCGCTGCCCAGGCCTTTCTCGACCACGGCAAGCAGCGCGTGGCGATCCTCGATGTCGACTACCACCACGGCAACGGTACCCAGGACATCTTCTACACCCGCAACGATGTGCTGTTCGCCTCGATCCACGGCGACCCGGCCGACGAGTTCCCCTTCTTCCTCGGCTATGCCGATGAACGCGGTGAAGGGGCTGGCGAGGGCTGCAACTTCAACTACCCATTGGCCATGGGCAGCCCCTGGGCGGTGTGGAGCGCGGCGCTTGATGACGCCTGCCAGCGCATCGCCGAATTTGATGCCGAGGTGATCGTGGTGTCGCTGGGTGTGGACACCTTCAAGGACGACCCGATTTCCCAGTTCAAGCTCGACAGCCCGGATTACCTGGCCATGGGCAAACGCATCGCCGCCCTCGGCAAGCCGACCCTGTTCGTTATGGAAGGCGGTTATGCAGTGGAGGCCATCGGCGTCAACGCGGTCAACGTACTGGAAGGTTTCGAAGCAGCTCACGTACAGGCCTAGCCAACACAACATCAATAATGATTCAGGGGTGAGACACGATGAACACGATCAAACACCTGCTCGCTGTCGCCGTCTGCGGCGCAACCCTGCTGGCCACGGCGGCACAGGCACAAACCCCGGAGCAATCGCCGGGCAAGCAGCGCGAGCTGCGCGTGTACAACTGGGCCGACTACATGTTGCCCTCAGTGCCCAAGGATTTTGCTGCCAACAGCGGCATCAAGCTGACCTGGGATATTTTCGACACCAACGAAGGCCTGGAAGCCAAGCTGCTCACTGGCAACTCGGGTTACGACCTGGTGGTGCCAACCAACACCTTCCTGGAAAACGAAATCAAAGCCGGGGTGTTCCAGAAGCTGGACAAGAGCAAGTTGCCCAATTGGCAGCACCTCGACCCAGGCCTGCTGAAGTTGATGACCGCCAACGACCCCGGTAACCAGTTCGCAGTGCCTTACATGTACGGCACCGTGCTGATCGGCTTCAACCCGGCCAAAGTCAAAGAAGCCCTCGGCGCCGATGCTCCGGTGGACAGCTGGGACCTGATCTTCAAAGAAGAGAACATCAGCAAACTCAAGCAGTGCGGCGTGGCCATGCTCGATTCGCCCGGTGAGATTCTGCCGATCGCCCTGCACTACCTGGGCCTGGACCCCAACAGCACCAAGCCTGAGGACTACGAGAAAGCCAGCGCGTTAATGCTGAAAATCCGCCCTCACGTGGCTTATTTCAACTCCGCCAAGTACATGACCGATATCGCCAACGGCGACATCTGCGTGGCCATCGGCTATTCGGGCAGCTTCTACCAGTTCGCCAACCGCGCCAAAGAAGCGGGCAACGGCGTGGTGGTTGATTGGCGCTTGCCGAAAGAAGGTGCACCACTGTGGTACGACTCCTTCGCCATTCCGAAAAGCGCACTGAACGTCGCCGAAGCCCATGAGTTCCTCAACCACCTGCTCGACCCCACGGTGATTGCCCCCATCAGCGACTTCCTCGGCTACCCCAACCCGAACAAGGACGGCATGCCGCTGGTCGGCGCGGCAATCCGCGACAACCCTGGCCTGACCCCTACCGCCGAGGCGCAGAAAACCCTCTATGTGCTGCAGCCCCTGCCGCAGAAGACTGAACGCATCCGCACCCGCGTGTGGAACACCATCAAGTCGGGCACCTGATGGCGACTCATCGCTGATAAGGCGTGCGGCTCAACGGGCGCCGGTAGATAAAAAACGCCCCGCCGAATGGCGGGGCGTTTTTCCTGCAATGCGCTTAACGCAGCCCGATTCAGCAGGATACTGGCTCATCCGCCAGGCGACGGTGCACCCCTTCAATATGCTCGAACAGTGATTCCATCAGCTGCACCAGCGCTGGATCGAAATGCTGTCCGGCTTGCTCACGAATCAACGCCTGAGCCTTTTCCGCCGACCAGGCGGGCTTGTAAGGGCGCGTGGAGCGCAGCGCGTCATACACATCGCACAACGCCACGATGCGTGCCGACAGCGGAATGGCCTCGCCCGCCAGGCCCTGGGGGTAACCGCTGCCATCCCACTTCTCATGGTGGTGCAGGGCAATCTCTGCGGCCAGAACGAGCAACGGCGAGGCCGCACTGTCCTGCAAAATATCGTGGCCGATTTGCGCATGGGTGTTCATCACCAGGCGCTCGTCATCCGTCAGTTTGCCGGGTTTGCAGAGGATGCTATCGGGAATGCCGATCTTACCTACGTCGTGCATGGGTGCAGCCTGGCGCAGCAACTCCACCCACGGAGCATCCATGCCGTAGGCGCGTGCCAGCAGTGCAGCCGACTCACCGATGCGCATGATGTGATTGCCGGTTTCGTTGTCCTTGTAATCCGCCGCACGTGCCAGGCAGCGGATTACCGCCTGATAGCTGGCCCCCAGCTGCTCAGTCCGCCGCACAACCCTGTCTTCCAACTCACCCCGCTCACGCTGCAGGGCTTGGCTGGCCTCGCTCAGTTGCAGGTTATTGCACACCCGCAGCAGCAGTTCGGGCAGGTCCAGCGGCTTGCAGACGTAATCATTGGCCCCCAGTTCTAGGCCTTTGCGGCGGTTTTCCACGTCATTCAGTGCCGTCACCAGGATCACCGGTGCACAGTGTCGATCACGGGCCGCCAGTTGCCGCAAAATCTCGAAACCGTCCGGGGCCGGCATGTCCAGATCCAGCAGCAGTAGGTCCCAATGCTGGTTCTGCAGCCACTCCAGCCCCGCTGCCGAGTCACTAAAGCCTTTGACCTCTCGCAGCCCGAGCACTCGCAAACTCGACTCCAGTAGACGCAGGTTGGCGGTGACATCATCAATCACCACCACCCGGGAAAACCGTAAGGATTCACTCAGCATCTTCCATTACCTCACTCAGCAGGGCCTCGACCAGGTCATGCAATTCCTTCATATCCAGCGGCTTGCCCAGCAAGCCCTGGCAATTAGCCGCTGCAGCGGTAACCTCTGCACTCATCCCAGCCGTTAGCAACACCACGGGCAAATGCTCGGTGTGCGGGTGGCGGCGTAGCTGCGCAAGCAACTCCTGGCCACTCAACCCCGGCAAGTCCAGGTCCAGTAACAAGAGGTCGGCGGGGTCACTCAGCAACTGCGCTAGCGCCACCTGGCCATCATTGGCCACGCTGACACGGCCTAGCTCAGCCAATGCCGCAGCGACGGCCTGCTGATTCACGGCGTCGTCTTCAGCGTAGAAGATATGCACGCCCTGACCGGCACGACGTGACCTGTCAGGCGCGACAAATGACATCAGCTCAATCCAGAAGCTGCTGCCCATGCCTGGCTGGCTGCTCACGCCGACGCTGGCACCCATCAGGCTGGCGTATTCACGGCACAGCGACAGGCCAATGCCAGTGCCCTGAATCGCGGTGTTTTCACGCCCCAGGCGCTGGAACGGGGTAAACAACAGCGCCTGCTGTTCGGCACTGATGCCCAGCCCGGTGTCATCAACCTGCACGCGCACATGCCCGTCGAATACCCGGACGCTGAAGGTGATCTGCCCATTGGGGCTGTTGTATTTCATGGCATTGGATAACAGGTTGAGCAGCACCTGGCGCAGTCGGCGAGGCTCGGCGCGGACCTGCAACGGCAGGTCTGGCAGCTGCACATTGAACTGCAAGCCTTCGCGCTTGATCTCCTGACGCACCAGGTCGGCGCACTCATTCATAAGCGTGCCGAGGTCTACCGCCTGCAGCTCCAGCTGCGGCTTCTGCGCCTGGATGCTCGACCAGTCGAGGATATCGCCAACCAGCTGATTGAGGTGCTGGCTGGCCTGGAGGATTTCTTTGAGGTATTCGTCCTGAGTGGTGGGCGGCAGATCCCCCATGCGCATCAACTGGCTAAAGCCCTGAATGGCATTGAGCGGGGTGCGCAGTTCATGGCTCATGCTGGAAATAAAGCGCGACTTGGCCTGGTTGGCCGCCTGCGCCTCCGCAGTGGCTTGGCGCAGGGCTTCCTCACCCTTCTTGAGGGCATCAATATCCACGTGTGTGCCTGCCAGCACGCGTGCTTGGCCCGTGTATGGGTCGTACTCCACCACCCGGCCACGCCCCATTAGCCAGGAGTATTTACCCCCGGCATCGGCAAACCGAAACTCGGCTTCATAGCGCTGACTGCTGCCTTCACGCACGCGCTGCACGGCGTCGCGAATACCCCTGACATCGTCCGGGTGAACGCGCTGCAGAAACTGCTCCTCACTCAGGAAGTCCTCAGCAAAGCCAAACCGTTTGCAGAAGCGCCCACGCACATGCACCAGCCCCGTATCAAAGTGGCGTTCCCAGAGACTCTCCGTCGCCCCTTCCAACACCACTTCAAGCCGCTGCTGGGCCTCGTGGTTGCGCGCTTCACTCTGCTCTAGGGTGCTGCCCATTTGCGCGGCCTGTCCGGCCATATCATCCAGTTCACGGATGTCCGCAGTTACCCGCGCGGGATGCCACTGGCCCTGACCAATCGCGGCCATCATCGTGGAAATACCGGCAATCGGCCTGAGCAAGTACTGACTCAGGCGCCGTGAACGCACCCACATAAAGGCAAAGAACAGCAGGTAGAACATCACCAGCCCGGCGATCAACAGAAAGCCGATCTGCTGATAATGCGTCGCCAGCAAATTGGTCTGACTGAAGACCTGTGCCTCGTCCACCACGGTCAGCAGCTGCCAACCGGTGGCCTCGATGGTGGTCCAGGCCACCATATGCGTGCGCCCGCCGAGGCTGACCGATTGCACGCCCTGCGGTTGGCGCGCCATGGCCTCGGCCAGAACACGGGTCTGTGCATGTTTACCCAGGTTGAAATCTTCGGGCTTGAACATCTCGCGACGGATCGCTTCCTCATAGGAGTGCGTCGTCAGTTCATTCAACGCAAAGTCGTCTTCGCCCGCCTTCGGCATGGCCATGATGTTCAGGTCCTGGCTGACCAGCATGGCGTAGCCGTCCCAGGGCACTTGCAGCTGGTTGATCTGCTCGAGAATGCCGCCCACGGTGATGTCCACGCCGCTGACGCCCTCAAGGAAATCACCGCGGTACACCGGGGCGACAGCCGACATCATCCACCCCTGGCCAGCGGGGTCGAGGTAGACATTGGTCCACACCACCTCACGCGTCGGGTTATGCGCCGCATCCGCGAGGTAATAGAAATTGAAATCGGGGATGACCATGTCATGCGGGTACTGGTCCGGTGTGCGGAACCAGGGGTAGATGTGGTTGAGGCTGTCCCAGCTGTTGAAGTACAGGCTGGCCACCAATGGGCTGCTCTGTTTGAGTTCGCGCATCAATGGGTCGAGCGTTGCCAGCCGAGCCGCCTTGTTCAGGTCCTGCTGGGCGGCGGGCGTGGCCGCCGAGTAGAAGAACGCCGCGCCGCCCGTGTCCTGCGGGCTGTAACGCACACCGCTGTCGGTGATTGCCAGAGTCGGCGCGCTGACCGCAGGCTGCAGCAAGGCGTGCTGCGTCAGGTTGCGGTAGGTGGTTGTCAGGGCTTCGATTTGGGTCAGCTGACCCTCGATGATCCGCGCTTCCAGGTTCGCAGAGGCTTGCAGGTCACTCAGGGCCGTCTGTCGTAAATAATCAATCTGGGCATCACGAATGGCGTTGTTGCTGAAGAGATAGATGGCTATCAGTGCTGTCTCCACCACGATCAGTGGGATCAAAGCACTTTGCACAAAGGCCCGCCAAATCCATTGGCTCAGACCGAGAGGAGGTTTTAGCGGCACGAGGGCTGACTCCTGTTAACAGTCACAGACGGCAAGCGTAGTCGTTGCCGCGTGATGCCAGGATGATATCAATGCAATCCTTAAGGGCTTATTAGCCCTTAGTCACCCCCTACCCAACGCCGCCCAATCCTCCCTCCAGTTTGCGCCACAGCAGACGTACCGAGGCCTTGCGCACCAGTGCGCAGCGGTACAGGCGAATCTCCAGCGGCGCTTGCCACTGTTCATCACCGCACACCACCAGCTCGCCGCGGGCAAGTTCGGCGGTCACGCTCAGGCGCGGGACCCAGGCCACGCCCATACCTTGCAAGGCCATGCTTTTCAGGCTGTCGGCCATCGCCGTCTCGTACACCGTGGTCGAGCGCAGCGCGCGTTGGCGCAGCAGCAGGTTGACCGAACGACCGAGAAACGCCCCGGCGCTGTAGGCCAGCAGCGGCACGCTCTGGCCGCTGTTGAGGTCGAACAGCGGCGCGCCGTCTTCGCCCACCGCGCACACCGGGAGCATTTCCGTACGGCCCAGGTGCAGCGAGGGGAAGATTTCCGGGTCCATCTGCAGCGCAGCGTCGGGGTCGTAGTAGGCGAGGATCAGGTCGCAGGCACCTTCACGCAGCGCATGTACCGCCTCACCGACGTTGGTCGCCACCAGACGAGTGGTCAACGGCAAACCTTCACGGCGCAGGCGGGCAATCCACTCGGGGAAAAAGCCCAGGGTCAGCGAGTGCGCGGCAGCAATCTGCATCACTTCGCCCTGCTGGCCTTCGAGGTTATGCAGATGACGCACCACCTCACCGAGCTGCTCGACCATGCTGCGAGCCGTGACCAGAAACAGCTGGCCGGACTCAGTCAGCTCAATGGGCGTGCAGGCGCGGTTGACCAGCGTCAGCCCGAGCATGTTCTCCAGGCTACGGATCCGCCGGCTGAATGCCGGCTGAGTGACAAAGCGCTTTTGCGCTGCCTGAGAAAAACTGCGGGTTGCGGCCAGGGTGACAAAGTCTTCCAGCCATTTGCTTTCGAGGTTCATGGATCAGCCCTTGTGCATGCGAATACGTCGGTCGCCGCTGAGCGGTCACACCAACGTTATGCCGATTATGCATGACCTAGTGCTTAACAGCATTGGCCAGTACCAAGCTGCAGCCCCTAATCTACGGGCCATCGCGGCATATGCCGTATTTCCTGAGTTGACCTTGATCATGTCCCCTGCTGCATCTACTCGCCTCGAAAAAGACCTGCTCGGCACCCTCGACGTTCCCGCTGATGCTTATTACGGCATCCAGACCCTGCGCGCCGTGCAGAACTTCCGCCTGTCCGGCGTGACGCTGTCGCACTACCCGAAACTGGTGGTTGCCCTGGCCATGGTCAAACAGGCGGCTGCCGACGCCAACCGCGAGCTGGGCCACCTGTCCGCCGCCAAGCACACAGCGATCAGCACCGCGTGCGCACGCATCATTCAGGGCGAGTTTCACGACCAGTTCGTGGTCGACATGATTCAAGGCGGCGCTGGCACCTCGACCAACATGAATGCCAACGAAGTCATTGCCAACATTGCCCTCGAAGCCATGGGTTTCGAGAAAGGTGACTACAAGCAGCTGCACCCGAACAACGACGTGAACATGGCGCAGTCAACCAACGACGCCTACCCGACCGCCATCCGCCTCGGCCTGCTGCTCGGCCACGACAGCCTGCTGACCGCGCTGGACAAGCTGATCCAGTCGCTGTCGAAAAAGCACCTGGAATTCAGCCATGTGCTGAAAATGGGCCGCACCCAGCTGCAGGATGCCGTACCGATGACCCTCGGTCAGGAGTTCCGCGCCTTCGCCACCACCCTCGGCGAAGACCTGCAGCACCTCAAACTGCTCGCCCCGACCCTGCTCACCGAAGTTAACCTGGGCGGCACCGCGATTGGCACCGGCATCAACGCCGACCCGCAATACCAGCTGCTGGCGGTCAAACGCCTGGCGATTATCAGCGGCCAGCCGCTGACCCCGGCCGCCGACCTGATCGAAGCAACGTCGGACATGGGCGCCTTTGTACTGTTCTCCGGCATGCTCAAGCGCACCGCGGTGAAGCTGTCGAAGATCTGCAACGACCTGCGCCTGCTCTCCAGCGGCCCGCGCACCGGCATCAATGAAATCAACCTGCCGCCGCGCCAGCCAGGCAGCTCGATCATGCCGGGCAAGGTCAACCCGGTGATCCCGGAAGCGGTCAACCAAGTGGCATTCGAAGTGATCGGCAACGACCTGGCGCTGACCATGGCGGCCGAAGGTGGCCAGCTGCAGCTGAACGTGATGGAGCCGCTGATCGCCTACAAGATCTTCGACTCGATCCGCCTGCTGACCCGCGCCATGGATATGCTGCGCGAGCTGTGCATCGACGGCATCACCGCCAACGAAGCGCGCTGCCGCGAACTGATGGAAAACTCCATCGGCCTGATCACCGCGCTGAACCCTTACATCGGCTACGAGAACGCCACGCGCATCGCCAAAGTAGCGCTGGAAAGCGGCCGTGGCGTGCTGGAGCTGGTGCGCGAGGAGAAGCTGCTGGGCGACGCCGAGCTGGCCGACATCCTGCGCCCCGAGAACATGATCGCCCCGCGCCTGGTACCACTAATGCCGGGCTGATCCAAGAGCACCACACGCGCCGTCTCCGCCAGGAACGGCGCGTTTTTGTAACCAGCGTCCCGAACATGGGTGACTGGCTTTCCGCCCTCGCCTGCCGGGCGGCACCGCTCAAGGCCGCATAGACGGCCCCACAAAAACGATAATCCGGGTGATAACCATGAGTCAGAGCAGTACTTCTTCCCTAGGCTTTTTGCGGCGCATGCCGCTGTGGCAGCAAATCCTTATCGGCCTCTGCCTCGGCGTGCTCACCGGCGTGCTGTTCAAGGCCGACGCCCTGGTGCTGGCACCGATCGGCACGCTGTTCCTTAATGCGATCAAGATGCTCATCGTGCCGCTGGTGTTCGTCTCCCTGGTGGCCGGCATCACCGCCATGAGCGACAGCGCCAAGCTCGGCCGCATCAGCGTCAAGACCATCGCCATCTACCTGATCACCACCGCCTTCGCGGTGAGTATCGGCCTGCTGTTCGGTGCCCTGTTCACCCCGGGCGAAGGCATGAACATGGTCGCCAGCGGCGTGCAGGAAACCAAGCAGGCACCGTCGCTGGTGCAGATTCTGGTTGGCCTGGTACCGACCAATCCGGTGGCCGCTTTTGCCGAGGGCAATATCCTGCAGATCATCGTGTTCGCCATCGCCCTGGGCGTGAGCATGAACCTGATCGGCGAAAAGGCTGCACCCGCCGTCAAGCTGTTCGACAGCCTGGCCGAGGTGTTCTACAAGCTCACCGACCTGGTGATGCGCTGCGCGCCAATCGGTGTCTTTGCGCTGATCGCCGGTGTGGTGGCCTCCCACGGCATCGAAGTACTGCTGCCGTTGGCGAGCGTGATCGGGGTGATCTACCTCGCCAGCATCACCCATATGCTGCTGGTGTATGGCGGCCTGGTCAGCCTGCTGGCACGGCTCAGCCCGCTGCGCTTCTTCAAGGGCGTGGCGCCAGCACTGGCCGTGGCCTTCAGCACCTCAAGCAGTGCCGGCACCCTGCCGGTGTCGATTGAGTGCGCGCGCAAGAACCTCGGCGTATCCCAGGGCGTGGCCGGTTTCGTGCTGCCAGTGGGCGCCACCATCAACATGGATGGCACCGCCATTTACCAAGGCGTACTGGCGCTGTTTATTGCCCAGGCCTTCGGCATCGACCTGAATGCCGGCCAATACCTGATGATCATCCTCACCGCCACCCTGGCCTCGATCGGCACCGCCGGTGTACCTGGCGCCGGGTTGATCATGCTCGGTCTGGTGCTGACCTCGGTCGGCCTGCCGCTGGAAGGCGTAGCGCTGATTGCCGGGATCGACCGCATCCTCGACATGGCGCGCACCACGGTCAACGTCGCCGGCGACCTGATGACCACCACCCTGGTCGGCAGCAGCGAGCAAGAGCTGGATCGCGAGATCTACAACAGCGACAACGCGCAGTAAAAGCAACCGAGCAAGCGCATGCCAGTGGCTATCGCGGCTGAGCGTTTACCCACCTCACCGCGGAGTCACGCAACAACAGGCGGCAGCAGGTAAGCCCTGCGCCGCTGGCACCGAACAGCCCGCCTGGTCAGCGCCGTGGCGACATTTTGTGTCGGCACACACCCTTTCGCCACCGCGCTGACCAAGCGGGCTTCCTGATAGCAACACCCACGGCATCGCCGGCTCGCCTTACCCGGGCGGCCGGCGATGCCGCCTCAGACAACAATAAAAAGGGAGAACCCCCATGCTGCAGCGTCTTCAACACCTGTGGAACAAACGCGGCCGCGCCGCGCTGCTGCTGAGCCTGCTGTTCAGCCCCCTGAGCCAGGCCGCCTTGCCACCCGATTACAAGGTGGTGCTGCTGACGGAAAACTTCCCGCCGTTCAACATGGCCGAGCACGGCAAGAACTTCGCCCGTGATGCGCAGATCCAAGGCGTCAGTGCCGACACCGTGCGCGAGATGTTCAAGCGCGCCGGCATCAACTACAGCCTGACCCTGCGCTTCCCCTGGGATCGCATCTACCAACAGACCATGACCACCGCCAACCACGGCCTGTTCTCCACCTCCATGAGCGAGGCGCGCAAGCCGCTGTTCAAGTGGGTCGGGCCCATCGCCCAGTACCAGAGCGTGCTGGTCGGTCGCACAGGCCGCCACCCGCAAATAAGCACCTTGGAACAGGCCAAGGCCTACCGCATCGGCGCTTATCAGAGTGCGGCGGTCAGCCAGCACCTGGAGCGCTTGGGTTTCACCCCGCAGAACGCCCTGCGCGACCAGGAAAATATCCGCAAGCTGCAACGCGGGCAGATTGACCTGTGGGCCACCTCCGACCCGGTGTGGCGCGTGTATGCCAAAGAGCAGGGCGTCGATGACCTGCAAAGCGTGCTCAGCTTTGAAACCTCACAGCTGTACCTGGCGTTGAACAAAGACACCCCGGACGAAGTGGTCGAACGCCTGCAGGCCGCGCTGGAACAGATGCGCCGCGAAGGCTACGGCAGCTGCGCGAAAAACCCTGAGCTGTGTTGAAGCCAACCGCGCTTGGCCGCTATAGCAGCCAGGCGCGACGCAACGCGGTCAATGCCTCATTGATCAGCGCCTCGGGCACCGCCGCAAATCCCAGCACCAGCCCGGCGCGCTGGTCTTCCGCGGCGCTGCTGCCGGGCAGCCAGTAGCTGCTGAGCGCACTGATCTCCACGCCCACCCGCTCGGCGGCGCTGATCAGCTCGCGCTCGCGGGCCAGGCTGTTCACCCGTACGCACAGGTGCAACCCCGCGTCCACCGCCGGCAACGGTGCACAGCCCGGTACATCCGCCGGCCAGCCGGCCAGCAGTGCATCGCGGCGACTGCGGGCGGCCGTGCGCATGCGACGGATATGCCGCTGAAAGTGCCCGGCGGCGATAAAGTCGGCCATCACCGCCTGGGTGCCGATTTCCGAATGACGCATATCCAGCGCGCGACGCTGGGCAAAGGCCTCGGCCAGCGCCGGCGGTAATACCAGGTAGCCCAAGCGCAGCGCCGGAAAGGCGATCTTGCAGAAGGTGCCGACGTAGAGCACGCGGCCCTGGCGGTCGAGCGCCGCCAGGGGTGCCAGCGGCGTGCCGCTGTAGCGGTACTCGCCGTCGTAGTCGTCCTCGATGATCAGGCCGTTATGCCGCTCGGCCCATTCCAATAACTGCAGACGCCGCGCCAACGACAGGGTGACACCGGTCGGGTATTGGTGCGAGGGCGTGACATAGACCAGCCTACAGTCCTCAAGCTGCGTCAGTGCCGGAACATCCAAACCTTCGCCATCCACTGCTACGCCGCACAGCTGCGCCCCGGCTATCGCCAGGGCATGGCCGGCGGCGCGGTAGCCGGGATTCTCCAGCGCCACCCGCGCACCCGGCGTCACCAGCAGTTGCGCGCACAGGCTGATGGCCTGCTGCGCGCCATTGGTGACCACGATCTGCGCCGGGTCGCAGTGCAGCCCACGGCTGTTGCGCAGGTAGGCGGCGATCAACTCGCGCAGCTGCCAGTCGCCCGCCGGGTCGCCATAGCCCAGCCGCGCGGGCGAGGGCTTGCGCCAGAAGCGCGCGGACAAGCGCGCCCAGGTCTCGAAGGGAAACAGATCAAAGGCCGGCACGCCAACGCGAAACGCCCGTGGTGCGCCGCTCAGGGGCGGGTTCAGGTGATGCTTGTGCAACAGCTCCAGCGCCGGGCTCTGCGTGCTGACGAGTGGCTGCGCGGGCGCCGGCCGCTTCACCGCACTCAGCTCGGCCACGTAAGTGCCGGCGCCGATGCGCCCTTCGATATAGCCCTCGGCGTACAGCTGATCGAAAGCGCGCGTCACGGTGTTGCGCGAGATGCTCAACAGGTTCGCCAGATCACGGCTTGCCGGCAGGCGTGTGCGGCTTTGTAGGCGACCATCGAGGATGCGCTCGCGCAGCGCCTGATACAGCTGGCGCGCCAGGCCGCGCTGTGGGTCGAGGTGAATGCCGGACAGATCGACCGGCAACGGCGCAGCGGACGGAATGGCCATGACGATTGGCTCCATAGAAGTCGCAGAAAATGGATCTTACAACAGGCCAATAGGCGGCCTAGCATGGCTCCATCCGCTCAGGCCCCGTTTCGGAGAAACAGCCATGTACACGCCCGCCGCCTTTCGCCAGGACGACCTCGCCACGCTGCACCAGCAGATGCGTGCCACGCGCCTGCCGACGTTGGTCAGCCATGGCGCAAACGGCTTGCTCGCCAGCCATCTGCCGTTGCTACTGGAAACAGGTGAAGGCCCCTACGGCACGCTGTATGGCCACTTCGCCCGGGCCAACCCGCAGTGGCGCGACCTCGCCGAAGGCAGCCCGGCGCTGGTGATCTTCCAGGGCGCAGAGGCCTATATCAGCCCGTCCTGGTACGCCGCCAAGGCCGAGCACGGCAAGGTGGTGCCGACCTGGAACTACATCAGCGTGCAGGCCCATGGCCGCGCCGAGGTGTTCGACGATGCCGAGCGTCTGCTGCAGCTGGTCAGCCGCCTCAGCGCGCTGCACGAAGCCAAGCGACCGCAGCCCTGGGCGGTGAGCGATGCACCGCGTGAGTACATCGACAGCATGCTGCGCGCCATCGTCGGCTTCGCCCTGCCCATCGAGCGCCTGGAGGGCAAATGGAAGCTCGGGCAGAACCGCAGCAGCGCCGACCAAACTGGCGTACGTGAGGGCCTGCACGCCAGTCAGGAGCCACGCGACCGCGAGCTGGCTGCGCAGATCAGCACTGATCACTAACCCAAGGAAGACCGTTATGAGCATCGAAATCCGCCCCGTCAGCCCTACTGACCACACTGTTTGGCTGCCGTTGTGGCAGAGCTACCTGCAGTTTTACCAAAGCGAGTTGCCCGCCGAGGTCAGCGCCACAACCTGGCAACGCTTTCTCGACCCAAGCGAACCCACCCATGCCGCCCTGGCCTGGTGTGACGGTCAGGCTGTGGGGCTGGTGCAGTGGATCTTCCACCGCACGAATTGGTCGGTGGAGCACAGCTGCTACTTGCAGGATTTGTTTGTCGTCGAGGGCCTGCGCGGCAGCGGCGTTGGTCGTCAGTTGATCGAGCATGTCTATGCTCAAGCCCGCGCCGCCGGTGCTTCACGGGTGCATTGGCTGACCCACGAAAGCAACACGGACGCCAGGCAGCTGTATGAGCGCATCGCCGAGCGCTCCGGTTTTCTGCAATACCGCACACTTCTCTAACAGGACCCCCCCCATGAGCCTCACGCCGCACCTCAACTGGACAGCCGTTGCCGTGCCCAGCCGCGACCCTCTGCAAGGGCGCACTGTGCGCCTCGAAGCACTGGATCCGGCACGCCATGGCGACGACCTGTGGCAAGCCCTGCAAGGCCCGGACGCCGACCCGCTGCTCTGGGAATACCTGCCTTACGGCCCCTTCAACGAGCGCGCCGACTTCGATGCCTGGCTCAGCTGCAATGCCGCCAGCCAAGACCCCCTGTTCTTCGCGGTGGTCGAACAACGCAGCGGCCAGGTGCAGGGCGTCCTCAGCTACCTGAGCATCGCCGCGGAGCATGGCAGTATCGAAATCGGCCACGTCTGCTTCGGCCGCGTGATGCAGCGCAGCGTGCAGGCCACCGAGGTGATCTACCTGCTGGCCAAGCAGGCCTTCACCAACGGCTACCGCCGCCTGGAATGGAAGTGCAACAACGATAACGCACGCTCCAAGCGCGCCGCCGAGCGCTTCGGCTTTAGCTACGAGGGGGTATTCCGTCAGCATCGGGTGTTCAAGGACCGCAACCGCGACACCGCCTGGTATTCGATCATCGACAGCGAGTGGCCGGCCCTGGCCACCAGCTATGAGCGCTGGCTGTCACCCGATAATTTCGACGCCAATGGCCGACAGCTCAGGGCGTTGCGCCACTGACCGGTAGTTCGACCTCACAAAAAACTGGTGACTGTCGCCTGGCGGGATCAGCGCTAACGATCCCGCTAGGCGCACCGCTGTTATTGCTAATCCCGCAACAGTGTCTTGCTCGCCCGCTACTGTTTGCCGTGCAGCCCCACCCCTAAAGTGGCCACCTCCCGGTAACTGACCGCATCGAGTGTGGCCATGAAGACTCACGTGCAGCGCATCACCTACAGCCTGTTCACAGCGCTCCTGCTGACTGCCGGCCACGCCCAGGCGGCATTGGACAGCGCCAGCACTGGCCGCTTACAGGCACTGGAAACGCAACCCGAATTAGCCGGCGCGCTGATTTATCGCGGCACCACCTATGCGCTGGCGGAGCCTGATGGACAGCCCTTATTCCGCTATGAAAGGCGCGTAGTGGTTGGGCCAACAGGCCTGACGGCGGCGCACCTGACCCGCAATCCAGAGGGTCAGTTACTGATCGCCGAGACTGCGCAGGCCAGCGCTGATTACCAGTTGCAGCGCTTCACGACGCAGAACCGCCAGTCTGGGTTCAGCGGCGCCGTCGAGGTCAGCGCTGATGGCCGGACACTGCACTACCAGCTGAATGACAATGGCAACGTCAGTCAGGCCGAAGAGTCGCTTGATGCCCCGGCAGTCACCGGGCCCACCTTGCACGGCTTTATTTTGAGCCACTGGGCACAACTGCAAGACGGGCAAGAGGTGCCGATCCGCTTCATCGTGCTCAAGGAGAAGCAGACTTACGGCTTTAGCGTGCGCCTGGAGCAACACTCGGCCAGCGAAACCCGCTTCACGATTACCCCGAGCAACCTGTTAATCCGCTGGTTTATTGCGCCGCTACAGGTGGTGTTTGATCACGAACGCAAGACAGTCTTGCGCTACGCGGGACGGGTGCCGCCGTTGCAGGAAGTCGACGGCAGCCTGCAGGACCTGGATGCGCGGGTGGAGTATGAACCCGTGGCAGCCCGCTATCGCTAGGCTGATTCTGTCGGCAACCAGGGGTCACGCAAATCACCGCCGAAGCGCTCCACAAGAAAGTCGATAAATGCCCGGGTACGGGCCGGTATGTGTTTTCGGGTTGGCATGGCGGCATACAGGTTGAGCGTGGTGCCGTGCCAATCCGGTAAGACGCGCCGCAGGCGACCCTCACGCAGCGTGTGCGCGGCGACGAACGACGGCAAGCCAGCCACGCCCAACCCAGCTAATGCAGCGGCCAGAATCAGCTCTATTTGCGGGGTGGAGAGCACAGCAGCAGGCAGTGGCAGGCTTACGCTATCGGCAGCGGTGCTTGCCGAGTCCTGCCGATACAGGGTCAGCTCACGGCGCAGAGCCGAGACCGCCGGCAGCAGGCCGTGGTGCGTAAGCAAATCTTCAGGTGTTTGCGGGCAACCATGTGCGGCCAGGTAGCCTGGCGCTGCGCAGATGATAAAGCGCGAACTGGCCAGTGGCCGCACCACGAAATCACCCTGCAACCCTTGCTGGCCGATGGAAAGAATCGACACATCAAAATGCTCGCTAGCCACATCCACCGGCCCTGGTGCGGCGATCTCCAGGCTGATGTGTGGGTAACGCCGGTGAAAATCTGGCAGTGCAGCGGCCAGTTGGTGCACGGCAAACGCCGGCGGACAGAGAACACGCAGGCTACCGCTGGGCTGGCGAGTGGCGTTGCCCGCCAGGGCATCGGCCTCGTCCAGCTGCGCCAGAATGGTGTTGGCGCGCAGCAGGTAAGTCTCGCCAATCTCGGTCAACGCCAGACTGCGCGTGCTGCGGTTCAGTAAGCGAGCGCCCAGGTGCTGTTCCAGATCGGCTACCGCCCGCGTCACCACCGCAGGAGCCAGGTCGAGACTGCGCGCCGCCGCCGCGAAGCTGCCCTCTGCAACCACTTTGCTGAGTATTCGCAGTGCGCGTAATTGATCCATGCTGAGTCAGTCCACTCGTGTTGAAGGCGGCTTAACCCAGTGCCATGGCCATCATCGCCAGCCCAACGATGCCAGCCACCCAGACGGCACTGCGCAGATAGGTAATGCCCAGTATGTAAACAGGCAGATACACCAGCCGCGCCCAGATAAATACCTGTGCGCCCAGAAGCGCTTGTTCGCCGACACCGGCCACGTGCGACGTCAGGGCCAAGGCCAGAAACAGGATGAAATTTTCTTTGGTATTGGCTGCGGCGCGCTCGGCACGCGCACCCATCGGCGTAGCGGCGGGCAGCTTATCGCGATTGCTCAGACCGTCCTGCATGCCTTGCAGTGTCCATTCCCGGTTGCGCAGCACCGCGCCGAGCACGATGGCAACGAAGGTCAGCAGGGTCATGCAGACAACGACTTGCAGTAAAGGGGTCATGGTGCGGCTCCGGTTTATGGTTTTGATCGGTGGACCACTGCAACGCTAACGTACATATACAACAGAGGCTGAGCGCTTTACTCGATCTCGAACAGGCCGTTTTTCAGCGGCGCATCCGCCAGGCGTTGGCGCACGTCATCGTCGATGCGCGGATCGTCCGGACGATACAAGCGCACCTGACGGTAGGCGCTGATGCGGTTGATCTCGGTGCCCAGGTATTCCCAGACCACACGGGTGCAGGCCGGGCTACGGCGGTCGCCGCTGGAAACGCCGGTTTTCAATCCGTTGAGACGAGTGATGCGGCTCTTGTAGCTGGGAATCAGGATGGTCTGACTCATCTCATTGAGGGTCAGCGATTCATAGTCCATCAGAAACAATCGGTCCTGCAGCTGGAACGCGGCGCCCAGGTAACGGCAACGCACCCAGTCTTCGCCCTGCACGTCAGCGCTGGCGGAGCGCTCCTGACGCTCCTGGCGCTCAAACAGGAAGTCGCCGTCTTCTTCCCACAGGTGCACCAGCGACAACAGCACGGTGCCCGGCACCGACATGCAGTTGGAGTACTCGAAGTAGTAGCCACAGTAGCGCGACAGGTTGCCGGCATGCGCGCGTAGCGGCTTGAGCAACTCCATCAGCGCATCGCTGCGTGCGCCCACTGCCTGACCCGGCGTGCGCGCCCCGATCAGGTCGGCAAACTGCTCGGCCGGCAGGCTCAGCTCGTAGCCTTCAACGCCAAAAAAGTCACAGATGCGCTTGAGGTTATAGGCCGTTGGTCGGCTCTGTCCGCTCAGGTATTTATTGAACTGGGCACGATTGATCGCGAGCTTGCGGCAAACCTCGGCGATCGACCGGTAATGGCCACACAACAGCTTTAGATTGGGCCCAAGGTGGTCGGACATGGCGGCTTTCCTGGTGATGCGAGCGACGCGATTCTAGCATCAACTCGCATCAGTTCGCCGCCACCCGCGAAATTGCACCACCGGCGCGTCTGCTCAACCATGCAACCCCGCCTATATTTCCTTCACAAAACAACAAGAGAGACCTCACTGCCATGCTCGATATTCTCAACGACCTGATCTGGAGCAAGCTCCTGATCGTGATGCTGATCGGCCTTGGTCTGTACTTCACCATCGCCTCGCGTTTCGTCCAGTTCCGCTACTTCGGCAGCATGTTTCGCATCTTCGCCGAAGCCTTCCAGCGCCAGCCAGGCCAGCTCAGCTCGTTCCAAGCGCTGATGCTCTCGGTCGCCGGCCGCGTCGGTGCCGGCAACATCGCCGGTGTCTCGGTGGCAATCATGCTCGGTGGCCCGGGTGCGATCTTCTGGATGTGGGTCGTAGCCCTGGTCGGCATGGCCACCAGCTACTTCGAATGCTCCCTGGCGCAGCTGTACAAGCGCCGTGAAGACGACGGCACCTACCGTGGTGGCCCGGCCTTCTACATCCAGCACGGCCTGGGCCAGCGCTGGTTGGGTATTGTGGTGTCGATCCTGCTGCTGGTGACCTTCGGTTTCGGCTTCAACGCCGTGCAATCGTTCACCGTGGCCAGCTCGATGCATGACACCTTCGGCCTGCCGACCTATGTCAGCGGCCTGATCCTCACGGTGGTGATCGGCCTGATCATCTTCGGCGGCATCAAGCGCATCGCCAAGTTTGCGGACGTGCTGGTGCCAGTGATGGCCTTCTCTTACATCGCCATGGCGCTGTTCGTGATCGGCAGCAACGCCGATGCCATCCCGGCCACCCTGGCGCTGATCTTCAAGAGCGCGTTCGGCCTGGAACCTGCGTTTGCCGGCGGTATTGGCGCGGCCATCCTGATGGGCGTGAAGCGCGGTCTGTTCTCCAACGAAGCGGGCCTGGGCAGTGCGCCGAACGTCGCCGCCGTGGCCGAGGTCAAGCACCCGGCCGCTCAGGGCATCGTGCAGTCGCTCAGCGTGTTTATCGACACCATCATCCTGTGCAGCTGCACGGCGCTGATCATCCTGCTGTCGGGCGTGTATCAGCCAGGCACCGAAATGGCCGGCGTGGTACTGACCCAGACTGCTGTCGCCAGCGTGGTCGGTGAGTGGGGCCGGGTGTTCGTCACCGTGGCACTGCTGCTGTTTGTCTTCACCACCCTGATCTACAACTACTACCTCGGCGAAAACGCCCTGGGCTTCTTCAGCAAGAAGCGCGCGCCAGTGATGGTCTACCGCGTGCTGGTGGTGGCTCTGGTACTCTGGGGTTCGGTACAGGATCTGGGCACCGTGTTCGCCTTCGCCGACGTGACCATGGGTCTGTTGGCCATCTGCAACCTGATTGCCCTGGTGCTGCTGTTCAAGGTCGGCCTGCGTCTGATGCGCGACTACGACAGCCAGATCAAGGCCGGCGTGGAATCGCCCGTATTCGATGCGAAAAACTTCGCTGACCTGGACCTCGACCCAGCTGCATGGCCTAACGCGGCGCAAAACGCCCCGGCCAACCATGCGGAAATTGGCAACAGCGTGCATCAGCGCTAAGCCGCCGCTAACGCTGCATACGCTGTAATAAACAGGGGGCTTGGCCCCCTGTTTTCTTATAAGAACAATGAAAATACGGAGACCCCTGATGGGTTGTAGCAATCTTCTGGTGCTCTACACCGGTGGCACCATCGGCATGCAAATGAGCGCCACGGGCCTGGCCCCAGCGTCCGGTTTCGATGAGCGCCTGCGCCGCCAGCAAGCGCTGGAGTCTCAGCCGCTGCCGCAATGGACCTTCCGCGAGCTGCTGCCGCCAATCGACAGCGCCAATATGAACCAGCACAACTGGCTGGCGATGGTCGCGGCAATTCGCGCCGGTATCGAGCAGGACGGCTGCGACGGTGTATTGCTGCTGCACGGCACCGACACCTTGGCCTACAGCGCCGCGGCTCTGAGCTTTCTTCTGCTCGGTCTATCGGTGCCGGTCATTCTCAGCGGCTCGATGCTGCCGGCCGGAGCCGAAGGCAGCGATGCCTGGGGCAACCTGTTCGGCGCCATACGCGCACTGCAGGCCGGCGTAACGCCAGGTGTGCACCTGTATTTCAATGGTGCGCTGCTGCATGGCGCACGGGTCAGCAAGCTGCGCAGCGATGCCTTCGATGCCTTCCACGTGCTGCCACGCCAGCGCCAGAGCCCACGTGCGGAAAGCATTCCAGCGAATATCGACTACCGCCAACCGCGCCAGCCGGTGAATCTGGCCGTACTGCCGTTCTACCCCGGCATCCAGGCAAACCACGTGCGCGCCCTGCTGGACAGCGGCGTGCAAGGTCTGCTGCTGGAGTGCTACGGCAGCGGCACAGGCCCGTCAGACAACGCTGAACTGCTGGATGTGCTCAAGGCCGCCCATGCACGTGGCGTGGTACTGGCCGCAATCAGCCAGTGCCCGCACGGCCATGTCGAATTTGGCGTGTATGCCGCCGGCAGCCAACTGGCCAGCGCCGGGCTGATTTCCGCCGGCGGTATGACCCGTGAAGCGGCTCTGGGCAAGCTGTTCGCCCTGCTCGGTGCCGGTCTGAGCCAGGCCGAGGTGGAACACTGGTTCGCCCTGGATGTCTGTGGTGAACGCGCAGATTGAAGCTTGGGCCCTTACGGCTAGGCTGTAAGGGCTTTACCCAGCCAAGGAGAGTGTCGCCATGCCCGTTCGCATCCCCGTCGAGATCCGCCCTGTAACTGCCGCCGATCATGCGGTCTGGCTGCCACTGTGGCAGGGCTATCAACGGTTCTATATGACCGAGATCGCCGCCGCGACCAGCGACATTACCTGGCAGCGCTTTCTCGATCCGGCCGAGCCGATGCATGCCGCGTTGGCCTGGCATGATGGCCAGGCGATTGGCCTGGTGCACTGGATCTACCACCGCTCGACCTGGACACCCGGCGACTACTGCTACCTGCAGGACCTGTTTATCAGCAAGGATGTACGCAGCAGTGGTGCCGGCCGTAAGCTGATCGAGCACGTCTACCGCGAAGCCCAGGCACAGGGCTGCTCGCGTACCTACTGGATGACCCACGAGAGCAACAGCAAGGCCATGCTGCTGTATGAACGTATCGCTGAACGCTCTGGTTTTATCCAATACCGCAAAGTGTTCTAAGCACTGACTTCGTGGTCAGAAATTCTGCCATGCGCTCTTGCCGCAGGCAGATTACGGCGTTATCTTTTGCGCCACGCCCGGCCACCTGCGCCGGCCGCGCACCTGGATCAGCAGACAGGGTAAACACTGAGCTGGCTAACCTGAACCCAACTTCAGAGGAGCCAACTCAATGGCTGCTACACGTATCTGGATCAAAAACCCCCTCGCCATCTTCACTGCCAACAACCTCGACGCTGCCGGCGGCCTGGTGATTGAAGACGGTGTAATCAGTGAACTGCTCAAGGCTGGCCAGCAGCCGAGCCAACCCTGCAATCGAACCTTCGATGCCCGCGAGCATGTGGTCCTACCGGGGCTGATCAACACCCACCACCACTTCTATCAAACCCTCACCCGCGCCTGGGGCCCGGTGGTCAATCAGCCGTTGTTTCCTTGGCTGAAAACCCTCTACCCGGTGTGGGCACGCCTGACCCCCGAGAAGCTCGCCCTGGCCAGCAAAGTGGCCCTGGCCGAACTGTTGCTGTCCGGCTGCAGCACCGCAGCGGACCACCATTACCTGTTCCCCGGCGGCCTGGAAAACGCCATCGACGTACAAGTCGAAGCGGTACGCGAACTGGGCATGCGTGCCATGCTCACCCGCGGCTCGATGAGCCTGGGCGAAGCCGACGGCGGCCTGCCACCGCAGCAGACCGTGCAACAGGGTGAAGTGATCCTGGCCGACAGCCAACGGCTGATCCAGGACTACCACCAGCGCGGCGACGGCGCGCAGATCCAGATCGCCCTGGCGCCCTGCTCGCCGTTTTCAGTGACCCAGGAAATCATGCGCCAGAGCGCCGAACTGGCCGAAGAACTGGACGTGCGCCTGCACACCCACCTGGCCGAAACCCTCGACGAAGAGGACTTCTGCCTGCAGCGCTTCGGCCTGCGCACTGTGGACTATCTGGACAGCGTCGGCTGGCTCAGCTCGCGCACCTGGCTGGCCCACGGCATTCACTTCAACACGGATGAAATCGCCCGCCTCGGCCAGGCCGGCACCGGTATCTGCCACTGCCCAAGCTCGAATATGCGCCTGGCCTCCGGCATCTGCCCGACCCTCGATCTGGAAGCCGCCGGCGCACCGATCGGCATCGGCGTGGATGGCTCGGCCTCCAACGATGCCTCGAACATGATTCTCGAAGCGCGTCAGGCTTTGTATATCCAGCGCCTGCGCTACGGCGCCGAGAAGATCACCCCGGAACTGGTGCTGGGCTGGGCCAGCAAGGGTTCGGCCAAGCTGCTGGGGCGCAGCGATATTGGCGAGCTGGCCGTGGGCAAGCAGGCCGACCTGGCCTTCTTCAAACTCGACGAGCTGCGCTTCTCCGGCAGCCACGACCCAATCTCCGCCCTGCTGCTGTGCGGCGCCGACAAGGCCGACCGGATGATGATTGGCGGCCAGTGGCGCGTGATCGACGGCCAGATCGAAGGCCTCGACGTGGCCAAGCTGATCGCCGATCACCGCCAGGCGGCCAAGGAGTTGATTGCTGGGTGATGCATCCACCCTGAAGGAGCTGCTGGGCGGTACCCCGCCGCTCCTACGGCAGTTAAAACACCGACCAGCCGATCCGCTCGCTCAGCAGCTCCAGGGCCTTGATCCCGGCCAGGGAGTTGCCGGCGGCGTTCAGCTCCGGTGACCACACGCATACGCTGAAACGCCCCGGTACCACTGCGACAATGCCGCCGCCAACACCACTCTTGCCCGGCAGGCCGACGCGGTAGGCGAAATTGCCCGCCTCGTCATACAGGCCGCTGGTGGCCATGATCGCGTTGACCTGTTTGCTCTGCCGCGCACTCAAAATCGACTGACTGCTGTGCTTGCAGAAGCCGTCGTTAGCCAGAAAGCAGAACGCCCGCGCCAAGTCGACGCAGCTCATGCGCAGCGCGCAGTAACTGAAATAGCTGCGCAGCACCGCTTCCACATCGTTGTGAAAATTGCCGAAGGACTGCATCAGGTAAGCCGCCGCCGCATTGCGCGCGCGGTGCTGGTATTCCGACTCGGCCACCCGCTGGTCCACCGCCACCTCCGGGTTACCCGCCAGACGGCGCACAAAGTCACGCATCGACAGCACTGGCGCAGCAAAGCGCGACTGATTGATGTCGCAGATCACCAGCGCGCCGGCATTGATAAACGGATTGCGCGGCTTGCCCCGCTCGAACTCCAGCTGCACCAACGAATTGAAGGGTTGGCCGGAGGGCTCATGACCCAAACGCTGCCAGATATCCTCACCGGAATGCTCGATCGCCTGCACCAGGCTGAACACCTTGGAAATGCTCTGCACGGAGAACGGCGTGTGCGCATCACCGGCGCAGAACAACTCGCCATCGTTGCTGTACACCGCAATACCCAGCTGATTGGCCGGTACATCAGCCAGTGCCGGGATGTAATCGGCCACTTTCCCTTGCCCGATCAGCGGGCGGACTTGATCAAGAATTTCATTCAATAGCGCTTGCATGCTCAGGCCCATAGCGGCGCCCAGACGCCCGGGCTCTGTGGCTAGACGCTTGCGGCAAGACGCTGATCACAGCCAGGCCCGGAAAACTTTTCAGGAACACCCCCGGCACAGGCAAACCCGATCAAAACTGGGTATATTGCGCGCCCGCGCAGCTGGCCAATGGCCAGATTGACGCCTGCTCGTGAATGTTCACGGATGACCATAAGGATCGACACGCATGTCCGCACTCCGCCTCAGCACCCTGTTACTCATCGCCCTCGCCTGCGCAGGCTGCTCCACCGGCGCCTGGTTCAAACTGCCGGAAAACAGCACCCTGGTAATCAACGAACGACCGGCGAAGAACAACCAGGGGCTTGTCCGCAGCCGTCCCTTCTCCTGGGGCGCCAGCGCAGGTATTCCCTACCGTATCGAAGACAATCAGGCCAATACCATCCGCTCTGGCAAATTGAAGAGCCGTTTCCGAGTGGCCTCGATCTTTTGGCCACCAGTCGGCATCGCTTACTGGCCAATGGGTTTCGGTCAACGCTGCTTTGATCTGACCGGCGAAGCACCGCAGACCTGCACCTATCAAGACCTACTGGAACTGCGCACCGCCCATCGCCTGCGCCGCTAAAACTTTTCCGCGCGCAGCACTTCAACCTGGGCCAGGTAGCAGACCATGGCGTAGTTGGCGTAGTAGCGCGCCTGCAGGTGGCCGGCGATGCGTTCAGCGATATCGCGGGTGCAGATGATCTCCACGCGGATATTGCCTTCGGTGTCCCAGCCGGCACTGCGCACGCCGCGGCCACCCCGGCCGCGGGCATCGGAGATGGTCCAGCCCGGCGCGCCAAGCTGTTCCAGGTCAACCACCAGTTTTTTCTCCAGCGCCGCTTCGCAGATCACGGTAAGCAGGGTGCGGATATGCGCGTCCATCTAGAGCCCCCAGGCCATCAGTTGTTCGGCCAGCATCAGGTACAACGGGATGCCGACGATGATATTGAAGGGAAAGGTAATGCCCAGCGACGCCGTCAGCGACAGCGACGGGTTGGCCTCGGGCAAGGCCAGACGCAAGGCCGCCGGCACGGCGATATAGGACGCAGATGCCGCCAGCGTAGCCAGCACCGCTGTACCGCCAAGGCTCAGGCCCATAAAACGACCGAGTAGCGCGCCGATCAACGCACCGAACAATGGCATCAGCAAGGCAAAACCCAGCAGGCGCAGACCGAACTGCTTGAGCGAGCCGAGCTGACCGGAGGCAATCAGCCCCATCTCCAGCAGGAACAGCGCCAGCACCGGTTTGAACATGCTGGTGTAGAACGGCTCCAGCGGCTTGATTGCCTCTTTGCCGGCAATCGCACCGATGATCAGGCCACCGAGCAGCAGCATGATGCTCTTGCCGAGAAAGATTTCCCGGCCCAACTCGCCCCAATCGGTGTCGCGGGCAATCCCCTTGGCCAACAGGATGCCGACCAGAATCGCCGGGATTTCCAGAATGGCGACAAACAGTGGCATATAGCTTTCAAACTCGATGCCCTTGGCCAGCATGTAGGCCACTACCACAGCAAAGGTCCCGGCGCTGACCGAACCATAGTGCGCCGCCACTGCCGCGGCGTTGACCCGGTCGAAGCCCAGACCGCGCAGCACGGCAAAGGCCAGCAGCGGCAGCGCCACACCCAGCCCCAGCACCCAGGCGGCCTGCCCGAGCAACTGCCAGCTGGCCTGCTCGGCCAACTCCACACCGCCGTGCAGACCAATCGCCAGCAGCAGAATGATGGAGAGGGTTTCATACAGCGCAGGTGGCAATTTCAGCTCGCTTTTCAGCAAACCCGCCAACAGGCCGAACACAAAGAACAGCACCACCGGATCCAGACTCACCGCGCATTGCTCCCGTATTGAACTGCTATTAAGACGCCTGTCGCGTCACACCTGCTCGAATAAAAGGTCATGCCCCCACCACGCGTTGTGCTGATACCCGCAGTTTTGCCCAGTCTCCTGCTGAGAACAGCAGAACCCTGCACAGCGGGGCATAACCGAAAAAAGGAGCCTTACGGCTCCGGGGACTCAGGCACTGGGCCTAAAAACCCATGCAGGCGCGACGAATAAGCCGCGCCTGCGGTGTAAAAAGAAGCCCCAAAAAAGCCATTCAAATGCCTGTTCAAACAGCCGGGGCTTCCGAGGTTAACCTTCGATTTCCACCAGTACGTCGCCCGGATTGACCCGGTCGCCCTTGGCCACATGCACCGCCGTCACGGTACCGGCAATCGGCGCCTGCACTTCGGTTTCCATCTTCATCGCCTCGCTGATCAGTACCGCCTGACCGGCCTTGACCGTGTCACCGACTTTGACCAGTACATCGACGATATTGCCTGGCATGCTGGTGCTGACATCGCCCGGCGCACTGGCCTGCTTACGCTTGCCAGAACTGCCCGCGACAAAATCATTCAGCGGTTCAAACACCACTTCTTCCGGCATGCCGTCGATCGACAGGTAGAAGTGGCGCTTGCCGTCGCTCTTCACGCCAACGCCGGTGATGTCGACGCGGTAGCTTTCGCCGTGTACATCCACCACGAATTCGGTCGGTACGCCTTCACCACCCGCAGGGACCACACCGCCGGCTTCCGGGATCGGCAGCAGCACTTCCGGCGTCAGGGTGCCGGCAGCGCGGTCTTCAAGGAACTTGCGCCCGATATCCGGGAACATGGCATAGGTCAGCACGTCCTCTTCGGACTTAGCCAGGCTGCCGATTTCCTCACGCAGTTTGGCCATCTCCGGCTTGATTAGGTCGGCCGGACGCACTTCGATGACTTCTTCGCTGCCAATCGCCTGCTTGCGCAGCTGTTCGTTGACTTTGCCCGGCGCCAAACCGTAGCGGCCTTGCAGGTAGAGCTTCACCTCGTTGGTGATGGTTTTATAACGCTCACCGGCGAGGACGTTGAACACCGCCTGGGTGCCGACAATCTGCGAGGTCGGTGTCACCAGTGGAGGGAAGCCGAGGTCTTCACGCACCCGCGGGATTTCCGCAAACACCTCGTTGATGCGGTTTAACGCGCCCTGCTCTTTCAGCTGGTTGGCCAGGTTGGACATCATCCCGCCCGGCACCTGGTTGACCTGCACGCGGGTATCCACGGCGGTGAACTCGCTTTCGAACTGGTGGTACTTCTTGCGCACGGCGTGGAAGTACAGACCGATCTCCTGAATCAGCGCCAGATCCAGCCCGGTGTCGTAGGGGCTGCCCTTGAGCGCGGCGACCATCGACTCGGTACCCGGATGGCTGGTGCCCCAGGCGAAGCTGGAGATGGCGGTGTCGATATGGTCAGCACCGGCTTCAATCGCCTTGAGCTGGCACATCGAACCCATGCCAGCGGTGTCATGGCTGTGGATAAACACCGGCAGGTCGACTTCCGCCTTCAGCGCCCGCACCAGATCAGCAGTGGCGTACGGGGTGAGCAGACCGGCCATATCCTTGATCGCGATGGAGTCGATGCCCATGGCCTGCATGGCCTTGGCCTGCTTCACAAACGCCTCAACGGTGTGCACGGGGCTGGTGGTGTACGCGATGGTGCCTTGTGCGTGCTTACCGGCGGCCTTCACCGCTTCAATGGACACGCGCAGGTTACGCACGTCATTCATCGCATCAAAGATGCGGAATACGTCGATGCCATTGACGGCGGCCTTGGCCACAAAGGCGCGCACCACGTCATCACTGTAGTGGCGATAACCGAGCAGGTTCTGTCCACGCAGGAGCATCTGCAAGCGGGTGTTAGGCAGACCGGCCTTGAGTTTGCGCAGGCGCTCCCAGGGGTCTTCCTTGAGGAAGCGCACGCAGGAATCGAAGGTCGCGCCGCCCCAGACTTCCAGCGACCAGTAACCGACCTGATCGAGCTTGGCGCAGATCGGCAGCATGTCATCCAGGCGCATGCGGGTGGCGATGATCGACTGGTGGGCATCGCGCAGGATGGTATCGGTGATGGTGATCTTCTTGTTCATGGTCTGATTCCTTCCCCTACAGGCCGGCGTGGGCAGCGATGGCGGTGGCAATGGCGATGGCCAGGTGCGACGGGTTGCGCTTGATCGAGTATTCGGTCAGCTCCGGGTGCGACTCGACAAAACTGGTGTTGAACTGGCCGCTGCGAAATTCCGGGTTACGCAGGATTTCCTGGTAATAGGCAGCGGTGGTCTTAACCCCTTGCACGCGCATGTCATCCAGGGCGCGCAGGCCACGGGCCAGGGCTTCTTCCCAGGTCAGCGCCCAGACGATCAGCTTCAGGCACATGGAGTCGTAGTGCGGCGGAATGGTGTAGCCGGTGTAGATCGCCGTGTCGGTGCGTACCCCAGGACCGCCGGGGGCGTAGTAACGGGTGATCTTGCCGAACGAGGGCAAAAAATTGTTCTTCGGGTCTTCGGCATTGATACGGAACTGCAGAGCGAAACCCCGGTGGATGATGTCTTCCTGCTTGATCGACAACTCCAACCCCGAGGCGATACGGATCTGCTCACGGACGATATCGATGCCGGTGATTTCTTCGGTGATGGTGTGCTCCACCTGAACCCGGGTGTTCATCTCCATGAAGTACAGCTCGCCGTCCTCGGCCAGCAGGAACTCCACGGTACCGGCGTTCTCGTAACCCACCGCTTTGGCGGCGCGTACCGACAGATCGCCGATGTAAGCGCGCTGCTCAGGCGTCAGCTGGGGGCTGGGGGCGATCTCAATCAGCTTCTGGTTACGCCGCTGGATTGAGCAATCGCGCTCGAACAGGTGCACGGTGTTGCCAAAACTGTCAGCAAGCACCTGCGCCTCAATATGCTTCGGGTTGACGATGCACTTTTCCAGAAACACTTCGGCACGGCCGAAGGCTTTGGTCGCCTCGGAGATCACCCGTGGGTAGGCCTGCTCCAGCTCGTCGCGGCTGTTGCAGCGGCGGATACCGCGCCCGCCGCCGCCATTGGTGGCTTTGAGCATTACCGGGTAGCCGATGCGGTCGCCTTCGCGCAGTGCCTCGGCGATATCCGCCACGTTGCCTTCGGTGCCGGGTGTGCAGGGTACGCCGGCGGCGATCATGCTGCGCCGCGCTTCGGTCTTGTCGCCCATGCGCCGGATCACTTCCGCGCTCGGGCCGATAAACTTGATGCCCCGCTCGACGCAGATGTCCGCCAGCTCGGCGTTTTCCGAGAGAAAGCCATAGCCGGGATGCAGTGCATCACAGCCGGTTTCCACCGCCAGGTTGACCAGCTTGCGCGGGTTCAGATAGCCGGCCAGCGGTTCCTCGCCAATGCTGTGGGCTTCGTCGGCGCGCTTGACGTGCAAGGCGTGGCGGTCGGCATCGGAGTACACCGCCACCGAGCGAATACCCATTTCGGCACAGGCCCGCACGATGCGTACGGCAATCTCACCGCGGTTGGCTATCAGGATTTTCTTGATCACGAGCCAGCGTCCTCGATCACGTGAGCAGGCGAACGGCAAAACCGGTCGACGTGTGACCGCAACAGCAGCAGCGGTCAGGTGCTCACGCTACGCCGGCTTGGTGATTAACCAAAATCAATTATTATTGGGTTAGGCATTAGCTAAAGCTTATAGTTAAGCCTGGCCACTGCCCTCACACAGGTGAAATTTGTGCGTAAGTCCTTGCTGCGTATGACTTTTCGTCAGATTCAGGTGTTTCGCTCAGTGTGCAGCCATCTGTCCTACAGCCGCGCCGCAGAGGAAATGGCCCTGACCCAACCCGCCGTAAGCCTGCAGATTCGCCAGTTGGAAGAGCTGATCGGCCAGCCGCTGTTTGATTACATCGGCAAGAAGCTGTACCTGACCGAAGCCGCCGAAGCCCTGCAACGCGCCAGCGCGGATATTTTCGGCCGCCTGGAAAGCCTCGACATGCAGCTCTCTGACCTACAGGGCTCACTGCAAGGGCAATTGAGCCTGGCGATCGAATCCAGCGCCAAGTACTTCATTCCGCACCTGTTCGCCGCTTTTCGCCAGCAATACCCGGAAGTCAACTTACAGCTGGTGGTCACCAATCACACCCAGGCCCTTAAACGCCTGAACGCCAACCGTGATGACCTGTTGATCATGTCGCGGGTGCCAACGGACATGAACCTGGAGTTTCTGCCCTTTCTGACGAACCCGATCATCGCCGTGGCGCCCGCCGATCACCCGTTGTGTAGTCAGGGCCCACTGAGCCTGCAGGACCTCACCGCATTTCCGCTGCTGATCCGCGAAGCGGGCTCCGGCACGCGCCAGGCCTGTGAGGAGTATTGCCACCAGAAGCGCGCGCACTTCGCGCAAACCTTGGAAGTCGGCTCCATGGAAGGTCAGTGCGAAGGCGTCATCGCCGGCCTTGGCCTTGCCCTGCTGCCACGTCACGCGGTGCGCCGCGAGTTGGAATGCGGCGTCCTGCGTGAGCTGCCGGTGAGCGAGCTGCCGCTGCTGCGCAGCTGGTGCCTGGTGCACCCGCGCAGCAAATACCTGTCACCGGTGGCCCAAGCGTTTTTCGCCTTCGTGCGCGATCAACGCAGCCTGATCAACACGCTGGCTGAGCGGTTTGCTGCGCCAATGCCTGCTTGCCCGCCAGGTAATTAGCTGCAATCAACTCCGGAAAGTCGACCAACTCATGTTGCAGCTGACGCTGCTCGGCATAGCTTTCAATGGCGCGACGGTATTCCATGCGGCGCTGGTCGATCAGCTTGCGCCGAGCTTTTGCATCGCTGCTTTCGTGAGACTGCGGTTTATCCAGATAGCCAGACATAGGGTGCAACTCCCAAGCTGAGTAAGGGAGTACCAGCATCGACCCTGGATATGACGCTTTGATGGCCACGCGATAACGTGGCGATGACATCAGTCTTCGACGGTTTTATGCGACTTCGGCGACAGGCGCAGGCTGCGCAGACTGCGTTTGACGCTCTTGAGGTGGTTAACCAGGCCTGGGCCGCGAGCCATGGCCACACCCATGGCGAGCACGTCGATCACCACCAGGTGGGCGATGCGCGAAGTCAGCGGGGTGTAGATTTCAGTGTCTTCCTGCACGTCGATGGCCAGGTTGACCGTGGCCAGATCCGCCAGCGGCGTCTGACTCGGGCACAGGGTGATCAACGTCGCGCCGGTTTCACGCACCAGGTTGGCGGTGATCAGCAAATCCTTGGAGCGCCCGGACTGCGAAATGCAGATGGCCACGTCGGTAGGTTTCAGGGTCACCGCACTCATCGCCTGCATGTGCGGGTCGGAATAGGCTGCAGCCGTGAGCAGCAGGCGGAAGAACTTGTGCTGGGCATCCGCCGCCACCGCACCGGACGCACCAAAGCCATAGAACTCCACACGCTGGGCATTGGCAATCGCGGCAATGGCCTGCTGCAAGGCCTGGGTGTCGAGCTTTTCGCGCACTTCGATCAGGGTGTGCAGGGTGGTGTCGAAGATTTTCAGGCTGAAGTCGGCCACCGAGTCGTCTTCATGGATGGCGAACTGGCCGAAGCTGGCACCGGCCGCCAGGCTTTGCGCCAATTTGAGCTTGAGGTCCTGAAAACCGGTGCAGCCAATCGCCCGACAGAACCGTACGATCGTCGGCTCGCTGATGCCGACGCTATGGGCCAGCTCAGCCATGGAGCTGTGCATGACCGAAGCCGGATCAAGCAGAACATGGTCGGCGACCTTGAGTTCCGATTTGCGGAGTAGATGACGCGACTGGGCAATGTGCTGCAACAGGTTCACAGGTTTAGGCTCGGCTTTTGGCTAACGAATCCATCTAGCACGCCGCATCGGAGTCATGACTCGGTTATGATCGGCGAAAGACAGGTTGTAGTGGTCTTGTAGTTATACTACATGGCCGCCGCCGCCGCACGGTTAAACCGAGTCGGAGTTCCCACCTTGAGCATTCCCTGCGACATGCTGGTGTTTGGCGGCACCGGCGACCTGGCCCTGCATAAACTGCTGCCAGCGCTCTATCACCTGCATCGCGCCGGTCGCCTGCATGGCGACACGCGTATTCTGGCCCTGGCGCGCAGCGCGCTCAGCCGCTCAGCGTTTCAGGCCCTGGCCGAGCGCCATTGCCGCGCTCAAGTAGCGCGCAACGACTTCGACAATGACACCTGGGCCAGCTTCGCCGCACGGCTTGATTACTTCGCCATGGATGCCAGCCAGAGCGCCGATTTCGGCCGCCTGGGCAAACGCCTGGGGAACGATCCAGAGCGGGTGCGCATTTACTACCTGGCCACCGCGCCGGATTTGTTTGAAGACATCGCCTCGCACCTGAAAATCGCCAGCCTGGCTGGGCCCAAGGCGCGCATCGTGCTGGAAAAGCCGATTGGCCATTCGCTGGAGTCAGCTAAGGCCATCAACGCGGCCATTGGCGCCGTGTTCGATGAGTCGCGGGTGTTCCGCATCGACCACTACCTGGGCAAAGAGACGGTGCAGAACCTGATGGCACTGCGCTTTGCCAACGCCCTGTTCGAGCCGATCTGGCGCGCCGGGCATATAGACCACGTGCAGATCAGCGTGTGCGAAACCCTCGGCGTGGAAAATCGCGGCGCTTACTACGAAAAAGCCGGCGCCATGCGCGACATGATCCAGAACCACCTGCTGCAGCTGCTGTGCCTGGTGGCCATGGAAGCGCCGGTGCGTTTCGACGCCGAGGCGGTGCGTAACGAGAAGGTGAAAATCCTCGAAGCCCTGAAACCCATCACCGGTCTCGACGTTCAGGACAAAACCGTGCGCGGCCAATACACCGCCGGCAAGATCGGCGGCCAGGAAGTGCCCGCCTATTACTTCGAGAAGAATGTCGACAACGACAGCGACACTGAAACCTTTGTCGCCGTGCACGCCGAGATCGATAACTGGCGCTGGGCCGGTGTGCCGTTCTACCTACGCACGGGCAAACGTTTGGCGCGTAAAACCTCGGAAATCCTCATCCAGTTCAAGCCAGTGCCACATCAACTGTTCGGCGGCGGCGAAGCCAACCGCCTGTTGATTCGCCTGCAACCAGAAGAACGCATCAGCCTGCAACTGATGGGCAAGAGCCCCGGTAAGGGCATGCACCTGCAGCCGGTTGAACTTGACCTCAACCTGGCGGATGCCTTCCATAAACAGCGCCGCTGGGATGCCTACGAGCGCCTGTTGCTCGACGTCATCGAAGGCGACTCAACGCTGTTTATGCGCCGCGACGAAGTGGAAGCCGCCTGGAGCTGGGTCGACCCGATCATCAAAGGCTGGCACCAGCACTACCAGAGCCCACGCCCCTACCCGGCCGGCAGCGACGGCCCGGAGCAAGCCAGCAACCTGCTTGAACGCCACGAACGGCAGTGGATGGAATAGCCCAGCGGCTAGGCCAGTTGCTCTTCAAACACTTGCAACACCGCTTCTGGCAGTTGCTGACGTAAGCCCTCGCCGCTGATCAGCAGCAGCAGCGGCAGCAGTTTACGCAGGGTCGCTGGCTGCAACCCCGCGCACACATCGGCTTGCCGCGCCAAGGACAAACCGCCCAGCACCTGCGCTGCTACCGGCAGGTTGCGGTCCACCACCGCAGCCTCGGTGAGCTTGCACAGGTAGCCGGTAGAGAAGCTGCGTAGGCTCTCGCTGATCAGTGGCATATCGACGATGTGCCGAGCAATCTGCAGCACATGGTCAACATCGTTGATGCCGTAAATCAGCACCTTGATCTGCTTGGCCGACAAGCACTCGGCATACAGCGCCGCCGTGGCAAACGCACCATCGGCGCAGAGCTGGCGCGCCACCTCCAGGTGCAAGCTATCGGGCAGGCTGAGGTAGGTATCGAGGATCAGTCGCGGGTCCAAGTGGGTGGTCACCGCCGCCGCAAACTCAATGGGCATAACCATGATCAGCTCACGCAACTGCCCCGGCGGCATATGCGGCGCCAGCAGCGCGGCTTTCTCGGCTCCCAATTGCTGCACCAGCCCCAGTTTGACACTTAACGGGGCCATGGCCTGGGACGCCAACAACAGGCGCAGGCCGACACTCAGGCTCGCGGGTTTGCGCATACGCACCTCGATTCAATCCGGACAGGCGGGCAGGATTACTCGCGTAAGGCACAAAGGCAGCCATCTTTGATCCGGTTGCACAGCGGGCAGGCACGCTGTCGACCGATTCAGGTGGGAATAGAGGAAACACCGCGATGGCGCGGCCCGGAAACCGACCGGTGAACTATGCGGCGCTGGCCGCCGGCCGAGCGCCACGCCAGAAGTACAGCAGCACGATGGGCAGCGCCAGCAGCCCCAGCACACCGGCGCTGATAAACAACGTGGCAAAACCCAGCTGCTCGGCCAGCCAGCCACTGGTGGCGCCCACCAGCCCGGCCAACAGCAGTTGCACGCTGGCCTGCAGGGTAAAGTCCGCGCCCTCATGCTCGGGCCGGCACTGGCGCATCATCACCGCGAACAGCGCCACCGTGGACATGCCATCGGCGGTCTGCTCGAACAACGCCACCAGGTAGACCAAGCCGGTGCTGCCGCCGGCATTTACCAGCAGAGCCATGGCGGCGATCCCGCAAGCCTGCAACAGCCCGAACAGCAGCAGCGCCCGTAACGCGCCGATGCGCGCATACAGCAGGCCGCCGAGAAACGCCCCGGCGATGCCGGCCAGGCTGCTGATCAGGGTCAGCTGACCCAGCTCAGCATTGCTCCAGCCCTGATCCACCAACATCGGCTTGATCATCGGCGAACCCAGCGCATCGCCCAGCTTGAAACTCAGCAGCACCGCCAACCAGAACAGCATGCCGGGCTGTAACAGCAAGCCACGGTAATGCCGCAGCAACAGCCCAGGCCCGGCCGGCTCCGCCTGCGCCGGTTGAAACGGCAGCTCGCGTCGCTCGTTAAAACGCCAGATCGGCAGCGTCATCAGCACCAGCAGCAGCGCCACCAGCGCCACACTCAGGTTCCAACCCAGCGCATCCATCGCCAGCAGCAAACCACTGCCGCTGACCAGCATGCCGACCTTGTAGCCGCCTACCTGCAAGCTGTTGCCCAGCCCGCGCCAGCGCTCTGGCAGCAGGCGTACGGCCAGCCCATCAGTGGCAATGTCCTGAGTCGAGGCTGCCAGATTGACCAGCAGTAACAGGCCAATCAGCAAGAAAAAATGACTGTCGAACAGCCGCTCGGGACTCATCAGCGCCAGCGTCGCAATCACCGTAATGACGCCAAGCTGCAACGGCAGAATCCAACCGCGGTGATGACCCAAGCGCGGCGAAGCCAGCCGATCCACCCACGGCGCCCAGAGCACCTTGAGCAACCAGGGCAAGGCCAACAACTTGAGCAGGCCAATCAACGCAAGATCAACGCCATGCTGACGCAGCAACACCGGCAGCGAATGCGCCAGCAGCCCCGAGGGCAAGCCCTGGGCGCAATACAGCGAGGCCAGCAGGATCAGGGTGGCATTGGCCGGGCGCGCTGCGGGGGCGGAAGAAGTGGGCTGCATGTTGCGTCCTGCGAGTCAGCGAAAGCGCGACAGTAACGACCCGACTGGCGGCCGACAAGCCACCCGTCGGGCCATTAGAGCTTCTCGACCTGCTCGCGCAGCAACTTAGCGAACTGCTCGACCGGTACCGGCTTGCTAATCAGGTAACCCTGGATCTCGTCGCAGCGCTGGCTCTTGAGGAAATCCATCTGCGCCTGGGTTTCCACGCCCTCGGCGACCACCTTGAGCTCCAGGCTGTGGGCCATGGCGATGATCGCGCGGGTGATCGCGGCGTCTTCGCTGCCGGGGGTCAGATCGCGGATAAAGGTCTGGTCGATCTTCACGTAATCCACCGGGAAGCGCTTGAGGTAGCTGAGCGAGGAATAGCCGGTGCCGAAGTCGTCGATGGCCAATTTGACCCCCAGCTCGCGCAATTGCTGGAAGGTGCTGATCACGCTTTCAACGTTGTCCAGCAACTGGCTTTCGGTCAACTCCAGCTCAAGGTACTGCGCCTCAAGGCCGGTTTCATCGAGCACCTGGCGCACCAGGCTGAGCAGGTTGCCCTGGCGCAGCTGATGCACCGAGAGGTTTACCGACACGCGAATATGCGCCAAGCCCTGCAGTTGCCAGGTACGCGCCTGCAGGCATGCTTGGCGCAGGACGAATTCACCAATCGCGCCGATCAGCCCGGTTTCTTCGGCCAGCCCGATAAAGTCGCTCGGCGGCACCAGGCCCAGCTCCGGATGCCGCCAGCGCACCAGCGCCTCGGCCGCATTGAGGCTGTCGGACGCCAGGCACAGCTTGGGCTGGTAGAACACTTCCAACTGGCCTTCGTCGATGCCTTTGCGCAGCTGGTTTTCCAGCTGTAGGCGCTCCAGGGTGCAGGCCTGCAGGTTGTCAGTGAAGAACTGGAAGGTGTTGCCGCCCAGGTGCTTGGCGTGCTGCATGGCCATATTGGCCTGGCTGACCAGAGCGGAGATTTCCCGCGCGTTATCCGGCAGCAAGCTGATGCCCAGGGAGGCGCTGACCACCAGCTCATGCCCGCCCACGGTCATCGGCACGCGCAGCTTGCTCAGTAGGCGGCTTGCCAGCCGTGCCAGGCTGGAGAGGCTGCCGTAGGCGTCGATGAGGATGGCGAATTCATCACCGGACAGACGCGCCAGGGTATCGGCCTCCGGCACAGCCTGAGTCAGGCGCCGGCTGACCTGGCGCAGCAGCTGGTCAGCGACTTCATGGCCGAGGCTGTCGTTGAGCAATTTGAAGCGGTCCAGGTCGACGTGCAGCAAGGCGATACTGCGCCCGCTCTGTCGCGCACGCTGGCTGGCGTCGTGCAGGCGCTCCTTGAACAGGCTGCGGTTGGCCAGGCCGGTCAGTTCGTCGTAGTGCGACAGGTAGCGCAGGCGCTCTTCGGCTTCCCGACGCGACGACAGGTCGGCGAAGAAGCCGACGATATGGCTGACACTGCCCCGCGCATCGCGCACTACATTGAGTTGCAGCCACTGCGGATACAGCTCGCCGTTCTTGCGCGTTTCGATCAGCTCACCGCACCAGGTGCCGCTGTTTTCCAGCTCCAGGCGGATCATCTGATACTGCCGACGGCTGTCGCTGCTGCTGATCAGGCTGATTACGCTTTTGCCGACCACTTCGTCCTGGCGATAACCGGTCACGTCGCTGAAGGCCTGATTGACCGACAGCAGGCGGTAGTCCGGGTCGAGAATCACGATGCCTTCGCTGGCGGCCTCGAACACCGTGGCGGCCAGCTGTTGCTGCTGCTCCTGCACCTTGCGCGCACTGATATCGCGACGGGTGCCGAGCATGCGCAGCACGCGGCCTTCGGCGTCGCGCTCGACCGCGCGGCCACGGTCTTCGATCCACACCCAATGACCGGCGGCGTGCTTGATGCGGTATTCCACCTGATAGTCGTCACTGCGCCCCTTCATATGCTCGACCAGTGCACGACGCAGCACTGGCAGGTCATCCGGGTGCAGGCGCGGCTTGAGGTCGCGCAGCATCACCTGTACTTCATGGGGCTCCAGGCCGAAAATTTCTTTGAGGCGCGAGTGGTGCACCTCATCGCTCTGCAGGTCCCAGTCCCACAGGCCCAACTCACTGGCCTCAATCGCCAGGGTCAGGCGCGCGCGGCTCTTGCTCAGGGCGTAGGTGGTTTCATCCAGTTCAAGCGTGCGCTCAGCCACGCGCATTTCCAGCTCATCATGGGCCAGGCGTAACTCGTGCTCGGCACGCCGCCGCTGTTCCACTTCATGGGCCAGCTCACCATTGAGGCCTTCAGCCTGCTGCTTGGCGTGCTCCAGGTTGCTGATCAGTGCCTGGTTGTGAAACCGCTGCAGCAAGCTGCGCTGCACCAGCCGATTGACCTGCCAGGCCACCACCAGCAGGGCCAGCAGCAGAATACTGCCGAGCACACCCCAGCCCTGTTGCAACGGATGCTCGCTGAGCAGCAGATAGCCCACCGAAGGCAGCAGGCAGGGCAAAGCAAAACTGAGGAAGGCGGTAAAACTGATGGCATAGGCCACGCTGGCTGAAAGAATCGCCGCGGCAATCAGGCCGTAGACCAGGGCTTGCAGGTAAAACACATCCGCCGGCACCAGAGCGATAGCCGCAAACGCCAACGTCAGTCCCGAAGCGCCCGCGCCAAACAGGAACAGCAGACGCCAGGAGCGTTCAGCCTGACGGCTGGGCAATGCAGTATTGAAGGCCCGGACCTGCACCAAACGCAGCACGGCGAGGATCACCAGCCAGATTGCCCAGCTGACCAGCAGCACCGGTGGCAGCGCGCCCCATAACAGGAAGGCACACACCACGCCGCTAAGCAGCATGAACAAGGTTGGCACCTGCGAGCCCTGATAGAGCATGCGGGTGCGTTCGGCGGCGATATCTGTCGCGAACAGCTGAGCCACTTCCCGCCCGGAAGTCGGCTTGAGGCTATTGGCGGCAGCAAATGAAGTCGATGCGGTCATAGGCGATTTTCTTATAGTGGTTGCCTAAACGTCGGCGCAGCATACGCGAGCTAGACGCTTCGCCCAAGCTGGATGTGCGCCAATTCACAGTACAAATACCCAACTTTCGATGGTCACAGCCGTAGCCCATCTACGCTCGTTGAGCTGACTCACCAGTCGTCCAATAAAACCGCCACAACAGCCTGGTTTGCCCTGCCTGACGCAGCCCCCTAGAATGCCGCGATGCAAAATGACCCCGAACTCCTGATTGCCTCTCTTAATGATGCCCAACGCCAGGCTGTTGCCGCGCGTGTGGGCCGCCAACTGGTACTGGCCGGCGCCGGCTCCGGTAAAACTCGCGTGCTGGTGCACCGCATTGCTTGGTTGATCCAGATCGAGAATGCCTCGCCGCACAGCATCCTGTCGGTGACGTTCACCAACAAGGCTGCCGCCGAAATGCGTCATCGCATTGAGCACATGCTCGGTGTCAGCCCGGCGGGCATGTGGGTCGGCACCTTCCACGGTCTAGCCCACCGCCTGCTGCGCGCGCACTGGCAGGAAGCCGGCTTGGCGGAAAACTTCCAGATTCTCGATTCCGACGACCAGCAGCGCATCGTTAAGCGGGTGATCCGCGACCTCGGCCTGGATGAACAGCGCTGGCCGCCTAAACAGGCGCAGTGGTTTATCAACGGGCAGAAGGACGAAGGCCTGCGGCCAAAGAACATCCAGCCCGGCGGCGACCTGTTTCTCGCCACCATGCTGAAGATCTACGAAGGCTACGAAGCGGCCTGCGCGCGCGCCGGGGTCATCGACTTCTCCGAGCTGCTGCTGCGCGCACTCGATTTGTGGCGGGATAAGCCGGGCTTGTTGGAGCATTACCAGCGGCGCTTCCGGCACATCCTGGTCGACGAATTCCAGGATACCAACGCCGTCCAGTACGCCTGGCTGCGCCTGCTCGCCAAGGGCGGCGACAGCATGATGGTGGTGGGCGACGATGACCAGTCGATCTATGGCTGGCGCGGCGCGAAGATCGAAAACATCCAGCAGTTCTCTGATGACTTCAGCGACGCCGAAGTGATCCGCCTGGAGCAGAACTACCGCTCCACCGCCGGCATCCTCAAGGCCGCCAACGCCCTGATCGCCAATAACCAGGGCCGCCTGGGCAAGGAACTGTGGACCGAAGACGGCGATGGCGAGCCGATCAACCTGTATTCCGCGTTCAACGAGCACGATGAAGCCCGTTATGTGGTGGAATCGATTGAGGATGCCCTGCGCAAGGACGGCCTCAAGCGCAGCGAAATCGCCATTCTCTACCGCTCCAACGCCCAGTCACGGGTGCTCGAAGAAGCCCTGCTGCGCGAGAAAATCCCCTACCGCATCTATGGTGGCCAGCGCTTCTTCGAGCGCGCGGAAATCAAGAACGCCATGGCTTATATGCGCCTGCTCGACGGCCGCGGCAACGATGCGGCACTGGAGCGGGTGATCAACGTGCCGGCCCGCGGTATCGGCGAGAAAAGTGTCGAGACCATCCGCGAATATGCCCGCGCCCATGATGTGTCGATGTGGGAAGCCATTCGCCTGATGGTTGCCGCCAAGGCCTTACCGGCCCGTGCGTCGGGTGCCCTGGCCGGGTTTATCGAACTGGTCGAAAACCTCGCCGCCAAAGTGTTGAGCATGCCGCTGCACCTGATGACCCAGACCGTCATTGAGCAGAGCGGACTGATTGCCTACCACAAGGCCGAAAAAGGCGAAAAAGCCCAGGCACGTATCGAAAACCTTGAGGAACTGGTCAGCGCCGCGCGCACTTTCGACAACACCGAGGATGACGAGCTGACGCCGCTGCAGGCCTTCCTCAGCCACGCCTCGCTGGAAGCCGGCGACACCCAGGCGGCTGAAAACGAAGACAGCGTGCAGCTGATGACCCTGCACAGCGCCAAGGGCCTGGAATTCCCCCAGGTGTTTCTGGTGGGCATGGAAGAAGGCCTGTTCCCACACAAGATGAGCCTGGAAGAGCCCGGCCGCCTGGAAGAAGAGCGTCGCCTGGCCTACGTCGGCATCACCCGCGCCATGAGCAAGCTGGTGATTACCTACGCCGAAACGCGCCGTCTGTACGGCAGCGAGACCTACAACAAGGTGTCGCGCTTCGTCCGCGAGATTCCACCGCAGCTGATTCAGGAAGTGCGCCTGTCCAACAGCGTCAGCCGGCCGTTCGGCGCGGTCAGCCGCAATGTGGGCAGCAACAGCATGAGCGGCGACAGCATGTTCGCCGGCAGCGCGGTGCCGGATACCGGCTTCAACCTCGGCCAGCGCGTGCAGCACTCACTGTTTGGTGAAGGCACCATCCTCAACTTCGAAGGCTCCGGCGCGCAGGCGCGGGTGCAGGTGAATTTCGAGAGCGAAGGCAGCAAGTGGCTGATGCTCAGCTACGCCAAGCTGCAGGCGCTGTAATCGACAATCTATTCAAACAACAAGGAGCCCCCATGATCCGCCGCCCTCTGCTGCTTGCCAGCGCCCTGCTCGCCGCTTTCGGGCTGGCCGGCTGCAAGGAAGAACCTGCCGCGCAACAAGCTACCGCCGAGCCGGTACAGACTTTCCACTGGAAGATGGTCACCGCCTGGCCGAAGAACTACCCCGGCCTGGGCACCGCCGCTGAGCGTTTGGCCGAGCGGGTCAAGACCATGAGCAACGGCCGCCTGACCATCAAGGTGTATGCCGGTGGCGAACTGGTGCCGCCGCTGGAAGTGTTCGACGCCGTGTCACGCGGCACCGCCGAGCTGGGTCACGGCGCGGCCTATTACTGGAAGGGCAAGGTGCCGGCGGCGCAGTTCTTCACCGCTGTGCCGTTCGGCCTGTCCACCAGCGAAATGAACGCCTGGCTGAGCAAGGGCGGCGGTCAGGCGCTATGGGATGAAGCCTATGCTCCCTATGGCGTAAAACCGATGGTAGTGGGCAATACTGGCATGCAGATGGGCGGCTGGTACAACAAGGAAATCAATTCGCTGGATGACCTCAAGGGCCTGAAGATCCGCATGCCGGGCCTGGGCGGCGAAGTGCTGAGCAAACTCGGCGCCACCACCGTGAACCTGCCAGGCGGCGAGGTATTCACCGCTCTGCAAACCAACGCCATCGATGCCACCGACTGGGTCAGTCCCTACAACGACCTGGCCTTTGGCCTGCACAAGGCGGCCAAGTTCTACTACTACCCGGGCTGGCAGGAACCCCAGGCGGTGCTCGAGCTGCTAGTCAACCAGAAAGCCCTCGACAGCCTGCCGGCCGACTTGCAGGCAATACTCACGGAAGCGGCCCGCGCCGCCAGCCAAGACATGCTCGACGATTACGTCTACCACAACGCCATGGCGCTGGATGAGCTGAAACAGCAAGGCACCTTGCTCAAACGCTTCCCCGACGACGTACTCGCCGCCATGCAGCGCGAATCCGCCGTGGTGCTCGGCGAGCTGGCCGCGCAGAGCGAGCTGAATGGGCGCATCTGGGCTTCGATGCAGGCCTTCCAGGCCCAAGTCAGCCAGATGCACCAGCTGTCGGAGAAAGAGTTGTACAACTGGCGCTAAGTACCCGCCCTACGCACAAACAAACGGAACCTTCGGGTTCCGTTTGTCGTTTCAGACCAGCCCGACGGCGCTCGCCGCCCATACTGCTTGGCGAGGTGAGCCGATGAAACGCACAACTGTCTCCGCGTCACAGATACTCGATAGCGCCCTACAACTGGCCGATGTTTGCGGCTGGGAACGCCTGCATCTGTTCGATGTGGCGGCCGACCTGGGTGTGGGGCTGGATGCCATCGCCGTGCATTACCGCGAGAAGGATCAACTGGTGGAAGCCTGGTTCGACCGTGCCGACAAGGCCCTGCTGGCGCGCGGCAACGGCGCAGACCTGCTGACGCTTGAGCCGGCCAAACGCCTGGAAGAGCTGCTGATCGCCTGGCTCGACAGCCTGGCCGCGCACCGCGCAGTGAGCGGACAGATGCTGCTGTACAAACTCGAACCGGGGCATATCCACCTGCAGATTGGCGGTCTGCTACGCATCAGCCGCACCGTGCAGTGGTGGCGCGAGGCGGCGCGGCGGGAAACCCTGCACCTGTGCCGTATCGCCGAGGAAAGCCTGCTGACCGGCGTCTACCTGCGCTGCTTTATCCACTGGCTGCGCCACCCCGAGGAAGACCCTGCCGACTTCCGCGCCCTGCTGCGCCGGCAGTTACGCTGCGGGCCGCTACTGGTGCTGCTGCGCCGCTGACTCAGGCGCACGGGCAAAAGCTCGAAACATTCTAGGCCTAGCCAGCGCCGCTCACGCCGGGCAAGATGCCGCGCGTAGATCCAATCACCAAGAGACAGCTAACCATGCAGCGTTTCCTTAGCATCGCCCTGGCCATGTTCCTCAGCCTGGGACTGACCACCATGAGTTTCGACGCCGAAGCCAAACGTCTGGGCGGCGGCAAATCCTTCGGTTCTGCACCAAGCCACCAGGCTCGCCAGGCGCCGGCTCAGCAAACCGCGGCCCCGGCGACCGCCGGTCGTCAACCGGCTGCAGCCAGCGGTGCCTCGCGCTGGTTGGGCCCATTGGCCGGTCTGGCCGCAGGTGGTTTGCTGGCCTCGATGTTTATGGGTGACGGCTTCGAAGGCCTGCAGATCATGGACATGCTGATCTTCGGCCTGATCGCCTTCCTGCTGTTCCGCTTCCTCGCCGCCCGTCGTCAGCAAGCCAGCCCGGCGACTGCCAACGGCGCGCCGATGCAGCGTGAAATGCCAGCTGCTCCAGCCTCGATCTTCGGTGGTAGCAGTGCAGCCGCTGCGATCAAACCGGTGATCAATGCCCCGGCCTGGTTCAACGAGCAGAGCTTTATCAGCGCCGGTCGTGAGCACTTCCTCAGTCTGCAACAGCACTGGGATGCCAACGAGATGGACAAGATCGCCGAGTTCGTCACCCCACAGCTGCTGGAATTCCTCAGCCGCGAGCGTGCCGACCTGGGCGATGGCTTCCAATCCACCTACGTCGACAACCTCGATGTACAGCTGGATGGCGTCGATGATCTGAGCGACAAGACTGTCGCCACCCTGACCTTCACCGGCGTGGCCAAGACCTCGCGTTTTGACCAGGGCGAAGTATTCAGCGAAAGCTGGCGTCTGGAGCGGGCCGTTGGTGACAACCAACCGTGGCTGGTGGCCGGTATCCGCCAGAACGGCTGATCCCTCGCTATGCTGAGAAAACCCGGGCAAGTCCCGGGTTTTCTTTGTCTATCATTCAGCAACTGTATGAACTGGCGCGCGGCCTACTCAAAGTGCAATCTGATCCGCGCCAAGCACACCACCCTGAGGATTAAGCAATGATCGGATACACCACTGTGGGCACCACCGACATGGAGAAAGCCAAGTCGTTCTACACCCCTTTGCTGGCAGAGATGGGTGCCAAAATCGTCATGGATTTGGGCCGCATCGCGTTCTATGGCATCGCCAAGGGGCAGCCGATGTTTGCCATCTGTATTCCCCATGACAAGCAAGCACCGACGCCAGGTAATGGCCAGATGATCGCGCTGCCAGGCGGATCACGCGAGGGTGTGGACAAACTGTACGCCAAAGCCATCGCGTTAGGCGCAAGCGACGAAGGGGCGCCGGGCGAACGCATACCGGGCTTCTATGGCGGCTATTTCCGTGACCTGGACGGCAATAAACTGGCCTTCTTCCACATGGGCTAACCGCTAGCCCGGATCGACGCTGGTACCCGGTGGCTTGGCCGCCGGGGCTGGCTGCTGGGCCTTTTCACTCCATGCCTGGATTTCTTCACGGCGCTGACGGCTGTTCAGTTCTGCGCGATCAATCATTTCGTTGTAATCAGCCAGCCAGCTGCGCGAGCCCGGCAGCATGTTGGCCAAATCACGCATACCGGCCTTCAGCCCCTGCATCACTTGCTGATAATCACGCTCCTGAGCCTGCAATACCTTGCTCACTTCAGCGATGGTATCTGGGTTCTCAGCACGCTCAAATAACCCGGTCAGTTGTGAGGCTTGCTGACTGGCCAACAGCTCTTCCTGATTGCTCAATGCGGTCTGCTGCACGGCCAGTTGCTGCTCAAGCTGCAGGAGCTGTTTTTCCAGCGCCTGAATACGCGGCCCATCACCGGCACTGAACACGCTGTGAATATTCAGCCCGACCGAAACCAGCATCAGACTACCCAGCACCCCGGCCAACGCCAGGATAAACAGCCGGTTGCGTTTGCCAGCGGTGGTCAGCAGTTGGAGCCGCTCCTCCTCACTGAGCGCACCGCCTTCGGATTCTTGCGTTTCACTTTTCATGACTCGACCAATTAATGACGTTCAAAAATTGACGCACTATCCACATGAACAATAGCACTGTGCCAGCTTTTTGCTTAAACCCGTCTAAGGTATAAGACGCTCCCGTATTACCTGCAAAAGAGGCTAACCCCGTGGAAGAAGTCATCGAACAGTTGCGCGAACTCAACGAGCCGGTGCCCGTCCCGCTGGAGTTGCCGGAAGAAGAAACCCTGGTGGAGATTCAGGAGCAGATCCTTATCCATCTGCCCTTCGCCCTGCGCGAATACCTGCTGCAGGTCAGCGATGTGGTCTACGGCCGCCTGGAACCGGTAACCGCCAGCGACCCGCAATCGCATACCTACCTACCGGAAGTCGCCGCCACCGCTTGGTCGCTGGGCGTACCGCGCGAATTCGTGCCGCTGTGCGAAGACCACGGCAACTACTACGTGGTTGAAGAAGACGGCACCGTGCTGCTGTGGGAAGCGGAAACCGGCGAAATCAACGAAGACGAAACCTGGGAGTCGGTCTGGCACTGGGTGCGTGACGTCTGGTTGGAAAGCTAAGCGTTTTTTACGGCCTTACGTGCGGCCCTGCGGCGTGATACACACCGCAGGGCCGCAGTCGTTTCAGGGCAGATAAATCCTGAATACCCCACCACCCAGCGGCGCGCCGTTGGCCAGTTCGATATGCCCACGCACGCCCTGGCGCTCGTGCAGCTCGGCGATGCGACCGGCGAAGTAGAGGCCCAACCCGGTGCTGCCGGTGCTGTGCTTGAGGCCGAGGACGTAGTTGGATTGCTGGCTGAGCATCTCCTGCGGGTAGCCCTGGCCGTCGTCACAGATCGCCAGCACCAGCTTGCCGCCTTCCTCCCAGGCCCGAATCAGCAAGGCGCTGTGGGCGTAGCGGATGGAGTTGGTGATGATGTTGGCGACCACCGAGCCGAGTAGCTCTTCATCGAAGAAGCCCATCAGATCGAAACTTTCTACCTCGCAGCGAGCGCTGATCTGCCGGCTTTGCAGCACCTCGAAGTGCCGTGCCAGCTGCGCCTGAAGAAAATCCTCGACCTCGTGATAACCAGGGCGCATGGGTAGCTGGTTAACGCCGAGCTTATACAGGCCGAGCAGTTGCACCAGCATGCCGTTGAGACGGGCAAACTCATACTCAATCACGCCCTGCTCGCTGGCCTGCTGCTGTTCCGGCGGCAGCTGCGCCTGCCACTGCGCATGGGCGCGGGTGAGCATGGCCAGGGAGTTTTTCATGTCGTGCACGGTGGAGGCGATCACCGTGGAGAAGTCCAGTCCTCCAGGTGAATCACTCATTGGCCGGACGCTCGCCGCTGCAGTTGCAGGTAACGCGCATGCCGGGCATCCGTCTCGGGCATCTGGCTGACCACGGCCAGGCAACGCCGACACTCCTCGAGTAAAGCGGCAGACGCTTCGCCGCTGGCCGATTGCAACAGCGATTGCGCGGTATTGAGGGCGATGCTGATGTTCTTCGGCTGCAGAGCGAAGGCCTGTCGGAACAGTCTGAGCGCCTCGTCGAACTGCTTCTGCTGGTAGCAGCGCACACCTTGGCGATTTAGCTCCACGGCCTCTTTACCGCCGGAGAGAATCTCGGCGTTGTCAGTCTGCCGGGCCACGCCTTGCATCACCTGCGGGTCGTCGCCGTATACCTCGACACAGCTTTTCAGCAACGCATCACTGGCTGCCGTCTGGCCCAGCGCGCGCAATTGACTGGCGACGCTGAGGGCAGTATCGGCGGCGAACAGCTGCGGCAGCTTTTCCATCGTCGCAGCGGCTTCGGCGGCCAGTTGCGCAGCACGCTTGGGCTCGCCGGATTTATTCAAGCTGCTGGCCAAAGCCAGGCGTGAGCGCACCTGCACATTGGGGTCATGGGCATAGATTTTATCCAGCTCACCGAGGGCCTGGCTGACCTCGATCTGCAAACGCTTGTCGAGTGTGCCGTCACCGGCCTGGGCGGTGATCGCCTGGGCCAGACCAAGGTAGTTTTCCGGGCTCTTGAATTTGGAGGTGCGACCTTGCTCCATGGCTTGTCGATAGGCCTTGCCGGCGCTGTCGAAGTCCTGGTTATCCAAGGCCAGTTTGCCCAGCTGCATCTGCCGGCGAATCGCCAGCGGAGCCAATTTGACCGCATCTTCCAGAGCTTGCTGAGCGCGCTGGCTCTCGCCCTGCGCCAGCAGCACGGCGGCCAGGCCGTCGTACAGTGCCGGCATCATCGGGAATAGCTGCAAACCCTTCTCGTAGAGGCTCTGCGCACGGCTCAACTCGCCGCGCTTGTGCATCAGGCCGGCCAGCGCCACCTGCGCCCAGGGCAACGGTCGCTCGGCCAATACGCCATTGAGCAGCTGCTCCAGCTCATCCAGACGCCCCAGCTCGCGCAGCGCCGTGGATTGGTAGCGCTGGCACAAGGGCAGGTAGCGCTTGTCCTGCTGGCTGAGGGTTTTGCAGGCCTCCAGTACGGCGGCCGGGTCCTGTTTGTCGAGGCCTTGAAGAATGCCCTTGAGTGCAGTTTTGCGCTCCACCAGTTTGTCCAGGCGCTGATCGAGGCTGGCGCGGTTGAACGGCTTGGTCAGGTAGGCATCCGGCTCGTGCTCAAGGGCGCTGAGGACCATGGCCTGGCTGCTTTCGGCGGTGACCATGACAAAGATGCACTGATGACTGATCAGCTTGCCGGCGATCAACTCTTCCAGCACCTGCTGGCCATTCTTGCCACAGCCCAGGTTGTAGTCATGCAGGATGATGTCGTAGCGCTTGTTGCGGCACATGCTCAGGGCTTCTTCACCGCGATCAGCGGTGTCCACATCACGCGCGCCCATGTCACGCAGCATGGACTTAAGCGAACTGCGAAAGTCGGTGAAATCATCGACGATCAGGATGCGTTTACTGCCGTATTCCAGCATTGAGGAGCCCTTGTGCTGTCGTCTCAGAGTCGAATCAGTGTAGTTGTCGGTGCACCCGCTGCCAGCAAGGCAGCGTCCACTCAACGCTGGCCGGATTCCAGATCAAGCAAATTGAGAAGAAAACGCGCGAAGTAACTCAAGTCCTGTTCCATGGCCTGGCGCGCAGCCTTGGCATCACCGGCTTCGATGGCGGTAAAGGCCTCTTCGTGAAAGTCGTTAAGGCGCAACGACAGGTCCGCACCCGTGAACAGCTGGTTGAAAAACGGCCCAACCTGCAGCCACAACGACTCAATGCTGCGCAACAGCACCGGGTTGCCACACGCGCTGTAGAGGTGCAGGTGAAACTGGCTGTTGGCATTCAGGTAAGCCTGCACCTGGCGCTGCTCGATGGCCTGATCCATGCGCGCCACACAGTCACGCAGCTCAGCCAGGTCGGCCGGCGTCAGGCGCGGAGTGGCCAGCTCTACGGCCAGACCTTCAAGCCCCAGACGCACCTGAAAAATATTCTGATAACGCTCACGGGTCATCGGTGGCACGCGTACCGAGCGCTGTGGTTCGCCTTCCAGCGCGCCCTCAGCGACCAGGCGCTGCAAGGCGGCACGTACCGGCATCGGGCTGGTGCCCCACTCGGCCGCCAGATCACGAATTTTCAAGCGTTCACCGGGCTGGAAGCGCCCAGCCAGCAGGCCTTCACGAATACGTTGGTAGAGTTGATCTTGCAGGTTATCGGCCATGGTTCAGCAGCATCCTTGTGCCGGCGGTGCAGGGAGTTGGGCAAGTGTCAGCGAGCAGTTACGCATGGGTATTCCTTCTAACGAAGAGCGCCGCAATTGAGCGGCGGCATGAATTCTACTGGTTCACGGCGCCTTGTTCTCAATCAGGCAGTTACCGCCATCCACCACCAGCACTTCACCGGTGATGTAGCTGGCCTCCGGCGAGGCAAGGAAGGCTACCGCCGCTGCCACTTCGTCAGGCCGACCGGCGCGACCCAGCGGGGTGTACTCGGCGGCATGGCGTTCTTCGTCGGTGCTGGAGCCGGTGGCAATCCAACCCGGCGCCACGCTGTTAACCGTAATGCCCTGCTTGGCCACTTCCAGCGCCAACCCCATGGACAGGCCGAGCATGCCAGCCTTGGCCGCGCTGTAGGCCGCCTCACCAGGGTTGCTGCCACGGGTGCCGGTGGTCGAGCTGATATTGACGATGCGCCCGTAGCCGCGCGCACGCATGCCCGGCAGCACCGCGCGCGTGAGCAGAAACGCCGTACCGAGGTTGCGCGCAATGGACAGGTTCCAGGTCGCCAGGTCCATGTCCGCCAACTCGGCAAACGGCTCGGGGCTGCCCTGCATGGCCATGCCGGCATTGTTCACAAGAATGTCGATCTGCCCCCACTGTGCGTGGGCCCAGGTGAGTAATTCGCCGACCTGCTGCTCATCGGTCAGGTCAGCGGCGCGGCCCCGTGCTTGAATACCTTCTGCACATAGCTCAGCGACCCGTTGCTCGACCCGCGCACTGCTGGCGGTTAATAACACCCGTGCACCAGCACGGCCCAGCCGGCGCGCGATCGCCAGACCGATACCGGATTCACTGCCCGCGCCGCTGATTAACGCAACGTGCTGTTGAAAGACCATTTCATAGAATCCTGTGATCACAAATATGGGTGTAATCTAGCAATAAAGCCGATTCAAACCAATGCTTGAGTTTTCTGTGATCACAAAATAGCATGTGCAGATATTCGAACGAGGTGTTCAACATGACTGCCAGTGGTATCCGTCCATCCGCCGTAGAAACCTTCGCCCAACGTGAGCGTGAACGCTTTATCGCGCGTAATCCAAAATCCGTGGCCCTGGCCGAACGTGCGCGCCACTCGCTGTACGGCGGCGTGCCGATGCACTGGATGGCCGACTGGTCGACCCCGGTGCCGCTGTTTGTCGAACGGGCCAAGGGGGCGCGCTTCTATGACGTGGACGGTCATGAGTACATCGATTTCTGTCTGGGCGACACAGGCACCATGTTCGGCCACTCGCCGGACCCGATCGCCAAGGCCATCGCCGAACAAGGCAACAACGGCCTGACCACCATGCTGCCAGGCGAAGACGCGGTGGTCTGCGGCGAGCTGCTGGCCGCGCGCTTCGGCCTGCCATTCTGGCAGGTCACCGCCACCGCCACGGATTCTAACCGCTACGTGCTGCGCTGGGCCCGCGCGATCACCCAGCGCAAGACGCTGCTGGTGTTCGACGGCTGCTACCACGGCACGGTGGACGACGTAATGGTGCGCTGCATCGACGGCGAAACCGTGCCGCGCAGCGGTTTGGTCGGCCAGGCCTATGACCTGACCGAGTACAGCCGCTCGATCCCGTTCAACGACGTGGCTGCGCTGGAAGCGGCGCTGGCTAAAGGCGACGTCTGTGCCCTGCTGTGCGAGCCGGCGATGACCAACATCGGCATGGTCCTGCCCGAGCCGGGCTTTATGCAGACGTGCCGCGAGCTGACCCGCAAATACGGCGCGCTGCTGATCATCGACGAAACCCACACCATTTCCACCGATATGGGTGGCTGCACGAAGCTGTGGAACCTCGACCCGGACTTCTTCGTGGTCGGCAAGCCGATTGCCGGCGGTGTGCCGTGTGGCATCTTCGGCTGCAGCGCAGCGATGGCCGAAGCCATGACCGCCGCCCGCAAACGCGCCAGCGAAGGCAGCCATGGCCACGGTCACAGCGGCATGGGCACCACCCTGTCGGCCAACGCCCTGGCCATGCACTGCATGCGCGCCAACCTGGAACAGGTGATGACCCCGGCCGCCTACGCGCACATGCTGCCGCTGGCCAAGCGCCTGGCGGATGGCTTCCGTACGCTGATCAGCAAGCACGACCTGCAATGGTCGGTGACCGAACTGGGCGCGCGCAGTGAGTTCCAGTTCTGCCCGGTGTCACCGAAGACCGGCGCCGAGGCCGAAGCGGCGTTCCACGACGAGCTGCAGATGGCCCTGCACCTGTACCTGATCAACCGCGGCATCCTGATCACGCCCTTCCACAACATGACCCTGTGCTGCCCAAGCACCACAGCGGACGATGTGGACAAGCTGATCAGCATGCTCGACCAGGCCCTGACCGAACTGCTGGCCATCCCCGGCGCCCGCGAGTAACTCATCGATCAGCCTGTGGGAGGGGCTTCAGCCGCGACAATCGCCGCTAAAGCGCCTCCCACGAAATGACGACTCACTGTGAGAATCACCATGCAATTCGCCAATCCCCAGGAAGCCCGCGACTTTCTCTCCGCCCATCCCGACGTACGCCTGATCGAACTCATGTTGATCGATGCCAACGGCATCCCGCGCGGCAAGCTGCTGCACCGCGACGAACTGCTGGCCATCTACGAGAACGGCCGGCCGCTGCCCAGCTCGATCCTGGCGCTGACCATCCAGGGCGAGGACGTTGAAGAAAGCGGCCTGGTCTGGGAAGTCGCCGATGCCGACTGCTGGACCTACCCGCTGCCCGGCAGCCTGACCCTGCAACCCTGGCGCAGCACACCGACCGGCCAGTTACAGGTGAGCATGCATCCGACCCAGGGCCTGCCGGCAGCGCCCGCCGATCCGCGGCATGTGCTGGTGCGCGCCATCGACCGGCTCAAGGCCGACGGCTACCACCCGGTAATGGCGGTGGAGCTGGAGTTCTACCTGCTGGACAAGACCCGCGACGCCAATGGCCGTCCGCAGCCGGCGCTGCAAGCCAACGGCGTGCGCCCGCAGGCGCCACAGGTGTATGGCGTGCTGGAGCTGGAGCAGCAGCAAGCCTTCCTCGACGACCTCTACGCCGCCTGCGAAGTGCAGGGCCTGCCAGTGCGCACCGCGATCTCTGAATACGCGCCCGGCCAGCTGGAGCTGACCCTGGAGCACCGCTTCGACGCGTTGCAAGCGGTGGATGAAGGTGTGCGCTACAAGCGCCTGGTCAAGGGCGTGGCCAACAAGCACGGGCTGCAGGCCTGCTTTATGGCCAAGCCGTTCGGCGACCTGGCCGGTAGCGGGATGCACATGCACGTCAGCCTGGCCGACGCCGAAGGCAATAACCTGATGGCTTCCGAAGACCCACACGGCACGCCGCTGCTCAAGCACGCCATCGGCGGCATGATGGCCACGCTCAACGATGCCCTGGCCATCTTCTGCCCCAACGCCAACTCCTTCCGCCGCCTCCAGGCCAACAGCTACGCGCCGCTGGCCAAGAGCTGGGGAGTGAACAACCGCACCGTGTCGTTCCGCGTGCCCGGTGGCCCGGCCAAGAGCCGGCATGTGGAACACCGCATCTGCGGCGCCGATGCCAACCCATACCTGGCGGCGGCGGCAATCCTCGCCGGCATACACCACGGCATCCGCAACCAGATCGATCCGGGCGAGGAAATCATCGGCAACGGCTACGAGCAGGCCCGTGAAACCCTGCCCACCGACTGGTTGACCGCCCTGCGCGCGCTGGAGAACTCGGCCTGGGCCAAGGACGCACTCGGCGAGGACTTCCTCAAGGTGTTCCTGGCGATCAAATGGAACGAGTTCCGCCAGTTTATGGGCGAAGTCGGCGAGCAGGATTGGCGCTGGTACCTGACCCACGCCTGACGACAACGGTGGCGCAGGCTACGCTGTATTGGATCTGAGCACCCTGGAGTGGCCCATGCGCCTCAGCATTATCCTGGTCTGCTGGCTGTACAGCGTAGTTGCCCTGGCCGAGCCGCTGCGTGTTGGCCTGGAAAACCACGACTACTACCCCTACTACAAGGCTCTAGAGGGGCAGGCCTACGACGGTTACTGCATCGCCCTGCTGCAGGCATTCGCCAAGCACGAAGGCCTTGAACTGGAACTGCGCCCGCAACCGGTCAACCGTCTGTACCGCAATATGCTGGGTGAACATAGCCTCGACCTGCTGTTCCCCGATAATCCGGCCTGGCCCCGTAAAGCCCGTGACGGCCAGCCGCTGTATTACAGCCAAGCCGTGGTGGAGATCGTCGACGCCACCGTGGTGCGCCGCGAGCAGCTCGCTCAGGGCCTGAATGCGATCAAACGCTTGGGTATCGTGCGCGGCTTTACCGCCGAGGCCTGGCAACCGCTGCTGGATCAACACAGCATCGAACTGGTGGAAGTGCAGGACATCCAGAGCCTGATCCGCATGCTCGAACGGGGCCGCCTGGATGCCATCTACGCCAACCCGCAGGTGGTGGAACACCATATGCAACTGCTCGGCATCGCACCGCAGCAACTGCAGCGTGACCCGCAATTACCGCAGATCACCACCAGCTTTCACCTGAGCAGTTACCGGTATGACCAGCTGATCAAACGCTTCGATCACTTCCTGAGCGAGCAGGCCCCCATGCTCAACCAGCTGCGCCAGCAGTTCGGCTTGCCCTGATCAACCGCGCGGGCCTGCCCCTGCACCTGCTATGGTTGCCACAAACCCAGCACAGAGCCCGCTATGGAACCCGGAAACGCCCAGCTGTCGATGACCGTACTGATGACCCCGGACATGGCCAACTTCTCCGGCAATGTGCACGGCGGCACCCTGCTCAAATACCTCGATGAAGTCGCCTACGCCTGTGCCAGCCGTTTTGCCGGGCGCTATGTGGTCACGTTGTCGGTGGATCAGGTGATCTTTCGCGAGCCCATCCATGTTGGCGAACTGGTGACCTTCCTCGCCTCGGTCAATTACGCCGGGCGTACGTCGATGGAAGTCGGCATCAAGGTGATCACGGAAAACATCCGCGAGCGCTCGGTGCGTCACACCAACAGCTGCTTCTTCACCATGGTGGCGGTGGATGAACAGGGCAAGCCGGTGCCCATTCCCGCCCTGGAACCGACCACTGCGGACGCCTTGCGGCGACAGCGCCAGGCCCTGCAACGCCGGCAGATCCGCCACGAGTTGCAACAGCGCTACCAGGCACTGAACGAAGAAAAAAGCTGAACGAGCAGACAACACCACACGCCAGCGGCACAATTACGCCCCTGCATAACACCGAGTAAGGCCATGGAAAGCCTGTATTTCTCCCCCATGCTGCTGGGCCTGAACCTGATGCTGGCGAGCGCCATTGCCTGCAGCGGGCTCTGGTATTTCTCCCGCCCCTACCGGGGCCCCGGTTTGTGGATGCTGGGCAGCTGGACCCTGATCATCGGCATCCTGCTTTTCATGGGTTTTATGGCCAGTGGCAGCAAACTGCTGAATATTCTTGGCAATGCCCTGCAACTGGCCGGCGAGGCGATCATCCTGCTCGGCGTGTTTCGCTTTCTCGGCCTGCCGCTGCCTTGGTGGACCGTCCCCGCCAGCGCGGGATTGATGAGCCTGGCCCTGAGCTGGCACTGGTGGCTGAGCCCCATCAACTCGGAATACCTCGTCGCGCTGTACGCCGCCATTGGCGGCCTACTGCCCCTGCAAGCCTGCTGGGCGCTATGGCGTGCGCCCAGCGAGGTGGAACTGCGCGGCGTCTGCCAGTTTGTCGCCATCGCCTTGCTGGGTTATGCCCTGGTCACCCTGCTGCGCGGCGTGGTCGGCCTGCACGATGGCCTGCAAGGCATCGTCCATGACGACGTCACGCGCTCGGTAAGCTACCTGCTGCCCTACAACTTCGGCATTCCCCTGTGGCTTATGGCCTTGGTCGGCCTAGTACTGCTGACCATGCGCCGCATCCTCGCCGACAGCCAGCGTAACGCCCAGCAGGCCGCTGCCAACGCCGAACGTTTCGAACGCCTGATGAGCGTGAGCAACGCCGGGGTGATGGTGCTCGACGGCGAACGCATCATCGACAGCAACCCCAAGCTGGAACAGCTGTTTGCGCAAACCCGTGAGCAACTGCTCGGCCAACCGCTATCGCGGCTATTCGACAGCAGCAGCCAACAGCCGCTCAGCGAACTGCTGCAACAGGCTGATGGCCGTCCCCACGACCTGCTTGCTCAACGTGCGGACGGCCAGCCATTCGCCGCCGAGCTGAGCATCGCGCGCCTGGCCGAAGCGCAGCAGCAGGTCGCAGAGATCCGCGATGTCAGCCAGCGCAAGGCCCTGGAAGAACAGCTGCGCCAACTCGCCACCACCGACCCGCTGACCAGCGCCCTGAACCGCCGCGCCTTCCAGCAACGTGCCGAACACGAGCTGAGCCGTAATCAACGCCAAGGCACCCCGTTGTGCTTGGCGATGCTCGACCTCGATCACTTCAAACGGGTCAACGACCAGTACGGCCACGCCGTCGGCGATCAGGTGCTGGTGGCGTTCAGCGAACTGTGCCGGCAGCAGGCGCGCAGCACCGACCTGTTCGCCCGCTTCGGCGGTGAGGAATTCGTCATCCTCCTGCCCGACAGCGACCTCAACGCTGCGCAGCAGCGCCTGGAACGGCTACGCAATGCCCTGCACACGCAGCCCCTCGCCACCGTTCAGGGCCCGTTGCACGCCACCGTCAGCATGGGCCTGACCTGCGCTCGTCCCGGCGACAGCCTGCAACAGCTGCTGCAACGCGCGGACAACCAGCTGTACAACGCCAAAGCGCAGGGGCGAAACCGTATCTGCGTGGATGCGTAAGCGAACGACAGGCTCTGTTAAGCTCAGCCTCCTGCCGCCGGAGCCGCCATGATCGACCTCTTCGATGTTTTTCTGCTGATGCTGTTCGCCACCGCGTGCGCCTGGCTGTGGCATGCCCATGGTCTGCGTGAACACGCGCTGGGTTTGGTGAAACAACACTGCGCCAAATCCGACATCGAGTTGCTTGATGAAAATGTCGCCCTGCGCCGGCTCGCGCTGTTACCCGATGCACGCGGGCGCAAGCGACTGGCACGGGTGTATGGCTTCGAGTTCACCGTCACCGGCGAGCAGCGGCATATCGGCAGCATTACCTTGTTTGGCAAACAACTGGGGCGAATCGAGCTGGCCCCGCACCCCTTCCGCGAGCCGCCGGCGCCCAGCGCCCAGGTGATTGAGATGCAGCAGTGGCGCAGTCAGCGTCAGGATTCGGATAACAACACACAGCATTAAGGCCGACTAGTCGAAGTTAGGATCAGCCATAAATGCCACGATCTGCTGCCACTCGGTGTGACATCCGTAAGTCATTGGGCGGCGCAGCAGGCGGCATTTCAATCGGTGCCAGCGCCCACCCAACTGATTGCGCCGGCAACCGGCAAACAGCCATTGCGGCTCGAAACCGTCCCACACCCCGGCGACCGCCCAGTGGTTATGCCAGACCTGCGGCGCGACTTCATAGCAGTAGATATGCTGCAGCTCATCCAGGCTCAATCCACTGGCGCGTAACCGCGTGGCGATATGCCGTAAGGCCGACTCATCCAGGGTGGTGTCCAGCCACAGCTCGGAGAGCGCCAGCCAGATATCCTCGCGGCACGTCATCAGCCTTAGTCGCGCTGCAACAGAAAATGCGTAATCCGCGCAGCACTGTCGGCCGGATGCTCCTGCATAAAGCAGTGCCCACCCGCCACCACATGCGCACTGACATGAACATTACTGGCGCACCAGCGCGCCACCGATTTGGCCACAAAAGGGTAACTGCGCTGGCCGTAAAGCACCTGGGTCGGCGTTGTCACCTTGCCCAGCGACGGCCACAGGCGCTTAGGGTATGAGCTGAAGATATCCGCCTCACGGCTTGGCCGGCATTTCAGCTCAACGCCCTTCTTGCTGTCTTTTAGCGCGTGCTGGATATAGGCACTAAAGGCTTCTTCGGTCCAGCCACGAAACATCCCCCGACCATGCAGCGCGGCATGCGCAGCCGCCCGGTCCGGCCAGCTGCTGCGACGCTTGAGCGCCTTGCTGGCGAGGGTGGTGCGCCGACTTAAACCGACCACATCAGACAACGCCATAACCCCGATCATCGCCGGGCTGAACAACACCGGATCGAGCAATACCGCGCGCTGGAACAGCTGCGGCTGCTGGGCCAGCATCAGGCTGGTCAGCACGCCACCAAAGCTGTGGCCGAGAGCAAACACCGGGGCATCGGCAAATCGCTCGCGTCCGGCGGAATAAGCCTCCACCGCCATCTCGGCATTGCGATTCCAGCCATGAAAACGCCCACCGTGGTCACTCTCACCATGACCCTGAACATCACACAACCACAGATCGAAATCCTCGGCCAACAGCGCCAGCAGTGGTGTGTAGACCCGCCCGCAGTAGCCGTTGCCATGCAGAAAATGCAGCACGGGCTTACCCGAAGGCGGTGAATGCCAACCGCGCAAGGTAAAGCCGGCGCTGCTGTCGTGTGACCAGGGGTGGAGATGCATGATCGTGCCTTGCGTGATCGTATTCAGGTGGGGATTATCCGCATCGCCAGAGGACTCGTCAGTTCTATCTGACTCCGGCATCCTGGCCGCAGACCTATCAAGGAGGACGTCAGGGTGTTTGTTTTACTGGAATCCAGCCATGCAGGCTTTATCGAGCACCTGCAAGAACAACTCAGCAGCGCCGGCATCGACTGCCATGTACTGGACATGGGACGCGCCGCAGATGGCGAACTGCACTTTGCTATTCGCCTGCCGCTTTACAGTCAGATGAGCCACGCTCGGCACCTGCTGTACCGCGACAGGCTATTTGCCCTGCGCATCGACCCTGCGTTCAGCCAAGAGTGGCATGCACTGCGTGAAGCACCCAAACAGCAGGCGTTGCAGTGGGTCACCTCACCCCTGGCTCTGCGTATCAGCGCCCTGGCTGTGCTGATTCTGCTGTTCGGCAGCCTGGCCGAAATGCTCTGGCGCTAATGCACAGGCCGCAAACCCGGCCTGCAACGCCGACACCTCCTGCGCCTCGCTGAAGATCAGCTCCAGCCGCGAGTCCTTGCGCCATTCGCTGTTTTGCCAATGCAGGGCATCACCGTTGAGGGCGTTGGCGGACAGCCAGCCGGCGTTGGTGTGCAGCACCAGCTTGGCGCGGCGCCAGGGCAAGCTGCTCAGCCACTGTTGTACGCGCATCAGCTCGAACTGCTGGCTGGGGTGCCAGCGCCAACCGATGCTCCAGCCTTCGGCCTGCTGTTGCACCTGGCAGATCGGCTCGCTTGAGCTGCGCCACAGTTGCGGCAATGGCGCCGCAGCCGTGGGCAGGTTATTCGGTGTAGCGTCGCCATCGGCCTGGACGCTAAAGCCGGGCAGCGCTGCGAGCGGCAATGCACCCTGACTGGTCCAGTAAATCGGTCGTGCTGGCAGCGTTGCCTGGATGCGCGCCTTGGTGGCTTCATCCAGCTCGTCGGCCTTGTTCAAAAGCAGCAGCCCGGCGCGGCTAAGCGTCGCCTGCTGGCTCTCCGGCAGCGCTTCACCCGCAGCAAGGGCCTGAGCGTCCAGCACCAGCAGCGGTGCCTGCACCGCCAAAACCCCAGCCCAGGGCATTTCGCGCAGTTGCTCAAGCAGTACCAGAGGATGGCCGAGGCCGGACGGTTCGATCAGTAGGCGATGCGGTTTGGCTTTGCGCAACAGCCGGCCGAGGCCAACCTGAAACGGCACGCCGTTAACGCAGCACAGGCAACCGCCCGCCACTTCGCCCAGGGCCACGCCATCGTCGTCGGTGGTCAGCAGCGCGGCATCCAAACCAACCAGGCCGAACTCATTGATCAGTACTGCCCAACGTTCGTGCGCCGGACGCTGCGCCAGCAGATTACGGATCAGGCTGGTCTTGCCCGCGCCCAGGGGGCCGGCAATTACGTGGGTAGGGATATTGTTCAGCATGATCGGCGCGTGCCACTGTCTATCGAGAAGAAGAGTCCTGCTGCGGCCATTCTAACGGTGTAGAGCATCGTTAGAGCGGGCCTACGCAGACTGATTAAAAACAGCATGCTAGAGTCGCCGGCATATTTTCAGAGGGTCAATGGATGCGCGTTTTTCTGCTGCTGAGCCTGTTCACACTGTCCGGCCTGGCCTGGGGTGAAGCCTGTGTGGTGCATAGCCAGGCCGAGCGCCTGGATGTGAAGGTCTGCCAGCAGAACCGCAGCATCCCGCCCAACCTGTTCCGCACCGGTTTCTGCCAGCCGCAGCTGCAGGGGCAGAAGGTCGAAGTGGAGTTTGTCGAGCAGTGCCCGATGGGCTCCTTCGGCGTATGTCGTAACGCCACGGTGGGTGGCACGCCCTATAAGCAGGATGTGCATTATTACGGCGTGGCCAGCGACGCCACCTACCTCAAGCCCTTCTGCGAGCAGCAGAGCAAGGGTGTATGGATGGCCCGCTAACCGTCATCAAAGCGTAATCCTGTCTATGTTTTATTGGTCTTGGGTACCTCACCCCTGCATGCCGGGTCACGCGCCGGTGTGCCTTTCTGGTGCTTAAGGCTGCTCTCCCGCAGCCTATTTTTTTGCCTGGAATTTAAGCCAGCCAATCCAGGGTCAAAAGCAATCGCCGCTCACCGGCCGGTGGTTGCGGCGAGCGATGGATCAAGCCGCCGCCCTCATTGCCGATCCACTTCTCGCCCTTGGCCAGCAGCACATGGCCAGCCTCGGCGCGCTGGATCACGGCCGGATCGCTCGGCTCAGCGCCAGGGTCGCCCAAGCGGCGGCGCGCCATCACGCCTTCTTCCAGCCACTCACTACCGACCCCGGCGTAGCTGGTAATCAGCCGCACCGGCACGTGGTCAACGTGAAAGCGCGGGCACATGGCCTTGTCGAGAATACGCAGGCGCAGGCCGATGCGTTTGGCATCGAACAGGCAGGCGAAAGCACTGATCAGCCAACTAACGTCCTGCAAAAAGGCCGCCTGCCCCGGCAGATCGCTGTAACCATCGACCAGGCCACTCAGGTTCGGCTCACTCTCCGGGCTGGCCAACTCCAGCACCATGGAGTGGCCCAGGGGTTCGCCCTGAGCCAGCAAAGCGCTGGCGAAATCACTGATCTGTGCCGGCAACTGGCGTTGCCAGACGGCCAAGTTGACCTCGTCACGCAGTACATCGCCAAGCACATCAATCTGTTCGCTGCTGACCTGCTGCAGCGGATGGCGCAGCACAGGCGCGAGCATCAGGCAGCTTCCTCATGCCAGGGGCCAAACGGGTCGGGCAGCGCCTGCCAGGCATCTACGCCCAGGGCCATTTCCGCATCGGTCAGCAGGCAGGCATCCAGTTCGGCGGTTAGTTGAGCGAAGTTGATGTTCTGGCCGATAAACACCAACTCCTGACGGCAGTCGCCGGTTTGCGCCTGCCAGTTTTTCATAATCGCCTGCAGCCCTTCTTCGTCGGTCGGCCATTGCGCCTTGGGTACGAAGCGCCACCAGCGCCCGGCAAAGCCGTGACGCATCAAACCGCCCGCCTGGGACCAGCTGCCGGCCTCCTGGTATTTGCTGGCCAGCCAGAAAAAGCCCTTGCTGCGCAGCAAACGACCATTGGTCCATTCGCGGTTGATGAAGTTGAAGAAGCGCTCGGGATGCAGCGGCCTGCGTGCACGGTAAGCCGTTGAAGCAATACCGTATTCCTCGGTTTCAGGAATGTGTTCACCGCGCAACTCTTTAAGCCAGCCCGGTGCCTGGGCGGCGCGCTCGAAGTCGAAGCGGCCGGTGTTGAGGATTTTCTCCAGCGGCACCGCGCCCATGGTCATCGGCACAATTTCGGCGTGAGTGTTGAGGCCCTTGAGGATGGCCATTAGCTCTTCGCGCTCGTGGCTGCTGATCAGGTCGATCTTGCTGATCAGCAGCACATCGGCGAATTCCACCTGCTCGATCAGCAGGTCGGTGATCGAGCGCTCGTCCTCCTCACCGAGGGTTTCGCCACGGCTGGCCAGGCTTTCGGCCTCATGGAAATCGCGCAGAAAGTTCACCCCGTCGACCACCGTTACCATGCAGTCCAGGCGCGCCACATCGGCCAGGCTCTGGCCGTCCTCACCACGGAAGGTAAAGGTTTCCGCCACCGGCAGCGGTTCGCTGATCCCAGTGGATTCGATGAGTAAGTAATCGAAACGCCCATCGCGGGCCAGGCGGCCGACTTCTTCCAGCAGGTCTTCGCGCAGGGTGCAGCAGATACAGCCGTTGCTCATTTCCACGAGCTTTTCTTCGGCGCGGTTCAGGCTGACATCGCGCTGAACTTCGCTGCCATCGATATTGATCTCGCTCATATCGTTGACGATTACCGCCACCTTTAAACCCTGGCGGTTTTTCAGAATGGCGTTAAGCAGGGTGCTTTTACCGGCGCCGAGAAAGCCGGACAACACGGTTACGGGAAGACGATTGGTCATGGTTTCAGGCTCCATCAGAATTCTGCGTGGCGCAGGTGTTTTTCGCGTTGTTCCTGACGCTCTTTGGCTTCGATGCACAGGCTGGCGGTAGGCCGTAGCAACAGGCGCTTGAGGCCAATCGGCTCGCCGGTCTCCACGCACCAGCCGTATTCACCACGGGCCAGCCGCTCAAGGGCTTCGTCGATTTTGTCGAGCAGCTTTTTTTCCCGCTCCAGCAAGCGCAGTTGCCACTGGCGTTGCTCTTCGGCGCTGCCAATGTCAGCGGGATCGCTGCTGGTTTCGCGCTCGCGCAGGCCTTCGAACTCTTCGGCAATGCGGGTTTGCAGCTCGCCGCGCTGGGTGAGCAGCAGCGCGCGGAAGAACTGCTGCTGCGCGGCATTCATGTAGTCATCTGCCGGCTGGGCGAGCAGTTCGGCGTGGGTAAGCGGCGTTTCGGTCATCGTCAGGATTCGCTGGCTTTGTAATTTACTTGTTATAACATAACATTTAAACCCACAGCCGAGCGCCGATTTCTGATGAACGCACTGACACTGCCGGACATAGCCGCGCAAACGCCCGCCCATGAACAAGCCCTGGACTGGGTTGGCATGCAGGGCATCGCGTTGCCGGTGAACATGGCCGGGCAACGCATTCATGCCAGCGCCGATGTCGGGGTTAGCCTGGATGATGGCAATGCCCGCGGCATCCATATGTCGCGCCTCTACCTGGCGCTGCATGCGCTGGAACAGCGCGAACTGAACACGACGACACTGCAGCAGCTGTTGAACGAGTTTCTCGACAGCCATCAGTGCCTGTCACAACAGGCGTCGATTACCTTGCGCGGTGAGGCGTTGCTCAGCCGCCCAGCGCTGGTCAGCCCATTGTCCGGATGGAAGTCCTACCCCTTCGAAGTGCGTGCACGCCAGGATTCATGGGGGTTTCACGTGGAACTACAGGTGCAGGTGGCCTATTCCTCAACGTGCCCCTGCTCAGCCGCGCTGGCCCGCCAGTTGATTCAGCAGCAGTTCGCTCACGACTTCGCTAACCAGCAGCTCAGCTATGAACAGGTGATGGAATGGCTTGGTTCGCCCCAAGGCATCGTCGCCACGCCACACAGCCAGCGCAGCTACGCCACCTTGCAGGTGCGCCTGCAGGTCGACAGCACGGCGTTACCGCTGGTGGAGCTGATCGACACCGCCGAACAGGCCCTCGGCACCGCCGTACAGACCGCGGTAAAGCGCGCCGATGAACAGGCCTTCGCCCTGGCCAACGGGCAAAACCTGATGTTCTGCGAAGACGCTGCCCGCCGCCTGCACAGCGCCCTGCGCGAACAACTGGCCTTCAGCGCCTTTCACTTGCGCGTGGTGCACGCGGAAAGCCTGCATGCTCACGATGCGGTTGCCGTCAGCCGTTGGAACTGGAGCCCGGCATGATCCACTGCCATAACCTGCAATGGGGCCCTGCCGGCCAGCCGCTGACGCCACCGCTTAATCTGCACCTGGCTCGTGCCAGCCTGACCGGGGTGATCGGCAGCAACGGCTGTGGCAAAAGCAGCCTGCTCAAGGTTGTCGCGGGCATCGCTCAGCCTTTGCGCGGGCAGGTCGAACTGGCCGTGCCGCGCCTAGGTGGCGTGGCCTATCTGGTGCAGCAGCAGGCACTGGACCGGCAATTCCCGATCACCCTGCAGGAGTTGGTCAGCGCCGGGTTGTGGCGCAACCGCCTAGGTCGCCCGCAACGTCAGGCGCGCTTAGAGCAGGCATTGGCCGACTGGGGGCTGAGCGAGCTGCACCAGCACAGCCTGCAAGCGTTGTCCGGCGGTGAATTGCAGCGCGCCCTGCTCGCCCGCCTGAGCCTGACCGATGCGCAGGTGCTGTTGCTCGACGAGCCCGAAGCGGCGCTGGATGAACACGGTCTAACTCTGCTCTGGCAGCACATCGCCCGCTGGCAGGCAGAGGGCCGCACACAGATTGTCGTCAGCCATTCCCTCAGTCACATGAGTCAGCACTTGGACAACGCCCTGCTGGTGTCGCGCAGCGGCTGCATCTTCGCGCCGATTCGCGAGCTGATGGGCCAACACTCGCCGCTGGAGCACGTGGCGTGAGCCTGGAACTGCTGTGGACGCCCTTCGTCGAGTTCGCCTTTATGCGCCGCGCGTTACTGGGCGGCGTGGCGCTGGCGATCAGTGCCGCACCACTGGGGGTGTTTCTGGTGTTGCGGCGCTTGAGCCTGATGGGCGATGCGATTGCCCACGGCATCTTGCCTGGCGCGGCAGTGGGCTTCTGGCTGTTTGGCCTGAGCCTGCCAGCGTTGACGATTGGCGGGCTGGTCGCTGGCCTTGGCATGGCCGGAATCGCCGCTTGGGTGACGCGGCGCACCGGCCTGCGTGAAGACGCCAGCCTGGCCGCCATTTACCCGATTTCGCTGGCCAGCGGCGTGTTGTTGCTGGGCCTGGCCGGTAACAAGCTGGACCTGCTGCATCTGCTGTTCGGCTCGGTGCTGGCCGTGGACCCGCCCACCCTGAACGGCATGTTGCTGGTGTCCATCGGCAGCCTGTTGCTGCTCGCCCTGATTTACCGCTGGCTGCTGATGGACAGCCTCGACCCACTGTTTCTCGGCGGGGTCAGCCGCTTCGGGCCGCTGGCCTACGGGCTGTTTCTGGGTTTGGTGGTGCTCAATTTAGTGGTCGGTTTTCAGGCCATCGGCGCGCTGATGGTGGTCGGGTTGATGATGTTGCCAGCTGCCGCCGCACGTTTCTGGAGCCGCCGCCTGCCGCGCATGTTGCTGCTCGCCGCACTCACCGGCGCGGTCTGCGTCTGGCTTGGGCTGCTGCTCTCCTACTACGCCAACCTGCCGAGCGGCCCGTGCATCGTGCTGCTCGCTGGCCTGGCCTACATCTGTTCCGTACTGCTCGGGCCGCTAAATGGCCTGCTGCGCCGCCCACCCCGCTTATCGCCCGCCCATTGAGGAACACCTATGCGCACCCTGATTGCCCTGCTGAGTTTAAGTTTCGCCCTGTTCGCGCACGCTGAAGAGAAACTCAAAGTTGTTACCAGTTTTAGTATTTTGGCCGACATTACCCAGCAAATAGCCGGAGATAAGCTCGAACTGCACAACCTGGTCGGTGCCGATGCCGACGCTCACATCTACCAACCCAGCGCCGAAGACGCCAAAGCGGTGTTCGCCGCCGACCTGATTATCGCCAACGGCATGGGCTTCGAGCCGTGGCTGGCGCGCCTAATCGACAGCAGCGAAGCGCCTGGCACACGCATTGATGCCAGCGCCGGAGTGCTGCCGCTGATGCTCGATGAGGACGGTCAGCAGGTAGCCGACCCGCATGCCTGGCAGAACCTGGCCAATGCCGAAATTTACGTGCAGAACATCGCCAAGGCGCTGGTCCAGGCCGACCCGAACAACGCCGCGCATTACAACGCCGGGCGCGATGCCTACCTGACGCAGATCCGCAGCCTGCTAGCAGAAGCCAAGACCGGTTTGGGCCAGTTGCCCCCGGCGCAGCGCACCATCATCACCAGCCATGACGCCTTCGCTTACCTGGGCCAGGCCTACGGCCTGAAATTTATCGCACCCCAGGGCCTGAGCACTGCAGACGAGCCCTCGGCCGCCGAAGTGGCCGCGCTGATCCGGCAGATTCGCGCCGACAGAGTAAAAGCCGTGTTTGTGGAAAACATCCGCGATCCTCGCCTGATTGAGCAGATCGCGAACGAGGCTGGAGCCAAGATCGGCGGCACCCTGTACTCCGATGCCCTGGCCAACGAAGGCCCTGCCAGCACCTACCTAGGCATGTACAAGTACAACCTCGACACCCTGCTGGCCGCGCTCAACCCATGAGCCTATGGCTTGAACTGGAGCAGGCCGGACTGGACGAGAGCCGCCCGCTGGCCGCCGTGCTGGAGGCCATCCCCTGGAATGCTGAAGGCCTGATCGCCGCCATCGCCCAGCAACACGACAACGGCGAGGTGCTGATGCTGGCCTGGATGAACCGCACCGCGCTGGAAGAAACCCTCGCCAGCGGCCAGGTCTGTTACTGGTCGCGCTCGCGCCAGCAACTGTGGCGCAAGGGCGAAACCAGCGGCCACCGGCAACGGCTGATCGAAGCGCGGCTGGACTGCGACGGCGACGCCGTGCTGCTGCTCGTTGAGCAACAGGGCCCGGCCTGCCACACCGGCCGACCCAACTGCTTTTACAACGCCATCCGCGACGCGCAGGTGAGCGTGATTAGCGTGCCGCAATGAAACGCCTGCTGCTGGGCCTGGTGCGGTTTTATCAGTACCTGATCAGCCCGTTGCTCGGGCCGCGCTGCCGCTTCCACCCCAGCTGTTCGCAATACGCCGTCGAAGCACTGGAACGCTACGGCGCGCTGCGCGGCAGTTGGCTGGCCCTGCGCCGCTTATTGCGCTGCCATCCCTGGCATCCGGGCGGCTACGACCCGGTCCCACTGCCCCATACACACTGCCCGCGAGAGCATCACCATGACTGACCTGCTGATCCGCAACGCGCGCCTGGTAAACGAAGGCCGTGAGTTTGAGGCCGACTTGTCAGTGCGCCACGGCCGTATAGAGAAAATCGCCAGCAGCCTGACCGGCGTGAATGCCACGGTTGAGATCGACGCCGCCGGGCAATTTCTGCTGCCGGGGATGATCGACGATCAGGTGCACTTCCGTGATCCCGGTGCGCCGAACAAGGGCAGCTTCGCCACGGAATCGCGGGCGGCCGTGGCCGGCGGCATCACCAGCGTCATGGACATGCCCAACACCAACCCGCCGACCCTTAACCTGGAGGTGTTGGAAGCCAAAGAGCGGCGCGCCGCCAACTGCTCGAAAACCAACTTCGGTTTCCACTTTGGCGTCAGCCAGGACAACCTCGACATCGTCGCCGCGCTCGACCCCAAACGCGTGGCAGCAGTTAAGGTGTTTATGGGCGCCAGCACCGGCAACATGCTGGTCGATGACCTGCCCTCGCTGGAACGGCTGTTCCGCGATTGCCCGACCATCCTCCTCACCCACTGCGAAAACACGCCGCGCATCCGCGAACGCGAACAGCAATGGCAGGCACAGTACGGCGAGCAGATTCCCGCCGAGCAGCATCCGCTAATCCGAGATACCGAGGCCTGCTACCAGTCCTCCAGCCTCGCCGTCAGCCTGGCGCAGCGCTTTGACACCCAGCTGCACGTGCTGCACATCACCACCGCCCGCGAGCTGAGCCTGTTCCAGCCAGGCCCCCTGGCCGGCAAGCAGATCACCGCCGAGGTCTGCGCGCACCACCTGTATTTCGATGACCGCGACTACGCAGCGCTCGGCCACCTGATCAAGTGCAACCCGGCGATCAAGACCCAGGCCGACCGCGATGCCCTGCGCCAGGCCCTGCTGTGTGGGCGGTTGGACATCATCGGCACCGACCACGCCCCGCACACCCTGGAAGAAAAACAGCGCCCCTACCTGCAGGCGCCGTCCGGCCTGCCGCTGGTGCAACACGCTCTGCCCGCCCTACTGGAACTGGTGGCCGACGGCCTGCTGCCCCTGAGCACCTTGGTCGAGAAAACCAGTCATGCCGTGGCGCAGCGTTTTGCCATCGAGCAGCGCGGCTACCTGCGCGAAGGCTACTGGGCCGACCTGACCCTGATCGAGCGCCTGCGCGAACCGCGCCCGGTGGAAGCCGACCCAACGCTCGCCCACTGCGGCTGGACACCCTTCAAGGGCCGCGCCTTCCGCCATGCCGTGCGCACCACCATCGTTTCCGGCCAACTGGCCTGGCACAACGGTCAGGTGCAGGACGACTGCGAGGGCCTGCCGCTGCGCTACCAGCGCGGCTGATAAAAATTACATAGCCGCTTTTGTAGGGTGGGTTAGGCGCGAACCGCGATCATGCAAACAACACCAATGCTCAAAGCGCCGTAACCCACCATTGCGGTCTGCCGATAAACCGCAATGGTGGGTTACGCGGCGCACGGACTACGTGGTGGCCTCCATAGCTGCGCCTTTGCGCCGCTAACCCACCCTACAGATTTCACCTTTAACCGCCCCCGATTAGAGAACCGATATGCCCAGCATCACCCTGCCCGACGGCAGCCAACGTCATTATTCCCACCCGCTAAGCGTGGCCGAGGTAGCAGCCGATATCGGCCCCGGTCTGGCCAAAGCCGCATTGGCTGGCCGTCTGAATGGCCAACTGATCGACACCAGCGCCCTGATTGACCACGACGCCCAGCTCAGCCTGATCACCGCCCGCGACAGCGAAGGTCTCGAGCTGCTGCGCCACTCCTGCGCGCACCTGCTGGCCATGGCCGTAAAGCAGCTGTACCCGAGCGCTCAGGTGACCATCGGCCCGGTGATCGAAGACGGCTTTTTTTACGACTTTGCCTTCGAGCGGCCCTTTACCCCCGACGATCTCGAACGCATCGAAGCGCGCATGTTGGAGCTGGCCGCTGCCGATCTGCCGGTCAGCCGCCGCGAGCTGCCGCGTGATGAAGCCATCGCCCATTTCGAGGCCCAAGGCGAGCACTACAAGGCCGAGCTGATCCGCGACATTCCCGCAGGCGAGATGCTGTCGCTGTACCGCCAGGGCGACTTCGAAGACCTCTGCCGCGGCCCGCATATTCCGCGCACCGGCCATCTGCAGGCGTTCAAGCTGACCAAGGTGGCCGGCGCCTACTGGCGCGGCGACGCGAAAAACGCTGCACTGCAGCGCATCTACGGCACCTGCTGGGCCAACAGCAAAGAGCTCAAGGCCCATCTCACCCGTCTGGAAGAAGCCGGTAAGCGCGACCACCGCAAGCTCGGCCCGCAGCTCGACCTGTTCCATTTCGACGACTGCGCCCCGGGCTCGGTGTTCTGGCACCCCAAGGGCTGGACGCTTTTCCAACAGCTGATCAACTACATGCGCCAGCAGCAGGACGCCGCCGGCTATGTCGAGGTCAACACCCCGGACGTGATGGACCGCAGCCTCTGGGAAACCTCCGGGCACTGGTTCAACTACCGCGAGGCCATGTTCACCACCACCACCGAAGACGAACGCGTGTTCGCCCTCAAACCAATGAACTGTCCCGGCGCAGTGGCGCTCTACGCCCGTGGCCTGAAGAGCTACCGCGACCTGCCGCTGCGCATGGCCGAATTCGGCAAGGTGCACCGCTACGAGCCGTCCGGCGCGCTGCACGGCCTGCTGCGCGTGCGTCACTTCACCCAGGACGATGCGCACATCTTCTGCACCGCAGCGCAGATGGAGCAGGAATGCGCCGACACCATCGCCCTGGTATTCGCCATCTACCGTGACTTCGGCTTCAACGAAGTCGCGGTCAAACTCTCCACCCGCCCGGCCAACCGCATCGGCAGCGACGCCACCTGGGATCAACTGGAAGGCGCACTGTCCGGCGCGCTGCAACGGATGAACATCGACTACCAGCTCAACCCCGGCGAAGGCGCGTTCTACGGGCCGAAACTGGAGTTCGTGCTGCGCGATGCGATCGGCCGCGACTGGCAGTGCGGGACCTTGCAGGTGGACCTCAACCTGCCAGAGCGCTTCGACATCAGCTACATCAACGAGCACGGCGAACGCGAACGCCCGGTGATGCTACACCGCGCCCTGTTCGGCTCGCTGGAGCGCTTTACCGGCATCCTGATCGAGCAATACAGCGGTCTGTTCCCGCCGTGGCTGGCCCCGCAACAGGCCGCCGTGCTGACCATCTCCGAAGGCCAGAACGACTACGCCCGCCAAGTGGTCGCCACCCTCAAACGCGCCGGCCTGCGCGCAGCAGCCGACCTGCGCAACGAGAAGATCGGCTACAAGATCCGCGAAGCCACCCTGCAGAAGGTGCCCTACCTGTTGGTGATCGGAGAACAGGAGAAGGCCGAGGGCCGCGTCACCCTGCGCAGCCGCGCCGGCGACAACCTTGGCAGTCTGACGCTGGCTGAGCTGGTCGAGCGCTTGCGCACCGAGGCAAGCATGCCCGGCCAGACCGCGACAGACTGATCACATGTTGTTCGGCAGGTTGCTGACGGTGCACCGTTTAGCAACCTGCATAAACCCGTTGGCCAGGCGCTATCCTGCACGGCAACCGCAGACCACCAAGGAACCCCATGAGCCTGACCAAGCGCGAGCAAAGCCGAATCGAACGGACGCTGGCTGCAACCCTCACCGACGCCTGCGAAGCCGCCAAGGCCGAGATTGTCGGCTTCGAGTGGCTAACCCATGACGTCGACTACCAAAGCTTCCCCGCCAGCCTGCGGGTGATCTGGGTGTTCGCCAGCCAGGCGGAACAAGACGCCGCCATCGCCAAGGGCCAGGAGCGCCTGATGCAAACACTGACCGCTGCTGCCTTGCAGGCGGCCGAGATTGCACTCGATAACCCGGCCGCCCACGTGTACGCAGACAATGAACAGCAATGCCTGCGGGTCGACGGCGGCAACTGGCAACAACGCCTGACGCGCCAGCGTTCGGGCAAGCACTAAGCCATGGCCAAGGAAATTGAAAACCCGTGCATTTCGCTCTGCCAGCTGAGCGGCGACCTGTGCCTGAGCTGCGGGCGCAGCAAGGCCGAGATCAAACAATGGAAGCGCATGAAGCGCCCGGAAAAGATGGCCGCCGTGCAGCGCGCCAGCCAACGCCTGAAAAGTCTGAACAAGAAGAAACCCTGAGCGGGTTCTGCAATCCAGAGCGACTCAATCACCTTGAGCAATACGCCGCCGCACACTGACAATACCGAGCATTCTCAACGACAGAGGCGCCGCCCCCCCTATGATCCATCTGCGGCCCTACCAACCTCACGACCTGCCCGCCATCGTCGCGCTGTTTCAGGCCTCGGTCAGCCAGTTGACTGCGCAGCACTACGACTCAGCGCAGCGAAAAGCATGGGCTCCGGCGGCTACGGATATGCCTGCCTGGCAAACACGTTTAGCGTCACTTGAGTTACTTATCGCCGAAGATGGCCAATCTATCGCCGGCTTTATCGGCTTTCGCCTGGATGGCTATATCGACCTGCTGTACTGCGCGCCCGCTTATGCCCGCCAGGGTGTTGCCAGCGCCTTGTATGCCGCAGCCGAGCAGCGCCTGCGGGCGGCCGGCACCCGCGAGCTGTTTACCGAAGCCAGCCTAGTGGCCCAGGCATTTTTTGCCGGTCAGGGATTTTCTGTGCAGCAGGTACAGACGGTCACGCGCGGCACTGTTAACTTGCCGCGCATGCTGATGCGCAAAACTCTGGAGCTGCGATGAACACCCTGACGATTATCGTGCTAACCGCCGTGGTGCTGGCCGCCTGCGCCCTGGCACTGTGGAGCTGGTACAACCAGCGCAAACTGGAAAAACTCGATGAGCGGATCAACCGGCAGAGCGAGCTGATCGCACAACTCGACAGCGTGCTGGAAAACCCGCAGCTCAGCGAAGCCGAGCAGTTGGCGAAAAGCGAAGCCTTGCTGGCCAAGCTGCAGGAAACTCGAAAGCCTTAGTGTTGCAGAGGTCATGATGTGTGGGAGGGGCTTTCGGCTTGGGCATCCTGCTTCGCTCTACCTCCTGCATCCATGCAGTCGTAGCCGCGATCAACGTTAGTCGCGGCTCAAGCCCCTCCCACAGAAGCTTCCTACCAACCGCCGCCTCCCCCACCCA